>NZ_CADIKM010000007.1 GCF_902859895.1 Pararobbsia alpina
GCGCGTTCATCGGCAGAAAGCTTGTGGAGCGGCTCATGGCGCCGCAACGAGCGCCCGTCCACCGCGCCAGGTTCGCCGAGTTGCCAGCGCTGGACTGTCCGGGCACTAAGCCCCAGAATGTTGCACGCATGTTCCTGACGAGCCCCGGCCAGGGTCGCCTCGCCGATCAGGTCGATCAATGTCTTGCGCTCTTCAGGGGCCGTCATTCGGCCTCGCCCTCGAACAGCGCACGGTACTTTTTTTGCAACACCAGTAGCGCCGCAGCTTCAGCCAGCGCCTTCTCCTTGCGGTTCAATTCGCGCTGCAGTTGTACGTTGGCCTGCTTCAGATCCCGCACTTCCTGAGCGCTCTCGCGCCGGCCACCAGCCCCGCCAACCGTGCAAAAATCCGCGCGCCACTGCGCGAGATGATGCGCAAACAGGCCGCGCTCACGACACCAGCCGTTCAAGGCTTCGTCGATCAGTCCATGGCTCTCCTGCAATGCCATCAGTCGTTCTTCCAGCGACCAGTCTTCCGGACGTCTTGCGTGCCCGGAGCCCGAGCTCCGGTTCGCGGTGGTGGCGCCTCTCATCCATTTCCTTAACGTCATTACGTTCACGTTCAATTCGTCTGCCACAGATCCAACCGTGCGGTTCCCGCGCTGCAGGACCTTCGACAGGGCCTGCTCCTTGAACTCGACAGAATACGTTTGTCTCGCCTTCAACCTGCACCTCTGACTCTTCTTGATAAGAAATTTCAGAGGCGACAACTACTATGACGCCGGGGGTGGATTGGTCCTTTCTTTGTAGTTAGTTTATGTGCCTATGCCCACGGGTCGACTTCGTGCGTGAATGGAACACCCGAGTGTTTGAGCCAGCTGAACGCGTCGTCCCACGCAGGATAGTGCCGGCCAATGGACGCCAGTAGTTTCGCCGGCGTGCCGGGGCTGTCGCCGGTCGTCTGCGTCATCGCGAGGTAGAGTCCCGGCAGCGCTTCGGGCGCAACGCGGTACATGTCGGCCCTATCGCTTCCCAGGTAATCGCGGTCATAAAGGTCGAACAGCAAACCGCCGTCGTCCTCTGATTTGACCGTCGCCGTACAGTGGGGATACGACGTCAGGCTGATGGAGCGGAGTTCCACGGGCGGCGGTCTGTCACTGGCCGACGAGTTAACCGCATCGCCAGGAGCCGTTGCAGGTGCAACCGTCACCTGCATGAAGCGCTCGAATGCGGCCGACTCACCCACGCCATATCGCTGCGCATAACGCGTCTTCAGGGCTAGCCGTTCGGTCTCGTGGCGTTGCATGATGATCGATCGCAGCCACGGTTCGGTATCGGCAGAGACGAGCAGGATGTCGAGCAGCGCGGGCCAGTCCGCCTCCGCATCACCGAGCACATAGACGGGTGCCGCGCCGACCTCGTCGGCCAGCTCAGGACCGGGCGGCTCCAGCGTCAGCCCCCAGCCGTCCGGCAGGCGGAATGGTAGGCTGGTATCCAACGGCCGCCACCCAAACCAGGCCCATTGCGCCGGGTAGCGAAAGCTTTCGATCGGAGTTTCTTCGAGATGCTGCACGCAGAGCTGCAGCTGTGCGACGCACCAGCAGCCCGGCTGCCATGTTGTGATTATATTGAGCGGAGTCATGCCGCCATTCTATGTGCCTAGCCTGTGTCTGCGCTACGGGCCGTGTTCGCGGCGCGACAGGCACCGGCCCGAACCTGCCGTCTGGGCAGAAGAACATGTGCTTTCCCACATTCGTTACGCCAGAATTACGCCAAATTTCACGAGCATCCTTGTTGCATGGGGCTCTTGGGGTCTTTCCTGGTCCCCCCGGCAGGAATCGAACCTGCATCTAGCGCTTAGGAGGCACTTGTTCTATCCATTGAACTACGGGGAGATGGACCATTATCCAGCGGCGCGGAGGCTGTGTGGGATTGGCCTTCGCCCTGTCTCCAGGGCGGCTTGGCCATCCGCGCAGTCCGCGAAATCCGCCAGCGCGGGCAGAGTATAGCAAAGACGCTCGAAAACCAAGCCTGCGCAAAGCCCCGCCAAGATCACGTGAGCAGAAGGCTCAGCCAGCCCTCACCTCAAAACTCCGCCATCACAAAATCCTCTTTCCCCACGTCGCACTCCGGACACCGCCAGGTCTGGGGGATGTCCTCGAATCGTGTCCCCGCGGCGATGCCTTCTTCCGGAAGCCCATCCAGTTCGTTGTAGACCCAGCCGCAAATCAGGCAGATCCAGGTCTTGTATTCAACTACTTCGCTCACGTTGCCACCCGCCAAATCGTCTAAAGATCCCAAGGAAGGCGAGATTCTACCCGGGCTGGACACCTGCAGATGCGTGCCCCCATTACAAGAATTACAAGCCACCCCGAGATCCGCTTCCGGCGCGGCACTGAGAACGACTTCCCCCGACCGATTCGAGGGAAGCGCAAGCAAGCTCGCAACGGTGATCCCCGCCAAACGGCGGAAACACGCCTCTTCCTACCCAGTCACAGCCTTTCCCCGACCCATATCTCTCACAAATGCCTACCCCCTTCCGGCCAGCAGGCGCAGGTATCAAGCCGACCGGTACAATGAGCGTCTTTCCGTACCTACCAGGTCGTCATGTCGCTGTTTTCCATCACCGGCGCGCATCTCGCGTTCGGCCACGTCGCCTTGCTCGATGGCGCCGATTTTTCACTTGAAGCCGGCGAACGCGTCGGCCTGATCGGCCGCAATGGCGCCGGCAAGTCCTCTTTGCTCACGATCGTCGCCGGAGAAGCCAAACCCGATGACGGCCTGATTTCGCGTCAGCAGAATCTGACGACGGTCTACGTGCCGCAGGAGCCGGCCTTCGATCCGGAAGCGACGGTGTTCGATATCGTCGCCTCGGGCCTCGGCGATACGCGCAGCCTGCTCGAGCAGTTCGATCAGGTCGCGCACATGCTCGGCGAGCCGGAACATGACCACGACCACGAGGCGTTGCTTGCGCGAATGAATACGCTGCAAGGCCAACTCGATGCGCTCGATGCGTGGCAGTGGCAAACGCGCGTCGCGACGACGCTTCAGCAACTGAATCTCGACGGCGACGTCAAGGCAGGGGCGCTGTCAGGCGGCCTTCAGAAGCGGCTCGCACTCGCACGCGCACTGGTCGCGCGTCCGGATGCGCTGCTGCTCGACGAGCCGACCAATCACCTCGACTTCGATTCGATTCGCTGGCTCGAGGAGCTGATGCTGTCGTTCGGCGGCAGTCTGCTGTTCATCACCCACGATCGTTCTTTCCTCGATCGCGTCGCGACGCGAATCGTGGATCTTGACCGCGGCAAGCTGCTCTCGTATCCGGGCAACTTCACGGCATACCAGGAGCGCAAGGCGCAGCAGCTCGAAGTGGAAATGGTCGAACAGGCGAAGTTCGACAAGCTGCTCGCGCAGGAAGAGGTCTGGATCCGAAAAGGGGTCGAGGCACGCCGCACCCGCAGTGTGAGCCGGATCGAACGGCTGCAGAAGATGCGCCTGGACAGCGCGGCACGTCGCAATGTGCAAGGCAATGTGAAGCTCGACGTCAGCCAGGGCGAGCGATCGGGCAAGATCGTCGCGGAACTCACGGATGTCTCGAAGTCGTATGGCGAGCGGATGATCGTCGACAATTTCACAACGACGGTCATGCGCGGTGACAAGGTCGGCCTCGTCGGGCAGAACGGCGCGGGCAAGACGACTTTGCTCAAGCTGATTCTCGGGGCGCTCCAGCCCGACAGCGGCAAGGTGCGCACGGGCACCAACCTCGAAGTGGCCTATTTCGATCAGATGCGCGCGCAACTCGACCCGGAGCGCAGCCTCGCGGATACGATCGCACCCGGTAGCGACTGGATCGAGATCGCGGGCAATCGCAAGCATGTGATGAGCTATCTGGGCGATTTTCTGTTCTCGCCCGAGCGTGCACGTTCACCGGTCCGCTCCCTGTCGGGCGGGGAACGCAACCGCTTGCTGCTCGCGCGGTTATTTGCGCGGCCGGCCAATGTGCTGGTGCTCGACGAGCCGACCAACGATCTCGATATTCCGACGCTCGAATTGCTCGAGGAGTTGCTGACGGACTATGACGGCACGGTATTGCTCGTGAGCCATGACCGCGCATTCCTCGACAACGTGGTGACCTCGGTGATCGCCGCGGAGGGTGAGGGCAAGTGGCGCGAATACGTCGGCGGTTTCAGCGACTGGCAGGTGCAGAAAGCGCGTTCGGATGAGATGGCACGCGCAGCCACGGCGGCGAGCAATGCCGCCGCGGCAGCGGCAAACGGCAAGGGAGCGAAGGACAGCGCCTCGGGCCGTAATGCGCAGCGCTCGGTCAAGCTGTCGTTCAAGGAGCAGCGCGAACTCGAAAGCCTGCCGCAGCAGATCGCGACGCTCGAGGCGGAGCAGAAGGAGATCGTCGACAAGCTCAGCAATGGCACGGCTTTCAACAAGGATGCGAAAGAAGCGCAACGCCTGACCGAACGCAATGGCGCAATCGACGAAGCATTGCTCGTCGCCCTCGAGCGTTGGGAGGCGCTCGAAGCCAAGTCGGGCGGAAAGGCCTAGGCAGGACTGGAGCTTTCCCGGCGTCCGGTTCCCGACGCCCTTTGCGCCCCCGCAACGCGCCGATGCCGCCGCCCGCCCGGCTCGCCATTACAATAGTCTCGCCGGAGCTGCGAGGTGATCGTCGGCGGCACCGCCCAATTTACTGGCGCGTATGACGAGCACCTTGTTTCTTATCGGGTTTTTGCAGAACTCCCTGGCTTGTCCACGCAGTTGTCCACAGAGGATGGGGATAACCGGGCCGCATCGATCAGGATGCCGTGCGTCGACTCTCCAGGCCGTTCTGCCATAAGCGAACCAAGTGCAAACCAAGTTTCGAAGCGCAACGGGCTATGTCAACAAAGAAGGCAACACCGTCGTATAGCGAAGCATCGATCAAGGTGCTCAAGGGTCTCGAGCCGGTCAAGCAGCGTCCCGGCATGTACACGCGTACCGAGAACCCGCTGCACATCATGCAGGAGGTGGTCGACAACGCGTCGGATGAGGCGCTCGGCGGCCATGGCAAACAAATTGCCGTCACGCTGCACGCGGATGGCGCGGTCAGCGTCGAGGACGACGGTCGAGGCATCCCGTTCGGCATGCATCCCGAGGAGGGCGTACCGGTCGTCGAAATCGTCTTCACGCGGCTCCACGCGGGCGGCAAGTTCGACAAGGCTGCGGGCGGCGCCTATACGTTCTCGGGTGGTCTACACGGCGTCGGCGTGTCGGTGACCAATGCGCTGTCGACGCGGCTCGACGTGCTGGTCTGGCGCGACAGCAAGGTGGCGGAGCTGGGCTTCGCGCATGGCGACGTGGTGCGGCCGCTGACGGTGCGTCCGGCGACGAAGGCCGACAAGAAATCAGGCACGCGCGTCACCGCCTGGGCCGACCCCAAGTATTTCGATTCGTCCAACCTGCCGATCGCCGAGCTGCAACGCCTGTTGCGTTCCAAGGCGGTCCTGCTGCCGGGTGTCGAAGTCGTCCTCGTGGTAGAGAAGACGGGCGAGCGCTTCGCCTGGAAATATGAAGCGGGCCTGCGCGGTTATCTGCTTGAAGGCCTGAACGACAACGAGCCGCTGATCCCGCTGTTCGAAGGCGAGCGTTTCGCGGACGGCGCGCGTGGCAGCGACGACAACTTCGCGGAAGGCGAGGGCGCCGCCTGGGTGGTCGCATGGACCGAAGAAGGGCCGCTGCTGCGTGAATCGTATGTGAACCTGATACCGACTCCCGCCGGTGGCACGCATGAAGCCGGCCTGCGCGAAGGGCTGTTTCAGGCGGTCAAGAGCTTTATCGAACTGCACGGCTTGCTGCCCAAGGGTGTGCGGCTGTTGCCGGAAGACGTGTTCTCGCGCGTGTCTTTCGTGCTGTCGGCCAAGGTGCTCGATCCGCAATTCCAGGGGCAGATCAAGGAACGGCTCAACAGCCGCGATGCGGTCCGGCTGGTCTCGTCGTTCACGCGTCCGGGGCTTGAACTCTGGCTGAACCAGCATGTCGACCTGGGCCGCAAGCTCGCCGACCTCGTGATCAAGCAGGCGCAGGCACGCACACGCGCGGGCCAGAAGGTCGAGAAGCGCAAGAGCTCGGGTGTCGCGGTGCTGCCGGGCAAGCTCACCGACTGCGAATCGACCGAGCTCACACGCAATGAATTGTTCCTCGTCGAGGGCGACTCGGCTGGCGGCTCGGCGAAGATGGGGCGCAACAAGGAATTCCAGGCGATCCTGCCGCTGCGAGGCAAGGTGCTGAACACCTGGGAAACGGAGCGTGATCGGCTCTTCGCCAACAACGAAGTCCACGATATCGCGGTCGCGATCGGCGTCGATCCGCATAGCGATGGAGACACGCCGGATCTCAGCAATCTGCGCTACGGCAAGATCTGCATTCTGTCGGATGCGGACGTCGATGGCTCGCACATCCAGGTCTTGCTGCTGACGCTGTTCTTCAAGCACTTCCCGCAGCTGATCGCGCGCGGGCATGTTCATGTCGCGCGGCCGCCGCTGTTTCGTGTCGATGCGCCCGCGCGTGGCAAGAAGCCTGCGCAGAAGCTCTACGCGCTCGACGACGGTGAGCTCGAGGCGATCCTCGACAAGCTGAGCAAGGACGGTGTGCGCGAAACGCAATGGACGATCAGCCGCTTCAAGGGGCTTGGTGAAATGAACGCGGAACAGCTCTGGGACACGACGATGAACCCCGACACGCGCCGGCTGATGCCGGTCGCGCTCGGCGAGCTCGACTATCTCGCGACCGTCGGCACGATGAACATGTTGATGGGCAAGGGCGAGGCCGCCGCACGGCGCGGCTGGATCGAAGACAAGGGCAACGAGGTAGAGGCGGATATCTGATATGGAACAGCAGGATATTGACTTCGCACCGCCCGCGGACGGCGAATACCTGACGCTCGGCAAGTACGCGGAACAGGCTTATCTCGACTACGCGATCAGCGTCGTCAAGGGTCGCGCGCTGCCCGACGTCAGCGACGGGCAGAAGCCGGTGCAGCGCCGCCTGCTCTTCGCGATGAACGAAATGGGGTTGCGCGCCGACGCGAAGCCCGTGAAGTCGGCTCGCGTGGTCGGCGATGTGCTCGGTAAATACCATCCGCATGGCGATCAATCCGCCTATGACGCACTCGTACGTCTTGCGCAGGATTTCTCGCTGCGTTATCCGCTGATCGACGGCCAGGGCAATTTTGGTTCGCGCGACGGCGACGGCGCGGCGGCGATGCGCTACACCGAAACCCGGCTCGCGCCGATCGCGCGTCTGCTGCTCGATGAAATCGACGAAGGTACGGTCGATTTCATGCCGAACTACGACGGTTCGTTTCAGGAACCGAAGCTGTTGCCCGCACGCCTGCCGTTCGTGTTGCTCAATGGCGCATCGGGCATCGCCGTGGGGCTGGCGACCGAAATCCCGCCGCACAATCTGCGCGAGGTCGCGCAAGCCGCGGTCGCGTTGATCCGCAATCCGAAGCTCACGCGCGCCGAGCTGATCGAACACCTGCCGGGTCCGGACTTCCCCGGTGGCGGCCAGATCATCTCGAGTCCCGCGGAAATCACCGCGGCCTATGAGAGCGGCCGCGGCAGCCTCAAGGTGCGCGCGCGCTGGAAGATTGAAGAGATGGCACGTGGCCAGTGGCAGGTGGTGATTACCGAACTGCCGCCGAACGCGTCGTGTCAGAAGGTGCTCGAGGAAATCGAGGAACTGACCAATCCGAAGATCAAGCTCGGCAAGAAGTCGCTGACACCCGAGCAGATGCAGACGAAGCAGAGCCTGCTCGCCATGCTCGATACGGTACGCGACGAATCGGGCAAGGATGCGCCCGTGCGCATCGTGTTCGAGCCGAAGTCGAGCCGCATCGACCAGACCGAGTTTATCAACACGCTGCTTGCGCACACGAGTATGGAGTCGGGCGTCGCGCTGAATCTCGTGATGATCGGCACCGACGGCCGGCCGCGCCAGAAGTCCGTGCTCGACGTGTTGCGCGAGTGGGTCGAGTTCCGCGCGCTGACGGTGACGCGGCGCAGCCGCTTCCGGCTCGCCCGGGTGAACGACCGGATTCATATTCTCGAAGGGCGGATGATCGTCTTCCTGAATATCGACGAGGTGATTCATATCATTCGCGAAGCCGAGGAGCCGAAGGCCGCGCTGATGGCGCGCTTCGAACTCAGCGAGCGGCAGGCCGAGGACATTCTTGAAATCCGCCTGCGCCAGCTGGCGCGGCTCGAAAGCATCAAGATCGAAAAGGAATTGCAGGGCCTGCGCGACGACAAGTCGAAGCTCGAAGAACTGCTCGCAAGCGAATCGGCGCTCAAGCGCCTGATGATCCGTGAGATCGAGGCCGATGCGAAGCAGTATGGCGATGAGCGCCGCACGCTGATCCAGGCCGACAAGCGCGCGGTTTTCGAACAACGCGTGGTCGACGAGCCGGTCACCGTGGTGGTCTCGCAGCGCGGCTGGGTGCGCACGGCGAAAGGGCATGGTCTCGATCCCGCGCAGTTCGCCTTCAAGGCGGGCGATGCGCTCTACGGTGCCTTCGCGAGCCGTACGACCGATACGCTGGTGGCCTGGGGCAGCAACGGGCGGGTCTATTCGGTGAGTGTCGCAGCCCTGCCGGGCGGTCGCGGCGATGGCGTGCCGGTGACCTCCCTGATCGAACTTGAGGGCGGGACGCACCTGATGCACTACTACGCGGCACCGGCCGAACAGGCCTTGTTGCTGTCGTCGTCGGCAGGCTACGGTTTCATTGCGAAGATCGGCGATATGGTTAGCCGGGTCAAGGCGGGCAAGTCCTTTATGACGCTCGACGACGGCGCGCTGCCGCTCACGCCGATGCCCTTGTGGCCGCAGGCGACACAGGTGGCCTGTCTGTCCGACGATGGCCGTTTGCTCGTGTTCGGTCTCGACGAGATGAAGACGCTCAGCGGTGGCGGACGCGGTGTGACACTGATCGGGCTCGAGGGCAAGGAGCGCCTGGTCCAGGCGGCACCTATCGGCACCGCGGGTGTCGTGCTGTTCGGCACGCGCGGCAGCAAGCCGAGCGAGCTCGAGCTCAAGGGGGCCGCGCTGGCCTCGCATGTCGGAAAGCGCGCGCGCAAGGGACACAAGCCCGATACCCGGCTGAAGATCGAAGCATTGCGCCCGGCCTTGTGAATTTCTCCGTGATGTCGCTTGCAATGTGACTTATGACGTTGCGTCTTGCGTTGCAAGCGACATCTCATCACTTATCCCCCATTTGAACGACAACGTTCGCGAGATCTATCGATGATTCACGCTTTTCAAATTGCGCTGTTTGCCCACCTTGCGGGTGTCTCCATCTGGGTCGGAGGCATGGTCTTCGCGCACTTCTGCCTGCGCACATCGCTTGCCGAACTCACGCCGCAGTCGCGGCTGCCGCTGATGGAATCGGCGCTCGGCAAGTTCTTCAACTGGGTGACGTGGGCGATTGTCGCGATCCTGTTGAGCGGCGGTTTCATGATGTCCAAGGTCGGCAATATGCAGGCGCCCTGGCCGATCCTCGCGATGGCGGTGACGGGTATCGTGATGATGCTGATGTTCGGCCATCTGCGCTTCGCAGTCTACCCGCGTGTCCAGCGCGCGGTGCAGGCACAGCGCTGGCCTGACGGCGCACGCGCGATGACCTCGATGCGCCGGATCGTCGTCGTGAACATGGTGCTTGGCTTTGTGACGATCGCGCTTGCCGTGATGGGCCGCGTCTGAACAAGTGCGCGGCAATCCTCCTTCAGGGATTCTTTGGGGCGGGGAGAGAGGATGCCAAAGATGAGGCGCGGCAGCGCTACGCTATGAATGCGTCGGGCGGTGATGTCCTCGAAGGCACCCTCCCGTACACGCCCTAAGCCAGGCTCTCCGACCTCGTCGTGCAGACGCCGAAGCGCTCGATCAGTCCCGCGATTTCCGATGCCGGCACGGGCCGCGAGAACAGGTAACCCTGTGCCTCGACGCGACCGACCGAGGCGAGCCAGGCGATCTGCTCCTCGGTTTCCGTGCCTTCGACGACGACGGTCAGGCCAAGCGATCGGGCGAGACCGATGATCGCCGACACCATCACGCAGACGCTGCGGTCGTGCGGAATCGCCTGGATAAACGACTTGTCGACCTTGAGTGTGTCGACGGCGAACCGGTTCAGATAGGACAGTGACGAATAGCCGGTGCCGAAATCATCGAGCGCGATGCGCACGCCGAGCCGCTTGAGCGCGAAGATTTTTTCGGAGACGAGATCGGGGTACTCCATCATCGCCGTCTCGGTGATCTCGAGTTCGAGCCTGAAGGGCGGAATACTGAAATCGCGCAGGCAACGGCCGACAGTATCAAGAATATCGCCGCGCCAGAACTGGACCGACGAGATATTGATCGCGAGCGTGAGCGAGCCATGGCCCTGCCGCTGCCACAGGCTGAGTTGTCGGCATGCCGACTCGAGCACGAAGTCGCCGATGGGTACGATCAGCCCGGTCGACTCGGCGACGGGAATGAAATCCGCCGCCCCGATCAACCCGCGCTGCGGATGATCCCAGCGCACGAGCGCTTCAAAACCCGTAATGCAACGCTGGTTCAGATCAATCTTCGGCTGGTAGGCAAGGAACAGTTGTCCCTCGGCAAGCGCCACGCGCAACTGCTGTTCCCACTTCATCAAATGATCGGCGCGATGCGCGAGCGCGGGCGAGTAGAAGGCATAGCAGCCTTTGCCCGCGTCCTTGGCGCTGTACATCGCGAGGTCGGCTTTCTTCAGCAGGTCGATGTCGCTTTCATCGACAATCGTATGCAGCGCAATCCCGATGCTCGCATGCAACACGAATGCGGAGCCCTGCAGGTCGAACGGCTCGCGCAACATCCGGTCGATCGCCTCGGCGAGCCGGGTCGAGGCTTCCTCGACGTGGTCGCCGCGCATGACGACGACGAACTCGTCGCCACCGAACCGTGCGAGCATGCCCGCGTCGCCGACGGTGTCGCGCAGGCGGTTGGCGGTCATCAGCAGGACGGCATCGCCCTCGTTGTGGCCGAGCGTATCGTTGACCGTCTTGAAGTTGTCGAGATCGATATAAAGCAAGGCGAGCCGGCCGACATTGCCGGGCTGGCCGACTTCATGACGCAGGACCCTGACGGTTTGATAGCGGTTCGGCAGACGGGTCAGCAAATCAAATTCGACGAGATCGATCATCTCGCGCTCGCGGCCGAGCAGCTTCAGGATCAGCCCCGTCGCGACACCGAAGAACGCAATCATCGCAAGTGTGATGAAGGATCCCATCAGCAGATACACATTGCGCATGTGATAGTAGTCGGCCAACTCCTCGGCTTCCGAAAGTCCGACCAGCACGCCGAGCGGATAGCCGTCGATATGCCGGTACGAAACGATGCGCGTCACCCCGTCGATCGGGTCGTCGTACACACCGGACACATGCCGTCCGGTCGGATACTTGCCGGCGGCCGAGAACGACCCCGGTGCATGCGGCGTGCTGCCGGTCCGGCGCGCGAGCACCGTGCCGTTGTCGGAGACGACCAGGATCACGCCGTCCTTGCCGATCGCGGCGCTGTTGTAGAAATCATTGGTGAGATACGACGGATCTTCGCACACCGCCACGACTCCGGCGAATGAACCGTCCGGATTGTTGAGCCGGCGTGTCAATTGCAGCGACCAACGTCTCGAGGTCCGGTTGAGCACGGGCGTACTGATATATATCTGATCGTTGTCCTCGCGTTTGTGAACCAGGAAGTACTCGCGGTCGGACAGGTCGGTCTGCTGCGGGGCGGGATCAGCCGTCGTGGCGACGAGCTTGCCGTTCTTGTTGATCAGCGAGATCTGCACGAGCGTGTCGCTCTGCACGAGGCCCCGGTCGACGGTGTGGCGCAGGTCGAAATCTTCGGGCGCCTTCTCGAACTCGTACTTGACGAAGCGGGTGATCTGGTCTACCTGATGGATCGCTTTGATGGTGTGCTGTTCGAGCGCGGTCGACAGAATCGCGGCCGACGCGCTCGATGCGCGATAGGCGCTTTCCTTCTCGGCCTGCAGGCGAGTGACGATCGCGGCCCAGAGCAGGCCCAGCAACACAAGGCCGAGCAGCGGAATCGCAAGCAGCGAACGGCTCCGGATCGCCGCGCGATCCGCGGTGCGCATCGGAGCTTTGGGAGTCTGAAGTTTCATCGCGGATGGTGGCGCCCGAAAACTCCCTTGCGCTTGTTTGCCCAAACGTCCGCGAAGCGTGTCGAAGGTTCGCGCATGTTCCCCGAATCGGCGTTGTCGTGATCGTTAAAGGATGTCTTGAACGAGCGGCCGGCGCTTGCGGCCGCAAGGCTGACTGACCACCGGAATAGTAGCGAAATCTGTTGCAAATGGGAAAGTAAATGAAAACGGCCCCTCTCGGGGGCCGCTTTCTCAGAGAGACGCATCGGGAACGTCAACCGTTCGGGTCGATGTGAACCTCCTCAGAGTTGTACGTTTGCGCGTCTCACGCTGCACGTGTGGTCTTTAGCGAACTTCCGCGATGAGTTCGATTTCAACGCAGGCGCCCAGGGGAATCTGGGCCACGCCGAATGCCGAGCGCGCATGCTTTCCCGCGTCGCCGAACACTTCGTCGAAGAGTTCCGATGCGCCATTGGTCACCAGATGCTGCTCGGTGTAGTCGGGCGTCGAATTGACCAGGCTCATGACCTTGACGATCCGCGTGACGCGGTTCAGGTCGCCGGTATGGGCATGCAGGGTGGCGATCAGGTCGATCGCAATGGCTCGCGCGGCGTCGCGGCCTTGGGCCGTGACGAGGTCGGCGCCGAGCTTGCCGGCCCAGACCTTGCCGTCACGCTTGGCGATATGGCCCGACAGGAAGACTGTGTTACCGGTTTGCGCACTCATGACATAGGCGGCGGCCGGTGCGCCGGCGGACGGCAGTTCGATGCCGAGGGATTTCAGTTGGGTGTAGACGTCTTGGTTCGACATGCAATCTCCTAAGGTTGAATGAGCAGCACGCGCGGATCAGCGCGGCGAGGCGTGCGATGCACTCGTCGATTTTCGCGGACGAGACGGTCGCGAACGAGAGCCGCAGAGTATGGGCGCCGTCGGTTGGACATACAGCTAGACGACGCGGCCCGCCGGATCGGCCGTGACGGGTGCGGCATGAGCAATTGCCGTCCGGCGTCCCGCCACCACCGTGGCCAGCACGCCGAGCGCGAACAGCCAGCTCAGCGGGCTCACGGTCTCGCCAAACCACAAGGCCGAGAAAGCGAGCGTCATGAAGATCTGCAGCAATTGTACTTGTCCGACGCGCGCAATGCCGCCGCGCGCGAGACCCGCATACCACGCGATAAAGCCGAGGAACTGCGAAAACAGCGAAAGGTAGCCGAACGCGAACCACGCATGCATGGACACCGGCCCATGGTGACGCCATGCGAGCCAGCCCACCGGCAACACGAGCACGGGTGCCGACAGGACGAGTGCCCAACAGATCACCTGCCAGTTGCCGAGCTCCTTCGCGAGGCGGCCGCCTTCCGCGTAGCCCAGCCCGCAGGCGGCGACCGCGGCGAGCATCCACAGATCTCCCGCCGCGGGCGCGCCATGTCCGGTTACCAAGGCATAGGCGACCACCAGTGCGCTGCCGAGCACCGCACAGAACCAGAACCCGCGCGAAGGCCGTTCGTGCGAGAGCCATGCCGCATAAAGCGCGGTTGCAAGAGGCAGCAAGCCATTCACGACCGCGCCGTGCGAGGAGGGCACGGTCATCAATGCGAGCCCCGACAGGACTGGAAAGCCGACGATGACCCCGAGCGAAATCACCGCGATCCGGCGCATCTGCGCAGGGGTCGGTAACCGCTCACGGCGCCAGAGCAGCAGCGCGGCGGCCGGGATCGCGGCGAGCAACGCGCGGCCGAGTCCGACGAGCACCGGGTCCAGGCTGGTGATCGCGAGACGCGTCATCGGCAGCGACAGGCTGAACACGGTGACGCCGAGCAGGCCGAGCAGCATCCCCTGGGTCTGCGGGTTGATCGGGGCACGCTGGCTCGACGGCATGATGACTCCGGTACGTGAGGACGGGGGTTCAGCGCAAGGTGCGCGGACCTGTGCGGGTCTCGAATTCGGCGACGAGGCACGGCTCGACGAGGGTCGGCTCGAGCGCGATCAGCGAGGAGGCGCCGAGCCATTCCAACTGCTTGGCGAGGCCGTTCGCGTTTTTGTGAAAGCCGCGCAGACGCTTGAGTGCGATGCCCTGATAGGCGAGCCGCTCACTCGGATGGAGCGGCAGGTCCCACTGGATCAGGGTCGGCAGCAGTCCGTCGCCGCCGTGGCGTTTCCAGCTCGGCAGCGCGCCGTTCTCGGGCACGCTGATGTGCCAGGCATAGTCGCCGCGTTGCATCTGGAGCAATGGCGGAATCCGTGCCGGGTATTGCTGTTGCCAGAGTTGGAGCTGGCGCGGACGCTCGACACGCGCGACCCAGTGGGCCAGATACGGACCGTTGGCGAGGCGTGCCTTGACGGCCTTGCTGTCGAGCCCGAACCAGCGCTTGCGCTCGGGCGCCGGTGCCTCGGGATCGCAGGCCATGACTTCCAGATAGATGCCGCCCCATAGTCCCAGCAGGCGATTGTGCGTGCCCATCCCCGGGTGGCGCCCGCCGGCCTCGAATGCATCGGCGGACAAGCCGAGTGCATCGCAGACATGGGCGACACCAGCGTCAAGCGTAGGTGCGGCGACAACTAGGTGGTCAAGACGGAGGGACGGCACGGTCATGAGTTCAATACGCTAAAAGGGCTGGCAGGTGGGCAGGCCGTCCATGGGACGTCCGGTCGACGAGGATCGAAGCCGACGATGATAACCAGACTGCCCTGAGCCGCGCATCCGGTTTCCGGATTTGCTCACTTTAGCGGTTTGGACCGGGCCAGTAACGGTACGGTTGGACAAATACTTCTCTGTACAGTCCACGGTCAATGCCCCAAATAATGAGCGTTGCGCCGCGAATGGACCCAAGGCGCAATTCATCCGTGTGTCTCGACGGGAGGGGTAAAATCAGGCCTTTCGTGGCGGCGTGGCGTGCACATTCCTTGTGCGGTGATCTAAAGCTCCTCATCAGGGTCACTGGTGCGCGCTTCGCGACGGCTTCCGTTTCCCTCATTGAGCGTGCGCCAGCCATGCCCGACGACCAATCGCCCGGCACCGAACAGATACCGGCTCCCATCCAATCGACCCAGCTCACGCTGGTCGATCAGCTCGTTCAATGGGGACGCCGCCGCATCGAGGAGCGTGTATTCCGCCCGGGTATGCGCATGCCCTCGATACGGCGCCTGGCGCTGGACAAGGGCGTCTCGCGCTTTACCGTGGTCGAAGCCTATGAGCGGCTCGTTGCACAGGGATATCTCGATTCCCGGCGCGGCTCGGGTTTCTATGTACGCGAGGCCGCGACCGTGGGATCGCGTTCGCCGCGCGTCGCGGCCGCAGTCAACCATGCGATCGACGTGGTGTGGCTGTTGCGCAATATGGTGGGCACCACGAGCCCGGAGAAAGGTCCGGGCCTCGGTTACCTGCCCAATCGCTGGCTCGATGGCGAACTGATCTCGAATGCACTGCGCGCCCTGGGTCGGCAGGGCGGCGCGCAATTGCTGCAGCTCGGTACGCCGCAGGGTTTCTACCCCCTGCGCCAACAGCTGCAGACCCGGCTCGCCGAAATGGAGATTGGCGCCTCGCCCGAACAAATCGTCATGACCTCGGGCGTGACACAGGCACTCGACCTGATCGCGCGCCTCTACGTACAGCCCGGCGACACCGTGCTGGTCGGCGACCCCGCATGGTTCCAGATGTTCGGCCGCTTCGCGTCGCAGGGCGCGCATCTCGTCGGCATTCCCTATACCGCCGACGGCCCCGATCTCGCTGCGCTCGAGCGCCTCGTGATCGAGTGGAAGCCGCGCATGCTCGTGATCAATTCGGTGCTGCACAATCCCACCGGTACATCGCTGGCGGCCGCGCAGGCATTCCGTATCCTCAAGATCGCCGAGGAACACGATCTGATCGTCGTCGAGGACGACATCTACTGCGATCTCGCGATGCCCGGCTCGACCACGACCCGGCTCGCAAGCCTCGACCAGTTGCGGCGCGTCATTTACCTGGGCAGTTTTTCCAAGACGCTCGCCGCGAACCTGCGCGTCGGTTTCGCGGCTTGTTCGCCCGACGTCGCACGTGCGCTGGCTGACCAGAAGATGCTGGTCGGCATGACGAGCCCCGAGATCAACGAGCGCGTCGTCTTCAAGATTCTCACCGAAGGGCATTACCGCCGGCATGCCGAACGGCTGCGCAACCGGCTCGATGCGGTGCGCGAACGGACCGCGCGAGCCCTTGAATTGATCGGTTTTCGCTTGTTCTCGACGCCCGGCCATGGGATGTTCCATTGGGTCGACACGGGCGTCGACACGGCTGTGCTGACCGCGGCCGGGCACGAGGCGGGCTACCTGCTTGCCCCGGGAGCGCTGTTTTCGCCGAACCAGTCGCCTTCGACCTGGATGCGTTTCAATATCGCGAATTGCGGCGATCCCGGCCTGTTCGATTTCCTCGCGCGGGCCGCGGACAAGGGGCCGCCCCCTTGAAATGTGGCGGTCCGGCCCCACATCGCCCGCAGATCCTGCTGTACCTGTTCACCCTGATTTCAAGACGAGGTTGTTAGATGGCGCAAGAGACGCTGAGTTTTCAGGCAGAAGTGAAGCAGCTTCTGCAACTGATGATCCATTCGCTGTACAGCAACAAGGAAATTTTCCTTCGCGAACTGATTTCGAACGCATCAGATGCGGCCGACAAGCTGCGCTTCGAGGCGATCGCAAACCCGGCGCTGTTCGAGAGCGATTCGAACCTGCGGATTCGCGTTAGCTTCGACAAGGCCGCGCGCACGATCACGATCGATGACAACGGCATCGGTATGAGTCGTGAAGAAGCGATCACTCACCTCGGCACGATCGCCAAGTCGGGTACGCGCGATTTCTTCTCGAAGCTATCCGGCGACCAGCAAAAGGATGCGCAACTGATCGGCCAGTTTGGCGTGGGCTTCTATTCGGGCTTTATCGTGGCCGACCGCATCACGGTGGAGTCGCGCCGCGCTGGCCTGCCGGCTGCCGAAGGTGTGCGCTGGAGCAGCGCGGGCGACGGCGAGTTCGATGTCGATACGATCGAGCGCGCGGAGCGCGGCACGACAATCACCCTGCATTTGCGTGAAGGCGAGGACGAGTTGCTCAACGGATGGCAGATCAAGTCCGTGATCCAGAAGTATTCCGATCACATCGCGCTGCCGATCCTGATGCCCAAGGAAGAATGGGACCAGGAAAAGAGCGAGATGGTGCGCCGCGACGAAGACGAGACCGTCAACCAGGCGAGCGCGCTGTGGGCCCGTTCGAAGAGCGAGATCGAAGACAGCCAGTACACGCAGTTCTACCAGCATCTCTCGCATGACCATCTCGATCCGCTCGCCTGGACGCATAACCGCGTCGAGGGCCGCAGCGAATATATCCAGTTGCTGTATGTGCCGTCGCAGGCCCCGTTCGACCTATATGACCGCAACAAGCACGGCGGCCTGAAGCTCTACGTGCGCCGCGTGTTCATCATGGACGATGCGGAACAACTGCTGCCGGGTTATCTCCGCTATATCCGCGGGGTTGTCGATTCGAGCGATCTGCCGCTGAACGTTTCGCGTGAGCTGCTGCAGGAAAGCCGTGACGTAAAGACCATTCGCGAGGGTGTGACCAAGCGTGCACTCTCGATGCTCGAGGACCTTGCCGAGAACGAGAAGGATAAGTACGCGACCTTCTGGGGTGCGTTCGGCCAGGTGCTCAAGGAAGGCGTGGGCGAAGACCAGGCGAATCGCGAGCGAATCGCGAAGCTGCTGCGCTTCGCGACGACACAAGGCGACACCGCCGAGCAGAACGTCTCTCTCGCGGACTACGTGAGCCGCATGAAGGGCAACCAGACCAAGATTTACTACGTGACCGCGGATTCGTGGCTGGCGGCGCGCAACAGCCCGCACCTCGAAGTGTTCCGCAAGAAGGGTGTCGAGGTGCTGCTGCTGTCCGATCGTGTCGACGAGTGGGCACTGTCGTTCCTAACCGAATTCGAAGGCAAGCCGCTGTCGAGCGTGGCGCGTGGCGACCTTGATCTTGGCGAGTTGTCGGACGACGAGAAGAAGGCCCAGGAGAAAGTCAGCGGTGAGCTGAAGCCGCTTGTCGAGAAGATCCAGGAAGTGCTCAAGGACAAGGCGAAGGAGGTTCGGCTGACGTTCCGCCTGACGGATTCGCCGTCATGCCTCGTGGCCGACGACAACGACATGAGCGGCTATCTGCAGCGCATGTTGAAGGCAGCCGGGCAAGCGGCGCCGCAGGCTCGCCCGATCCTCGAGATCAATCCCGAGCATCCGCTCGTGAAGCGTTTGACGGCCGAGACGCCTTCGCTCGATGACTGGTCGCATTTGTTGTTCGACCAGGCCATGCTGGCGGAGGGTGGTGCGCTTGAAGATCCGGCCAGCTATGTGCGGCGTACCAATGCCTTGCTGTTGGCGGGCGCGCACTGATGTCGAAGACGCGGGCCCCCGGAGATGCTGGGCGGTCCGTGGGCGGCGAATGGGTGGAAAAACCAGGTGCGAGGGTGAAGAAGGCGCGGACAGAGGCAGAGCCGGTTGCGGTGCCGGTGTCCGCGGAGCCTTTGCTCGAGGGTTTTCCGCCTGTAGTCGCGGCTGATACACATACGATGGTGTTCGGCAGCTTTCCGGGCGTCGCCTCGCTGTCGGCGACGCAGTATTACGCGCATCCCCAGAACCAGTTCTGGCGGCTGTTGGGGGCAGTGCTTGACGAGCCGCTGCCTTCTCTTCCTTATGCCGAGCGTCTGATTCGGCTGCTCGCCCATCGCATCGGCGTGTGGGATGTGCTCGCTGCGTGCGAGCGCACGGGCAGCCTCGATGCGGCGATTCGCAACGCTTCCCCCAACGATTTCGCGGCTTTGCGCCGTCATGCACCGTCGCTTCGCAAGGTCTGCTTCAACGGCAAGACCGCGGGCCGCTTCGAACCCGTGATGCGGGAAGCGGGCTATAAGACACTAGTGCTGCCGTCGTCGAGCCCTGCGCATGCGATGTTGTCGTTCGAGCAGAAGCTCGTGGTTTGGCGTGGCGTCAACGATTGACTTACGATCCGCCACGTCGTGGCGCACGCATTGACGTGAAGATGGTATTGGATATCAGCCATAAATTCGCCATCGTTCTGGATTTTTCTATAAAATTCAGTTAATTGGAGATCGAATTTTTGGAGGGGGATTCGCCAGATGTACGCCAGCAACATGATTGAGCCTGCATTTCCGAACGACGGCGAGCTGATCGAAATTTTCGATAGAGTTGGAGACTTGCGAGAAGCAGCCGCGCGGCTGGCGACAGGGGTTGGGCCGGACTCTCGCAGCGCGCTGGCTCCGCTGCTGCGAGCCATGAACTCGTACTACACAAACAAGATTGAAGGCCAGCACACCTATCCCGCAGATCTCGAGGCCGCCATCGAAAAGAACTTTTCGAAGGAGCAGGACACGTTTCGTCGCCAGCAGCTTGCGATCGCGCACATGCGCCTTGAAAAGGAGCTCGAACCTGTCGCAGTCCAGTCGGCATGGTCCCATCAATTTGAGCAGGAATGGATTTGCCGAATTCATCGCGAACTTTATGCTCAACTGCCGGAGGCATCACTTGCCATTCTGGATGCAACGGGTCAGGAACGTGGCAAGCTGCAACCAGGTGTGCTGAGGGAAATAGAGGTCACGGTCGGCTCGCATCATGCGCCTTCTCCCGATATGCTGCCGGACCTTTTGCGCCATTTTGCGTTTCGCTACGGCGTGGAAGGGTATAGCGCCAGCAAGAAGGTCATCGCCGCAGGCGCATCACTGCACCGTTTGTCATGGATCCATCCCTTCCCGGACGGTAACGGCCGGGTGAGCCGGCTGCAAAACCATCTATTGATGACACACCTCAAATTGGCGGATGGCCTTTGGTCGCCGATGCGAGGTTTGGCACGACGACAGCAGGAGTACTACGAAGCGCTAGGGGCAGCCGACAAGCCACGGCGCAACGATACGGATGGGCGTGGCAACCTGAGCTCGAGTGGGCTCACCACGTTCCTGAAGTTCTGGATCGACGTATGCATCGATCAGGTGAAATTCATGTCAGGGCAGTTGGCGTTCGACACGCTCGAGCACCGCTTCGGCAGTCTTGCCTTGCAGATCGTGCATGATTTCGGGCGAAACATGGTTCACCACCGGAGCTCGCTTCAGCCAGAGTCGCTTGGACGCACGCTGTACCGGTTGTTCCAGGTGGGACGGCTGGAGCGCGGTGAATTCAAAGCAATGCTAGGGCTCTCTGATCGAACTGCGTCACGCGTGATTTCGCAGCTACTCGACTTACGGCTCGTAAAGAGCGCAAGTCGCGTGGGTTCACTTGAACCTGCGCTGCCGTTCTTCAGTCTGCGATTTCTCTTTCCGGGGTTGTGGCCCGAAGCCGAGAGTATCCCTGCCCCGAGAGTTGTTCAGGGCGAAGTATAGGGAACGTCGTCGAATCCGCCGTGAAGCCCTTCTCGCTGCTGCCAATGCTATTCTCTCGCTCGATCGGAAACGGGTGCGCTGGGCGCCATGTCGACTGATCCTCTTTCCCTCTTTTCTGAATGACCGAACTCATCAAACGCGCATCCGCCGAAGCACGTGCATTCGGCCGCCGTGAGCGCGACCGGTCGGCGCGTCGCGAAGCGTCGCTCGATGGCGTGTCCGCCAAGCCCGCACGCAAGCCGCGCGACCAAGACTACGTGACCGAGGCCCTGCCGCATGAAGGACGCCGCAAGCCTCGCTTCGCACCCGTCACGTTCTCGGAAGAATCCGGCGTGCGCTATCTGCATTTCGGCACGGAATGGGTCCAGGGGGCGATGCGCCTGCGCCAGCCCGACAAGCTCGAACTCGAATACGCGCAGCAGATGATGGGCTGGCTCCTGTTTCTCGATCCGCCCGCGAAGGTCGTCCAGCTGGGGCTCGGCTCGGCCTCGCTCACAAAGTTCTGCTATCGCTTCCTGCCCAAAACGTTCACGGAAGCCGTCGAGTTGAATCCGGCAGTCGTGGTCGCCGCACGCAGCATGTTCGAGCTGCCGCCCGACGACAAGCGTCTCGTCGTGACTGAGGCGGACGCATGGGACTATGTCAACGATCCCGAGCGGAGCGGCACGATCGGCGCGCTCCAGGTCGATCTCTACGATGCGACGGCGCGCGGCCCCGTGCTCGATTCGGCCGCCTTCTATCGGGCCTGCCGAGAGAGTCTCGTCCAGCCGGGCGTCGTGACCGTCAACCTGTTCGGCGATCATCCGAGTTTCCTGCGCAATATGAAGCAGCTCGGCGTCGCATTCGACAACCGCGTGCTCGCACTGCCCGAAGTCCATGACGGCAATCGGATCGCCTACGCGTTCTCGGGGCCGGCGCTGTCCTTCGAATGGGCCGCGCTCGAGCGCCGCGCCGCTTATATCGAGCAGACGCTCCGTCTGCCCGCGCGTTCGTGGGTCAAGGGGCTCAAGGCTGTCCGTCCGGGGCCGGTGTTCACAGTCTGAACTTCGAAGCCCGGGCATCAGGTCGATGCGCGGGCCGCTTTCCCTGGCGCGTGCCGCGTCCGTCGAGCCGCCATCGCTCGTGCAGGGAAAGGCCGCCCCCGGTTTTGAGCCTGCGGTGGCCGCAACTTATACTCTCGAAATCCGCGCCGGCCGGCTTTCAGAAAGACTTCGGCCGAAACTAATCAAAAAAATATCCTGGGGAACCTGCATGGCTCTGCCTGACGCTTCGGCCCATGCCAGCAGACGCTGGCTCTGGCTGCTTCTATTGCCCTGGATCGGCGTGCTGCTCGTGCCGGTCTACAACATCGATCAACCGCGCCTGCTGGGCCTGCCGTTCTTCTATTGGTACCAATTGCTGTGGGTGCTGATCAGCGCGGTGCTGACGGCGCTCGTCTACTTCAAGACCAAGCCCAAAGGCAAAGCACGCAAGGGTGGCCAATGACGAATCCGATCGCGACCTTCGTATTTGTGCTGCTGTTTCTCGGCGTGACCGTGATCGGCTTTTTCGCGGCCAACTGGCGCCGCGGCGACCTCAAGCTGCTCGACGAATGGGGCCTCGGCGGACGGCGTTTCGGCACGATGGTCACCTGGTTCCTGCTCGGCGGCGATCTCTATACCGCCTACACCTTCGTGGCCGTACCCGCGCTCGTGTTCGGCGCCGGTGCCACGGGCTTTTTCGCGGTGCCCTATACGATCCTGATCTATCCGTTCGCCTTCATCGTGTTCCCGAAGCTCTGGAACGTCGCGAAACGGCACGGACACATCACGGCGGCCGACTTTGTCCATGCGCGCTATAACAGCCGCTGGCTCGCGCTGGCCGTCGCGCTGACGGGTATCGTCGCGACGATGCCCTATATCGCACTGCAGCTCGTCGGCATCGAAGTCGTGATCGGCGGCCTCGGGATCCAGACCCAGGGCTTCGTCGGCGACCTGCCGCTGATCGTCGCCTTTGCGATTCTCGCGGCCTACACGTACACCTCGGGCCTGCGCGCGCCCGCGATGATCGCGGTGGTCAAGGATTTGCTGATCTACATCACGATCGCCGCGGCGATGATCGTGATCCCCGCGCAGCTCGGCGGCTTCGGTCATATCTTCGACGTCATTTCACCGGCCAAGATACTGCTCCAGGCCCCTGACACCTCGAGCCTCAATGGCTACAGCGCGTACACCACGCTCGCGGTGGGTTCGGCACTCGCGCTGTTCCTCTATCCGCACTCCGTGACGGCGATGCTGAGCTCGGCCTCGGGCAATACGATCCGCCGCAACATGGCGCTGCTGCCAGCCTATTCGCTGGTGCTCGGCATGCTCGCGCTGCTCGGCTTCATGGCGCTCGCCTCGGGCGTCAAGGACATGCCCGAGTTCGCGCCATACTTCAAGGCGTATGGGGCGAACTTCGCCGTACCGGCATTGTTCCTGCACTTCTTCCCGTCGTGGTTCGTCGGCGTCGCGTTCGCGGCGATCGGCATCGGCGCGCTCGTGCCGGCGGCGATCATGTCGATCGCGGCAGCCAATCTCTACACGCGCAACATCCATCGCGAGTTCTTCAACAAGAAGGTCAACTATCACGAAGAGACCCATATCGCGAAGACGGTGTCGTTGGTCGTGAAGGTCGGCGCGCTCGCCTTCATCATCTTCCTGCCGTTGACGTATGCGATCCAGTTGCAACTGCTCGGCGGGATCTGGATCATCCAGACGCTGCCGGCGATCGTGCTGGGCCTCTATGCGCGGATACTCGACCATCGGGCACTGTTGATCGGCTGGCTCGTCGGCATCGTCACCGGGACCTGGATGGCCGCCTCGCTGCACCTCAAGGGATCGATCTATCCGCTGCATCTGTTCGGATACACGATCCCGGGCTACGCGGCGGTGTGGTCGCTGATCGTCAATATCGTGATCGCGTTCGGCTTGTCGTATGTGTTCCGCGCCACAGGACTGTCGAAGACGATCGATCGGACGGAGCCCGAGGACTATCTCGATCCGGTCGAGAGCTGAATGTGAAAAAGCCGGGCGTTTAGCCCGGCTTCAAATGAGCCGCGAAGCGCTCAGTATCGGCTCATGCCGCGGCTCTGCTATTTCACGCGGGCTGCTTTTGCAGATCCAGGATCAGGTTCTCGAGCTTGATCGCGTCAGCGGCGAAGGTACGAATGCCTTCCGAGAGCTTTTCGGTGGCCATCGCGTCTTCATTGAGCTGGAAGCGGAACGAAGCTTCGTCGACGGCGATCCGTGCAACGGGATCGCCCTTCGCGAGTTCCGGCGACAGCTTGCGCTCGACGGGGAACGATTCTTCGGAAAGCTTCTTGAGCAACTCGGGGCTGATCGTCAGCAGGTCGCAGCCGGCCAGTTCGACGATCTGCGAAATGGTCCGGAAGCTCGCGCCCATGATTTCGGTCGGATAGCCGAATTTCTTGTAGTACGCATAGATCGTGCGCACCGAATGGACGCCCGGGTCGTTCGCGCCACCGTTCTTGGCTTCGTCCCACGAGGCGCCCGCGGTCTTCTTGTACCAGTCGTAGATGCGGCCCACGAACGGCGAGATCAGTTGCACTTTGGCTTCGGCAGCCGCGACGGCCTGCGCGAGCGAGAACAACAGCGTCATATTGCAGTGGATGCCTTCACGCTGCAGCACTTCGGCCGCGCGAATGCCTTCCCACGTCGAGGCAAGCTTGATCAGGATGCGGTCGCGCGAAAAGCCCGCGGCCTCGTAGAGCGAGATCAGGTGGCGGCCTTTCTCGATCGAGCCTTCCGTATTGAACGACAGGCGCGCGTCGACCTCGGTCGAGACGCGGCCCGGGATGATCTTGAGAATTTCGGTGCCGAAGGTGATCAACAGTCGGTCGATGATCGAATCGAGCGCTTCGCCGTTGCTCTCGCGGACTACCTTTTCGAGCAAGGGGCGGTATTCGGGTTTCTGGACGGCCTTGAGAATCAGCGACGGATTCGTCGTCGCGTCCTGGGGCTTGTACTGGGCGATGGCCTGAAAGTCTCCGGTGTCGGAGACGACAGTCGTGTATTGCTTGAGCTGGTCGAGTGCGGTCATGGCGTTAGATATCTGCAGGACTCGGAACTTGATATTGTGCGACCAGCCGACCGGCAAGGCCAGTGCTTTTGTTACCGATGGGCGCTACGTTTTGCCGACAATCGTACCGATCGGGGCGCCGGAGCAGGGATGTTGCGTTGCGACAATGCACGCGCAAACCGCTTTCACGGCTTGCGCGGGGGAGGCTGGGGAGCAGGCTTGCGCGCTGCGAGAATCAGGTAGGCGAGCACGCCCGCGACGAGACCCCAGAACGCCGAGCCGATCGACAGGAGCGTGAGTCCCGACGCGGTCACCATGAAGGTGATCAAGGCGGGTTCGCGCTGCCGCGGATCGGACATCGCATTCGCGAGCCCGTTCATGATCGAGCCGAACAAGGCGAGCGCCGCGATCGAGATCACGAGTGTGCGCGGAAACGCGCCGAACAGCGCGGCGATGGTCGCACCGAGCGTGCCGGCGACCAGGTAGAAGACGCCACACCAGAGCGCCGCGGTGTAGCGCTTGCGCGGATCGGGATGGGCGTCGGGACCGGTACACATGGCCGCCGTGATCGCGGCGAGGTTGATGCCGTGCGAGCCGAACGGAGCGAACAGGAGCGAGGCGATCCCCGTCGAGGTGATCAGCGGCGACGACGGTGTCTGGTAGCCGTCGGCACGCAGCACCGCAAGCCCCGGCACGTTCTGCGAAGTCATGGCGACAATGAAGAGCGGCACGCCAATACTGATCGCAGCGGACCATGAGAACACCGGCATCGTGAATACCGGCCGCGCGAGCGCGACACTGAAGTGGCTGAAATCGAGCAGGCCGAGCGCACCCGAGACGGCCACGCCGGCGAGCAGCGCGGTCACTACCGCATAGCGCGGTGAAAGGCGCTTGACGATGAGATAGGTGAACAGCATCGCCAGCACGAGCGCGGTATCGTGCTCGGCCGCGCTGAACAGCCCGATGCCGATGCGAAACAGGATGCCCGCGAGCAGCGCCGCGGCCAGCGAGGACGGCAGGCGCTTCATGATGGTCTCGAACACGCCGGTCACGCCGACCAGCACGATCAGCACGGCGCAGACGAGGAAGGCGCCGATCGCGGCCGGGTAGGTCACATTGGGCAGGCTCGTGATCAGCAGCGCCGCGCCTGGTGTCGACCACGCGATGACGATCGGCGCGCGGTAGCGCAGCGACAGCACGATGGTGCTCAGCGCCATGCCGACCGACAGCGCCCAGATCCACGACGAAACCTGCGCATCGCTGAGGCGAGCAGCGTGGCCCGCCTGGAACATGAGTGCAAGCGAGCTCGTATAGCCGGTCATCATCGCGACGAAGCCGGCGACGATCGCGGAGACGGAACTGTCCCGCAGCGGACGCAGGGGCAGGGGGGCGGTATCGGAGGCGTGGGTCGGAGGCGCAGCGTTCATGGGAATGCAGCCGAAGAAAAGGGATGCGGGGAAAAGGCCGGCAAGGGCCGCGCCGCGGGGTGATCAAAAAGCATCGGGCCGTCGGGGCGTGGGGTCGCGCGTTTCGACGACACGGCCGGCCCCCTTGCTACTTGCTCAGCAGGCGCATTGCACCCTCGAGCCCGTTCAAGGTCAAGGGAAACATCCGGTTCGACATGAGCTGGCGTATCAGCGCGACCGACTGCCGATACTCCCACAGCCGCTCGGGCTCGGGGTTGAGCCAGGCATAGTGGGGGTAGCGCTCGGTGAGCCGGGTGAGCCAGGTCGCCCCCGCCTCGGCATTGGTGTACTCGACCGAGCCGCCTGGCTGCAGGATCTCGTACGGCCCCATGGTCGCGTCGCCGACGAAGATCAGCTTGTATTCCGACGGATATTTGTGGAGCACATCCCAGGTCGGAAAACGCTCCGCATGGCGCCGTCGGTTTTGCTTCCAGAGGTAGTCGTACACGCAGTTGTGGAAGTAGTAGAACTCGAGATGCTTGAACTCGCTCTTGGCGGCCGAGAACAGTTCCTCGGTGCGCTTGATATGGTCGTCCATCGAGCCGCCCACATCGAGCAGCATCAGTACCTTGACGGTGTTGTGACGCTCGGGGACCATCTTGATATCGAGCCAGCCGGCATTGGCCGCGGTGCTGCGGATCGTATCGTCGAGGTCGAGCTCCTCGGCCGCGCCCTTGCGCGCGAAGCGCCGCAGCCTTCGCAGGGCGACTTTGATATTGCGTGTGCCGAGCTCGACATCGTCGTCGTAGTCCTTGTACGCGCGCGCATTCCAGACCTTGACTGCGTTGCGGCTGCCGCCGGCGTCGCCGCCCATCCTGATGCCTTTTGGGTTGAAGCCCCCATGGCCGAACGGCGAGGTGCCGCCCGTGCCGATCCATTTATTGCCGCCTTCGTGGCGCTCCTTTTGCTCGTCGAGCAATTGCTTGAGCCGATCGAGCAGCGCGTCGAGCCCGCCCATCGCCTCGATCTGTGCCTTTTCCTCGGGGGTGAGTTCACGTTCGAGTCGTTTCTTCAGCCAGTCGAGCGGAACCTGCGACGGGTCCAGCCCGGCCTCTAGCAACGACGATGCGCCCTTGAAGTACAAGCCGAACGCCCGGTCGAACTTGTCGTAGTGCTTCTCGTCCTTGATCAGCGTGAGCCGCGCAAGGTAGTAGAACTCGTCGATCGACGGTGCGATCACCTGCTTCTTGAGCGCGCCGACCAGCGTCAGGTATTCGTTGACGCTGACGGGCAGCTTCGCATTGCGCAGCGAAAAGAAAAAATCGATCAACATCGCCTGCCTCCTTGCGTCCCGGTTCCTGGCCGGTTGCCGCGCTTCATCTAGCGGTTGCTGCGGTTCATATAGATCAGCCGCTCGAACAGATGCATATCCTGCTCGTTCTTGAGCAGCGCACCGGCGAGCGGTGGCATCACCTGCTTGTTGTCGGGGCTGTGCAGCGCTTCGAGCGGAATGTCCTCGGCCATCAACAGCTTGAGCCAGTCGAGCAGTTCAGAGGTCGAGGGCTTCTTCTTGAGGCCCGGGACGTTGCGCAACTCGAAGAAGCTGTTGAGTGCGGCACTCACCAGTTCCTTCTTGACCCCGGGGTAGTGGACGTCGACGATCTGTTGCATCGTCTCCGCATCCGGGAAGCGGATGTAGTGGAAGAAGCAGCGGCGGAGGAACGCGTCCGGCAGCTCCTTCTCGTTGTTCGACGTGATGATCACGAGCGGCCGGTGACGCGCCTTGACGAGCGTGCGCGTCTCGTAGACATAGAACTCCATGCGGTCGAGTTCGCGCAGCAGGTCGTTCGGGAATTCGATGTCCGCCTTGTCGATTTCGTCGATCAGCAGCACGGTGGGCTGATCGGCCTCGAATGCCTGCCAGAGCACACCCTTGACGATGTAGTTGCCGATCTCGCGGACTCGCTCGTCGCCGAGCTGCGAATCGCGCAGCCGCGAGACCGCATCGTATTCATAGAGACCCTGCTGGGCCTTCGTGGTCGACTTGATATGCCACTGGAGCAGCGGCATGCCGAGCGCGGCGGCGACTTCCTCGGCGAGCATGGTCTTGCCGGTGCCGGGCTCGCCTTTGATCAACAGAGGGCGCTGGAGCGTGACGGCCGCATTGACCGCGAGACGCAGGTCGTCGGTGGCAACATATTGGGATGAGCCTTCGAAGCGCATGGCAGTAGACCGGGGGCGGGCAGCGAAAAAGCCAGTATATAGGGTAGACGCGAGGGTGCACGCGAGGGTAGACGCGAGGCCCTCCGACAGCGGCGGCGGCCTGCGATGTGGACGGCGGCGCGGCCAGCACGCTACAATGCACCGGTTTTTTGGCCCGCGTGCCGACGAATTCGAACAGACACGGCCGCCGGTCGTCGCAGGTGCGCTCCCATGCGCGCCCCGGCATCCGGGTCCCCCCGAACGCTCAGGTTGATAAAGCTATGAAAAGACAAGTGACGATTGCCGTGCTGGCCGCCCTGGCGGTCGCTTCGAGCGGCGCGTCTGCCGATGTCGTCGGCAATGTGAAGGCCGGGCAAGGCAAGGTGTCCGCGTGTATCGGCTGTCACGGCATTGCGGACTACCGGACCGCCTACCCGGAGGTCTACCGGGTGCCGAAGCTCGGTGGCCAGAATGCCCGCTATCTCGAGTTGGCCCTGCTTGCGTACAAGAAAGGCGATCGTAAGTTCCAGACGATGCATGCGAATGCCGTGTCCTTGTCCGACCAGGATATCGCCGACATCGCTGTCTACTACGCGGCGCAAACGCCCACCAGTCAAGACAATCCGAACAAGTGACCGGCCCGGTGCCACACGTTTAGGTCCAGCACGGACAGGAGCACGCATGAATCAGCGCATCAGCAAGTTCGCGGCCGCGGTCGCGTTCCTCGGATTGACAGCAGTAAGCGCAGGGGCGCACGCCGCCGACGTCGACAACGGCAAGGCGCTCGTGGCGAGCCACAACTGTGCGGCCTGTCACGGCGCGAATCTCAACACGCCCGTGTCGCCCGAGTATCCGAAGCTCGCCGGCCAGTTCAACGACTATATTTTCTTCGCTCTGCGTGCCTATCAGGTCGGTGCCGGCAACCCGCTGTTCGGCCGCAACAATGCGATCATGGCGGCGCAGGTGCAAGGGCTGTCGGAAAGCGATCTGCACGATATCGGCGCTTATGTCCAGTCGCTGCCCGGCGATCTGGTGCAGAAGAAGTAACGATTCGCCAGGCTCAGGCAGCGAGGCCCGGATTGCCGGGCTCAACCGCGGGCTGAGGCGGAACGGCGCCTTGTGCGGATAGAAAATCCTCATGCTTTGCGGCATGGGGATTTTTTTTCGAGCGGGCTTTCCAGGTTCAGTCTTTCGAAGCGCGCCGCTCGATCCTTGCGAGGTAGGCCTCGTGGTCGGGTGGGGTCTGTGTGCGCTGGGCTTCCCAGAGGGTTTCGCCGAGGCATTCCATGATGGCGTGCTGCGCATCGTGCGAGGAGCCGAGCCGTGCGGCGAGCCGGTCGTGCGCCGCGCGGATGCCCGGCGGCTGGTCGATCGACAACTGCTCGCTGATGGCGAGGTGCATCGAAAGATGCAGGAAGGGATTGGTCTCGCCCTCTTCGGGCGTGTAGTCCTGGACGCTCGCCTCGGTTGCACCGAGCGTCTCCTGGTATTCGGGGTGCTCGATGATCCAGTCGGCGGCCATGCTTTCGAGCGGTGTCAGGATCTGGCCAGCGCGCTGCTTGTGCCACGTCTGTGCAAAGAACTGGCGGACTTCGTCACGGGTCGGATTGAACATCTTGGGTCTTTCGGCAGGCTGGGAAAGCCGGTATGGGTAACATCCGGCGCACACGGCACACGGCACACGGCACACGGCACACGGCACACGGCACACGGCACACGGCTCGGACATGTCGCCGTATTTTACGCGCTGGCCGGCAGATTCGCGAAGCGGCCGGCTTCCCGACATCTTCGCCGGGATTTGCCGAACCCTTGTCCGCCCGGCCAACGCCTCGCGTGCTTGCTAATTAGCTGGCCAAGCCATGCGCGCTCGCTAGCGGTGCGCTACACGTCGGGCGCGCGCGTTTTCGGCTTGAACTCGCAGAGCGGTTCGATCGCGCATTGCCAACACAGTGGAGAACGCGCCTTGCAGACATAGCGTCCGTGCAGGATCAGCCAGTGATGCGCATCCTGCCGGAATTCGGGGGGCGTGAATTTCTCGAGGCCGGTTTCGACCGCGCGCACATCCTTGCCGGGAGCGAGCCCTGTCCGGTTGGCGACGCGGAAGATATGCGTGTCGACCGCGATGGTCGGCTGCCCGAACGCCGTATTGAGGACGACGTTCGCGGTCTTGCGTCCGACGCCGGGCAGCGATTCGAGCGCCTCGCGGTTGGCCGGCACCTCGCCGCCATGCAGGTCGAGCAGGATCCGGCACGTCGCGATCACATTCTTCGCCTTGGTCCGGTAGAGGCCGATGGTCTTGATATGGTCGCTGAGCTTTTCCTCGCCCAGATCGAACAGCGCCTGCGGTGTATTCGCAAGCGGGTAGAGCTTGCGCGTGGCCTTGTTGACCGACACATCGGTGGCCTGCGCCGACAGCATCACGGCGATCAGCAGTTCAAACGGGGTCGAGTATTCGAGCTCGGTAGTCGGATGCGGATCGAGACTCTGGAGCGTTTCGTAGATTGCGCGGCGCTTGGCGGCGTTCATGAGCTCGGGTCCACGTCGATGCCGAGGCGTTTGCGTCGGGCGTCGGCTTCGTCGATCTGTGCCTGCACGGCGGCACTGACTTCGACGGTATTCTTCGGCGCCACGCCCTCCTTGGCGAGCTCGGCTTTCTTTGCGCGCGCGCGTTCGAGTGCGGCCTGGATGATCGCACGCTTACGTTCGTCGGGTGACAAGGCGGGCGGCACTGGCTCAGGCATTGCTTGGGCGAAGGCCTTGCCCGGAACCTCGTCCCCCTGTGCCCCGACGTCGGATACCTTGGCGGGCGGCACTTCATGGGTTGCCGTACGGTCGGCGGCATCCACGGCGCGCGGTTCCATGCCGACGGTAGACGAACCGGGCACGCTCGCCGCTGCTCCCGCCTGCGCTCGATGCGCTGCTTGTCTGAGGGCTGCGCGGCGCTCGGCGTCTTCGCGTTCATGTTGCTGGCGTTCGAGCCGGCGGTCGTGCCGTGCACGCGCCGCATCGGCCTGTGCCTGAGTCCAGGCATTCCAGCCGGTCGCCTCGCCGGTCACGGCGACCATCTCGATGCAGTCGACCGGGCAGGGCGCCACGCAGAGATCGCAGCCGGTGCACAGCGATTCGATAACCGTATGCATGCGCTTGGCCGCGCCGGCGATCGCATCGACCGGGCACGCCTGGATACATAGCGTGCAACCGATACAGACCGACTCGTCGATGCGTGCCACGGGCCGCGGCCGTTCGATGCCATGTTCGACGTTCAGCGGGATCACCGGCTTGCCGAGCAGCGCCGCCAGCCGCGCCACGCCCTCGGCTCCGCCGGGCGGACACTGGTCATGGCTCGCCTCGCCGGCTGCAATGGCTTCTGCATACGGACGGCAGCCTGCGTAACCGCACTTGGTGCACTGGGTTTGCGGTAGCAAGTCTTCGATCCGGTCGGCGAGCGACGGTGGGGAACTGACGGTAGCGAAAGGCACTGGATATGAGTGAAAACACGGACCCCCGATTATCGCCGATTTCGCTTGGCTTTCAGATCTGTATGCCATAATCAGTTGCCTCTCCCTTGGTCGCGGATGCCACCATGAACGAGTCGAAAATCAAAAGAGATCCAGAGGGGACCCGGCGCCGCATTCTTGCTGCGGCAGCCGAAGAATTCGCCAATGGCGGATTATCAGGCGCGCGCGTCGATCAGATCGCGCGCCGCGCACTCACGAATGAGCGAATGCTCTATTACTACTTCGGTAGCAAGGAGCAGTTGTTCACCGCGGTGCTTGAACAGTCCTTTTCGTGCCTCAGCGAGGCCGAACGCCAACTCGATCTCGAAGGTCTCGAGCCCGTCGAGGCGATCACGCAGCTCGCGCATTTCATCTGGAATTATTATTTCGAACATCAGGACCTGCTCCGCCTGCTGAACAATGAGAACCTGCACGAAGCGCGTTATATCAAGAGTTCGGCGCGGATCAACGAGATGATGTCGCCGGTGACTTCGGTACTCGCGAGTATTCTCATGCGAGGTGCCGAAGCCGGTGTCTTCAGAGCGGACGTCGATCCCTTGCGGTTTTATGTGACCTTGTCGGCGCTCGGTTATTACGTGCTGTCGAATCGCTACACGCTTGCCGCGATTCTCGGGCGCGATTTCACCGAACCGGAAGAGCGTGTTGAAGTTCTCAAGCTTTCGACCGAAATGGTGTTGTGCTATCTCCGCTCGAAGCCTGAGGGTAGCTAGCCTTCCTCACGCTCGCGCGAGCGGGTCGATGCCCTGCCTGAAACGAAACTGAATCGAACTGAGCGAGGTTTCCCTCCTCCTCGGCCTGACGCGGCCCCCGGATCCTTCGGCGGCCGCGTTTTCTATTGCCCTTCCGCGCCTTCCTCGCCCTGGACGCAATTTTTGTGCGTTTACACATTATTTATACCATCCGCGCCAACTTTACCCCGCCCTTTACCGCCATAGGGCCACGATTCAGCTCTTGTTATTCCGCTCCACGGAGACCAAAAATGGACGTGCTGTATGTCGGTGGACTCGTCCTGTTCACTGTCTTGACCTACGGGTTGATCAAGGGCTGCGAGGTTCTTCGCCGCCGCGCGGTCGGAGGTCGGCCATGAACTGGATGCTATGGCTGGCTACCGCCTCGACGGTGCTGCTGATTGTTTATCTTGCTTATGCGTTGTTCAACGCCGAGGAGCTCGAATGACCTCGAACGACTGGCTTCAATTAGTCATCTACGTCGTCGTATTGCTAGCTGTCGCGGTGCCGCTCGGCCGCTACATGAGCAATGTGTTCGACGGGTCGTCGCGCATGCTGCGCTGGTTCGGCTGGGCCGAACGGGGGCTCTACAAGGTCGCCGGCGTCGACGCGTCCAAGGAAATGGGCTGGAAAACCTACACGGTCGCGATGCTCGCATTCAACGTGCTCGGCACGATCGTGATCTACGTGCTGCTGCGCCTGCAGGGCGGCTTGCCGCTGAACCCGGCCGGCATCGCGGCGATGACGCCAGATGCGTCGTTCAACAACGCGATCAGCTTCGTGACCAATACGAACTGGCAGGACTATGCCGGTGAATCGGGTGCGAGCTATCTGATCCAGATGCTGTGCTTCACCGTGCAGAACTTCCTGTCGGCAGCCACGGGCATTGCGGTCGTGGTCGCCTTGATCCGCGGCTTTGCGCGCCACTCTGCACAGACCGTCGGTAACTTCTGGGTCGACTTGACGCGCGCCACGCTCTACGTGCTCCTGCCGATCTCGATCGTGCTGTCGCTCGTGTTCGTGTCGCAAGGCGTGATCCAGAACTTCTCGACGTACAAGGACGTGCCGACGCTGCAAGCCACCCAGTACACGCAGCCGAAGGTCGATGCACAGGGCAATGCCGTCAAGGATGCGAAGGGCAATCCGGTGATGGATACGCTGACCGCGAAGACGCAGACGCTCGCCATGGGTCCGGTCGCCTCGCAGGAAGCGATCAAGATGCTCGGCACCAATGGTGGCGGCTTCTTCAACGCGAACTCCGCGCACCCGTTCGAGAACCCGACGCCGTTCACGAACTTCCTGCAGATGATCGTGATGCTCGCGATTCCTGCGGCGCTGTGCCTGATGTTCGGCAAGATGGTCGGAGACCGCCGGCAAGGAGTTGCCGTGCTCGCGGTGATGTCCATTGCCTTCGCTGTTGCCTGCGTCTGCGAGATTTCCTCGGAGCAGGCCGGCAATCCGCTGATCACTGCGGTTGGCGTCGACCAGACCGCCAGCGCCACGCAGTCCGGCGGCAATATGGAAGGCAAGGAAACGCGTTTCGGGATCGTCTCTTCGGGGATCTTCACGGTCGCGACGACCTCGGCTTCGTGCGGTGCGGTCAACAACATGCATGACTCGTTGACGCCGCTCGGCGGCCTCACGCCGATGCTGCTGATGCAACTGGGCGAAGTCATCTTTGGCGGCGTGGGTTCGGGTCTTTATACGATGCTCGCCTTTGCCTTGCTCGCGGTGTTCGTCGCCGGCCTGATGATCGGACGTACGCCTGAATATATCGGCAAGAAGATCGAAGCCTACGAGATGAAGATGGTCGCGATCGTCGTGCTGCTGACGCCGCTCATCGTGCTGGTCGGAACGGCGATCGCCGTGCTGGTGCCGGCCGGTGTCGCGGGTATCGCGAACCCGGGTACGCATGGCTTCTCGGAAATCCTCTACGCGTTCAGCTCCGCCGGCAACAACAACGGCAGCGCGTTTGGTGGCTTGACCGTGTCGACGCCGTTCTACAACTGGATGACGGCTATCGCGATGTGGGGCGGCCGCTTTGGTCCGCTGATCGCCATGCTCGCGATTGCAGGTTCGCTCGCCGCCAAGAAACGTATTGCTCCGGGCGCCGGCACGATGCCGACCCATGGCCTGCTGTTCGTCGTGCTGCTGCTCGGCACGGTGCTGCTGGTCGGTGCGCTGACCTACGTACCCGCACTTGCGCTGGGTCCTATCGCCGAGCATCTGCAGATGATCGCAGGCCATTGATATAAGGATAGATATGGCTCCCAATTCTCGCATTCGTTCAGACCAGGCTCGTGCGACGACACCGTCGCCGACCCCGGGTCCTGAACACAAGAAAGACATGAAAGCTCATTCAGGTACTCGTTCGATGTTCGACCCGGCGCTCGTGAAGCCGGCGATCATCGACTCCTTCCGGAAACTGTCGCCGCGCACGCAGTTCCGCAACCCGGTGATGTTCTGCGTGTATGTCGGCAGCATTCTGACGACGGTCCTCTGGGTCGCCGCGCTGACGGGCGACGCCGAAGCGCCGGCGGGCTTCATCCTCGCGATCACGCTGTGGCTGTGGTTCACCGTGCTGTTCGCGAACTTCGCCGAAGCACTGGCCGAAGGCCGTTCCAAGGCCCAGGCCGCGGCGTTGCGCAGTGCCAAGCGCGACGTGATGGCGAAGAAGCTCGACAAGCCGAACCGTACAGCCGGCGTGCGTGTGATGACGGCCTCGGACCTGCGCAAGGGCGATGTCGTGCTCGTCGAGGCCGGCGATGCGATTCCGGCCGACGGTGAGGTCATCGAAGGCGTAGCATCGGTCGACGAATCGGCGATCACGGGTGAATCCGCGCCTGTGATCCGCGAGTCCGGCGGAGACTTTTCCGCCGTGACCGGCGGTACGCGCCTGCTGTCCGACTGGATCGTGGTCCGCGTGACCGTCAATCCGGGCGAAGCCTTCCTCGACCGCATGATCGCGATGGTCGAAGGCGCCAAGCGCCGTCGCACGCCGAACGAAATCGCGCTGACGATTCTGCTGGTGGCGTTGACCGTCGTGCTGCTGCTCGCAACGGCCACGCTGCTACCGTTCTCGATCTTCAGTGTCGAAGCCGTCAAGGCCGGCCATGTCGTGACGATCACCGCACTCGTGGCGCTGCTCGTCTGCCTGATTCCGACCACCATCGGCGCACTGCTGTCGGCGATCGGTGTCGCAGGCATGAGCCGCATGATGCAGGCGAACGTGATCGCGACGTCCGGCCGCGCTGTCGAAGCGGCAGGTGACGTCGACGTGCTGCTGCTCGACAAGACCGGCACCATCACGCTGGGCAACCGCCAGGCATCGCTGTTCGTGCCGGCGGCCGGGGTCAGCGAGCAAGAGCTCGCCGATGCCGCGCAACTGTCGTCGCTCGCCGACGAGACGCCTGAAGGCCGCAGTATCGTGGTGCTCGCGAAGAACCGCTTCAATTTGCGCGAACGCGATATGCAAGCGCTGGCGGCGACCTTCGTGCCGTTCACGGCACAGACCCGCATGAGCGGTGTCGACCTGCATGATCGTCAGATCCGCAAGGGCGCATCCGAGGCGATCCGCAAGTCGGTCGAAGCGCACGGCGGTCAGTTTCCGCCGAGCGTGCAGGCTCAGGTCGACGACATCGCACGCCGTGGCAGCACACCGCTGGTGGTCTCTGAAATCGCTCACGGCAATGCCCGCGTGCTCGGCGTGATCGAGCTCAAGGACATCGTCAAGGGCGGCATCAAGGAGCGTTTTGCCGAACTGCGCAAGATGGGCATCAAGACGGTGATGGTGACCGGCGACAACCGCCTGACCGCCGCCGCCATCGCTGCCGAAGCCGGCGTCGACGACTTCCTCGCGGAAGCCACGCCGGAAGCCAAGCTGGCGACCATTCGCGACTACCAGTCGCGCGGCATGCTCGTCGCGATGACCGGCGACGGCACCAACGACGCCCCGGCGCTGGCCCAGGCCGACGTCGCCGTCGCGATGAACACGGGTACGCAGGCCGCGAAGGAAGCCGGCAACATGGTCGACCTCGACTCGAACCCGACGAAGCTCATCGAGATCGTCGAGATCGGCAAGCAGATGCTGATGACTCGCGGTTCGCTGACGACTTTCTCGATCGCCAACGACGTGGCCAAGTACTTCGCGATCATCCCGGCGGCGTTCGCGACGACCTACCCGCAGTTGCGTCTGCTTGACATCATGCATCTTTCGACGCCGTCGTCCGCGATCCTGTCGGCCGTGATCTTCAACGCCCTCGTGATCATTGCGCTGATCCCGCTCGCGCTCAAAGGCATTCGCTACAGGCCGCTCGGCGCCGCGACGCTGCTCAGGCGTAACCTGTTGATCTACGGCCTGGGCGGCATCATCGTGCCGTTCATCGGGATCAAGGCGATCGATATGATCCTGGCCGCGGCCGGCTGGGTATAAAAGGAATCATCATGAAATCCATCGTGCGCCCCATGCTGGCGCTGTTCATTGCCCTGATGGTGCTGACGGGGGTTGCCTACCCCCTGGTCGTCACCGGTATCGCCCAGGCCGTGTTTCCCCACCAGGCCGCAGGCAGCCTGATCAAGCAGGACGGCAAGGTCGTCGGCTCGGAGTTGATCGGCCAGCAGTTCGATGCGCCCCAGTATTTCTGGGGCCGTCTGTCGGCCACCTCGCCGATGCCGTATAACGCGAGCGCGAGCTCGGGTTCGAATCTCGGTCCGACCAACCCCGCGCTGATCGCGAACGTGCAGGGCCGGCTCGACGCTCTCAAGGCCGCTGATGCCTCCAACAAGGTCGCACCTCCGGTCGATCTCGTGACGGCATCGGGCAGCGGTCTTGATCCGGCGATTACGCCCGAAGCCGCCGAGTTCCAGATCGCGCGTGTCGCCAAGGCGCGCAATCTGAAGCCCGACGTCGTGCGCAATCTTGTGACCGAGTTCACGGACGGCCGCCAATTCGGCATACTGGGCGAGCCGCAGGTCAATGTCCTGAAGTTGAACCTCGCACTCGACGGCCTGCATCATTGAGCCAGTAGGGTGCTGAGGAAGACCCCGGAATTCATGTCACAGGCATGAACTTCCGGGCTTTCCATACAGATGAACCGTACGGCGCCGCTGACGCGGCGCCGTGCCATTTCCCAAGCCAGACTAAGAGTTTCGATGAGTCGCCCCGATCCGGATAGCCTGCTCGACAAACTTCAGCGCGATGAGGCGAAAGCCCGGCGCGGCCGCCTCAAAGTGTTTTTCGGGGCATCGGCCGGCGTCGGCAAGACATTCGGCATGTTGCAGGCCGCACGCCGCCTGCACGACGATGGCCTCGACGTGGTCGTCGGCATCGTCGAGACCCACGGCCGTGCCGAGACCGAGGCCCTGCTCGAAGGACTCGAAGTCCTGCCCCTGCAGAAGCTCGACTATCGCGACCGGACCCTCGGCGAGTTCGATCTCGATGCCGCACTCGCACGCAAGCCCCAGCTCCTGCTGGTCGACGAACTCGCCCACTCCAATGTGACCGGCGCGCGCCATGCGAAGCGCTGGCAAGACGTACATGAATTGCTCGATGCGGGCATCGACGTCTTCACGACTGTCAATGTCCAGCATCTCGAGAGCCTGAACGATATCGTCGGCCAGATTACCGGCATCCGCGTCTGGGAGACCGTTCCCGATCGCGTGTTCGATCATGCCGATGACGTCACCCTGGTTGACCTGCCGGCCGACGACCTGCTCGACCGCCTGCGCGAGGGCAAGGTCTATCTGCCCCAGCAGGCAGAGCGGGCGATCAAGAATTTCTTCCGCAAGGGCAACCTGATCGCGCTGCGCGAGCTTGCCCTGCGCCGCACCGCGGATCGTGTCGATGCGCAGATGCGCGAATACCGCGCCGATCGCTCGATCGATCGTGTCTGGCAGACGCGCGAACGGGTGCTTGTCTGTGTCGGGCCGGGACCCGAGTCGAGCGCGCTCGTGCGCGCCGCGGCCCGGCTCGCCAGCAGCCTGCGCGCCGACTGGATTGCCGTCTATGTCGAGACGCCACGACTCCAGCGCCTGCCCGACGCGTTACGCGAACGCACGCTGCGCGCCTTGAAGCTCGCACAGGACCTCGGCGGCGAGACCGCCACGCTCGACGGCGACGATGCGGCCGTCACGCTGGTCGACTATGCGCACCTGCGCAACGTCTCGAAGCTGATCGTCGGGGGCACCCAGGTCGAACGCTTCTGGCATCGGTTGCGGCGCCCGGTCGGCGAGCGCATCGCGAAGATGTCGGGCGACCTCGACGTCACGCGTATCGGGGTCGACGTCCAGCCGCTGCGCGAAGACGTCGCCGCGATGCGGCGTGCGTTGCCCGGCTGGGTGGGCGGCGACGAGCATCATTCGCATCCGCGCAACTATCTCGGCGCCGTCGCGATCTGCGCGGTCATCACCTCGCTCGCCTCGGTGCTCGAGCATCGCTTCGAAGTGACCAATCTCGCGATGCTCTACCTGCTCGGCGTGGTGTTCGCCGCCTTCCGGCTGGGCCGGGGGCCGGGCATCCTGCTGTCGTTCCTCAGCGTCGCTGCTTTCGATTTCTTTTTTATTGCACCGAAGTTGTCGTTTTCGGTGTCGGACACACAATACCTGCTGACCTTCGCGGGCATTCTGATCACCTCGCTCGTGATCAGCCACCTGACTTCGAGCCTGCGCCGCCAGGTGCGGGTCACGTCGCTGCGTGAGCGGCGCAGCAGCGCGATGTACGAGATCGCACGCGAGCTCGCGGCCGCGCTGACCACCGAGCAGATCGTCGAGATCGGCGCACGGCATGTGTCCGAGCTGTTTCGCGCGCATGTAGCGATTCTCCTGCCCGATTCCGACGAGAAGGTCCGGCAGCCGCTCGACGATCCCAATCCGGTGTCGATGTTGTCCAACGCGGCGATCGACATGGATGTCGCGCAATGGGTCTACGACCAGCAGAAACGCGCAGGCCATGGCACCGATACGCTGCCTGCCGGCAATGCGCTCTATTTGCCGCTCAAGGCGCCGATGCGTACCCGCGGCGTGCTCGCGCTCGAAAGCGAGGACTTCGGCACACTCGCCGTGCCCGAGCAGCAGCGCATGCTCGATGCGTTCGCCGCCCAGATCGCGCTGGCGCTCGAACGGGTCCACTATGTCGACATTGCACGCGATGCGCTCGTCGACATGGAATCCGAACGCCTGCGCAACTCCTTGCTCTCGGCCATCTCGCACGATCTGCGCACGCCGCTCACGGCACTGGTCGGCTTTGCGTCGGTCCTTGCCCAGTCGCGCGACCGGCTCGACCCCGCGCAGGCACCGCTGCTCGATGCCATCCATGACGAAGCGCTGCGCATGACCGGCCTCGTCACGAACCTGCTCGACATGGCGCGCCTGCAGGCCGGGCGTGTGCGGCTGAACCGCGACTGGACCATGATCGAGGAGGTCATCGGTGCAGCGCTGCGCAACGCGAGGCACACCCTGGCCACGCATCCGGCCTCGGTGCGCCTGCCGGCCGACCTGCCGCTCGTGCAGATCGACTCCGTGCTGATCGAGCGTGTGTTTGCGAACCTGTTCGAGAATGCCGCCAAGTACACACCGGCCGGCAAGCCGCTCACGATCGGCGCGGCCGTCATCGAGACGAGCGGAAAACCGATGCTACGGGTGCACGTCGACGACGAAGGTCCGGGCCTGCTGCCCGGCACCGAGAATCGAGTCTTCGACAAGTTCACACGCGGTGAGAAGGAGTCCGCGAAGCCCGGCATCGGCTTGGGTCTGGCGATCTGCCGGGCCATCGTCGAGGCGCATGGCGGTACAATCGGCGCGTCCAATCGCCCGCTGCTCGATGCGAGTGGCATGCCCGTCGAGGGTGCCGTCGCGGGCGCGCGGTTCTGGTTCACGCTGCCGATCGATACGCCACCCCCGCCCCCCGAGGACGAGCTCGAATGAATACCCGTCGAGCAGGCGGGAGCGAAGTCAAGGCACGGTGAACGAAGTGCAAGTACGCATTTCGCGGGACGCGACCTGCATATGAAAGGCAAGGATAAGCAGCATGAGTGAACCCGTCGTCAATATCGTCCTGATCGAGGACGACAAGCAGATCCGTCGTTTCGTGCGTACCTCGCTCGAAGCCGAAGGCATGGTCGTGCATGAAGCGGAGACCGGGCGGCAAGGGCTGGTCGATGCGGCGACCCGGCGTCCCGATCTCGTGATCATCGACCTCGGCCTGCCCGACGTCGACGGACTCGATGTGATACGCGACCTGCGCGGTTTCGCCGAAGTGCCGGTCGTCGTGCTGTCGGCGCGCAGCCAGGAAAGCGAGAAGGTCGATGCGCTCAATGCGGGCGCCGACGACTATCTGACCAAGCCGTTCGGTGTGTCAGAGTTGCTTGCGCGTATTCGCGCGCATCTGCGCCGCCGCGACCGCGCGAGCGGCAGCGAGGCGCCGATCGTGCACTTCGGCACGATCGAAGTCGATCTGCCGATGCGGCATGTCCGCCGGGACGGTGAGCTTGTTCATCTCACGCCGCTCGAATATCGCCTGCTTGCGACGCTCGTGCGTCATGCGGGCCGTGTGCTCACGCACCGGCAGTTGCTGCGCGATGTCTGGGGGCCGTCCCATGTCGAGAGCTCGCACTACCTGCGTATCTATATGGCCCATCTTCGCCAGAAACTCGAGCGCGATCCCGCCCAGCCTGAACACATCATCACCGAAACCGGCGTGGGCTACCGGCTCGTCGGGGCGGCTTGAGAACGCTATGATCGCCAAAACGGCCGGCCTGTTTCGCCGCCGTTGGTCGGTCAAGTGATTGGTTTTTGGTTGAAGGGTTGCCCATGGATTCATGCAGGGAAAGCTCAGCCGAGGGCATGCATGGGGCTGTCTGTGTCGATTACTGATACGACATCGTGAAAGTGGCCCGGCCAATGACGCTTCCGCTGCCCAGATTGCTTCCAGTCCGTATGTAGCGGACCTGCAATGGGACTTTCATCGAGCCTCCAGCGGTATAGCCGCCGACCGCCAATTGATTGGGTGTGCCCGCCAGCGGCGAGTCCGGCCCGTAGGCGACCGGTGTTTGACCATTGAGAATCTGCAAGCCGACGCCAGATGCCGACGAGTCGGTAGCCAGGCTCAGTATCGTTGATCGGTTGGCCAGGTTTGACGCATCGGTCAGGGTGACATAGAGAGCAATGCCGCGATCGCAATTGAGGCCGAGGCTGAATGGTGTAGTGCCCGCGGTTGAACCGATAACGGGGAGATCGGACAGTCGGATGGGGAACATGGGAACCTGGACCATCGGAGTGGTGACACTGCAGGAACGCAGGGTGACGACGGTGCCGGGCTTGATGAACTGATTGCGCGAAACCGTTGGGAAACAGCTTCCGGAAAACGTGATATTCATACTCGGTAGGCTTGTGAGCACCCCGGAACCGAGAACGCCGTAGACCACCTCTTCCGCGCGGAGGAGGAACGATCCCGTCAGGGACGATACGGGTTCGAGGCTTTCGGTGAATGGAGCAAGGGTCGCGCCGCCCTGCCAGCCCTTCGATGCATAGAAGCGCACGCCCAGCCCCTCGATATTCGTTTTGAACGTTGTCGGATCGCCAGGAACGGCAGTGCCGTTCACAGTGACGGTTTTCGTTGCTGTGCAATCGATGCCCTGTGCTTTGATGTCAGCAAAGTTCGTGGTTCGTTCGAAGGTGCCGGGTCCGCGATCGCGTGACTGCACGGTGGCTCGCAAGAACGAGAGATCCTCAAGTGCGGTCCCGTTGACGGGAAATTCGATCGAGCCGGCGAGCGCTGTGCCGGGCAACAGCGCCACGGCTATCCAGAGAGACAAAGACCATCGGATCCGCGAGTTTCCTTTCTTGTGCCGAGCGGGCAGGACGGCCTGCGGGGCAGTCGGGCTTTCCTCGAGGCGGCCGCTGCCCGCTATTTTCATCTGAAGGTACTGACAGGCTTGCCACAGAGAGGCGCACAGACTTAGGGTCATCAGGGACTCGATAGGGTTTGATTCATTGCAAAGACGCGTCCGTGTCCAACCCGGACGCCTGGCAAGAAGCGTAGTCCGGAACAGAATCAAACGATGCGGACCGTCGTCTGTCTGACGAAGGCGTCGACTTGCATGCATTGGACGACTGCGTCAGGCGTCTCTCCTTTCGGCCCTTTCCTCGGTTTTTGTCGGAGTCCGCTTGCTTTCCAATAGGAGGATGACGGGCCGCCATACGCAACGAATGCGGTCTTCGCTCATGTATCGACCGACATCGGCAAGCGCGAGCAAGACTTGCAGCGGTATCACCCTCGTGCGTGAGGTGCCCGCAGGGCACCGTTCCGATTACTCATAGGACATCGTGAACGTGGCGCTGCCCTTGACCGTTCCCTCGCTGAGGGTCTCTGCGGTTCGGATGTAGCGCACACTCAAGGGAATATTCATTACCCCGCCAGTTGCGTTGCCTACGTACCATTGATTTTGAGTGCCTGACAGCGCGGAATCCGGACCATACGAAATAAGTGTCTGGCCTCGAAGAATTTGCAAGGCCGCGCCCTTGGCTGTCGAGTCCGAAGAGAGGCTCAGGTTGCTGGAGCGGTTCGATGGGGACGATGCGTCAGTCATGGTCATATAGAGGTCGATCCCGGCAGCACACTCAACCTTGATCCCAAAGGCGGTGTTTCCGGCCGTCGAACCGATATTCGGAAGACTTCTTGCGCCTATTTGGGGTAGAGGAACAATGACTGACGGGGTGGTCACACTGCAAGTGCGTTGTGCAATAGTCGAGCCGGGCTTGATGTATTGCGTCTGGCTCACAGTTGTTATGCAGCTTCCGGAGAAGGTTATCTGCATGCTCGGCAGTGTTGAAAGCGTTCCGCCGCTGACAGGTCCAGTGACAACCAAAGCCGCTCTTGTGTAATCTATTGCGGCACCGTTTCCTCTTTTTGAAATCGTCGTGGATATCGGTGCTTGGACAAAGCGGCCAACCCATCCCTCGGTTATATAAAAACGCACACCGATCCCGGGAACGTTGGTCTGAAAGGTCTTGGGATCCCCCGGAACCGGGGTTCCGTTGACCGTCGCGTTTTTTTCCCAATCGCAAGTGATGTCGCTGATGCGTATACCCAGATTCTGTTCGACAGTCTGAAGAACCGTGCCGATAGCTATATCCGGGGACACGGTTATATTCGAATCAAATGAAAGATCGGGAATTGTCGCAAAGTTCGCTGGATAGGTGACTGTGCCGGCCAGTGACCAACTGGGCGCGAGAGAAAAAATCAGAAGGCCCAAAAGCGTTCGGTAGGCGCGCCGAAATTGCACTGACCAATTTGTCGACTCCGCGCACCAAGTAGATGGTTCTTGTTTAATCATATTAATATGATATTTTTGATGCATTGATATAATAAAGTGATTGTACGGTTTTGCATTGAATGACTTGGCTTCAGAATTGGGTTGGAATAGATTCAATTAAATCTGATGTTCCTATAAGAACAATCCTATGTACGAATCGAATTCGCGCTTTGCGCGAGTCATCGAAATTGGGTGGCTTCAGCTCACTGACAAGACACCGTGAAAGTGCCTTGCCGACTACGTCCCCGACGCCAAGTGTGTCCTTGCTGCTCGCCGGCTCGCGTGTCGGCTATCATGAACGCCATGACCCCGCGGATGCTTCGGGGCCGCCCTACACTGGAAATCCCCGATGGCCACGTCCAACGAAAACGTCAGCATGGCGCTGTTCTGCGACTTCGAGAATGTCGCGCTCGGCGTGCGTGATGCAAAGTACGAAAAGTTCGACATCAAGCCCGTGCTCGAACGCCTGCTGCTCAAGGGCAGCATCGTCGTCAAGAAGGCGTACTGTGACTGGGAGCGTTACAAAGGCTTTAAGGCCTCCATGCACGAGGCGAACTTCGAGCTGATCGAAATCCCCCATGTACGGCGGTCGGGCAAGAACTCGGCGGATATCCGCCTGGTCGTCGATGCGCTCGATCTCTGCTATACGAAGTCGCATGTCGACACCTTCGTCATCATCAGCGGTGATTCGGATTTCTCACCGCTCGTCTCGAAGCTGCGCGAAAACGCGAAACGCGTGATCGGCGTCGGCGTCAAGCAGTCGACCTCGGACCTGCTCGTTGCCAACTGCGACGAGTTCATTTTCTATGACGACCTCGTGCGCGAAAGTCAGCGTCAGGCGGCCAAACGCGACAAGCGCGAGCCGCAACCGGCGCTCGAGCGTTCGTCGGATGAGGTGCGTAGCCGCAAGGACGAACTCGAGGCACGCAAGGTCAAGGCGATCGAAATTGCCGTCGAGACCTTCGATGCATTGGTCTCCGAACAAGGCGACGGTGGAAAGATCTGGGCCTCGGTGCTCAAGGATGCGATCAAGCGCCGCAAACCCGATTTCAGCGAGTCGTACTACGGCTTCCGCGCGTTTGGCAATTTGCTGGAGGAAGCACGTGCGCGTGGCTTGCTCGATGTCGGGCGCGACGAAAAATCGGGAACGTTCGTGTTCCGCGGCCATGAAGGTGTGGTGAGCAGCGAGGTCGCGCCGAGACGTGGCGCTTCGGTGTCGCAGGAGAACGGCGAAACGCAGGGCGAAGCGGCTGGCGACCCCCCGGAAACGCGGGCTGAACCGCGCCGAAAGGGGCGCGGAAGCCGCCGCGGAGGGAAGGCGGGCGACGCGTCGCGCGGCGAAGGCGTCGAACGGCCGGGGGGGCGCGGGCAGCGCCACCCGGATCTGTTCGCGGGCAGCGAGGTGTCGACGCTTCAGCCGAGTGTGCCGCAGGATGGGGGCGAACCGGCATACGAACGCCCGGACGAACGGGGGGATGAGCCGACGTTTGCCTCGACGTCCGAGTCCGCGGCAGGTTCGCCCGCAGGATCCTCTTCGAGGCCTCCGCTTGAATCCCGGCCCTTGCCAGAATCCTCGTCCGGTTTCGAGCCGGAGTTCTCCTCCCGGTCCCCCTCCGGATCGACGGCCGACGCGACCCCAGATCCCTTCTTTGAGCGCCCTTCACGACGGAATCGCGCTGAAGAGAGCGTGCAATCGATCTTCGCGGAAGACCTGGGCAGGTCCGGTAGCGCAGAGGCTTCAGCCGAGCAGGCCGATCAGCCCGAGGCACGCCGCCGGCCGCGCGGTACGCGTAGACCCGCGGCGGCCAAGACGGCCCGATCGAGTGCGCCGGTTCAAACCGGCGATGTCGAAGCGGCCGGCACGTCGAGCCGAGAGGTCGAAGCAAGGGCGGTCAGCGAAACGGTCGCCCCGATGGCTGCGAAACCTGCGTCAGGAAAAGCGAGGGAAGGGAGGGCGGCGAGAAAACGGGGCGAGGCAAAACCGGCTGATATCGCGATACCCGATACGGTGAAGCCTGCTGAAGAGGCGAAAAAACCCGCTGCGCGCCCGCGCCGTCCGCGCAAGCCGGCGGCCACGCCGGCTGAAGGCTGAAAGTCGAGGGCTGTAAGCTGAAGTCTGGAAACTGAGCAATGCCCGGAAAATGAGAGTCGCTCGCCGATGCCTATTCAGGCACGGCGATATCGCCGTCAACCAGTTGCCAGCCGTAAGTTTCCGCATAAAGGCGCGCAGCTTGCGCGTCCTCGAACAAGGGCATATCGGCACAGCCTGTGAACGGGTAGATGACCCGCTTGTCGCTCAGGCGGACGATCTTGAGCGTCGGGATCGTGCCGCTCGAGGTCCGGCGTGACGACACGGCGACGAGATAATTGTCGCGCGGCACCGTGCCGGACGGCATCGGCACGTCCTGGCGCCGTCGGCTGGCGGTCGCGTTCGTCGCGGTGCGATCAGAGATCATCGATGGACTGACCCTCGATTTCTCCATCGATCAGGCGCTCGGCAAAGCGCGCCGACGCAAGGCGTGCCTGGCCGGCTCCCGGGAACGGTACGTCGCCCGACACGCGGAATACGCGGGTGCCGGTGATGGTGTTGTCCGAGCCGCGACGGCAGATCTGCACCGAAGCGTCGAAGCCCGACTCGTAGTTGTGGGAGCCGTCTTCGCGATGAGGGCTGCGCGGGTAGACAAGGGGGTGGATTTCCAGTCCCCGGTACTGCCGGATGGTTTCGATCATGATATGAGTCCAGGTTGTCCATCCCTCGTCGAATTGCGCGGGGTGGAGGCGGCGCCCGAGAGCGGCGCGTGCGCGACGCAACAGTGCGTGGCGGAGGGAAAAAGTTAGGCCCGGTGCGGGCTGGCGCAGAAACGCGAGGGCTTCTTGTCAGGCTTCGCTGTGTCGAAAGTCGACGAGCGCCTGACACGTGCAATGACTAGGGCGGGCAAGGACACAAAGGTCGATAAATCAGTGTAGCACGCACTGTTCCCAGAACCCACGTGTCGAACCCTTACATTTGAATGCGGGGCTTGCGGGGGCTGATGCTTTAGACTGTGCCATCATCGCGGCGAGCCATGGGGTCCGCCGGTGGTGCGTTTCTTTGAGGTCAATATGACGCAATCTCCCGGTTCAACTCGGTTTCACGAAGACAAGCGGTCACAATTGCGTATTGAAGACGAGGCACGCATGGAAAAGCTCCGGCTCGGCTGTGCAAACCTGGATTCGCATGTTGCGAAATGGCGTTACGCGCCCGATCCCGTCAAATCGGTGCGCAAGGACTGACGGATCACTTTCCGATTCGCAACTCGCCCCGCGCCAGCGGGTGGGGCAGGGTGACAACGATGACGAACGCTGGCGAATATCGGCAACGCATGTGGCAATACAAAGGCCCCCGGGATTGCTCCGCGGGCCTTTGGCTTTTTTAAGGCCGACGAGGCACATGCGACCGCGACATTCGAGGCGTTCGCGAAAGATTCGATTCGAATCCACGCGAAAAACGCGAGATGCGGCCGAATGGCACCGCATTTGCATGGATGGTGCGCTGAGCGGTGGTTATAATCGATTGCACGAGCGCGTGTGCCGCGAATAGGTGCGAGGCGTGTGAAGGAGGCGGCAATGCTTTCAGCAATATCTTTGTCGGCCGGCCTGGCCTGGGCCAGCGGCTTACGTTTGTATCTGACGATCGCCTTGGTCGGTGTCTGTGCGGCCATGGGGCTGGTCCATCTGCCTCCCGAGCTTGCCGTGCTCGCGTCCCCCTGGGTCATCGGTGCCGCCGTCGTGCTCGCAGTCATTGAATTTCTCGCCGACAAGATTCCCGCCTTCGATTCGCTCTGGGACGCCATCCATACTTTGATCCGGATTCCCGCCGGTGCCCTGCTCGCCGCCGCGGCGCTCGGCCATGCCGATCCTTCGATGCAGACCCTGGCCGCGCTGGCCGGTGGCACGCTCGCGGGCACGGCACACCTGACCAAGGCCGGTAGCCGGGTGCTGATCAATATGTCGCCGGAACCGCTGTCGAACTGGATCGCCTCGATCGCCGAGGACGTGCTGATGGTCGTCGGCCTGATGCTTGCCCTGTTTCTCCCGCTGGTATTCCTCGTGCTGCTGATCAGCTTCCTGTGTTTCGCAGGCTGGGTGCTGCCGCGCCTCTGGCGAGGCGTACAGGGAGGCTGGCGCGGCATGGCGACGCATATGCTGGGGGTTGAACCGCTCGGGAGCAAGCACGAGTGACCGCAGTCAGCACCAGCACCAGCACCGCCGCACCCCGCCGTCCTTCCGCCTTAGCCGAGATCTTGCGCCAGTCCTTGAGAATGACCGTGCGCGACTGGCGCGCCGGCGAACTCACGATGCTACTGCTCGCCTTGGTCCTCGCGGTTGCCGCATTGACCAGCGTCGGTTTTGTCGGTGACCGTCTGCGCCAGGGGCTCGAGCGCGACGCGCGCAAGATGATCGGCGCGGATCTAGTGGTTCGGGCCGATCATCCGGTCGGCGAGGCGTTCATGGCGCAGGCGCGCGCGCATGGACTGCAAACCGCGACCACCGCGATTTTCCCAAGCATGGTGTCGGCGAACAACGGCTCCGATGCGAGCCGGCTCGCCGCGCTCAAGGCCGTCTCGCCCGGGTATCCGTTGCGCGGCGAGATACGCATCAGGACTGGCGCGGGCGCGGCCGACCAGGCGGCTGCGCGGATTCCCGAGCCGGGTACCGTCTGGGTCGATCCTTCGCTGCTCGATGCGCTTCACCTCAAGATCGGTGACACGCTCAAGCTCGGCGTGCGCAATTTCCAGATCGCGGCGGTCATCACACGCGAACTTGACCGCGGTTTCTCATTTGTCAGTTTCTCGCCTCGCGTGATGCTCGATGCAGCGGATCTGCCGTCGACGCATCTGGTCGGCTATGGCAGCCGGGTCACCTATCGTCTGCTTGTCGCGGGTGCGGATCCCGGGGTCGCGCAGTTCACGCAATGGGCACGGGCACAGGTCGACGGGGGTACGGACAAGAGCAGCGCCGAAAACGACAGGCTGCGTGGCATGTCGATCGAGACGGTCGACGACGGGCAGCCCCAGGTGCGCGATACGCTGAGCCGCGCGCGCCATTTCCTGACGCTCGTGGCCTTGCTGACCGCGCTGCTCGCCGCGGTGGCGATCGCGATGGCCGCTCAACGTTATATGCGCCGCCATCTCGACGGTTGCGCGGTGATGCGCTGTCTTGGCGCGAGCCGTGCGCAGATGCGCGCATGGTTCATCATCGAATTCCTGTTGATCGGCTTCGTTGGGAGCGCGCTCGGTGTGCTGATCGGTTACGGCGGTCATGAGATCCTGCTGCGCTGGCTCGGCCAGTTGATTGACGTCGTGCTTCCCGCGCCCACGCTTTGGCCGGTCGCCGAAGGTATCGCCGCCGGGCTCGTGCTGTTGCTTGGTTTCGCGGTGCCGCCGCTGCTGCCGCTCACGCAGGTGCCGCCCGCACTCGTGCTCCGGCGCGAACTGGGCGATGCCGCGCGCATCGCCTGGCTTGCCTATACGGTGGGTGTCGCGCTGTTCGCGAGTCTGCTGATCATCGCAGCGGGCGAGTGGAAGCTCGGCGGGATTGTTGCAGGAGGCTTTGCCGGTGGCCTGTTGGTATTCGGGGTGATCTCGCGTCTTGTGTTGCACGGCCTCTCGCGCGCAGCGCGTGGGGGCAGGGCCACGCGTGCATTCTCGGGGCTCGGCTGGCGCTATGCGCTGGCTTCTCTCGAACGGCGCGGCGTGGCGAGCGCGCTGCAGATCACCGCGCTCGGTATCGGCTTGATGTGCCTGCTGCTGCTCGGGATGACGCGCAACGACCTGATCGACGGCTGGCGCAAATCAACGCCGCCCGACGCGCCCAACCAGTTCGTCATCGATATCCAGCCCGACCAGCGCGCCGGCGTGCTCGATCTCATGAAGCAGCAGGGCTATCCCGATCTCACGCTTGCGCCGATGGTGCGTGGCCGGCTGGTCGCGATCGCGGGCCGCAAGGTGAATCCCGACGATTACAAGGACAACGAGACCCGGCGCCTCGTCGATCGCGAGTTCAATCTTTCCTATACGACCGAGCTTGCGCCGGACAACCGCGTGGTGTCCGGCAAATGGTTCGGCGACGATCGTGCGCCGCAGATCTCGCTTGAGCAGGGGATGGCCAAGCGCCTGCATATCAAGGTCGGCGACCAGATGCGTTTCGACGTGGCAGGCCAGCAGATCGATGCCCCTGTGACCAGCATCCGCACACTCGACTGGGGCACGTTCCGCGTGAATTTCTTCGCGGTGCTGCCACCCACCGCGCTCGCCGATTTTCCGGCGACCTTCATCACGGCATTCCGCCTGCCACCCGGGGAAGCAGGGCAGGCCACCGTTGATGCGCTGGTGCACCGGTATCCGAACCTGACCGTCATCGATACCGGGCAGATCATCGCGCAGATGCAGCGGATTCTCGACCAGGTCATCAGTGCCGTGCAGTTCCTGTTCGTATTTACGCTCGCGGCCGGGATACTCGTGCTCTACGCGGCGCTCGCGGGCACGCGCGACGAGCGCACACGCGAGGCCGCGCTGCTGCGCGCGCTCGGCGCCTCGCAGGCACAGATTCGCGCCGTGCAGGTGACCGAATTCGTCGTGGTCGGCGGCCTCGCCGGCCTGCTCGCGGCGCTCGGTGCACAAACGATCGGCTGGGTGCTCGCCGACCGCGTGTTCCAGTTCCACCTCGCGCTCAGCGCGTGGCTGCCATTCGTGGGACTCGCGGCGGGCATCGTCTGCGCGACGGCGGGCGGATGGTTCGGTCTGCGGCAGGTGCTCAAGCGGCCCGCGCTCCAGTCACTGCGGGACGCCTGATCAAGACCCGCGTGATCAGACCTCGTCGCGATGTTCGGCCCACTTGTCACGGGAGGGCGGCGAATAGCGCTGGAGCTTGTCGAGCAGTACCGGGGTCGAGTCGGCGAACTGCAACAGGTCCGCAAACTCACGCCGCATGAAGCCGGCGCTAACCGTGTGGTCGAGCATCGCCTTCAAGGGGGCGAAGTACTGCGCGACATTGAGCACGCCAACCGGCTTGTGATGATAGCCGAGCTGCGCCCATGTATAGACTTCGAACAGTTCTTCGTAGGTACCGACGCCGCCGGGCAGCGCGACGAACGCATCCGAGAGATCGGCCATCATCTTCTTGCGCTCGTGCATGTCCTTGACGACATGGAGTTCCGTCAGGCTGGTGTGACCGACTTCCTTCGACAGCAGCAGTTCGGGAATCACGCCGATCGCTGTGCCGCCGGCCGCCAACACCTCGTCTGCGACAATGCCCATCAGGCCGACCCTGCCGCCGCCGTAGACCAGCGTCAGTCCGGCCCCGGCGAGCGCGCGCCCGAAACCGCGCGCCGCTTCGGCATAAGCCGGCTGCGCACCCGGCGAAGAACCGCAATAAACACAGACCGAACGAATCATCGAGCCCTCTCTATCGGTTGATCAAGCGCTCATGATGCCGCAGTTCGCCCGGTTCGGGCTGTTCCACTTGCTTCGCCCTGTTCCCCTGTTCCCCTGTTCTTCCACCGATCTACATCGCCCTTCAATTGCACTTTCACCGCGCTTCAGCTGACTTCCTTCGGCGTACGGTAATCGTGAAACTCGCGGCGTGGCAGCTTGCCTGAGACGAGGTCATCGAACAGCCGACGCGAGCGGCCGCGCAGATACGGCGCCATCAGCGACAGGATTTGCACGCTGACCTGATGCAGCTCGGCCTGGATCGCATCCTGGTCGTTGTATTTGCGCGGGTTCATGACGAACTGGTACGACAGCCAATATGTCGCGATCACCCCGATATTGGTCGCGATGACCTTGATCTCTTCGGGTGTCGCGACCATTTCGTCGTCGGCCACGAGGATCTCGCACATATCCTGTGCGAAGCGGACCTTGTGTCCGATGATCTGCTTGAAGTGGGTTTCGAGGGTCCGGTTGCGCGCGAGCAGGTCGTTGAGGTCGCGGTACAGGAACCGGTAGGTCCAGGTGAAGTCGGCCATGTACTGCAGATAGGCCCAGACTTCGTCGATGGTCGGCTTGTGGTCTTCGGGAAACCGCAGGCGCCGTTCGATCTCCAGCTCGAACTGAGCGAAGATGCTGTTGATGATGTCGTCTTTGTTGCGGAAATGGTAGTACAGGTTGCCCGGACTGATGTCCATTTCCTCGGCGATTGTCGTGGTCGTCACGTTGGGCTCGCCGATCTGGTTGAAGAGCTTCAACGACAATTCGAGAATACGCTCCCGGGTGCGACGAGGTGGTTTCGCTTCCGCCATGTTTACGGCCCCTGCAGAATATACCCGGGCCATTATAAACCGATCGTTCGATTTACTTGAACCAATGAAGCACGACCGGCCCCGCCAGCAACACCCAGGTCAGCAGGCACAGCAGCAGGGCGACCATGACCGCCGCACTGCCGAAGTCCTTCGCGCGCTTGGAGAGCTCGTGGAGATCGAGCGAAATGCGGTCGATCGCGGCCTCGACGCTCGAATTCAGCAGTTCGATGATCAGCACGAGCAGCACCGAGCCGATCAGAAGCACATGCTCGACGGCCGTGACCGGGATCACGATGCCGCAGGGCACGAGGATCGCCGCGAACGTGAGCTCCTGGCGAAATGCGCTTTCCTCGCGCCAGGCATCGCGGAACCCGTTGATCGAGTTCTTTAGAGCATGCCAGGCACGCGTAAAGCCGCGATTGCCTTTGTAGGGATTCTTCAAGGGTGGCGCGTTATTGGACATTCAGACGGCCACATTCTCGCTTGTGGCCGCGACGTGCGGCAAGGGGCGCAGATGCGAGGCGAACTGTTCCGAAGCGGCGCGCCACGAAAACCGTTCAGCCCATGCACGTGCGTCGGCGCGATCGATCTTCAGTGCGTCGAGGCAGGCCTCACGCAGGTCTTCGTTCATGGCACCGGCCGGGCCGTCGCCAAGCACGTCGATCGGGCCCGTGACCGGAAAGGCGGCCACCGGCAGGCCGCAGGCGAGGGCCTCGAGCAGCACGAGGCCGAATGTGTCGGTGCGGCTCGGAAACACGAACACGTCCGCTGCCGCGTAGACCTTTGCAAGTTCGGGCTGTGACAGCACACCGAGATAGTTGACCTCAGGGTAACGTGACTTGAGCTCGGCGAGTTGCGGACCTTCGCCGCAGACCCATTTCGAGCCGGGCAGGTCGAGTTTCAGGAAAGCCTCGACATTCTTCTCGACGGCGACCCGGCCGACATACAGGAAGATCGGTCGGGCCGTATTCAGCACCTTCGATTCCTGTGGATGGAAGATGTCGAGGTCGACGCCGCGCGACCAAAGCACGACATTGTCGAAGCCGAACTTCTCGAGGTCCTGCTTGACCACTGGCGTCGGTGCCATCACAGCCTGCGAGCGGCCGTGGAACCAGTGCAGGAAGCGATACGTCCAGGTGAGCGGCATGCCGAAACGCGCTTGCACATACTCGGGAAAGCGCGTGTGGTAGGCACTCGTGAACGGCAACTGGTGGCGCTTCGCATAGCCGCGGGCGGCCATGCCGAGTGGCCCTTCGGTCGCGATGTGCAGCGCGTCCGGCCTGAAGGCCGCGATGCGTGTGGCGACCTTGCCGCCCGGGAACAGCGACAGACGGATCTCCGGGTACGTCGGGCAGGGGAGGGTCGTGAAGTCGAGTGGCGTCAGCAGTTCGACCTGATGACCAAGCGCCGTGAGCTCGCGCGACGTGTTCTTCAACGTACGTACGACACCATTGACCTGAGGCTCCCACGCATCCGTAACGATCATGATCTTCATCGCGGCTCCTGGATTGTTGTCGGTCATGCGGCAACCCGCGCGGGCGCGCGGCTCAGCGTTGTTCCTTCGGGGGAACGGAGCACGGTCCAGTAGATGACCTTGAGCTCGCCTTCGAATGTTTCGACGAGTGCCGACAGGCTTTCGACCCAGTCGCCATCATTGCAGTAGAGCACGCCGTCGATCTCGCGGATCTCGGCCTTGTGGATGTGGCCACAGACCACGCCGTCGCAGCCGCGCCGGCGCGCTTCGTCGGTCATGACCTTCTCGAACTGCGAGATGAAATTGACCGCATTCTTGACCTGATGCTTGAGGTACTGCGAGAGCGACCAGTACTGGAAGCCGAGGCGCGCACGGATCCGGTTGAACCACCGGTTCAGGAGCAGGATCAGCGTGTAAAGCGAGTCGCCGACATAGGCGAGCCATTTCGCGTGCTGGATCACGCCGTCGAACAGGTCGCCATGAACCACCCATAGCCGCTTGCCCGCGAGCGTCGTGTGGAAGGCCTCCTCGCGAATCTGAATATCACCGAACGCGTGATCGCAAAACTGGCGCGCCGATTCGTCGTGATTGCCCGGAATATAGAAGACCTGCGTACCCTTGCGTGCCTTGCGCAGCACTTTCTGCACGACGTCGTTGTGTGCCTGCGGCCAGAACCAGCCCTTCTTGAGCTGCCAGCCGTCGATGATGTCGCCGACCAGATACAGGTACTCGGAATCGTTATGGCGCAGGAAGTCGAGCAGATAGGGTGCCTGGCAACCGCTCGTGCCCAGATGGACATCCGATAGCCAGATGGTGCGGTAGCGGTGCTGGGGTTCGTCGTCGGGGAGGAAGGCGGAGGAAGGCGGGGAGGTCGGGTCGTCGCGCAGCGCTTGCGGGGTAGGCGGGCCGCCGGTGAATGAGGGGGCATCCATGACGGTCTGACGGAACAGCGGAGGCAGGGACGTCGTCTTGGGTTTCATGGCGGCGCGGGTCGGATGCGATAGCCGCATTTCGCCAGCCGAACGTGACCATACGATGACAGTAACAAGATCTTCTTATTACTGCCCGGTCTAGCGTTCCGCCAGCGGGACTAGACGCGTGCCGGCAAGGCGGTCGTGGATGAACTGCCGGTCGGTGTCGAGCGCGGTGGCCGCCGCCCAGGCGGCGATCCAGACGACGAGCAAGGCAAGCGTCAACGGCACGTTGAGTCCGAGCAGCGGGTGCATCGCGAGCGGCGGAAGCCACCAGAGCCAGGCGAGCACATAGCGTGCGACGGCCCGAGCGACCGAGACAGGCCGCAACTGTGCGTCGACCAGCCGGAGTCGCCAGGTCTTCATCGGCAGGGTCTGTCCGCCGTGTGTCCAGAACCAGACGAAATAGATGCCGACGACGAGTCCGAGCCAACCCATCAGCCAGAGGTGGTGGGTCAACCCGTTGCGTTGCTGGGTCAGCGTGCTGAACAAATAGGCTGCAATGAAGACGACACCGAACAACAGCACTGCCTCATAGACCATGCAGAGCAGGCGCCGACGCAACGCCGGTGCCTGGCTGCCCGAATTCGCCGGCGATACCCCGGCGGTGCTCATGGATGGCGGTCCTCGAAATACCACGGCGTCGAAGCCGGCTGCGTGAGCAGAGGCGTTGACGCGGGTTCGGGTGCAGAGGCGGGCACCGATGCGGGCGCGGGTGGCGCGAGAGGCACCGGCTGGGAGGCTGCCGCAGGCAGTTCCTCGGCGAGCGTCTCGGCGTGCAGCGCGTGGTTGAGGTTCTTGAGTTCGGGCGTGCCGGTCGGCGGCGCGGTGACGACGGTCGGCCGGTGGTTGCGTTTCTCGGCTGCGGCGAGCGTCTTCTTCTGGTCTTCGGGAAGCCGCTGGTAGGCGTTCCACGCGTTTTCACGCTGCTGGACCGGTACCTGCTTCGAAAGCTGATAGTTCTCGCGCGCGGTGCGACGCTGCTCGGGTGTCATGCTCAGCCATTCGTGCATGCGGCCGTGCAGCCGTTTCTGCGCATCGGGGGACATCTTCTTATAACGCGATGCGATCTTGATCCAGCGGCGCTTGCGATCGTCGTCGAACTTGTCCCAGTCGTGCGCGAATGGCGCGAGCGCCTCATGCTGGTCGGCGCTCAGGCGAGCCCACGAGAGCGGGCCGCTCGCCTCGGGAGCGGAGGCGACGAGCGGCAGTTTCACACTGGGATGTTCGGCAACGGGATCGACCGGACGCACGTGAAAACGCGGCCAGGTAGCGGCGACCGAGACCAGCACGGCAATCGCCGACAGTGAAAAGACCGCGAGCCCCCGTTTGTTCCGCACCGCATGTCCCGGTTATGTATGACGTCGACGATCGACGCTTATCGCGAATGAGAAAGGTAGGCGCGGAAGCCGTGGTCGAGGTAGGCCGACAGCGGCAGGTCCTCGCTGAGCATCGCTGCGTCGATATCGGCATTTTCGTCGATGCGGCGCTGATCTTCCCAGGACGCGACACCGATCAGTACCACCACGAGCGCGGCGAGCGGGAGCAGGACAGACAGGCCCTGCAGCGGCCTGCGGCCCGAGGGCCGGCGCGCTTGCTGCGATGCCGCATTCAATGCATCCGTCGGGCCGAACATTCCGTGGCCGTCGGCAAACGCCGGCACCAGCTGAGGCGCCCGTGCCGGTTCGGGTTTGCGGCGCGCGAGCGCGGCGGCACGCGCGGCGGCCAGGCGGTCGAGCGTCGGCGTCGGCAGCTCGGCGACGCTTTCGTCGAGCGCACGGCGCACCGCGAGCGCGAATTCAATTTCCCTCGTTTCGAGAGTGGAGCTCATAACGTGATTCCTTTTGCCTTGAGAGCCTGTGCCAGCGCATGGGTGGCCCGTGAGCAGTGTGTCTTGACACTGCCTTCGGAGCACCCCATCGCGGCGGCGGTCTCGGCTACATCCATATCCTCCCAGTAACGCATCAGAAACGCCTCGCGTTGACGTGTCGGAAGCTTCTGGATCTCGCCGTCGATGATCTGCAGCACCTGCTTGCGTTCCACTTCGCTTTCGCTGCTATGCCGGTCGATAGACCCTTCATGCGTCGCAAGGGTTTCAAGCGGATCGAAATCGTCATCTTCACTATTATTACCGAACGACGAAAAAAGACTGATCCACGTGTTGCGGACCTTCTGGCGCCGGAAATGGTCGTGCTGGCAATTCTGGAGGATGCGCTGAAACAGCATCGGCAATTCGGCGGCCGGCTTGTCGCCATACTTCTCGGCGAGCTTGATCATCGCATCCTGCACGATATCGAGTGCGGCATCGTCGTCGCGCACCGCAAACGCGGTGTGCTTGAATGCCCTGCGTTCGACGCTCGCCAGAAAGTCGGCCAGTTCCTTGTCTGATGCCATCCGGGATAGGGCGACCGTGCAGTCTGCCCGGAAATCGTCCGTAATTTGAGTGGGTAAAAACCCGCGAATGCTAGCAAAAAAAGCGCGTCAATTGGGGGTTGGGGCGTAATTTGATTGTGAAAATCGCGCAAGACGTTCATTGGATCACTTTGGTCGGGCGCGACAGCGTGGCGGTCTGTTCCGTTTTTTGCTTGACTTGGCGGCGCAGACGCAGGTAGTCTCCTTGGTTCGAAACAAAACGTACCTGTCTTACAGAGGTGAGCTTACGAGGCTCGCCTGCCCGTTGGACGCGCAGCTTGATCCCGTGCCACAAGCGCGTGGGGAGAGCACCCGATCAATTTTTTGCCGAAAATTTGAAAGGTGAATGAATGAATATGCCCAGCGCGGAATTCTCCACGTCGGAAAGCCTTCCCCTCGACCCCAGCGAACACGCGGGTGACTCGATTGGCGGAACCGTCCTGATGAAGTCCCTTGCCGAAGAGCAGGTCGAATTCATCTGGGGCTATCCCGGCGGCTCGGTCCTTTACATTTACGACGAGCTTTACAAGCAGGACAAGATCCAGCACATCCTGGTGCGTCACGAGCAAGCAGCCGTGCATGCGGCCGACGCCTATGCGCGTTCGACCGGCAAGGTCGGCGTCTGCCTCGTGACCTCCGGCCCTGGCGTGACCAATGCGGTCACCGGGATCGCCACCGCCTACATGGACTCGATTCCGCTGGTCATCATCAGCGGTCAGGTCCCGACCGCGGCGATCGGCCAGGATGCGTTCCAGGAATGCGATACGGTCGGGATCACCCGGCCTTGCGTGAAGCACAACTTTCTCGTCAAGGACGTCCGCGATCTTGCGGCGACGGTCAAGAAGGCGTTCTATATCGCGCGCACGGGCCGTCCGGGTCCGGTATTGATCGACATTCCGAAAGACGTGTCGAAGACGCCCTGCAAGTTCGAGTACCCGAAAACGGTCGCGCTGCGTTCATACAGCCCGATCACGAAGGGCCACTCGGGCCAGATCCGCAAGGCGATCGGCATGCTGATGCAGGCCAAGCGACCCTATATCTATACGGGCGGCGGCATCATCCTCGCCGATGCGGCGCGCGAACTGAACCAGTTCGCCGACCTGCTCGGCTTCCCGGTCACGAGCACCTTGATGGGCCTCGGCGGCTATCGCGCGAGCGACAAGAAATTCCTTGGCATGCTCGGCATGCATGGCACGTACGAAGCCAATATGGCGATGCAGAACTCCGACGTTCTGATCGCGATCGGCGCGCGTTTCGACGACCGTGTGATCGGCAACCCCGCGCACTTCGCGTCCTCGCCGCGCAAGATCATCCACATCGATATCGATCCCTCGTCGATTTCCAAGCGCGTGAAGGTCGACATTCCGATCGTCGGCGATGTCAAGGAAGTGCTCAAGGAAATGATCGAACAATTGCAGACCGCGCCGCACGGCCCGGACCGCAAGGCCCTCGCCGACTGGTGGGAGCAGATCGAGAAGTGGCGTTCGATCGACTGCCTGAAGTTCGACCGTTCGACCGAAGTGATCAAGCCGCAATACGTCGTCGAAAAGCTCCACGAGCTCACGGGCGGCAACGCCTATGTCTGTTCGGACGTCGGCCAGCATCAGATGTGGGCGGCCCAGTACTATCCGTTCGACAAGCCGCGTCGCTGGATCAACTCGGGCGGTCTCGGCACGATGGGCTTCGGCCTGCCGGCGGCGATGGGGGTCAAGATGGCGCACCCCGACGACGAGGTGGTCTGCATCACGGGCGAAGGCTCAATCCAGATGTGCATCCAGGAATTGTCGACGTGCAAGCAGTATCAGACGCCGATCAAGATCATTTCGCTCAACAACCGCTATCTGGGCATGGTTCGCCAGTGGCAGCAGCTCGAGTACAACAAGCGCTATTCGCACTCTTATATGGATGCGCTGCCCGATTTCGTGAAGCTCGCCGAGGCCTACGGGCACGTCGGCATGCGTATCGAGAAGACGGCCGATGTCGAGCCTGCTTTGCGCGAAGCTCTGAGGCTCAAGGACCGCACGGTGTTCCTCGATTTTCAGACCGACCCCACCGAGAATGTCTGGCCGATGGTTCAGGCGGGCAAGGGCATCTCAGAGATGCTGCTCGGCTCGGAGGATCTATAGGCGTTCGCTGATCTTTGTCGCGCGGCCGTCGCCGCGTGTCCGCCGAAGCTGGCGGGTACGCGGGCAGCAGATGCTGGCGTTTTCGCGCGACTTCCCCGGGGTGTGCATCCAGGCTTGCGTTTCCAGTACGTCAATGCGCCGCGTGAGGGCGCGACGTACGTGCGCCGCACTCACAACGTGCGGGTCTGCGCGCAGGAAGGGTTGCACATGACCGGACAGCGGGCATGTCCCGGTTAATGGAACATCAAGAACGAATCAAGCGCACATCATGAGACATATTATTTCCGTGCTGCTGGAAAACGAACCCGGCGCGTTATCGCGTGTCGTGGGCCTCTTTTCCGCGCGTGGCTACAACATCGAGTCGCTGACGGTCGCACCGACTGAAGACCGTTCACTGTCACGGATGACGATCGTTTCGATCGGCTCGGACGACGTGATCGAACAGATTACGAAGCATTTGAACCGCCTGATCGAGGTGGTCAAGGTGGTCGACCTGACCGAGGGCGCCCACACCGAACGCGAGCTGATGCTGATCAAGGTGAGAGCCGTCGGCAAGGAACGCGAGGAAATGAAGCGGATGGCGGACATCTTCCGCGGCCGCATCATCGACGTGACTGAAAAATCCTACACGATCGAACTGACTGGCGACGCCGGCAAGCTCGATGCATTCATCGAAGGTCTCGATTCGACCGCCATTCTCGAAACCGTTCGCACCGGAAGCTCGGGCATCGGCCGCGGCGAGCGGATCCTGAAGGTTTAAGCGCCGGCTCGGCGGCCTGGGCGCTCGCAATATCGGCATCCCGCGCGGCTGGCGGCATCTCTTTTTTGAAATTAGCAAAGGACATCATCATGAAGGTTTACTACGATAAAGACGCCGACCTCTCGCTGGTCAAGGGCAAGCAGGTCACGATCATCGGTTATGGCTCGCAAGGCCATGCGCACGCGCAGAACCTCAAGGACAGCGGCGTCAACGTGACGGTCGGCCTGCGCAAGGGCGGCGCGTCGTGGAGCAAGGCCGTAGGCGCGGGCCTGACGGTCAAGGAAGTGGGTGAGTCCGTCAAGAACGCCGACATCGTCATGATGTTGTTGCCCGACGAGCAGATCGCCGAGGTTTACAACAAGGAAGTGGCCGCCAACATCAAGAACGGCGCCGCGCTCGCATTCGCGCACGGCTTCAACGTTCACTACGGCCAGGTCATCCCGCGCAGCGATCTCGACGTCATCATGATCGCGCCGAAGGCGCCGGGCCACACGGTCCGCTCGACGTACGCGCAAGGTGGCGGCGTGCCGCACCTGATCGCCGTGCACCAGGACAAGTCGGGCGCCGCGCGCGACGTCGCGCTGTCGTATGCAGCTGCGAACGGCGGTGGCCGTGCCGGGATCATCGAAACGAATTTCCGCGAAGAAACCGAGACCGATCTGTTCGGTGAACAGGCCGTGCTGTGCGGCGGTACCGTCGAGCTGATCAAGGCTGGCTTCGAAACGCTGGTCGAAGCCGGCTATGCGCCGGAAATGGCTTATTTCGAATGCCTGCACGAACTCAAGCTGATCGTCGACCTGATCTATGAAGGCGGCATCGCCAACATGAATTACTCGATCTCGAACAACGCGGAATACGGCGAATACGTGACCGGCCCGCGCGTGGTCACCGAAGAGACGAAAAAGGTCATGAAGGCGGTCCTCAAGGACATTCAGACCGGCGAATACGCAAAGAGCTTCATCATCGAGAACCGCGCCGGCGCGCCGACGCTGCAATCGCGCCGCCGCCTGACCGCTGAACACCAGATCGAGGAAGTGGGCGGCAAGCTGCGCGCGATGATGCCGTGGATCGCCAAGAACAAGCTCGTCGACCAGTCGAAGAACTAAAAAGCTGGGCAGAACCGGGTGCGTCGAGGCCCGGCTCCGCTCGCGGACTTGGCGAGCGCGGCGCATGGATTGCCGCGTGAAGTCGAAGCCCGCAGAACATTTGGCCGCCCGGATGCGCTGAGCAACGGGCGGCTTTTGCTATCCTAGCGGTTTCCGCTCTAACCACGACCTTATGAATTATCCGCATCCGATCATCGCCCGCGAAGGCTGGCCTTTTATTGCGATCGCCGCCGTGCTGGCGCTGCTGATCATGGCCCTCGCCGGTTTTGGCTGGTCGGTGCCGTTCTGGCTGCTGACGATTTTCGTCGTGCAGTTCTTCCGCGACCCGCCGCGGCCGATCCCGACTCAGGAAAACGCCGTGCTGTGCCCGGCTGACGGGCGTGTCGTCGCCGTCGAGACCAGCCGCGATCCCCATGCCGACCGTGAGGCGCTTAAGATAAGCGTGTTCATGAATGTCTTCAACGTCCACTCGCAGCGCTCGCCCGTCGACGGTGCGGTGATCAAGGCCGACTATTTCCCGGGCTCTTTCCTGAATGCGGCGCTCGACAAGGCTTCGCTCGAGAATGAACGCAATGCGCTCGTCATCGCGACCGCTTCCGGCCATACGGTGACGGCCGTGCAGGTGGCCGGGCTCGTCGCGCGGCGCATTCTTTGCTACGTGCGCATGGGTGAACCGCTCACGCGCGGGCAACGCTATGGCTTCATCCGTTTCGGTTCGCGTGTCGATGTCTACCTGCCGCTCGGTAGCCGGCCGCGCGTGTCGATCGGCGAAAAAGTCTATGCGTCGTCGACCGTTCTGGCGGAACTCGCCGAGCGCGCATGAGCGTGCTTGCTTCGTCACGTTCCTTGTCACGCTGACCCGGAGAGAACTCCATGCCTGCCATGAAACGCCGCCAGCGCCCTAAAGCCTCTCCTCACGTGCCGCGGCCGTTCCGCCGCAACCAGGCGGCTGTGACCGACTCGTCGAAGTTCGAGAGTTTGCGCGACAAGCGCCAGCAGTTCCTGCGCAAGCGCGGAATCTACCTGCTGCCGAACGCGTTTACGACGGCCGCGCTGTTTTGCGGCTTCTATGCGGTGGTGCAGGCGATGAACCTGCGCTTCGAGATCGCCGCGATCGCGATTTTCGTCGCGATGGTGCTCGATGGCATGGACGGCCGCGTCGCGCGGATGACCCATACGCAGAGCGCTTTCGGCGAGCAGTTCGACAGTCTGTCGGACATGGTGTCGTTTGGCGTGGCGCCCTCACTGGTGATCTACGAATGGATCCTGCGCGATCTCGGCCGTTGGGGCTGGCTCGCGGCGTTTGTTTATTGTGCAGGTGCCGCCTTGCGGCTCGCGCGTTTCAACGCGAATATCGGGGTGGTCGACAAGCGCTTTTTCCAGGGTCTGCCAAGCCCCGCGTCGGCCGCGCTGATCGCGGGGTTTGTCTGGCTCGCGTCCGACAACCGCGTGCCGGTGAATCTCTCGTGGCTGCCGTGGATCGCGTTCGTGCTGACAATTTATGCGGGCGTGACGATGGTTTCGAACGCGCCGTTCTATAGTGGAAAGGCGTTCAATGTGCGGCACCGCGTACCGTTTGGCGTGATCCTGCTGGTCGTCGTAGCGTTTGTCGCGGTGTCCTCCGATCCGCCGATCGTGTTGTTCGGGCTGTTCGTGCTGTATGGGCTGTCGGGCTACCTCTACTGGGGTTACCAGTTGCTGCGCGGCCGGCCAAACCCCGCGCGGACCGTGACGGACCGCTAGCCGGGCGTTGGCACCCGGCGGCCAGGCGGGAAGTCGGGAAGTCGGCATCGAACGCGGTATTGAATTTTGTGCGTTGCAGGCGCCTCGCCGCGCCTGAGTTATTCTGATAAGCAGGACCGAGGACCCCCACCATGGCAGACAAACTGTTTATTTTCGACACGACGCTCCGTGACGGCGAGCAATCGCCCGGCGCTTCGATGACCAAGGACGAGAAGATTCGCATCGCCAAGCAACTCGAACGGCTCAAGGTCGATGTGATCGAGGCGGGTTTTGCGGCGAGTTCGATGGGCGATTTCGAAGCGATTCGTGCGATTGCGGCGACCGTGCGCGACAGCACGGTCTGCTCGCTGGCTCGCGCAAACGACAAGGACATCCAGCGTGCCGCCGATGCGCTCGCCGGGTCCGACAACAAGCGAATCCATACGTTTATCGCGACTTCGCCGCTCCATATGGAGAAGAAGCTGCGGATGACGCCGGACCAGGTGTTCGAGCAGGCGCGCACGGCTGTTCGCTTCGCGCGCAAGTTCACAGACAACGTCGAATTTTCCCCTGAAGACGGCAGCCGTTCGGAGTTCGACTTCCTGTGCCGCGTGCTCGAAGCCGTGATCGCGGAAGGGGCGACGACCATCAATATTGCCGATACGGTCGGTTATGCGGTGCCCGAACTCTACGGCCAGCTCGTGAAGAAGCTGCGCGAACGCGTGCCGAATTCGGACAAGGCGGTCTGGTCGGTGCACTGCCACAACGATCTCGGCATGGCTGTCGCGAATTCGCTGGCTGGCGTGCAGATCGGCGGCGCGCGTCAGGTCGAGTGCACGATCAACGGTCTGGGCGAGCGCGCGGGCAATACCTCGCTCGAAGAGATCGTGATGGCGGTGAAGACGCGCAAGGACTATTACGGCCTCGAGCTCGGCATCGACACGACACAGATCGTGCCGGCTTCGAAGATGGTTTCGCAGGTCACGGGTTTTGTCGTGCAGCCGAACAAGGCGGTGGTCGGCGCGAATGCGTTTGCGCACGCGTCGGGGATCCATCAGGACGGCGTGCTCAAGGCGCGCGATACCTACGAGATCATGCGTGCCGAAGATGTGGGCTGGGCGACGAACAAGATCGTGCTTGGCAAGCTGTCCGGGCGCAACGCGTTCAAGCAGCGCCTGCAGGAACTCGGCGTCGAGTTCGAGAGTGAGACCGATGTGAACGCCGCGTTTGTCCGCTTCAAGGATCTGGCCGACAAGAAGGCCGAGATCTTTGACGAGGACATCCTGTCGATCGTCTCCGACGAAGCCGCCGCTGCGCACCTGCAGGAGTACTTCCGCTTCGTCTCGTTGTCGCAGCGCTCGGAAACCGGCGAGCGTCCGCACGCAAAGATCGTCATCTCGGTCGACGGCAAGGAAGTCACGGGCGACTGCGACGGCAACGGGCCGGTCGACGCGACGCTGAATGCGATCGAAAGCCAGGTGGCAAGCGGCGCGGAGCTGATCCTGTATTCGGTGAACGCGATCACCACCGGCACGCAGGCCCAGGGCGAAGTGACCGTGCGCCTCTCGAAGAGCGGCCGCATCGTCAACGGCGTCGGCACCGACCCGGACATCGTCGCCGCCTCGGCCAAGGCCTACCTCGCCGCGCTGAACCGCCTCCAGTCGAAGACGGAAAAGCTCAATCCGCAGTTGTAGTCTCGCGAAAATCGGGAACAAAAACAGCCGCTCAGCGGCTGTTTTTGTTCGTATTGGACGTCAATACATTTTGCCACTCGAGGTCAGGGGCCGCGGCCTAGGCCGCCGTCTCAGGCAAGCGCCAAACCCGCTGTCCACCATCGCTGATGCCACAAAGCGGCGGACCGGTCCGAGCGGCGGTCCTATCTCGAACTCGCATGCACTGCGATTGCCGCGGCTGCCGCACGGGTTTCCACGTTCAGCTTGGCGAAGATGTGTTCGAGGTGTTTGTTCACGGTCCGCGGGGCCATGCCGATGATCTCGCCGATGTCGCGGTTCGTCTTACCGCGCGAGAGCCATAACAGCACCTCCGCTTCGCGCGCGGTAAGGCCGAAGCGGCTCGCGAGGTCGATGGTCTGCGTGGCGTCGTCAAACTCCTCGAGCAGGATCACCCAGTCACCACGCGTGGCACGGCCCAGCACGCGTGCGACACGACGCACGCCGTCCTGGACGGCGTCGAAGCTCAGCTGAGGGTTGGCCCCGTCTTCGATCCATCGCGCGAACCAGTCGCGCAACAACGGCGGGAGCACTGCGGCCACGGCGGGAGAGGACGCCGGCGAAAACGATGACGCTGCCAAGGGCAAGGACGAGGGCAAAGAGGAGGGCGAGGGCGACGTGGCGGGAAGCGCGTTCCACATGGATACCAAACGCTGCCGCGCCAGCTCGCTCTGCCATGAGATTTCGCCATTGCTGCGCGCGATCAGCGCCGCCTTCATGCCCATTTCGAGCACGAGATCGGCCTGCCGCTGGGCCTGCGAGCGCTGCACGTGCGCGGCGATGCGCGCGACGACCTCGTTGGGCCGCACGGGCTTGGTCACATAGTCCACACCCCCGACACGAAAACCCTGGACCACATGCTCGCTGTCCGTCAGCGCCGTCATGAAAATGACCGGCAGATGCCGGTTGCGCGGCTCGGCCTTGATCAGCCTGCAGGTTGCAAAGCCGTCCATGCCCGGCATCATCGCATCGAGCAGCACGGCATCGGGCGTGATGAGATTGAGCCGCTCGAGCGCGGATACGCCATCGAGCGCGACCAGTACCGCATAGCCCGCGGCCTGCAAGGTATCGGACAGCAACGCGAGATTATCGGGCGTGTCGTCGACGATCAGGATCACCGGCTTGTTATCCGGCAACGCCGGCAACGTCGGCAAAGGCGGCAAGGTACCGGACAGCACGCGGATCGATTCGTCGTGGCTAAGCATGATCAGGCTCCGTGGGAGAGGCTTCGAGCAGTCGTGCAAGTTCCGCTAGCCGAAAGCGCTGGGCGAGCAAGCGCAAAGGTTCGAGCGTGCCCGCGAGCGACGGCATTTCGCGGCGCGCTTCGTCAAGTCGTTCGATCACACCCTGCAAATAACCCATCGCCAGCAAGCCCTGCAGTTGCTCGCGCAGGGCGGCGGGCAGCGGTGGTCTCAGGGTCTTCGCCTCGTCGACGTCGACCCATTCGAGTTCCAGCAGGGTAGCAAGCTTGTCGAGCAGCAGGGGAAGATGCAGTGGCTTGGCCAGATAGTCGTCACAGCCTGCAATGGCCCCTTTCTCGCGATCGTCGGCGAAGGCGTTCGCCGACAGGATCAGGATCGGTGCGGCCGAGAGCGCGTGACTGCGAATCAGCTGGCTCGCCTCGAAGCCGTCCATGGCGGGCATCGAGACGTCCATCACAATGAGGTCGGCCACTTCGGTCGCGAGCCACTGCAGCGCAGCGGGTCCGCTGGTGGCCTCGACGACATGAAATCCGAGCGGCACCAGCGCACTGGTCAGAATGCGCCGTTGGTCCGAAAGGTCGTCGACCACGAGGATCGTCCGACGCGGCCCGACATAGCCATTGACCTGATGCGAACGTCCCGCGAGCCACTGCGGCGCGCGGACCTCGGGCATGAACAGCTTGACGATGAACCGCGTCCCCTTGCCGACCTCGCTTTCGACCTGCAGATCGCCCCCCATCAAACCGGTGAGCAGCCGGCAGATTGTCAGGCCGAGCCCCGCGCCGTGGTCATGATCGCTTGCGTTCGCACCGCGTTCGAACGGCAGGAACAGTCGCTCGAGTTCGAGGGGCGGGATGCCCGGCCCCGTATCGACGATCTCGAACGTCGCGGTTTCCCATGCATACGAGGCGCGCACTTGCACCGAGCCGCACGGCGTGAAACGGATGGCATTGCCGATCAGGTTGATCAGTATCTGCCGGACACGCTTTTCATCAGCCCGGACCACTTCGGGCATCCGCCCATGCGCCCGCAACTCGAATTGGAGACCCTTGTCCGTCGCTTGCGGCTCGAGCATCGCCGAAAGTTCGGTGATAAACGCTGGCAGCGCGACCTCGGTCACATTGAGTTGCAGCTTGCCGGCCTCGATGCGCGCCACGTCAAGCAATCCATCGACGAGCGCAAGCAGATGTTCGCCGCTCCGATGGATGGTCGCGATCGCATTGCGTTTGGGCGGCACGAGTTCAGCACCGTCCTGCAGCAGCAACTGCGCATAACCCAAGATGCTGTTGAGTGGTGTGCGCAATTCGTGACTGAGTCCAGTCACATACCGGCTCTTCGCGCGGTTCGCCGATTCTGCCGCCGCGCTGGCCTGCTGGAGCGCGGCGTCGGTCTTGCGGTGTGCCTCGATTTCCTGCATCAGCAGTTCGGTCTGCCGTTCGGACTCTTCCTGCGTGACCTCGCGGCTTTCATTGGCAAGCACGATCCACCAGACGCCGATGCAGCCGACCAGCGCGAGTGCAAAGAATGCCGTCACGTAGCCGCGCAACAGAGTGGAGCGCGCCAGCATCGTGGTCGCGTCGAGGTCCTGCGCGCTTTGAAACCAGGCCAGATACAGCACGCCGCCCAGCAAGCCGAGGACGATCACGAGCACGCCCGTGTACCGCGCCAGCCGAAGCGTCGTCGCGTTGAGCTTGAGCCGGGGAAACAGCGTCTTGAGCAGGCGGTTGAGCTGGGCGGAGATACGTGCATCAGGCTTGCACGAATCGTTGCAACGGGAATCGAGCGAGCAGCACAGCGAACAGATCGAGCCTGCATAGGCGGGGCAGTGCGCCATGTCATCGCGTTCGAATTCATTCTCGCAGATCACACATCGCAGCACGGCACCCGGCTCGAGCGCGCGATCGTCGCGCGCAAGGTAGTACTTGCCACGCGTCGCGATCGCGATCAACGGCGCGCTGACGAAAGCGATGACCAGCGCGATGAACGGCGAGAGCGCCTCGGCGGTCGGGCCGAACAGGCCCGCATGCGAGAGCGCCGCGACGATTGACGCGATCAGCATCGCGCCGACCCCCACCGGATTGATGTCGTAGAGGTGGGCACGCTTGAACTCGATGTAGGGCGGGCTGTAGCCAAGCGGCTTGTTGATCACGAGGTCGCCGACCAGCGCACCGATCCAGGCAATCGCGACGCTCGAGTAGAGCGCGAGGACCTTGCTGATCACCGCGAACACGCCCATTTCGACGAGCAGCAGCGCAATCAGCACATTGAAGACGAGCCAGACAATGCGCCCTGGATGGCTATGTGTAAGACGCGCGAAGAAATTCGACCACGCGAGCGAGCCCGCATAGGCATTGGTCACATTGATTTTCATCTGCGAGACGACAACGAGCAGCGTCATGGCGGCCAGCGCGCCCTCGGGCGAGCCGATCACATAGTGATAGGCGACCAGATACATCTGCGTCGGCTCGCTCGCGTGAGCGGGGTCGATCTCGTGCTGGATCGCGAGAAACGCGAGGAGTGCGCCGCCAAGCATCTTGAGCGCGCCGGGTACGATCCAGCCGGGACCCGCGCAAAGCATCGCGATCCACCAGCGTGTGCGGTTCGCACGGGTCTTCGGCGGCAGGAAGCGCAGGAAGTCGACCTGCTCGCCAATCTGCACCACGAGCGAGAATGCGACCGTGCATCCCGCACCGAAAGCCAACAGATTGAATTCCCGCCCGTCGGCGGCCATGCCCCCGAAGCTCGCCCATTGCGAGAGCACGTGCGGCTCCTTCCAGAGCACCGCGGCATAGGGCACCACGAGCAGGACGATCCAGAGCGGCTGAGTCCAGCCCTGCAGCCGGTTGATCAGCGTGATACCGAAGGTGACGATCGGGATCACGACCACCGCACTCACGATATAGGCGATCGGCAGCGGGATATGGAAATACAACTCGAGCGCGAGCGACATGATCGCCGATTCGAGTGCGAAGAAGATAAACGTGAAGACCGCGTAGGCCAGCGAGGTCACGGTCGAGCCGATATAGCCGAACCCCGCGCCGCGCGTGAGCAGGTCCATGTCGATGCCGAAGCGCGCCGCGTAATAGCTGATCGGCAAGCCCGTCAGGAAGATCAACAACGACACCGTGATGATCGCCCACACCGCATTGGTGAAGCCGTAGTTGACGACCAGCGTGCCGCCGATTGCCTCGAGCGCGAGGAAGGACACTGCGCCTAGCGCCGTATTCGCGACGCGGAATTCCGACCATCGCCGGAACGAGCGCGGCGTGAAGCGCAGCGCATAGTCTTCGAGAGTTTCGTCGCCGACCCAGGCGTTGTAGTCGCGCCGGATCTTGATGATGCGCTGCGTGCCGACCTGCGCGCCACCCTGTGGCGGCGACGGTGCGGCGCGACTCTCGCTTGCTTCCATTTGGTGCATCAGCGCCCTTGCATCACGCGTTCGGAGATTGGGTGCAGCCGAATGCAAGTTGCATTCCACCGAGCCCGGTCTCGCGTCTACTTCGCTACCCGGCGCGATTGTAGGAGGTGGGAATTGCGCACGCCCTACGTCAAGTGACGTATTCATCTGCACATATTGAAACCCTAAATTCCGTCCAACGACACCGGCTGCATGACCAGCGCGTCGCCCGACCACACGATTACAGGAGAATTCAATGTCCGAGCACGATCAGAACGATGCGCTGTCGCCATTGCGACGCAAGTTGATGATGGGCCTTGCCGCCGCGCCGGTACTCGCGGTGCCAGGCATGGCGTGGGCCCAGCAGTTCCCCACGGCGAAGGTCAACACGACCAAGCTTGCGGTGACGGACACCGAAGTCACCGTCGGCCAGCTTCATTCGGCGACCGGGACGATGGCGATCTCCGAAACGGGTTCGATCCAGGCCGAGCGCCTCGCGATCGAGCAGATCAACGCGGCGGGCGGCATTCTCGGCCGCCAGATCAAGATCATCCAGGAAGACGGTGCATCGGACTGGCCGACCTTCGCCGAGAAGTCGAAGAAGCTGCTCGAGAACGATCACGTCGCGGCCGTCTTCGGCTGCTGGACTTCGGCCTCGCGTAAGGCGGTGTTGCCGATCTTCGAGCGCGACAACGGACTGCTCTACTATCCGACTTTCTACGAAGGTCTCGAACAGTCGAAGAACGTGTTCTACACGGGCCAGGAAGCGACCCAGCAGATTCTCTGGGGCCTGAACTGGGCGCAGCAGACCAAGAAGGCGAAGAGCTTCTTCCTGGTCGGCTCTGACTATATCTGGCCGCGCACTTCGAGCAAGATCGCGCGCAAGCATATCGAACAGCATCTGACCGGTGCGAAGGTCGTCGGTGAGGAATACTACCCGCTCGGCACGACCAACTTCAATTCGCTGATCAACAAGATCAAGATCGCCAAGCCCGACTGCATCTACGCGATCATCGTCGGCGGCTCGAACGTCGCGTTCTACAAGCAACTGAAGGCCGCGGGAATTACCGCCGACAAGCAGTTCCTGCTGACCATCTCGGTCACCGAAGATGAAGTGCTCGGCATCGGCGGCGAGAATGTCGCGGGTTTCTACTCCGCGATGAAGTACTTCGAATCGCTCGACAACGACAACAACAAGAAGTTTGTCGCGGCGTTCAAGGCGAAGTATGGCCCGAAGTCGGTGATCGGCGACGTCACACAGGCAGCGTACCTCGGCCCCTGGCTCTGGAAGGCAGCATGCGAGAAAGCGGGCAGCTTCGATGTCGACAAGGTGGTGGCCGCATCGGCGGGCATCGAACTCAAGACTGCACCCGAAGGCTACGTCAAGATCCACCCGAACCATCACCTGTGGAGCCGCACGCGGATCGGCGAAGCCCAGGCCGACGGCCAGTTCAAGGTCGTGGCCGAGTCGCCGGATCTGATCGAACCGAATCCGTTCCCGAAGGGCTATCAGTAAATCGCGACGCGCAAGCGTACGACGTAGCGACGACACACTCAGGTACCCGTGACGCGCCGCTCGGACGACAGATGTGAACCGGACAGGCCGTCTCCATGGCGCGACCTGTCCGGAACTCGCATTTTGCGCGCGCTCAGTGCAGAGGTGAGGCTGCTCATGTCCGGTGAGGCAGGGTAGGAGACGCAGTAAAGAGCACGTCCGGCTGTCGCGACTAGCGGTGGCCGGGCCTTTCAGAACCCTTAGCGGACGCTTTCGGGAGAAGTACATGTCGCCGTCAGACATTCTGAATATCACCCTGATGCAGGGGTTCGCTGGGCTCAGCCTGTTCAGCGTGCTGCTGCTCATGGGCCTGGGCCTTGCCGTGATCTTCGGCCAGATGGGCGTGATCAACATGGCGCACGGCGAGTTCATGACGATCGGCGCCTACACGATCTATATGTTCTCGCAGATCGCTGACAACTATTGGCTCGGGTTCACGCCGTTCTATTTTCCAATCGCGATCGTCGCGGCGTTCGTGATTGCATTCATTGCGGGCTGGCTCGCCGAGTGGGCGCTGATCCGCCATCTGTACCGGCGCCCGCTCGATACGCTGCTCGCGACCTGGGGCTTGAGCCTCGGCATGCAGCAGGTCTTCCGTTCGACCTTCGGGCCGAAGGAAGTCAGCCCGACGCTGCCCGACTGGCTGATGGGATCGTGGTCGCCGGCGAAGGGGCTCGACATCCCGATCAACGGCCTGTTCGTGATGAGTCTCGCGGTGTTGATGACAGGCGGCCTGCTGGTCGCGCTGTATCGCTCGCGCTGGGGCCTGCGGGTGCGCGCGACAGTCGCCAACCGGCAGATGGCGAACGCGACGGGTATCGATACGCGCAAGACCGACCGGCTCACCTTCGCGATCGGCTGCGGCATAGCGGGCGTCGCGGGTGCGGCGTTCACGGCGATCGGCTCGACCGGGCCCACCAGCGGTTCGCTCTATATCGTCGACTCGTTTCTCGTCGTGACCTTTGGCGGCGCTGCCAGCCTGCTCGGCACCGTGGCCTCGGCGTTCGGAATTGCGCAGATGCAGTCGATCAGCGAGTTCTTCATGACGGGTTCGTCGGCGCGCGTCATCACGCTGCTGACGATCGTCATCGTGTTGATGCTGCGGCCACAAGGACTGTTTGCGGCGAAGGTGCGGCGAGCATGACGAAGAACATGAGCACGGGCCTGACGGCAAGTCCCCAATGAACGCAGCTTATACACCGGCGCGCGCAGTGCGTGCCACGAGCGGGTGGTGCACGCCGCTCACGCATGAGACGGATATGTCATTCAATCGATCGAGCCTGGAGAAACCCATATGGAACCGATCCATCCGCCGCCTGCGGCGGCCGGGGGTGCAACGATGAGCGAACCCGCGATCGCCTCTGCCGGCACGAACGGCAGGAAGCCCACCGCCGCGGTGTTGCGCTGGCTGCTCTCGAGCGGCCATGCAAGCGTGATCATCCTTGCCGTGGTGATTCTCGTGATTTTCCCGCTGACGCTCGACATGTTCCGGCTGAGCCTGATGGGCAAGTACCTGACGTATGCATTTGTCGCGATCGGGCTCGTGATGGCCTGGGGCTACGGCGGCGTGCTGAGCCTCGGACAGGGCGTGTTCTTCGGCCTTGGCGGCTACTGCATGGCGATGTTCCTCAAGCTCGAGGCGTCCGATCCGATCAGCACGAAGATCCAGTCGACACCGGGCATCCCCGACTTCATGGACTGGAACCAGTTGACCGCGCTGCCGTTCTGGTGGAAGCCGTTTCACTCGCTACCGCTTGCGATCATCGCGATCCTCGTGGTCCCGACCGCGCTTGCGTTTGTGGTCGGCTACGCGATGTTCAAGCGGCGTGTCGGCGGCGTCTACTTCGCGATCATCACCCAGGCGGTCTCGGTGATCCTCTCGGTGCTGATCATTGGCCAGCAGGGCTACACCGGCGGCGTGAACGGCATCACCGACCTGCGCACGCTGCTCGGCTGGGATATCCGCACCGATGGCGCAAAGCTCGCGCTCTATTTCCTGAGCGGCGTGCTGCTGATCGTCGCGATCGTCTGCTGCCGGTATATCCAGCGAAGCAAGCTCGGCACGCTGCTGCTCGCGATGCGCGACAAGGAAGACCGCGTACGCTTCTCGGGCTACGACGTGGCGATGTTCAAGGTGTTCGCGTTCTGCCTGGCCGCGCTGCTCGCCGCGATCGGCGGCGCGATGTTCACGCTGCAGGTCGGCTTCATGTCGCCGTCGTTCGTCGGCATCGTGCCCTCGATCGAGATGGTGATCTATGCGGCGATCGGTGGACGCATGTCGCTCGTCGGCGCGGTCTACGGCACGATTCTCGTCAATCTCGGCAAGACGTATTTCTCCGAGAGTTTTCCGAATCTCTGGCTGTTCCTGATGGCGGCGCTCTTCATTGGGGTCGTGATGGCGTTCCCCGATGGGCTCGCCGGGGTCTACGAGCGTCATGTCAAAGGATGGATCGCGAGGCGGTTCTCGAAAGTGGCCGGTACCGTGGGTACCGCCAGCAATGACGGCACCGACACGCCGGCTGTCTCGAAAACCTGAACAATTTGTGCGCGTTCCCGGGGCCGGATCGTCCCGTGGACCGCGTACAGCAAGGAGCCGGCGATGAGCAATACCGATTTCGTTCTCGCAGTCGAAGACCTGACCGTCTCGTTCGATGGTTTCAAGGCGATCGATGCGCTGAACCTCTATGTCGATCGCAACGAACTGCGCGTCGTGATCGGCCCGAACGGCGCGGGCAAGACGACGCTGCTCGACCTGATCTGCGGCAAGACGCGCGCAAGCCAGGGCAGCATCAAGTTCAGGAACGAGGAAATGACGCGCATGCCCGAGTACCTGCGCGTGCGCAAGGGCATCGGCCGCAAGTTCCAGACGCCCTCGATCTATGAAAACCTCTCTGTGTTCCAGAACCTCGAGGTGTCGTATCCACGCGGACGCGGCGTGTTCGGCGCGCTCGCCTTTCGGTGCGACACCGACGTGCGTGACCGCGTGCGCACGGTGGGCGAGGAGATCGGTCTCGTCACGCAGCTCGACAAGGAAGCGGGCCTGCTGTCGCATGGGCAGAAGCAATGGCTCGAGATCGGCATGCTGCTGATGCAGGAACCTGAGCTGCTGATGCTCGACGAACCGATCGCCGGCATGAGCGTGCGTGAACGCGAGGTGACCGCCGAGCTGCTCAAGCGGATCTGCCAGAACCGCTCGATGATCGTGATCGAACACGATATGGCCTTCGTCAAGCAGATCGCGCACAAGGTCACGGTGATGCATCAGGGCAAGATTCTCGCCGAGGGCGCCATGGATGATGTGCAGGCCGATCCGCGTGTGATCGATGTGTATCTGGGCCACTGAGGAATCCGAAGGAGAACGAGATGCTGAAAGTCGACAACGTATTCGTCAGCTATGGCCAGAGCGAAGCGCTCCACGGCGTGAGCTTCGAGGCCGCGCGCAATGAGACGGTCGCGATCATGGGCCGTAATGGCATGGGCAAGACGACGCTGTTCAAGTCCCTGATCGGGGTCCTGCCGCTGAAGTCGGGTGCCGTCGTGGTCGACGGCCAGGATGTGTCGAAGGACGAGAGTTTCCGGCGCGTGGCCAAGGGCATCGCCTATGTGCCCCAGGGCCGGCAGATCTTCGCCACGCTCAGCGTCGAGGAGAACATCCAGACCGGCCTCGAGAACGCGCGCAGCAAGACGATTCCCGACGAGATCTACTCGCTGTTTCCGGTGCTGTTCGAGATGCGCAAGCGCAAGGGCGGCAACCTGTCGGGCGGCCAGCAGCAACAGCTCGCGATTGCGCGCGCGCTCGTGACCGAGCCGAAGGTGCTGTTGCTCGACGAGCCGACCGAAGGCATCCAGCCGTCGATCATCAAGGACATCGCCAAGGCGCTCAACGAGATCCGCAAGATGCGGAAAATCACGATCGTCGTGTCGGAGCAGGTACTGAGCTTCGCACTCGACGTCGCCGACCGGCTGTTCGTGATCGAGGGCGGCCGGCTCGTGCATGAAAGCACGCGCGGTGATGCCGACGCCGCGCGAATCCGCGAATACCTGTCCGTCTAGTCCAAACCAGGCAGTTGAATACCCAAAGGAGGGAGAGCGATGCCAGAAACACTGATCAAGGTCGACCTGAACCAGTCCGCCTATGAGAACGAGAATGTTCACAACCGCTGGCACCCCGATGTGCCGATGGCCTGCTGGGTCAATCCGGGCGACGACTTCGTGCTCGAGACCTATGACTGGACCGGCGGCTACGTCAAGAACAACGACAGCGCCGACGACGTGCGCGATATCGACTTGTCGATCGTCCACTTTCTCTCGGGGCCGGTAGGTGTCAAGGGCGCGGAACCGGGCGACCTGCTGGTGGTCGACCTGCTCGACATCGGCGCGAAGTCCGACAGTCTCTGGGGCTTCAACGGCTTTTTCTCGAAGAAGAACGGCGGCGGCTTCCTGACCGATCATTTCCCTGAAGCCCAGAAGTCGATTTGGGACTTCCACGGTCTTTACACGAGCTCGCGCCATATTCCAGGCGTCAACTTCGCGGGTCTGATCCATCCGGGGCTGATCGGCTGCATGCCCGATCCGAAGCTGCTCGAGACCTGGAACGAACGCGAAATCGGCCTGATCGCGACCGAGCCCGACCGCGTACCGCCGCTCGCCAATGCTCCGTTCGCGCCGACCGCGCATATGGGCAAGCTCAAGGGTGCGGCGCGCGACAAGGCCGCTGCCACCGGCGCACGCACCGTGCCGCCGCGTGAACACGGCGGCAACTGCGACATCAAGGATCTGTCGCGCGGCTCGAAGGTCTACTTCCCGGTCTATGTCGATGGCGCGGGCCTGTCGGTCGGCGATCTCCACTTCAGCCAGGGCGACGGCGAGATCACCTTCTGCGGCGCGATCGAGATGGCCGGCTGGGTCCATATGAAGGTCGAGCTGATCAAGGGCGGGATGGCGAAGTACGGCATCAAGAACCCGATCTTCAAGCCGAGCCCGATCACGCCGCACTACAACGACTACCTGATCTTCGAGGGGATCTCGGTCGACGAAGGCGGCAAGCAGCACTATCTCGATGTGAATATCGCGTATCGCCAGGCCTGCCTGAATGCGATCGAATATCTGAAGAAGTTCGGCTATTCGGGTGCGCAGGCCTACTCGATTCTCGGAACCGCGCCGGTGCAGGGGCATATCAGCGGGGTCGTCGACATCCCGAATGCCTGTGCGACCTTGTGGCTGCCGACGCAGATCTTCGACTTCGATATCCAGCCGACTTCGGCGGGACCGATCAAGCACATCAAGGGCGGTGTCGATCTGCCGCTGTCGCACGATCTGGTCTGACGCCGGCTTCGCGACTCTGAAGGGCGTGGGGCACCCTGAGTGATGGGTGCTCCACAAGCACACAAGCAACAGGAGAGAAGGATGCCGACCTACGACTTTCGATGCGGGACGTGTGGCGTGTTCAGCGCGGTGCGCCGCATCGCCGATCGCGATGCCGACTGCGCATGTCCCGATTGCGGCCTGCCGGCCGCCCGTACACTGAGCATGCCCTCGCTGTCGCTGATGGCCGGCACGGCGCGTGCGGGCCACCGGGTCAACGAGCAGGCTGCGCACGCACCCAAGCGCTCGAGCGAATACCGGCATGTGCATGGGCCGTCCTGCGGTTGCGGTTCTTCACGCAAGGCGGGTAGCCCCTCGGCGGCGATCGCGGGTGCCACCCCAAGTGCGGCACCCGGCGCCCTCAAGGGCAATTCAGCAGGAAGGCCCTGGATGATCAGCCACTGATCGCCTTATCGCATACGGCCGAAACCACGGCCGTCAAAGAAACCCCCGATGATCGGGATCGTGCAGCGGATCGTCGGTCTTCTGCGTGAGCCGCACGATACCCTGGTCGTCGAAATAGAAGTGATAGAGCCGGTACCAGACATTGTTCTCGACATACCGGTAGGACCAGACTTCGCGCTTCATCAGCGGGAAATAGGCGGTCTCCTCAGGCAGACCGAAGTTCACCTGGATGTCATGCTTGTTCCACTCGCCGATCACGACGCGAGCGAAGTTCGTGTTGTCGAGTACCTGCTGGAGATTGACGAGCTTGCCGTCCGGGCCGATCTCGGCGCCCACGGTCGTTTCACCGAGCGGACGCGTCGGCCAGAGCAGATGCTTGTTGCCGTTGGGCAGATCGTAGACTTCCTTCGGAGGTCCAAAGCGCGCGACCAGATCGCTCTGATTCGCACCTGGCTGAAAGGCTTGCCAGGGTTGGACGCAGGCGGCCAGGCCGATGCTCAGCGAGACGATGGCGATCGCGCGTACACGGCGACTGGCGGTCTGCCACGCGCTTGGAGCAACCCGTGCAGTCCTGTAAGAACGAGAGGGCTGGGAGGGGGGGGCATACTGTTTCATAAGGAGCTCCGGGGGCGCATGCAATGACATGCTTCGATTCTGCCATGCGTTCGACAGTGGCCGGGGGCGAAAGATCGGCGAGGGCCATCGGGTGAAGCGCCGGCGACTGACTGCAGCTGAGACCGGCTGCTATGATCCGCGCTGGTTCAGCAAGGATCTACCGATGCGTCGTGCTTTTTTTCGCCTGTCTTACCGAAACATCGTGCCCTGCCTGGCGAGCCGCACCGGGTCACATTCGACTAACGGCCCGCGCATGCGCTTTATTCCTCGCCTGATGCGGGTCACGCTTGCGCGGCTGGCGACCGGTCGGCCGTTTGCACTCGCCAGTTTCGCGATGGCAGGCATCGGGGCCGTCGGGCCGGGCATCGCGCATGCCGCCGCGGGCGAGCCGATTCATCTTGCGCTGCTCGAAGGCATGTCGGGCCCGTTCGCGAACGGCGGCGCCGCGATCGAACGCAATCTTCGCTATGCGATCGAAGCGCTCAATGCGCGTGGCGGTGTCAGGCTGCCCGACGGCGCACATCCGTTCGAACTGGACGTACTCGATACGAAGGGGATCGCGGATCAGGCGCTCGCCCAATTGCGCGCGGCCGAAGATGCGCATGTCCGCTTCGTCCTGCAAGGCAATAGTTCGGCAGTCGCCGCGGCGCTCGAGGCGGCGCTCGACAAGCACAACGCACGCGAGCCCGACGAACGGCTGCTGTTCCTCAATTATTCGGCGGTCGATCCCGCGCTCACCGACGCGAACTGCAGCTTCTGGCATTTCCGCTTCGATGCGCATGCGGGCATGCGCATGAATGCGCTGACCGATGTGATCGAAGGTGAGAAGAGCGTCAAGAAGATCTACCTGCTCGACCAGGACTACAGCTTTGGTCATCAGGTCAGCACGCTTGCGCGGTCGATGCTTGCGAAGAAGCGGCCGGACATCGCGATCGTCGGAGACGAATTCCACCCGGTCGGCAAGGTCACGGATTTCACGCCCTATATCTCGAAGATCCGTGCAAGCGGAGCGGATGCGGTGATCACCGGCAACTATGGCAATGACCTCACGTTGCTGGTCAAGGCCGCGCACGACGGCGGCCTGAACACGCGCTTCTACACCTTCTACGCGAACAGCCTGGGCGCGGCCGCCGCGATCGGCGATGCCGGCGTGGGTCGCGTGCAGGCGGTCGCCGAATGGCACCAGAACGTCGAGGGCGCGGGCTCCGATGCGTTCTACTCGGGCTACAAGGCACGCTGGCCGAAGCCCGCCGACGACTGGCCGGTGTTGCGTGTGACCGTGATGATCGACATGCTTGCACAGGCGATCGAGAAGGCCGGCAGCACCGATGCGGTCCCGGTCGCGAAGGCGCTCGAGAATTTGCGCTTCGATCCGGGTACCGATTTCCATCCGTCATGGATGCGTGCCGACGATCACCAGTTGATCCAGCCGCTTTATGTCATGGAGATGGCGCATCAGGGGGCGAAGGGCGTGCCGCACGACGCGGAAGGCTCGGGCTATGGCTTCCGCACTGTCAAGGCGCTGTCTGCCGACAAGACCGTCCTGCCGACCACGTGCAAGATGGAACGCCCCTGAGTGCATGCCCTGAGGCAAGCCCGGCGGAGGGCGCAAGCCGGCCGGACCGATCGTGGACGAGCCGGGCGCGGCACAGGGTGGCCCCGTCGGTTCGCACCCGACGATTGGGGCCGGGCGGCCGGGGACGCTGTGCTACAATGCTTCTCCTGTCGTTTTGGCCGACCGCGGCCGGAGCGTCAAGTAGTGGTGTGAAGTCGTGTTATGAAAGAGGCCGTGCCAGTGCACGGCCCATGTCGAAGCATCGTCGAAAATCCACGGCACGGCCTTTCTTCCGTGACCGCCTGTCAGATTCAAAGGAAAAATCATGTCTGTCGCTGAAATCAAGAAGTCGGAAATCGTCGCGAAGTTCGCGCGTGCAGCCAACGATACCGGTTCGCCCGAAGTGCAGGTCGCTCTGCTGACCACGCGCATCAACGAGCTTACCGGTCACTTCAAGGCGCATATGAAGGATCACCACAGCCGTCGCGGTCTGCTGCGCATGGTGAGCCGTCGTCGCAAATTGCTCGACTACCTGAAGGGCAAGGATGCGGACCGCTACCGCTCGCTGATCGAGCAACTCGGCCTGCGTAAGTAAGCGCCTGGCTTTCGCCTCGCCCAGCGATGCCTGTATCAGCCTCCCGCTGATGCAGGCATTTTGTTTTATGCGTTTTGTTCGTGCGTCGCTGTTCACTGTGCGCCGTTACGCCTAGCGCACACCTGGTTATACGGACCGGGTACGTCAGCGGAATGCTTGTGTCATTCCAGCAGCGCACGCTTTCCGCGCGCCGATGGAATGGCATAACTCTCCTCCGCTCTCGCGCCCGGCTGCCGTCGCGCGCCGCGCCGCATGGAGCGCGGCATATTGAGAAGGAGTGAAAATGTTTAACAAGATCGTCAAGGAATTTCAGTGGGGTCAGCACAAGGTGCGCCTCGAGACCGGTGAAATCGCCCGCCAGGCAAGCGGCGCGGTGCTGGTCGACATTGATGAAACCGTGATTCTCGCGACCGTCGTCGGCGCGAAGACCGCCAAGCCGGGTCAGTCTTTTTTCCCGCTGACGGTTGACTACATCGAGAAGACCTACGCTGCCGGCAAGATCCCGGGCGGCTTTTTCCGTCGTGAAGGCCGTCCGTCCGAAGGCGAAACGCTGATTTCGCGCCTGATCGATCGTCCGCTGCGTCCGCTTTTCCCCGAGGGTTTCCTCAATGAAGTGCAGGTCGTGATCCACGTCCTGTCGGTGAACCCCGAAGTGCCGGCCGATATCGCCGCGCTGATCGGCGCCTCGGCCGCACTCGCGGTGTCGGGCCTGCCGTTCAACGGGCCGGTCGGTGCCGCACGCGTGGCCTATATCAACGACCAGTACGTGCTGAATCCGACGCGTTCGCAGATCAAGGAATCGAAGCTCGACCTCGTCGTTGCCGGTACCGAGCGTGCCGTGCTGATGGTCGAGTCCGAAGCACAACAGCTTTCCGAAGAAGTGATGCTCGGCGCCGTGGTGTTCGGCCACGAGCAGATGCAGACCGCGATCGACGTGATCCATGAACTGGTTCGCGACGGCGGCAAGCCGGAGTGGGACTGGCAGCCGGCCGCGAGCGACGATGCACTGATCGCGCGCGTGACCGAAATCGCCGACGCCGAACTGCGTGCCATCTACCAGATCCGCGAAAAGTCGCAGCGCAGCGAAAAGCTCAAGGCACTGTACGCAAACGTGACGGCCAAGCTGGCCGAGCAAGTCGCCCAAGGTGCACCGGCGGCCGATAGCGCTGTCGTCGGCGATATCCTGTTCGCGATCGAAGCGAAGATCGTGCGTAGCCAGATCCTGAACGGCGAACCGCGCATCGACGGTCGCGACACGCGCACCGTGCGTCCGATCACGATCCGTACCGGCGTGCTGCCGCGGACCCACGGCTCGGCGCTGTTCACGCGCGGCGAAACGCAGGCGCTGGTCGTCGCTACGCTCGGCACGAAGGGCGACGAGCAGATCATCGACGCGATCGACGGCGAGTACCGCGAGCGCTTCATGCTCCACTACAACATGCCCCCGTTCGCGACCGGCGAAACCGGCCGCGTGGGTTCGCCCAAGCGCCGCGAAATCGGTCACGGCCGTCTCGCCAAGCGGGCGCTCGTCGCAACGCTGCCGACGCCGGAAGAATTCGGCTACACGATCCGCGTGGTCTCGGAAATCACCGAGTCGAACGGTTCGTCGTCGATGGCATCCGTCTGCGGCGGCTCGCTGGCCATGATGGACGCGGGCGTGCCGCTGAGCTCGCACGTCGCGGGTATCGCGATGGGCCTGATCCTCGAGGAAAACCGCTTTGCCGTGCTGACCGATATCCTCGGCGACGAAGACCACCTCGGTGACATGGACTTCAAGGTGGCCGGCACGTCGAACGGCGTGACCGCGCTGCAGATGGACATCAAGATCCAGGGCATCACGAAGGAAATCATGCAGGTCGCGCTCGCGCAGGCGCGTGAAGGCCGTCTGCACATCCTCGGCAAGATGCAGGAAGCCGTGACGGGCGCGCGTACCGAGCTGTCGGAATTCGCCCCGCGCATGATCACGCTGAAGATCAATCCGGAAAAGATCCGCGACGTGATCGGCAAGGGTGGTTCGGTGATCCGCGCGCTGACCGAGGAAACGGGCACGACGATCGACATCGGCGAGGACGGCGTGATCACGATCGCGAGCACGAGCAGCGAGGGCATGGCGGAAGCCAAGCGCCGCATCGAGAACATCACGGCCGAAGTCGAAGTCGGTCAGGTGTACGACGGCACGGTGCTCAAGCTGCTGGACTTCGGTGCGATCGTGAATATCCTGCCGGGCAAGGACGGTCTGCTGCATATCTCCGAGATCGCCAACGAGCGGATCAAGGACATCAACGACTATCTGAAGGAAGGCCAGGCCGTGAAGGTCAAGGTCATCCAGACAGATGAAAAGGGTCGTGTGCGCTTGTCGGCCAAGGCGCTGCTGAACGAAGGCGGCGCACCGCAGGGCGGCGAAAGCCAGCCGCAGTAAGCGTTGTGCATGAGGGGTCCGCCACGCCTCGCGAGGTGGTGGACCGATGGAACCGGCTGGCAGGTGACTGCGAGCCGGTTTTTTTTCGGGCCGAGCAAATGCGCGGTACGGGGCGCTTGAGCAAGCGGACAGCGATCGGCCATGGCGCCGGCGCCCGGCATTGCCATGACGTGGGTCCAGCCGGCGCGGGCAGCACGGCTGCTGCACCCCGTTTTATCCCGATTTCCGGTATTTTGTCGCTTCCCACTTATTGAAGACATTGACATGCTCGCAATCGAAATTTCCCAGTTTGGCGGTCCCGAGGTCCTGAAGGTCTGCGAACGGCCGACGCCCGTGGCGGGCAAGGGCGAAGTGCTGATTCGCGTGACCGCGTCGGGCATCAACCGGCCCGATGTGTTCCAGCGCTGCGGCAACTACGCGCCGCCCGCCGGCGCGTCGGATTTGCCGGGTCTCGAGATCGCGGGCGAGATCGTTGACGGCGATTTCGATTCGTCCGACAACCGCTGGCATTTCAAGAAGGGCGACCGCGTGTGCGCGCTGCTGCCGGGTGGCGGCTATGCGCAATACGCGACGGCGCCCCTGCTGCAATGCCTGCCTGTTCCAGGCAGCCTCAGCGATGTCGAAGCGGCATCGCTGCCCGAGAACTACTTCACGGTCTGGAGCAATGTGATGGACCGCTCGGGCCTCGGACGCGGGGAAGGCGGTGAGTCGGAAGTGCTGCTCGTGCAGGGCGGTACGAGCGGAATCGGTGTGACGGCGGTCCAGATCGCCGAAGCGCTCGGCCATCGGGTGTTCGCCACGGCCGGCTCCGACGAAAAATGCCGTGCGATCGAAGCGCTCGGCGCCGAGCGCGGCATCAACTACCGGACCGAGGATTTTGTCGAGGTCGTCAACGAGCTGACGCATGGCCATGGCGCCGACGTCGTGCTCGACATGGTCGCGGGCGACTACGTGCCGCGCGAACTCAAGGTGCTGGCCGAGGGCGGCCGGCTCTGTCTGATCGCGACGCTCGGCGGCACGAAGGCCGAGGTGCCGCTCGCGGACATCATGCGGCGCCGCCTGACGATCACGGGCTCGACCCTGCGCCCGCGGCCAATCGCCTTCAAGGGCGCGATCGCCGCGCGGCTCTACGAGCACGTCTGGCCTCTGTTGGGCTCGGGCCGCATCAAGCCGGTGATCTATAAAGTGTTCCCGGCGGCGCGGGCGGCCGACGCGCACACCCTCATGGAAAGCAGCACGCACATCGGGAAGATCATGTTGGAATGGTAAGGGATATGATAGAAGTGATACTCTTCGCCCTCGGCATTGCGATCGACTGGTAACGCTCCCACTAGCGCTGGTTTGCCCCACTGAAGGCCGGAAGCTAGAATTACGGGATTTTGCGTGTGCTTTGTCAGCGCCGGAAGCACCAAGGTGGCGCGGCACATTTTGTGGCCAAAACCCGGTCGATCGGAAAAGAAGAGCAACCGTGGGGGGCAGTGAGGCCCCTTTCGGTCATTCGTCTGATGGACTGCAGAAATGCGGGGCGAATTGCATGTCGAGAATGCCTGAATCGTCGGTCAGCACGAAGCTGGTTATTGGTAACTGGAAGATGCATGGTGGCTTGCGCAGCAACGAGGTTCTGTTGAATGCGCTGGTCGATGGGATGAAGTCCATGCCTCCCGGGCTGAAAGTAGGTGTGTGCGTACCCTTTCCGTATCTCGCGCAAGCCAATGCGCTGCTTGCGGGCAGTCGAGTGGAATGGGGCGTGCAGGACTTGTCGTCGCATCACGAGGGCGCTTACACGGGCGAGGTATCGGCAGTCATGGCTGCCGATTTCGGTACCCGTTATGCGATCGTCGGGCACTCGGAGCGGCGCGAATACCATCGCGAGGGCGCGATTCTCGTGGCCGAAAAGGCCGAGCGCGCGCTCGAGGCGGGCTTGACGCCGATCGTCTGCGTGGGCGAGACCGCCGAAGAGCGCGAGTATGCGTTCACCGAGCGGGTGCTGAGCGCGCAGCTGAGCGCGGTGCTCGACCGCCTGAGCGTTGAGCAGGCGGCCTCGATGGTGCTCGCGTATGAGCCTGTCTGGGCAATCGGATCGGGCACGAGCGCGGGTGTCGACGATGTACGCGATGTGCACGCGTTCCTGCGCGGGCAACTCGCGGCGAAGGGCGAAGCGGTCGGGCGGATTCCCGTGCTGTACGGCGGCAGTCTGAAACCCGAGAATGCGGCGGCCTTGTTTGCGGTGCCGAACGTCGATGGCGGGCTGGTCGGCGGCGCGTCTCTCTCGGCGGACAAGTTCCTGCCGATCTGCGAGGCGGGTGCCGGGCAGTGGGCGCTTGGGTAGCAGGTGTCGGGATGGCCGATGCCGGGTAGCGGTGCCGGGTGGTCTGAATACCGCCGCCTGGATGGATCGCCGGTGATAAACCGTCGTTGAAACGTCGCATTGCGTCGTGAAACGACGGGTATCGCCAATGAGGTTGAATTAAAGTCGCATCAGGCGCGCCACTGCGCGTTGCTTACGAATATTTTACGATCGCTCGATACCGGGCCGGCATCAAACATTGGAAGATTGGGTGGAATTCAAATGCTGTTGTTCAAAAGCTTGATTATCGTATTGCAGGTGCTGTCCGCGCTCGGCGTGATCGGCCTTGTCTTACTTCAACACGGCAAGGGCGCCGATATGGGTGCGGCCTTCGGCAGCGGCTCCTCGGGCAGCCTGTTCGGCGCGACGGGTTCGGCCAATTTCCTGTCGCGTACCACGGCCGTGCTTGCCACGGTGTTCTTCATCTGCACGCTGGCCCTGACCTACCTCGGTTCATACAAGTCGCAGGTCTCGGCAGGCGTGCTCGGCGCCATTCCGGCAGCCAGCGCACCCGCGGCGGCATCGGCTTCGGCAAGCGGGGCGTCGGCTGTACCGGCTGCTCCGGTTGCTTCCTCGGCGCCGGGTCAGGACGTTCCAAAATAAGCCCTGCGATGTTTAAGAATTTTTAAACAAACTGCACATTGCGGCGTTGAACAATCAAGAACAACCCGTTACAATCTTGGTCTTGAAACGTTCAGTCCCAACCGCAAAGAGTGACGCGGTTTAAGAGGACGGAATGCAGTAGTGCCGACGTGGTGAAATTGGTAGACACGCTATCTTGAGGGGGTAGTGGCGAAAGCTGTGCGAGTTCGAGTCTCGCCGTCGGCACCAATAAAACAGATGCCAGCCAGATGCGTGAGTGCTTGGCTGGCATTGTTTTTTTCAAGGCTGTGATACACGACTGATTTACTTGGTCTTGGCGCGGCTTGAATCCTCCGGCCGTAGCGTCGTTGCGGCTGGCACTCTGAATCAACCGACAGAGGAAGGCCGTGAACCTCGCACCCTATTTCCCCGTTCTGCTCTTCATCATGGTGGGCGTCGGTCTGGGCATGGCGTTGATCGGCGTTGGCAAGGTCCTGGGCCCCCACAAGCCGGATAGCGCGAAGAACGCGCCGTACGAGTGCGGTTTCGAAGCGTTCGAGGACGCCCGGATGAAGTTCGACGTCCGCTACTACCTCGTTGCAATCCTCTTCATCATTTTCGATCTTGAAACTGCCTTCCTCTTTCCGTGGGGCGTGGCGCTCAGGGATATCGGCTGGACCGGATTCATCGCGATGATGATCTTCCTGCTGGAATTTCTGCTCGGCTTTGCTTACATCTGGAAAAAGGGTGGGCTTGATTGGGAATGACGCGCGTAGCATGATCGATGCGGGCGTTGCGGGGGAGTCAAGCTCCGGACCGGATGCCTGCCTGGAGCGAAAGGCAAATGAGTATCGAAGGGGTCTTGAAGGAAGGGTTTGTCACCACGACGGCTGACAAGCTGATCAACTGGACGCGTACCGGCTCACTATGGCCGATGACGTTCGGTCTTGCATGTTGCGCGGTCGAGATGATGCATGCGGGCGCTGCCCGTTATGACCTCGACCGCTTCGGTGTGGTGTTTCGTCCAAGCCCGCGCCAGTCGGATGTGATGATCGTCGCGGGCACGCTGTGCAACAAGATGGCGCCGGCCCTGCGCAAGGTGTACGACCAGATGGCCGAACCCCGTTGGGTGATCTCGATGGGTTCGTGTGCAAACGGTGGCGGTTACTACCACTATTCGTACTCTGTCGTGCGCGGTTGCGACCGTATCGTTCCAGTCGACGTCTATGTGCCGGGTTGCCCGCCGACGGCCGAAGCGCTCGTCTACGGGATCATCCAGCTGCAGGCGAAGATTCGCCGTACCAGCACCATCGCCCGCCAGTAACGCCGAGCCCCCATCATGACAAGTAAACTCGAGACCTTGAAGGCCAATCTCGAGGCGGCGCTTGGCGGCCGCCTCCAGAGCCTGACCGAGGACCTGGACCAGCTGACCGCGGTCGTCAAGCCCGCGGACTATCTCGCAGTCTGCATGCAATTGCGCGACGATCCCTCGCTGCGCTTCGAACAGTGCATGGACGTCGCCGGCATCGATTATCTCGCTTTCGGCGATGGCGCCTATGATGGCCCGCGCTTCGCCGCCGTGCTGCATCTGTTGTCGATCACCCATAACTGGCGCCTGCGGGTGCGCGTGTTCGCCGAGAACGACGACATGCCGATCGTGCCGTCGGTCATCGATATCTGGAACGGTGTGAACTGGTTCGAGCGCGAAGCCTTCGACCTGTATGGCATCGTCTTCGAAGGCCACCCGGACCTGCGCCGGATCCTGACCGACTATGGCTTCATCGGTCACCCCTTCCGCAAGGACTTCCCGCTGTCGGGGTACGTCGAAATGCGCTACGACCCGGAAGCGAAACGCGTGGTGTATCAGCCCGTGACGATCGAGCCTCGCGAAATCACGCCGCGCGTGATCCGCGAAGATCGTTACGGTGGTCTCAAGCACTGAAGCCTCCGAGCCAGCACCCTACAATAGGTTCCCGCCATGGCCGATATCAAAAACTACACGCTTAACTTCGGGCCTCAGCACCCTGCCGCGCACGGTGTGCTGCGCCTCGTGCTCGAACTCGACGGTGAAGTGATCCAGCGCGCCGATCCGCATATCGGCCTGCTGCACCGCGCGACCGAGAAGCTCGCCGAGAGCAAGACCTTCATCCAGTCCGTGCCGTATATGGACCGTCTCGACTACGTGTCGATGATGGTCAACGAGCATGCGTATGTGATGGCGATCGAGAAGCTGCTCGGCATCGAGATACCCGAGCGCGCGAAATACATCCGCGTGATGTTCGATGAGATCACGCGGATGCTGAACCACCTGATGTGGATCGGCGCGCACGCACTCGACGTCGGCGCGATGGCGGTATTCCTCTACGCGTTCCGCGAACGTGAAGACCTGATGGACGTCTACGAAGCCGTGTCGGGCGCGCGCATGCACGCGGCCTACTATCGTCCGGGCGGCGTCTATCGCGACCTGCCGGATTCGATGCCGCAGTACAAGGCTTCGAAAATCCGCAATGCGAAAGCGCTGTCGAGGATGAACGAGAACCGCCAGGGTTCGCTGCTCGACTTCATCGACGATTTCGCACAACGTTTTCCGTCGCATATCGACGAATACGAAACACTGTTGACCGACAACCGGATCTGGAAACAGCGCCTGGTCGGCATCGGCGTCGTGACGCCCGAGCGCGCACTTGCGCTCGGCATGTCGGGCGCCATGCTGCGCGGTTCGGGCATCGAATGGGATCTGCGCAAGAAGCAGCCCTACGAGGTCTACGACAAGCTGCAGTTCGACATCCCGGTCGGCGTGAACGGCGATTGCTACGACCGCTATCTCGTACGGGTCGAGGAAATGCGCCAGTCGACCCGACTCGTGCGCCAGTGCGTCGAGTGGCTGCGCAAGAACCCCGGCCCCGTCATGATCGACAACCACAAGGTCACGCCGCCGAAGCGCGTCGCGATGAAGTCGAACATGGAAGAGCTGATCCATCACTTCAAGCTCTTCACTGAAGGCTTCCACGTGCCCGAAGGCGAAACCTACGCAGCCGTCGAACACCCGAAGGGCGAATTCGGTATCTATCTGGTTTCGGACGGCGCAAACAAACCGTACCGCCTCAAGATCCGTGCGCCGGGCTTTGCGCACTTGTCGGCGCTCGACGAGATGGCGAAGGGTCACATGATTGCCGATGCGGTGACGATTATCGGCACACAGGACATCGTGTTCGGCGAAGTCGATCGCTAAGACTGAAGGTTCAAAATGCTCTCTGCTGAAGCCCTTAAGAAAATCGATCGCGCGGTCGCGAAGTACCCCGCGGATCGGAAACAGTCTGCCGTGATGCACGCCCTTGCGGTTGCGCAGGGCGAGCACGGTTGGCTGTCGCCCGATGTGATGGAGGCCGTGGCGGACTATCTTGGCATGCCCGCGATCGCGGTGCAGGAAGTCGCGACGTTCTACGCGATGTACGACACCTCGCCGGTCGGCGAGTCGAAGATCACGATCTGCACGAACCTGCCCTGCCAGCTCGGCGGCGGCGAGGACGCGGCGAACTATGTGAAGCAGAAGCTGGGCATCGATTTTAACGAGACCACCGCCGACGGCAAGTTCACGCTGAAGGAAGGCGAATGCATGGGTGCATGCGGTGACGCGCCGGTGATGATCGTCAACAACACGAAGATGTGCAGCTTCATGAGCCGCGAGAAGATCGACCAGATGCTCGAGGAACTATCCAAATGACGTCCTTGCACGATCGCCACATTGATCCGCTGATCCTCGCCGGCCTGAATGGCGAGAACTGGCGTCTCGAAGACTACGTCGCACGCGGCGGCTATGCGCAGCTGCGCAAGATTCTCGAAGAAAAGATTCCTCCCGAGCAGGTGATTGCCGACGTCAAGGCGTCGGGCCTGCGGGGCCGCGGCGGTGCGGGCTTCCCGACCGGCCTCAAGTGGAGCTTCATGCCGCGCCAGTTCCCGGGGCAGAAATACCTCGTCTGCAATTCGGACGAAGGCGAGCCGGGCACGTTCAAGGACCGCGACATCCTGCGCTACAACCCGCATGCGCTGATCGAAGGCATGGCCATTGGCGCGTATGCGATGGGGATCACGGTCGGATACAACTATATCCACGGCGAGATCTGGGCCGAATACGAGCGCTTCGAAGAAGCCCTTGAACAAGCCCGTGCGGCCGGTTATCTCGGCGCGAACATCCTGAACTCGGGCTTCTCGTTCGAGCTGCATGCGCACCACGGCTACGGCGCCTACATCTGCGGCGAAGAAACCGCGCTGCTCGAATCGCTCGAAGGCAAGAAGGGCCAGCCGCGTTTCAAGCCGCCTTTCCCGGCGAGCTTTGGCCTGTTCGGCAAGCCGACCACGATCAACAACACCGAGACGTTTTCCGCCGTGCCTTTCCTGCTGGCCATCGGCCCGCAGAAGTATCTGGAGATGGGCAAGCCGAATAACGGTGGCTCGAAGATCTTCTCGATCTCGGGCGACGTTGAAAGGCCGGGCAACTACGAGATCCCGCTCGGCACGCCGTTCTCGAAGCTGCTCGAACTCGCGGGCGGCATGCGCGGCGGCCGGCAGATCAAGGCCGTGATTCCGGGTGGTTCGTCAGCGCCCGTGATCCCGGGCGAGATGATGATGGCGACCGACATGGACTACGACTCGATCGCGAAGGCCGGCTCGATGCTGGGCTCGGGCGCGGTGATCGTGATGGACGAGACGCGCTGCATGGTGCGCTCGCTGCTGCGCCTGTCGTATTTCTACTATGAAGAATCGTGCGGCCAATGCACGCCCTGCCGCGAAGGCACGGGCTGGCTCTATCGCGTGGTGAACCGGATCGAACATGGGCAGGGCCGCAAGGAAGACCTCGACCTGCTGAACTCGGTTGCGGAGAACATCATGGGTCGCACCATCTGTGCGCTCGGCGACGCGGCGGCCATGCCGGTGCGCGGGATGCTGAAGCACTTCTGGGACGAATTCGAATATCACGTCGAGCACAAGCATTGTCTCGTGCCGGCTGAAGCACTCGCCTGAGTCAGATCATGGTTGAACTCGAAATAGACGGCAAGAAGGTTGAGGTTCCCGCAGGCAGCATGGTGATCCAGGCTGCGCAGAAGGTGGACACCTACATCCCGCATTTCTGCTATCACAAAAAGCTGTCGATCGCGGCGAACTGCCGGATGTGCCTGGTCGATGTCGAAAAGGTACCGAAGGCCGTGCCCGCCTGCGCGACACCCGTCGCCGCCGGCATGATCGTGCGGACCCGATCCGACAAGGCGGTCAAGGCACAGCAGTCCGTCATGGAATTCCTGCTGATCAATCACCCGCTCGACTGCCCGATCTGCGACCAGGGCGGCGAATGCCAGCTCCAGGATCTCGCGGTCGGTTACGGCAAGTCGTCGTCGCGCTACAGCGAAGAAAAGCGTGTGGTGTTCCACAAGAATGTCGGCCCGCTGATCTCGATGGAAGAGATGACGCGCTGCATTCACTGCACGCGCTGCGTGCGCTTCGGCCAGGAAGTGGCCGGGGTCATGGAACTCGGCATGCTCGGCCGCGGCGAACACTCGGAAATCACCTCGTTCGTCGGCAACTCGGTCGATTCCGAACTGTCGGGCAATATGATCGACCTGTGCCCGGTCGGTGCGCTGACCTCCAAGCCGTTCCGCTACAGCGCGCGGACCTGGGAGCTGTCGCGCCGCAAGTCGGTGAGCCCGCATGACGGCACCGGCGCGAACGTGATCGTGCAGGTCAAGAACAACCGCGTGATGCGCGTGCTGCCGCTCGAGAACGAAGCGATCAACGAATGCTGGATCTCGGACAAGGACCGCTTCTCGTACGAAGCGCTCAACAGCGCCGAGCGCCTCACGCAGCCCATGCTCAAGCAGGGCAACGAATGGCGTGAAGTCGACTGGCAGACCGCGCTCGAATACGTCGCGAACGGCCTCGGCAATATCAAGTCCGAACATGGCGCCGCCTCGATCGCCGCGCTCGCGAGCCCACACAGCACGGTCGAAGAACTGTATCTGCTCAAGCAGCTCGCGGCCGGCTTCGGTACGCCGAACGTCGATTTCCGCCTGCGGCAGACCGATTTCAGCGCACCGGCCGGCGCGACGCCGTGGCTCGGACTGCCGATCGCGAACCTGAGCACGGTCGATGCCGCGCTCGTGATCGGCTCGTTCCTGCGCCGCGACCATGCCTTGTTCGCCGCGCGCCTGCGTCAGGCCGCGAAGGGCGGGGCGAAGATCACGCTGCTCAACGCAAGCGGCGACGATTCGCTGATCCCGACCGCGCGCCGTGTCGTGGTCGCGCCCTCGGGCTGGGTTACCGAACTCGCGGGCATTGCCGCCGCGGTCGCCGAAGCGAAGGGCGTTGCCGCACCGGCCGCGTTCGCCGATGCGAAGGCCTCCGATGAAGGCCGTGCGGCCGCGACCTCGCTGGTCGCCGGCGAACAGCGCGTCGTGCTGCTCGGCAACGCTGCCGTCCAGCATCCGGAGTTCGCGCGGATTCATGCAGCCGCGCAGTTCATCGCCGATACGACGGGTGCGACGCTCGGTTTCCTGACCGAGGCGGGCAATACAGTCGGTGCGCATCTGGTCGGCGCATTGCCGGGCGACAATGGCCTGAACGCCGCGCAGGCGTTCGCCGATCCGCGCAAGGCGTATGTGCTGATGAATGTCGAAGCGGAATTCGACACGGCCCATCCGCAGCAGGCCCTCGCCGCACTCAACCGCGCCGAGATGGTCATCTCGCTGTCGGCGTTCAAGCATGGCGCCGAGTATGCGGACGTGATGCTGCCGATCGCGCCATTCACGGAAACGTCGGGAACCTTCGTCAACGCCGAAGGGACCGTGCAGAGCTTCAACGGCGTGGTGCGCCCGCTCGGCGATACGCGTCCGGCCTGGAAGGTGCTGCGTGTGCTCGGCAACCTGCTGGGCCTGCCGGGCTTCGAATTCGATACGTCGGAACAGGTTCGCGACGCGGCGCTGGGCAAGCTGGACATCGCGTCGAAACTGTCGAACGTCACGACGGTCGCGCCCTCGCTGGGCAACGCTGAGAAGGGTGGGGCAGCGCCGGGCAGCTTCGAGCGCCTCGCCGACGTGCCGATCTATCACGCCGATGCGCTCGTGCGCCGCGCCCAATCGCTGCAGCTCACGCATGCGGCGAAGGTCGCGGTCCGCGCCTCGCTGCCGGGCTCGCTGTTCGAGCGCCTCGGCCTCGACCACGGCGACGCGGTTCGTATTCGTCAGGGCGAGCTGTCGGTGACGCTGCCCGCTGTGCTCGACAACAACCTGCCGGCCAACGTGGTCCGTGTGCCGGCCGCAACGTCCGCCTCCGCTCAGCTCGGCGGCATGTTCGGTGAACTGGTGGTGGAGAAGGCCTAAATGACCTTGTACGATTCGATCAACTCAGCCGGGGGCCATGCCCTCGGGGTCGCGTGGCCGACGGTGTGGGCGCTCGTGCGCATCCTCGTGGTCGCCGTCGCGATCCTGCTGTCTGTCGCCTACCTGATTCTCTGGGAACGCAAGCTGATCGGCTGGATGCACGTGCGGCTCGGGCCGAACCGCGTGGGCCCCGCAGGCTTGCTGCAGCCGATCGCCGACGTGCTCAAGCTGCTGCTCAAGGAAGTCATCGACCCGACGCAGTCGACCAAATGGCTCTACATCATCGCGCCGATCATGGTCGTGACGCCGGCTTTCGCGGTCTGGGCGGTGATCCCGTTCCAGGCCAAGGTCGTGCTCGGCGACATCAACGCGGGCCTGCTCTATGTGATGTCGATCTCGTCGATCGGCGTCTACGGCGTGATTCTCGCGGGCTGGGCATCGAACTCGAAGTATGCGTTCCTCGGTGCGATGCGCGCCGCCGCGCAGATGGTCTCGTACGAAATTGCGATGGGTTTCGCGCTCGTCGTTGTGCTGATGACATCGGGCAGCCTCAACCTGTCCGATATCGTGATGTCGCAGGAACGTGGGATCTTTGCAAGCCACGGCATCAATGTCCTCTCGTGGAACTGGCTTCCGCTGCTGCCGATGTTCGCCGTCTACTTCATTTCGGGCATCGCCGAAACCAACCGCCATCCATTCGACGTCGTCGAAGGCGAGTCGGAAATCGTCGCGGGCCACATGGTCGACTACTCGGGCATGGCGTTCGCGCTGTTCTTCCTGGGCGAGTACATCAACATGATCGTCATCTCGGCGATCGCGGCAACGTTGTTCCTCGGCGGCTGGTCGGCGCCGTTCGGTTTCCTTGACTTCATCCCCGGCATTTTCTGGCTGGTCCTGAAGGTCTTCGCGCTGTTGTCGGTGTTCATCTGGGTGCGGGCCACGTTCCCGCGTTACCGCTATGACCAGATCATGCGTCTGGGCTGGAAGATCTTTATCCCGGTGTCGGTGGTCTGGCTGGTGATCGTCGGCTTCTGGCTCATGTCGCCGTGGAATATCTGGAAGTAAGGACGGACCGAACCATGATTTCCTCCATCAAGAGTTTTTTCAGCACCTTCCTGCTGACCGAGCTGCTGCGCGGCATGGCCCTCACGGGCAAGTACGCGTTCGCGCGCAAGATCACGGTGCAGTTCCCGGAAGAGAAGACGCCGATCTCGCCGCGTTTCCGCGGCCTGCATGCGCTGCGCCGCTATGAAAACGGCGAGGAGCGCTGCATCGCCTGCAAGCTCTGCGAAGCGGTATGCCCGGCGCTCGCGATCACGATCGAATCGGAAACGCGTGCTGACAACACGCGCCGGACCACGCGCTACGACATCGACCTGACCAAATGCATCTTCTGCGGCTTCTGCGAAGAAAGCTGTCCGGTCGACTCGATCGTCGAGACCCACATTCTCGAGTACCACGGTGAAAAGCGCGGCGACCTGTACTTCACGAAGGACATGCTGCTCGCGGTCGGCGACCGCTACGAAACGGAAATCGCAGCGGCCAAGGCGGCCGATGCGCCGTACCGTTGATGCGGTTGATATCTGCACCGCATGCGGCCCCGGCCGCGCGGTGCACCCTCCGATCCACCGTCGGCTGCCTCGCAGCCGTCCAACGATGATCCGGTAAAAATGGAATTCACGACCGTTCTGTTCTATGTCTTCTCGGCGATCCTCGTGGTCTCCGCGTTGCGGGTGATTACTGCGCCCAATCCGGTGCAGTCCGCCTTGTTTCTCGTGCTGGCGTTCTTCAATGCCGCTGCGGTCTGGATGCTGCTGAAGGCCGAGTTCCTCGCGATCCTGCTGGTGCTCGTCTACGTCGGGGCCGTGATGGTGCTGTTCCTGTTCGTGGTGATGATGCTGGACATCAACACCGACGTGCTGCGACGAGACTTCAAGCGCTTCGTGCCAGTCGCGACGATCATCGGCGGCATCATGGTCATCGAGGCCGCGCTGATCTTGTGGCACGGTTATGCGGGTATCGCCGCACCGGTGCAGGATGCCGCGAGCGCGCAGGGCTGGTCGAACACGCGGATCATCGGCAAGCTGATCTATACCGACTACATCTTCGCGTTCGAGGTCGCCGGCCTCATACTGCTCGTCGCGATCATCGCCGCGCTGGCCCTCACCCTCAAGCACAGCAAGGACAGCAAGCGCCAGGTCATCGCCGACCAGCTGCGCGTGAAGGCCAAGGATCGCGTGCGCATCGTCAAGATGGGCTCGGAAGTCTCGCCGCAGTTCGACCCCAACCCCGAACCGTCCCAAGATCCCGAAGCGCCCGGCAACTCCGGCGCCGGTCAGGTGCACTGAGCAAGGATACTCATATGGTCTCCCTTCCACATTATCTGGTTCTGGGCGCGATTCTGTTTGCAATCAGCATCGTCGGCATCTTCCTGAACCGCCGCAACGTCATCATCATCCTGATGGCAATTGAGTTGATGCTGCTCGCCGTCAATACGAACTTCGTCGCGTTTTCGCATTACCTCGGCGATGTTCACGGGCAGGTGTTTGTGTTCTTCGTGCTGACCGTCGCTGCCGCAGAAGCAGCGATCGGCCTTGCGATCCTGGTTACGCTGTTCCGCAATCTCGACACGATCAATGTCGAGGATCTGGACCGGCTCAAAGGTTAATTCAAGGGCGAATCCGAAGCTGTTATGCCAACGACACTCAATCAAACCCTGCTGCTCGCGATCCCGCTTGCACCTCTCGCCGGCTCGCTGATTGCCGGTCTGTTCGGCAACGCGATCGGCCGCGTCGGCGCGCATCGCGTGACGATCCTCAGCGTCGCGATCTCCTTTGTGCTGTCCATGATGGTGCTCTTCGACGTGCTCGGTGGCGCGAGCTTCAACGCGACGATCTACGAATGGATGCAGGTGCCCTATGGCGCCGGCTCGCTGAAATTCGAAGTCGGTTTCCTGGTCGATTCGCTGACCGCGATGATGATGTGCGTGGTGACCTTCGTGTCGCTGATGGTGCATATCTACACGATTGGCTACATGGCTGACGAGGAAACCGGCTACCAGCGCTTCTTCTCGTACATCTCGCTGTTCACGTTCTCGATGCTGATGCTCGTGATGAGCAACAACTTCGTGCAGCTGTTCTTTGGCTGGGAAGCAGTGGGGCTCGTGTCGTACCTGCTGATCGGCTTCTACTACACCCGCCAGTCGGCTGTGTACGCGAACCTGAAGGCTTTCCTCGTGAACCGCATCGGCGACTTCGGCTTCCTCCTCGGCATCGGCCTGCTGCTCGGCTATGCGGGATCGCTGAACTACGGCGACGTGTTCGCGCATCGCACGGAACTCGCGGCCATGGTGTTCCCAGGTACGCACTGGGGTTTGCTGACCGTGGCCTGCATCTGCCTGTTCATCGGCGCGATGGGCAAGTCGGCCCAGTTCCCGCTGCACGTCTGGCTGCCGGACTCGATGGAAGGCCCGACCCCGATCTCCGCGCTGATCCACGCGGCGACGATGGTGACCGCCGGTATCTTCATGGTCACGCGGATGTCGCCGCTGTTCGAACTTTCGGATAGCGCGCTGTCGTTCGTCATGGTGATCGGCGCGATCACGGCGCTGTTCATGGGCTTCCTGGGTGTCGTGCAGAACGATATCAAGCGGGTGGTCGCCTACTCGACGCTCTCGCAACTCGGCTACATGACGGTTGCGCTCGGCGCCTCGGTCTATCCGGTCGCTGTGTTTCACCTGATGACGCACGCGTTCTTCAAGGCGCTGCTGTTCCTCGCGGCCGGCTCGGTGATCGTCGGCCTGCACCACGACCAGGACATGCGCAATATGGGCGGCCTGCGCAAGTACATGCCGATCACCTGGATCACGATGCTGCTCGGCAATCTCGCGCTGATCGGCACGCCGTTCTTCTCGGGCTTCTATTCGAAGGACTCGATCATCGATGCGGTGAAGCTCTCGCATCTGCCGGGTTCGGGCTTTGCGTACTTCGCGGTCGTCGCGAGCGTGTTCATCACGGCGCTGTATTCGTTCCGCATGTACTTCATGGTGTTCCACGGCGAAGAGCGTTTCCGCAACGTCAAGCATTCGGCCGCCGATGCGCATGCCGGGGCGGATGCGCATGCGCCCGCTCATGCCGCGCACGGTCATGGCCATGCCGTCGAGCCGCACGAGTCGCCATGGGTCATCTGGCTGCCGCTCGTTCTGCTCGCGATTCCGTCGGTCATCATCGGCGCCTGGACGATCGGTCCGGTACTGTTCGGCGACTTCTTTGCGCACGGCGTCGTGTTCGACAAGGTCATCGAAATCGGCGCAAACCATCCGGCGTTGGCCGAGATGGGCGAAGAGTTCCACGGCTGGTTCGCGATGGGCATGCATTCGATCAGCAGCCTGCCGCTCTATCTCGCCGCGGCTGGTGTAATCGTCGCGTGGTACTGCTATATGAAGCGGCCCGAGCTGCCGGCGAAGATCGCCGCGCGCTTCCCGTTCATCTACCGTTTGCTCGACAACAAGTACTACCTCGACAAGTTCAACGAAGCCGTCTTCGCACGCGGCGCCGTCGCCATCGGCACGGGGCTGTGGAAAGAGGGCGACCAGGTGGTCATCGACGGCATCGTCAACGGCAGCGCGCGCGCGGTAGCCTGGTTTGCCGGTGTGTTGCGATTCCTGCAGTCAGGCTACATCTACCACTACGCATTCGCGATGATCATCGGCATGCTGGCGCTCCTGACGCTCTTTGTAACGATCGGCGGAAAATAAAAAAGGCGAGGGGACACAATGCAATCTTTTCCGCTTTTGAGTATTGCGATCTGGCTGCCGATCGTTTTCGGCGTGCTGATCCTCGCGGTGGGCAACGACCGTAGCCCGGGGACCGTCCGGTGGATCGCGCTGATCGGCTCGATCCTGGGTTTGCTCGTGACCTTGCCGCTGATCTCGCATTTCGACAGCAGTACCGCGGCCATGCAGTTCGTCGAGTCGTCCGACTGGATCACGCGCTTCAAGATTACCTATCACCTCGGAGTCGACGGGATCTCGGTCTGGTTTGTCGTGCTGAGCGCCTTCATCACGGTCATCGTCGTGATCGCCGGCTGGAGCGTGATCACGAAGAATGTCGCACAGTACTTCGCGGCCTTCCTGATTCTCTCGGGCCTGATGGTCGGCGTGTTCTGCGCGCTCGATGGTGTGCTGTTCTACGTGTTCTTCGAAGCCACGCTGATCCCGATGTACATCATCATCGGTGTCTGGGGTGGGGCGAACCGTGTGTATGCGGCGTTCAAGTTCTTCCTTTATACGCTGACCGGATCGCTGCTGATGCTGGTCGCCTTGCTGTATTTGTACGACGTCACGGGTACGTTCGATATGGCGGCCTGGGCCAAGGCGCCACTCGCGATGGTGCCGCAGGTGCTGCTGTTCATCGCGTTTTTCGCGGCGTTCTCGGTCAAGGTGCCGATGTGGCCGGTGCATACCTGGCTGCCTGATGCCCACGTCGAGGCACCGACCGGCGGCTCGGTCGTGCTGGCTGCGATCATGCTGAAGCTCGGGGCCTACGGTTTCCTGCGCTTCTCGCTGCCGATCACGCCGGATGCGAGCCATCTGCTCGCGCCGGTGATCATCGCGCTGTCGCTGATCGGGGTGATCTACATCGGACTTGTCGCGCTCGTGCAGACCGACATGAAGAAGCTCGTTGCGTATTCCTCGATCGCGCACATGGGCTTCGTGACGCTCGGTTTCTTTATCTTCAGCCAGCTCGGCGTCGAAGGCGCGATCGTGCAGATGGTCTCGCACGGCTTCGTGTCGGGCGCGATGTTCCTGTGCATCGGCGTGTTGTACGACCGCATGCATACCCGCAATATCGCCGAGTACGGCGGTGTCGTGAACGTGATGCCGAAGTTCGCGGCACTCGCCATGCTCTTCGCGATGGCCAACAGCGGTCTGCCCGGCACGAGTGGTTTTGTCGGCGAGTTCATGGTGATTCTTGCCGCGGTCAAGTTCAACTTCTGGATTGCGTTCCTCGCAACGACCACGCTGATTCTCGGCGCGGCCTACTCACTATGGATGTACAAGCGCGTATACTTCGGCGCGATCCCGAACAACCATGTGAAGGAATTGCTCGACGTCGGCTCGCGTGAGTTCTGGATGCTGATGGCGCTGGGCTTGCTCGTGCTGTTCATGGGCCTGTATCCGAAGTACTTTACCGACCCGATGCACGAGTCCGTCGCGAATCTTCTCTCGCACGTCGCGCAGTCGAAGCTCCAATAAGAGCCGACGAGACCCACCACCATGCAAAATACTTATCTCATTCTGCCCGACGCGCTGCTGATGGCGGCTGTCGTGGTCGCCTGGCTCAACGACCTGTTCTTCGGACTCCCGGGCCGCAAGACAACTTATGGGATCGCCGTCCTGTCGTCGGTCATCGCCGCGGTCTGGTATGCGGTGAACGCGCTGAACGGCGGTAGCCAGCTCTTTTTCTCGAACATGTATGTGGTCGATCCGTTCGCGAACGTGATGAAGGCGTTCGTCTCGATCGGTTTTGCCGTCTCGCTGGTCTATTCGCGCAAGTACATCGAGGACCGTGAGCTGTTTCGCGGCGACTTCTACCTGCTCGGCATGTTCTCGCTGCTCGGTCAGCTGGTGATGATCTCGGGCAACAACTTCCTGACGCTGTACCTCGGACTCGAACTGATGTCCCTGTCGTTGTACTCGGTGATCGCGCTGCGCACGACCTCGACATCGTCGACCGAAGCCGCGATGAAGTACTACGTGCTGGGTGCGCTGGCTTCGGGTTTCCTGCTCTACGGCATCTCGATGCTTTATGGTGCGACCGGCACGCTGAACCTCAACGAAGTCTTCAAGATCCTCGCTTCGGGTCGTGTCGAGAGCTCGGTCGTGCTGTTCGGCGTGATCTTCGTGGTCGCCGCGATCGCGTTCAAGATGGGTGCGGTGCCGTTCCATATGTGGGTGCCCGACGTCTACCACGGCGCGCCGACCGCGATGACACTGCTGACCGGCGGCGGCCCGAAGGTCGCGGCCTTCGCCTGGGGGGTGCGCTTCCTTGTGATCGCGCTGCTGCCGTATGCGGCTGACTGGCAGCAGATGCTCGTGATTCTCGCGGCGCTTTCCCTGATCGTCGGCAACATCACCGGTATCGTCCAGAAGAACATCAAGCGGATGCTCGCCTACTCGGCGATCGCCAATATGGGCTTCATCCTGCTCGGCCTGCTCTCGGGCGTGGTCGACGGCAAGGCGGACGGCGCGGCCGGGGCCTATAGCTCGGCGATGTTCTACAGCGTGATCTACTTGATGACGACGCTTGGCACCTTCGGCATCGTCATGCTGCTCGCACGCCGCGATTTCGAATGCGAAGCGATCGACGACCTGCGCGGGCTCAATCGCCGCCATCCGGTCTATGCTTTCGTGATGCTGCTGCTGATGTTCTCGCTCGCGGGGATTCCGCCGACCGTCGGCTTCTACGCGAAGCTCGCCGTGCTCGAGGCGACCGTCAACGCGGGCCTGACCTGGCTGACCATCCTTGCGGTGATCACCTCGGTGTTCGGCGCGTTCTATTACCTGCGCATCGTCAAGATCATGTACTTCGACGATCCGACCGACGAAGAACCGATCACCGCCTACGGCGGCGCGCGTGCGCTGCTGATGGTGAACGGCCTCGTCGTCATCGTGCTCGGTATTCTGCCGGGCCCGCTCATGAATGCCTGCCTCCAGGCAGTTCACCAACTCACTCCGTAAGCGCTGGTACGTCCGAATGTCTGCAGCAGGTTGGTTTATCGTTTTGTTGGCGCTGGTCGGTGCGAATCTGCCGTTCGTGAATCAGCGCCTGTTCCTGGTCATTCCCTTGCGAGGCAAGCGCAAAAGCGCCTGGTGGCGTATCGTGGAACTGATCGTGCTGTATTTCGTCGTGGGCGCTATCGGTCGTACCCTCGAGGCTCAAGCGGGGAATCTGTTTCCGCAGGGATGGCAGTTCTACGCGGTCACGTTTTGTCTGTTTCTCGTGTTCGCGTTTCCCGGCTATACCTTCCGCTACCTCGTCAAATACCGCTGAAGTTTTCGGAGCTGGCCTTGGCAGACAATCTCAACCGTAATCAGGACGCCGGACTCATCGAGACCCGGCTTGACGGAGAACAACTGCTCAAGGGCCGTTTTCTCGATGTGCGGCGCGACCGCGTGCGCTTGCCCGACGGTGCCGTCACGACGCGTGAATACATCGTCCATCCGGGCGCGGTGATGGTGCTGCCGGTGTTCGACGACGGCCGCGTGCTTGTCGAGCGGCAGTTTCGCTATCCGGTCGACCAGGTCGTGATCGAATATCCGGCTGGTAAGATTGATCCGAACGAAAGCTCCCTGACGTGTGCGGAGCGCGAGCTTCGCGAGGAGACCGGCTATTCGGCGAAGGAGTTCTTCTTCCTGACCCGGATCCATCCCGTGTTCTCGTACTCGACCGAATATATCGATCTCTTTGCCGCGCGTGGCCTCACGGCCGGCGAGCCCGAACTCGACGAGCACGAGTTTCTCGAAACCTTTACGACCGATCTTGCGCAGATGTTCGAGTGGATCAAGTCAGGCCGCATCACCGACGTGAAAACGATCATTGGTACGTTCTGGCTCGAGAAGATCCTGTCCGGCAGCTGGTCGTTCGGCGCGCCGGCTGTCTGAGGACGATCGACGTCATGAAAGTATTCGATCTGCGTTGCGCGGACGATCACCGATTCGAAGGGTGGTTCGGCTCCGATGCCGACTACGAGTCGCAACACGCGAAGCGGATGATCGGCTGCCCGATATGCGGTTCGGTCGAGATCGACAAGCTGCCCTCGGCGCCGCGCCTCAATCTGTCTGGCGCGACCGCACCGGCTGGGCGTGGTCGCGGGACTCGTGAGGAGGGGCGCGAGGCACATGCGAGCGAGCGTGCAGCGGCGCAACAGCGTGAACAAGCGCGGGATGAAACAGGGGATCGCGAGCGGCGGCGTGAGCGAGACGAACGCAGTGAGCGTTCAGTGCGTGATGCGCGGGCAGAAGGCCGTGGTGTCGCGGGCAGCGGGCACGGTGTGCCGGCGCCGTCTCTCCCTCCTGAAGCCCTGCATGAACTGCAGCGCCAATTCATGCAGGCGGCACGCGAGCTGATCGCGAAGACGGAAAACGTCGGTGACCGCTTCGCCGAAGAAGCGCGCAAGATCCACTACGACGAAGCGCCCGCGCGCGGGATTCGCGGCGTGGCGAGTGCCGAAGAAACGCGAGAGCTCATCGAGGAAGGCATCGAGGTGATTGCCTTGCCGATTCCCGCCTCGCTCGAAGGTCCCTTGCAATAAGGCTTCGTATCAGCGCCTCGCGTATTGCGCCGCGCCGAACAACAGTTCCTTTGCCTTGTCGTCCATCACGGGCGGGCGCGCATTGGCCAGCACCGCGACACCGCGCTGCACGGCGGGTCGTGCGGCAATCGCATTGAACCAGCGTTCGACATTCGGGAACTCGCTGAGCTTTTGCCCTTGGTTTTCCCATGAACGTGTCCACGGAAACGTCGCGATGTCGGCGATCGAATAGCGATCGCCCGCCAGGTATTCCGTCTTCGAAAGCTGTTTGTCCATCACGGCGTAGAGCCGGCCGGTCTCGTTCGTATAGCGCTTGATCGCGTATTCGATCTTCTCGGGGGCGTAGTTCCGGAAATGGTGGGTCTGGCCGAACATCGGGCCTACATTGCCCATCTGGAACATCAGCCATTGCAGCGTCGTGTAGCGTTCGATCGGGTCGTCGGACAGCAGCTTGCCGGTCTTCTCGGCCAGATAGATCAGGATCGCGCCGGACTCGAAGAGGGCAATCGTTTTGCCTTTCGGGCCATCGGTGTCGACGATCGCGGGGATCTTGTTGTTCGGGCTGATCTCGAGAAATTCGGGTGTGAACTGGTCGCCCGCGCCGATATTGATCGCATGGACGTGATACTCGAGGCCGCACTCTTCGAGCATGATGTGAATCTTGTGGCCGTTCGGAGTGGGCCAACTGTAAACGTCGATCATGGTTGCTCCGTCGATAGTGCAGGTTCAGGTGCAGGGCGCCACGGTGGCAATGATTACAGCACAGATCGAACAGGGATCCGCACTGGCAGACCCTATCTCGACAGCTCCACAAGCGCATCGCCTTCTGCCCGCATCTGCGCAAGCAGATCGCGTGTGGCTGCTTCCTCGAGCAGCCGTTTGCTGCGTGCGAAAACGCCTGCTCCAAGCGTGCCGAGTTCGTCGGCGAGGTCGATGGCCACGTCGAGCGCCTTGCCATTTTCCGCAAGCCGGTTGACGACGCCCGCATGGTAGAGCCGTGCGGCATCGAGCGTCGCGCCCGCGAGCACCAGTTCGTACGCAAGCGCCTTCGGCAAGCCGCGTGCGGCGAGCCATGTGATGCCGCTGTCCGGTGCGATACCCGCCGTGAGCTGCGGCACGCTGAAGCGCGCGCTCTCGGCGGCGACAATGAAGTCGCAGGCGAGCGCGACGGCGAGGCCGGCACCGTCGGCATTATGTTCGACAGTCGCGATCACGGGCTTGGTAAACATGCGCAATGCATCGAGCCAGCTCGCAAACCGTTCGATTCGCTGGGCAAGCGCATCCTGTGCGGGCAGCCGCCGTTCAGCGAGATCGCGAAGATTGCCCGAGACGCTGAGCAAGCCGTCGAGGCCTTTGACGATCACCGAGCGGGTGCCGTCATCGCGCTCGGCGACTTCGAGTGCCTCGACCGCGGAAGCGAACAGGTCCGGATGGGCAAGCCGCCCGCCGGGGTTCGAGACGGTGAGGATCAGGGTCGCGCCGCTTTGCCCGGTCTTGAGTTCAGCGCTCATTGCAGGGCTCCGGATGTCGGCATGGGCCGCCCGTCGACGAATACCCCTGTGGCGAATGCCCCGATGAAGTCCTCGGTACGCGTCAGGGCTGACGCGGCAGTAGTCGCCATCGGGATCCGTTTCTCTATACGGGTCGGCATCGACATAGTGGGCTCTTGAATGTCGTATTTGATAATTCTTATGTTCATATAAGACTGATCGTGAAAAACTTGCCGCGATTACAGCTTCGCGAGCCGACCGAGTGCTTCGTCGAGCGTACTTTCCTTCTTCGCGAAGCAGAACCGCACGATGCCAGACTCATGCGGTTCGTGATAGAAGGCCGACACAGGAATTGCCGCGACACCGATCTCGGTGGTCAGCCATTTGGCGAACTCGGCCTCGGGGAGGTCGCTGATCGCCGAATAGTCAACGCACTGGAAGTAGGTGCCGTCGGACGGCAGCATCCGAAAACGCGTATGTTCAAGGCCCGCACGGAAGTGATCGCGCTTGCGCTGATAGAACGCGGGCAATTCGAGATAGGGTGCCGGATCGGCCATGAACCGCGCGAGCCCGACCTGCATCGGCGTGTTGACCGTGAACACATTGAACTGGTGAACCTTGCGGAATTCGGCGGTCAGTGCGCGTGGTGCCGCGACATAGCCGATCTTCCAGCCCGTTACGTGATAGGTCTTGCCGAAGCTCGAGACCACGAGGCTGCGCGCGGCCAGTTCGGGATAACGCGAGACGCTCTCGTGGCGTTGGCCGTCATAGACCATGTGTTCGTAGACTTCGTCCGAGACGATCAGTACCTGTGTATCGCGCACGATGGCCTCGAGCTTGCGCATGTCGGCTTCGCGCCAGATCGTGCCAGTGGGGTTGTGCGGGGTGTTGATCATGATCGCGCGCGTGCGCGGCGTGATCGCCGCGGCGAGCCGGTCGAACGGAAGCGCATAGTCGGGCGCCTCGAGCGTGACGAAGACCGGAATGCCCCCGGCCAGTTCGATCGCGGGCAGGTAGCTGTCGTAGTTCGGCTCGATGACGATCACTTCATCGCCCGGATGGACGATCGCGAGGATCGAGGTCAGCAGGCCCTGCGTCGCACCGGCTGTCACGGTGATCTCGGTATCGGCATCGTAACGATGGCCGTAGATCGCCTCGACCTTGGACGAGATCGCCTGCCGCAGCGGCAGGATGCCCGCCATCGGCGGGTACTGGTTCGCGCCCTCGCGCATGGCCTGTGCCACGGCGTCGACAATGCGCGGATCGCAGTCGAAATCGGGAAAACCTTGCCCGAGATTGACGGCGCCGCGTTCGGTCGCGAGCGCGGACATCACGGTGAAAATCGTCGTCCCGACCTTCGGCAGGCGGGATTGCAGGGCATCGGCGGAGAAAGCGGCTTGTGGCTGGGCGTTCATGGCTTGACGAAGGGTCGGCGAGGGCTCGCGGCGCGAGACTGGACGAGCGTTGTACGATCCAAAGCATCGTTCAGATTGCAAGTATGCCTGAGATGCTCCGCCCTCATCGCTGGCTGGCACTTCATGGCGCCGGGGTGGCCGCCGCGAGACTGGCCGGGAGCTTGGCCGCGGGTTGGGCTGAGAGTCGGGCTGAGAGTTGGGCGGTGAAGGCGGCCGGCAGGCCGATCGAAAAGCCGAAGTCGCGCGCGATGCGCTTGGCCATTCTGAGCAGTTCACGATCCTTGCTCACCAGCCACGCGGCGCCGGCGCGGCGTGCCAGTTCCAGAAACTTCTGGTCGTCGCGGTCCCGGCACTGCGGCAGGGCGCGCGGTGCGACCTCGCCGGCCGGAGTGTCCTGCGCCGGCGCGATCATCGTGGTCCACCGCGCGATCTGGGCGAGCGCCGCCTCCTTGTCGAGCGCGAATCGCGCGAACTGCGGATAGTCGAGCACGCGCGTCAGTTCCGCGAGGCAGCGCGCGTCGATGACGGCCTCGATCCCGCCCTGCGCGAGGGCGGCCGCGATAGGGCGTGCATGGGGGTCGTCGAACACGAGGATGTCAATCCAGACGTTCGAGTCGAGCACGACGCGGGGCGTCTGGGCGGCAGTCAAAAAACTCATTCGATACAATAAGGCCGTTATGTTTGGCCGCTCAAGCGGCGGCGCCCTAATGATAATCGTTCTATCCCCCGCAAAATCGCTCGACTATACGACCCCGCCTCATGTCGCCCGGCATACGCTACCGGCGTTCGTCGATCATTCGGCTGATTTGATCGATACCTTGCGTGGATTGTCACCGGCCTCGATCGGCTCGCTGATGAGTATTTCCGATCCGCTCGCCGAACTCAATTTCAAGCGCTATCAGGACTGGGATCCGAAATTCAGCCCCGCCAATGCGAAGCAGGCCGTGCTGGCCTTCAATGGTGACGTCTACGAGGGCTTCGATGCCCCTTCGCTGGCCGATGCCGACCTCGACTATGCGCAGGGGCATCTGCGGATCCTCTCGGGGCTCTACGGGGTGCTGCGGCCGCTCGATCTCATGAAACCCTACCGGCTCGAGATGGGCACGCGGCTCGGCAATGCGCGCGGCCGCGATCTCTATGCATTTTGGGGTGAGCGCATCACCCATGCATTGAACGACCTGTTGGCCGAGCGCAAGGCCGCGGCGAAAGCGCTCGTGAATCTCGCCTCGGAGGAATACTTCCGGTCCGTGCGTCCCAAGCAGCTCGACGCGCCGGTGATCACGCCGGTGTTCGAGGACTTCAAGAGCGGCCGCTACAAGATCATCAGCTTCTATGCGAAACGCGCACGCGGCCTGATGGCGCGCTACGCAGTGCTCAACCGGATCCAGAAGCCCGAGAAGCTCAAGGCCTTCGACAGCGAAGGGTATGCGTTCGAGCCGGATGTCTCGAGCGAACAGACATGGGTATTCCGCCGACGGCTCGCATAGGGCGCCTCGACTGCTGGTAGCGCGATGTCGCGAGACGACCGACAATGCGTTCGCAAACGTCCAGCGAGAGGATTTTCATGACACTGAGCATTACGAGTTGCTTCGACGGCGGAGCGATCGAGATCGTTTCGGCCGAGCGCGCCGGCGATGTGCGCCTGCGCGTACGCGCCGACACCCATGCCGACTTCGCGCAATGGTTCTATTTCCGCGCGAATGGCGTGCGTGACGAAGAATGCCGCTTCGTCTTCGAGAACGCGGGGCAGTGCGCCTTCGCCGACGGCTTTCACGGCTATGCCGCGGTCGCGAGCTACGACAAGCTCGAATGGTTCCGCGTGCCGACCACCTATGACGGCCAGTTGCTCACGATCGAGCACACACCCGAATGCGACACGGTCTATTACGCGTATTTCGAGCCCTATGACGAATCGCGCCATGACGTCGTGCTCGGCCATCTGCAGCGCCATCCGGCCGTGCGCCTGACCGATCTCGGCCGTACGATCGAGGGCCGGCCCATCGAGCTGCTGAGGCTCGGCGACGGCGATCCGGCCAAGCCGAAGATCTGGATCATCGCACGCCAGCACCCGGGGGAAACGATGGCCGAATGGTTCGTCGAAGGCCTGCTGGGACGGCTGAGCGCGCAGGGCGACTGGTCCGTGGACGATTCGCTCGGCGAGGACCTGCTCTCGCGCGCGACGTTCTATGTCGTGCCGAACATGAACCCGGACGGCTCGGCGCTCGGCAATCTGCGGACCAATGCGACTGGGGCCAACCTGAATCGCGAATGGATGAATCCCAGCCTCGCGCGCAGCCCGGAAGTGAAGCTCGTGCGCGACGAGATGCACCGCGTCGGTGTCGATATGTTCTTCGACATTCACGGGGATGAGACGCTGCCCTATGTGTTCGTCGCCGGCAGTGAAATGCTGCCTGACTTCACCGAGCAGCAGGCGCGCGAACAACGCGCGTTCATCGAGTTCTTCAAGGATGTCGCCGAGGATTTCCAGGACGTCCACGGCTATGAGTCGGACAAGTACCGCGACGATGCGCTCTCGCTTGCCTCGAAGTACGCGGGGCACGCATTCAACTGCCTGTCCCTGACGCTTGAAATGCCATTCAAGGACAACGCGAACCAGCCGGACCCGGAAGTCGGCTGGAACGGCGCACGCAGCGCCGCGTTGGGCGCCGCGATGCTCGAAGCGATCGAGATGCAGCTCGACGCGTTTCCAAAGACCCCCTGAGGCTAGGGGACGGGCGGCCCGGTCGGATCTTTTCGGCGCCGGGCCTCCTAAGTGCGGCTAACAGCGGCGGCTGACGGCGGCGGCTGACGGCGCGGGTCCGGTTCAGGCTGGCCGGTGAGCGCCGCCGGGAATCGCCATGGAGCGAAACTGAACTCGACGGCCCGGGCAGTGCTCGACGGCCCGGGCAATGTCCTGGCTGCGGGAAGACACGCAACTGCTTGACTTCGAAGACGCAGACCACGCAGACCACGCAGACCACGCAGATCCGGGCATACCTGACGTGTACCGCTCAATGGTTCGCCTTCTTGCTGGCGCGCGACGAGCCATGGCTCGAACTCTTCGAGCTGCCGTGCTTGCCGTGGGCCCAACCTCGTCCGCCTCGTTTCTTGCTGCCTGAGGCGCCCGGATTGGGCTCGTTCGAATCGAAGGCGAGCATCTTGTTGTCCGCGTAGCCGCAGCGGAAGCTGAGCGCGTCGGGCTTGTCGCCGCCGCCCTTGCGGTAGCCGAGGCCTTCGATCTCCACCATCGTGTCGACCTTGATCTTCTGTTTGCCCGCTCCGAAGGCGCCGTCCCAGGGTTCGATCGAAGCATGCGCATCGGTCAGGGCATCGTCACCGAAGTCGACATGGTCATAGATCGGCGAGGTGCCGATGATGAAGACCGCGTGCGCCGCACAATCCGCGGCGATCGGGTTCGCGTGCTGCTCGTTGATGTACTTGCTGACGAGGTCGTTGTGCTGCTCGAGCTGGTCGGCGATGGCGGGAAGGCTGGTCAATGAAGCGGCGAGCAGAAGCGCAAGGCCGGCTGTGCAGCGGGAGAAAAGGGAAGCTGTGGACAAGGGAAAGCGCAACTGAGTGGAACCGATTGTCGGCTGCCGTTTCAGGAAAGCCGAACGCGTGGGCGGCATGCGGCCGCGATCTTTTGCTGTCAGATACCGGATCGCTTATCCGAGTTCCATTCAGACTGATGAATGGTGACTAGCGACGATCCAGATGATAGCGGTGATCGTCGTAGGTCGTCACCCAGGCAGGTTTGTAGACCGCGAGGATCGCGGTGAGCATGCCGGAGAACCAGGCTTCGCCGCCGGCGACCCAGAGCACCTGGTCCCAGAATGCGTGAGGAAAGCCTGTCCACGCGCCGCTCAGCGCGGTATGCAGCACCACCCCTGACAGGGCTGTGGCAATCAGCGAGGCCGCTGGCGCCACGAAACCGTACCCGCCGACGAAAACGATCCGGCTATGCGGTAGCCACGCCGACATCACGCGTTGCAGCAGCAGCGCGACGAGTACCGGCACCGCACCGAGCATGAGGAGCGTCAGGCCGAGCGTGTCGAGCGGTGCATCGAGCACCAGCGCCGAAAGGACGATCATCACGTTCATGCCGATCAGGGCAAGCGCCCAGTCGAACAGCGTGACCATCAGGGCGGCGCCGAGCAGGTGGAAAGCGGGGCCGTCGCTGAACCACTGGTCGATGGCCCAAAGCACCGAGAGGGTGACGACCGTTGCGAGCCAGAGGTGCTGGAGCGTGTCATTGCGCAGGCGCCGCAGCGGGCGTGTCCAGACGGCATACGCGAGCAGTCCTCCTGCGGCAAGCCAGCCGCAGACCATCCAGGGCAATGGAAGGGGTACGTAAATAAATCCCATAAAGCAATCTTACTCGCACAAATCCTGCGCGTGGGGAGCAGGGCGGCGCGGTGTTGCGCACAACCCGCCTGCGTTCAGAGTATTGCTCGCTTCGGAGAACGGTTCCTGTCAGATGACGTATGGAATCGTCCTAAATCAAGCTTAGAGTTATCTTGATTCGACCGCTATCGCTTTCGGCTGAAGCGCATGTTGCAAGGGGTTTTGCGAAGATGAAGTCAACGTGATGAGGTGTTTTCTCGAGCATAAGCGCAGGTCAAGGTCTGATTCTGCTCTGCGATGACCGGAGGCCCCCGAGTGGGTTTCTGATGTCGATTTCAGCTCGATTGGTCTGCGGGCATGGGGACGGCCGGTGGCCGCCACCCGTTCGTTCAATCCGTTTGTTCAACCATCCCATGCGGGGGCTTCCTTGCTCTTTTTTGTTCTGAACGATCAGCCGGAGCGGCGCGAGGGCCTCAAAGCCCTGCTGCGGCAGGTGCATCGGCAGGCGCGGATCTCGGACGCGGGAGACTGGGCCCAACTCGAACGTGCGTTGCGGCGCGGCCTGCCGGACTTGCTCGTGATCGACTTGCAGGTGCGCACGATGACACTCGACGCGCTGCGGGCACTGCATCGCGAGCATCCGGCACTCTCGATCGCAGTGCTCACCGACGACGGCGACCCTTCTACAGTCGGCCCGCTGCTCAACGCGGGGGCGCTCGGCGTGATCCCGCGCCAGCTCGAGCCGCGGCTGATCCTGCGTGCGCTCGAACTCGTGCTGCTCGGTGGCTACTATGTGCCGATCTGCGCGCTGGGGCCGGACATTCCAGCCATGTGGCCTGAACGGGGGGCTTCGGGTCGGCCGGGACAGCGGGCCGAGGCAGGATTGCCCGAGGCGTGTGCGTGGCCGGCCGGGTCGCAGGGGGCTGTGGCAAGGCTTTCCGCCAACGCGTCTGCCAGTTTGTACAGCCCGGTCGCCGCGCGCAGCCGTGCCGAGCGCGCGGCCTTGCTGGCCGATGAACGGGCCTCGCGCCGCTGCGCGCGCGCGGGGCTGCTGTCGCCTCGCCAGCAGCAAATCATGCGCCTTGTCCATCTCGGCAATACGAACAAGACCATTGCGCGTGCGCTCAACATCAGTGAGGGAACGGTCAAGATCCATCTCGCGGCGGTGTTCCGATTGCTCGGCGCAGCGAATCGGGCCGCGGCGGTCGCGCTCTACAACGGCTGGCAGTACGGCAAGCTCCAGGCGCTGCGTACCGAGCATCAGCTGAACGACCCGTCGCCACGCAGCGGCATGCGTTCGCCGGTGCCCTTACGCTCACCTCCGGCAGTCAGCCTACCCATGGCCGAGCGGGGTGGCCCGTTTCTGATCGCGGCCCAGCCGGCCTGGCCGTTCGCACCGCGTCGGCGCCGGCCGCCCATTGCCACGCAGGAGGCCGAGCTCAAGCCGGTCGAGCCGCCTGTCGATGAGGGGCTCGGGCCACCGGCCGGCGACTCCCCTGCAAACCTGTTGCCCTCGGCGAGGGCCAAGCCGACCGCGCGAGGCCGTGGCCTGGCCGCGCCACGTCATGACAAGCCGCGCCGTGGGCGTGGGCTCGCCGACGAATGAAGCCGACGATCCGGTGCTAGAGGGTCAATGGAAATGCGGCTGCACCGGCTGGACATCCTCCGGCATTTCGGCATGGACGATTTCGCCGAGCGGGTCGGCATAGAGCGGCACGCCGCAGTCGTCGCAATACTCGGGTTCGAAGCGGCCAGCGTGCTGGCGCACTTCAGTGATACCGGCCTCCTTGAGGAGGGCGACCAGCTCGTCGAGCGGACCCGCACCGAGCGGGACCTCGCCGACGACATCATGGTCGCCGAGATCCGCGTCGACGTTCTCGCGGCCATAGAGCGGCCAGACGACGCCATAGAGCACGTCGTTGCTGCCGCGACGGGTGAAGCCGATCCGGAACTCGTCGACATGGCGCTCGCCGAACCCGCCGATGACCGCGCGCAGTTCGGCCGGCTCGGCCTGCAAGGTATCGGCAAGATAGCGCACGGCCGTGCGTACCGTATGCGGGCGGATTTTTTCGTCCGCATCGCGGCAGGCCGAATAGAACGCATCGGGCAGCAGGCACTCGATCTCGCAGCCCGGCAACACGAGCGCGAGGTTCGCGCCGCCCTGGTTCGACCATTGATCGAGGCATTGGCCGCGCTCGATGCGTACGCCGGCATCGTCTTCCTGCCAGCGGAACAGGGCCATGCCCGCGGGTGCCGCTACCGCAGCGAGCAGGAAGCGTGGGTCGGCAAGGATCGGCGAGGTCTCGGGCAGGTCACCGAACGCGAGCTTCGGCGCATGGCCGCCGAGCGCCGCCTGCGCAAGCTGCTGGGCGAGTCGGAAGGTTTCGACGTGATGGCGCGGCAATTGGTCGATGCTGTACAGATAGGGCGACATCGATACGCGCGCATTGCTCGCGAGCACGTGGGCATGCAGATGCGTGCGTAGCGCATCGGAGGTATCGGCTTTCAGGGGGCCGGACGGAATCGCATAACGCGTCCAGGCCAGCACGGGGGCGGCAAGCAGCACGACGTCCCAGTCCTGTTCCTCATGCGAGATGACGAACGACTCGCTGTGCGTCTCGGCGATATCGGCCAGTGCCGCATACGCATCGGGATGGTTTTGCTGGAGATGGTCGAGTGCGGCGTCGAGCGTCGTCTGGCTGCCGTTGCGCAACATCTTGGCGAGCAGTGCGTCGATCCGGCTTTCCCAAAAACGGTCTTCAGTACGGCTGCCCGATGCAACGAGGGCGAGCGACAGGCCGACAAGCTTGTCGGCATCGGGCGGAAGTCGTTTGGCGATTCTGGAGCGCATGGTGGCAAGTCTGAGGGCGCGGGTGAACCCGCATTACGATTCGGTTTGACCGGGCTTGGCCCCACATTCTAGTCGTTCTGGGAGTGCGCGCGCGAACGCTGCGCGGATTGGGGGCAGGCCGCGCATTTCGACGGGCATCGCCGTGCTTCGACCGGCTCTTTCAGCGATTTGTACAAGTATCGCCCTACTCGCCCGGATAGGGTCGAGAGTCCCGGTACTCTTCGAGGAGAGTCAGTTGAACCCAGCCCAGCCATCTGGCACACGTCCACCGCTCTCGCCGCGCTTGACGCATACGCCGGCGCGCACCCCAACGAGTCCCCTAACGCACCCCCTGCCAAGCGCGCCCATGGAGGATACCCGCGTCCCTTGGCCCGAAGCCGATCCGCGTGCCCTTGACCGTGACATGCCTGCGCTGTCGGGCCGACCGCCCACGCCGCTGCCAGCGATAGGAGAAGGGCTGGCGGTGCGGATGCGGCGGAGTCCTGAGGGCGCGTCGAGTCGCGAGCGTGTACTCGACTACCGTTTCGATATTCTGCTGCACGGTGCCGCTCCTGCAGTTTTCAAACGCATCGCCGCATTTCATGAAACGCTCGACGATGGCGCCGCGGCATCGATGAGACCGGCCGGCACGGAACCGTTTTCACGCGCTCAGATCTGGACGATGAGCGACAGCTGGCAAGTCGCCTGTACGACGGGCTCAGCAGTGATATGCGGCGACAACCGCCATGCACGGACCTGTGCGGTCAGCATTCAGCATTTCGTCGAGAGGTGGCTGACCGAACGTCTGCAAGGCCCCGTCCCATTCGCGGTAGTCGCGGCGATTCATACGCCGGCACCGGCGAGTCCGCTACGGCACTGGGCCGACGCCCCTGTTCCTGCAACGCTGCTTGCGCCCCACCTGCGCGACGATGCCAGTGTGCAGGCAACGCTCTCGCGCCGGGCCGCCTCGATGCGGGCCTTGCTCGATGCTGGCGCGACCGTGCACGCCTGCTATTCGGCCGCTTCGCTCGAAAAAATGAGCCTGACCGAGCGGGAGACCTATAGGTCGACCTGCGAGACGTACCCGAATCTTCTCGACGAACCGAGCCCGTTGCCCCCCGGTGCATTCAATGCCGTGTGCGGCGCGACCTACCTGTTCGGCACAGGGCCTCTGTCGCTGACCGGCTGTATCGCGCTCCGGCTGCCCCAGGCCGCCGACGCGGAGGACGGCGCTGCCCAGGCACACCTGTTCGTCGCGTCGCCGCTCGATGCGCCGTTCAAGGACTTGCTCGACGAACTCAAGCGAGACGTCGGTCTCGTGCTGGATCCGGCCTATGGCGGCGTCGCGGTGCGGGCCATGGTCGATGAGCCCGACTACGTCTGACGCGTGCATGCAGGGGCGGCGGCCAGCCCAATGCGTGGGCGAGCCACGAACATGAACATGGCCATGCGAGATGCATCAGCCCCGGTTCAGCAATCCAAACGCCCATAAAAAAGCCCGGCTTTTCAGCCGGGCTTGAAGGACCGCGCGTCAGCGCGGCCACCCGCAAAAGGGTAACGGGCGGGGCGCCGGAGGCGGACAGGGGTGCTGCTCGATCCCCAGTGCCTTGCAAGACACCCCTTGATCGACGACCCTTACGCCGCGAGCAGCGAGCGCAGCACGAACGGCAAAATCCCGCCGTGCTTGTAGTAGTCGACTTCGATCGGCGTATCGATGCGCAGCAGGACCGACACGCGCTCCGTCTTGCCGTTCTTGCGATGGATCACGAGCGTCACTTGCTGTTGCGGCTTGAAGTCGTTGCCGAGATCTTCGATGTCGAAGGTCTCTTCACCGGTCAGGCCCAGCGAGCTCACCGTGTCGCCATCCTTGAACTGCAGCGGCAGCACGCCCATGCCGACCAGGTTCGAACGATGGATCCGCTCGAAGCTGCGTGCGACCACGGCCTTCACGCCGAGCAGCGCCGTGCCCTTGGCCGCCCAGTCGCGCGACGAACCCGTGCCGTATTCCTCGCCCGCGAACACGATCGTCGGCGTCTTCGCCGCGACGTACTTCATCGCCGCGTCGTAGATCGACATCTGTTGGCCGCTCGGCTGGTGAATCGTCAGACCGCCTTCGATGCGGCTGCCGTCGGCTTGCAGCGGGATCATCAGGTTCTTGATCCGGACGTTGGCGAACGTGCCGCGCATCATCACATCGTGGTTGCCGCGACGCGAGCCATAGCTGTTGAAATCGGCCTTGAGCACGCCGTTTTCCTTGAGCCATACGCCGGCCGGCGAGCTTTCCTTGATCGAACCCGCGGGGCTGATGTGATCGGTCGTGACCGAGTCACCGAAGATGCCCAGTGCGCGCGCGGCCTTCACCGGCTCGATGCTGTCCTTCGGTTCCATGGCGAACCCTTCGAAGAACGGCGGTTCGGCGATGTAGGTCGACTTCGGCCATTCGTAGACGTCGCCGTCCACGCCGTGGATCTTGCTCCAGAGGTCGCCCTCGGTCGTGAGCTTCGAGTAGTTCGCCTTGAAGTTCTTCGCGTTCAGCGCGTACTTGAGCAGGCTCTGGATTTCTTCGCTGGTCGGCCAGATGTCGCCGAGGTAGATATCCTTGCCGTTCTTGCCCTTGCCAACCGGTTCGGTCATCAGGTCGCGCGTGATGTTGCCGGCGATCGCGTAGGCGACGACCAGCGGCGGCGAGGCCAGGAAGTTTGCGCGAATGTTCGGGTGGATCCGCGCTTCGAAGTTGCGGTTGCCCGAGAGCACCGCGGCCGCGACGACGTCATTGCTCGTGATCGCTTCGTTGAGCTCGGCGGTCAGGTCGCCCGCATTGCCGATACAGGTCGTGCAGCCGTAGGCCGCGAGGCTGAAGCCGAGCTTCTCGAGGTAGGGCAGCAGCTTGGTCGCCGTCAGGTACTCGGTGACGATCCGCGAGCCCGGTGCGAGCGAGGTCTTGATATGCGGCGCGACCGTCAGGCCGGCTTCGACGGCCTTCTTCGCGAGCAGGCCCGCGGCCAGCAGCACGCTCGGGTTCGAGGTGTTGGTGCACGAGGTGATCGCGGCGATCAGGATGTCGCCGTTCATCACATTGACGCCGTCGGTCGTCGTGTAGACGGCTTCGAGGTCTTCGGTCTTCTTCGCGAAGCCGTTTTCGGCAACCGGCTTCGAGAACAGGTCGCGGAAGGTTTCGCGGACGTTGCCGATCTCGATGCGGTCCTGCGGACGCTTCGGGCCCGCGAGCGATGGCGTGACGGTCGAGAGGTCGAGGGTCAGCGTCTTGCTGTAGTCGATCTCGCCGGCCTTCGGCACGCCGTACATCTTCTGGGCCTTGAAATAGGCCTGGAATGCGGCGATTTCTTCCTTCGTGCGGCCGGTGCCTTCGAAGTATTCGATCGTCTTGTCGTCGACCGGGAAGAAGCCCATCGTCGCGCCGTACTCAGGCGCCATATTGCCGATCGTTGCGCGATCGGGCACGCCGATCGAGGCGGTGCCTTCGCCGAAGAATTCGACGAACTTGCCGACGACCTTCTCCTTGCGCAGCATTTCGGTGATCGTCAGGACCAGGTCCGTCGCCGTCAGGCCTTCGCGCAGCTTGCCCTTGAGCTCGACACCGACGACGTCGGGCGTGAGGAAATACACGGGCTGGCCGAGCATGCCGGCTTCGGCTTCGATGCCGCCAACGCCCCAGCCCACCACGCCGATGCCGTTGATCATGGTCGTGTGGCTGTCGGTGCCGACGAGGCTGTCCGGATAGTAGACCGCGTCCGCGCCTTCGGTCTTCTTGTGCACGCCGCGTGCGAGATATTCAAGGTTGACCTGGTGAACGATGCCGATGCCCGGGGGCACGACCTTGAACGTGTCGAATGCCTGCATGCCCCACTTCATGAACTCGTAGCGCTCGTTGTTGCGCTGGAATTCGAGCTTCATGTTGAGATCGAGTGCATCCGGGCGGCGGAAGTAATCGATCTGCACCGAGTGGTCGACCACGAGGTCGACCGGCACGAGCGGCTCGATCGCCTTCGGTGCCTTGCCCATGCGCTCTGCCACGCCGCGCATCGCGGCGATGTCGGCGAGCAGCGGGACGCCGGTGAAGTCCTGCAGCACGACGCGGGCGACCACGAAGGGGATCTCGTCGACGCGCGAGGCGGTCGGCGCCCAGTTGGCGAGCTGCTTGATGTGTTCTTCGGTGATCTTCTTGCCGTCGAAATTGCGCAGTACCGATTCCAGCACGACGCGAATCGAGAGGGGAAGGCGCTCGACCTTCACACCGAGTTGCTTACCGAGTGCGGGCAGCGAGTAATACTTGCCTTTGCCGGCGCCGCTGTCGAATTCCTTGAGCGTTTTGTATAAATTGTGGGGCATGTGGATTCCTTGTTAAACGCGGAACTGTGATTGGGCGGCCACGCGCGTATCGTCGTCAAGTCGGTCGATCGAGTCGATTTCGCGCATGGCCGGCGGATTTTTCAGCCGGCAAGAACATCCCGGTCGACACCGGCCACCCGTTCGCGGCGATGAGCCGCCGCGCACCACGCTGGCCGGTTCGCCGTCATTGACTGTTCCTGAGGGCGTTCGATTGTGTCGGCGCCAGGGCGCCGTGGTTTGCCATGTCGTCGGTCTTGCATTCGTCGGCGAGGCGTTGGCGGTCACCCGTATCGTCGAACAGCATCGCCTTCGTCGGAATGACCACGAGGTCGAGGCCGCTCGCCGTGTCGAAGAAGCGGTCGGCACCGGTCGACGTGATCACGCGCGGCAGCTTGTAGTTCTTGTTGTTCCAGTGCAAGGTCATGACCGCGTCGCGGCTCATGTCGCCCTTCAGGTAGAGCACCGCGTTGTCCTCGCAGCTCCATTTGTCGGCGCCTTCGGGCATCGGGTCGACCTTGGCGGCCGCGGCGGCTTCATGCTTCTTCGACTTCTTGAGCTTCTTGACCGTCTTGGGCTTCTCGGGGGGGGCGCCGGCTTGTGCCGCCGCGTCGACGGAGACGCCAGCAAACGCGATGGACACCGCGCCGACGAGTGCAGTTAGCAGGGACTTGTTCATGAATATTCACCTTCTCCGGGAGTCGTTGATTTGGCCCGCGCCACGGTCGTAACGCAAGACGAGGCCAATATTGTGACCTATTCGGGCACTCACCCGGTTGATTTTAAGATTCATCGCCTGGCCTCGACGGTGTTGACTTGCCGGAACCCAACGATGTTGAAAAGAAATCGCCGACGGAAGCGGGCAAGGGCCGCGCCGCGGCATGAGCGCGTCGGAGTACCGACCAATAGTAGCGATAGCTCGCGCGGTCGTGCAGGGTGTCGCCGTGGCGAATCGGGCCCCAGCCGGCGGCCTGGGCAGCGAGCAGGATCTCGGCCGCGAGTCCGATTTCGTCTTCGCGCGGCGTGAATGCGGCGACGATCGGCAGGATCTGCGCGGGATGAATGCTCCACATCCGCGTGTACGCGAACTCCTCACGCGCGCGCCGCGCGTCGTTCGCAACGACCGCCGCGTCGCGGATCTCGGTGGTCACATTGTGCGAGGGTACCTTGCCGTAGGCATGGCAGGCGGCCGCGATCTCGAGCTTCGCTCGCCGCACGAGCGGGTGGTCGAACTGGCCCGGCGAGCGCATCGCGCTGTCGGGAATCGCGCCCGTGTGGGCGGAGACGAAATCCATCAGGCCGAAACTCAGCGCCTCGACAGGCGGCAGAGCGGCGATCGCGAACACCTCGGCGAGCGCCTCGTGCGTCTCGATGAGCACATGCACGGGAATCCCGTGGGAAATGCCATCGCGCCGGCGCAGTGCCTCGATATATGCGCACATCTCGGCCGCTTCGCTCGCGTGGCGGACTTTAGGCAGCGTGATATAGGCCGGCGCGCGGTTCGCCGCGCCGAGGATGATGCGCAGGTCCTCGCGCCAGGCGGGATGATGGAAATCGTGGATGCGAATGCCCACGCGCCCGAATGCGTCGTGTTCGGAGCCGAGCAGCGAGGCGACCAGTTCGGCATGGGCCGCCTCATGACCGACCATGGCACCGTCCTCGCAGTCGAGCGTCACGTCGAACACCGGACCGAGCTCGCGCTGCAGGGCCAGGGAACGGCGCATCAGTTTCTCGCTGCCCGCATAGTGATCACACGGCGGCAGCACAGCCGGTGGCGTTTCACCGTCGAACAATACCTGGGCGGGCGAGAGAGGGCGGGTCATGGTAGTCAGTAATCCAGAAGACCGGAACCCGGCCGGAACCCGTCAAGACGGGCAGCGAGGTTCCGGTCGTGCACGAGCCGGCTCAGCCGAGCAGGTGCTTGATGCCGTCGCGCTCTTCGAGCAGTTCCTGAAGCGTGAAGTCCATCTTTTCGCGCGAGAACGCATCGATCTCGAGGCCTTCGATGCGCTTGTACTCGCCGTTCTCGGTGGTGACCGGCACGCCGTAGATGATGTCTTCGGGAATCCCGTACGAACCGTCCGAAGGCACGCCCATCGTCACCCACTTGCCGTTGCTGCCCAGCAGCCAGTCATGCACGTGGTCGATCGCCGCATTGGCAGCCGAAGCGGCCGACGAGAGACCCCGTGCTTCGATGATCGCCGCGCCGCGCTTGCCGACGGTCGGGATGAAGGTGTCGCGGTTCCACACATCGTCGTTGATCAGCGGCTTGAGCGGCTGGCCTTCGACGGTGGCGAAGCGGAAATCCGGGTACATGGTCGGCGAGTGGTTGCCCCAGACGGCGAGCTTCTCGATCGAGGCGACTGGCTTGCCCGACTTCGCGGCGAGCTGCGAAAGCGCGCGGTTGTGGTCGAGCCGCAGCATCGCGGTGAAGTTCTTCTTCGGCAGATCGGGTGCCGACTTCATGGCGATATAGGCATTCGTGTTGGCCGGGTTGCCGACCACCAGAACCTTGACGTCGCGGCTTGCCGCGTCGTTGAGCGCGCGGCCCTGGACGGTAAAGATCTCGGCATTGGCGGTCAGCAGGTCCTTGCGCTCCATGCCCTTGCTGCGCGGGCGGGCACCCACGAGCAGTGCGACGTCGGCATCCTTGAAGGCCGTCTTCGGATCGTCGGTGATCACGACGCCCGAAAGCAGCGGGAACGCGCAGTCTTCGAGTTCCATCACGACGCCCTTGACGGCGGCTTGAGCCTGCGGCAGGTCCAGCAATTGCAGGATGACCGGCTGGTCTTTGCCGAGCAGATCGCCGTTGGCGATGCGGAACAGCAGCGAGTACGCAATTTGGCCGGCGGCGCCGGTGACGGCAACGCGCTTTGCGGCTTTAGCCATGTATGTTCTCCAGGACGGTACGTGAGCGACCGGCGCAACGTCGTGGCCGGCATCGGGATAGCCGCGTGACAGGCACGCAGGCCATCGGCGAACACGTCCGCACGACAGAACGACGGCGAAAAATCAGTAGTTTAATCGGCTGTCGCCGGACCTTCATGACAGATTGCATCCAACCCGTGCATCAGAGGTTCCGCGCAACGCAAGCCGGTGCGAGTGTAGGAGTCGCTTCGACCAAAGTCAACCGTATCTAACCGTATCTTATGTCTTATATAAGACATATGACGGAAGGGAATTCTTGTAGACGACTTCATGGCTCTGTGAAAAAATCCGGCCATGACTTCGAATCCGCTCAACTCGACTCAACCACCTGCGGGAAACGACCGCGGGGAGGGAGCGGGCGCGCGTTCGCCCACCTTCAGCCCTTTATACCAGCAGATCAAGGCATTCATTACCCAGGGTCTGGAGACAGGCGAATGGAAGCCCGGCGAGCTCATTCCCAGTGAGGTCGAACTGGCTGCGCGGTACAAGGTCAGCCAGGGCACGGTACGCAAGGCGATCGACGAGCTGGCCGCGGAAAACCTGCTGGTACGGCGTCAGGGCAAGGGTACCTTCGTTGCGACGCACAACGAAGACAGAGTACAGTTCCGCTTTCTGCGCCTGCTGCCCGATGACGGGGGTTCGCTCGTGCATGACAGTCGGCTCGTCGAGTGCCGGCGACTGCGAGCGCCGGCCGAGATTGCGCGTCAGCTCGAACTCAAGCCGGCGGACCCCGCCGTGCTGATCCGGCGCGTGATGGAATTCGAGAAAACGCCGATCGTGCTCGACGAGATCTGGCTTCCGGGTGCAATGTTCAAGGGCCTGACGCTCGAGCGGCTGGCCGGTTATGCGGGACCGTTGTACGCGATGTTCGAGACCGAGTTCGGGACCCGGATGATCCGCGCCTCCGAGAAGATCCGCGCGGTCGCCGCGGACCCGCCGGTCGCGGAACTTCTGCAGGTGGAGCCGGGCTTTCCGCTGCTCAGTGTCGATCGCGTGTCATACACATACGGCGACCGGCCCGTCGAGGTGCGGCGCGGATGGTATGTGACGACGCAGTATTTTTATCAGAATGACTTGAGTTGAAGGCCGGTTGGGAGGTGGGGCTGGGCCCTGGTCTAAACCGGTGGGGCAATGAAATTGCCACTTTATTAGTCGAAATTGCGGTCAGTGCGCGAAGCGCGCGCCGAGCGTCCCGTATCAGCCTTGCCGCGAGGCTGCCTACGGTGCAGTGCGCCATCAAATGGCGCTAAAATCGCGGCTTGACGTAACACCAATGGGGTCTAGTATGGCTGAAGCCGTTAAAAAAACGAGACCGGAATTCCGGAACATCGGTATAGGGCAGCTCGCGCATTACCGTCTACCGCTAGCGGGCAAGGTATCGATATTGCATCGTGTCAGCGGCATTCTGTTGTTCCTCCTGCTGCCGTTCTCGCTGTACCTGTTTGAACAAAGTCTCACCTCCGAGATCAGCTTCGACACCCTCAAGAGTTTCGCCTCCAACATCATCGTCAAGCTGGTGGTCCTCGTGATCGCCTGGGCGTTTTCGTTTCACTTCTTCGCGGGCCTGCGCTTCCTGCTGCTCGATACCCATACCGCGGTAAGCAAGGAAGGCTCACGCAATACCGCGACCATCGTGCTGGTGCTCTCGACGCTGCTGACGATTGCGATCGCGCTTAAACTGTTCGGAGCCTTCTGAGATGGCAGACGCTTACCAACCCAAACAAAAAATCGGCTCGAAGCGCCTCGTCGTCGGCGCCCACTACGGGCTGCGCGACTGGCTGCTGCAACGCCTGACGGCTGTCGTGATGGCGGTCTACACCGTGATCCTCGTGGTCTGGTTCTTCGCGGCGAGCAATTTCTCCTATGAAGGTTGGGCAGGCATCTTTGCGCTGCAATGGATGAAGCTCGCGACCTTCGTGGCCCTGCTGAGCTTGTTCTATCACGCCTGGATCGGCGTCCGCGATATCTGGATGGACTACGTCAAGCCGATGGGTCTGCGCATTACGTTGCACGCATTGACGATTCTGTGGCTGCTCGGTTGTGCGGCCTACGCAGCGCAGATTCTCTGGAGAGTTTAATAGCATGGTTGCAATCAAGAATTCCGTGCCGCGTCGCAAGTTCGACGTGGTCATCGTCGGTGCGGGCGGCTCCGGTATGCGTGCCTCGCTCCAGCTCGCGCGCGCCGGCCTCTCCGTCGCGGTGCTCTCGAAGGTGTTCCCGACGCGCTCGCACACGGTTGCCGCACAGGGCGGCATCGGCGCCTCGCTCGGCAATATGAGCGAAGACAACTGGCACTATCACTTCTACGACACCATCAAGGGTTCCGACTGGCTCGGCGATCAGGATGCGATCGAGTTCATGTGCCGTGAAGCGCCGAATGCGGTCTACGAGCTCGAACACATGGGTATGCCGTTCGACCGCAATCCCGACGGCACGATCTACCAGCGCCCGTTCGGCGGCCATACCGCGAACTACGGCGAAAAGCCGGTGCAGCGCGCCTGCGCGGCCGCGGACCGGACCGGTCACGCGCTGCTGCATACGCTGTACCAGCGCAACGTCGAGGCGCGCACGCACTTCTTCGTCGAATGGATGGCGCTCGACCTGATCCGCGACGCTGAAGGCGATGTCCTCGGCGTGGTCGCGCTCGAAATGGAAACGGGCGAAGTCCACATCATCGAAGCGAAGTGCACGCTGTTCGCAACGGGCGGAGCAGGGCGCATCTACCAGGCGTCGACCAACGCGTTCATCAACACGGGCGACGGGCTCGGCATGGCCGCGCGTGCGAGTGTGCCGCTCCAGGACATGGAGTTCTGGCAATTCCACCCGACCGGCGTGGCCGGCGCGGGCGTGCTGATCACCGAAGGCGTGCGCGGTGAAGGCGGGATCCTGCGCAACAAGAACGGCGAGCGTTTCATGGAGCGCTATGCGCCGACGCTCAAGGACCTCGCGCCGCGTGACTTCGTCTCGCGCTCGATGGACCAGGAAATCAAGGAAGGCCGCGGCTGCGGCCCGAATGGCGACTATGTCTATCTCGACCTGTCGCATATCGGCGCGGAAACGATTCTCAAGCGCCTGCCGTCGATTCGCGAAATCGCGCTGAAGTTCGCAAACGTCGACGCGATCAAGGAACCGATTCCGGTCGTGCCGACGATCCACTACCAGATGGGCGGCATCCCGACCAATATCCACGGTCAGGTCGTCGGCAAGAATGGCGACCCGTCGGCGCCGGTGCACGGCTTCTACGCCGTGGGCGAATGCTCGTGCGTGTCGGTCCACGGCGCGAACCGCCTGGGCACGAACTCGCTGCTCGACCTCGTGGTGTTTGGCCGCGCGGCCGGCAACCACATCGTCAAGCACATCGAGGAACTCGGTTCGCACAAGCCGCTGCCCGCCGACGCGGCCGACTTCGCGCTGTCCCGACTCGCGAAGCTCGACAGTTCGACCTCGGGCGAATACACGCAAGTTGTCGCGGGCGACATCCGCAACACGATGCAGACGCATGCGAGTGTGTTCCGTACCTCCGAACTTCTGGCGCAAGGCGTCACGAAGATCAACGAGATCGCTTCGCGCGTCGACAATGTGCACCTCAAGGACAAGTCGAAGGTGTTCAACACCGCGCGTGTCGAAGCCCTCGAACTCGCGAACCTGATCGAAGTCGCCAAGGCGACGATGGTCTCGGCCGATGCACGCAAGGAAAGCCGCGGCGCGCATGCCCTGCGCGACAACGAACACCGCGACGACGAGAACTGGATGCGCCATACGCTCTGGTACCGAGAGGGCAATCGCCTCGACTACAAGCCGGTTCAGATGAAACCGCTGACTGTCGATTCGGTTCCGCCCAAAGCCCGTACCTTCTGACGCACTGGCGACCCACAGGATTCCATCATGGCAAAACGTACTTTTGAAATCTATCGCTACGATCCGGACCGGGACGCAGCGCCACGCATGCAGACGTATGAGGTCGATCTCGACCCGTCCGACCGCATGCTGCTCGACGCGATCATCCGCCTGAAGTCGATCGACGAGACCCTGTCGTTCCGCCGTTCGTGCCGCGAAGGCGTGTGCGGTTCGGATGCGATGAACATCAACGGCAAGAACGGTCTGGCCTGTCTGACCAACCTGAACGAGCTGCCGTCCAAGATCGTGCTGCGTCCGCTGCCAGGCCTGCCCGTCGTACGCGACCTGATCTGCGACTTCACGCAGTTCTTCAACCAGTACCACTCGATCAAGCCGTACCTGATCAACGACACGCCGCCGCCCGAGAAAGAGCGTCTGCAGTCGCCTGAACAGCGCGAAGAACTCGATGGCCTCTACGAGTGCATCCTGTGTGCGAGCTGCTCGACCTCGTGCCCGAGTTTCTGGTGGAATCCCGACAAGTTCGTCGGTCCGGCCGGCCTGCTGCAGGCCTATCGCTTCATCGCCGATTCGCGCGACGAAGCGACGGGCGAACGGCTCGACAACCTGGAAGACCCCTACCGCCTGTTCCGTTGCCACACGATCATGAACTGCGTCGACGTCTGCCCGAAGGGGCTGAATCCGACGAAGGCGATCGGCAAGATCAAGGAACTCATGGTTCGTCGTGCGGTTTAGTATGAACGAACCGACCGCTTCGGAACATCAGGCCGATCCTCACCGCCGTGCACGCCTGCGCTGGCGCGCGCGACGTGGCCTGCTGGAGAACGATCTGATTTTCGAGCGGTTCTTCGAGCGCTACGAGCAGAACCTAAGCGATGCCGACGTCGGCGCGCTGACCGCCCTGCTCGAGCTGTCCGACAACGAGTTGATGGACCTGCTGATGGCGCGTGCCGAGCCCGAGGGCGAACTCACCAATCCGGCGACCCGGCACATCCTGGCACTTCTGCGCTCCTGTTGAAATTCCCATGTTCGTATAGAGGACCCCTATGACTCCGTCCGAAGTAAAAGCCACGCTATCGTTCAGCGACAATTCGCCCAGCGTCGAAATGCCGATCTACCAAGGAACGATGGGTCCGGACGTTATCGATATTCGCAAGCTGTACGGCCAGACCGGCAAGTTCACCTATGACCCGGGCTTCATGTCGACGGCCGCCTGTAACTCGGCGATCACCTATATCGATGGCGACAAGGGCGAACTCCTGTACCGCGGTTATCCGATTGAAGACCTGGCCGTCTCGGCCGACTTCATGGAAACCTGCTACCTGCTGCTCAAGGGCGACCTGCCGACCGAAGCGCAAAAGGCCGAGTTCGTGAGCACCGTGACCAGCCACACGATGGTTCACGAGCAGATGCACCTGTTTTTCCGGGGCTTCCGCCGCGATTCACACCCGATGGCCGTGCTCACGGGCTGCGTGGGCGCCTTGTCGGCGTTCTACCATGATTCGCTGAACATCAGCGATCCGCATCATCGCGAAGTCTCGGCGATCCGCATGATCGCGAAGCTGCCGACGCTCGTCGCGATGGCTTACAAGTACAACATCGGCCAGCCCTTCGTCTACCCGAAGAACGACCTGTCGTACTCGGCCAATTTCATGCGGATGATGTTCTCGAATCCGTGTGAAGAGTACGTCGTCAACGACGTGCTCGTGCGCGCGCTCGACCGGATCCTGATCCTGCATGCGGACCACGAACAGAACGCCTCGACCTCGACCGTGCGTCTTGCGGGTTCGTCGGGCGCGAATCCGTTCGCGTGTATCGCAGCCGGCATCGCGTGTCTCTGGGGCCCGGCCCACGGCGGCGCGAATGAAGCCGCGCTGAACATGCTCGAGGAAATCGGCTCGGCCGACAAGATTCCTGAATTCATCAAGCAGGTGAAGGACAAGAATTCGGGCGTCAAGCTGATGGGCTTTGGCCATCGCGTCTACAAGAACTACGATCCGCGCGCGAAGCTCATGCGCGAAACGTGCTACGAAGTGCTCAACGAGCTCGGCCTGCACGACGATCCGCTGTTCAAGCTCGCGATGGAGCTCGAGAAGATTGCGCTCGAAGACGAATACTTCGTGTCGCGCAAGCTCTACCCGAACGTCGACTTCTACTCCGGTATCGTCCAGCGCGCGCTGGGCATCCCGACGTCGATGTTCACTTGCATCTTCGCGATGGCCCGCACGATCGGCTGGATCGCCCAGTGGAACGAGATGATCGGCGACCCGGACCAGAAGATCGGCCGTCCGCGCCAGTTGTTCATCGGCGACAAGCCGCGCAAGGCAAAGCCGATCGCACAGCGCTAAGCCGCACAGCACGGCATTGGTGAAAAAGGGGTACCTTCGGGTACCCCTTTTTTTGTTTGGGTGCGGGGATCTGGGTGGTGCGCAACCGGATCGGGAGCAGGGTCATGACCGAAGCCGCTGCATAAAAACGATGTCGGGTAATTCATATCCTGGTACTAAAAATACCAGAGAAGGCGTCGTATTGAGCAAATTTAGATGCTCTTTGACGTAAGTTGAGTGGGAGCCTTTGTGGCATAATCAACTAATGGACCGCTGGGTACCAGGACAGGAAGGGTAGAACATCCGCCTCGTCAACGCTGCGAGATGCTTGACTCGACGAGCAGGTGCATGGCACGCGAGGCCTGATACCCGGCCACCGGATGCCCAGCTTATAAAAGATTCCCCACCGGCGCTTACGCGCCGCTTTGTAGTGAAGATGACCATGGCGAAGACGCTCTACGACAAATTGTGGGACTCGCATGTCGTCCATTCCGAGGACGATGGCACCACCATTCTCTATATCGACCGGCAACTGCTGCACGAGGTGACCAGCCCCCAGGCCTTCGACGGTCTGCGGGTAGCGGAGCGCAAGGTCTGGCGCATCAGCGCGAACCTCGCCGTGTCCGATCACAACGTGCCGACCACGGGCCGTGCCGAAGGCATCGCCGATCCGGTCTCGAGACTGCAGGTCGATACGCTCGACAACAACTGCGACGCGTACGGCATCACGCAGTTCAAGATGAACGACGTCCGCCAGGGCATCGTCCACATCATCGGACCTGAGCAGGGTGCGACGCTGCCCGGCATGACGATTGTCTGCGGTGACTCGCATACGTCGACGCATGGCGCCTTCGGCGCGCTCGCGCATGGCATCGGCACCTCCGAGGTCGAGCACGTGCTGGCCACGCAGACGCTGCTGCAGAAGAAAAGCAAGAACCTGCTCATCAAGGTCGAAGGCACGCTGCCGCGCGGCTGCTCGGCCAAGGACATCGTGCTCGCGATCATCGGCAAGATCGGCACGGCCGGTGGAACTGGCTATGCGATCGAGTTCGGCGGTTCGACCATCCGTGCGCTGAGCATGGAAGGTCGCATGACCATCTGCAATATGGCGATCGAAGCGGGCGCGCGCGCCGGCATGGTGGCCGTCGACGATACGACGATCAACTACCTGAAGGGCCGGCCGTTCGTGCCCAGCGGTGTCGAGTTCGATCAGGCCGCTGCGATCTGGCGCGGTTTTGTATCCGACCCGGGTGCGCATTTCGATCGAGTCGTTGAACTCGATGCCGCGGAGATCAAGCCGCAGGTCAGCTGGGGCACCTCGCCCGAAATGGTGGTGTCGATCGACGGACGCGTGCCCGATCCCGAACGCGAGAAAGACCCGATCAAGCGCGGGGCGATCGAACGCGCGCTCCAGTACATGGCGCTCTCGCCCGACACGCCGATCGAGGCCATTCATCCGGACAAGATCTTCATCGGCTCGTGCACGAATGCGCGCATCGAAGATCTGCGCGCCGCCGCGTATGTGGTGCGCAAGCTCGGCCGCAAGGTCGCGCCGAATATCCGGCTGGCGATGGTCGTCGCCGGTTCGGGCCTCGTCAAGAAGCAGGCGGAGAGCGAAGGTCTCGACAAGATTTTCACCGACGCGGGTTTCGAATGGCGCGAGCCGGGCTGCTCGATGTGCCTCGCGATGAATTCCGACCGCCTCGAGCCGGGCGAGCGCTGCGCCTCGACCTCGAACCGCAACTTCGAAGGGCGGCAGGGAGCGGGCGGGCGCACGCATCTCGTGAGTCCGGCGATGGCGGCTGCGGCGGCGATCGAAGGGCATTTCGTCGACATCCGCAAGCTGGGCTAATCTCTTTTGTGAAGAATCACTGATGAAGACGGAGCCAAAGCAAGGTCGTTTGGGATTCGAGATTCGCCTGGCGGGGCTGTTCGCGTCCGTCTCGCTGATCGCGGGTCTCGTTGCCGGGTCCGCCGCGCATGCCGACGTGCATCCGGTCGACGATGCCAAGGCGGCCGGCCATGAAATCGGTGCCGATGCGAAAAAGGCCGGTCACGAGATCGGCGACAAGAGCGTCGAGGCCGGCCATGCGATCAAGCGAGACAGCAAGTCGGCGGCGCACGGCATCAAGGACGGTGCGAAGTCCGCGGGCCACGCGATCGGCAACGGCGCGAAAGCCGCGGGCCATGCGATCGCCAGTGGCGCGAAGACCGTGGGTCACAAGATCCACACCGCCTTTCACAGCGATTGACGTTCTCTAGACCGGAAGATTTTTCAGAAGCTGATCATGGACAAGTTTACCGTTCACACGGGCCTCGTGGCCCCGCTCGACCGCGAAAACGTCGACACCGACGCGATCATCCCGAAGCAATTCCTCAAGTCGATCCTGCGTACGGGCTTTGGTCCGAACCTGTTCGACGAATGGCGCTATCTCGACGTAGGCGTCCCCGGCGCGGACAACTCGAAGCGTCCGCTGAACCCGGATTTCGTGCTGAACCAGGCGCGCTACCAGGGCGCCTCGGTGTTGCTCGCACGCAAGAACTTCGGCTGCGGGAGCTCGCGCGAGCATGCGCCGTGGGCGCTCCAGCAATACGGCTTCCGCGCGGTCATTGCGCCGAGTTTCGCCGATATCTTTTTCAACAACTCCTACAAGAACGGCTTCTTGCCGATCGTGCTGACCGAGCAGCAGGTCGATCACCTGTTCAATGAGATCTTCGCGTTTCCGGGCTACCAGTTGACGATCGATCTCGAAGCGCAGGTCGTGCGTGCCGCCGACGGCCGCGAATATCCGTTCGAGATCGCCGGATTCCGCAAGTACTGCCTGCTCAACGGCTTCGACGACATCGGCCTGACGCTGCGTCACGCGGACAAGATCCGCGCGTTCGAAGCCGAACGCCTGGTGCGGCAGCCCTGGCTTGCCAACCGGCTGCCCCGCTGAGCCCCTTCACCTAGCCAAGCAAAATAAAGCGTACAGGAAGCGACATTCATGAAGATTGCAGTCTTGCCGGGTGACGGCATCGGTCCGGAAATCGTGGCGGAAGCCGTCAATGTGTTGAACGCGCTCGGCGAGTCGTTCACGCTCGAGGAAGCGCCGGTCGGCGGTGCGGGTTACGAGGCGCAGGGGCACCCGCTGCCCGACTCGACCCTCGCGCTGGCCAAGGCTGCCGATGCGATCCTGTTCGGTGCCGTCGGCGACTGGAAGTACGACAGCCTCGAACGCGCGCTGCGTCCCGAACAGGCGATTCTCGGTCTGCGCAAGCACCTGCAGCTGTTCGCGAATTTCCGTCCGGCGATTCTCTACAAGGAGTTGGCCGGTGCTTCGTCGCTGAAGCCCGAAATCGTGTCGGGGCTCGATATCCTGATCGTGCGCGAACTGAACGGCGACATCTATTTCGGTCAGCCGCGCGGCGTGCGCGAAGCGCCGGACGGCCCGTTCGCGGGTGCGCGCGAAGGCTTCGACACGATGCGCTACAGCGTGCCCGAAGTGCAGCGCATCGCTCACGTTGCGTTCCAGGCCGCGCAGAAACGCAGCCGCAAGCTCACCAGCGTCGACAAGTCGAACGTGCTCGAGACCTCGCAGCTCTGGCGCGACACGATGATCGATGTCTCGAAACAGTATCCGGACGTCGAGCTCTCGCATATGTACGTCGACAACGCGGCGATGCAGCTCGTCAAGGCGCCGAAGTCGTTCGACGTGGTCGTGACCGGCAATATGTTCGGCGACATCCTGTCTGATCAGGCGGCGATGCTGACCGGCTCGATCGGCATGCTGCCTTCGGCTTCGCTCGACAAGGCCAACAAGGGCCTCTATGAGCCGTCGCATGGTTCGGCGCCGGACATCGCAGGCAAGGGCATCGCGAATCCGCTCGCCACCATCCTGTCGGCCGCGATGATGCTGCGCTACTCGCTTGGCAAGACGGAGCAGGCCGACCGCATCGAGACCGCGGTCAAGAAGGTGCTGGCCCAGGGCTTGCGCACGCCCGACATCTGGGAAGCCGGCACGCAGAAAGTCGGCACGCGCGAGATGGGCGCGGCGGTGGTCGCCGCGCTCTAGCAGCAAAGCCGTCCGACGGTGGCCGCTGCGAGTCGAGGCAGCGGCCATTGTCGTTTTTGGGCGATGCGGGGGGGGGCGTATTGGGCGAATAGCGGGCAGCGAATTGTGGGCGGTGGCGGCAGGTGCCATATCGAGCTTTCCCGGTGAGTGGCCCGCTACCCACACGTCAGGGTTTTGGGTTATTTTTTGGCTTTTTTATGTTGGTTTGCCGCAAGTTTGCGCGGCAGGCGGCTCAAGTCGGCGATACTGCGGGCTGTAGCGCAAGCTGCGCGGATGTAGCTCATGTGACGAAATGCGAAGCGAGTGAGAGAAAATGAAGACTGTGGGTCTCGTAGGTTGGCGTGGCATGGTGGGATCGGTCCTGATGCAGCGCATGCAGGAAGAAAACGATTTTGCACTGATCGAGCCGGTGTTTTTCAGCACCAGCAATACCGGTGGCGCGGCACCGTCGTTCGCCAAAAACGAGACTACGCTCAAGGATGCGATGAGCATCGACGCGCTTCGCAAATGCGATGTGATCATTACGTGCCAGGGCGGCGACTACACCAATGAGGTGTTCCCCAAGCTGCGCGCGGCCGGCTGGAATGGCTACTGGATCGACGCGGCCTCGTCGCTGCGGATGAACGACGATGCATTGATCGTGCTCGATCCGGTCAATCTCGACGTCATCAGGAACGGCCTCAAGAAGGGTGTGAAGAATTTCATCGGCGGCAACTGCACGGTCAGCCTGATGCTGATGGCACTCGGCGGTCTGTTCCGCGAGAATCTCATCGAATGGACCACCGCGATGACCTATCAGGCCGCCTCGGGCGCGGGCGCGCAGAACATGCGCGAACTGCTGAGCCAGATGGGCGCGCTGCACGCGTCGGTCGCCGGGCAGCTCGCAAGCCCGGCGTCGGCGATTCTCGAGATCGACCGCGGCGTGATCGGCACGATGCGCGGCGCGGACATGCCGGTCGACCATTTCGGCGTGCCGCTCGCGGGCTCGCTGATTCCGTGGATCGACAAGGACCTTGGCAACGGCATGTCGAAGGAAGAATGGAAGGGCGGCGCCGAGTCGAACAAGATTCTCGGCAAGCCCGCCATGGGCGAGCCCGGCAGCGTGCCGGTCGACGGCCTGTGTGTGCGCATCGGCGCGATGCGCTGCCACTCGCAGGCGTTGACCATCAAGCTCACGAAGGACGTACCGCTCGACGAAATCGAAAGCATCGTCGCTTCGGGTAACGATTGGGTCAAGGTCGTGCCCAATACGCGCGACGCGTCGATTCGCGATCTCACCCCGACCGCTGTGACGGGTTCGCTGCATGTGCCGGTCGGCCGATTCCGCAAGCTCGCGATGGGCGGCGAGTATCTGTCGGCATTTACCGTCGGCGACCAGCTGCTGTGGGGCGCGGCGGAGCCGCTGCGGCGTATGCTGCGCATCCTGCTCGATGCCGAACAGACAGCGGGCACGCGCGCTGCGCATGTCTATGCCTGACACGGGAGCGGTACGATGACACGATCGCTCGGGCAAGACGGAATGCCCGATCGGTTTGGCCTCGTGCTAATCTCGCAGACGCAGGTACGCTGTGGCGTTTCCTTGGCGCAATAGAAGCGCCGCGTTCGCGCGGCGCTTTTTTATTAGAACTTTGACAGTCGTGGCAGACGCTGCGATCTTACGAGGTGCGAACGGTGCCTTGTCCGGGAGTGTGATGATCGTGTTAGACCGACTGGTGCGCAGCCTCGTGGCGCCGCCATCCTGGAAGTCCACGGTGTTCACGTGGTCGATCGCGGTGCTGGCCGCGATGTCGCTGAATGCGCAGGCCCAGCGCCCGCCCGCTTCCTCTCACGCGGCCCATGCGGCTGAAGGGTCGGGCGGCGCGGCCGCCTCCGAGGCGAGCAACGAGCCTCCGATGCCCGATCACTATGAGGTGCAGAAAGGGCAGTGGCTGACCGATATCGCCGGCGAACTCACGCATTCGAACGACCCCACGGTCAAGCAGAAAATGGCCGATGCGCTGTACGCCGCGAATCCCGATGCGTTCTTTGCAAATGATCCAAATCGTCTGAAGATTGGGGCCGTGCTCAAGGTTCCCCATTTGCACGGCAGACCGGCATCGGCTGTGACCGCGAGCACGTCGGGTTCATCGAAGCACGCAGCCTCTGGAACCTCGTCCGTCTCTTCAGCTTCCGTAGCCACGGCTCACGCGTCGTCCACGTCGGCAGAGGCGTCGATGCCGTTCACCGCGGCCGCAGCAGGCGCTTCTGCAACGGCCGATGTGATGGCCGCAGGTGCGTCGGCCACACCTGGCGCCGCGTCAGTGGCGGGGGCTCCGGCTTTGACCGCCGCTGTGGCTAGCGTCGCCATGATTGCTTCCGCCTCGAATGAAGGCGGCGCTTCTGACGCCGCCTCTTCTACCACCGCAAGCTCGTCGGTTCCGGCCATCACTGCTGCCGCGAGCGACGCCGCAAGCGCGTCCGCGACGGCCGTCGCCTCGGGTACGCGTGCGTGGACCGGAGCGATTGCTCCGCCGCCCGCGCCGCCGCCGTCCGCTTCCGACGCGAGCGCAAGCGGTCCGGCCCAATCGCAGAATGTGTCGAGCCTCCAGCAACTTCTGCAACTGAAGAACCGCGTGCTTGCGGCCTTGCAGGCCCATGGCCTCGGTCCGCACGCATCGGCGCCGGCCACCACGGAGCTCACCGCTTCATCGCCTTCCGCCGCGGCACCGCCCGCCGCCGCGCGGGTCACACCCCGGCCGCAGACGGGTCCGTTGCAGGGACCGCTCGCGATTCCCGCCTTGATCGTCGTCCTGATCGTCGTGGCACTTGCGATCTGGATCTGCCTGCCGGCACGCAGACGCGAGCCGGCAGCGAATGCTGCGCCGCCGGACTTGCCATTAGGCACGGGAGGCCCGCACGGCGACGGCACGGAGGAGAGCAAGGATAGCGTTCCAGCGCATCCTCGTTTAGACGACGAAGCGCAGACGGCCGCGGGCGCGGGCGTTGCGATTGCCGGCATCGCGGCAAGCGCCGCCTATGCCGCGCAGGCACCGTCTTCCGGTTCGCAAGGCGATTCTGCCGGCGAAGCCGAATCAGAGTCGGAAGGTGAAGCTGGAGTAGATGCAGAAGCCCAAGTCAAGGCTGAAGCTGAAGCCAACGCCGAAGTCCACAAAGACATCGATGAACCCGATGAAGGACGTCAGCCGCAAGCCGAGCCGCCGTTCTCCCTGGAGGAGGGCGCGACCGGCGGTCTGCCGACTCACGACCCGCAGCGCCGCATGTTCGTCGAGGAAGCACGTGCGCCGTACGACGCCGGACTGCTGCTCGGCCTGCTCGAAATGCACGCGCATCGCCGTGAAGTCACGCGGTTCGAAGAGCTGGCCAATGAGCTATGGGAACTGACCGATGGCGAAGGGCCCGACTGGCAGCGTGCCGCTGGCATGGGGCGTGGCATCGATCGCGACAATCCGCTCTATGCGGACGACCCCTACGCGGCCTACCAATCGGCACACGATGCGAACAAGGGCGTCGCGAAGCCGCTTCCCGAGGTCGACCTCGACTTGCCGGAAGTGCCTTCGCTCGAGGCCGCGACACCGGTGTCGGATCCTGCTGCAGTCGCGCCGGACCCCACGCGGGACGATGCCTCGCGCTCGAGTGATGCCACCTCATCCTTCTTGCCCGAAGCGACGCCGCCCGCTCATGTGCCAGTGTCCGAACCCCATGAACGGCTGCCGCTTGGGCTGACCGACGCGGATCAACCGGCCCCGTTGGTAGCCGATGAAATCGAACATGGCACGACCGGTGCCGGCTCGGTCGCGGGGCTCGGCGCGGGGGCGGGTAGTGGGCTGAGTGGAGAGCGGGACACCGGGTTGAATGCAGAGTTGGATTCTGCACCGGGTACGGCGTCCGACACCGGAGCGCCGTTCCATGATGCGCTGTCCGGTGCGCATGACGACGTCGCGCGCAGCGGCGATGGCGGCCCGAGTCATGCCGCGGATGCCAGTGCGGCGAGCGTGCCGCCGGCTGTGACATCGGGCACTGGCGCGCCGAATTTCGGCGCTCTAAAGCTCGACTTCGACTTCGACCTCGAGCTGACACCGAATGCGGCCGCGCCCGGCTCGAGCCCGACGTCGCACGATCTCGCCATGATCGCGCGCAACAAGCTCGACCTCGCTGCCGAATATATCGACCTTGGCGACCGTGCCGGCGCGCGTACCCTGCTCAACGAAGTGCTCGCCACGCAAGATCCGGCCACTCGCGAACGCGCACAGGCGCTGCTCGCGACGTTGGCCTGAAGGGTAGGGCGATGCGCATCGCATTAGGATTGCAATACGACGGTTCGGCTTTCTGCGGCTGGCAGTCGCAGCCGCACGTCAAGACCGTGCAGGACGAACTCGAGCGCGCGTTGAAGGGCTTCACGACCGTGCCGATACCGACGGTCGTCGCGGGCCGTACCGACACCGGCGTCCATGCATTGGGGCAGGTGGTTCATTTCGACACGGAGCTCGAGCGCGAGCCGTTCTCATGGGTCAGGGGCATCAATGCCTTCCTGCCGAAGACCGTCGCGATCCAGTGGGCGAAGCCGGTCAGCGACACCTTCCATGCACGCTTTGCCGCTTTCGAGCGGACCTACTACTACGTGCTCTATGTCCATCCGGTGCGCTCGCCCATGCTCACGGGCCGAGCGGGCTGGGTGTTCATGCCGCTTGACGTCGAGGCGATGCGGGCGGCCGCCGCGCAGTGGGTCGGCACGCACGACTTCACGTCGTTCCGTTCTTCCGAATGCCAGGCGAAGAGTCCCATCAAGCGACTACATCAAATCGATATCGAGCCGCGCGGTTCGTTCATTCATTTCCGCTTTCGCGCGAACGCTTTCCTCCATCATATGGTGCGCAATCTGATGGGCTGCCTGCTCATGATAGGACGCGGCCGCCAGCGCCCCGAATGGGCAAGCGAGGTGCTGGCCGTGCGCGACCGCAAGGCGGCCTCGCCAACCTTCATGCCCGATGGGCTGTATCTGGCGAAGGTCGGTTATCCGGCCGAATTCGAACTGCCCGAACCGAACCTCGGAAGCGAGCCATGGAGCGATATATGGACCCTCTGACGTCCCCGGCTTCGTCGACGCCACCGTTGGCCTCTGCCTCTGCATCGGCCGCCTCGCGAGGCGAACCTGGCTTGGCCGGATTGCATGCCGTGTCCGAACCTCCCGAATCCTTTCCCATGCGCACGCGCATCAAGCTGTGCGGCTTGTCGCGAGTCGAGACCGTCCAGCATGCGGTCGCGCTCGGCGCGGACGCGATCGGAATGGTCTTCTACCCGCCGAGCCCGCGTGCGATTGACATCGCGCGCGCCGCGGAGCTCGCGCGCCACGTGCCGCCCTTCGTGACGATCGTCGGCCTGTTCGTGAATCCCGACGAGGCCTTGTTGCGCGAGGTCACGGCAGCCGTGCCGCTCGGCGTGCTCCAGTTCCACGGTGACGAAACCCCAGAGCGCTGCGCGGCCCTCGCGACGGCGGTGCGCCTGCCCTGGCTGCGGGCGATCCGCGTGAAAATGGATTCGACGCCCGCCGATTTGGTAGAATCGGCCGTCAACTATGCTGCCGCACACGGCTTGCTGCTCGATGCGCATGTCGACGGGTACGGCGGCGGCGGAAAGGTGTTCGATTGGTCAATCATTCCCGCAGAGCTCGCGCGTCGGGCCGTTTTAAGTGGTGGCTTGAACGCACAAAACGTCCGTGAGGCCATTGCCCGCGTGCGTCCGTACGCTGTCGATGTCTCGAGTGGCATCGAAGCCGAGGGCGCCAGGGGCGTGAAGGATCACGCCAGGATGACGGCATTCGTGCGCGCGGTGCGCGAAGCGGATGCCGGTTCACTCGACAGCCCACTTTCAAAGCCTTGAGGCCGACGCCGGAACAGATCGACAGGTATCGTGCATGCCCTCGGGCCCGGGACTTTCCACAGGGAAGCCCGTGGCTCATGAGCGGCGGCATCGTGCCGGTCCTCCCGTCTCTCCCGCGCGGCCCCCTGACGGAGCCAGACCATGTACAACCTGCCTGACGAGCGCGGCCACTTCGGCCCGTACGGTGGTATTTTCGTTGCCGAAACTCTGATTCACGCACTCGACGAGCTGCGGCAAGCCTACGAGAAGTACCAGCACCAACCCGAGTTTGTCGCCGAATACCAGCGCGAGCTCAAGCATTTCGTCGGCCGGCCTTCGCCGGTCTATCATGCGCAGCGCTGGAGCGAGATGCTCGGCGGCGCGCAGATCTATCTCAAGCGCGAAGACCTGAACCACACGGGCGCCCACAAGGTGAACAACGTGATCGGCCAGGCCCTGCTTGCGCGCCGCATGGGCAAGCCGCGCGTGATCGCCGAGACCGGCGCGGGCCAGCATGGCGTCGCGACGGCCACGATTGCCGCGCGCTTCGGCATGGAGTGCGTGGTCTACATGGGCTCGGAAGACATCCGCCGCCAGGCGGCCAATGTCTATCGGATGAAGCTGCTCGGCGCGACCATCGTGCCGGTCGAGTCCGGCTCGAAGACGCTCAAGGATGCGCTCAACGAAGCGATGCGCGACTGGGTCACCAATATCGAGAACACCTTCTACATCATCGGCACGGTTGCGGGTCCGCATCCGTATCCGATGATGGTCCGCGACTTCCAGCGCGTGATCGGCGACGAGTGCAAGGTGCAGATGCCCGAGATGATCGGACGTCAGCCCGATGCGGTGATCGCCTGCGTGGGCGGAGGCTCGAACGCGATGGGGATTTTCTATCCGTATATCGAGGACGAGCAGGTTCAGCTGATCGGCGTCGAGGCGAACGGCGACGGCCTCGAAACCGGCCGTCACGCGGCCTCGTTGCAGGGTGGTTCGGCGGGCGTGCTGCACGGCAACCGGACCTACCTGCTGCAGGACGAGGACGGTCAGATCATCGAGACGCACTCGGTGTCGGCGGGGCTCGACTATCCGGGCGTGGGTCCCGAACATGCATGGCTCAAGGATTCGGGTCGCGCGACTTACGTCGGCGTCACCGATAACGAGGCCCTCGCTGCTTTTCACAATCTGTGCCGGATCGAGGGCATCATTCCGGCGCTCGAGTCGAGTCACGCGATCGCGTATGCGGCGAAGCTTGCCCCGACGCTGCCGCGTGACAAGGTCCTGCTCGTCAACCTGTCCGGCCGAGGCGACAAAGACATGCATACCGTCGCCGAACGCGCGGGCATCGAACTCTGAGCCGCCGCGCGTATGTCGATGCGTGACGATTTGCGTGAGACGGGCAACCCGGCCGCCGGCGGTTCGCCGGCGGCCGGCGTCGCGCTCAGGGAAGCAGGGGCCGTGGCCACCGACACGCCGTCGATGCTGCTGCACCACCGCGACTTCCTGATCGATGGGGTCAAACTGCCCGACCGGTCGTTCGACCTGATCGTGGCCGATCCGCCGTACGGACTCGGCAAGGACTACGGCAACGACTCGGACATGCGTTCGGGCGAGGATTTTCTCGCCTGGACGCGCGGCTGGCTCGACCTCGCGATGCCCAAGCTCAAGCCGCGCGGCTCCCTCTATATTTTCTGCACCTGGCAATACGCGCCGGAGATCTTCAGCTATCTGAAGACGCGGCTCACGATGGTCAACGAGATCGTCTGGGATCGCCGCGTGCCCAGCATGGGCGGCACGACACGGCGCTTCACCTCGGTGCACGACAATATCGGCCTGTTCGCGGTGTCGAAGGACTACTACTTCGACCTCGACCCGGTACGCATCCCCTACGACGCGGCAACCAAAAAGGCGCGCTCGCGACGCATTTTCGAAGGCAGCAAGTGGCTGGAGATCGGCTACAACCCGAAGGACATCTGGTCGGTCTCGCGACTGCACCGCCAGCATGCCGAACGGGTCGATCATCCGACGCAGAAACCGCTCGAGATCATCGAGCGGATGGTGCTGGCCAGTTGCCCGCCCGGAGGCACGGTGCTCGATCCCTTCATGGGGAGCGGCACCACCGCCGTCGCTTGCGCAAAGCATGGGCGCTGTTTTGTCGGCTATGAGATCAACGCCGACTATCACGCGGTCGCCCGACAACGAATTGCCGAGATCCCTCATCATGTCCCGAATTGAGAACACTTTCGCCGCGCTTGCCGCCCAGGGCCGCAAGGGCCTGATCCCGTTCATTACCGCGGGCGATCCCGAACCGGCCCGTACGGTCGAATATATGCACGCGCTCGCCATGGGCGGCGCCGACGTCATCGAGCTCGGCGTGCCGTTTTCCGACCCGATGGCCGACGGCCCGGTGATCCAGCGCTCCTCCGAGCGCGCACTGTCGCGCGGCGTGACGTTGCGCCGCGTGCTCGACGATGTGCGCACCTTCCGCAAGGATGATGCGCGCACGCCCGTCGTGCTCATGGGCTATGCGAACCCGATCGAGCGCATGGGTGTCGAGACGTTCGCGAAGGCGGCCGCCGAAGCCGGTGTCGACGGCGTGCTCGTGGTCGACTATCCGCCCGAGGAATCGCATGAATTCGCCTCGGAGCTTGCCAAACACGGACTCGATCCGATCTTCCTGCTCGCGCCGACTTCGGGCGACGACCGGATCGCCGCGGTGGCAAAGATCGCACGCGGCTATGTGTATTACGTCTCCCTCAAGGGGGTAACCGGTGCCGGAAATCTGGACGTTTCCAGTATCGCGAGTAAAATCCCGGCCATCAAATCGCGGGTATCGATTCCGGTTGGGGTCGGGTTCGGTATTCGCGACGCTCAGGCCGCGCAGAATGTCGCCGCGCATGCGGACGCTGTTGTGATCGGCAGCCGGATCGTACAATTACTCGAAGAGGCGGCGCCCGAAAACGCCGCGCAGACGCTGACGGACTTCATCGCCGGCGTGCGGCATGCGCTAGACGAGCTACCCGGGACCGTGGCGGCGTGAGGGCCGGCACGATCTTGCCGACCTGATCTCGCCCGCCTGAGCACCGTACCCGATTTGCCCGCGAGCGCGCCTGCTCGCGGCGCACCGGCCGCCTGGCCGATGCGACCATCAAGGAGTTTTAATGAGCTGGCTCGACAAACTGCTGCCGCCGAAGATCAAGCAAACCGATCCGGCAAGCCGCAAGAGCATTCCCGAAGGGCTGTGGATCAAGTGCCCGCAGTGCGAATCGGTGCTGTACCGGACTGACGTCGCGGCGAATCTCTCGGTCTGCCCGAAGTGCGACCATCATATGCGGATCAACGCGCGGGCCCGGCTCGACGCCTTGCTCGATCCTGAAGGCCGCTATGAGATCGGCCAGGAAGTGGTGCCGGTCGACCCGCTCAAGTTCAAGGACAGCCGCAAGTACACCGATCGTCTCAAGGAAGCGATGGACGAGACCGGCGAAACCGACGCGATGGTCGTGATGGGTGGTGCAATCCACACGCTGCCCGTGGTGGTGGCCTGCTTCGAATTCGCGTTCATGGGCGGCTCGATGGGCTCGGTCGTCGGCGAGCGCTTCGCGCGCGGTGCGCAGAATGCGCTCGAGCAGCAAGTGCCGTTCATCTGCGTGACGGCCTCGGGTGGCGCGCGGATGCAGGAAAGCCTGCTCTCGCTGATGCAGATGGCCAAGACCACGGCGATGCTCACGCGCCTGTCCGACGCGAAGCTGCCGTTCATCTCGGTGCTGACCGACCCGACGATGGGCGGGGTGTCGGCCAGTTTCGCCTTTCTCGGCGACGTCGTGATCGCGGAGCCGAAGGCGCTGATCGGGTTCGCGGGTCCGCGCGTGATCGAACAGACGGTTCGCGAAAAGCTGCCCGAAGGTTTCCAGCGTGCAGAATTTCTGCTGAAATCGGGCGCGATCGACATGATCGTCGACCGCCGCAAGATGCGCGAGGAAATCGCACGCCTGCTCGCGCTGCTCACGCGTCTGCCGGCCGACGCGGTGGCCTGAATCCCCTGGCCTGGACCAGGCACGCCGGCACGCTGTGCCGGCGATGATTCCTAAAGCGCGGCCCCGGCCGCGCTTGTTTTTTACGCTCATGACTACCTTCGCAAAGCTGGCCGACTGGCTCACGCATCTTGAAACCGCGCACCCGGTTGGCATCGACATGGGCCTGACCCGGATCGGTAAGGTCAAGGATGCGCTCGGCCTGAAGTTCGACTGTCCCGTCTTCACGGTCGGCGGAACCAATGGCAAGGGCTCGACCTGTGCCCTGCTCGAGACGATCCTGTTGCGCGCGGGCTACAAGGTCGGCTGCCATACTTCTCCGCATCTGCTTTCGTTCAACGAGCGCGCACGCCTGAACGGTGTGGACGCGAGCGACGAGGCTCTGCTCGAACATTTCGAGATCGTTGAAGCTGCGCGGCTGAGCCTGCGTGAGTCAGGCAATGAGCCGGTCACCCTCACGTACTTCGAATTCACGACGCTTGCGATCATGCATCTGTTCGCAAGCTTGGGGCTCGATGCGGTGATTCTGGAAGTCGGGCTCGGCGGGCGTCTCGATGCGGTCAACATCATCGATGCCGACTGCGCGATTATCGCGAGCATCGACATCGACCATGCCGACTATCTGGGCGACACACGCGAGAAGATCGCCTACGAGAAGGCCGGGATTTTCCGCGCCGGCCGGCCGGCCGTCTGCGGCGATCCGCTCGCGCCGCAGACGCTGATCGACCACGCGGCGCAGATCGGTGCGGACCTCTGGCTCGTCGGCCGCGACTTCCGCTACGATGCGCAGCCCGGTGCCGAACGCCAGCAATGGACCTACACGGGCCGCGCGCAAAAGCGCCCGGCGCTCGCCTATCCGGCCCTGCGCGGGGCAAACCAGTTGCTCAACGCATCCGCGGCGCTCGCCGCGCTCGAAGCGCTGCGCGACCGCTTGCCGGTCTCGGCGCAGGATGTCCGGCTCGGCCTCGCGACGGTCGAACTACCGGGTCGATTCCAGGTCGTGCCGGGCAAGCCGCAACTGATTCTCGATGTCGCGCACAATCCGCATGCGGCGGCCGTGCTCGCACAGAATCTCGGCAATATGGGCTACTTTCCGTACACCTATGCCGTGTTCGGCGCGATGAAGGACAAGGACATCGCGGGCATCGTGCGCCATCTCAAGGACGAGATTGACTTCTGGTTTGTGACGGATCTGCCGACGCCGCGCGCGGCCAGCGCCGCCGCACTTGAAGGCTATTTGCGCGATGCGGGTGTCATCGAGAGTACGGACGAGGGCGTTAAGACCTTCGACACGGCCGCATCGGCTTTCGCCGCGGCGCAAGAAATTGCGACTGAGAATGATAGAATCGTGGTTTTCGGATCACACATCACGGTAGCCGATGTCATGGCCTACCGAAAGCTCCAGCATCACTGACTCCCCCGACGGGATCCGCGCAGCCAATATGGGACTTTTCTCCTTCGGCAACAAAGACGCCTCAACGACGTCGGGGCGTGGCAACAGTGCATCCGGCGCTGGCTCCGGGCGCGCGAACCGGCGAAGCGAACGAGCCGAACGGATGGAGGCGAGCGAGGGGTTGCGCCGCCGCCGTCGCGGTGAGCCCGCCGACGCGAACATGCTCGATCCGACCCTGCCCGAGAAGCAGCGTGCGCGCCGGCGGCTGATCGGTGCAATCGCGCTTGTGCTGGCGGCCGTCGTGATCTTGCCGATGGTGCTCGACTCCCATCCCAGGCCGACGACCGACGGCATCGCAATCGAAATTCCCGCGCATGACGAAGCGCCCGCACCGGCCGCGCCCGCGCAAAGCTCGACGGCGGCCTACGAATCGGCGGCCGGCGATGGCGGCGACAGCGACGACTCGTCCGCGGCCACGGATGCCGCGACGCGGAGCACCGCCAACAGCACCGCGCCAGACTCCAAGGGCGCCGCGGCGAATCCAGGCGCGGAGAACGGTTTGAAGTCGGGCGGCGCGAAGTCCGCGGCTTCGGGCAAGCCAGCCGATTCAGGCAATTCCACTTTTTCGGGTAATTCGACGGCTGCGGCCAGCGCGTCGGATACCGCCGGCACCGCCACGGACAAGACAGGCAAGACCAGCAACGCCGATACGGCGGCGAGCCGCAAGACCACGGCGAAGGCGCCGACGGCCAACGATGCACCGCCGGCTGGCAGTCATTTTGTCGTGCAGATCGGTTCGTTCGCGGCCGACGCACCCGCGCAAGCCTGGGTGACCCGGTTGAAAGCGGCGGGTGTGCCCGCCTATGTGCAGCACATCCGCCAGGATGACGGAAGCGATCGGGTGCTGGTCCGTGCGGGCCCGTTTGCCGATCGGGCGGCCGCTGAGGCCGCCGTGCGCAAGGTGCGTTCGGTCGATGCTCCGACGGATGCCAGTGCGTCCGCGGCAAGCCAGTAGTGAGCATGCCGATGCGTTTTAGCCGACAATCCTGACCGGGGCGCTCGATCGATGTTGACGGGCTTCGATTTCGCAGTGCTGATCGTGATCGGCTTGTCGGCGCTGCGAGGATTATGGCGCGGACTGCTGTCCGAACTGTTCGCGCTGGCGGGCTATGTGGTGGCGTTTCTGGTCGCGCGGCACTACGTCGGCGTGGTGGCGGGATGGATTCCTCCGAACTGGCCGGGCGGCGAACTGACGCAATTGCTGTTAGCCTTCGGACTGCTGTTCGTCGCGACGATGCTGGTGATCGGGGTATTGGCGGCACTCGCCAACCAGGTCACCGAGGCGACCGGACTGCGCGCGGTGGACCGCTCGCTGGGGATGGTTTTCGGTCTCGCGCGCGGGGTTCTGCTGGTCCTGCTGCTGGTCGCGCTGGCGGGTCTCACGACGCTGCCCCAGCATGAATTTTGGCGCGACGGACTGCTGCGGCCCTATGCGGAACAGGGCGTGCGCGGATTGAAACCGCTGTTGCCGGACGCATTGGCAGCCTATGTGCACTATTGAGCGGTCACGTGCGCGGCGCCATGCAGGTCCCGCGAGCGCGATACAAAGGATTCGGTTTACTTGAAGGACGTGCCATGTGCGGCATAGTAGGTGTAGTTTCGAAGTCCCCTGTCAATCAGTTGATCTATGACAGCTTGCTGCTGCTGCAGCACCGGGGGCAGGATGCGGCCGGCATCGCTACGGCGAACGGCAGCAACTTCCATATGTACAAGGCGAACGGCATGGTCCGCGACGTGTTCCGCACGCGCAACATGCGATCGCTGCCGGGTAACACCGGCATCGGACAAGTTCGTTATCCGACCGCAGGCTCCGCGTCGAGCGAAGAGGAGGCCCAGCCGTTCTACGTGAACGCGCCATACGGGATCATCCTCGCGCACAACGGCAACCTCACCAACTGGCGACAGTTGAAGGAGGAGATGTTCCGGATCGACCGCCGCCACCTGAATACCAACTCCGATACCGAAGTTCTACTGAACGTGCTCGCGCACGAACTCCAGTTGACCAGTTCGGGTCTGTCGCTCGATCCGGACACGGTGTTCAACGCGGTCGGCGGTGTCCATCGCCGGGTCAAGGGTTCGTATGCGATCGTTGCGCTGATCGCTGGCTACGGCCTGCTGGCGTTCCGCGATCCGTTCGGCATTCGCCCGCTGTGTCTCGGCAAGCAGGAGACTGCGCAAGGCACGGAGTGGATCGTCGCTTCCGAGTCGGTCGCGATCGAAGGTGTCGGTTTCGAGTTCGTGCGCAACCTGCTGCCGGGCGAAGCGATCTACATCGACCTCGAAGGCAATCTGACGAGCCGCCAGTGCGCAGCGAAGCCGACGCTCAATCCGTGTATTTTCGAATTCGTCTACATGGCGCGTCCGGACTCGGTGCTCGACGGTGTGCCGGTCTACAACGCACGGCTGTTGATGGGCAACTATCTCGCCGAGAAGATCAAGCGTGAACTGCCCCACGTCGAGATCGACGTCGTCATGCCGATTCCCGACTCGAGCCGGCCTGCCGCGATGCAGGTCGCGAACAAGCTCGGGGTCGAGTATCGCGAAGGGTTCTTCAAGAATCGCTATGTCGGCCGCACCTTCATCATGCCCGGACAGGCCGTGCGCAAGAAGTCGGTGCGCCAGAAGCTCAACGCCATGGGTGTCGAGTTCAAGGGCAAGAACGTGCTGATCGTCGACGACTCGATCGTGCGAGGGACGACGAGCCAGGAAATCGTGCAGATGGCGCGCGATGCGGGCGCGACGAAGGTGATCTTCGCATCGGCCGCGCCGCCCGTGCGCTTCCCGAATGTGTATGGCATCGATATGCCGACGCGCAGCGAACTCGTTGCGCACGGCCGCACCAACGAGGAAGTCGCGCGGCTGATCGGCGCCGACCACCTGGTCTACCAGGACCTCGAGGACATGAAGCAGGCGGTGCGCGACATCAACCCGGCGCTGCTTGATTTCGAGGCCTCGTGTTTTGACGGCAACTACATCACCGGTGACGTGACGAGCGACTATCTCGACACTATCGAGCGTGCACGCTTGTTGCCGTCCGCACAGCAGGACCGCGACCCTGCCGGCGACGGCAGCCATGACGGCGATGGGCCGGCACGTTCGCAACTGCATTTACAATTGTCCGCTTGAGCCCTTGCGCGAGCTCTGATTTACCGGCGTCTACCGCCGGTTCGACTTCATCTATCGACATATGGACGACCTCACACCGAAGGAAGCGCTCGATTTCAGCGAACTGGGCTTCGATACGGCGGCCGTACGCGCTGGCACGCTGCGCACGGAATACAACGAGCATGCCGAAGCGCTCTTTCTGACCTCGAGCTTTTGTTTCAAGTCGGCGGCCGAAGCCGCCGAACGGTTTGCGAATTCAGAAGACTTCTTCACCTACTCCCGTTTCACCAACCCGACGGTGACGATGCTGCAAGACCGGCTCGCGGCGCTCGAAGGCGGCGAAGCCTGCATCGTGACCTCGTCGGGCATGAGCGCGATCCTGTCGATCGTGATGAGCGCGCTCAATGCGGGCGATCATCTGGTGAGCTCGCGCAGTATCTTCGGCTCATCGCTGAACCTCTTCGCGACGATCTTTTCGCGGTTCGGCATCACCACGACCTTCGTCGATCCGAACGATCTCGATGCGTGGCGCAAGGCTGTGCAGCCGAATACGCGGCTGTTCTTTCTCGAGTCGCCGTCGAACCCACTGACCGAGGTGTCCGACATTCGTGCGATCGGCGAGATCGCACGACAGGTGAATGCGTTGTACGTCGTCGACAACTGCTTCTGTACACCCGCCTTGCAGCGTCCGCTCGAATTCGGTGCCGATGTGGTCGTGCATTCCGCGACCAAATATATCGACGGGCAGGGCCGGGTGCTCGGCGGCGCGATCGTTGGCAAGCGCGATTTCGTGATGGGCAAGGTGTTCCCGTTCGTGCGGACCGCGGGTCCCACGCTCTCGGCGTTTAATGCGTGGCTCATGTTGCGCGGGCTCGAAACCCTGTCGATCCGCATGGAGCGCCAGTCGGCCAATGCGCTGAAGATTGCGCAGTGGCTCGAGACGCGGCCATGCATCAAGCGCGTCTGGTATCCGAAGCTCAGGTCGCATCCGCAACATGAGATCGCGATGCGCCAACAGAAGCTCGGCGGGGCACTGGTGGCCTTCGAACTCGAGGGCGATACGCCCGAGGCGCAGCGTGCGAATGCATGGCGGGTGATCGACCAGACACGCCTGTGCTCGATCACCGGCAATCTCGGCGACACACGGACCACCATCACGCATCCGGCGAGCACCACGCATGCGCGCGTCACGCCGGAAGCACGCGCGGCGGCGGGCGTGACCGAAGGCGTGATCCGACTGTCGGTCGGTCTCGAAGACCCGCAAGATATCTGCGACGATCTCGCACGCGGTACTGCATAGCGTGGAGCGGGGTGAGGGCGGGATGGCGTTCCGTACAGCCGTCCAGCCGCAGGCTAGGGCGCGGCCTCGGACATCCTCACGCCGCCGCGCCATCGTCCCGGCGTGATTCCAAAACGTGCCACGAACGCGTGAGTCAATGCACTCTGGTCGGTGAACCCCGTCGTGGCCGCGATATCGGCGAGCGAACGGCGTGCATCGTTCATCAGCCGCGCGGCCTGCTCGGTCCGCAGGCGCAACAGATAGCGATGAGGCGTGATGCCGAACTCGCCGACGAAACGGTCGTGGAAGGTGCGCACGCCACAGCCGCAGTGCGCGGCGAGATCAGGGATCGACAAGGGTTCGGCCAGGTGCGCACGCAGGAATGCATCGATGCGCGGCAGCGTAAAACGTACCCCATGCAGGCCGGTTTGCTGCGCACTGCGTACCAGCAAGGCGTCGCACAGTTGCGCGGCCGCCTGCCAGTGCGCAAACCGGTCGGCCCGCTCGGGCAACTGCGCGATGCTCATGACCCATTGCTGAAAGCGCGGATCGATCCGGATCAACGAAGCTTCCTCGAATAGCTGACGCGGCAGCGTCAGCGCATCGACCGGGACGTCGATGACGAGTTGCCGGTTGGGCCCGACCCCCAGATAGTCGTGCCGCTCGCCGGCCGGGATCACCATGCCGAGCGTCGTGTCGACGACGGCCGCGAGACCGTCGACGGCGAGTTCCATCGCGCCGTCGATGCCGAGCACGATCTGGTGATAGGCCCCGTGTGAATCGCTGGCGGCGACTTCGTCATAACTGCGCACCGCGACCATGGGCGACGCATAGACGGGGGTACCGCCAGCCATGGGGCTCAGATACCCAGCAATTCGACTTCGAAGACCAGCGTCGCATTCGGCGGAATCACACCACCCGCACCGCGCACGCCATAGCCGAGCTCGGGCGGGATCGTGAGCTTGCGCACGCCGCCGACCTTCATGCCCTGGACGCCTTCGTCCCAGCCGCGGATCACATGGCCTGCGCCCAGCGGGAATGAGAAAGGCTCATTGCGATCCTTGCTCGAATCGAACTTCTGTCCGTCGGTCAGCCAGCCCGTATAGTGGACGACGACGTTCGCGCCTTTCGTTGCTTCGTCGCCTGCCCCTTCGGTCAGGTCTTCATATTTCAAACCGGAATCGGTCGTAATTGCAGGCATTCTCGAGCCTCCTTAAATTGATCCGACATGGTACCTCAGCAGACGCGCAGAATCGCCAGGAGCACCCCTATAATCACCCTCAGATGATGACCAACGGAGATTCGTGCCTTGTCCGATTCGATGATCCCTTCCGGCTCGCCTTCCGTGGATCCGGCACCCGCCACCAGGCAGTCCGCTGTGGCCAGCTCCGTCCCCTCAGGCGTCGAAGCGATGCTCTCGCAAGAACGTGCCGCGCGCGTGCGCGCCGAAGCCCTGGTATTCGGGCGGGATCATGTCCTGTCAGTCGCCTCGCATGATCTGCGCGGGCCGCTCAATGCGATACATACCTGGGCACACGTGCTCGAGCGCAAGCTTGGCGATGCCGATCCTTCGCTGCACCGCGCCCTCGCCGGCATTCGCGCAGGGGTCGAACAGCAAGTCGAGCTCATCGAGAGGATCATCGACGCGCCGCGCATGGCGACGCGCCATCTTGCGCTTCATCGCAGCGATGTCGCGCTGAAGCCGCTCTGCGAGGATGTGCTCGCGAATGCGCGCCTCACACTCGGACCGGGCGAGATCACCCTTGAATGGGACGGCGAAGCGGTCCATGCGAATGCGGACCACGAGAGGCTCTGGCAGGCGTGGTGGTGCGTTCTGGCATTCGCGCGCCAACTCGAGAGTGAAGCGGCGGCGAGTGCCGCGACGCCGGGCGGCATCGGCCGGGCGAAAGATGCGCTTCACCTGCGGGTTTCGATCGAGCGGGGCAGCTGCGTGACGACGCTGGTCACCGCCGCGCCGATCCTCGATCGCGGGGTGATCGAGCAGGGCCTTGCGTTGCCCCGGCGCGTGGCGGATGCGCATGGCGGTCAATGTTCGGCCGAGCAGAATGAAGAGGCAGGCGAACTGACCATCGTCTATGTGTTCCCGCTCTCGGTACGGACTTGAGTCTGGATTTGAGAGGCTGACCCCTCGTTCGACAGCAACGCGACCGGCAGGGCGGCCAGCACTTCGCTAAGCGGCAATGAAGCTGCTGCTTCGAACGCATGGTCTGCGAGTACGTCTGTGAATCGGTCTCTCACGAGTTCCGGAATCACGAGCCGCGTATCCGCCCAGTCGGAGGGCTTGATTATCGGTTGGTCTGCATTGCCAAGCACCGTACCGGGCAGCCGGCTCGCAACGGCGATCGCCATACTGCCGTCCATACGGGACATGCGCGCGAAGGCGATGGCGTGCCTGTCCATCGGGCCTTTGATCACAAGCGGCAAATAGTCGCCCCCGACGAATAGATCGGGATGCCGCGTTCTCAGCGCGAGCGCGGACCGGATGATCGCGAGCTTGACACGTCCGTCACGCCAGTCTGCCAGCAAACCCGCCGGCGAGCCCGCCTCGAGTGCCGCGCGCCTGAGCGCGAAGTCGACAGGCCGTCGGTTGTCGGGATCCACCATCGAGAAATCCCAGAGCTCCGTGCCCTGATAGAGATCGGCAATGCCGGGGCTCGCGAGCCGCAGCAGGGTCTGCTGCAGGCTGTTGATTGCGCCGGCCGCCGCGATCTGACCGACGAACAAGGCCAGTTCGCCGAGAAAGCCCTGGCGTTGCGAGGGTGCGAGAATCGCCAGCAGGAAGTCGTGACAGGCGGTCTCGTAGGCCGCATTGGGTGTAAACCAGTCCGTGCGCAACTTGGCCTCGCGCAGCGCTTTTTCGAGCCATGCGGCAACGCGTTCGCCGAAGGACTGGACACCTTGCGCGTCCTCCGGTGAGAGGTCGAGCGGCCAGGCGCCGACGAGCGCTTCATAGAGCATGGCCTCGGTCGACGCTTCGGGGTCGCGAAGGTCGAGGCCGTCATCCGAGGTGGCCGGGTTTGTCTGCCGCGAGCTCCGGGATAGCGGGGATACTTGCGCCCCCGATGTCATCCTTGCATCCGATTTCGCTCGCGGCGTCTTGTGGACCGCGTTCAGCGATCGCCAGTGCGCGACCGTCGCGGCCCAGCGTTCGGGGATTTCGCTGATGACCGCAAGCCGCGCGCGCGTATCCTCGCCGCGCTTGTGATCGTGCGTCGCCGTCGTGAGCCACGCACGCGGAAAATCGCGTGCACGCGCGGCGGTGACTTCATGAAACGCCCCCGGGGTCAGTGCAATTTCCGAAGGATTTGCACCGACCTCGTTGCGCGATAGCAGGCGGCCATATCGATAGCAGACGGTATCCTCGACGGCCTTCGCGGCAGTGGGGGACGTGAGCTGGGAAAACACGATCAACGCCGCGCGCCGGTGGGAGCCCGCCGGCGTCGGATACGCGGGAGCGCCGCCGGCCGAAGCCGGCGTGGTACCTGCGCCATTCGCTTGGCCGATGCTCGTGCCGCTTTCATTCCCACTTCCTCCGAGCCAGCCGTCGAGCCGTTCGAGCATCGCTTCGTCGGCATGCCGTAATTGCGCGCGCGCGCCTTCACGCGCCCTGTCGAAGAAGCGGTTGTCCTCGGCACTGCGCGTGCCGTTTTCCGGGTAGATCCGGTAGACGGGAAAATGCACCACATACTCGGTCAGCACGCGCTTGATCGAACCGAAGGTATTGTCGCGCGTCGCAATATCGTCGCGTGCGATGCGGTGCAGCGCACGCGTGCTGCGATCGACTTCGGCCGCGAGATTCTCGGCGAGCATCTGACGCTTCGCGCGCAAGGCCTGGGCCTCGAACGACAAGGCCGATGCGCCCGGCAAGGCGCGCCACCACGCCTCGAGCGGTGCCGCGCCCGACGGATCGTGCAACAGGGCGCCCACTTGATCCATGAAGTCGTAGCCGGTCGTGCCGTCGATCCCCCAGTCCGTCCGCATGGGTTCGTCGCGCGCGAGGATCTTCTCGACCACCAGCGGTGCCGGTTCCTCGCGCAGTCCCGCCGGCCGCAGGCTGCGCAACTGATCGAGCCGCAGCCGCAGCCGCTGACAGTACTCGCGCGGTTCGGCGAGCCCGTCGACGTGGTCAACGCGCACGCCGTCGATCTCGCCTTGCGCGTAGAGCCTGAAGATCAACGCATGGCTCGCCTCGAACACTTCAGGTCGTTCGACGCGCATGCCGATCAGTGCCGAGATATCGAAGAAGCGCCGCCAGTTGACTTCGTCCGAGGCGGTGCGCCACCAGGCGAGCCGGAAGTGCTGGCGCTCGAGCAGCCGATGCAGGACCTCGGGTGCCGCATGCGCCTCGAGCACCGCATCGAGCGCGGACCGGCGGCCCGCATCGGTCGCGAAAGCGCGCAGGCGTTCGTGTGCCGCCGCGGCGCGCGGGCGGTCCTCAGGCTGGCTGCCGAGCTGATGGAAGCTCTCGATGAGCGGAGCAAGTGCCGGCGCGTCGGCCGTGCGAAACATCGACGCATAGTCAGTCGGGCAGATCGGAAAACGATGCGGGCCGTATTCGACGAGAAACTGTGCACGTTCGCTGTCCCAGCCGAGCACGATCTTGCGCGCCTGGAGTTCCTCTCCATACGGGCCGCCCAGAAACGGCGCAAGGACCTTGCCGCGCAGGGCCGGATCGGGCGAATGCCAGTCGACGTCGAAGTAGCGTGCGAATTCGCTATGCCGGCCCCACGTGAGGATGTCGAGCCACCATGCGTTGTGCGCGCCGCCCACACCCATATGGTTCGGCACGATGTCGACGACGAGGCCCATGCGATGGGCCCTGAGCTTCGCGACCAGCCTGCCGAGTGCGGCCTCGCCGCCGAGTTCCGGATTGACCCGCGCATAATCGACCGTGTCATAGCCATGCGTCGAGCCAGGCTGCGCGGTCGTGATCGGCGACGCGTAGAGGTGGCTGACGCCGAGCGCCGCAAAATAGTCGACGAGCGCGGCCGCATCTTCGAAAGTGAAGCCACGATGGAACTGCAGGCGGGCGGTCGAGCGCAGGGCAGTCATAGGCTTTGGAAGAGGTTGCGGATCGCCAGCAGCCGGTCGGCGAGCATCGGTTCTTCGAGTAGCGCATCGAGTGGTGCGGCGATCCGGCGGCGCCAGTTCGGATGTTCGTCGGTCGAACCGGGTAGGTTCGGTTGTTCGGCCAGCCCGAGCAGATCTTCGAGCGGATAGATGACGAGCGGCGCCGCGGTCAGGGTGATGAACGCCAGCGCCTCGTCGACCGGCGCTTCTGCGGGGGGCGGCACACCGGCCGGTGCAAGCCCCGCTTGCTGGAACGCGGCCCAGAGCAGGCCGCGGTCCCGCACCCGTTCGAGATGGGCGCGCGCGACCGGGTCTTCATCGCTGCCCGCGGGCCGTGCGGTCTGTCCGATACGATCACGCCAGTCGATATCGTCGCCCGCCCACCAGCCCTTGATCGTCGGCAGGTCATGCGTGGTCGTGGTTGCCACGGCATGGGTCGACCACTTTGCGGGTTCGATGAACGGTTCCACTGGCGATGTTTTCAGCTCGTCGGTCCCCTTCGCAGGGGGGGCGGCAGCCATGGCGCTGTCCTTGGGCTGCTCGTCGGCTTTGTTCTCGATCTTGCCCTTCGCCACACGCCGCTCGAACCACAACACCCGAATGCCGAGCAGTTCGTTGTCGGCGAGCCGTTCGCGCATGCCGGATGGCACCGTGCCGAGATCTTCGCCGATCACGATCGCCCGATGGCGCCACGATTCGAGGGCGATCAGGCGCATCAGGTCTTCGAACGGACAGTGAAGATAGGCACCATCGCGCGCGCTCGATCCGTCGGGCACGAGCCAGAGCCGGCGCAGGCCGAGAATGTGGTCGATGCGCAGGCCGCCCGCATGAGCGAACGCCGCACGCAGCATATCGAGAAATGCGCTGAAGCCCTGCGTGACCATCCCGCGTGGCGAGAACGTCGTGAGACCCCAGGCTTGTCCGGACTGATTGAACAGATCGGGCGGTGCGCCGACCGACACACCCTTCAGCATCTCGCGCGGATAGCTCCATGCGTGACTGCCCGCACTGTCGCAGCCGACCGCGAGATCGGCGACCAGGCCGACCGCCATGCCGGCCGCACGCGCCTCGGCCCGCGCGCGCGCGAGGCCGCGTTCGGCCAGCCACTGAAGGAAGACATGGAAGGTGACTTCGTCGGGCGTGGCAGCCACGGCCTCGGCGACCGCGGGACTCGCGGGATCGCGCAGCGCCGGGGGCCAGTTGCGCCAGTAACCCTGGTCAGGCGATTGCGCGAGCAACGCACCCTGGATCACCTCGAAGCGTGCATGGTCCTCGAGCGGATGGCCGCCGCGCCGACGAAATGTATCGAGCGCCAGACCCGGCGCATTGCCGAACTGGCCCGCGCGCAGTCCATCGAACAGTCTGCGCAGGATCGACAGCCGAGCGCTTGCTGCTTGAGGCCAATCGATCAGCGACCGGCTTTCGAGGTCGGCGAGCGTGCCGCCGAGCCGCAGATCGTGGATGGCGGCCTGTACGGCAGCCGTGCCGAATGCTTCGGCCGGATCGATATGCAATACATTGAGGAACAGCCGGCTCGACGGCGAATAGGGGCTGAACTTGTGGGGTTCGGCCGAGAACATCGCATGCACGGGGCTCAGGGCGAGCACATCGCCGCCTGCCCGGCCGATCTGCTGCGCCGCGCGGCCAAGCGCGCTGTATGTGCCGATGCCGCCGTCGCCCGGTTCGCGCAGACCATACAGCTGAACACCGATCCCCCAGCCGCGCGCACCGCGGCCGCCAGGTGAATCCGGGCGCTCGACCCTGCCCGCCGCCCGCATGGCATCGGCGACGCCAAAGCAATGGGTAGGGGCGACCGCCAGCGTACAGCGCCGGTCATTGAGCGTCAGGGTGTGATAGCCGCTTTCAGGAACGGGGGACAGCATGGCGCGTTCGCCTTTCGGCACCGAAATCATCCCCTCGATCATTCCGCCTTGCTCGAGGTCGATCCGGTAGCGCGTGCCCGATTTCGTCGCCGTCACCGGCAGCGCGATCGCGCGCCCGACCTCGGCCGTTATCAGCAGCGGCAGATGAGACGAACGCTGCTCGGCGTCGAGCAGCGCGAGGCTTTCGCGCGCCTGCGCAGTGCTTGTGCAAGGCAGTCCGAGCCGATCGAGCAGGACTCTGAGCACTTCGTCGGAAACGCGCTGGGGCTGATGCTGGGCATTTTTCCAGACGACTTCGATGCCGGCGCGCTCCGCGAGCTCGCTGACGAGTTTGCTGCTGGCGGCGCGAACGGGGCGGGGCGTATCCGTCATGCGCGGGTCTCCGGGTGGGAGTGCAGAAAGTCCAGCAGGTCCCCTGTGAGCCAGGCCACGGCCGCGTGTGGCGGCAGCCGGTCCGTGCCGAGGTGATCGCGTACGCGATCCGGGGTTTCGAAGATGATCTTGCCCGCGGGCATCTTGCCGAGCGACACGGCGTGATCGCCGAGATTGATCGCAATCGTCAGCACTTCGCCGTCGCCAAGTTGCCATTGCGCGCATACACCACCGCCCTTGCCATGGCCGCTGCTGACACCGATGGTGTCGGGGCTTGTCGATACACCGGGCGAACGGCTCTCGAATACGCCAGGGGAGCTTCCCGGCATACGGCGTGCAGCAAGCAGTGCCGCACTTTCTCCATCGAGCGCGGCGGGCTCCTGGAGTACCTGCGCGCCGAGCGATTTGCTGCGCTTGAGCCGGGGCACGAGCAGCCGGGTGCGCACGGCCAATGCCGACTGATAAAAGTGACGCCATTCACGGGCGTGACGTGTCGGGCTGTCTGTCGAATCCTCGCTGGCGACACTTGTCACGGCAGGTCCGGCAGAAGCATCCGTATCCGGCATCGGTACACCTGAGCGTTCGAAGGTGCGTGGATCGTTCGGATCCGGAATATGTTCGCGCCGCTCCGGGTTCGAGAACACCGCGAATTTGGCAAACTCCCTGCGCCGGCCTTCACGGACCGCATCGGCGAGGTCGCCCATATAGTCGGTGAAGAACAGGAAGGGCCGCGTGCTGCCATTCTCTTCGTCCATGAACAGCATCGGAATCTGTGGCGAGAGCAGTAACAGTGCGACGGCCGCGCGCAGTGCGCCGGGTTCGGCAAGTAGCGTGAGCCGCTCGCCCATCGCGCGGTTGCCGACCTGGTCGTGGTTCTGCAGGAACGAGATGAAGGCAGACGGCGGCAGGCCGGCACTCGGTTCGCCGCGCGGCTTGCCATCGTGGATCGGCGAGGGCTCGCCCTGGTAGACGAAGCCTTCCGCGAGAGCTCGCGCAAGTTTGGTGGCCGGCGCTTCGGCAAAGGCGCTGTAGTAGCTCTCGGTCTCGCCAGTCAGCATCACATGCAGCGTGTTGTGGAAGTCGTCGTTCCACTGCGCGTTGAAATTGCAGGCTTCGGCGGACGTGCAGGTGAGCAGGCTCGCGGTGTTCTCTTCGTTTTCGAGCATGAGATGGACATGGCGGTCGCGCTCGATCGAACGTCGGATGTGTTCGGCGACCTCGCGCAGCCAGGCCGGGTTGTGGATCGCATGCACCGCATCGAAGCGCAGGCCGTCGACGCGGTATTCATGGACCCAGTACAGCGCGTTCTCGATGAAATACTGGCCGACCTCGGGGCGGTCGAAGTCGATCGCGGGTCCCCACGGGGTGTGACGGCCTTCCTTGAAGAACGGTTCGGCATAGCTGCGCAGGTAGTTGCCGTCCGGCCCGAAGTGGTTGTAGACGACATCGAGAAAAACCTGCAGGCCATGGCCATGCGCAGTGTCGATCAGTGCCTTCAGTTCGTCGGGCGTGCCGTAGGCCGAGTCGGGTGCGAAAGGCAGCACCCCGTCATAGCCCCAGTTGCGGCGCCCCGGAAAATCGTTGAGCGGCATCAGTTCGATCGCGGTGATGCCGAGCGCCGCGAGTTCGGGTAGCCGTGCCTTCACGCCGTTGTAGCCGCCCATTGCACCGACGTGCAACTCGTAGAGCACGGTTTCTTCCCAGCGGCGGCCATGCCAGTGTGAATGGATCCAGCGGTAGGCGCAGGGATCGAAGACCGCGCTCGGCCCGTGCACGTCCTGGGGCTGCCAGCGCGAGGCCGGATCGGGCACCGCGAGATTCGCGTCGAGGCGATAGCGATAAAGCGCCCCTGGACCGCAATGGGCTTCCACGTCGAACCAGCCCTCGGAGGAGCGCGTCATCGCGTGTGTTTCACCGCCTTCGATCTCGAGCTCGACATGGTCGCGCGACGGTGCCCAGAAACGAAAGCGCGTTTTGCCGCCGCCGATCGACTGTGCGCCGAACGGCAAGGTATGGCGATGATGGTGCACGCGTGGGTCGACGACTCGATCTGACATGGGGTTAGTCCTGCGTCGCTGGGTCGGCCGCTGCCTGGGGTGTCGCTGCTGCGCCGAATCCGCCAACCAGCAGACTTAGCGGATTTCGTGCCCGATACAGCACGACGCTGTGCGCGCCGACGGTCGCGGACGACTCGCGCGGTTCGCCGTCGGGTTCCGCGCTGTCGAGTAACGGCTCCCATTCGAGTGGGGGAGCGGGCAAGGTGATCGTCACCGCCTCGCTGCGGCTGTTGAACACCAGCAGGAGCACCTCGATGCCTTCGCTGTCGCGATCGCTCTGCGCTGCCTCGCTTGCGAAACCCGCACGCCGGCAGACAAGCACTTGCTCGCTCGGGTCTTCCCAATGTTCGGGGGTCGGCCGCTGGCCATCGATGTCGAACCAATCAATATCGCGTACGCCGGGAAGAATTTCCCGATCGCCGTACAGAAAGCGCGGCTCGCGCAGCAGGTAGTGTTCGCGCCGCAGCCGGGTCAGGCGCGCGACATAGTGTGTGAGCGCGACACCCTCGGGGCGGCTCGCCGCGCGCCAGTCGAGCCACGACACTGCGTTGTCCTGACAGTAGGCGTTGTTGTTGCCGGACTGGCTGCGGCCGAATTCGTCGCCCGCGAGCAGCATCGGCGTGCCGAGCGAAAGAAAGGGCGTCGCGATCAGCGCGCGTACCAGGCGCGCGCGCAAGGCGAGGACGTCGGGATCGTCGGTCGCTCCCTCCACGCCACAGTTGAAGCTGCAGTTCTCGTTGTGACCGTCGCGGTTATCCTCGCCGTTGTCTTCGTTGTGCTTGTCGTTATAGGCGACCACGTCGGCAAGCGTAAAACCGTCGTGCGCGGCGACGAAGTTCACGGTGGACCATGGACGCCGGTGGCAGTGGTTGAACAACTCTGCTGAACCGGTCAGGCGGCTCGCCAGATCGGGCCGCTGGCCCGAATCACCGCGCCAGTAGCGCCGCACGCCGTCGCGGAAGCGGTCGTTCCACTCCCCCCAGCCGGGCGGATGCCGGCCGACCTGGTAGCCGCCGGGACCGATATCCCAAGGCTCCGAGATCAGCTTGAGGCAGTTGAGTATCGGGTCCTGGCGGATCGCGTCGAAGAAGCCCGCGCCCGGATCGAAGCCGTGGTGCTCGCGGCCGAGCGTGGCGCCGAGATCGAAACGGAAGCCGTCGACGTTGTACGAGATTGCCCAGTGGCGCAGCGAGTCCATGATCATCTGGAGCACGCGCGGATGAGCGGCGTTGATCGTGTTGCCGCAGCCCGTATCGTTGATCTGGTGGCGCTCGTCGCCTTCGACGAGCCGGTAGTAGCTCGTATTGTCGAGGCCGCGCCACGACAGTGTCGGCCCGAGTTCATCGGCTTCGCACGTATGGTTATAGACGACGTCGAGCAACACCTCGATGCCGGCCGCATGGAGCCTGCGGATGGCGACACGCAGTTCGTTCGTCCCACCGCCCGACAGATAGCCGGTTTCGGGCGCGAAGAACGACAAGGTGTTGTAGCCCCAGTAATTGCGCAGGCCGCGCGCGAGCAGAAAGCGGTCGTGAACGAATGCGTGGATCGGCATCAGTTCGAGCGTCGTCACGCCGAGGCGCTGCAGGTGCTCGATGAAGGCCGGGGCGCCGAGCGCGGCGAAGGTGCCGCGCTCGGGCGGGCGCACATCGTCGCGCAATATCGAGAGCCCGCGCACGTGTGCCTCGTAGATGACGGTGTCGGCCCAAGGCACGTTCGGACGACGGTCGAGCGACCAGTCGAACGATTCGGCCGTCACGATCGATTTGGGCACCGCGGGCGCCGAGTCGCGCCGATCCATCGAGAGATCGACGCGGTTCGACTGGCGGCGATAGCCGAACAGGCTGTCCGACCAGTGCACGGGTCCGGAAAGCTGGCGCGCATAGGGGTCGACGAGCAGCTTGTGCGGGTTGAAACGCATGCCGCGCTGCGGGTGGTATGCGCCATGCGCGCGAAAGCCGTAGCGCAGGCCCGGCTGCGCGCCGGGCAGATAGCCGTGCCAGACCTCATCGGTGCATTCGGGCAGGGTGAGGCAGGCGACTTGCTTGCGCCCGGACACGTCGAATACACAGAGCTCGATGCGCTCGGCATTGGCCGAAAACACGGCGAAATTCACGCCCAGGCCATCCCAGCTTGCGCCGAGCGGAAAAGGGGAGCCCGTGAGCAGCCGGTCAGCGAAAGGCTGGTGGCTTCTGCCAGCTCGGGTCGAGGCTCCGGCGGATTGCCGCGCATTCGCGGCAGGGTCGACGTCACTCATTGGGCATCACTCGGTCCAGACGTATAGCCTACTCCGCAATCAGCACGATGGTGGCCAGCGGCGGCAGGGCGATCGAGGCAGAATGCGGTTTGCCATGCGCGGGCACGTCGTCCGCATAGATCATTCCGCTATTGCCGACGTTCGAGCCGCCATAGACACCGGCGTCCGTGTTCATCGCTTCGATCCATCGGCCGCCGCGCGGCAGGCCGAGCCGGTAGCGTTCGCGCGGCACCGGCGTGAAATTGCAGATCGCCACCGCGATGCGGCCGTGCGCGTCGTAGCGCGCATAGGCGAACACGCTGTTGGCGCTGTCGTCGCCGATGAGCCACTCGAAACCGCCGGGCTCCGCATCGCGCGAATGCAGGGCCGTCTCGTTCTGATAGAGCCGGTTCAGGTCGCGCACGACTTTCTGCACCCCTCCATGCATCGGGTCGTCGAGCAGATGCCAATGCGGCGACTCGTCGTGGTTGAATTCGGCGAGCTGGCCAAACTCCCCGCCCATGAACAGCAGCTTCTTGCCCGGATGGGTCCACATGAACCCGAGATAGGCGCGCAGGTTCGCAAAACGCTGCCAGCGGTCGCCGGGCATCTTGCCGAGCAGGGAGCCCTTGCCGTAGACGACCTCGTCGTGCGAGAGCGGCAGCACGAAACGTTCGGAATACGCATAGATCATTCCGAACGTCATCTGGTGATGATGATAGCGCCGGTGGATCGGGTCCTGCTCCATGTACGCCAGCGTGTCGTGCATCCAGCCCATGTTCCACTTGTAGTCGAAACCGAGGCCGCCGTCCGCGACCTTCGCGGTAACGCCGGGCCACGCCGTCGATTCCTCGGCAACGGTGATCGCGCCGGGCACGTGATGCGCGACCTCCGCATTGAGCTTGCGCAGGAAGGCGATCGCCTCGAGATTCTCGCGGCCGCCGTACACATTGGGCACCCACTCGCCCGCCTCGCGGCTGTAGTCGCGATACAGCATCGACGCGACGGCATCGACGCGCAGGCCGTCGACGTGATAGTTCGCGAGCCAGCCGAGCGCCGAGGCGTGCAGGAACGCGGCAACCTCGTTGCGGCCGAGGTTGTAGATCATCGTGTTCCAGTCCTTGTGGAAACCTTCGCGCGGGTCCGCGTGCTCATAGAGAGGCGTGCCGTCGAACTGGATGAGGCCGTGCGCATCGTTCGGGAAGTGCGCCGGCACCCAGTCGATCAGCACGCCGAGACCTTCGCGGTGCGCGCGATCGACAAAGCGTGCGAACGATTCTGGTGGCCCGAAGCGCGCCGATGGCGCGAACAGCGAGAGCGGCTGATAACCCCACGAGCCGCCGAATGGAAATTCGGCAATCGGCATGAATTCGACATGCGTGAAGCCCATGCCCTTCGCATAGGGCACCAGGCGGTCCGCGAGTTCGTCCCAGTTCAGGCCGCGCCGGCCATCCTCGGCGACGCGCAGCCATGATTCGGCATGCACCTCGTAGATCGACATGGGCCGGTCGGCCTGCTGCCGTTCGCCGCGCCGGCTCATCCATTCTTCATCGCCCCATGTGAAGGGGGTATTGTCGGCGACCACCGACCCCGTCGCGGGCGGCCGTTCCGTCTGCCGGGCACAGGGATCTGCCTTGAGCGGCAGCACGCCGCCACCAGGAGCGACGATCTCGTACTTGTACCGCGCACCGGGGCCGAGCCGCGGCACGAAAAATTCCCAGACGCCGGCCGAATGCCGCAGGCGCATCACGTGGCGGCGCCCGTCCCAGCTGTTGAAGTCGCCGACCACCGAAACACGCTTTGCGTTCGGCGCCCAGACCGCGAAACGCACGCCGGGCACGCCGTCGACTTCCATATAGCGCGAGCCCAGGCATTCGAGCACGGCCGCCGGATCGCTCGAGGCGAGACGGTGCAGCCATTCGTCGGACAGCAGCGAGCCAAATGAATAGGGATCCTCGGTTCGTTGAATCGTACCCGACCAGTCGATCTCGAGCAGGTAGGCGCGCGGATCGGGAAGCCCCGTCTGGACACCGGCGAACAGGCCGTCGGGGTGGATGCGTTCGAGCGTGCCGAGCGGCTTCTGGCTGCCGTCGCGCGCAAGCAGATGCACGGCGCTCGCATGCGGCAGCATCACGCGGATCATGGTCGTGGAAGGACCTGCTGATCTGCCTCCGGAGGCATCCCCCGAGGCACCGGCCGGATCACCGACGCCATGCGGGCCGAGGAGGGCGAAGGGGTCGCCGTGCCGCGCATGCACCAGTGCTTCGACGTCGGCCGCGTCCAGTCCGGCAAACGGATGATGCTCACTCATCGTGACCCTCCATGCTTTCCTGCCAGCTTGGGTGTTCCGTGCGTGGCGCAGGCATTGTGTGTGCAAGCCCCAGCACGCGGGCGGCGACGGAAGCGAGCCCGCGTATGGGCAAGCTCAGCCAGGTGGGACGATTGGCTGCTTCATAGCAGACCTCATAAGAGGCCTTTTCGATCAGAAACAAGTCGAGCAGCGCAGTTTCGGCGGCCGGCGAAACGATGCGCTGCGGGGAGGCGGCCACCGCTTTGCGATAGCTCGCAAGGAAGGCCTCGCGTGCCGCCGCACGCAGGCGTTCGAACAGTGCGCGCTTGCGCTCGGCAGTCTGTTGCGGGGCATCCTCGCTGACCGGCGCGGCGGCAGCATTCGCATAGGAAAACGAACGCAGCAGACCGGCGACGTCGCGCAAAGGGCTCGTCTTGCGGCGCCGCTGCTCGAGTGTGCGGGCGGGCTCTCCCTCGAAATCGATCAGGAAGACATCGCCTTGCGCAACCAGAATCTGGCCGAGGTGGAAGTCGCCGTGAATGCGCGTGCGCAGGGCCTCGACCTCGGTGGGCAGCATCGTCTCGATGGCGCCCAGCAGCGCGCCGCGCTGATCGAGCAGGGTGCGCGCGATGAGCTGGACATCGGGCGTCAGGGTGTCGATCTTCTCCTCGACGACGTTGAGTGCGGAGCTCAGCAGTGCTTGCGTGTCATCGATCCATTCGGCGACATTCTCGGGCGTCGCGACCTCGGGCGCGAACGCCGGGTCGTCGGTCGGCCTGGCGAGCACGACATGCAGCTCGCCGAGCCGCTGGCCGATCGTGCTTGCGATCGCCGCATAGCCCGCAATGGCTTCATCGTAGTTCTCGCCGGTCGGACCTTCGGCCTCGGGCGAGATCGTGATCGCGAGTTCGTTGACGAAGCGGCGCAGATAGTCGAGCACCCAGCTCCAGGCATCGCCCTGGTTGTCGATGAAGCTTTGCAGGATCGCGAGCGTATGCGGTGTGCCATCGTGGGTGATGCGCACCACTTCGCCGAACAGCCCGCCCGTATTCGGATAACCGGCCTGGGTCAGGTAGCGCGTCATTTCGGCTTCGGGATGGATCCCCGGGACGACACGGCGCACGATCTTCAGCACGGCGACATCGTTGGCGATCAGCGAGCTGTTGCTCTGCTCGGCCGCCAGCCAGTTGATCTCGGGCGGATTGCCGAAGGCTTCGGGCGCGATCGCCAGAAAGGGTTCGGTTGGCCGGAAATGGACGTCGCCACGCGGTGTGCGCATGACGAGCTTGCGGCGCAGCGCATCGAGGATCGTGGCGGGCAGGCCTGGCAGCGAATAGGCGTCGGTCACGAAGCCCACGTTGCGGCCGCGCCGCACGCGTGCGAGCGCCAACTGGGTCACGAGCGGATTCGGGTTGGCAGTGGAGTCCCAGGTCACGCCGAGCGGCAGGAAATAGTGCTCGGTCTGACCCGTGCCGACATCGGCTGCAACCTCGCTGAACATCAGCGGTGCATCACGGTCATTGCCCGCCAGATCGTGTGGAAGTTGTGTCACATAGTCGAGCCGCGCCCCTTTGAGCGTCGAGTTCTTCGAGCCGAACCAGCGCCGCTTGGTCAGGTAGACCGGCAGCACTTCGTGTTCGAGCACGCGACGATGCTCGGCGGCCGAGGGCAGCGGCTCGTAGCCGCGTACCACGAGGGTCGCGAATTCCGGCAACTGTTCGGGCGGCTTCGAACTCCAGACCGGCAGCTGCTGGCTCGGGCACATCAGGAACCAGTAGAAGCCGTAGGGCGGCAGCGTCAGCAGGTAGGTAAGCTGCCCGATGGGCGGGAAGGTCGAGTCGGCGGTCATCTCGACGGGTACCGAACCCTGGAACTCGGCGAGATCGAGTTCGACCGCCTGAGGCGAACGCGACAGATTGGCGACACACAGGATCGGCGCGGAATCGTCGACCTCGCGCAGGTAGGCGAGGATCTTACGATTGGCCGGCCGCAGGAAACGCGTGCGGCCGCGTCCGAAGGCCGGATGGGAGCGGCGCGTTGCGAGCATGCGCCGCATCCAGTTGAGCAGCGAATGGGGGTCGCGCGCCTGGGCCTCGACGTTGACCGAGTCGAAACCGTACAGCGACCCCATGACCGGCGGCAGCACCAGCTGTTCGGGGTCGGCGCGCGAGAAACCGCCATTGCGGTCCGACGACCATTGCATCGGCGTGCGCACGCCGTCGCGGTCGCCGAGATGGATGTTGTCGCCCATGCCGATCTCGTCGCCGTAGTAGATGACGGGCGTGCCGGGCATCGACAGCAGCAGCGAATTGATCAGTTCAATGCGTCGTCGGTCACGTTCGAGCAGCGGCGCGAGCCGCCGCCGGATGCCGAGGTTCAGCCGCGCGCGGCGGTCGCTCGCATAGGTGTTCCACAGATAGTCGCGCTCGCTGTCGGTCACCATCTCGAGCGTGAGCTCATCGTGGTTGCGCAGGAAGATCGCCCACTGGCAGTTGTCCGGAATTTCCGGGGTCTGCCGCATGATGTCGATGATCGGAAAGCGGTCCTCCGTCGCGATCGCCATATAGATGCGCGGCATCAGCGGGAAGTGGAATGCCATATGGCATTCGTCGCCCTTGCCGAAGTAATCCTGCACGTCTTCGGGCCACTGGTTCGCCTCGGCGAGCAGCAGACGGTTCGGGTATTCGCCCTCGAGCGTCGCGCGGATCTTCTTGAGGACTTCATGCGTTTCAGGCAGGTTCTCGTTGGACGTGCCCTCACGCTCGACGAGATAGGGCACCGCGTCGAGCCGCAGCCCGTCGACGCCGAGGTCGAGCCAGAAGCGCATGACCGACAGCACTTCCTTCAACACCTGCGGGTTGTCGAAGTTCAGGTCCGGCTGGTGATTGAAGAAACGGTGCCAGTAGTACTGGCCGGCAACCGGATCATGTGTCCAGTTCGACGGCTCGGAGTCGATGAAGATGATCCGCGTGTTCGCGTATTTCTGATCGTCATCCGACCAGACGTAGTAGTTGCGATGGTGCGAGCCTTTCTTCGCATGCCGCGCACGCTGGAACCACGGGTGCTGGTCGGAGGTATGGTTGATCACGAGCTCGGTGATCACGCGAATGCCGCGCAAGTGCGCTTCCTGCACGAACTTGCGGAAGTCCGCGATCGTGCCGTAGTCCGCGTGGACGCTGCGGTAGTCCGCGATGTCGTAGCCGTCGTCGCGCCGCGGCGAGGGATAGAACGGCAGCAGCCAGATCACGTCGACGCCGAGCTCGGCGATATAGTCGAGCTTCGCGATCAGGCCCGGGAAATCGCCGATCCCGTCGTTGTTCGAATCGAAGAACGACTTGATGTGCACCTGGTAGATGATCGCATCCTTGTACCAGACGGGATCGTCCTTGAGCAGCGAGACGTAATTGCGCTTCATGACCTTGAGTCCTCCGCACGGCCGGCCCAGCCGGGCGGCCGGATTCTCCAGATGGCGAACGGCATCGCATGCGGATCGAGACGGATCTGCTGATACTTGCCTGTCCAGTTGAAATGCGTGCCGGACATCTGGTCCTCGACATTGAGCGTTGCATCGTCCGGCAGGCCGAAGCGCCAGAGCGGTAGCTCGACATGGGCTTCCTGGACGGCGTGCGGATCGAGCGTGATGGCGATCACGAGCACATTGTCGCGGCTATGGGTCGCCTTCTCAAAAAACAGGATCTGCTCATTGTCGGCCGGCAGGAACTGAAGACCATGATAGGTGTGCAGGGCCGGGTTGACACGCCGGATCCGGTTCAGCGAGGTGATCTCGTGGATGATGTTGCCCGGCCGATGCCAGTCCCACTGGCGCAACTGGTATTTCTCGGAATCGAGATATTCCTCACTATGGGGCAGCGCGGCCGCTTCGCAAAGCTCGAAGCCGCTATAGACGCCCCATAGTCCGGAGAACGTCGCCGCGAGCGCTGCCCGGATCACGAAGCCCGGCCGTCCCGAGCGCTGCAGGAAGCGCGGATTGATATCCGGGGTGTTCACGAAGAAGTTCGGACGGAAAAAGTCCTTGACCTCGGTGGTCGTGAGCTCGGTCATGTAGTCGACGAAATCCTTCTTGGTTTCGCGCCACGTGAAGTAGCTGTAGGACTGCGAAAACCCGACCTTTGCGAGCCGGTACATCAGGCGCGGCCGCGTGAATGCTTCGGACAGGAAGATCACGTCCGGCTCGCGGCTGCGGATGTCGTCGATGACCCATTCCCAGAAGGGCAGCGGTTTCGTGTGCGGGTTGTCGACGCGGAAGATCCGGACGCCGGCGTCGATCCAGAACGACAGGACGTCGCGCAGCGCCAGCCAGAGTGCCGGCACCGCATCGACCGCGTAGAAGTCGGGGTTGACGATGTCCTGATATTTCTTCGGAGGATTCTCCGCGTAACGTAACGTGCCGTCGGGGCGCCAGGCGAACCAGCTCGGGTGTTCCTTGAGCCAGGGATGATCGGGCGCGCACTGGATCGCGAAGTCGAGCGCGAGTTCGAGGCCATGGGCACGCGCGGCCTCGAGCAGGGACTTGAAATCGTCGAAGCTGCCGAGTTCGGGGTGCAGGGCACTATGGCCCCCTTCCTCCGCGCCGATCGCGTAGGGGCTGCCGACGTCGCCCGGCAGGGCCTTGAGCGTGTTGTTCTTGCCCTTGCGGTTGACGCGCCCGATCGGGTGGATCGGCGGAAAATAGAGTACGTCGAAGCCCATGTCGCGGATCGCGGGCAGGCGGTCGATCACGTCGATAAAGGTGCCGTGCCGGTTCGGGTCGTTCGACATCGAGCGGGGAAACAACTCATACCAGCTTGCGAAACGGGCGGCCGAACGTTCGGTTTCGACGCGCAGGATCTTCGGATGCCGTACGACGAAGGGCCGCAGTCGTGAAGCCGCGAGCGCATGAGCCGTCGAGGCGGCGAAGGTCAGTTCCTTGCGGCGTGCGGGGTTGGCCTTGTCGAAGTTCGACGCGAGCGTCCTGAGTTCCTGGACCAGCAGTTTGTCGGCCCGGTCCGAGTTCGCCGCGTATTCGACCGCCTCGTGGATCAGCACGCGCGCTTCCTCGAGTTCGACGTCGATCGGCTGCTCGGCATGCAGCTTTTTCTCCGCATGTTCGATCAGCGTCGCGTAAGCGTCACGCCAGGCTTCGATGGTGAACTCGAAGCGCCCCAGCCGCACCAGCGGGACCCGTGCGACCCAGTGATCGTTGCCCGTGAATTCGAGTGGCGTCTCCTGCCATTCGGTCTGGTCGGCTGCACGCCAGAGGACGACGCCGGCGAGCGTGTCATGGCCGTCCATGAAAATATCGGCCGAGACGCGCAGCCGGTCGCCGACCACCCGCTTGACGGCGAAGCGGCCATCGTCGACCGCGGGCTGCACGTGTTCGATGATCACACGCGGCGCAGCGGTGGCTTCGAGCACGCGCTTGCGTTCGGCCGTCTTCGCGCCGCGCTTGACGGCGGGGGCGCTGATGATGGGGGCGTCGCGCTTGCCGAGGAAGGCGCGGACCTCGGCGGGCGCGAGCATGAACCACGGCAGGTGCGGCGGCGCTTCGGCAGCGGGTTCGTCGATCGGCACATAACGGGTGAAGCCGCTCGGCACGTCGACGAGGAAACGGTCGGGCGTCGCCGTCGCGGACTGGGCGAGGTCGGCGTTGATCGTGACCAGCACAGCCTGCGCCGCGGTCCGCGTATCGGGCTCGGTCGAGCGCAGCAGGGCGGCGACATCGGTGCCGGGGCCGCTCAGCGCGGCCAGTTCGCCACAGGTATGCAGCGCAGGAGTGTTCTGCTGCCGCGTGTTGGCCTGCACGATGTGCTCCGACAGATCGAAGCGCGGCTGCTGGCCGAGGTGCTCCTGGCGCGTCGCGGCGGAACCCGAGGTCGGCATGGGCAGCGCAGCACCGGCTTCGAAGCCGAGCGGCATCAGGATGCCGGTGCCGAGCGCGATGCAACTGTCGTAGGCACGGCGATATGCGCGTTCGACCAGTATCGGGTCCCCGCCCGGAAAATCATGGCAAAGGCGCGGGCCGAGCGGCTCTTCGGGAAAGGCGATCGGCGGCGCGATTCGCGCGAGCGTCGCATATTCCTCGATGAGCCAGGCCGAGCGGTAGTCCCACCAGCGCAGCGACGAGAACACGGCGCTGAAGCCGCCGTCGGCAAGCGATGCAACTTCGTCGCGCGACAGGCCGGGGGTCCAGGCGAGGGTGCGCACGTCCGGATGGCGCTCGCGTATCGTGCCCGCGAGGCGGCGCCAGACGTGGGTCGGCACACCGTGGGGGGCAAGGCAGCGGAAGCCGCCGATGCCGGCATCGGCAAGCGTCATCAACAGGGCCGACCACCATTCTGTCAAATGCCCCGCCGCATCCGGGTTGGCGAAGTTCGCGAACGCGATTTCCGATTCGCTCGGTGCGCGCCTCGGGTCGAGCCTTGCCTGTGCCGTATCGAAGGGATGAAACCAGTGGCTGTGCTTGTGGTACAGCTCGCCGTCCGCGGCGATCGCCTCGAGCATGAGGTCGAGCAGGAGCGTCAGGCCGCGTTCATGGGCGAGCCCGGCGAGCTCGGCGAGCACATCGAGCGAAGCCCGTTCGGTTTCGAAGACTGGGTGCACCTGCTTATGATCGGCGCTTACCAGGATATTGCCTGCGCGACCGGGGCGGAACGGGGGGGCGCTCAAAACATGATCGAATCCAAGCGCCGCAGCCCGGTCCAGCCAGGCGGGCCAGGCGGACACGGGGCCAATCAACAAGGGGTTCAGATAAGCAATACGCGGAGCAAAGGCCGGGTTGATTTCCATCAGTCATCGATTCCAGATTGCAGGGAGCGGCCTGTGCCCGCGCGAAAGCGCGGCACGGCGGCCCGCCCGCCGATTGGTTCGGGGTCGCGGACGACACAAATGACAAGTCAGGAAGCAAGACACGGACCGTGCCTCGCAAAAATCCGCCCGCGGCGGTCTCAACCACAGCTTAGGCGCTTTGCGCGAATACCACCTCAGCGTTTTCCGCCGTGGCTGCGCGGTGCGCCGCGGGAAGCGGCGAAAGATGGGGAGCGGTAGCGTGGGAGACGCGCGCGCGGACCGTACGCGAGGGCTTCGCACCGGTCAATTCGGCATAGACCGAGGCATATTTCGCTACTGCGCTCTCCCAGCCGTGATCGCCTCGCATTGCATTCTTCTGCAGTTCGCGCCACAAGGCGGGACGCAGGAATGCCTCGAGGCCGCGCGTGACGGCGGCGGCCATCGCGTAGCAGCTCTCGCCGTCGAACAGGAAGCCGGTCGGCGCCGGCGTCAGGCGTGACAGTGTCAGGCCGAGCGTGCGCACCGGGGAGGAATGGATCAGCGTGGGATTGATCGCGTCACCTGGGTCGCGGCAGTCGACGATCGTGTCGGCGAGGCCGCCGACACGCGAGGCGACCGGGATCGTGCCATAGCGCATCGCATAGATCTGCGTGAGACCGCAGGGCTCGAAGCGGCTGCCGTGCAGCAGCATGTCGGCGCCGGCATGGAGCATGTGTGCGCGGCGCTCGTCGAAGCCGATGAACAGGCCCACCCGATCGGGCCAGGTCTGGGCCACGCGGCGCAGTGAGGCCTCGATGCCGTGATCGCCCTGGCCGAGGATCGCGACCTGCAGGCGCCGGTGGCGCGCGAGCAGCATCGGGATCGCCTCGATCGCGACATCGGCCATTTTTTGAGTGGTGAGGCGGCTGCCCATCGCGAGCACCGGAGCGAATGGATCGGTGGGCAGCCCGAATAGCTGTTGGAGGTCACACTTGCAGTTGTGTTTGCCATGCAGGTTATCGAGCGAATAGTTCGCGCCGATCATCGGATCGCGGGCCGGGTCCCACATCACCATGTCGATGCCGTTGGTGATGCCCGAGAGCTTGTGACGGTTGGCCGCGAGCACGCCCTCCATTCGGTGGCCGAAGTGCTCGGTGAGGATTTCGCGCGCGTAAGTGTCGCTGACGGTGGTGACCTTGTCGGCGAACTGGATGCCGGCCTTCATGAAACTCAGCTCGCCGTAAAACTCGATGCCGTCGATGCCGAGCACTTCGTCGGGAATGCCAAGCTGGGCCGACAGGGCTATCGGGTAGTTGCCCTGGAAGGCGAGGTTGTGGATCGTGAAGACACTCTTCGCCTGCGTCGCGCCTGCATGGCGTGCCTGAACGAGCAACATCGGCACCAACCCCGCATGCCAGTCATGGGCATGCACCACATCCGGCCGCGCGATTCCGCGCAGGCCACGGGCGATGCGCACCGCGGCGTGGGAAAGCGCCGCGAAGCGCAGCGCATTGTCCGCATAATCATTGCCGTTCTCGTCCTGGTAGAAACCGGAACGCGCATAGAGCGCATCTTGCTGGAGCAAGAGCACTGGCACGTCCGAATCGGGCATGCGTGCGCGGTGGATCGCGGCGTCGCCGCCCGGCAGCCCGGCCACCCTACAAACCTTCGTGACGCCCTTGGCACGGGCGAAAGCGCACGGATAGCCGGGCATCAGGATGGTGGTTTCGACACCGGTTTCGCGCGCCGCGGCTGCATAGGCGCTCACCATGTCCGCAAGGCCTCCGGTCTTCGCAAGGGGCATCGCTTCGGAGGTAACCAACAGGACGCGAATTGACAAGATAGGCTCCAGGCAGGTTCTCGACGTCGCGCGAGCCGCGCAGGACGGCACGCGGGTGGTCGGGTCATCGACATGGGAAGGAATGCAAGCAGATTTTTTAGCAAGCTGCGTGCCATTTGCCTGACATCAGCGCTCGAACGCGCGAAGGGCGACGCGTGGAAGGGAGCGCTTAGTGCAGGTCAATAACAAATTCCTTACATCAAACCAGCATGGAGGGCTGCGATGACTCTTCTGTGTAAAAAGGGGCTTCGGTAACAACTTTTTACATAGGGGCGCGGGACGACCCTTGAGCCGCGCAGGTTCGTTGCAGCGTGCGCAGGGCGATGCACCCTTGCCCCGTTAGAAAGCCCGATCGCCGTTCGGGTTCCAGGCTTGACTTCAAGGATTGACCAGTCCCGCCGCGATATTGATCGTCAACGCCAGGATGCTTGCGTTGAAGATGAACGAGAGCACCGACTGCGCGAGCGCGGTTTTCCGGATCGGCGAGCCGCGCAGCGCGATGTCCGAGGTCTGCGAGGCGACCGCGATCGTGAACGAGAAATAGAGGAAATCCCAGAAGTCCGGCCGCGGATCCCTTTCCGGAAACACAAGGGCACGCTGATCCTCGGGTGATCCGTAGTACTGTCGCGCGTAATGCACCGAGAACAAGGTGGGAATCAGTGCCCAGGCACCCGCGACCGTCAGGGCCGCCAGCGCGATATGGCCGAAACTGTGACCCACGCCTGGCTTGCCCGTTGCCTTCGCGGTCGCGAGTTCGAAGATGATCGCCACGACGCTGGCGATCGCCGCGAGGCTGAACACGGCAAGCGATGCCGCGGCGCTTTCGTCTTCGCGCTCCGCGATGCGCTGGACTTCGGCCGGCGACATGCCTGGTGCCATCTCGGCCATGACGAGGATCAGGTAGATATAGACGGCGATGTTCCAGCCGATCAGCGCACGCTGGATCAGGCTGACCGCGCCAGGCAGCACGACGGCGATCACGAGGCCGATCGCGATGCCGATAAACAGGCGTGGTCGGGCGAGAATCAGGTTTCTAATGTACGTCATATCATTCATCTTCCGGTTGTGGCGTGTTGCACGGTTCGCTTGCGGGTCAAGCATGCCGGCCGGCGAGCCCCTGGCTTCGTATGCGGCCGGCGCCATTTTGTTGGTGCCGAGTTCTGCGCGGAATCGGCCGGGCCAGGAGGCCGCGATATCCATGCACATATTCGCATGTGATGGCATCCATCAAGCGGTTCTTGCGAAATCGGCAGCACCATTTCGATATCGCGCGTTCACACACTGAAGCGGGTCCGATTGGTCACCCGAAGATGGATACCTCACGCTACGTGACATGGCATGGACGAACCCGTTCGTGCGGCTTGTGTTGATGCCTGGGTTCGGCCACCATCTGTCGGATGAAGGATGGATACGCGCGCCCGCCCTATGTGTGGAAACGGCGCGATCCGCACGCGAAAATCATCGCGACACAGGTCGCGGCATCGAGGAAACCAGAGTGAAAAGAGCGGTGCAGTATCGGACTGTCAGGCGGTTGCCGGCCAATCGCAGCGGGCGCGATTTTGTGCTCGGCGACCTGCATGGGCATACGACTGCGCTGCGCTACCTGTTGTGGCAGGTGGCGTTCGATGTGCGTGACGACCGGCTGCTCTCGGTCGGTGATCTCGTCGATCGCGGCGACTATTCGGAGCAAGCCCTCGGCCTGCTCGATCGGCCGTGGTTTCACGCGGTGCGGGGCAACCACGAAGACATGCTGATCGCGGTCGCCGACGGGCTGCTCGATTTCGAGCAGTGGGCGAAGGTCGGCGGCGAATGGGCACGCAAGCTGCCGCTCGAGCTGCTCGCATCGTATGCTGGGCGGCTGCGCGAATTGCCGCTTGCATTGATGGTCGGAGCGCCGGGTGAAGGCTTCAATCTCGTGCATGCCGAGTTCTTTGGCGACGATGCCGCGCTCGGTACCGGGTATTTCAGCGAGCATGTGCGCGAGCGCATGCTTTGGGGGCGGCAACTAATCGGCGGGACCGCGCGGGCTTCGCCGGACACGCTACACCGTGGACTGTCTCCGACGTATTGCGGCCACACGCCTGTGGAGCGCGTGCAGAGGATCGGGGCACAGGTGTTTGTCGACACCGGCGTCTTCACGCGGACCGGGCGGCTGACGATGGTCGAGCCCGCGACGGGCGCGAGTCATTCCGTGTCGGCCGCCGACGCGGCCATGGCAGGGGCGGCAAACTGGCCCTGGCCCGGCGAAACCGAGCACGAGTCCGGACCGCTTGGCGTCACGCGCTAAGAGGGGTGGAGGGACCAAGGACTCAAAACCTCGCCCAAGCCTACGCCCGGGCCCAAGCTCAAGCTCAAGCTCCCCGGCCTGAAGGCGGGGTGTAAAGAGCTACGGCTCTACAGGACTAAGGACCGACCGCAGCCATCACCTGGGACGGTGCCGAGACTGGCAGCGGCGTCGTGCGGCCGTCGTCGAGCAGCCAGAGACCACCGCCACCTTGTTTCGCATGGCGCTTCGCAAGCGCCGCGGCCGATGCGACATCTTCGGCCCGGCTGAAAGCGTCCGGCACGATCCGAACCGCGCCGATCGTCAGCGTGGTCAGCGGAAAGAAAGAAGAGTGTCCATTGCGATCCTCGGCGACAATGCCGCCCGCTTTCAACGCGGTTTCGTCGAACATGCCGAGCGCGCGCTCGTTGAACGTCGAGACGATCTGCTCGCAGCGCCGATCCCAGTCGCTGCTCTGGAACAGTACGACGAAGTCGTCGCCACCCACATGGCCGACAAAATCGCGCCGCACATCGCAATTCGCCGAGATCACACCCGCGGTCAGCCGGATCATTTCATCGCCACGCCAATAGCCGTACTGGTCGTTGTAAGACTTGAAATGATTGAGGTCGCAATGACAGGCGGTGAATTCGATGCGGGCGGCCAGCAGCCGCGCAATGTGCTCGCTGGTCGGGATGTTGCCGGGCAGAAAGGTCAGCGAATTGGCGTGCCGCGCCGCTTCGATGCGCACTTCGGTGACGGCCTTGACGAGCTGCTCACCCGTGCCGAGGCCGAGATACCGCCCGCCCTCTGGGATGACGAAACCCGAATTCAGATAGCGCTGGTCCCCCGAGACAAGAATCTCGGTCAGTTGCTCGAGCGTCTGATGCCTGTCGACGACGATCGGGTTCGGGTCCATGAAGGCCGTGCAAGGCCGCTTGCCGAACAGTTCCTTGTGATAGGGGTGGGTGTAGCGGTCGATGAAGTCGCGCCGGTTGATCAGGCCGAGTGGCTTGCCTTCCGGCAAGATCACGGCGAGCGCATGCAACTCCGGACGGTCGTGAAAAATCCGGATCAGTTCATCGTTGCGCATCTTGGGATTGATGCCCGGCGCACTGATGACGAGCTTCTCAGCCGAGAAATGTGTCTGCGCGACCTTGCGCAGCGCGGGGTAGACGACGATGTCGGTGCTGGCCAGCACTTCCTGCGCATCGCCGCCGATCACGCTGGTCGCCTCGCTCTGCGGACGGCCGAGCAGGTAACCCTGCGCATAACCGATACCGAGGTCGCGGATGATCTCGAGTTCCTCGCGCGTTTCGATTCCTTCTGCTACCAGGCGTGTGCCGAACGTCTCGGCGAGATGCAGCATGGCCTTGAAGGTCTGCACCTTGGCCGCGTGCTTGTCGATGCCATGGGAGAAATACCGGTCGATCTTGACGATGTCGGGGCGCAACTCCGACCAGAGGCGCAAGCTCGAGCGGCCGTCGCCGAAATCGTCGAGCGCGATCTGCGCACCCTGCGCGCGCAGGACTTCGACCATCCGCGGCAAGGCGTCGACGTGATGCACCCGATCGTGCTCGGTCAATTCGATCACGAGGTCGCCGAGCGGCATGTCGGCCCGATCGAACAGGGCCTGAAGCTGGCCCTCGCCATGTCGCGAGTAATGCTCCACGAGAAAGGTTGCGCTCAGGTTGACGAACAGCTTGGCACGGCCGCCCGCACGCCGGTATTCGGCGATGCCCGCGTTGGCGGCGGCGAATTCGAGCTCGTTGAGCCGGTCTTCGGCGAGCGCCATCGCGAACAGCATGTCCGGCATATGGTATGGCGTGCCTTTCGGCCCGCGGATCAGGCTTTCATGTCCATAGATTGTGTGTTCCGCCAGATTGACGATAGGCTGGTACACCGGCGCAAGCAGTTGATCCCCGAGAATAATCTGTAGGGTAAGGCTCGATGGTGTGAGATGGGTGGTCACGTCGCGTTCTCATTGTTTTTAGCGATGTTCATACACTTTGCTTATGACTGTCGTGTGACGCTCAGGCGAGCCGTCTCAATTCGAACACGGTGTCGATTGTTTTCCCGTTCCAGCCGTATTCGAGGTAGCTCTCGTGCAGACAGCGGCGCAACAGCGTCGTTCGGAACGCGGCGAGGCAGTCCAACCCCTCGTCGCGGACCGAGGGATACGCGATCGCCGCATGCCCCGCCTTGCGTATCGCATTCGCGAGTTCCTGGCTCGCGGCATACGTATCCGGTGATAGCACAGTTGCGTAGCGAGCGCCCGCGTTGCGCAGGTCGACTGCCGGTCCTTGCGCGTCGACACGGTACAGGCGCATCTGCTGGCGCATCGGCGCTTCGTGTGTTGCCGCGAGAAAGCGCGCCGCGTGGAAGCGCGTTTCCGCGATAGCCGTGCGCTGCTCGCGTGCGCAGTAGAACACCCCGAAAGCACCATTCGAGAATCGGCTGCCGAGCGGGTTCGGATGGGTCAGCGCGGCCATGATCGGGCCGCTGCCGGGACCGTAGAGCCGTTCGCCGGCGGGCACGAGATCGATCTCGCCGAGTTCGTTGCGCATTCGGTCGTTGGTCAGTGCCTCGAGTGCGTAGAGTGCGTCGAAGTCCTCCGCATTCGCGACGCGATCGAACAGGTTGATCGCCGGGAATCGCGTGGGCACCACGCGCCAGGCAGGCTGCCAGTCGAGCTCGCAGAGCGTCCAGCGCATGCCTTTGGCCTCGCGCTTCATATCCTGGGTCATGCCCATCCTCCCCGTACCGCGTCCAGGTACTGACGTACCGCCACGAGATCGCTGACGTTGCCGCCGAGCATCCGCTCGAGCGCGCTGCCGCCGTTCGCAAGGGGGGCGGCGTTCGGCTTGCGGACCCAGCTATCGGCGGCCTCGTGCTGCGGCAACAGGATCTGCAAGGATTTATAGATACCGACGATGTACGACAACCGTTCGAGCGTATCGCGCGGCACGCGCGCCGAATCCGGGGTGGCGCGCCACTTGAACATCGTCGAGCGGCCTGGGGATCCGAGCAGGACCAATTGTTCGTCCACACTCAGCTTCCAGTCGTGCGCGATCCTGAAGAAAGCCCGCAGACCCGCGACGGCCACGGCCTCCTGGGTGATGCCATCCGCGCGGACGGGTTTGATCTGTTCGACCGGACGTTGAACTCGTGCCATGACCTTCTCCCATGGTTTTCCACGGAGAAAGTCTAGTACAGAATTAGATGAAATGGAAGTTAAGTCCATTGATGTACTCATCCCTCAATGCTCCTTCGGTGGGGCGTGGGCTTATTGAACCTTTTTCATTGCTCCCGCGGTATTCGTCCGAATGGCCAACGATGCGCAGTGCACATGGCAGGAAGCCTCACCGCGATGGGAGGGACAGGACGAGGCATGCAGCGTGGCAGCAAGGAAAGCGCACGGCTATTGGCGTAGCCGGCAAGACGAAGCGGGTGAGCAATGGAAAGGCTAAGGGCGAGGGCGAGGGCGTAAGGCAGAAGGCAGCAGCAGGCAGACAGTTGGAGGAACGGAACCGATGGAGAGAAGGAGACTCGAGAGAGAAAAACGCGGGCAGCGGGGGCGGGCTGCCCATTTGAAGTCCGCCCCCGAGCACCGGGGGCGGCCGAACTACCGGTCGTCAGATCCGTCCGGTCAGCAAAAGGATGATCACGACGATAAGGACGATACCAAGCAGGCCGATCGGCCGGTATCCCCATGTTCGGCTGTGCGGCCAGGTCGGCAGCGCGCCGATCAGCAGCAGGATGAGGATGATGAGCAGGATGGTTCCAACGGTCATGTGCGTCTCCTGGTTACATCGCCCGCATTTCGGGTGGCCGGCGATGGAGCGGTATATCGGGAAGCCATTCCGAACGATGCGACGCGCTTGATGACGCGCGCCACGCAGCATTCAGCAAGTCCTGTACCCGGTACCGCTCTCGTCGTTCAGGAGTGTCGAACCGTCGGAACAATCGTCAGAACAAGTGGCGGAACAACCAGAACAGCCCCCCGGAGAGAATGATCGACACGGGCAGGGTCAGGATCCACGCGAGCCCGAGGCTGCGTACGGTCGACCATTGAAGCCCCGAGCCGTTGGCGGCCATGGTGCCCGCCACGCCCGAGGACAGCACATGGGTCGTGCTGACCGGCAGACCGTACACATCGGCCGCGCCGATCGTCAACATCGCGACAAGTTCGGCCGACGCGCCCTGACCATAGTTCAGGTGAGTCTTGCCGATCTTCTCGCCGACCGTCACGACGATGCGTTTCCAGCCGACCATCGTGCCGAGCCCCAGCGCGATGGCCACCGCGACCTTGACCCAGGTCGGGATGAACTTGGTCGAGTGATCGAGCTGCTTGCGGTAGTTTGCGAGCGAGGCCCGGTCAGGCGCCGAGAAGGCGGGGTTCTTGGCCTTGTCCATCAGCCGAAGCGCTTCCGAGGCGACGTACATATCGTTGCGGACGTTGCCGACATTGCCTTGTGGAATCGTCGAGACGGCACCGGATTGCGTGACATTCGCGCCGATTGAATCGGTCAGCTGGCGCAGTGCCTGCACCGTGACGGGCGTGAGCTCATGCGTCTGCACGTACTTCTCGACATCCCCGCGCGGATCGCTTGACGGCACGGCGCCGGGCGCGTACTTGGCAAGCGTGTCCGAGGCCGTATGGGTGACGGCAAGGAAGGTCTGCGTCTGGCTTGCGTCGACGGCCTTGTTCAGTGCGAAAGCGGTCGGCACGGTACCGATCAGGATCAGCATGATGAGGCCCATGCCCTTCTGTCCGTCATTCGAGCCGTGCGCAAACGAGACGCCGGTGCAGGTCAGGATCAGCAGGCAGCGAATCCAGAATGGAGGCGGCGCGTCTTTTTTCGGCTCCGTGTAGAGCGCCGGGCTGCGCACGAGCGCCTTCATCGCGAGCAGCAGCACTGCGGACAGCACGAAGCCGATGATCGGCGAGAACAGCAGTGCCTTGCCGACGCCAAGCGCCTGGTTCCAGTCGACACCGCTCGTGCCCGTCTTGACCGCCGTCATCTGGTTCATGATGCCCACGCCGAGGACCGACCCGATCAGGGTATGCGAGCTCGACGAGGGCAGGCCGAAGTACCAGGTGCCCAGATTCCAGATGATCGCCGCGATCAGAAGAGCGAAGACCATCGCGAAACCCTGCTCGCTGCCGACCCGCAGGATCAGCTCGACGGGGAGCAATTGCAGGATCCCGAATGCGACCGCGCCGCTCGAGACAAGCACGCCGATGAAGTTCCAGGCGCCAGACCAGACCACGGCAAGATTCGGCGTGAGGGAATTCGTGTAGATCACCGTCGCCACCGCGTTGGCAGTATCGTGGAAGCCGTTGACGAATTCGAAGCCGAGCGCGATCAGCAGGGCAATGCCCAGCAAAACATAGGGAAGTGACGAACCGAGCTGGACCGGGCGCAGATCGTCGGCCAGATGGCTGCCGACGTAGGCTACGCCGGCGAAGAGCGCCAACAGGAAGGCGCCCAGGCTGAGTTTTCGGTTGAACGCGGCGCGGGAAGTCGACTGAGAAACGGAAAGCTCAGACATACGGGGCTCCTTCGGGGGTAGGCCGCTATGAATGGCGAAAAAGACGGGATTCGACGCCAAGGAGATGACGCCGCGTGTGCGAATCGAAAGGAATACCAGCGCCATATGACCCATTCGTGACGCCGTCACGCCGCGCGGGTTTTCCTTATAGGCGTCCGGGTAGAGTGGGCAGGCAGCCTCGGACGGTATAGCCTGTATGTTGGGGCATCGGCCTGGGACGGGCATTGGCCGGGGGGGGGCTGGCCACGCTTCGGAGGCTCGAGGTCCAGGGCAGGACGGGACGAGGCAGGGTTCAGGGCGCGAAGTTCAAGGCTCGAACTTCACGATGCGGAAGACGGCATAAGAGGCCAGATCTGGGCCGCTCGCGTCGCATTCTTCCTTTGCAAAACCGGAGTCCGATCGATGCAGCGTGTTCTGGAACTGGTGTTCTTGCCCAACCCGCCAAGTGCGGGCGGCGCCTTGGTGGCCGATTTGAAACGCCGCCTTGCCGAGAATCTGCAGTTGGCAGGCGCACATGGTGAAACCGCGCGCGTGGAACTCGAACTTCGCCATTGCGCGGATCCCCCGAGTTGCGATCCAGCCTGGCGGTGCATGGTGCTCGAAGCCGGAGCCCGGCGTTTCGCCGTTGCCGTGCACGATCTGGCGGTATTGCCCGGCGTGCGCGTCCGGTCATGGGAGCCCGTGGCCTTGGAAGGCGGCCAGCCTCCGGATTTCGCGGGCCAAAGCGGCGATGTGTGCTTGCGTGCCTCGTTCGAGCGTCACTGGTGGCGTGTGGATCTCGGCGGCGAACCCGCGATGGTGAGTTTTGATGTTGGCAACTTCAGCGGCCCCGGCTTGGCCCCCGATAAGGGCGTAGCGGGTGACGCGGACGATGCAAATGATGCAAATGATGCGGGTGATGTGGGCGATGTTGGTGATGTGGGCGATGTTGGTGATGTGGGCGATGTTGGTGATGTTGGTGATGTGGGCGATGTTGGTGATGTTGGTGATGTGGGCGATGTGGGTGATGTTGGTGATGTGGGTGATGTGGGTGATGTGGGTGATGTTGGTGATGTGGGTGATGTGGGTGATGTGGGTGATGTGGGTGATGTGGGTGATGTGGGTGATGTGGGTGATGCGGGTGATGTGGGTGATGCGGGTTATGCAGGTGATGTGGTTGAGGTGGTTGATGCAGGTGACGTAGGTGACGGGGCCGATGTGGGTGACGCCGCTTATGCGGGTGACAGGGGTAGTGGAGGCGATCAGCACGCATTCGCCGAACTGCGACTCTCTCTGGAGCTGGCGGACGTCGACAACCCGGATGATGCAGGACCCCGAGTCGACGCAGGCGCCGACGCCGAGCAGCGCGTGGTGCTCGCGCGGCAGGCGGTGCGTCTGCTCGACCTGGCTGTGTCCTTGAACGATGAGGGTGCCTTCCATCTGGTCGAACACGACATATTGACCGAGGCGCTGAGGCCCGCCGCTCCTGCAAGCAAGGCGGGGACGATTGCTTTCGGCAGCAGACGCACCCTCGCCGTCGTCGCGAGCGCCGTGATGCAGAACGTATTCCAGCAGTGGCTGGCGAATGCGCCGGGCGTCGCCAACACAGGCGGTAGTGAATACGTGCACCAGATGCGCATCGCACTCAGAAGGATACGCACCGCCTATCGCGTGCTCGAGAGCGCCCTACGTGAAGCGGAAATCCAGCCCGACGAACACGAAATCAAATGGATCGGCCACCTGCTCGGCAATCTGCGCGACTGGGATGTACTCGCGGAAGGTACGTTTCCGGCACTTGCCCAGGCTGCCGCTGCCAGCGATCAGGGCGACATAGCCGCGACAGGGGAGACCGTCGCGATAGGGGAGACAGGGGAGACAGAAGAGACTACCTCGACGGCCGCGTGGGAATGCGCGCGTGCCGAAGTGATCAACCGCCGTGAAGAAGTCGCCGACGCGCTGCGCGCTGCTCTCCATACCCCACGCTACGCGCAACTCGTGACACAGACCGCGAGGCAAGTCGCAGTGCTTGCCGCTGCGGCGGGCGTGCGGAACGCGGGCCCGCTCAATCCGTTCGGCCGCAAACTGCTGCGCAAGCGTTACCGCCGCCTTGCGGGCGTGAAGGATCTCGACAAGCTATCCGCTGAAGAGCGGCATCAACTGCGGATTCATGCCAAACGCCTCAGATACGCAGTCGAATTCCTCGCGCCCGCTGTCGATCGGAAAGCACGTCGACGTATGGCCGATCGCATGAGCGCTTTGCAGGATTCGCTGGGCGCGGCCAACGACGCCGTCGTCGCGCGGCAATTTTTGTCGATGCTCAATCTGCCGCCCTTGGTGCGGGCCTTCGCCAACGGTTATCTCAGCGCCCGAGAAGCGTTCGCGGTGTCGGGCAGTACCGAACAGCTAGAGAAGATCAGGAAGAAGAAAAAATAGCCGGCTTGAGGCGATCGACATCACGAATCCGGAGCGGCCGGCCGGACGGACCCGAGATTGTCGACGAGTTTCGGTGCGATGCGTCCGTCGCGATGCCAGCGTGCGCGAATAAAGGGGCGCTCGTGCCCCGAAAGATCGAGTGCGAGCGAAGTGACCCAGCGTTGCGTGGGCAAATGCAAGCCGTGCAGTGCGCCGATCAATGCGACCAGGCTCAGCGATACCAGTAGTGGATGGGGCGTGGTCGTGTCGGCCGGCGCTCCGTGGTTTTCGACCCGACTCACAAAAATGCAGGCGACAACAGCACCGATCGCACAGCCGGCGACGATTTCAGACATCGAGTGGGCTTTCACCGCCATGCGCGATGCACCGATCATGATGCCGAGCGCGAGTCCCGCGACAAAGCCGGCGCGCCTTACCAGGGTCGGCGCCCCGAGCAGGATGACGCTGAGCATGACGGGAAAGACCATCGTCGACATCAAGGCATGTCCGCTGATGCCCGTGAAATCCAGCGGGCGGATTCCCAACCCCCAACCCAGAAAGGCAAGCTTGGTCAGCAGCATCAGCCCGCCCGCCGCGCCGAGCAGCACCAGCCACTCGAAGGCCGCGCGCATGCGCATGCCGGCCACGAGCCAGGCCGCGATCGCCAGCGCGACCGGAACGGTCACCGCCACACCGCCGAACCCGGTAATCGTGATCCAGAGGGACGAGGAAAGAAAAGACGTCGAAATCATCAATCGGGCAGGGTGCCGTCAGAAGGGGCGCGGGAAAAGCCACGCGAGGCGATCAGTATAAACCGCCATTTTTTGCGATGCTGGCACTAGCAATGCTCCATCGTGTGCTTCATTTCGTCGCACTGAATACATGCGCATTAGTGAGAAGCGGTAAACCCGAAAAGGTGTTATGGTGCATTGCACAACCGCCGGTTCCGACGATGAATCGAGCAAAGCGGAAGACGCTTGGTGCTCGCTCGGCAATCACCCGGAGAACCTTTATGAACAAGCGTTTCACCTCGACCTGGCTGCGCGGACTGACCAAGCTGGCTCAGATTCAGACAAAGTTGGTACGCAACGCGCTAAAGCAGAACGCGGCGAAGGCGGCATCGGCCAGCGCAAAGGCAAGCAAGGTCGGCAAGGCCAAGGCCCAGGCCGCCAAAATCGACCCGCTCGGCTTGCGCTCCGAGGGCCTCTCGCCAGTCAAGCCGCCACGCAGGAAGGCGGTGCGCCCCAAGGCCGCTTCCGACTCCGGCCCGGCGACCCAGTCGCCGCGCGCGGCGGCAACGGGGATGCGCAAGTCGGGCGCGGGCCGTGGAGCAGTCGAGTCCAGGGTTCGTCCGGCGCGTGATGCATGGCTCAAAGGCGACTGGACGCGTTCATTCCATTCCGCTCCGCCCGCCCCCGGCGACCTCGTCAGCCATCTTGCGTATGGAATGTATCTGCCGCCCGTGCGGGGTGGCGGCAAGCGCCCGCTGGTGGTGATGCTGCACGGCTGCAAGCAGACGAGCGAAGAGTTTGCGCAAGGCACGCGGATGAATGCACTTGCCGACGAATATGGTTTTGCGGTGCTCTATCCCGAACAGTCGCGGCACGCCCACGCGCATCGTTGCTGGCACTGGTACGACCGGTCGGAACGTGCCGGCGACCAGGAAGCGCGCGCCATCGTCTCCCTTGTCCAGGCCGTGATCGCACGCGAGAACATCGATCCTTCGCGCGTCTATGTGGCTGGCATGTCAGCCGGTGGCGGCATGGCGACGATGCTCGCCGTGCGCTATCCCGAGGTGTTCGCTGCGGTCGCGGTTCATTCCGGCCCTGTATTCGGTGATGCCCATTCGGCGATCTCGGCGCTTGCGACCATGCGCCGCGGCACGCGCGACGATCCGCTTGCCGTGATAGCCGATGTGCCGGAGTTCGCCGCGCATCCGGGCATGCCGGCCATCATCGTGCATGGCCAATCCGACGATGTCGTATCGCCTGACAATGCCGGGCAGCTCGCCTTGCAGTTTGTCCGGCTGAATCGGTTCGTCGACGCGTCGGGCCTGCTGCTGCACGGCACCGAGCGTGAAAGCGCGCTGCCCGGATTGGTCCGGCGCGACTGGATGCTCGACGATGTGCCGCTCGTACGGCTCTGCCGGATCGAGCATCTTCGCCACGCCTGGAGCGGCGGCGATGGCGCGATACCGTTCCACGTCTCGAACGGGCCGGAATCGAGCCGCCTCATTTTCGACTTTTTCCGCCTGCATCGTCGTATCACGACAGAAGGGTACCCACTTGCGCAGCAGGTTCTCGCGGTTTGAGACTGCGCGAATCCGCTGGCGTGTCCCCAATAGGTTAAAGCTGCGCTGCGAGAAATACGCCTTTTCCGAATATTTTCCTGCTGACTTGATTAAGGGTTTTCCCGTAGAATGCACACATAAGGGAAAACACTTAGGTGTTCTGCCTAGGGTGCCCCGGATGGCTGGGACGCCGGAGCCGCAAGTTCATCGTCGGTGCCCGAATTGGCACCACCAGCAAGGAGCAAGACCATGTACGCATTGTGGAAGATCATCAATCAACTGACCATGAGCGCCGAACAACGCCGGCGCGAATACGAAGAAGCCTATCTGGCTGAAGCGGTCGACATCTACGACCTCGAAGCACGCATACGCGACCTCGACCGCCGCGCCTCGCGCGACCGTCCGTCGTGGATGGGTTACAACGCCTGATTCAGGTCGGACTCGCCAAACCCAGCGCAACCCGTATCTGGTGAAGCGCCCCGGGGTCTTCGATGGTCGTCAGATCGCCTGGTTCGCGGCCTTCCGCGAGCGCGGCGATGGCGCGCCGGAGCAGTTTGCCTGACCGTGTCTTGGGCAGCAGGCCGACGAAGAGCACGCGTGCGGGTCGCGCGACCGAGCCGAGTTGCCGGTCGACGGTCTGCATGAGTTCCCCCTCGAGAGCGAGGCGATCCATCGCTTCCTCTGCTCTCGCCGGGTCGCGCAGCACGACGAAGCCGAATGCGACCTGGCCTTTGAGGCTGTCCCTCACGCCCACCACGGCCACTTCCGCGACTGCCGGATGGCGCGAGAGGCTTTCCTCGATCTCGCGCGTGCCGAGCCGATGCCCGGCCACATTGATCACATCGTCGGTACGCCCCAGTATCGTCACGAAACCGTCACCATCCTGCACGCCCCAGTCGAATGTCGAATAGGCCACCCGGCCCAGGAAGTTCGACCAATAGGTCTTCACATAACGTTCATCGTCACCCCAGATAGTGGACATGCATCCGGGCGGTAGCGGGTAGTCGAGTGCGATCACCCCTTTTTGTCCCGCCGCGCACCGTTCACCGGTGCGCTCGTTACACACGCTGAGCTGATATCCATAGACCGGCACGCCAGGTGCGCCAAGCTTGGCCGGCGGGATATCGATACCGTCGAGCCCGCGTGGCAACGTCAGCATCGGCCAGCCCGTTTCCGTTTGCCAATAGTTGTCGACCACGGGTTTGTCCAGCGCACGTTCGATCCAGTGCGCGGTCGGCTCGTCGAGCGGTTCGCCTGCGAGAAACAGGGCACGCAGGCTCGAGAGGTCCGACATGCGCATCAGCGCGGGGTCCTGCTTCTTGAGCACGCGAATCGCTGTGGGGGCCGTGAACATCAGATTGATCTTCAGACGCTCGACCATTCGCCACCAGACTCCACCGTCAGGCCGTACGGGCAAGCCCTCGTACATCACGGTCGTCATCCCCGCGAGCAGTGGGGCATAGACGATGTAACTGTGACCGACGACCCAGCCGATATCGGATGCCGTGAACATCACGTCGCCGGCCTTGCCGCCAAACAGATAGTCGATCGAAGTCGCGAGCGCGACTGCATAGCCGCCGACATCGCGTTGCACGCCTTTTGGGCGACCCGTTGTCCCCGAGGTGTAAAGGATGTAGGACGCTTCATTCGATTCAAGCCATGCGCAGGCCACGATCGTGTCACCGTGGGGTGCCGAGGCGTCGGCATAGAGTGCATCACGGCCTTCGAAAAGCGGCAGGGGCGCCAGGCCGCGATCGACGAGCAGCACCTTCGGCTGCGGCGCGCGCGTCTCGAGCAGCGCCTCGTCGAGCAAAGGTTTGTAGGGGATCACGCGTCCGGCGCGTGACCCCGCATCCGCGCTCACGATCAGGGCGGGCTGCGCGTCATCGATCCGGCTGGCAAGGTTGCCTGCCGCAAAGCCGCCGAACACGACTGAATGAATCGCCCCGATGCGTGCGCTCGCGAGCATCGCCAACATGGCCTCGGGAATCATCGGCATATAGATCAATACTCTGTCGCCGCGCTGCACGCCCATGGCAAGCATCGTCGCGGCCATCCGATTCACTTCCGCGAATATTTGTGCATAGGTAAACCTGCGCTCAGCCCCGGTTTCGGTCGATATATAGATCAGGGCTTCCTGCGCGCCGCGCTCCGGCAGGTGACGGTCGATTGCGTTGTAGCAAAGATTGGTCGTACCGCCAATGAACCAGCGTGCAAACGGCGGCCGTGAATCATCGAGAACCTGGGTGAACGGCGTGTGCCAGTGAATCCGTTCGGCTTCCGTGCCCCAGAATTCGGTGGGATCGGCGATTGAGCGTGCATGGAAGTTGCAGTAGGTCGTCATCAGCGGCTTCTCCGGACCGGGTTTACCCGGGGGACCGGGCGGACGATACCGCCGCGGCTGATCGAAAGGCGCCCGAATGCGACAGAACCGCCGGACCGGTCGCGCAGGGTGCCAAGTTCTATTAAAGCTGCGCCGCCAGGGCGCGAATAGAGCGGGATTACCCGCGCGGTGCGAGCGACCTCTCGCCGCCATCGAATGGGTGACCCGATGGACATCGCCAGTTCGCATGCACGCCGGCATCGACCGTCGTGTGTCACACCGCATACCCATCATGCGGATGTGTTGTCCGCCGCGACGTTCCGGGAAGCGTCGCGCCGGCGATCCGTTCATCACCCTGCATGGAGGTCGTTGTCTGATATCCCGAGATGGGGGCCGGCATGTAAGCTGGCCCGGTTGCAGCAGTCCCGACAGTCTCAAGACTGTCATCACATTGCTCCGGAATCGAACCATGTTCTCTGTACTTCTCAGAAATGTAACGAAAGCGTGTTCATATCAATCTGTCCTTCGAGCGCGAGTCCTTTGCCCCCCTGTTTCACGAACTCCTGTGCTGCGCCCCGGGGCCAGACGCCTATGTGCACGGGTGTTGCGCAGGATCGGTGCGACCGCCGTTTTCATGTTCTCGCTGAGCGGCGCATTTCTGAGTGCACCGTCCCAGGCGCTGACCGTCTATGTGACGGCCACAGCGACCAATGCCGCTGAAAGTTCGGCAATATCGAAGCCTGCCGGTTCGGTCAATCTTGCCGCGGGCAATCTGGCCCTGCGCGATGTGATCTCGGTCCTCAATGCAAACAAGGCACGCGCGGGCACGAATATCGACAGCCTGGACATCGTGCTTGCAGCCGGTGTCTACCAGCTCGCTTCGACCCTGACCCTGACACCCGATGCGAGCTGGAGCACCACGCCGCTCTCGATTTCGGGTCCGGCCGGCGGCGGCGCGATCATCACGGGAGGTCATGTCGTCAACTTCTTCTCGCCCGTCAAGGATGCGGCGACGGTCGCGCGGCTGCCGAGCGGTGCGCGCGGTAGTGTGATGGTCGCGGATCTCAAGCAGAACGGCATCACCAATCTCGGCACGGTCCAGCGCCACGGCATGGATATCCCCATCACCCCCGCACCGCTCGAACTCTTCTTTCGCGGCCAGCCGATGACACTCGCGCGCTGGCCGAATACGGGCTTTGCGACGATCGCGAGCTTGCCCGGCGGTCCGAACGGCCTGAGCTTCACGGTCGTGGGCGGCCATACGGCCGCATGGCAAACCGAGCCCGATCTCGAGGCCATGGGGTACTGGGCCCGCGACTGGGCCGACACGACACTGGCCGTGCAATCAGTCGACGCGTCGGGAACCATCACGCTCGCCGCGCCCGCGCCGGAATACGGCCTGGCGGTCAACCAGCGCTTTTTTATCCAGAACGCCTTGTCGGAACTCGATCAACCCGGCGAGTACTACGTCGATCGCACCAATGCGCGCGTCTATATCTGGCCGCCCGCGGCCATGACTGACGGTGACGTCACCGCGTCGGTGGTCGACTCGCTGCTGGTCGTGAACAACGCGCTGAACATGACGATCCAGAACCTGACCTTCGATACCGCGCGTGGCGACGGGCTGCAGTTGCTCGGCGGAGGCAAGATTACGGTCGATCATGTGGCGTTTCGCAATATGGGTGATCGAGGCGCGATGTCGAACGCAGGCAGCAGCGGCTTCAGCAACGTCACAGTCGAGAACACGGGGGAGGGCGGCCTGACGATCTATGGCGGCAATCGCACTACGCTCGTCGCGGGCAACAGCTTCGTGACGAACAGCACGATTCGCAACTATGCGCGGCGAACGCGTGCCTACCGTCCCGCGATCAGTCTGTCGGGCGTCGGCGACACGATCTCGGGCAACACGCTCTACAACGGCCCGCATGCGGCGATCATCTACTCGGGCAACGATCACCTCATCTCGAACAACGAGATCTACGATGTCGTGACGGAAACGGCCGACTCAGGTGCGATCTACACGGGCCGCGACTGGAGCGCGCGCGGTACGGTGATTGCCGACAACTTCATCCACGATATCGGCACGGCGGCCCAGCCCACCGCAACGGTGGGCGTCTACCTCGATGACCAGATATGCGGGACAACCGTCGAGCGCAATGTGTTCTCGCATGTGAACCAGGCTGTATTCATCGGCGGGGGCCGCGACAATCTCGTGTCGGACAATCTGTTCTCGAATTCGTCGCCGGCGATCCTGGTCGACTCACGCGGACTTTCGTGGCAGAAGGCGTGGTCAGATGATCCGAACGGGATCTTTCGCACGCAGCTCGCGGCGGTCCACTACGACCAGCCGCCTTACTCGACCCGCTACCCGCTGCTCGCCGTGATTCTTTCCAATATGCCGGGCGCGCCGCTGAACAACCTGCTCAGCCGCAACATCGTGATCGGCGGTACACCGCTTTCCGCCGATGCGGGCGCTCAGCAGTACCTGACGGTCGATCAGATGTTCGCGTCGCAGGACGTGGTATTCGCAACATCGATGTCGGATGCGGCGCGCACGACCTTCTCCGACTTCGTGCTCGCCCCGTCCTCACCCGCGATTGCGGCGGGCTTCCAGCGCTCGCAGTTCGCGCCGGCAAGCCCGTGACCGGAGATGAAACTCAGGCGGCCTCGAGTTTGCGGGGCCGGTCGCCTTCGAGGTTCGGCAAGAACACTGTGAAGATGCCGAGCAGCGGCAGGAAACCACAGAGCTTGTAGACCGTCTCGATGCTCGTGGAATCGGCGACATGGCCCAGCACGGCCGCGCCGATCCCGGCGACACCGAAGGCGAAGCCGAAGAACATCCCCGCGACCATTCCGACCTTGCCCGGAATCAGTTCCTGCGCATAGACGATGATGGCCGAGAACGCGGAGGCGAGGATCAGGCCGATCACGACGGTCAGCACGCCGGTCCAGAACAGGTTCACGTACGGCAGCAACAGCGTGAACGGCGCGACCCCGAGAATCGAAGCCCAGATCACATACTTGCGTCCGAAGCGGTCGCCGATCGGGCCGCCGACGATCGTCCCGACCGCGATGGCGAACAGGAAGGCGAACAGATAGAACTGGGTCGTCTCGACAGGCAGGTGAAAGCGGTCGATCAGATAGAACGTGTAGTACGAGTTGAGGCTCGCGAGATAGAAATACTTCGAGAAGATCAGCACGAGCAGCACACCCATCGCGAGGGCGATCCGGCGGTTCGAAAGCGCTGCGTGTCCCGCGCTCTGCACCCGTGGCTGGACCTTCGTGCGGGCGACCTTGAACCAGTTGCTTACGCCGATCAGCACGACGATCGCGACCAGTGCGGCGATCGCGAACCATGCAATGCTGCGCTGGCCATGGCGCATGATGATCAGCGCGGCGAGCAGCGGCCCGAGCGAGCTGCCCGCGTTGCCGCCGACCTGGAACAGCGACTGGGCGAGGCCATGGCGGCCGCCCGAGGCCATGCGTGCGACCCGCGACGACTCCGGATGAAACACGGAAGAACCGCAGCCGACCAGCGCCGAGGCGACGAGCAGCCAGCCGAAGGACGGCGAGAATGCCAACATCACGAGGCCGCCCAGCGTGAACCCCATGCCGACGGGCAGTGCATAGGTCTGCGGGTACTTGTCGGTGTAGTAGCCGACTATCGGCTGGAGCAATGAAGCGGTGAACTGATAGGTGAGCGTGATCAGTCCGATCTGGCCGAAACTCAGGGCGAAGTTGTCCTTGAGCAGCGGGTAGATCGCCAGGATCAGCGACTGGATCATGTCATTGAGCAGATGCGAGAAACTGATCGCGCCGATGATCGCGAAAACAATGTCTTCCTTCTTGGCGGGGAGCGGGGAGGCGGCCTCGAAGGACTGATCGAGCGGTTTGGAGACGGTCGAGTTCATGGTTCGCTGCGGGATGCGTCCGGTTTATTGGAATGTTGGTCGGAAAGCCTTTTCTGATACGCACCCAGCATAAAGTGTCTTGTCCACCCTGATCGGACAAGTTTTATTGCGAATCGGTCAAAAATGCCCGAAATCAGAACGAACGCAGCGGCGATGTAGTGCGCGACATCGCCTTGCCGATCGCGGCCGCCAGCGCCACCAGCCAGACGGGAGCAGTCACATGGCCTTGCGTGAGCACCGTGAAACGCGTGCGATCGCGCTCGGCGGACAGCCACACACGCTTGCCCGCTCTGAGGTCGATGTGCTCGCCCGGCTCGAGCCAAACGTCGTCGGCTTCGCCTTCGACGGTCAGCCAGATCGCCCCGCTGACAGCGCAGAGGGTCGCGTCTTGCGCAAGTATCAAGGCTTGCGCGGCATGGGGTGCTCCTAGCTCGAAGGTCCGTAATTCATCCATTCTGATCACCTTGGTGGGTCGGCGTGCTACTGAATTGGGCGGGTGGTTCGTGCTCACCGCCCGTGTTTCACTGCGCATGCTCAGGCAGTTCGTATCGTTCGATCCGGCGTGCCTGTATGCGCAGTCCTAACTTTTGCCCTGGGTCAGATTTTTTTTCATTTGACCTAAGGCATGACTGGATTATTGGCTCTAAAAGCCTAAAATCCCATGAACAGTTCCGAACAGTTTGACTAGACTGTTCAGCCAATTTCACGAACAGTTCCGGTAAAGGTCGCTCATGAAACTCGAACTCGATGCAAGCCTGGGCATACCGCTGACTGACCAGATCGTCGGCGCGGTCAGGCAATGGCTCACGACGCGCGAGGCGAGGATCGGTACCAAGCTGCCGTCGATCCGCCAGTTGGCGGCCGACCATGGCATCAGCCGTTTCCCCGTGATCGAGGCGTACGACCGGCTCGTCTCGCTCGGCCTGATCGATTCGCGGCGCGGTTCGGGCTTCTACGTCGCCGAGCGGCGCTTCGCGCCACCCGAGCTGACCGTGGTCGATTCGCATCTGGTCGAGGACGTCGTGGGACCCGTCTGGAAGACGAATCACTTTGGCCCCGACATGCTCAGGCTCGGTGATGGCTTGACGCCCGAAGACTGGCGCGATACGGAAGGTCTTTCGTTTGCGATTCGCCAGCTGGCGCGGACGGACCCGAGCAGCCTGATCGACTACAGCACGCCGCTCGGCTATGCGCCGCTTCGCGAGCAGGTTGCGATGCGGCTCATGCCGCTCGGCATCCATGTCGATCCAGGCAACATCATGCTGACCAATGGCGCGAGCCAGGCGCTCGACCTCGTGATCCGCTACATGCTCAAGCCTGGCGATACGGTTTTCATCGAGGATCCGGCCTACTACAACCTGCTCGGCCTGCTGCGGATCTCGGGTGTGCAGGTCGTCGGCATTCCGCGCACGCGGCACGGGCTCGATATCGACGTGCTCGAGGCGAAGCTGCGCGAATACCGGCCCAAGGTGTTCTTCGTCAATACCGTGTTTCATAACCCGACCGGCACGACGATGTCGCCGCCCAATGCATTTCGCGTGTTGCAGCTGGCCCGGCAGCATGGGGTCACGCTCATCGAAGACGATGTCTTCGCCGATTTCCAGACGGAACCGACCGATCGCCTGGCGACGCTCGACCAGCTCGAAAGCGTGATCTATATCGGCGGCTTTTCGAAGACCTTGTCGGGTTCGCTGCGGGTCGGCTATCTGGTGGCCGGGCCGACCGCGATCCGCCATATGGCCGATATCAAGACGCTCACGAGCATTACCGCCTCGCGGTTTGCCGAATCGCTGGTGTCGTCGATGCTCGAGCGCGGCGCCTATCGCAAGTATCTCGAACGGCTGCGCCGGCATCTGGCCGAGAGTCTGTCGGGCACGCTCCAGCGGCTCGAGTCGTCGGGCTGGGAAGTATTCGGTCCGCCGGTCGGGGGGCAGTTCCTCTGGGCGAGGGTGCCCCGTATCGACGATTCACAGAAGCTGTCGAAGTTCGCCGAACGGTTCGGTATCGGCATCGCGCCGGGTCAGGCCTTCCACGCGGACCAGCGCGATACGCCCTGGCTGCGGATCAATATCGCCCACGCGGATGAACCGCGTGCGATCGAGTTTTTCCGCGAGGCCGCTTTGGCTGAAGAACTGATGAGTCCGTCTCAGAGATTGTCAATGACGACCGGCTCGATGACGTCGGCCGTTTCGTAGCCAAAGATCTTCCCGTAGAAATACAGCTCGGCCTCGAACGCGCGGCTGATATTCTCCGCGCGCCGGAAGCCGTGCTGTTCGTTCGGAAACAGCAGATACGCGACGGGCAAGCCTTTCGCGCGCACGGCCTGATACATGGCCTCAGCCTGGTTCGGCGGCACTGCCTTGTCTTCGGCGCCCTGGAACAGGATCATCGCGCTCGACAGCCGGTCCGTGAAGTTGACCGGCGAGCGGGCGTGATAAAGCGCCTGCTCGGCCGGATAGTCGCCGATCAGCCGGAACAGATAGCGTGATTCGAACTTGTGCGTGTCGCGTGCGAGCGCTTCGAGATCGCCGATGCCATAGTGACTGGCGCCCGCCTTGAAGAAGTCGCGAAAGGTCAGCGCGCAGAGCGTCGTGTAGCCGCCCGCGCTGCCGCCGCGGATCGCGACCTGGTCGGGATTCACGAGCCCGCGCTCGATGAGGTGGCGCGCCGCATGGATCGAGTCGTCGACGTCGACTACGCCCCACTGGCCGTTCAGGCGCTCGCGATAAGGCCGGCCGTAGCCGCTGCTGCCGCCGTAGTTCACATCGACGACCGCAAAGCCGCGGCTGGTCCAGTACTGGATCGACCATTTGAAGGCCGCATTGGTCGAACTGGTCGGGCCGCCATGACTGATCACGAGCAGGGGCGGCAAAGCGCCCGCGGGCCCCTTGAAATCGGCATTGACGGGCGCGTAGAACAGGGCGTGTGCGAAGGCGCCGCCTTCCGTCGGATAGCGGATGGCCTCGGCGATCGAGACATAGGCCGGGTCGGCCTGGGCCCGGCTTGCACGGCGCAGCACTCGATGTGTACGCGACTTCAGGTCGAAGGCAACGACCGCTTCGTCGGCCGTCGGTGAACTGCCGATGAAGACCGCCTGGTCGCCGTGCACATGCAGGTCGCGGATCGCCCGGAAAGGCGTCGCGATTTCGTCGAAGCTGCCTGTGTCGGCATCGAGTACGGCGAGATGTGTGTCACCTTCGAGTTCATATAGGCAGACGATGCGTCCCGCCGAGTCGAAGCCGTAGGTGCGCATGCCGAACACCCACTGGGGTCTGGCGAATTCGGCGTCCATCGGCCTGAGCGCATCGATCTTGCCGTTGCGCAGGCGGTAGGGGTTCCACCAGCCGCTGCGGTCCGATATGAAATGCAACTCGCCGGACGGCGACCATGCGGGCTGGAACAGCGACTCGCCGCGGCCGCCCGCGATCTTGCGCGGGGTGCCGGTCGAACCATCGGGCGCGATGTCGGCGAGCCAGAGTTCGGTGCCGTCCCATGGCATGTCCGGATGATCCCAGGTGAGCCATGCAAGCTGGCGTGCATCCGAGCTCAATGCAGGAGACGAGAAGAAATCGTGGCCGCTTGCGAGCGTGTGCGGGGCGCCGGTCGTGAGGTCGATGCTCACGAGGCTGTTGACCGGTTCATGGCCGGGCACGCTGTGATCCTCCATGACGGCAATCAGCCGGCGATGCGTGGTATCGACGAGGGCGTCCGCATATCGAACCTCCGCGATGCCCGTCAGCGCCTCGGGCGCTTCGGATTCCCTGATCCGGTAAATCCGTTGATCGTCGAAATGGCTGAAGAAGCTCTCGTGAACGCCGTGCGCGGACACGCCGCACGCAAACGCGCCGCCGCCATATTCATGGGCGAGTGTGCGCACGTTGTAGGGCGCGGGCGTGATGTCTTCGGTCCGGCCATCGGCGTCATGCCTGACCAGCACAGTGCGGCCCTTTTCCTGCGGCCGGCTTTCGGTCCAGAAGATACCGCCCGCGCCGATCGCGGGCTGTCCGAGCCGGATCGTCTCACCGACGATCAACTGCGTGGTGACAGGTGACTTCCAGCTTCCGAAAGGCGCGCTGACGGGGGAGTGGGCTGGCGATGTGGATGAGGTCATGGAAGGTTCAGGGTGTCCGGCTTATTCGGAATGTTCAAAAAACTCGCCCGGTATTCGGTTGGCGTAACGCTCAGGCGGCGGCTGAACACGATGCGCATGCGATCCGCGGTGGCGAAACCGCTTTCATAGGCGACCGCCTTGAGCACCTTGTCCGTGCTTTCGAGTAGGTTGCGCGCCGTATCGACCCGCGCACGCTCGACGAATTCATGCGGCGTGACATGGGCCAATTGTACGAAGACACGTGCGAAGTTGCGCGCGCTCATGCCCGCGACCGCGGCAAGCTGCGCGACCGAGAACCTTTCGCGGATATGTTCCATGACATGGGCCTGCACCTTCGCGACCGGCGACGTCTCGTCGGCCGGCACGCTCAGGTAGGGGCTGAACTGCGACTGCCCACCGCGCCGCTGCGCGAACACCACGAGACGCTTGGCCACCGCGAGCGCGATCGCGGGCCCATGGTCCTCGGCGACGAGCGCGAGCGAGAGATCGATGCCCGCCGTCACACCGGCCGACGTCACGAGCGCGCCATCGCGGATATAGATCCTGTCGAGCTCGACCTGTGCCTGCGGAAAGCGGCTCGCGAGGCGCGGCGCATCCTGCCAATGGGTGGTCACTTTACGTCCGTCGAGCAGGCCCGCATGACCGAGTGCGAACGCGCCCGTGCAGATCGAACCATAACGCTCGCAGCGTGATGCCACCTCGATGAGCCAGCGGTTCAGCCGCGGTTCGGCCTCGCCGGCCGGCAGGACAGGACCGCCCGCGACCAATGCGGTGTGAAACGCTTCCGCGGGTTCGTCGAATGTCCGGTCGGCCAGCATCTGCATGCCGTTCGATGCGCGCAGCGCATCGCGGCTGGCTCCCAGCAGCGTGATCTCATAGCCGGCATCCGCACTGACGAACGCATTGGCCTCGGCGAACACATCGACCGGACCGGCCACATCGAGTGCCTGAACACCCGGGAAGATCGCAATCGCAACTGAGCGCATTCAGTTCTGTCCTTGTTTTCTGGTTCATTTTGCCCGCGTGCTTTTCTGCACACTTTCCTGTTCGTTTCCCGAAACGTTTACTGAAACGTCCCATGGCAGCCCACGCCGTGCGATTGGCAGGGTTAGCCTGTGCCGCGGCATTGTCCCGACGGGCGTTCGGCACGACACTCACTGCACGCTTCAACGATGACGAAACAGCATACACGGCCGCGACCTGTGCGAAGCCGTTGACCCATTCCATCTTCTATCTGGAGAACCTCATGAGCACGACCATCGCCGGCATCCGCATTCCCGACAGCCAGCTCGCCCGCGCCGCAACTGAACTGGTGCGCGACAACGAATCCGATCTTTTATACAACCATTCGCGGCGCGTGTTCCTGTTCGGCGCGCTGGCCGGCGAGCGCAAGCAGCTCAAATTCGATCCCGAACTGCTTTACATGGGTGCGATGTTCCACGATATGGGGCTCGTCGATGCTTATAGCAGCAAGACCCATCGCTTCGAAGTCGACGGTGCGAACGCGGCCCGCGATTTTCTCCAGCAACACGGCGTCAACGAATACGATATCGAGCAGGTCTGGACCTCGATCGCCCTGCACACGACCCCCGGCGTGCCCGAACATATGAAGCCGGTCGTCGCGCTGGTGACCGCGGGCGTCGAGATGGACGTCCTGGGCATCGCCTACGACGAATTCCCTGAAGAAAAACGCATCCAGGTGGTCGCGGCCCATCCGCGCGAACGCGACTTCAAGAACGGCATCATCAACGCCTTCGCGCACGGCACGATCAAGAAACCCGAGTCGACCTTCGGCAATGTGAAGGCCGACGTACTTGCCCTCCGGGATCCCTCCTACAAGCGCCTGAACTTCTGCACGATGATCCTGGGTTCGGCGTGGGACGACGGCGCGGCGCCTGGGCATGTCCACCACGCGGCTTGTGGTCACGACGCATAGTGCTCGTACGAGTGCCGGGCTTCGAGAACGAAAACGAGGACTCGGCCTGGACGCACCACCGGCATGGCGGTTCGTGCTGCGGTGCCGCAAAAGCGGCCGGTACCCGCCGGCCGTTGCAAGAAAATTGCGTTCGCGCGCCTGCATCGCGACTCCTATACTGAGGCTCAGGGGAGCACACATCGCCGCTGTGCCGCGCTTTCGAGCGGCGCAGTACGACGCCAAGGAGGGCCTCCATGACACAAGTTGCGCAGGTACTCAACGCGAAACCTGACCACTATGTCTTTACGATTGCCGAGTCCGCGTCGGTCTACGACGCGATCAAGCTGATGGCGGAAAAAGGGATCGGGGCGCTGATCGTCATGCGTCACGACGAGGTTGTCGGCATCGTCACCGAGCGTGACTATGCGCGCAAGATCGTGCTGAAGGACCGGTCGTCGAAGACCACGCAGGTCAGCGAGATCATGAGCCGAGGCGTACGCTACGTGCAGCGCGAGCAGACTTCGCAGGACTGCATGGCAATCATGACCGAACATCGTCTGCGGCACTTGCCCGTGATCGAGAAGGGCCGGCTGATCGGTATGATCTCGATCGGCGATCTGGTCAAGGACATCATCTCCGAGCAGGAGTTCACGATCCAGCAACTCGAGCACTACATTACCGGCGCGAGGAGTTGAACAGGGCCGGCAAGCGTCACCCCAGCCACCGCCACGCCCTCCATGCGATCGCGATCTACGAAGGGATCAAGGGTGTGGCTGCGCTCGCCGCGAGCATCGGTCTCATGGAGTTGCTGCATCACGACTTGCGGCGTATCACTTCGGAACTGATCGGACATTTCGGCCTCGATCCCGTGCGCCACTATCCGGCGCTTCTGCTCCACTACATCGATCTGCTCAACAACACGAATATTCGTTCGCTCGTGCTGCTCGCGCTTGCCTATGCGGTCCTGCGGCTTGCCGAAGCTTATGGTCTGTGGCGCGAGCGGGCGTGGGGCGAATGGCTCGGTGCGGCATCGGGCGGCCTCTATCTGCCATTGGAGATCTACCATTTGTCGCACCGGCTGACCTGGCCCGGCGCGATCGTATTCCTTGCGAACCTGTCGATGGTCGCATTCCTGCTGATGCGCTTGTGGCGACGGCGCAGCGAAGCGGTGCCGTTCGTGAGCGGGTCTGTATAGGGCTCTAAAGAGGGCACTGCACACCCATGAACGGGCAGCGGTCTTCTTCGCACTGACGCAGATCAAATCCCTAACGCAGACGCGGCTCAAATTCGTGACGCGTGTGGCTCAAACAGCGTCGCCGCTGCACCCCGGCAGGATACTTTTTACCGAGCCGCGATTCTTATTTCATTCTCTCGTTTTCTTGAAAAATACTGTATAAATACACAGTATCAAGCAAAGCGGTCCGTTGTCTGCCTCCGGGCAGGCCGGACCCTTTGCCGTCTTTGAAAACGGGAAAGGTCCATGTCTGTTCAATCTGCGGCGGTTCATGCGGGGCCCGGATTGTCTTCTTCCGAATGGCAGGGGGCCGGTTCGCCCGCTCACCTGTCTGCCGGAATGTCGGGTGACTTGCTGTCTGGCGAGTCGGCCGGCTTGCCGGGTAGTCTGTCCGCGAAATCATCGTCTGCCGGTTCGCCGGCGCTCGCCTTGCCTGCTCATCTTGCCCGCCAGGTCTGGCGCGGCAATGAACTGGGCCATGCGGCCCGGGGTAGCGTACCGAGCGGCCATGCGGTGCTCGATGCGCATCTGCCCGATGGCGGCTGGCCGCGCGCGGCGCTCACGGAACTGCTCAGTGCACGTCCCGGTGCGGGCGAAATGCGCCTGCTTGCCCCTGCGCTGGCGAGGTTGACCGCGCATCCGCTCGCGCCGCGCCATGCACTGCTGATCGCGCCGCCGTTTCTGCCCTATGCGCCGGCCCTGGCCGCGGCCGGCATCGCGCTCGACAAACTGGTGTGGATCGATGCCCAGGGCAACGACGCCTTATGGGCCGCCGAGCAGGCCTTGCAGCACGACGGGGTCGGCGCGGTGCTGATCTGGCTGCCGCGCGTCCAGGCCGCCGCGTTGCGGCGCCTGCAAGTGCTGGCCCAGGACGGCAGCGCACTGGCGTTTCTGATGCGCCCGGCCAGCGTGGCCGCGCAATCTTCTCCCGCGCCCTTGCGCTTGCGCTGCGAGCCCGCCGATGTGCCGGGCGCATGGCTGCGGACCTTGCGTGAAGTGTCGAATCCGCCGGCCGAAAGAGATGTGGGCGTGCGTACCGCCGCCGCGGACGGGCTCGAACGCGCAGGCTTGCGCGTGGAGATCGTCAAGCGGCGCGGGCCGGCGCTGGCTGCGCCTTTATGGGTGCGATTGCCGGTGCGGGTTGCACCGTTTGTTCCTGATGTCGTGGAGAACGATCATGGTGTGGATCGCGGTGACGCTGCCGATGCTGCCACTCGAAGCCGTACGGCCACCGTCGCCTGAGAGGGAGCCTGCGCAGATGGGGGTTTCGGCGGCCTCGATGACTTCGACGGCCTCGATGACTTCGACGGCTGCGGCGACTTCGACGGCTTCGACGGCTTCGACGGCTTTGGCGACTTCGACGGCTTTGACGGCTTTGACGGCTTTGGCGCCACCCTATGCGCTGGTGGCCCACGCGCGGATCGTGCTGGTCGACCCGCGCGCGCAGGCGCTCGGCGTGCGGGTCGGCTTTGCACGCTCGCATGCCCTGGCACTCGCTCCGCAGCTCGAGTGCCTGCTGCCGGAGCCTGAACGCGAGAGCCGGGCTTTCGAGGCGGTCGCGCTGGCCCTGTGTGCGTTCACACCGCAGATCGTATTGGCCGATTCGCATACGCTGCTGCTCGACGTCACCGGGAGCCTGCGCTTGTTCGGCGGTTTGCGTGCGCTGCTGCGTCAGATCGGCGTGACGCTCGACGGCACGGGCCACCATGCGGTGCTGGGCTGTGCCCCCACGCCGTGGGCGGCCTGGCTGTTCGCGCGCGCCGCGGCGGTCTGGGATGGGCGCCGCCGGCGCGTGGTTCGGGCCACGCGGCTTGCCGCGGCCCTCGATGCCTTGCCGGCGACCTTGCTGCCTGCCGCGGCGCTCCATGGCGAGGGCCTCGCGCAGATCGGTTGCGAGACCCTGGGCTCGGTACGCCGCCTGCCGCGCGCGGGCCTGGCCCGTCGTTTCGGGGTGGGCTTGCTGAGCACGCTCGCACAGACTTATGGCGAGGCACCGGACCCGCGCGACTATTTCATGCCGCCGCCGGTGTTCGAGGCGAAGCTCGAACTGATGGCGCGCGTCGAGCAGGCCGAGGCCTTGCTGTTCGCGGTCCGCCGTCTCCTGTTGCAACTGGTGGGCTGGCTCACGGCCCGGCATGCGGGGGTGAGCCAGTTCACGCTGACGCTCGTGCATGAAACCGCACGCCATGGTGATCCGCGCTCATCGGCATTGACCGTATCGTGGTCGACACCGGCCCGTGCGCTCGATCACCTGCTGCTGATGAGCCGCGAGAAACTGCTCCGGACCGAACTGATCGCGCCCGTGATCGAAGTGCATCTGAGCGCCGATCAGGTGAGCGAGTATGCGGCGCCGACCGAGACACTGTTTCCGCTCGCGGCCGGTCCCGATGGCGAACGTGAGGCGATGGTCCGGCTGGTCGAGCGGCTGGTCGCCCGGCTCGGCGTGGACAAGGTCCGTGAAGTCGCCGCGCGCGCCGATCACCGGCCCGAGGCCGTGGTCTCGACTGCGCCGTATCAGTTCGGCAAACGTGCCGCCGGCCTGGCAGCGCAGCGAGCCTCCAAAGCCAGACAGGAGGCATCGGCAAATCGGGCATCGGCATCGGCATCAACATCGGCATCGGCATCGGCATCGGCATCGGCATCGGCATCGGCATCGGCATCGACATCGACATCGACATCGAAGCAAAGAGCATTGATCGCTCAAGCCCCGGCATCGAGACAGGACACAGAGTCCCCTCAGGCTCTGGCATCCAGGCAAAAGGCGGCGACCCGGCAGGCTTCGGCAATGAGACTGGGAACGGAGTCGAAGCAGGCGCTGGCCGCGAGACAAGCGACCGCTTCGTCTTCATCGTCGTCCGTCAGGAAGCGTCTGAACGGTCGCCTCGATGGACCCGGCAACCTGGTGCCGTCGCTTGCGCCGGTCGCTCCGCGACCGGTCTGGCTGATGCCCGTGCCGCTCAGGCTGACCGCACGCCATGGCCTGCCGTATTACCGGAGCACGCTGCAGATCGTCTCCGGCCCCGAGTGCATCGAAGCGGGCTGGTGGGATGGACAGGGCGCGACGCGCGACTACTTCATCGCGAGCGGTGACGATGCGGCGCTCTACTGGGTCTATCGCGAACGATCGTCCGCCGACGAGCAGCCCGCGGGTGCATGGTTCCTGCATGGCCTGTTCGGCTGAAGCTCCGGCAAGCCATCCGATCGAGACCTGCCATGCAATATGCCGAACTCCACTGTCTGTCGAACTTCTCGTTCCTGCGCGGCGCTTCGCATCCGGCCGAACTGGTCGAGCGTGCGGCGCAGCTCGGTTACACCGCGCTTGCGCTGACCGACGAATGCTCATTGGCGGGTGTCGTGCGTGCGCATGTCGCCGCGCTTGAACATCCGATCAAGCTGCTGATCGGCAGCGAGCTGCGCATCGTCAATGCCGTGGGCGAGCACTGGTGCACACTGGTCGCCCTCGCGGTCAACCGGGAAGGATATGGCAACCTGTCCGAATTGATCACCTGCGCCCGGTGTCGGACCGAGAAGGGGCGCTACTGGCTCGAGCGCGGCGACTTCGAGGCGCCGGCCGGCGAATGGGCGCATCTCGCCGGCCTGCCGGACTGCCTGTTGATACTCGTGCCGTCTCCCGACGACAGCGCGGCCGACGTGCTCGAGCGTGCCCGCTGGCTTGCGAACTGGGCCGCGGGCCGTGCCTGGATTGCTTTCGAGGCATCGCGAGGCGGCGACGATGCAATGCGCCTGCAGACCCTGCGGACCCTCTCGACCCTGACCGGCCTGCCGCTCGTCGCCGTGGGCGGTGCGCTCATGCATGTGCGTTCGCGCAAGCGGCTGCAGGACACGCTGACGGCGATCCGCCTGAACACACCGCTATCCGAATGCGGTTTCGCGCTCGAGGCGAATGGCGAACGCCATCTGCGACCGCTGGAACGGCTCGTCGAACTGTATCCGCCCGACCTGCTCGCGGCCACGCAGGCGATTGCTTCGCGCTGCCATTTCTCGCTCGACGAGCTGAAATATGAATATCCCGAAGAGTTGGTGCCGCCGGGCAAGACCCCGGCGCAGCATCTGCGTGAACTCGTGATGGAGGGCAGTAAAGTCCGCTGGCCCGATGGCCTCACCCCCGATCGTACGAGACAGATCGAGCGCGAACTCGAATTGGTCGCCGACCTCAAGTACGAGCCTTATTTCCTGACGGTCCATGACATCGTTGCGTATGCGCGCAGCCAAAAGATCCTCTGCCAGGGACGCGGCTCGGCGGCCAATTCGGTGATCTGTTACTGCCTCGGGATCACGGAGATCGATCCGGTCAGCATGTCGATGCTGGTTGAGCGGTTTATCTCGCGCGCGCGCAAGGAACCTCCCGATATCGATGTCGATTTCGAACATCAGCGGCGTGAGGAGGTGATTCAGTATATCTACGGAAAATATGGCCGCCATCGCGCCGCGATCGCAGCCTCGCTCGCCAGCTACCGGACGCGCAGCGCGCTGCGCGATGTGGGCAAGGCGCTCGGCCTCGATGCCCAGCTCATCGAACGCATCGCGCAGACCCATCAGTGGTGGGACGGTAAGGCCGCGATGCCCGACCGGCTCGCCGAGGCGGGCTTCGATCCGGGCTCGCCGATCACGCGTCATCTCGCCGAACTGGCGGGTACCTTGCGCGGTTTTCCACGCCATCTTTCGCAGCATGTCGGTGGTTTTGTGATCGCGCGCGACAAGCTCTCGCGGCTCGTGCCGATCGAGAATGCCGCAATGGACGAACGCAGCGTGATCCAGTGGGACAAGGACGATATCGATGCACTCGGCCTCTTGAAAATGGATGTGCTCGCACTCGGCATGCTCTCGGCGATCCGCCGTTCGCTCGAGTTCGTCGCACAGCGGCGCGGCCTGCCCGAATTCCGCCAGCAGGATATCCAGCCGGAGGATATCGAGGTCTACGAGATGTGTTCGCATGCCGATACGATCGGGGTATTCCAGATCGAATCGCGTGCGCAGCAGAGCATGCTGCCGCGCCTGCGACCGCAGCGGTATTACGATCTCGTCGTCGAAGTCGCGATCGTGCGGCCCGGGCCGATCCAGGGCGGCATGGTGCATCCGTACCTGCGCCGGAGGCAGGGGCTCGAAGCCATTGAATATCCGAAGGAAGAAGTGAAACCGGCGCTCGAACGCACATTGGGCGTGCCGGTCTTCCAGGAGCAGGTGATGCAGCTGGCGATGTACGCGGCCGGCTTCTCCGCCGACAAGGCCGATGCGCTGCGCCGTGCCATGGCGGCATGGAAGCGCAAGGGGCATCTCGATAAATATCAGGACGATCTGAAGAACGGCATGCTTGCAAAAGGCTATGAAGAAGCCTTCGCCGACCGGATCTGCAAGCAGATCGAGGGCTTCGGAGACTACGGTTTTCCCGAGAGCCATGCGGCGAGCTTTGCATTGCTCTGCTATCACAGTGCATGGCTCAAGCGTCATGAGCCCGCGGCATTTCTCGCCGCGCTTCTCAATAGCCAGCCGCTCGGTTTTTATTCTCCTTCACAACTCGTGCAGGATGCCCGCCGGCATGGCGTGACGGTATTGCCGCCCGATGTCGTGGTCAGCGATTGGGAGGCGGGGTTCGAGCATATCGTGTCCGCGGAGGAGACGGCGCGCAGGCAGGCTGTATCCGAGCAGGCATGGATTCATGGGCCGCATCCCGATCCGTATTACGTCAGGCCCCGGCCTACGCCGTTCGAGCTGCCGTTCGAGGACGTGCTCCCCAAACGCAGTGCGCGCCGCTACTGGCAACTGGCCCGGAGCTTCGGCGCCGATGGACCGGCCGTGCGTCTCGGCTTCAATCTGGTCAAGGGGTTCTCGCAGGGCGCGGCCGAACGGATCATGGCGGCCCGGCAACGCGCGCCGTTCGAGAACGTCGACGATCTCGCGCGGCGCGCGGCCTTGTCGCGGCTCGAGCTCGAGGCGCTCGCCGCGGCCGACGCGCTGAAATCGCTCGCCGGTCATCGCCGGCAGGCGTGGTGGGCCGTTACTGCGCAGCAGGGCACGACACGCTTGCTGCGCGATGCGCCGATCGAAGAGGCACCTTTGTTCCTGCCTCATGCGCATGAGGGCCGCGAGATCGTCGACGACTACGCGAGCATCGGATTGACGCTGAACCGCCATCCCGTCTCGCTGCTGCGCGAGCGTCTCACGAATCTGCGCTTCAAGACCGCGCGGGAACTATTGACCTATCCGCATGGCCGGCTTGCGCGCGCGTGCGGGATCGTGACGGTCAGGCAACGGCCGGAGACTGCGAGCGGAACGATTTTTGTCTCGCTTGAAGACGAGACCGGCTCGATCAATGTGATCGTCTGGCCGAGCCTGATCGAACGCCAGCGCAAGGAGCTGCTCAATGCACAACTGCTCGGCGTATTCGGCACCTGGCAGCGCGAAGGGGAGGTGATGAACCTGGTCGCGCAGCGTCTCGTCGATCACACGCCCTTGCTCGGCCGCCTCGCGACCCGGAGCCGCGATTTTCATTGAGGGGTGGGCACGTCAGCAGGATCTATTTCGTTGAACAAGTGCGCGGCAATCCTTTCCTTCAGGGAGAGGAAGGATAGAGCGAAGGGCAGAGCCTTCCTTATTAGCGCTCAGTGCGGCGGTTGTCTTGTGCGTAGTGCTTTGGCACGAGCTAGTATGCGCTCTGCTCGCAGTATCACGGGTGCATCGACCATCGCACCGTCTACCGTAGTCGCCGCTCCAGCACTTGAAGCTGCGGCCAAGACTACCCGTTCCGCCCAGGACACTTCGTGATCGGCTAGCTCGAATGCACGGCTTACCGCCGCCACCTGTCTCGGATGAATGCATAGCTTTCCGGTAAATCCGAAACTCCGTGCCCTCGCGGCATCACTCTGTATGCGTTCGAAATCCTCTATCGTTGTACAGACTCCGTCTACCGGCCCAGCAATTCCCGCTCGCGCCGACGCGAGTACAAGCATCGAACGCGCCGCGTCCAAGGGGCCGCGGTCATCGGTAACGCCCAGATCCAGCATCAAGTCTACCGATCCGAGTACCAGCCGCGCCAGCCCCGGCGCGGAGGCGATGGCTGGAGCCTCCAGCACGCCAGTCGCGGTTTCGATGAGCGCGAGGGTTCGGGTGGTCGGCAAGCCCGCGCTGACTGCAATCAGTTCCTCAGGCGATTCGACTTTTGGAACCATGACCAGCGCCGGCCTCAAGCGCAGGCACAAACCAAGATCTTCCTCAAACGCTTCAGCGCGCACACAGTTGATCCGGATACACAGCGCGGCGCCGCGCCGCGCCGCAAGTTCCGAGAGTGGAGGCCAGGCCTCTGCGATAGCGGAACGGGCGATTGCCTTCCTCGCCGGCGCGACCGCATCCTCAATGTCAACGATGACGACGTCGACTCCAGCCTCTACAGCCTTCACGAACCGCTCAGGGCGATCACCCGGAACAAACAGATAGGTAACGGCACTGTCCACAAGATTCATGTTTTGAAGTCTGGTTAAATGCCGCCGGTTGCGCGGAGACTTTCTACCCGTGAGGTATCGAATCCCAGTTCCACGAGAATGCTGTCTGTGTGCTGGCCGACTGCCGGGATTGGATCCATGCGAATCTCAAACGGATCGCCGCCGGGCGGAAGCAATGCGGGGATCTTGCCGACCGGCGAGCCAACGGTTCGCCAGCGCTTGCGGGCTTTGAGCTGAGGGTGTTCCCATACACTATGCATGTCGTTCACCCGCCCGTTGGCTATATCGGCCACGTCAAGCCTGGTAACCAGTTCATCACTATTCATGCTTCCGAAGACTGTTTCGATGATGCTCCGCAGTTCCTCTCGATTCCTGCTTCTTGAGGCATTCGAAGCAAAGCGTTCGTCGGTCGCTAGTGCTGGAGCATCGAGAACAATCTGGCAGAACTTCACCCATTCCCGCTCGTTTTGCAGCCCCAGGATCACAGTCTTTCCGTCGTTCGCCTTGAACGGGCCGTATGGGTAAATAGTGGCATGCGATGCCCCAGCCCGCGGCGGTGGCGACGCGCCATTGAAAGCGTAGTACATGGGAAAACTCATCCATTCCGTCATCGCTTCGAGCATGGAGACGTCGAGCCGCGTTCCCCGTCCCGTCCTTCCTCGCTCGATAATCGCGGCGAGAATGCCCGAATAGGCATACATCCCGGCGGCGATATCAGCGATTGAACACCCCGCCTTGACCATGTCATCTTTCAGCCCCGTGACCGAAAGGAAGCCGGCCTCCGCCTGAACGAGAAGGTCATAAGCCTTCTTTTCCGTGTACGGTCCGTTTGAGCCGTACCCCGAGATATCGCAAACGATCAGTCGTGGATAGCGCTCCTTGAGCGACTCATAGTCCAGATTGATCCTTGCGGTTGCGCCGGGGGCGAGATTCTGGACCAGGACATCCGCTTTCTCCAACAGTGCGTGCAGCACCTCTTGAGCGAATTCGTGTTTGGTATTGAGCGTGAGGCTTTCCTTGGAGCGATTTGTCCACGCAAAATGCGAAGACATGCCTTTCACCCGATCATCGTAAGCACGGGCAAAATCGCCAACTTCCGGCCGCTCGATCTTGATCACGCGCGCTCCGAGATCTGCGAGTTGACGCGTGGCGAAAGGAGCGGCGATAGCTTGTTCCAAGGAGACAATGGTGATGCCGGTGAGCGGACCTGTCATTTCCAGCCTTCTAATGGTTTCGAGGTAAGCATTAACTTGAGGGCAGGCTGATTCGGCTTGCCTGTCCACGCCAACCACCCGGCGCAAGCTGACAAAATCGCTTGCACCGCCTGAAGGTCTCGATGCTGGCGGTCGGTATCGGTCGGTATCGCGGTTCCGTGTCGACGGTCTGCGTCAGCACTCTGTGAAGCGTCGGAGACGGTTCGCGGGATGCCCTGGAAGACGGGCAACTGCATTGCCCTTCGTTTCTTGGAGTCATTCTAAGGACGACGTCCAGACAGCGGTATCAGAACTTCGGCAACCCGCCTTCGAGAAGTTCGAAGACTGGCGCATTGATATCGTGGGTGTGGTGTTTGGGTGTCGCTGGGGGAGCCTTTTGACTTTGGGTTGGAGCAATGCCGGTCCAGCCCGTTAAGATTGACTCGAGCAATCGGCGACGCGAGGCGAGAGCACGCGGTGCAGTATTGGCAAACAGAAGCCTTTGTCGTGCTTACCGCGTGAGGGTGCTACGATACCGCGCTCCGTTGCTCCGACGAAGGCTTGCGAATCCCTAGCGCGGCAGGACTCTTTTCGGATCAACCCGCCACAGGATTCGACATTGCTCCCAGATATCAATTCTCTCGCTCTGTTTCTCCGGACCGTCGAATGCGGCAGCCTCTCGAAGGCGGCGGAACTCTCCCATATCGCGTTGTCGGCGGCGAGCCGCCGGATTGCGCTTCTGGAGGGCGAGTTCAACGTCAAGCTTTTGACACGAACATCGCGAGGCGTCGCACCCACGCCGGCTGGGGAGGCATTGGCCTTTCATGCGAGGCAGATGCTCCGCGGAGCTGACCGCCTGAAAACGGACATGTCCGACTATGCCAAGGGTCTCCGAGGTGTCGTCCGTCTGTTTGCGAGTACCTCTGCTCTTACGCAATACATTCCAAAGGCTCTCGCCTCGTTCTCGTTGCATAGTCCGGACATCAAGATCGAAGTCCAGGAGCGACTGAGTAGCGAGATTATCGGAGGCCTCAGAGACCGCATGGCAGATGTCGGCGTCGCATTCCCGGGCGCCAGCACGCCTGAGGGTGTCCGATGCTACCCCTACAAGGTCGACCAGCTCGTGGCCGTATTGCCACGCGCCCTGCGCATAAGCGGCAAGACCGTTCGACTAGCGGACCTCCTGGATCAGGATCTGGTGGTACTCGAGAGCAATACCGCGATGCTGAAGCTGCTTGAACAAGCCGCGACGGCCGAGGGTAAGCCGCTTCGGATCAGGGTTCAGGTGAAGAGCTTTGAGGCGATATGCATGATGATTGACGCGGGACTTGGCGTCGGAATACTTCCGAAAGTCGCGGCACAGGCGTTTAGTCACGAACTGCGCCTCCGGCTCGTTCCTCTTGCCGACCCGTGGGCAGTCCGCCAGATGTTCGTATGCGTCCGGGACGAGGAGCTTCCGGCCTCCGTGCAACGCCTTCTCGACCATCTTCTCGACGAGTCGCACGAAGATCAATAGCGGTGAGCAAGCCGCACCACCCGTACTCACTGCTCCTTCAGATGGCTCACCCTCCGGCGAGGTGCCAAGCGATGGTTTCTAATATTGCGAAGGCGCCTTGAATTCTTTGCAACTTCGCACCGATCGATCAGCCGTAGAATCGATTCACGGTTTGATTCGCAAGCCGATAGTGATGAGATTGACGGAGATTACATGTCCAAGACGTTCGCGAAGCGCATCGGGTTCCTCCAGAAGCGGAAGGACCTGTCACCTGAACAGTTCGCCGCCCACTGGCGCGGCGTGCACGCTGTGTTGTGCCAACGCATTCCGGGTTTGAGGCGTTACGCGATCAACATCATCGATCGTGAGGCCAATCCGACGGTACCGTACGATGGCTTCTCCGAACTGTGGTTCGACAGCAAAGAGGCGCACGATGCCGCCTTCTCCGGTCCCGAAGGTGTGGAGCTTCTGGCGGACATCCCTAACTTCGTTGACAAACTCACCGGTGTGATGGTCGTTGAAGAGCGCTTCATCTGGCCGAACGGAGACTAACCCTCTCGTCGACGGAGCGGCTGCTTTTCATCGGCCGATGCTTGTCCGGCCACGATGCAACCGATGGGAACTGCGTTGCTTGTCAAACGACGGCCCGCGCTAACGGATTTGAGCAGCTCGCTCCTTCTTCGCCTGTAGTGACTATTGCCTGAATGAAAAATATGCGCATGCGACGAACATGCACAGGCTGAAACACAGCCATACTCGACGGAGTGAGACATAGATGAGCACCGTATCCGGACAACGCCTGGCCGACTCACGTAAGGATTCGGAGGCGCGAACATACTCCAGGGTGGCGTGGCGGATCGTTCCGCTATTGTTCTTGTGCTACGTGGTCTCATACCTTGACCGGGTCAATGTCGGTTTCGCCAAGCTACAGATGCTCAACGATCTGCGCTTCAGCGAGAGCGTCTACGGTCTCGGTGCAGGCATTTTCTTCCTGGGCTATTTCTTCTTTGAAATTCCAAGCAATCTGATCATGTATCGGGTTGGCGCGCGTAAGTGGATCGCGCGAATCATGATTACCTGGGGTGTCGTTTCGGCGGCCATGATGTTCGTCACGACCCCGACAATGTTTTATGTCATGCGCTTGCTTCTGGGCGTCGCCGAGGCGGGATTTTTCCCCGGCATGATTCTCTATCTGACTTACTGGTTCCCAGCCGAACGCCGTGGCGGTATGACTGCGCTTTTTATGACCGGGATCCCGCTTTCGGGTGTGATCGGCGGCCCGGTCTCGGGCTGGATTCTTCAATCAGTATCGGGGGCACTTGGCTTGGCGGGCTGGCAATGGCTCTTCGTTCTCGAGGGGATCCCGTCGATCATCGTTGGTCTGCTTGTCCTGGCATTGCTTGACGACCGGATTGCTGACGCCAGATGGTTGGCGCCGGAGGAGAAGGCCATGCTGCAGGAGCGTATCGACAACGACGAAGCGGAGAAAGGGCACGCATCTGCGCTGCAGGCCTTTGGAAGTGCCAAGGTCTGGCTGCTTGCATTGATCTACTTTTGCCTGATCATGGGGCTCTATGGTGTGAGCTTCTGGTTGCCGACGATCATCAAGGGCTTGGGCGTCAAAGACACGACGAGTGTGGGTTTCCTCTACGCGATACCTTACGTGCTGGCCACCATTGCGATGATTTTGGTCGGGCGCAGCGCCGATGCATACAAAGAGAGGAGATGGCATATCGCCGTGCCGTGCGTTCTCGGAGCGGCCGGTTTGATCGCAAGCGTCACGTTCGGTACGTCGCCTGTGCTGGCCGTCGCAGCGCTGTCTTTGGGAACGGTTGGCATTTTGTCGGCAATCCCGCTGTTCTGGAGTTGCCCAACGGCCTTCCTCGGCGGGGCCGCAGCGGCGGGAGGGATCGCGCTGATCAACTCGGTTGGCAATCTGGCAGGCTTCGCGAGTCCCTATATGGTCGGATTGATCAAGGATTGGACACACAGCACCGATGTGGGCATGTACGTCCTCGCCGGGTGTTTGATGATCGCTGCGGTTCTCGTCGTGGCAGGTCTGCCTGCTCGACTTGTGAACAAGTAACTTGAAGGACTTTTTGCAAAATGGTTTCTGCCGAACTCTCGAATTCGCTGTCGCACGACGCGGCAATCTCAGTCAACCCGGCCAGCGGGGAGACCATTGAGCGCTATCCGTACCAAAGCCCTGCAGAACTGCACAGGGCGCTCGACGCGGCGGTAAATGGCTTCCGACAATGGGCCGCTACGCCTGTGCTGACCCGCATGAATCTATTCTCGAATTTCGCGCGATTGCTTCGTCGGGACATCGATGAGTTGGGTCGGATGGCTGCGAACGAAATGGGCAAGCCGATCACGCAGGCCCGCGCCGAAGTGGAGAAGTGTGCGGTCTTGTGCGACTGGTATGCCGAGAATGGCGCGGAAATTCTTCGCGACGAGGCGACGAAGATTGGCGAGCAGGCGTACGTGTCATTCCTGCCGATCGGTCCTATCCTTGCTGTCATGCCGTGGAATTTCCCCTTCTGGCAGGTCGTCCGGGGCGCGATTCCGATTCTGGTGGGCGGCAATGCCTACGTGCTCAAGCACGCACCGAACGTGATGGGCTGCGCGTATCTGCTGCAACGTCTGTTTGCGGAAGTTGGCCTGCCTGAAGGCGCATTTTCGGTCGTGAACATCACCAACGATCTGGTTTCGACAGCCATCTCGGACCCCCGAATTGCGGCGGTCACGGTGACCGGGAGCGTACGCGCCGGCTCTGCCATTGCTTCACAGGCTGGCGCGGCTCTTAAGAAATCCGTTCTGGAACTGGGTGGTTCAGATCCGTTTATCGTGCTGGCCGATGCTGACCTTGACCGTGCTGTCCAGGCGGCCACCGTCGGGCGCTTCCAGAACACCGGGCAAATCTGCATCGCTGCTAAACGGATCATCCTTGAAGCGCCCATCGCTGAGGCCTTTACGGAACGGTTTGTGAGCGCCGTTGCTCAACTCAAAATGGGCAGTCCGCTGGACGAAAGCACCTATCTCGGGCCGATGGCTCGCTTTGATCTGCGCGACGAACTCGACAGGCAGGTTCGGGACAGTGTGGAGCAGGGCGCGCGCGTACTCGTCGGCGGTAGCAAAGTCGAGGGACGTGGCAACTTCTACGCACCGACGATTCTCGCGGATGTTAAGCCAGGCATGACGGTTTTTGACCAGGAGACTTTTGGCCCAGTGGCATCACTGATTGTGAGCCGGGATGCAGATCACGCCATCGCCATGGCGAACGACAGCGAGTTCGGATTGAGCGGAGCGCTCTGGACGGAAGACAAGAGCAGGGCGAAGGAACTTGCGCGCCGGATTGAAACCGGTGGCATGTTTATCAACGGCTTCTCAGCATCAGATCCGCGTGTGCCGATCGGAGGCGTGAAAAAGAGCGGCTATGGCCGCGAGCTCTCCTATTTCGGAGTAGTTGAATTCATGAACGCCCAGACCGTTTGGTTTGATCGAAGCTAAAACGTCCAAGCGGGCGGTTTTCTTGACTCAGGGTCCACGGTGACCTTCGCTGTCTTAAGAGTTGGCTTGAATTTTTGTGACTCGGGGGTAATACGCGGGCAAGAGCAGGGGGGTGTTTGTAGCGTAGGGCAAAGACATAACGTTTAGCGAGGCGGAGATGAAGAAAGTTGGCATGGTTGGAATCGGTCTGATGGGTCACGGCATCGCGAGCAATATCGTGAAGCACGGACATTCGATGATACTTTTCGAGCACCCTGGAAACCAGCCACTCGATGGTCTGCGCGAAGCGGGTGCGACGACCACGCCCAGTCTGAAGGAACTCGCCGCCGCGGCAGACATCATCATCTTGTGTGTAACTGGCACACCTGAGGTAGAAGACGTCCTGTTTCGGAAGGAAGGGTTGCTGGAAGGTGTTAAGCCGGGAACGATCATCATCGATTGTTCGACCGCGATCCCTTCATCGACGCAACGCATTGCCGTCGAGGTTGAGAAGATCGGAGTGAGGTTTATCGATGCCCCGATGACACGCACACCGAAGGAAGCGGCAGAAGGTCGACTTAACCTGACCGTGGGCGGAGATCGCGAAGTCTTTGAGACGGTGAAGCCACTTCTTCAGTGCTACGCGGAAAACATCGTCTTTGCTGGTCCTGTCGGATCGGGCCATCAGCTAAAGCTGATTCACAATTTTGTGTCGCTTGGCTTTTCAGCCGTCCTCGCAGAAGCGGCTGCTTGTGCGGAGCGCGCCGATATCTCATCGGACGTTTTCCTCGAGGTTGTTGGGAAAGGCGGTGGTAACAGCGTAGTACTGGACCGGTTCCGTCCTTTCCTCGAGACACGTGACCGTACAGGCTTCCGCTTCTACATCAGCAACGCGCTTAAGGACATGACCTACTACACAACCATGGCACGCGAGTCGGGCGCCATGCATGACAATGCCGAAAGCGTTCGCCACACTTACGAGCTGGCAAGCAAGGCGGCTGATCCTAAAGCGACAGTTCCGGATCTGGTTGAAATTCTGGTTAAAGGCCAGTCATAACCTTGAGGCGACGATGGTACGTCTGATACGAGGGGCACTTGCGGGCCATTTCAAATCAATCACCAACAGAATCCAGCCGACATGTGCATCGCTGTCGATCTTCGATCCGCGCAGCAGGCAACGCACAACGCAATCTTTCGCGGCCAGGAACTCATGGAATGAGCCAACGGAGCACGTTTGCCGGGATGGTCCGAGACCGAAGCCGGGAGAGGCAATCCCTGACCGTGCAAAGAGCCCGCTAGATTTTGTACGGCACACGGACACCCGGGTCGTCCGCGGGAAAATCCTTTGTATTGCGTGAAACCAACAGCAGGGAATTCACCTGCGCCGATGCCCAAACAATGGCGTCAGGCAGGCGAATCCGCTTCTGCTTGCGAATTTCGACAGCGCGATTCGCAATGGCACTGTCCAGTGCAATGATGTCAAATGAGCCAAGCCATGCGCGAATCGAGGCCTCGTCTTCTGCCGTTGCGCCAACCAGGACTTCCATCCAGGTGATCGTGCTGATCGCCCGATACCCATAGCGCGCCAGTTCCTTCTTTGCAGCACCGGCACCGCTGAGATAGTCGATCAGAATGTTCGTGTCGAAGAGCGCCTTTACCATTCCGAGCGCAGTTCCTGCTGGTATTCGAGGCCATCTACTTTCTTCGCCTTCCACAGCCCGAAAACGTCGGCCCCAAGCGCTCGCTTGTGTTGGGCGATATACGCCTCGATCGCGTCGCGAATGACAGCGGCGCGGGGACGTTGCTCCGCCTCCACCAATACCGCCAACGCTTCGACTTGTGCGTCCGGTAAGTCAACCAGAATCCGACTCATTGCTGCCTCCCTTTCATGATATACATATCGTATATCAATCAATGCTTACCCGACAAGCAGTTTCCCCGACTTGGTCACCTTACTCATTGGAAGCTCATGCTCATCAAAACCGAGCGCAAGCGGCCAGATCACCCGGTTTGCACCACAGCCCAATTGCCGAGCACGAGATCCAGCCCTTGCTTGAACGGCGTGCGCTTTCCGATGCCGAGTGCTTCGAGCGAGCTGCTGTCCAGATGGCAGTCGAAGGGCCGCGGTGTCGCGTCGGTGGGTGTCGATTGCGCGACGATCAATGAGGGATCGAGATCGAGTCGTTCAGCCAGATTCAGCGCGATCGCATATTTGGTCATCGGCTCATCGCCGGACCAGTGATGGGTGCCGTCGACCGGCCGGCCGGCCGCGTCACGTTCGAGGATCTGCCGGATCACCACGGCGATGTCGAGCGTGAAGGTCGGATAGCGGATTGCCCAGTTGTCGATGACAGCAGGATGTTGCGCACTCGCGCGCTGCAGGGCCGGGATGAAACTCGTCACAGCCGATTCGCCCAGGGCCTCGAGCGGCCCATACAGCAGGGGCAGGCGCAGCACGCAGCCGTCGCGGGTCACCGACCAGAGCGCCTCTTCGCCGTCGAGCTTGCTCTGACCATATGCATTCAGGGGATGCGGCGCGGCATCGGGCAGATAAGGGGCATCCCGGCCGTCGAACACATAGTCCGTCGAGATCGCAAGCACCCGGCATTCATGACGTCGTGCCGCGCGCGCGACTGCCTCGACGGCTGTCACGTTCAGGGCCCGCGCACGGGCCGGCTCATGTTCGCAGATATCGGGCCGTCTCTCCGCGGCGGCGAGCACGACAGTCCGCGGCCGGTGCGTGTCGAAAAAGCGTTCGAGCGCCGGTGTATCGGTAAGGTCGAGCCGGTGCAGCCCTTCGCCCGCACGGCTCATCGCCGTGCTAACCACCTCGAAACCGGCGCTTGCGGCAAGTTCCGCCGCGATGGCGCGTCCCAGCAGGCCGGACGCGCCGAGCACGGCGACGCGCCATGGCGCGCGTTCGCCGTCATTCATGCCTGCGTTGCCACTGCCAGGGTGGTTTCTGCCTGCATCGCCCACGTTCGCGTTCTCCACATCAGGCCACGACGGTATAGCCCGCATCCTCGATCGCGGCCGCCAGGGCCTCGCGCGGGATATTCGATTCGACGCAGACCCGTCCGCCAGCGAGTTCGACCTTGACCGATGCTTTCTGGTCCACGTCCTGGACGGCCTGGGTGACTGCCGCCACGCAATGCTGGCAGCTCATGCCTTCAACTTTCAATTCGACCATTGCTGCTCCTTCATGACAAACCATAGGAAACCACCGAAAGGTATCGTAGACCTTCCCACAATGGCAACCTCAAGCACAATTTGATCGGCTTACATACAGTTAGGGGCGGTTGCGCGTTCCGCATGCCCAGATTCTTATCCTTTTGTCCTTGCGCCAGCTTTCTATCGCCTCGCCTTGACCTTCCCATAATGGGAACGTGTACGATCCTTTCCAGATACTGAGAATTGAGCGTAACCGGCATGAGCAGCGAAACCCTGGCACCCCTCCCGACCCATGTACCCGTCGGGCACGAAACCGTTGACCTCGTGGTCGGCGGCATGACGTGCGCGTCCTGCGTGGCGCGCGTCGAACGCGTGCTGAAGAAAACGCCGGGGGTCAGCGCCGCGAGCGTCAATCTCGCGACCGAACGCGCGCGGGTTGAAACCCGACCGGGTGTGCCGGTCGACACGCTGCTGGCCGCGATCGGCCGGGCGGGCTATGAGGCGCGTGTCGATACCCCGGCCCAGGCCGCATCGAATGCCGGCGAGGCCGCCGACGACGAGCGCCGCGATGGCGCGAAGGTCCTGCTTGCCGCGATCCTGTCGGCGCCGCTCGCAATGCCGATGCTCGGCGCATTGTTCGATATCCATGCCATGTGGCCAGCATGGTTCCAGTGGCTGCTTGCGACACCCGTGCAATTCTGGCTCGGCGCGCGCTTCTATCGCGCGGGCTGGGGTGCGCTGCGCGCGGGCTCGGGCAATATGGACCTGCTCGTCGCGCTCGGCACCTCGGCGGCGTATGGCCTGAGCGTGGTCGAATGGTGGCGCGCCGGGGCAGACGCGATGCCGGACCTGTACTTCGAGGCTTCGGCGATCGTGATCACCCTGGTGCTGTTCGGCAAATGGCTCGAACGCCGGGCGAAGCGGCAGACCACCTCGGCGATTCGTGCCTTGCAGGAGCTGCGGCCCTCGCATGCGAAGCTCGTGCGCGACGGCGAGACCGTCGATGTGTCGCTTGCCGAGGTGCGGGTGGGCGATCTCGCGATCGTGCTGCCCGGCCAACGCATCCCGGTCGACGGCAGCGTCGAGGCCGGCGGTGGCCAGGTCGACGAATCGATGCTGACCGGCGAGAGCGTACCGGTCGACAAGGTGCTCGGCGATCGTGTGACGGGTGGCTCGATCAATGGTGAAGGTCTGCTGCGCATACGCGTCGAGGCCATCGGTGCGCAGACGGCGCTCGAACGCATCATCCGCCTTGTGGAAGACGCCCAGACCGCCAAGGCGCCGATCCAGCGGCTCGTCGATCGTGTCGCCGCGGTCTTTGTGCCGGTCGTGATCGTGATCGCCTTGCTGACGCTGGCCGGCGGGGTTCTCGCGGGCATTGGCTGGCCGGCTGCGATCATCCGCGCGGTGACCGTGCTCGTGATCGCCTGTCCGTGCGCGCTCGGGCTCGCAACGCCGGTCGCGATCATGGCCGGCACGGGTGCGGCGGCGCGTTTCGGCATCTTGATCAAGGATGCCGAGGCGCTCGAACTCGCGCACCGCGTGAACTGGGTCGGCTTTGACAAGACGGGCACGCTGACGGCAGGGCGTCCGCGCGTGGTCGCGCTGGCCGCGCTCGGCGGCATATCGAAGACCGCGCTGCTCGATCTTGCTGTGGCGGTTCAGCGCGGCAGCAATCATCCGCTCGCGCGCGCCGTACTCGATGCGGCAGAGGAGATGCCGCGATCCGTTGGCCCCGACGTGGTCGATGAGGTGTTCCTGACAGAGAACGTCAAGATGTCCTGGCCAGATGATTCGGACGTTTTGGCTACCCGCACGAGTCCGGCCGTGGAAAACGTCTCGCAGGCACTGGCCGCCGATGCGCCGCGCGAGCTTGCCGCAACCGGTGTTCATGCCTTGCCGGGGAGGGGCGTCGCCGCGGTCGTCGACGGCCGCTCCCTCGTGTTCGGCAATCGTCATGCTTTGCAGGATGCGCGGATTCCGGTCGATGCCGCCAGTCTCGAACAGGCCGGCGCGCACCAGAAGGCGGGCCGCACGATATCGTGGCTTGGCGAATCCGGTCCCACGCCACGCGTGCTGGGCTGGTTCGCATTTGCCGATACGATCCGGCCGAGCGCCGCGCCGGCCATCGAGCGGCTGCATCGGCTCGCGATCCGGTGTGCAATGCTGACCGGCGACAACGCGAGTGCCGCGGCAAAGATCGCCGACGCGCTCGGCATCGATCACGTCGAAGCCGAACTCCTGCCTGGACACAAGGCGGCCCGTGTCGTCGAGGCACGCGCGGGCGGCGCCGTCACCGCCATGGTCGGCGATGGCATCAACGACGCGCCGGCCCTGGCTGCGGCCGACGTCGGCATCGCCTTGGCGAGCGGAACGGATGTCGCGATGCATGCGGCAGGGATCACGCTGATGCGCGGCGACCTCTCGCGCGTCGCCGATGCCTTCGATATTTCGCGGCGGACCTACCGGAAGATCCAGCAGAACCTGTTCTGGGCTTTCGTCTACAACATCGTCGGCATTCCGCTGGCGATCTTTGGTCTGCTGACACCCGTGCTGGCCGGCGCGGCGATGGCCGCGAGCAGTGTTTGCGTCGTGGCGAATGCCTTGTGGCTTCGGCGCTGGCGGCCGGCGCCGGATAATGACCTGATGAGCTGATGCAGGGTGAGCGCAATGAATATTGGTGAAGCAGCAAAGGAAGTCGGCATCAGCGCCAAGATGATCCGGTACTACGAGAGCATCGGCCTGGTGATGCCGAGTGCACGCAGCGACAGCGGCTATCGGATCTATCGGGATATGGATCTTCATCACCTGCGCTTTATCCGACAGGCGCGGAGGCTCGGCTTTTCGGTCGAGGACGTGCGTCGGCTGCTCACGCTCTGGCAGGATCACGGTCGTGCGAGCGCGGAGGTCAAGTCGATCGCGCTCGATCACGTCGAAGATCTGAATCGCCGCATCGCGGAGATGCAATCGATGCGCGATGCGCTGGCGCACCTCGCCTCACATTGCCACGGCGATCATCGGCCGGATTGCCCGATTCTCGACGGCCTCGCGGCGAATGAACCCTGAGCCGGAGTCTGTCCGCGCGTTTGCCCGAAGCCATCATTCCAGTCAGCTATGGAACGCATTCTGCGAATTCATCACGTGCTTCACCAATTTGTCTATACTTCGGCTTAACGGTCCTAGGGAAATCCCTTAAGGGAAACCTCTCAAATACGTTACTGACCGCTAACCGGAGAAAGACCATGTTTGCACCGTTCCTCGTCTTGCTGAATGCCTGGTTCGAAAAAGCCGAGCGCAAGCGCCGTGAAGCGCTGCTCGCATCGTCGGAAGATATCTACGAACTTGAAGAACGTATCCGCACGTACGACAAGAACGGCTGGAACTCGCGCTAAGCGACGAGACCCGCTGAGGCCCTGAGCGCCGCGCCCGTCCCGGGCTGGCGTGGCCGGAAAGCGGGTGTTCCTGTTTCTACCGTGCGTCGACGTGAAGTTTGCGTGTGGAGGCGTTCGCCACTGAGATCTCCTTCGATATCCCGTTGACCGGTGCTTTATCCTAAAAATGCCCTCGCCTTGGCGCGCGGGCATTTCCATTTTGAGTGGCGCCTGAGCGAGCGCGCTCCTCAGCCATTCTCAACGCCCGCCAGTCCGCGCGTTCAAATCCAGCCCCGCGCAGCCTCGCCGGGCCCAGACCACAGCAGCAGTCTCGATCACGCCCCGGTCACGCCCGAGGCGGTGTGCGTGCCCCACATGCGCGAATGATCATTTCCACCACCTGGTCGGTCGTCTCGGCGAATGCCTGCTGGCTCAGCTTGCGCGAACCCGACAGGGCCCTGATCTGCGCCTCGAAATCGGCGTAATGCTGGGTGGTCGCCCAGATCATGAACAGGAGTGCCTGTGGATCGACGGGCGCGAGCAGCCCCTGCGCGATCCACCCGTTGATGACGACGACGCGCGTATCCATCCACGGCTTGACCCGTTCGACCAGGATGTCGCGCATATGCGTCGCACCATGGGTGATCTCGTTCGCCCAGACCTTCGACCCGAGCGGGCGCCGGCGCGACAGTGCCATCTTGGTTCGCACATAGCCGCCGATCGCGGCGACCGGGTCGTCGCTCGCGTCGAAGGTATTGGCGGCCTTGTGCCAGTCTTCGAACAGATCCTCGAGCACGCGGCGGTATAGCGTGAGCTTGGTCGGAAAGTAGTAATGGAGGTTGGCCTTCGGCAGGCCCGCACGTTCGGCGATCAGCGCAGTGCTTGCGCCGTCGAATCCCTTTTCGGCAAATACGGACTCCGCGCTCGCGAGCAGGTGAGCTTCGTTGCTTTCGCGAATCTGCGCCTTGCGGCGGCGCGTCGGTCGCGCATCGGTTGTGTCGTTGAGTTCGACGGCCGGGGGGGCGACCGTCTGGGTATCTTCATCGCGCATGGAGTGTGAGGCTCGACGTTACGGGTCTCTCGGTCGGCACGCACGTCGCATCGGCGCGCGGCGCATGGCATTGCATTGCAGCGACCGCTACAGAGGCATTGTAGACGGTTGTTCCGATCCATTCTGCCCACCGCGCGGCGTTCCAGCGCCGCACTTTCCTGGCTCGGGGTATACGAGAAAAAACCTCGCGTTGGCATGGTTCTCGCATTGATCGGGATCAAAAATCAGTTCGATATCCCTTTGAAATGACTCTAAAAATCAGCTACAACCTGTCCAGGCGGACAGGATTTAAGACAAGTCGGGAAGTTGCGTTGGAAAGGTCGTTTGCCGATTGACGAAGACATGCACCGGCCACGTGCGCATGCGCATGTTGCGAGGGCGGCAGACTCGCGAAACACGCCATTTCAGTGCGGTCGCACAAGGCACAGGATCGAGCAGATGCAATCCGGCGGAGCGTAGCCCCTGGAACCCGCAAGTCGGCGCTCGATGCCGATACGGCACCCTACCCACAAGGAGATGCGGATGAACACCGTAAGCGACACAGAGTTGACGAGCTCGATCCGGGTCAATGGCGACCGTCTGTGGAAGAGCCTGATGGACATGGCCAAGATCGGTGCGACGCCCAAGGGCGGGGTTTGCCGCCTCGCTCTGACCGACCTCGACAAAGAGGGCCGCGATCTGATCGTGAGCTGGGCGCGGCAGGCCGGTTGCACGATCAGCATCGACAAGATGGGCAATGTGTTCATGCGCCGCAAGGGTCGCAACGATGTGCTGCCGCCCGTGGTGACAGGCTCGCATGCGGATTCGCAGCCCACCGGCGGACGTTTCGACGGCATCTACGGTGTGCTCGGCGGCCTCGAGGTGATCCGCACACTCAACGACCTCGGCATCGAGACCGAACATCCGATCGAGACCGTGATCTGGACCAATGAAGAAGGCTCGCGCTTTGCCCCGGCCATGGTCGCCTCGGGTGTGTTTGCAGGGGTGTTCACGCTCGAGTACGGTTTGTCGCGCAAGGATGTCGACGGCAAGACCATGGGCGAGGAGCTCGAACGCATCGGTTACGCGGGAGACCTGCAAGTCGGCGGGCGGCCGATTCATGCCGCGTTCGAGCTCCATATCGAACAGGGGCCGATCCTCGAAGCCGAGGAGAAGACCATCGGCGTCGTCACCGATGCCCAGGGCCAACGTTGGTACGAGATCGTGCTCACGGGCCAGGAGTCCCATGCGGGACCCACGCCGATGACGCGGCGCCGCGATGCCTTGCTCGGTGCCGCGCGGATCGTCGATCTCGTCAACAGCATCGGCCTCGCGCATGCGCCCTATGCGTGCGCGACGGTCGGCATGGTGCAGGTCTATCCGAACTCGCGCAATGTGATTCCGGGCCGCGTTTTCTTCACTGTCGACTTTCGTCATCCGGACGACGCCGTCCTCAAGCAGATGGATGCCGAACTGCGCGAAGGTGCGGCAAGGATCGTCGCCGCCGCGAAGCTCGACATGGCGATCGAGCAGATCTTCTATTACGCGCCCGTCGCCTTCGACAAGGCCTGTGTGAATTCGGTGCGGGCCGCGGCCGAGCGCTTCGGTTATTCGCATCGCGACATCGTGTCGGGCGCGGGCCACGACGCCTGCTACCTCTCGCAGGTCGCACCGACGTCGATGGTGTTCGTGCCCTGCGTCGACGGGATCAGTCACAACGAAGTCGAGGATGCGACACCCGAATGGATCGAGGCGGGCGCCAACGTGCTGCTCCACGCGATCGTCGAACGGGCGTCCGAGGCGTAGGCAGGCTCATCGGGCCGGGAATGGGCTGAGAAACGGTTGCTTGCGCACGGGGACTTGAGTGCGTAAGCGGCCGGGTAACAGACGGCGAGACGGCGAGTCTGCCGGACCGCGAGACTGCGTGGCCTCGAGCGCACGCAGGGCAGGCATAACAACGGCGCGGATTCGAACCGCGCGAAGTCGTGTTCTTCACCCCACAGAGGAAGACTATGCGATTCAAGGAAACCGGCGATATCGCCGCCGGCCGTCTATCGGCCGAGCAACTGGGCCTCCAGTTCGCCGATGTCGCGCCGCCGCTTTCGCGTGACGAGGCGCTGGTCGAGGCCAACCGCTGCTACTTCTGCTACGACGCGCCATGCATCACGGCATGTCCGACCGGCATCGACATCCCCGCCTTTATCCGCAAGATTCAGACCGACAATCTCAAGGGCGCAGCGAAGGAGATTCTTTCCGCCAATCCGCTCGGCGGAATGTGCGCGCGCGTCTGCCCGACCGAGATCCTTTGCGAAGGCTCGTGCGTACGCAACGCGCAGGAGAGCAAGCCCGTGCAGATCGGCGCGCTTCAGCGTCATGCAACGGACTGGATCTACGAGAGCGACGTAGCGCTGTTCAAACGTGCGCCCGAAACGGGACGACGCATCGCGGTGGTGGGGGCTGGCCCGGCGGGGCTCGCCTGTGCGCACAAGCTTGCGCTCCTGGGCCATCGCGTGACGATCTACGATGCGCGCGCCAAGGGCGGAGGCCTCAACGAATACGGGATTGCCGCCTATAAGACCGTCGACGATTTCGCGCAACGTGAGATCGATTGGCTGTTGTCGGTCGGTGGCATCGATCTGAAGTGCGGTGTGTCGCTCGGCACCGATGTGTCGCTCGCGCAGCTTCGCAAGGACTACGACGCGGTGTTCCTGTCGATCGGACTGTCGGGCGTCAACGCGCTCGGTGTCGAAGGCGACGAACTCCCCGGGGTGCAGTCGGCCGTCGATTTCATCGAGACACTGCGCCAGGCCAGCGATCTCACGGCACTGCCGGTCGGACGCCGTGTCGTCGTGATCGGTGGCGGCAATACGGCGGTCGATGCGGCGGTCCAGTCACGCAAGCTCGGTGCGCAAAGCGTGACGATGGTCTACCGCCGCGGCGTCGAATCGATGAGCGCGACGTGGGCTGAGCGCGAATTCGCGCAGAAGAGCGGCGTCACCCTGATCGAGCATGCACGGCCCGTGCGGATCCTGGCGGTCGACGGCATCGTCACCGGCGTGCTGTTCGAGCAGACCGTCACCGAGGAGGGGCGTCTCAAGGGCACGGGCGACACCTTCGAGGTGGCAGCCGATACCATCTTCAAGGCGATCGGCCAGACGCTCGTGTCCTTCGGTACGGGATTCGAATTGCTTGCCACGGTCGGCGGCAAGATCGAGGTCGATGCGCAGGGTGCGACCTCCGTTGCCGGTGTCTGGGCGGGCGGCGACTGCGCGCAGACTGGTATCGACCTGACCGTGCAGGCGGTCGAGGATGGCAAGCGCGCGGCGCAGTCGATCGATCGAGCGCTCACCGCTTCGATTGCGGGTTCGATCACACAAGCGGCCTGATCCCCGGACAGCCGGGTTCATGCAGAGCGCCGGGGCGCCGCACCGTCTCGGCCACACAACGATTCATGCGATTCACGCTCGTCGCGCGCGAACAGCCGCAAAGGAATGACGATGGCAGACCTGACTTGCAAGATAGCCGGCATCACTTCTCCCAATCCGTTCTGGCTGGCGTCCGCGCCGCCGACCGACAAGGCCTATAACGTGAACCGCGCGTTCGAGGCGGGCTGGGGCGGGGTGGTCTGGAAAACGCTCGGGCTCGACCCGCACGTGGTCAACGTGAGTTCGCGCTATGGCGCGACCCAATGGAACGGCCAGCGTATGGCGGGCTTCAACAATATCGAACTGATCACCGATCGGCCGCTCGCGATCAATCTCGAGGAGATCCGCCAGATCAAGCGCGACTGGCCCGACCGCGCGATGATCGTTTCGCTGATGGTGCCGTGCAATGAAAGCGACTGGAAGCAGATCCTGCCGATGGTCGAGGACACCGGCGCGGACGCGGTCGAACTCAATTTCGGCTGCCCGCACGGCATGTCGGAACGCGGCATGGGGTCGGCGGTCGGCCAGGTGCCCGAGTACATCGAGATGGTCACGCGCTGGGTCAAGGAAGGCAGCCGGCTGCCGTGCCTCGTGAAGCTCACGCCGAACATCACCGACATCCGCCTCGGCTCGCGCGCGGCCTTTCGTGGCGGGGCCGATGGCGTCTCGCTGATCAACACGATCAACTCCATCGTGACGGTCGATCTCGACCTCATGGCGCCGACCCCGGTGGTCGACGGCAAGGGCGCGCACGGTGGCTACTGCGGCCCGGCGGTCAAGCCCATTGCACTGCATATGGTCGCCGAGATCGCGCGCGATGCGCAGACCCCGGGGCTGCCGATTTCGGGTATCGGCGGCATCGGTTCATGGCGCGATGCCGCGGAATTCATCGCACTCGGCTCGGGCAGCGTGCAGGTCTGCACCGCGGCCATGCATTACGGCTTCCGGATCGTCGAGGACATGGCCGACGGCCTGTCGAACTGGATGGACTCGAAAGGCTATGCGGATCTCGATGCATTTCGCGGCCGCGCCGTAGCGAACACCACCGATTGGCAATATCTGAATCTTAAGTACGATATCAAGGCACGCATCGATCAGGACCGCTGCATCCAGTGCGGTCTCTGCCATATCGCGTGCGAAGACACCTCGCATCAGGCGATCACGAAGTCGAAAGACGGTCGGCGCTATTTTGAAGTGGTTGACGCGGATTGTGTCGGGTGCAATCTATGCATGCTTGTCTGCCCGGTCGACCAGTGCATCACGATGGAACGGGTCGACGACGGTGGCTATACCAACTGGACCGTTCATCCAAACAATCCGGCGCGGGTGCCGGCCTCGGACGACGTGAAGATGGCTTAGCGGCGGGATTGACCGGCAGGGCTTGCCAGCATAGGTACCGGCACACAGGGACGTTTCGCCGAAGGGAAGCACTCGTTAAGAGAACTACCGGCTGAACCGCGGTACGCCGGCAGGGTCGTGACATACGAAGGGTAATACTCAGAAGGGCAACGCCGTATCCAAAGCAATAACACTTGTCCTCACCCAACACTTGACGGAGCACACTCATGACTCAATACGATGGGCAGTCGGCCGGTCTGGCGACGACCAGTGATCTGTACAACGAGGACCTGGCGCCGACCGGGACCGCGCAGCGCACCTGGCGCTGGTATCACTTCGCGGCCCTCTGGGTCGGGATGGTGATGTGCATTCCCTCCTACATGCTCGCCGCGGGGCTGACCGAGCAGGGCATGTCGCCGTGGCAGGCCGTCGGCACCGTGCTGCTCGGCAATGCGATCGTACTGGTGCCCATGCTGCTGATCGGGCATGCGGGCGCGAAGCACGGCATCCCCTACGCGGTGCTCGTGCGCAGCTCGTTCGGCACGCAAGGCGCCAAGCTGCCCGCATTGATGCGCGCGATCGTCGCGTGCGGCTGGTACGGCATCCAGACCTGGCTCGGCGGCAGTGCGATCTACGTGCTCGCCAACATCCTGTTCGGCAATGCGCTGCAAGGCTCGCCGCTGCCGGTGATCGGCATCTCGATCGGCCAGCTCGTGTGCTTCCTGCTCTTCTGGGCGATCCAGCTCTATTTCATCGTGCACGGCACCGACTCGATCCGCCGGCTCGAAAGCTGGTCAGCGCCGGTGAAAGTCATCATGTGTATCGCACTGGTCTGGTGGGCGTGCGCGCAGGCCGGCGGCCTCGGCACCATGCTGTCGATGCCCTCGCAGTTTGCCGAAGGCGGCAAGAAGGCCGGCCAGTTCTGGCTGACGTTCTGGCCGAGCCTGACGGCGATGGTGGGTTTCTGGGCGACACTTGCCCTGAACATTCCGGACTTCACGCGCTTTGCGAAGTCGCAGCGCGACCAGGTCGTTGGCCAGTCGATCGGCCTGCCGATCCCGATGGCCCTGCTGTCGATCGTTTCCGTGATCGTGACCTCGGCCACCGTCGTGATCTACGGCAAGGCGATCTGGGATCCGGTCGACCTGACGAGCCGCATGACCGGCGTGGGTGTCGGCATCGCGCTCGTGATCCTGACGCTCGATACGATGTGCTGCAACCTCGCCGCGAACCTCGTGGGCCCGGCCTACGACTTCTCGAGCCTCTGGCCCAAGGGCATCTCGTACAAGACGGGTGGCCTGATCACCGCGTTCATCGCGATCGTCATGATGCCGTGGAAGATCCTTGCGTCGACCCAGGGCTACATCTTCACCTGGCTCGTCGGATATTCGGCCCTGCTGGGACCGATCGCCGGGATCATGGTCGTCGACTACTTCCTGATCCGCAAGACCGAGCTCAGCCATCGCGAGCTGTTCGACGACAACGGCATCTATTCCTATGAGAAGGGCTGGAACCTCGCGGCCGTGATCGCGCTCGTGCTCGGCGTGCTGCCGAACGTGCCGGGCTTCCTGAACACCGCCTTCCCGGATTCGTTCCCGGGTGTCGGCGATACGTTCAAGAGCATCTATACCTATGCGTGGTTCGTTGGCCTGCTCATCGCCGCCGTCGTCTACGGTGTGCTGATGAGGATGCGCAAGAGCCCAAGCCCGAGTGTGGCGAGCGCTTGATTGAAGGAAGGCCGGCGCACGCGGGCGCGTCGCCGGCCGGATAGGCACTAGGAGACAGAGCATGGCATTGCTGATTCGAGGGGGCACGGTCGTCGACGCGAACCAGACATATCGCGCCGACGTGTTATGCGACGACGGCCTGATCGTCGCCATCGGAGAAGGCCTGGAGGCACCCGCGGGTGCCGAGGTCGTCGACGCCGGCGGACAGTATGTGATGCCCGGCGGGATCGATCCGCACACGCATATGGAATTGCCCTTCATGGGCACGACCGCGAGCGAGGACTTCTTCACGGGCACTGCCGCAGGTCTGGCGGGCGGCACCACCAGCATCATCGACTTCGTGATCCCGAATCCGAAGCAGCCGCTGATGGAGGCGTTCCACAACTGGCGCGGCTGGGCGAAAAAAGCCGCGGCCGACTACGGGTTCCACGTTGCAGTGACCTGGTGGGACGACTCTGTCTACCGCGACATGGGCACGCTGGTCCATGAGCACGGCGTGTCGAGCTTCAAGCATTTCATGGCGTACAAGAACGCCATCATGGCGGACGACGAAGTTCTAGTGAACAGCTTCTCGCGTGCGCTTGAACTCGGCGCGCTGCCGACCGTGCATGCCGAGAATGGGGAGCTCGTGTTTCAGCTTCAGCGCAAGCTGATCGCCAAGGGCATGACGGGGCCGGAGTTCCATCCGCTGTCACGGCCGCCCGAGGTCGAAGGCGAGGCCGCGAACCGGGCGATCCGGATCGCCCAGGTGCTCGGCGTGCCGGTCTATGTGGTTCACGTGTCGGCCAAGGATGCGCTCGACGAAATCGCGCGTGCGCGCAATGAAGGGCAGCGGGTGTTCGGCGAAGTGCTTGCCGGGCATCTCGTGCTTGACGATTCGGTCTATCGCGACAAGGACTGGGAGCGCGCGGCCGCTCATGTGATGAGCCCGCCGTTCCGGTCCAAGGAACATCAGGAAGCCCTGTGGCGCGGTCTCGCCGCAGGCCATCTGCAGACCACCGCCACCGACCATTGCTGCTTCTGCGCCTCGCAAAAGGCGATGGGCCGCGACGATTTTACGAAGATCCCGAACGGGACCGGCGGTGTCGAAGACCGCATGGGGGTGATCTGGCATCACGGTGTGAATACCGGCCGTCTTACGCCGAACGAGTTCGTCAAGATCACCTCGACCAATGCCGCGCAGATCTTCAATCTGTATCCGCGCAAGGGCGCTGTCGCGGTCGGCTCGGATGCAGACCTCGTCGTCTGGGATCCGAAGGGCACGCGGACGATCTCGGTGAAGACCCATCATCAGAACGTCGATGCCAATATCTTCGAAGGGATGAAAGTGCAGGGGCTCGCCGCGCACACGATCTCGCAGGGCAGGCTTGTCTGGACCGGCGGCGATCTGCGCGCCGAACGCGGAGCGGGACGTTACCTCAAGCGGCCGCCGAATCCGGCATACTTCGAGGCAAGCCGGCTGCTTAATCAGTCGAAGGAGCCGGTCGCAGTCGAACGCCCGCGAGCGAACGTGGCGACGGCCGCTTAGCCAATAAAGACTGGTTGCGGGGCAGTAGACATGGATATGCGTCCGATCCGACGGGGTGTGCGGGTAGCGGCGGGATGGGGTTGCGTGGCGGTGGGGCTGGGAGGAGGGGCCGGGGGCGGCGCGGGGCTGTCTGCTGGCTCGACGGTCGCCCTGAATGCCGGCTTGACCGTGTTGTTCACTGCGGCCACTTCGCAGCTCGTGTGGGCGGCCGATGACGATCGCGCCCCCGTCGTGCTCGACAGTACCGGGAATGTGTCGGGCACGCCGTCGGCGGTTGTCTACGACAGTGAGAACGGGGTGAGCGGTGGAGCGCCGGCGACGATCTACGAAACCGCACCGTTCAAGGATGATCAGGTCTCGGGGCCGAAAGGCAGGCGCGATACCGTCATCGGGCTCAAGCCGCCGAAGCACCGGGCGCCGGGCCAACCGGCGCAACCGGCCGTTCCTGCGACTCCCGCTACGCCCGGGGAGCCGGCCGGCGCGTATTCTGGCTACGATCAACAACTTCCCTTCGTGCCCTATGTGAATGTGACGCCGGGACGATCAGGGTATTCAGGGCATGGCGGGAGCGCCGGCCATTCGGGCAACTGGGGTCATGCCAATGGCCCCGGCGGTTTCCACGGCTCGGGCAACGCGGGCAATGTGGGCAGACCGGGCAATCAAGGGAACTTTGGCAACTCGGGCGGTCAGGGCCACTCGAGCAATTCCGGCAATTCCGGCAATTCCGGCAATTCCGGCAATTCGGTTGGTTCGGGCGGTTCGAATAGTTCAGGTAGTTCCGGCAATGCGCGGCGCACTGGCCAGCCCGCGAATCAGCGACAGCGCCCCGGACAAGAGCAGGGCGGCCCTATTTTGCAACAATCTCCCGCCTCGCGCGTCCCGGCTTCATCGGGCCTGTCTGGTTCACAGCCCGCGTTTTGGGGCTCACCGTCGGCAGGGCCCTCGACTTGAGCCGACTTTGGCTTGGGCCGGATCAGGACAGCCTGGACTCGATTTCGAAGTTCGCGCTGTCATCCATGCCGAGCACGTCGACCAGATAGGGCATGGTTTCCTTGAGCATGGCCACCAGCCTGAACGGCGGGTTCACGATGAACATGCCGCTGCCATGCAAGCCATAGCCGTCGGCTGACGGTGCGTTGACGCTCAGCGTCACGTGGAGCCAGTCGTTCGGTTGCACCTTCTTCAACTGCTCCGGAAACCGCCTTGCCTCCGGGCGCTGGACCTGCGGATACCAGACCGCATACGTGCCGGTCGCGAAGCGCTTGAGCGATGCCTCGAGCATGTCGATCGTGCGCGCATAGTCGCGCTTGTCTTCGTACGACGGGTCGATCAGCACGAATGCGCGGCGGGGCGGAGGCGGGAGCAGGGCCTTGATCCCTTCGAAGCCGTCGCCCGCATAGAGCATCGCGCGGCGTCCCGCATCGCGGAAATTGTCGCGCAGGATGTCGATCTCGGTCGGGTGCAGTTCGAACAGGCGCAAGCGATCCTGTTCACGTAACTGCCGCCACGCGAGATAGGGCGAGCCCGGGTAATAGCGCAACTTGCCGTCGGGGTTCATATGGCGGACTTCGTCGAGCAGGTCCACGACGGCCGGCGGCGCGTCCTTGCGGCCCCAGAGCGCGCCGATACCCGAAGCGAATTCCGCGTTCTTGGTCGCCTGGGCCGAATCGAGCGCATAGGCGCCCGCGCCCGCGTGCGTGTCGATGTACCAGAACGGCTTGTCTTTCTGCGCCATGTACCGGAGCGCCTGAACCACTGTCAGATGCTTGAGGATATCGGCGTGGTTGCCGGCGTGGAAGGCGTGGCGGTAGCTCAGCATGGCGACAGATAGCGGCGGGGGAAAGGTCGCTATTGTAGTCGGGGTGGTGAAAGGCGGGCGGGCGCCGTTCGGCGAGGCCCCCAAAACACACTGGGGCAGTCCTTGCGGATCTGCCCCAGTGCTCATGCCTGACTACGATTCGATGCACTCGCGTCGCACTTGTATCGCGCCTGCTTTACGCTTGCTCGTGCTCGCTTGTGCTTGTTCGCACTTACGCGTAGTTGTCGCCGACGAGGTCCTCGATCTGCTTCTTGATCTCGGGCGTGATGCGCTTGGCGAGATCGGCGGCCTTGAGGTTCTCGTGCAGCTGTTCGATACGCGACGAACCCGTGATCACCGTGCTGACATTCGGATTGGTCAGCACCCAGGCCAGCGCGAGCTGTCCGACCGTTGCGCCGAGTTCCTTCGCGACGCCCTCGAGCTTGCCGACGATTTCATTCTTCTTCGCGTCGAGCACTTCCTTTTGCAGCCAGTCATACCCTTCGAGCTGCGCACGGCTGCCCGCGGGAATGCCGTTGCGGTACTTGCCGGTCAGCAGACCCGAGGCGAGCGGGCTCCACGTCGTCAGACCGAGGCCGTAGTCTTCGTAAAGGCGCGCGTATTCGTTCTCGACCCGGCGGCGATGGAACAGGTTGTACTGCGGCTGCTCCATGACCGGCTTGTGCAGATGATGCCGCTCGGCGATTTCGTAGGCCGCGCGCAGTTCATCGGCGCTCCATTCGGAGGTGCCCCAGTACAGCGCTTTGCCGCGCGCGACCATGTCGTGCATCGCCCACACCGTTTCCTCGATCGGCGTGTTCGGATCGGGACGATGGCAGAACACGAGGTCGAGGTAGTCGAGCTGGAAGCGCTTGAGCGAACCGTCGATTGCATCGAGCAGGTATTTGCGGTTCAGCGTGTGATAACGGTTCGGGCGATTTTCGAGGCCCCAGAAAAACTTGGTCGAGACGACATAGTTCGCACGGGGCCACGCCAGTTCCTTGAGCGCACGGCCCATGATCGTCTCCGACTCGCCCGCCGCATAGGCTTCGGCGTTGTCGAAGAAGTTGATGCCTGCGTCGAACGCGGCCGCAAGCGATTCGCGCGCCGCATGCTGGTCGACTTGCGAGCCGTAGGTCACCCACGAACCGATCGAGAGCTCGCTGACCTGCAGGCCGGATCGGCCAAGACGTCGGTATTCCATTGATGTCATCCTTCTGATGGGTGGGGGGAAGTTCAATCAAGTGGCACGCCGCGGCGGGCAGACTCCATGCACGCACACGGCAGCGTGGAAGCTTAAACCTGTTCGCCCCTGAGCCGGTTCAACCCTGCGGGCAGTGGGGGCATATGCGTGGCTGTCGTGTTCTTTCCTGGCCATCCTGCTGACTGGTGGGCACCGCAACAATCGTGGTTCAATGCCAGTCATCCATCGCTAGTCGGTTTGCAGTGGCGAGCCATCAGTTCATCAGTTTATTAACGGAGGATCATTCATGTCGCAACTGGACGGAAAGACAGCTGTCGTGACCGGAGCCGCAAGCGGCATCGGCAAGGAAATCGCCCTCGTGCTTGCCAAGGCCGGCGCCGCAGTCGTCATTGCCGACCTGAATCTCGACGGGGCAAACGCCGTCGCCGAGCAGATCAAGGTCTCCGGTGGAAAGGCGATCGGCGTCACTATGGATGTGACCGATGAGGACGAGGTCAATGCCGGCATCGAGAAGGCGGCCGCCGAGTTCGGTTCGGTCGATATTCTCATTGCGAATGCGGGGATCCAGATCGTCAACCCGATCGAGAACTACGCATACTCGGACTGGAAGAAGATCCTCGCGGTCCACCTCGACGGCGCGTTCCTGACGACCAAGGCTGCACTCAAGCATATGTACAAGGACGATCGCGGCGGCATCGTGATCTATATGGGTTCGGCGCATTCGCATGAGGCGTCGGCGCTCAAGTCGGCCTATGTGACCGCCAAGCATGGCTTGCTCGGCCTCGCACGCACGCTGGCCAAGGAGGGGGCGAAACACAATGTGCGCTCGCATGTGATCTGTCCGGGTTTCGTGCGTACGCCGCTCGTCAACAAGCAGATTCCTGAACAGGCGAAAGAGCTCGGCATCACCGAAGACGAGGTCATCAAGAAGGTGATGCTCGGCAACACGGTCGATGGCGTGTTCACGACGGTCGACGATGTCGCCCAGACCGCGCTGTTTCTCTCGACCTTCCCGAGCGCCGCGCTGACGGGGCAGTCGTTCATGGTGAGTCACGGCTGGTTCATGCAGTAGGTCGGCAGCAGGGCGTCGGTCACGTCCTGGAGCAGGGGAGTGACAGGTCTCGGCTTGGCGCTGCCTCCGTCTTCCACACGGGGGGGATCCGCGCCCTGCGTGGGTACATCAGACCGCCGGCAGACGACCTTGCGGGCTCGGACGGAACACTCTCTTGCGGACTCGGAAGCAACACTCGGAGGGCATGGAATGGCGGGCTCGGCTAACGGTAACAATGGCGGTAACGGTGACGCGCACGGTGATGGCCGGATCAGGTTGCCGGCTTACGAAACGGTTGCGCTCGTACTCCAGGGTGGTGGTGCGCTTGGGGCGTATCAGGCAGGCGTCTACCAGGGCCTCGAGGAATCGGGCATTCAGCCGACCTGGATCGCCGGCATTTCGATCGGTGCGCTGGATACTGCGCTGATCGCCGGCAATCCGCCCGAGCGACGCATCGAGCGCCTGTGTGAGTTTTGGGAAACGGTGTGCACACCGGCTTATGGGCCGCCCCTGCTACCTTTCATCGAGCAGGCACTGTTTCACTCGAACGAGGTCATCCGCAAGGGCTTCACGGCGTGGCAGGCGATGCAGACGGTCCTTGAAGGGCAAAAGGGTTTCTTCGTCCCTCGCATGCCGCCGCCTTCGCCGCTGTCGAGCGGCGATCCGGCCACCGCAAGCTGGTACGACACGCGGCCCTTGAAGGCCACGCTCGAAAGGCTGTGCGATTTCGATCGGATCAACCAGGGCGGCATGCGGGTGTCGGTCGGCGCGGTGAACGTGAAGTCCGGCAACTTCACCTACTTCGACAATGTGAAGCAGACTTTGCGTGCCGAGCATTTCATGGCTTCGGGTGCATTGCCGCCGGGGTTTGCCGCAGTCGAGATTGACGGCGAGTACTACTGGGATGGCGGACTGATGTCGAATACGCCGCTCGCACGTGTACTGCAGACGACGCCGAGGCAGGACACACTGGCCTTCCAGGTCGATCTATGGAGCGCGTCGGGGCCCGTTCCCGACAATCTGACGGACGTCGAAGGCCGGCACAAGGACATTCAGTATTCGAGCCGCACGCGCATGGTGACCGACATGCTGCAGCGTTCGCAACGCTTTCGCCATGTGCTGAGCGAGGTGCTCGAACGCGTTCCGGCCGAGATCCGCGAGACCGACCACTGGTGCCGGGTCGCGAGCGAGATGGCCTCCAGCAAGCGCTATAACGTGGTCCATTTGATCTATCAGGCCAAGGAGTACGAGGGCCACTTCAAGGATTTCCAGTTCGGCCTGTCGACCATGCGCGAACATTGGGAGAGCGGCCTGACCGATATCCGCCGCACGCTCGATCACCCCGAGTGGCTCGATCTGCCCGAGAACGATGCGGGGTTCGTGACCCACGACATTCATCGGGATCAACGGCCATGAAAAACACCCCAAAGGTTGGATCGGTGTCCAACTTTTGGGGTGCAGTTCAGCCGAGGCCGCGGGGCTGATCCGATCGAACGTCGTCGTCTGCCGGGCGCTTACTTCAAGACTTGCGCGATCGCGCTGGCAACGGCGTCGATGTTCTTCGTATTCAGCGCGGCGACACAGATACGGCCGGTGCTGACCGCGTAGATGCCGAACTCCGTGCGCAGGCGTTCGACCTGCTCGGCGCTCAGTCCCGTGTACGAGAACATTCCGCGTTGCTGCGCGACGAAGCCGAAGTCGCGCGTGGCGCCGACCTGCTTGAGCTTCTCGACGAGCGAGTTGCGCATCGTCCGGATGCGCTCGCGCATCTCGCCGAGTTCCTGTTCCCAGCTTGCACGCAGTTCGAGGTTGCCGAGCACGGCCGCCACGATCGCGCCGCCGTGGGTCGGCGGGTTCGAGTAGTTCGTGCGGATCACACGCTTGAGTTGCGACAGCACGCGCGCCGATTCATCCTTGCTCGAGGTCACGATCGACAGCGCGCCGACGCGTTCACCGTAGAGCGAGAACGACTTCGAGAACGAGCTCGAGACGAAGAAGTCGAGATCCGCATCCGCGAACCAGCGAACCGCCGTCGCATCGGCATCGATGCCGTCGGCGAAGCCCTGATAGGCGATGTCGAGGAAAGGCACGAGCTGCCGCGCCTTGGCGACTTCGATGATCTTCTTCCATTGCTCGGGCTTCAGATCCGCGCCGGTCGGGTTGTGGCAGCAGCCGTGCAGCACGACGATCGTGCCCGCGGCGTAAGACTCGAGCGCGCCGATCATGCCGGCGAAATTGACGCCATGCGTGGCCGGATCGTAATACGGATAGTTCACGACCTCGAAGCCGGCGCCTTCGAACAGCGCGCGATGGTTTTCCCAGCTCGGATCGCTGATGGCCACCTTGGCGTTCGGATTCAGGCGCTTGAGGAAGTCCGCGCCGATCTTCAGTGCACCGGTGCCGCCGAGCGCTTGCGCGGTCAGCACGCGGCCCGCGGCGATCAGCGGCGAGTCGTTGCCGAGCAGAAGCTTCTGGACCGCCGAGTCATAGGCGGCAATGCCGTCGATGGGCAGGTAGCCGCGCGGCAAGGCGGCGTCGACGCGTGCCTTCTCAGTGTCGCGGACCGCCCGCAGCAGCGGAATCTTGCCTTCGTCGTTCGTGTAGACACCAACGCCCAAATTCACTTTCGTTGGGCGGGGATCGGCATTGAAGGCTTCATTGAGGCCCAGGATCGGGTCGCGCGGGGCGAGTTCGACGGCGGAAAACAAGGTCATTTGCCTGCTCGGATGAGGTTTGGGTAAGAGGTGGCGAAGCGCGTCAGATGTGCGGCTCAACAGGTTCTGAACCCGGTTCCCGACTATATTGAGCGAACCGGCTAGAATAGAGAATTCGGCCCTTTCTGAGTGCAACCGCATTCATTCTAGCGAAGATGACCGACATGTGGGAGAGTGATGCCGCGCTCGACGAGTCCCGGTTCGTCAAGTTTGACGCGTCCCCTTATCAGCTGTACCAGCCGTTCCCGCCCGCGGGCGATCAGCCCACCGCGATCGACACGCTCGTGGAAGGCATCGAGGATGGCCTGTCTTTCCAGACCCTGCTAGGCGTCACGGGTTCGGGCAAGACTTTCACGATGGCCAATGTGATCGCGCGGCTCGGACGGCCGGCAATCGTGTTCGCCCCGAACAAGACGCTCGCGGCCCAGCTGTACGCGGAGTTCCGGGAGTTTTTCCCGCGCAACGCGGTCGAGTATTTCGTTTCCTACTACGACTACTACCAGCCGGAAGCCTACGTCCCGCAGCGCGATCTGTTTATCGAGAAGGACTCGTCGATCAACGAGCACATCGAGCAGATGCGGCTCTCGGCGACCAAGAGCCTGCTCGAGCGGCGCGATACCGTGATCGTGGCGACCGTGTCGGCCATCTACGGTATCGGCAATCCGAGCGAGTACCACCAGATGATCCTGACGTTGCGCCAGGGCGACAAACTGGGGCAGCGCGAGATCATCACGCGTCTGATCGCGATGCAGTACAGCCGCAACGACACGGACTTCCAGCGCGGCGCGTTTCGCGTGCGCGGCGACACGATCGACATTTTCCCCGCCGAGCATGCCGAAATGGCTGTGCGCGTGGACTTGTTCGACGATGAGGTCGACTCGCTCCAGCTGTTCGACCCGCTGACCGGCCGCATCCGCAACAAGATTCCGCGCTTCACCGTCTACCCTTCGTCCCACTATGTGACCCCGCGCGAGACCGTGATGCGCGCGATCGAGACGATCAAGACCGAGTTGCGGGAGCGGCTCGAGTTCTATCATCGCGACGGCAAGCTCGTCGAAGCCCAGCGGCTCGAGCAGCGCACGCGCTTCGATCTCGAGATGCTTCAGGAGCTGGGCTTCTGCAAGGGCATTGAGAACTATTCGCGGCATTTCTCGGGCGCCGCGCCCGGGGAGCCGCCGCCGACCCTTGTCGACTACCTGCCGCCGGATGCACTGATGCTGCTCGACGAGTCCCATGTGCTGATCGGCCAGCTCAACGGGATGTACAACGGTGACCGTGCGCGCAAGGAAAACCTGGTCGACTATGGCTTTCGGCTGCCGTCCGCACTCGACAACCGCCCGCTTAAGTTCGACGAGTTCGAGCGGAAGATGCGCCAGGCCGTCTTCGTCTCGGCGACGCCGGCGGAATACGAGAAGCGGACCTCAGGCCAGGTTGCCGAGCAGCTCGTGCGGCCGACCGGCCTGGTCGACCCCCTCATCGAGGTGAGGCCCGCGCACACGCAGGTCGACGACGTGCTCGCCGAGATCAATGAGCGCGTGGCCGCCGGAGACCGCGTGCTGGTCACGGTGCTGACCAAGCGGATGGCCGAGCAGCTTACCGAGTTCCTGGCGGACCACGGCGTCCGGGTCCGCTATCTGCACAGCGACATCGACACCGTCGAACGCGTTGAAATCCTGCGTGACCTGCGGCTTGGCACCTTTGACGTGCTCGTCGGGATCAATCTGCTGCGCGAAGGGCTCGACATCCCCGAAGTCTCGCTCGTTGCGATTCTCGATGCGGACAAGGAAGGCTTCCTGCGTGCCGAACGTTCGCTGATCCAGACCGTCGGCCGGGCGGCGCGCAATGTGAACGGCAAGGCGATCCTCTACGCGGACCGGATCACCGACTCGATGCGGCGCGCGATCGACGAGACCGAACGCCGCCGCACCAAACAAACAGCCTATAACCTTCTGCATGGCATCACGCCGCGAGGGGTCGTCAAGCGCATCAAGGACCTCATCGATGGCGTCTACGACGCGACCGAGGCCAAGTCGGAACTCAAGGCCGAGCAGGAACGCGCGAAGTACGAGGACATGAGCGAGAAGCAGCTTGCGAAAGAACTGAAACGCCTTGAGAAGCAGATGATGGATCACGCCAAAAATCTCGAATTCGAAAAGGCGGCGCAGACCCGGGACCAGCTCGCCAAACTGCGCGAGCGCGTGTTCGGGGCCAATGTGGGCGATGGTTCGCTCGCCGGCACGCCATAGTTCCTGCAACGGTGCGGGGTGGCGCGCCCAGCCGGGTGCGTCCGTTTTCCGGTAGACCATTTTGTAATGGATGTTTTCGCTCCAACGGCCGAGAACGGTGATAGACTTCCAGTTATTGAGAATTGTTCGCATTAACGTTCTTTGACGCATATAGGTTTACGGAGAACGTTGTCGCGAACGTGCTTAACGCGTCGTGGGACGGCGTGAACTGGGAGTGAAAATGAAGTTAAAAGCAAACCAAGCCCGCTTGACCGGTGCTGTCGTGGCAGGGCTTTTCGCACTTGCATCGTGGAACGCATCGGCTGCCGAGTATCCGATCGGTAAGCACGTGATCCAGGGCGGGATGGAAATCGGGGCCGTATATCTGCAGCCGATCACGATGGATCCCGAAGGCATGATGCGCAAGGCTTCGGATTCGGACATTCACCTCGAGGCCGATATCCACGCGGTCAAGGACAATCCGACGGGCTTCGCCGAAGGCGACTGGATGCCCTATCTGCAGGTGCGCTACGAGTTGACCAAGGTCGGTACGACGCAGGCCGTGAAGGGTGACATGATGGCGATGGTCGCGAACGACGGGCCGCACTATGGCGACAACGTCAAGCTGTTCGGGCCGGGCAAGTATCACTTGAAAATGTATGTCGAGGCACCGATGCAAACGGGCCATATGGCCTTTGGTCGTCACGTCGACAAGGAAACCGGTGTAGGTCCCTGGTTCAAACCGATCACGCTTGAATACGATTTCCCATTCGCGGGCGTGGGCAAGAAGGGCGGGTACTGAAGTATGGAGCCGTCATGAAAGTGAACCAGAAGTTGGCGCTGCTGGCACTGACCGCGACATTGTCCGGCGTTGCCCATGCGGAAGACTTGCCGACCTTCAAGTTGCAGATGGCCAACGGCAAAGTATCGCCGACGCGAATCGACGTGCCGGCCGGGAAGCGGATCAAGATCGCGATCACGAACTCGGGTACGAGTGCCGTCGAGTTCGAGAGCGTGCAGTTGCGCAAAGAGAAAGTGCTCGCACCGGGTGGGGAGTCCTTTGTGGTGATCGCGCCGCTCGATCCGGGCGAGTACAAGTTTTTCGACGATTTCAACCAGGCCACGGGCCAGGGCGTGATCGTCGCGAAGTAGTTATTCAGAGTCGAGGAAGCCGATGGGACAAATCCTTTTCATCGTATGGCGTGAAAGCGTCGAAGCGCTGTTGGTAGTGGGTATTCTTTACGCATGGCTGCGCAATGGCGACGCCGTCGCGAGAAAGGGATTGCCCTGGCTATGGGGCGGCGTCGCGGTCGGAGTGCTGGCCGCGGTCGCACTGGGTGCGGCGATTGTGTTGTTCACCGAGGCGATGTCGAGCGACGCGCAGGACTATTTCCAAATCGCCATGGTGCTGATTGCCTGCGTGCTGGTCGTCCAGATGGTGCTCTGGATGCGTCATCACGGCCGTACGCTCAAACGCGAGATGGAAGCCTCGCTCGCGGAGCGCACGCGCAATGCGAACTGGTGGGGCATTACGTTGCTTGTCGCGCTGGCCATCGCACGCGAAGGCAGTGAGACAGTCATCTTCCTGTATGGGATCGGGCTGGGTCAGAACGGCCATGTCAATGGCTCGCAGTTGCTCGCGATCGTGCTCGGCCTCGGGCTTGCATTGCTGACGTTCTATGTTCTGCAGCTCGGGGGCAAGATATTTTCGTGGCGCCAGTTTTTCCGCGTCACGGAGATCATGCTGTTCTTTCTTGCGGCGGGCCTGTTCGAAACGGGTATCGACAAGCTCATCGACAAGGAGATTCTGCCGGCCGGACGTACGCTCTGGGATAGCAGCTGGCTGCTTGACGATTCCCATCCGTTCGGCGGTCTCGTCGCGACGCTGACCGGTTATCGCGCGCATCCTTCGATGACCAATCTCGTTGCCTATGGGGTCTATTGGGCGGTGCTTTGGGCACTGAGCCGCTATATGCGCCCAGCGGCCAAGACGCAGCAACGGCCGGCATGAGTTCGGTCATCCACCAGCCAGTCTTGCGAGGCGGGCGCCTCGCAAGACTCGGGCATTGGATGCAGCGAAACGCGAAGGCGATCCGCGCCATCCAGTGGGCGGTCGTGCTCGTTTACGGGATCCTGATCATCGTGCCCGCCGTCACGCCGCTGCCCGGCGATACGGCGCATCTCTGGAACAATCTGACGATCTTCGCGCAGTTCGTGTTCTGGGGCATCTGGTGGCCCTTCGTGCTGTTGTCGATGGTGCTGCTCGGGCGGATCTGGTGCGGGGTGCTGTGTCCGGAGGGAACGCTGTCGGAGTTCGCGAGCAAGTACGGCCGCGGCTGGGCGATTCCACACTGGATGCGGTGGGGCGGCTGGCCTTTCGTCGCGTTCGCGTTGACCACGGTCTATGGTCAGATGGTCAGTGTCTATCAGTACCCGAAGGCGGTGCTGCTGATCCTCGGCGGCTCGACCGCCGCGGCGATCGTGATCGGTTACCTCTACGGGCGCGAGAAACGCGTCTGGTGCAAATACCTGTGTCCGGTCAATGGCGTGTTTTCACTGCTTTCCCGCCTCGCACCGTTTCACTATCGGGTCGACGAAGAGGCATGGCGCCGGTCCTACAAGGAAGGGGAACACGGCCATCGCGTGATTCCGATCAACTGTGCGCCCTTGGTCCCGCTGCGCAATATGAAGGGCAATGCGGATTGCCATATGTGCTCCCGCTGCAGCGGTCATCGCGATGCGATCGAATTGAGCTTGCGTTCGCCGTCGACCGAAGTGGTCGTTTTCGGCGAAAAGCAGGCGAACCCCTGGGACACCGCACTGGTGCTCTATGGTTTGCTCGGCATCGCCATCGGCGCATTCCACTGGACGGCCAGCCCCTGGTTTGTCGTGATCAAGCAATGGGCGGCCGGCTGGCTGATCGATCGCAACATCCTGTGGCCGCTCGACACGAACGCGCCGTGGTTCCTGCTCACGCATTACCCGGACCATAACGATGTGTTCTCGTGGCTCGACGGTGGGCTCGTCGTCGGCTATATCGTTGCGACCGGGCTGGTCTATGGAACCGCGTTGCTGGCCCTGCTTGCGCTCGGTACGCGGATACTGGGTCCCTGGCGTTTCAGGCGTCTTCATCATTTCGCGCAGGCGCTGATTCCCCTCGCGGGCGTGGGGGTGTTCCTCGGCTTGTCCGCGACGACGCTTTCGATTCTGCGTGCCGAGCATATCAACCTCGGTTGGGCGAGCGACGTCAGGCTGCTGATCCTTTCGATTGCCAACGTATGGAGTGCGTGGCTTGCGGTGCGCGTGGTGGGTCGACATGCGACGAACTGGGTTGCGCGCGTGGGTGCGTGGGCCTGCTTTGTCGCCGCGCTGGCCGTGGTCGATAGCGCGTGGTGGTTGATGTTCTGGCATTGGTAAGCCACGGGCGCGGAGCGCTTGGGGCATAAACTTGGGGCATAAAAAATCCCCGCTAGCGAACGATGTTCCTAGCGGGGATTTTTTGTTGTTTGAACAAGTGCAGCAATCCTCCGTCAGGGGGGAGGATTGCGCGGACGGCGTAGCCGTCCTCTTTGACGCTCAGTGCGACCTCTCGATCGAGGGAGTGAACGGCTTCGCGTGGGAACGAAAAAAATGGCATGGCTTGCGGATCATGACGGATCGCCAACTGCACGAAGGGGTCTAGTCTTGCGTGAAGGCGGGTCACGTGGGCTGGCTAGCCAAACACCTCGTTAAGAGGTGGTCCCCACAATACTCGGTACGACTTTTACTTCGTCAAAATCAGCTTGCCGGCGCGTGTCGTGCGCAGTTGGTAGCACTGACCATTATGGTGGATGTTCACCGTGACTTGGCCTTGCAACAATGCCGCGCTGTTGAGTGCCTTCGGACCGGTCAGCGTCGGTGCGCCGCCCGTGTCGACTCGCGCCATTGGCGCGCGAACGCGCAACGTGGGACGAGATACCGGATTCCTCGACGGGTTCATGATCTGGCAGCTCCTTGCTTGCGATAGGTTCTATAGTAATGAGAACGATTCGCGTATTCAAGTGGCAGATTTCAATTGGAGTACACGGCCGATAGCTTTAGTAGTAAAGGGCCGTGCCGTCCTAGTGCAGCGCGTCCGGCAGGTCGCCCGTGTGGGCAAACTGGCGGATCAGCCGGACCGTGTCGATATCCGCTTCGCGGTAGGCGGACTTGACGATTTCCAGTGTCTGGCGCTCGTCGGTTCCGCTCGGCTCGGGCAGGGTGGTCGAGTATTCGAAGCGCAGGAACAGCTGCAATTCGTCGGGGGCTTCGATGGTCATGGTCAACGTGCCGCCGACATGCGCTTCGGTCGGCGCGATCTCGTAGCGGACCCGCTCGGTCGGCGTCAGCGTGACACGATCGCGTACGGTCGCGACGCCGTAGTCCAATTCGCGCTCGAGCGTGTCACCCTCGCGTTTCAGGATCGTGCAGTTGTCGAGCCCGGCCACGAACAGCTGCGGCCGTTCGACGCGCAGCAGCAGGCCTTGCCATACCTGCTCGCGCGTCAGCGGATCGAGCAGGGGATTCAGCGGATCGTTGATCTGGATCAGATGTTCAAAATTCAAGGGTACGACTTCCTCTATCAAGCTTGGCGACCAGGCCCTGCGCATGCGCGGCCCGCTCGCAGTTTGTCCTGCGGTTTGTCCAGCCACCGTCTCAAGCGCCGGCAGTCAGGCTCGTGCGGATGTCGATCGGCCGACTGAGGATCTTGTGGACCGGACACGCATTGGCGACCTGCAGCAGCCGTTCGCGTTGCGTATCGTCGAGCGGGCCATGCAGGCTCACTTCGCGATCGATCGTGGAGCCGTCCTCGCCGGTCGCGAGGAATAGCTTCACATCGATATGCTCGAGCGGCCAGCCTTTGCGTTCAGCATACATCTTGACGGTGATCGCGGTGCAAGCCCCCAGGCCCGAAAGCAGCAATGCAAACGGCGCGGGGCCGCTGTCGCCGCCACCGGCCGAGATCGGCTCGTCGCCCAGCCATGTGTGTTGCCCATCGCCTAGCGAGACCCGGTAGTTCGGGCCCGTGAACACTGCACTGACCTGGGTAACGTCCATCCCACGCTCCATGATGTTAGCCGACTCGTATTGTGACGCAGTTCGCCGTGGCCGACGCGCGACAGATCGCCGCTGTGAGGACGGCGAGCGGGAGCGGCGTGCGTCGGGCACGGGCTCGCGATGCCGGAACGTGCCGCATGACCGGGATGGGGCATATCATAGCGACGATTGCAAGGTGGATACAGGGCGGCCCGCAGCCCGCCCACCGACGAGGTGTCGTTCGCCGGGGGGCGGTACACGGCTACAAGAATAATGAAGGCTATTCGAAAGAAATGAACAAGCCTGTGGCCCGCTCGATTGACAGGCCGAGCGTGTTGTTTCCTCACGGATCTGGATGAACTATGGACTGGCAGAATCAGGATCTGAACGACTTGATGTACTTCAGCCAAATTGTCGACAACGGCGGGTTTTCAGCGGCGGAGCGTGTGCTTGGCGTATCGAAGTCGCGGCTGTCGAGGCGGCTGTCCGATCTCGAGGCCAAGCTCGGCGTGCGTCTGCTTCAGCGTTCGACGCGTCGTCTCGCATTGACCGAGGCGGGCCGGGTATTCTACGAACATTGTTCGGCGATGCTCGCCGAGGCGCGCGCTGCGCTCGAGACCGTCTCGCAGTTGCGGGCGGCCCCGCGTGGAACGGTTCGCGTGTCATGCCCGGTGACGGTGTCGCATATGTTTCTGTCGCCGATGCTGCCAAGGTTTCTGAGCCAGTACCCCGAGGTCAAGATTGAAGTCGAGGTGACCAACCGCGTGGCCGACCTGTACGAGGACGGTATCGACGTAGCGCTGCGGGTGCGCTCTGAACCGCCTCGCAGTGAAAACGTGATCGTGCGGCCGCTGATGACCACCCATCAGTTGCTCGTTGCTGCGCCTTCTCTGCTTGAACGGCTCGGCAGACCTCAGTCTGTCGACGACCTCGGCCGTTTCGATACGCTGGACCTGCCTGTCGAGGACGGCCGCCACGTGTTCCACCTCGAAGGCCCGAATGGTGAGCGTCGCGATATCGTGCACACGCCGCGCCTGGTCACCGCCGATATCGGCTCGATCTTCGCCAGCTTGCAGGCGGGCATCGGCATCGCCGTGCTGCCCGAGATGAATTTCGCACCGGCCATGTCGGACGGATCACTTGTACCCGTTCTGCCGGGCTGGTCGTCGCCCAAGCCGAATTTCCATGCGGCGTTCCTTTCGCGGCAAGGGCTCGCGCCTGCTGTACGCGTATTCATTGATTTCCTTGTCGAGGCTTTCCGCAATCCCGATGTCCCAAAGTGTTTTCGCAACGAGGACGGGGAGGTCGATGAGTCGCGGATGAACGAGCGCGAACAGGCGCTGCATCGCGAACATCTCGCAGCACGATCAAAGTTGGAAAAAGGCGTCCACCGCACAGTGGGCTAGGGATCGAGCCGCGCTTCCTGCCACGTGGTCGGCCATGCCTGAATGCGTCGTGTAATCCTTCATTTATTCCATTTGCGCCCGCCGCCACATGACGGATAGTTCTTTGGCGCGCTCGGGATCGCTGGCTATATTGGAGACTCACTTTTGCAATGGGGGTGCCCGTGCGGAAGAGAATGGCCGCTATATCTAGCGAGGCCAATAGGGCAGACGGCGCCAACCGTGTCGACGACGGGCAACGCTGACGGAAACGGTGTATGTACTCCTTCAGGTCACACACTGCTTTCGAGCCCGAATGCGCCGTGTGCGCAAACACAAAGGCCCCCGCCTAGCGGGGGCCTTTACTTTGTATGGTAGGGGTTTGGAGCGAGAAGCTTTGCCAGGGCGAACCCGTGTGATGCCGTTGAAGGCCCGTCGAAGTGTCAGGCGGCTTCGCGTTCGAAAAAGCGGATGGGCGAAAGGCCTTCCTTCGATGCGGCAACCTGAGCATGCGGGCATCCACTTGCGCAGACGCCGCTTTCTTCAAGCACGGCGCGAACGTGACCTTCACACTTGCCACAGCAAAGCGAAACACCCAATTCGAACTGCAATTCTTCAAAGGACTCAAGGCCTTCTTGAATCGCACCCCGGATATGGCGGTCGGATACGGACTTGCACACACAGACAATCATGCTATCGACACTCAACGGCAGTAATGCGAATTATTATTATTCAGTTCCGCAACCCGGGCAAGCATCCACGCGTCGTTTTTTGTAACAGGACGGCAGTAGGGGCATTAAGTGGAGCGCGAGTCGTCAGCCCACTGTCAGTATTCAGTACCGCACGTGGGTAAGTATTCAGACTTTCTTTTGAATACAGGGACTTGCTTGCTCGAATCGCGCTGATTGCGAGAGAATCAGGCCGATGCAGCGGACGGAGCCGACTCCTCGGGCAGCGTGCGTCGCGACGCGATGGAAAGCTGCTCGACTGTCGTTTTGAGATTCAGAAGGCGGTGCGCCACCGCCTGAAGCTGCCGGCCGTCCCCTGTCGAACACAGGCGCGTCTGGATGGGGTGCTCCGAGGGAGTCAGCAGATTGCGCTCTTTGAGCAGCCGTGCCAATTGCTGGGCAATCGCGGCACTCGTATCGATCAGCGCGAGCCGGTCGCCCGTGGCGCGCTGGATCGCCGTATCGATAAACGGGTAGTGGGTGCATCCGAGCACGAGCGTGTCGGCGCCCTCGGCGAGCATCGGTGCGAGATAGCGTTCGAGCAAGGCGCGCAGTTCAGGCGAATCGGTCTCGCCGCGTTCAATCGCCTCGACCAGACCGTGTCCGGGCTGGCAGATGAACCGGCAGCGACTCTGGTGTTCGGCAAGCAGGCGCCTGAACTTCTCGCTACGCAAGGTGGCGGCCGTTGCCAGCACCCCGGCGACTCCCGACACCGAACGCGTGGAAGCCGGTTTCAGTCCGGGTTCCACGCCGACCACCGGCACGGGCGCCCATTCACGCAGCAGATGGACCGCCTGTGCGGTGGCCGTATTGCATGCGACCACCAGGGCCTTGGCGCCCTCGCGAAGCAGCCACTCGCCGATTGCGTTCGAACGATCGGCGATAAAGTCGTCGTCGCGTTCGCCATAAGGCGCATTACCCGAGTCGGCGACGTAGACGATGTCCTCGCCAGGCAGGAGAGACTGGACCGCGCGCAGCACGGACAGCCCTCCAAGACCCGAATCGAAAATGCCGATCGGGCCGGCCGGGTCGAGCACGACAGGCGCGGGAGCGCGAACGTGATCAGGCGTGGTCAACGGAATTCTGCGCCGATCAGGAATCGGTGAGCGAAGTCATACCCGACTGCTGATAGTTTTGCAGGCCGACCTTGTCGACGAGATCGATCTGCGTTTCGAGCCAGTCGATATGGTCTTCGGTATCCTGCAGGATCGTCACGAAGATCTCGCGCGACACGAAATCGCGTGCCGACTCGCAGTAGGCGATCGCGTCCTTGCAGGTTACCTGCGAACCCTGTTCGAGCTTGAGGTCGCAGTTGAGGATCTCGAGCGTGTCTTCGCCCACGAGCAGCTTGTGCAGGTCCTGGAGGTTCGGCAGGCCGTCGAGCATGAAGATCCGCTGGATCAACATGTCCGCGTGCTTCATTTCACCGATCGACTCGTCGTACTCGTGCTTGCCGAGCTTGTCGAGGCCCCAATGCTGATACATCCGCGCATGCAGAAAGTACTGGTTGATTGCCGTCAACTCGTTCTTGAGTTGCGCGTTCAGAAATTCAACGACTTTCTTGTCACCTTGCATATTGCCTCTCCTAGCTATCGCGGATCTTACGAACAGGCCATCAAACAACAACATAGACGCAAATCAGCACGTCCGACGGAATAGGTCTTATTTCATTGGACGTGCCGAGCTGCCGTCAGGCTGTCGCGACTGGAATCTTGCCGATTTTCGCCTGCCACTCCTTGGGCCCCGTCTGGTGGACCGAAGTGCCGGCCGCATCGACGGCCACCGTGACAGGCATGTCATAGACATCGAATTCGTAGATCGCTTCCATACCGAGATCTTCGAACGCGACGACCTTGGCCGAACGGATCGCCTTCGACACGAGGTAGGCTGCGCCGCCGACGGCCATCAAATAGGCCGCCTTGTGCTTGCGGATCGACTCGACCGTCGCCGGGCCACGCTCGGCCTTGCCGATCATCGAGATCAGGCCGGTTTCGCCGAGCATCATGTCGGTGAACTTGTCCATTCGCGTCGAGGTTGTCGGGCCCGCGGGGCCGACCGCTTCGTCGCGCACCGGGTCGACGGGGCCGACGTAGTAGATCACGCGGTTGGTGAAGTCGACCGGAAGTTTCTGGCCTGCGGCGAGCATGTCGGCGATGCGCTTGTGGGCCGCATCCCGGCCCGTCAGCATCTTGCCCGACAGCAGTAGCGTCTGGCCCGGCTTCCATGAGGACACTTCTTCGCGCGTGAGCGTGTTCAGGTCGATTCGTGCGCTCGTCTTCGTATTCGGTTCCCAGTTGACTTTTGGCCAGGCGTCGAGCGGCGGCGGGTCGAGCTTGGCGACGCCCGAACCGTCGAGCGTGAAATGGGCGTGACGCGTCGCCGCGCAATTGGGGATGATCGCGATCGGCTTGCTCGCCGCATGCGTCGGTGCCGACATGATCTTCACATCGAGGACCGTTGCCAGACCGCCGAGACCCTGCGCGCCGATACCGAGCGCGTTGACCTTCTCATACAGTTCGATGCGGAGTTCCTCGGCCCAGTCCTTCGGGCCACGCGCGATCACGTCCTGAATGTCGATGGCCTCCATCAGCGATTCCTTCGCCATCAGCATCGCCTTCTCGGCCGTGCCGCCGATGCCGATGCCGAGCATGCCGGGGGGGCACCAGCCCGCACCCATCGTCGGCACCGTCTTCAGCACCCAGTCGACGATCGAGTCCGACGGATTCAGCATCGCGAGCTTCGACTTGTTTTCCGAGCCACCGCCCTTGGCAGCGACCTGGATGTCGATCTTGTCGCCGGGCACGATCTCGTAGTGGATCACGGCCGGCGTATTGTCCTTCGTGTTCTTGCGCGCGCCTTCGGGCGGGCTCACGATCGATGCGCGCAAGACATTGTCGGGATGCGAATAGCCGCGTCGCACCCCTTCGTTGATCATGTCGGTCAGGCCCATTGTCGCGCCGTCCCAGCGCACGTCCATGCCGAGCTTGACGAAGATCGTGACGATGCCCGTGTCCTGGCAGATCGGCCGCTTGCCTTCCGCGCACATGCGGCTGTTGGTCAGGATCTGCGCGATGGCGTCTTTCGCGGCGGGGCTCTGTTCGAGCTCGTACGCACGGCCAAGCGCCTGGATGTAGTCAAGCGGATGGTAATAGCTGATGTATTGCAGCGAATCCGCAATACTCTGGATCAGGTCTTCCTGTTTGATGACGGTCATGACGATTCTGCTTGTGAGGAAGGCCGCGCGTATCGGCTGCAAGCCGCCGCAGGGCGAGTTCTTTTGGGCTATCGGGTCGTAGACGACCGGTTCAGGCGCGAGCCGGCAGAAAACGCGTGATTGTACCGTGCCGACTTTTGCTGCGCAGTCGCACTTGCCGCTGACGGTGGGTTGAGGCGAGGCACGACATGAGGTGTTTTCAAGAGGCCACCGGCGGCACATTCCGCGGCCGCATGCTGGCGATGGCCACGCCGGCGACCACGCAGGCGAGCGCGATCCCGTGCGCCGCGGTCGGACGTTCGCCGAGGAAGGCGATACCATAAGTTGCCGCCGCGACCGGCAGCACGGCCGTGAAGACCCCTGCCAACTGTCCGGGGACATGGCGGATGCCTTTCATCCAGAGCCAGAACGAGAAGATGCTTGCCGACAGCGCGTACCAGACGACCAGCGCCCACATGTGGAGCGGCACTGTCGCAAAATCGAAGCCGATCAGCGAGACGATTCCGAAGGGAAGCATCAGCAGCAGGCCGAAGCCGTGCGTGTAGGCGCAGATATCGATCGGAGACAGCGTCTGCGTGAGCCTTCGGGACAGAATGACATAGGTTGACTCGCAGAAGACCGCGCCGAGTACCATGAGGTTGCCGATGAATGATCCGCTGCCCGTCTCGCCCGATTCCCGCGCGAGCGTGACGACGATCACGCCGACGATCGCAAATACGATTGCCGCGATGGCGCGCGGGCCGGGCCGCTCCTTCAGGACCACCCAGGCGAGCAGCGCGACGATCGCGGGAATCGTGCTCGTGATCACGCCGGCGGCGACCGCGCTCGTGCGCTGCACCCCGCCGAGCATCAGCAGGGTAAACAGAAAGGTGCCGAAGAACGCCTGCAGGAACAGGTTGATCCATTCGCCGCGCGACACCCGCCGCATTTTCGCGGGGCGATAGAGCGGCGAAAGCACAGCGACTGCCACTATGAAGCGCAGCAACGCGAACAACAGGACCGGCACGACGACGACGACCGACTTGCCGATGCCGACGTTGCTGCCCACGAGGAGCATGGCTGCGATCAGGAACAGGACATGACGATTCAAGGCAATACCCGGTTAAACGAAGTACACAGATCGGATACGATTGTAGGGGGAGCCCCTGCGTGGGTCTACCTGACCAAACGGCCAGCATTGCCTGAGTACGTTGATCGCGTGAGCCGCTCATGCGCATCCGGCCTGGCCATTTGGCAGAATGGCGGTATTGCAGGTTAGTGGAGACAATGGCGGCGGCCAGGTCAACTGGCGGTTGCCATCCGGATGTGCGACCGGATCCGATCCGGTCGCGGGCCGTTACGCCCAGGGCGGGGCGGCGTTCAATTCAAACAAGGGGCAGTGGATGTCTGCAATCGAATCGACTCTGCAAGAGCATCGTGTTTTTCCGCCGCCAGCGCATGTGGTTGCCGGCGCCGCCATTTCGGGGATGGATGCCTACCTCGAACTCGTGGCTGAGGCGGAACGCGACTATGAAGGTTTCTGGTCCCGGCTCGCCCGCGAGCAGCTCACGTGGCAAACGCCGTTCACGAAGGGGCTCGATGAATCGAATGCCCCTTTCTACAAATGGTTCGAGGATGGCAAGCTCAATGCTACGTACAATTGCCTCGACCGCCATATCGAGGCGGGGCTTGGCGAACGCACGGCGATCATCTTCGAAGCCGATGACGGCGCCGTGACGCGTGTCAGCTACGGTGAATTGCTCGATCGCGTGAGCCGGCTCGCCAATGGGTTGCGCAGCCTCGGCGTGAAGGCTGGAGATCGTGTCGTGATCTACATGCCGATGTCGGTCGAAGGCGTCGTCGCGATGCAGGCGTGCGCGCGGATCGGCGCAACGCATTCGGTCGTGTTCGGCGGGTTCTCCTCGAAGTCGCTCCATGAGCGGGTCGTCGATGCCGGTGCCATGGTCGTGATCACCGCCGACGAACAGATTCGCGGCGGCAAGACGCTTCCGCTCAAATCGATCGTCGACGAGGCGCTTGCGCTCGAAGGAAGCGACGTCGTCAAGCACGTGATCGTCTATCGCCGTACGGGCGGCAAGGTCAGCTGGAACGAATCGCGCGACATCGACCTGAAGACGCTCGTCGAAGGCCAGTCGAACGTTTGTGAACCCGAATGGGTCAGCGCCGAGCATCCGCTGTTCATCCTCTATACCTCCGGCTCGACCGGCAAGCCGAAAGGCGTACAACACAGCACGGGCGGCTATCTGCTGTGGGCGGCGCTGACCATGCGCTGGTCGTTCGACATCAAGGCATCGGACGTGTTCTGGTGTACCGCCGACATCGGCTGGGTCACGGGTCATTCCTACGTGGCCTATGGACCGACCGCGGTGGGTGCGACCCAGATCGTGTTCGAAGGCGTGCCGACCTATCCGAACGCGGGCCGTTTCTGGGACATGATCCAGAAGCACAAGGTGACCGTGTTCTACACCGCGCCGACCGCGATCCGTTCGTTGATCAAGGCTTCTGATGCCGATGCGAAAGTCCATCCGCGCAGCTTTGATCTTTCGTCGCTGCGGATTCTCGGCACGGTCGGCGAGCCGATCAATCCCGAGGCATGGATGTGGTATCACGCCGAGGTCGGTGGTGGCCGATGCCCGGTCATCGACACGTTCTGGCAGACCGAGACGGGTGGCCATGTGATTACCCCGCTACCGGGTGCCACGCCGCTCGTACCGGGTTCGTGTACCTTGCCGCTGCCGGGCATCATTGCGGCGGTCGTGGACGAAACGGGTGGGGACCTGGTGAACGGGCAGGGCGGGATACTCGTGATCAAGCGTCCTTGGCCGTCGATGATTCGCAATATCTGGAACGATCCTGAACGGTTCAAGAAGAGCTACTTTCCCGAGGAGCTTGGCGGCCGACTCTACCTTGCCGGCGATGGCGCGGTGCGTGATGTCGATCGTGGCTACTTCACGATCATGGGTCGTATCGACGATGTGTTGAACGTCGCGGGTCACCGGATGGGGACGATGGAGATCGAGTCCGCGCTGGTGTCGAATCCGCTTGTTGCGGAAGCGGCGGTGGTGGGGCGGCCTGACGACACGACCGGCGAGGCCATCTGTGCGTTTGTCGTGCTCAAGCGTGGACGGCCGACCGGCGAAGAGGCGACCAAGATCGCGAATGAACTTCGTGCTTGGGTGGCGAAGGAGATCGGTCCGATCGCGAAACCGAAGGACATCCGCTTTGGCGAGAACTTGCCGAAGACGCGTTCGGGCAAGATCATGCGGCGCTTGCTGCGTTCGCTGGCCAAGGGCGAGACGATCACGCAGGATGTGTCGACGCTGGAGAATCCGGCGATCCTGGAGCAATTGGGCGAGGCGAAGTAGGAGGGTGGGGCTGGTACAGGAGTGCTGGCTCTATCGAGATAACGAGCGTTGCGGCGGGAGGCTCGGGTGAGCTTGTCGCCGCAATTTGTTAATTGCTTCACGTATGACTGTCGCAATCGCGATGGATGCTGCTATACTCTGCGGTTCACGGAGAGATGGATGAGCGGTTTAAGTCGCACGCCTGGAAAGCGTGTATAGGGTCAAACCTATCCGGGGTTCGAATCCCCGTCTCTCCGCCAAAGCATCAATGAAAACGCGCCTCTTGGCGCGTTTTTCGTTTCCACCCGCCAAAGAACCCACCATTGCTCGAAGTGCTGTCGAACAGAGAGCGGCGCGGCATGGGAACGCAACTATGACGGTTACGGATACAGAAGCCGTCACCTTTACTCTCGCCGTCCCGCGCTTGCCTGCACCGCCCCTTTGACAATTCTCGTCGCCCATCAAAGAGTTAGCGTTTGGGATGGCGCCATCCTGCAATACAGGACGGCTTTGGGCTGGATGTTAAACCGTTGAAAGCGTATCTTGGTTGTACTCCCCGCAAATGCCCCGACTTGGAGGTCGCCGTGAAGAAGCTCCTTTGCTTGTTCGTTCTTGCGTGCGCGACGCTGGCTATCAGCGCGCCGGCTAGTTATGCCTGTGACGACGGTAGTCAGAGCAACCAGAGCGGTGCTGGAAAATAGCCCCATCGCCGTCAGCCAAGTTCTGTGCTGACGATAGGTCCGCCGGTCGACAAAACGTGAGTCGGTGTCCGCTCAGAGGTTTTTGAGCGGAGTTCGACCGCGAGGGCGACCATGTCAGGATTGCGTCGCTCTCGACACAAGTGAACCCGACGGATTGTCCATTGTGGAGGCGCTATTTGATGTGCCGCCGGCAGGGGGGCGTTCGCCCAAAACCCGCGGCAGCACACGCTACGAAGTCGATAGAGGCAACCCTCCCTACCCAACTTGCCTCCGGCCTCGCGCCATATATGCAACGACTGCATTAGTCCATCTAAAAATGAAATTGGATTCATTTGTCGAAGCAAAATAAGATGGCTGGTATTCACCAATGCCAGCCAGGTCCACGCGTCATGTTAGTAAAAACAATCACTTCGGAGCTTGCGCGCCGCGAGCGGACTCCGCTGGCGATATTGACCGCAGTCACGCTCCTGACGGGTCTCGGCGCCGGTCTCGGCGGCATGCTGCTCGCGTTGCTGCTTCACTGCATTCAGCA
>NZ_CADIKM010000008.1 GCF_902859895.1 Pararobbsia alpina
CACGAGGCCTGAATACAATGATGCGTTCGAAGGACCCCCGACGGCGCGTGCTTCTGATGCCGAGACTTCGACATAACGGACGCGCTTCGGACGATGCATCAGTCTCGTCCCCGACGCATAGCCTTCGCCTTCCCTGAATTCGGTGGCCCGCTCGGTGGGCGACATCATCTCGCCATCATCATCATTCGACTGAAGACGATTCAGTTCACTGTCAGGCGTTGCGTCGACCTGCATGCCGACGCTCGTCCGTTCGTGAAAGCCCGGACTATCGATGATGGGCATGGCTGGACGGCCAGGCACGAGGCGCGGGTCCGACGTGCGTGCGAACCGCGTAGATTCGTTGCCGAACTGGCTGCGGATGCCCTGAGGTCTGTCGAAACCGGGAGTCACCAGGAGCGGTATGCCGGCCCACAGCACGCCCGACCCTGATGTGCCGGGCTCATGCATGTGAGCGGTCTCGAGCACCAGCAGCACGCCGCGTCCATAGCCGTCGATATCGTGCTTGGGCCGCTGCACGATCACGATCGCCATGCTCCCGGTCTGCACGAGCATGACGACCGCCAGCGACGTCAGTGCGAGACGAATGAACAGTGTATCGAACCGGCGCTTCATGCTACTTCGGGCACGGCGTCGAGCTCCGAGAATTCGCGTGCGTCCGGCACGAAAATATAGCCTTTGTTTCGCACGGTCTGCACATAGCGGGGGTTGGACGGATCGCTCTCGATCACGCGGCGCAGACGCCAGGCGGACACATCGAGCGACCGGTCACGGAACGCGTAGTCGTCGCCATGCAGCAAGTCGTGCAGGCGCGCACGCGACAGCACGGTCAGCGGGTGAGCGCTGAAGATCTTGAGCAATGCATATTCACCCTCGCGGAGTTCCATGCGCGTGCCGTTCCGCACGAGCGTGCGCGTCGTGAAGTCCAGCACGAAGGGGCCGAAACTGAAGGTCTCGCGCTGCTCCGGCGCCGCGCTCGGCACGCGACCGCGGCGTCGCAGGACCGCGTGGATGCGGGCGAGGAGCTCGCGTGAGTCGCAGGGTTTGGTCAGGTAGTCGTCGGCGCCGTATTCGAGTCCGGCGACGCGGTCCGTTACGCCGACGCGGCCCGACAGGAAGATGACGGGTAGGTCGTCGCCGGCGTCGCGCAGGGACTTGAGGGCCTGCAGACCGTCGCAATTCGGCATCATGATGTCGAGCAGGATCAGCGAAGGCCGCTCGAGTGTCAGGCGCCGGCGCAGGCCGGAGCCGTCGTGCAGTACCGAGACATCCATCCCGTGAGTTTGCAGGAGGCGGCGCAACAGATCACGCACCACGGGATCGTCGTCGACGACAAGAACGTGAGGTTTCATGCGGGCATTCTAAAACTGCTGCCCGTCAGTCAGGCCTGCAAATCCGGCCCGAACGCCTGTTTTTGCCTTACCGAGTCTTACCGCCTGGTTGATTTGCGGATCCGGCCCAGTCAGTTCAAGGTGCCGGGAGGCCGCGGAACGCCTGGATCACACGTCACGGTGTCACAGTGTTCGACTTTACGACGTCCCGGCCGAGCACTGACAGCATTTGTGGACCACGAATGCGATCGAGTCGACGTTCGCGACCGTGCGAGTCCTCTGGTGGCGCACGGTCGCGGACGGCTACGCGATCCAGCGTGAATGGGCAAGCAGCAAACTCGCGGACGGACGCAAGGCGACCGTACACAAGATGGGATTAGATCTGTGCGAGCCGCGCCTCATCGTGGTCGAGCAAATCAAGGCGAAGCGGGTCGGGATAATCGACGATCGCACGGCGTTCGGGCAGGGTCTTGCCGACGCCTTCGAGAAAGGCGTAAAGGAAGCAAATGGCAACATCGTCGACCGTGAGTTCACGAACGACAAAGCCGTGGATTTTCGCTCGATCTTGACCACATTAAAGAGCAAGAACGTTGACGTGATCTTCTTTGGCGGTCTGGATGAGCAAGGTGCGATGCTCGTCAAACAGATGCGCTCGCTCGCTATGCGGACGCAGCTCTTTGGCGCGGGGGCACTCAAGAGCAACACGTTCCTGCAGATCGCCGGACCCGCCGGCGAAGGCACGCAGGACCTGGAGCCGGGTCCGGCGCTCGACAAGTTGCCAGCGGCTCAGAATTTCGGCAAGCGGTACAAGGCCGGGGCAGGGCGTAAGCATCGTGGCGATCGAGAAAACGCGACCTCCGGGCCGAAGATCGTCTGAAGCGCGCTATATCTCGCGAGCGCGTTCGTTGCCGGGTAGGGGGCTTTGGGCTCGCGTTGACCGAATCCGGTTACATAACGGTTACACGGAACCCAGAAAACAAAAAGCCCGACCTTGTGAGTCGGGCTAAGTGCTTGATTCTGTTTGGTGCCGGAAAGAGGAATCGAACCCCCGACCTTCGCATTACGAATGCGCTGCTCTACCGTCTGAGCTATTCCGGCACGGCGAAGAAGCGAGATTATAGCCAGGCCTTTTCGAGAATGGAAGCCCCCTCGCGCGTTCGTTTTTGCATTTTCTACGGTTGTCCTGAAGCAGGGGCCTGTGAGGCAAAGCCTGAGCGAGGATCGGAATAGTCGCTCGGAGGCATGCCCTCCCGTACCTGGAGTTCCTGTTCCGCCTGCTGTATCCAGTAAACGCTGCCCGAACGGGTCTCGCGGCATGGCCGCCCTATTGCGGCCATGCTCCTTGCCTTGCCGCCGGGTGCTCCCGGCGGCCTCTTCATCTCCATGATCGAGATCAAAAAATCGAGACAAAAACAATGACACTGTTTGCAAGAAAAACCATTGCTGCACTGCAGGCGGAAGCCGAAGCAGACCACAAGCAGGGGAGTGCTGAGACGCTGCGCACGCTGAAGCGTTCTCTGTCCGGCATGGATCTCACTCTCCTCGGAATAGGTTGCATCATCGGGGCGGGGATTTTTGTTCTCACAGGCCATGCGGCGGCAGCGAATGCCGGCCCCGCAGTCGTTCTTTCGTTCGTGCTGGGCGCGATCGTCTGTGCATTCGCGGGGCTCTGCTATGCGGAAATGGCTTCGACCGTCCCTGTGTCCGGTAGCGCCTATACCTACGCCTACGCGACCATGGGCGAATTCATCGCCTGGCTGATCGGCTGGGACCTGATCCTCGAGTATTGCCTGGGGGCGACCTCCGTGGCGATCGGGTGGTCGGGCTATGTGGTGAGCTTTCTGCATGGCTTCGGCATCGAAGTGCCGAACGCTCTGTCGACGGCGCCGTTCGCCTTCGACACCGTCTCGCGCTGGACTCAGACGGGCGCGATCCTCAATATCCCGGCGATGCTGATCGTCGCGGTCATCACGATCCTGCTCGTGATCGGCATCCGGGAGTCGGCTCGCGTGAACAGCGTCATGGTGGTCATCAAGGTCGTGATCGTTATCGCGTTCGTCGCCGCGGGCTTCTCCTACGTCGACGGGGCAAACTGGGTGACGAGCGGCAATCCGCAAGGGGCCTTTGTCCCGCCGTCTCAAGGCGAGGACGGGGTGTTCGGCTGGAGCGGTGTGGTGCGCGGTGCGGCAGTCGTGTTCTTCGCCTATGTCGGTTTCGATTCGGTCTCGACCGTCGCGCAGGAAACCGTCAACCCGAAGCGCAATGTGCCGATCGGCCTGTTGGGTTCGCTCATCATCTGCACGGTGCTTTATGTGCTGGTTTCGTATGTCCTGACCGGTATCGTTCCCTACGACAAGTTGAATGTTTCGGATCCGATCGCGGTCGGTGTCGATATGATCGGCATGCCGTGGCTGTCGTCGATCGTCAAGCTCGGCGCGATTTTCGGGCTGACTTCCGTGATCCTCGTGTTGTTGCTGAGCCAGCCGCGAATTTTCTACACGATGTCGAAGGACGGCCTGCTGCCGCCATTCGCCGCAAAGATCCATCCGCGTTTTCGCACGCCGTACATCACGACGATCGTCACCGGCACGATTGTCATGCTGCTTGCCGGTTTGCTGCCGATTGGTCTGGTCGGCGAACTGGTCAGCATCGGGACGCTGTTTGCCTTCGCGGTCGTCAGCGTGGGTGTCGTCGTATTGCGAATTACCCAGCCCGGTCTGCATCGTCCGTTCAGGACTCCCGCAGTCTTTGTCGTCGGACCGCTCGGGGCGCTGGCCGCGATTTTTCTGATGGCAGGTCTGCCTGCCGACACATGGATCCGGCTGGGGGTCTGGATGGTGATCGGTGTGGTGATCTACTTTGCCTACGGGATCCGGCACAGCAAGTTGCTACGCGACCGCGCGAAGCAAAACTTCTGACAGGGCCCGCCTGATTTTGATCTGATCCGACGGCAATGCCGAATACGATGCTCGGCGCCCGATGTATGCGCGGCAGAAAATCGCCGCGCTATACTTTCCACAATGAAAACGTTGCGGACATTCCTCGTCTTGTTGCTGTGTGCGATGCTGCCCCTGAGCGGGTTGGCAGCCAGCGGCGTGACGGGACAATGTCCGATGCATGCGACGGTGATGGACGACGTCGTCTCTGCATCGACTGACATGGCTGGCTGCGAGTCCATGACGTCCCTGCCGAACTCGGAAGGCAAGTCGAAGATATCGCTGTGCAAGGTCACCGCCCAGTGTCAGATGGGCAGCCTCTACCACCCCGTATCGACGCCGTCGGTCGCCCGCCCCGCCGGATCGTTCTCCCCCATCCGCTTCCACTACGCAGAGTCGCTCTCCATCCGCGCGCCGGATGGACTCTGGCGACCCCCGCGCACTCTCTAACACCGTTGTTGATCCGGTTCGCCGCGTCCGCGCGGCGATGTCGTCCTGTTTCAGGACGCGAGTCCGTATGACCTTCGCACGTCCATACAGGACTCGACCACTCGGGGTTAGATTATGCTTTCCATCATTGCCACGCCGGTGCTCCGGTGTGGCCGGGTACGCTCTCGTGTCCTTTTCGTCGCGCTCGTGTTGGCCCACGGCGCGGCGCACGCACAGCAAATTGTTGTCACGCTGGATGGCGCGCTGCAGTCGGCGGCGGACCACAACACGGCGATCCAGGCCGCCCAGGCATCCGTAAGCGCCCGTTCCGAAGCCGCCATCCGGGCCGGGCAACTCCCCAACCCGACGCTCGCCGCAGGCATCGACAACCTGCCCATCAACGGACCCCAGAGTTTCACGATCGGCCAGAACATCCTCACGATGCGCCGCGTCGGCATCGGGCAGGAATGGGTCTCGTCCGACAAGCGCCAGCTTCGCTCGGATCTGGCCAATCAAAGGGTCGATCGCGAACGCTCGAGCTATCTCGAAGAAGTCGCCAACGTCCGGCAACAGACCGCGATGGCATGGCTGAACGCGGCCTATGCCAAGCAGGCGGTGTCGTTGCAGGTGTCGCTGGTGGACCACATGAGGCATGAGCTGACGGCGACGCAGGCGTCCTATCGCGGTGCCCGGGCGACGGCATCCGACGTTGCCCAGGCGCAGCTCATGCTCGCGCAAACGCAGGACGACCTGCTGAAGGCCCGTCAGGTCTTCCAGACCGCACTCATCGGCCTCTCGCGCTGGACGGCCAGCACCGCGACCGACGTCGCGGGCGATCCTCCCACACCGGAATCCGTCGTCGCCTCGCTTGCGCCCGACCAGCTCCGCATGGTCCAGCCGGTACTCGTCGCCGCCTCGGCCGACGTCCGCGTCGCGGATGCCGACACCGCGGTCGCAAGCAGCGACCGCAGCTCGAACTGGAGCTGGAACCTCTCGTATCTGCAAGGCGGCAACCATTCGAGCTTCGTGTCGGTCGGGGTCAGCATTCCGCTGCCGATCAACCGGAAGAATCTCGAAGACCGCGATGTTTCGGAGAAGGCCGAACTCGCCACCAAGGCGCGCCTGATTTACGAAGACACGCAACGGCAGGTCGAGGCCGATATCGAGGCATTGTCGGCCACGCTCGCGAGCGGGCGTGAGCGCATCGCCAACCTGCAACAGACGTTGCTCCCCGCGGCGGACCAGCGTGTAGGTCTCGCGACCGCTGCCTACCAGGCAGCAACCGGTTCTCTGGCCGACACCTTTGCAGCCAAGCGTGCCCAACTCGACGCCGAGCTCAAGGTACTCAGTCTTCAACGAGACGTATCGCTGACCTGGGCGCAACTGGAATACCAGGTTGTACCGCCCACGCTGTCTGCCAGTCGGTAAGGAGAGAAACATGAACCAGAAACTGCTCGTGCGCGCCGTTGCCGCGGTGTTTGCCGCTGCCGTGCTGCTCGGCGCCACCTATATGGCCGGCACCCGTCATCCCATGGCCGACGCTCCCGAGGCGAGTGGGGCGGACGCTTCCGAGACGACGGCCACGGCCGCGTCTGAAAACCGGGTCGACGCGAAGACCGGCCGCAAGGTCCTCTATTGGCACGATCCGATGGTGCCGAACCAACACTTTGACAAGCCCGGCAAGTCGCCTTTCATGGATATGCAGCTCGAGCCCGTCTTCGCCGACGAAGGCGGCGCGAGTGGCATCAAGGTCGACTCCAGCCTCCAACAAAATCTTGGCATCCGATATGCGACGGTGCGCAGGCAAGACACGGCCGAAGGTTTCGACGCCATTGGCACCACGCAATTCGACGAGTCGATGGCCGATGTCGTCCAGTCGCGGGTGACCGGCTACATCGATCGTCTCTACGCGAATGCGCCGATGCAACGCATCGCCCGGGGTGCCCCGATCGCCTCGCTGTTCGTACCGGACTGGCTTGCACCCCAGGAGGAATATCTGGCGCTCAAGCGGGGTGGCATGGATGACGGCCTGCTCGCCGCATCGCGCGTACGCATGCGGGCCCTGTCGATTCCCGATGGACTGATCGCGAGTCTCGACCGGACCGGTAAGGTGCAGACGCACTTGACGCTGTTCGCCCGGGAGGCCGGGGTCGTGACGGAACTCAACGTGCGCGATGGCGCGATGGTGTCGCCGGGGCAGACGCTTGCGAAGGTCGGGGGCCTCTCGAAGCTCTGGCTGATCGTGGAAATCCCAGAGTCGCTCGCGTTGCAGGTGCGGCCCGGCATGACAGTCGACGCGACCTTCGCAGGCGATGCGTCGCAGCACTTCAGTGGACACATTCGCGAAATCCTGCCGGGCATCAGTACGGGTACCCGCACGCTGCAGGCCCGCCTCGAAATCGACAATTCCGCGTTGAAGCTCACGCCGGGGATGCTGATGCGTGTGCGTGTCAGTGGGTCCAAGCCGGTGTCGCGCCTGCTGGTGCCGTCCGAAGCCGTCATCACGACCGGCAAGCGCTCGATCGTCATCGTCAGGAATAGCGACGGTGGACTGCAGCCGGTCCAGATCACCGTCGCCAACGACAGGGGGGACGACACTGAAGTGGTGAGCGGCCTGACCGAAGGACAGCAGGTCGTTGCATCGGGCCAGTTCCTGATCGACTCCGAAGCAAGCTTGAAATCCGTGTTACCGAAACTCGAAGGAAGCGCGAAATGATTGCCCGCCTCATTAGATGGTCGATCCACAACCGGTTCCTCGTGCTGCTGGCGACCGTGCTCATCGCCGCGTGGGGCTTTCATTCGCTGATCCAGACGCCACTCGACGCGCTGCCGGACCTGTCGGACACGCAGGTCATCATCAAGGCCTCGTATCCCGGCAAGGCACCGCAAGTCGTCGAAGACCAGGTGACGTACCCGCTCACGACGACCTTGCTCGGCGTTCCGGGTGCAACGACGATTCGCGCGTATTCGTCGTTCGGGGATGCGTTCGTCTACGTTCTCTTCGATGACAGGACAGACCCGTACTGGGCTCGATCGCGCGTGCTCGAATACCTGAACCAGGTGCAAAGTCGTCTGCCCGCCGGCGCGACTGTCTCGCTCGGCCCCGACGCGACGGGTGTCGGCTGGGTCTACGAATACGCACTGGTCGATCGCACAGGCAAACACGACCTCGGGCAGCTCCGGGCCCTGAACGACTGGTTTCTGAAGTTCGAGCTCAAAGCAGTACCGGACGTTTCGGAAGTCGCCGGTATCGGCGGCATGGTGCAGCAGTATCAGGTCGTACTCGACCCGGACAAACTGCGGGCTTACGGCATCACGCAGGCTACCGTCGCCGACGCCATCGGCAAGGCCAATCAGGAATCGGGCGGTTCAGTCGTCGAACTCGCCGAGTCCGAGTACATGGTCAGATCGTCGGGGTATCTGCATTCGCTCGACGATTTCCGCAACATCGTACTGCGCACGAACGACACCGGGACCCCCGTGTTGCTCGGCGACGTCGCGCGTATCCAGATCGGCCCGGAAATGCGGCGTGGCATCGCCGAGTTGAACGGCGAGGGTGAAGTGGCGGGGGGCGTCGTCGTCATGCGTTCAGGAAAGAATGCGCTGACCACCATCGACGCTGTCAAGGCGAAGCTAGCCGAGCTGAAGAAGTCGCTCCCGCCGGGGGTCGAAGTCGTGACGACCTACGATCGCTCGCAGCTCATCGAGCGTGCAGTCGACAACCTCAAGGACAAGCTCCTTGAAGAGTTCATCATCGTCGGCCTCGTCTGTGCGCTGTTCCTGTTCCATCTGCGTAGCGCGTTCGTCGCCATCCTGTCGCTGCCACTCGGCGTGCTGGCTGCGTTCATCGTGATGCGCTATCAGGGCGTCAACGCGAACCTGATGTCGTTGGGTGGTATCGCGATCGCCATCGGCGCGATGATCGACGCAGCTATCGTGATGATCGAGAACGCTCACAAGCACCTCGAAGCGTACGACCACAAGCACCCCGATAGTCCAATCACGAATGCCCAGCGATGGGAACTGGTTGCACAGTCCGCGGCCGAGGTCGGGCCAGCCCTGTTTTTTTCGCTCCTGATCATCACGTTGTCGTTCATTCCCGTGTTCTCGCTCGAAGGCCAGGAAGGGAAGCTGTTTGCCCCACTGGCATTCACGAAGACCTACACGATTGCTGCGGCCGCGGGTCTGTCGGTGACACTCGTGCCGGTGTTGATGGGTTATCTGATCCGGGGCCGGATTCCACATGAGCATGCCAATCCGCTCAATCGCGTGCTGATCCGCTTGTACCGTCCTTTGCTCGAAGCGACGTTACGCCAGCCGTGGGTGGCAATCGGACTGGCTGTCGTCGCGCTTGCCCTCACGCTGGTTCCCGTGTCACGGCTCGGGGGGGAATTCATGCCGCCGCTCGACGAAGGAGATCTGCTCTATATGCCGACCGCGCTACCCGGCATCTCGGCAGACAAGGCCGCCGAGCTGTTGCAGCAGACGGATCGTCTCATCAGGACTGTTCCGGAGGTGCAAACCGTGTTCGGCAAATCGGGCCGTGCCGACACCGCGACCGACCCCGCACCGTTCGAGATGTTCGAGACCACCATTCAGTTCAAGCCTCGCAGTGAATGGCGCCCGGGGATGACGCCCGAGAAGCTGATCGAAGAGCTCGACGCGCGAGTCAAAATCCCCGGCTTGTCGAATGTCTGGGTGCCACCGATTCGCAATCGGCTCGATATGCTGTCGACCGGCATCAAGACGCCCGTGGGTGTGAAGATATCCGGCGCCAACCTCGGGCAGATCGACAAGCTCGCCACGCAGGTCGAGTCCGTGTTGAAGAACGTTCCAGGCGTCACGTCGGCACTCGCCGAACGCCTGAACGGCGGTCACTACATCGACGTCGATATCGACCGGTTGGCCGCGGCCCGTTACGGTCTGTCCGTGACCGACATCCAGTCGGTTGTCTCATCAGCGGTCGGTGGCGACAAGGTGGGCGAGGTGATCGCGGGTCGTGAGCGTTTCCCCATCAATATCCGCTATCCGCGGGAGACCCGAGACTCGGTCGAGAAGCTGCGCCAGTTGCCTATCGTCACCGACCGGGGCGCGCAGATCACCCTGGGCGACGTCGCCTCGCTCAAGATCTCCGATGGTCCACCCATGATCCGTAGTGAGAACGCGCGATTGTCGGGCTATGTCTATGTCGACATTCGCGACACGGATCTGCAATCGGCCGTGAAGGCGATGCAGGCGGCGGTTGCACGGGAGGTCGTGCTGCCGTCCGGTTATTCGATCGCGTGGTCGGGCCAGTTCGAGTATCTCGAGCGCGCGGCCGCCAAGCTGCGGATGGTGATTCCGGTGACGCTCGTCGTGATCTTCGTTCTGCTCTTCCTGACGTTCAACTCCGCAGCCGATGCGCTGCTGCTGATGACGACAGTGCCCTTCGCGCTGGTCGGCGGCTTCTGGCTGATCTGGATACTCGGACACGCGGTATCCGTCGCGACTGCGGTGGGCTTCATCGCATTGTCGGGTGTGGCAGCCGAATTTGGCGTCGTGATGCTGCTCTATCTGAAGGATGCGCTCAAGCGTCGGCTCGAGGAAGGTGAGCCATTGACCGAGGCGATGCTCGTGGACGCCATCCGCGAAGGCGCTGTCCTGCGCGTCAGACCCAAGACAATGACGGTCGCGGTCGTGCTCGCGGGCCTCATCCCCATCATGCTGGGTCACGGCGCCGGTTCCGAAGTCATGCAGCGCATCGCCGCGCCGATGGTCGGCGGCATGGTGACGGCACCGCTGTTGTCGATGTTCGTGATTCCGGCGGCATGGCTGCTGCTGCAGCGCAGGCACATTGCTCGCGGCCGGCGTGTGCGCGATGACGATGGCCTGCAAGACCAAAGGCGCGTGGGTGATCAAGCAGCTGAGGGAAGGCGAGAAGTGCAAAGCCCGCGTTGAAAACTCGATGGGACGCTAACGTTGTGCGGCGGATCAAACAATCGTCACCTATCGGGATGGTGTGTTCGTCCCATCCGTCGCACTACCTTGGCCTTCGTAGCGCAGCTTCCTGCACAAACGACACGCCTTCCCGGATATTTCCGAAAATCGCCCCGGCAAGCCCGCTTGAATGCCCCGGTCGAATGGTATAGAACTGACGATGCGGTCATCCAAAAGCTCAACATGACTCGTCGCACGCGGGAGTGCTGCCAATCGCGCATCGAGGCTGACCCAGTGGGGTTTGCGCGTGAAGCCCGAATTTCAGTCTTCCGATGAACCGCGAGGAGATCGAGTGGATCACGCGCAACCTCTTCGTGGGCAACAAGCTTTGCTTCGGTGACATGAAGGACCTTGCGGGCAAGGGCTTCGAGCTGCGCAACATCAAGTCGCCGATCGTCCTGTTCGCCTCGATGGGCGACAACATCACGCGCCCCAGCAAGCGTTGCCCGGCAAGGCGACACGCGATCAGCACACTGAGGCGCTCGCGCGCTGATCGCGGTTGCTGTCACGCCGTGTCACCGATCCGAGGAACACCGCCGTGGAACGTGAACACGCGAAGTACCAGAAGCTCATCGAGTTTTGCAGGTCGCTCGATCCCGTGCCTACCGCGATCGTGCATCCGTGCGACCAAAGCTCGCTCGAGGGCGCGATCCAGGCAGCGCAGAATGGACTGATCGCGCCGATCCTCGTCGGGCCACGCGCGCGCATCGAAGCGGTGGCGGCTCAGTACGCAATCGACCTCGCGGATTATCCGATCGTCGATACACCCTATAGCCAGGCGGCGGCAGCCGCTGCCGTCCAGCTTGTCCGGGAGGGCAAGGCGGAGGCGCTGATGAAAGGCAGTCTGCATACCGACGAGCTGATGGGCGCAGTCGTGCGTCGCGAATCAGGGCTGCGCACGGCGAGGCGCGTCAGCCACTGCTTCGTGATGGACGTCCCAGGATACGAGAGTGCCCTCATCATCACCGATGCCGCCGTCAACATCGCGCCGACGCTCGAGGAGAAAGCCGACATCCTGCAGAACGCGATCGATCTCGGACACGCGCTGAACTTCCCGGAGGTGCGCGTCGCGATTCTCTCGGCGATGGAGACGGTCAATCCGAAGGTGCCCTCCACCGTGGAAGCCGCCGCGCTCTGCAAGATGGTGGACCGTCGTCAGGTGACCGGCGCGCTGGTCGACGGGCCGCTTGCGCTCGACAACGCCATCGATCTCGAAGCGGCGAGGATCAAGCAAATCGATTCGCCGGTCGCGGGACGTGCAAACGTGCTGCTCGTGCCCGACCTGGAAGCCGGGAACATGCTGGCGAAGAGCCTGTCGTTCCTCGCCGGCGCGGATGCCGCCGGCATCGTCCTGGGCGCGCGCGTGCCGATCATCCTGACGAGCCGCGCCGACTCGCTGATGACGCGGCTCGCGTCCTGCGCCGTGGCGGCGCTCGTCGCGAAGGCGCGCCGTGAGAGCGGCAAGGCGCTGGGGTGAAGCCATGGCAGACGTCATTCTGGTACTCAACGCGGGATCGTCGAGCATCAAGTTCCGCGTGTTCGCGGCGAAGGGCGCCGCGCCCGAGCTCGTCATGCGAGGGCAGGCGGAGGGACTGCACACTGCCCCCGCGTTCGCCGCGTTCGACGGCACTGGCGAGTGCATCGGCGAGCGGACCTGGGAGAAGGGAAATGCGATCGGGCATGAAGGCGCGATCGAATGCATCGGGGATTTTTTGCGCGGTCATCACGAAGGCTATGAGCTGGTTGCCGTCGGGCATCGAGTCGTTCATGGCGGCGAGGCGTTCACCGGGCCTGTGCTCGCGACGTCCGGGGTGCTCGCGAAGCTCGACGAACTCGTTCCGCTCGCGCCCTTGCATCAGCCGCACAATCTGGCGCCCGTGCGCATCGTCGCCAGGCGCCGTCCGGAGTTGCCGCAGATCATGTGCTTCGATACGGCGTTTCACCGGGCGCAGCCGGAAGTGGCGCAAGCCTTCGCGCTGCCGGAGAAGATCACCTCGCACGGCGTGCGGCGCTACGGCTTTCATGGCTTGTCCTACGAATATATCGCGAGCGTGCTGCCCCGCTTCGCGCCCGGCGTCGCACAGGGGCGGGCGGTCGTTGCGCATCTCGGCAACGGCGCGAGCATGTGCGCGATCGAGGCGGGCAAGAGCGTCGCGAGCACGATGGGGTTCACCGCGGTCGACGGCCTGCCGATGGGCACGCGCTGCGGCAGCCTCGATCCCGGCGTGATTCTCTATCTGATGGATCAGCTGGGTATGGATGCGCGCGCGATCGAGAATCTGCTCTACAAGGAGTCGGGCCTGCTCGGCGTATCGGCCCTGTCGAGCGACATGCGCGAGTTGCTCGCGAGCGCCGATCCGCGCGCCCGCTTCGCGGTGGAGCTTTTCGTCTACCGGATCGGACGGGAGCTTGGCTCGCTCGCGGCGGGGCTCGGCGGCATCGATGCGCTCGTGTTCACCGCCGGCATCGGCGAGCACGCACCGGCGATTCGCGAACGCGTGTGCAAAGGCGCGGCGTGGCTCGGCATCGAGCTGGATACGGAAGCGAACCTGCGGGACGGGCCGTGCATCAGCACGGCATCGAGCAAGGTATCGGCCTGGGTGATCCCGACCGACGAAGAACTCATGATCGCGCGCCACACGCGGGCGACGATCGTCTGAATCGAAAGCGCGTCGAAGCTGTGTTGATCACGGCCTAGCGTCAACGTGGTGTCGCCGCACGAAGAGTGAACGGCGGCAGGAGAGCGACATGGGCATCCTGAGCTGGCTTGCGCGAGGCAAGCACGTGAGGGCCGCCCGTAACCGTTGGGCAACGCTGACGATAGGCGAGCCCATGATTTTGAACAAGGAGTTGCCATGAATGTAATCAGGAAGCGTACGATTTGCGCCCTCGTGCTGATGGCGCTGGCGCTCGACTCGCTCGCGCAAGGCAAGCCCATCGCCTATCCGGCCAAAGGCCAAAGCGCGCAGCAACAGCAAAGGGACGATGGGGAGTGCTACAGCTGGGCGAAAAGCAGCACGGGCATTGACCCCGCCGCCGTGGCTTCGGCGGCTCCGCCCCCTTCCACAGGGCCGGCGGTGGGCGGCGGAGAACGGGTGGGAGGCGCCGCGCGGGGAGCCGCGGGCGGTGCCGTGATCGGAGCAATCGCCGGGGACGCCGGCAAGGGCGCAGCCATTGGCGCGGTCACGGGCACGATGGTCGGCGGCCACCGCGCCCGGCAGAACCGGCGCGCGCAGGACGCCAACGCACAGGCTCAGACTCAGGGCGCCATCGACACGTACTACCGAGCCTACGGGGCATGCATGGAAGGGCGCGGTTATACGATCCGGTAGCTGCTTCGAGGCGCACCGGGCAATGGCGCGAAGCCGGGCGTGTCAGGGGCAGGCACACGGCATCTGGTGAACAGCTGTAACAAGAGGAAGTGGTGGTCGAAGAGAACGGACGTGCGTTGAATGCGACGAGTCCCGTCGCACGATTGCGGGAGAGACGTGATGCACAGCCGTTTCGCATGCGAGCCCGGCGTGGATCAGTCCGCGCTCACCGCTGTTGCGTCCATTCCTGCTCATCGAGAGGTACTGTCATGGATGCAGTGAGGACGTTGCTCGAAACCCAGCCGCTGCTCACGCTCTTTGTGACGGTCGCCCTGGGCTATGTCGTCGGCGAGATGAGCATCAAGGGGGTGTCCCTCGGCTCGGGCGCGGTGCTCTTCGTCGGACTGGCGATCGGCGGCTTCGCGCCCAAGTCCGCGCCGCCGGCCCTGCTCGGCACGCTAGGGCTGCTCCTCTTTCTCTACAACATCGGCATCCAGTACGGCGACCAGTTCTTCAAGGGCCTGACGAGCGCCAACGGCCTCAAGGCCAACATTGCCGCCGCGTTCGGAGTCATTGTCGCCGGCTTTGTGTCGGTCGCGCTCGTGCCGCTCTTCGGCGTCAAGCTCGACGAATCGCTCGGCATGTTCGCCGGGTCCGGCACCAGCACGGCAAGCCTGCAGGCCGCGATGGCCGCCATGAAAGGCGACGGCGCCACGGTGGGCTACAGCGTCGCCTATCCGTTCGGCGTGGCCGGGCCGATCCTTTTCCTGTATGTCCTTAGCGTGGTGCTGAAACCGCACATCGAGCGGCCACCGCCCAAGCTCATCGAAACGGCCGAGATCGCGTTGAGAAACCCGGCGTTCATCGGCGCGCGATTCTCCGACCTGGTGGCGCGCATGCCGGCCGGGCTCGCGATTGCCGCCGTGCGCCGCGAGCACCACAACCGCACGCTTACGGACGATCTGATCCTGCAGGCCGACGACGTCCTGCTCGCGACCGCCACGGACCCGGCCGTGTTGCGCGAAGCCACGTCGCTTTTCGGAGAGTTGCAGCCGGGCCGCATCACGAGTCACCGCGAGGATCTCGACTATGCTCGGGTGTTCGCTTCGAGCCGGCTCGTGGTCGGGCACATGCTGCGCGACATCCGCTTCCCGGAGGGCGTCGCCTGTACGATCGCGCATGTGCGCCGGGGCGACGCCGACCTGATGCCGAAACAGGACCTCATCCTCGAATTCGGCGACCGCGTCGGCTTGCTCGCGAACCGCGCCAACATGAAGTCGCTACGCGCGCTTTTCGGCGACTCCATCAAGGGAACTGCCGAACTGAGTTTCATCTCGATCGGTGTCGGCGCGGCCCTCGGGCTTCTGGCCGGCGCGGTTCCGCTGCCCATTCCCGGCGTCGGCAAGCTCACCCTCGGGCTAGCCGCGCTGCTGCTCGTCGCCCTCGTCCTCGGCCGGGTGCGCCGCGTCGGACCGTTCGCCTGGACGATGCCGCTTACAGCGAATCTGGTCCTGCGCAATTTCGGCTTGACCATCTTCCTCGCCCAGGTGGGCATTGCCTCGGGGCCGAAGTTCTTCGCCACCATCGGCGTGGCGGGCGTGTCTTTCCTGGTCTACGGCGTGGCGATTGCGCTCGCGCTGCTCCTCGTCACGACGATCTTGTGCCTGTGGGTCTTCAGGCTGCCATTCGACATGACGGTGGGCGTGATCAGCGGAGCGACGGGCAATCCGGCAATCCTGGCCTTTGCCAATCGCGTCGCACCGACCGATCTCCCGGATCTCGGCTATGCAATGATCTTCCCTTCGATGACCGTCGTGAAGATCCTGTTCGTGCAGATCGCCGCCGTCTTGGCCAGCGGATAGCACGGCACGCATACATCGGATTCCTGAACCCCGGCCTGCTTCGGAGGCACACGATGGAAATCGCCGTCTTCAGCGCGAAGCCCTACGATCGCGACTATCTCGATGCCGCGAATGCGGCCCACGGCCATCGCCTCAAGTACTTCGAGGTCCCGCTCGATGGCGAAACCGTCGGCCTTGCGGCGGGCCACGGCGCCGTGTGCATCTTCGTCAACGACAATGCGGATGCGGCGGTTCTCGAAGCGCTCGGGCACGGCGGCACGAAGCTTGTCGCGCTGCGCTGCACGGGGTTCAACAACGTGGACCTGAATGCTGCGCGCGATCTCGGCATCAAGGTGGTACGGGTGGTCGACTACTCGCCCAATTCGGTCGCCGAGCATGCGGTCGCTTTGCTGATGGCAATCAACCGCAAGATCCACCGGGCCTACAACCGCACGCGGGACTTCAATTTTTCGCTCGACGGCCTGATGGGCTTCGACCTGTGCGGAAAGACGGTTGCCGTGATCGGCACGGGCAAGATCGGACGGGTCTTTGGCAAGATCATGCTGGGATTCGGCTGCGACGTGATCGGCTACGACACGTTTCCTTCGCCGCAATTCGAAGCGATGGGCGCGCGCTATGCGATGCCGGGAGAGATCAGCGTGAGCGCCGACGTCATCTCGCTGCATTGTCCGCTCACGCCCGACACCTATCACATCATCGATGCCGACGCGCTATCGCGCGCCAAGCGGGGGGCGTTGCTGATCAACACGAGCCGCGGCGGGCTCATCGACACGGAAGCGGTCATCAACGCGCTCAGGAGCGGCCAGTTGGGCGGCCTCGCGATCGACGTGTATGAGCAGGAGGCGGGCGTATTCTTCCGTGACCTGTCCGGCACCATCATCACCGACGATATGCTGCAGCGGCTCGTCACGTTCCCAAACGTGATCCTGACCGGGCACCAGGCATTTCTCACACGCGAGGCCGTGACCACCATCTGCGAGACGACTCTGCAAAGCGTGACGGACTTCGAATCGGGCAAGCCGCTTGCGAACGAAATCAACGCTGGTTGAGGGCGTGGAGGGCCCGGCGAAAAAAAAGCACCGGCGATTGCTCGCAAGTGCTTGATCTTTCTTCCCATGCGGGAAGATGTGTCTTGGGTAGGCCGTGCCGGACTCGAACCCTGCGATCAACGGATTGAAAGTCCGGGTGAATCGAGGTTAACCGCCCCGTCGAAGCGCATCGTCATCCGGCCCGGCGTGAAAAGCCCCGATGGCAGTCAGCCGTGGACCCGGACGACGAGTCGCCTCCCGGGGCGCAACATTACGAGTCAATGTGCACGGACACGCCAGTGGGCATATAGGCAGGCGTCGCTTTGTGGCCATCGACCGTGATCGTCGTGAACTGCTTCATCACGCCGTTGCCGTCGATGAGGTCGATGGTGTCGCCGACCTTGGGAGCGTAGCCGTTTACGAATTTCACATGCAGCGTGCCGCCGGCAATGGTCAGCTGGTCACCCACGCGCAGCTGGCCAGCGCCGGTACCGTCGATGTCGAGTTCAAGCGTCGTACCGGCGAGTTGCGTGTACTTGCCGACGATGGTCACGGGCGACGACGCGGCAATGATGACCCCGCCTGCCCCCACATACACATCGCCTGCGCCGAACGCCTTCGGGGAATCCGCTTCAAGCACGCCGCCGCTCACTTGAGCGCCACCCGACCAGGTATTGTTTCCGGCGAGCTTCAAGGTGCCGCTGCCCTGCAGCGTCAACTTGCCCGTGCCGGAAATGTCGTTGCGCCACAAATCCGAGGCGCTGAAGCTGCCCTGGGACGCATCCATCGAAACGGTGACCTTGCCGTAGAACGCGCCGTATCCGTCTGCAGCCGCAAACATGTTCAGGCGACCCCACCCTTCCGCATCGTCCATCACCGGATATCCGGAAGGAAGCTCGGTGGTCTTCAGGACAACGCGGCGCTGATTAGCATTCAGATACGGGAAGCGCGTCTCCAGCAATACCTCCGCGCCCTTCGGCACGACGGGAGGCGCATCGGTTGACTCGATCGGGGCAAAGCCGAACGTCATGCGGCGAATGAAGTCCGCCTTGTTCGTCGCGTAGTCGGCGAAGCGGTCCGTTGCCGCCGTGCCTGAGTGGGCGAAAGCGGCGAACGTCGCCGGAGTCGTGTTCGTCAGTTGCATCAGGCCCGCGTGCGCCTGGGCAAATGCCGCGCTCTTGAGCGTGGCATTGTTCGGGTCGGAGAGATTCGCGGCAGCCGCTGCAAGCGCGAACATCCGACCGCTAATGACATCGAGCGGGGAGTGCATACCGGCAAAAATGCGGTTCTCGCCGAGTTCGAGTCCGCGGCTTGCCATCTCCTGGTACCGCTCCGGCAGCACGTAGGCCATCGTCATGGAATCGCGCATGGCTTCGGCCTCGTGACCACTGATATAGCCACCATCGGTCGCGGGCGCCGTGCTCTCTGCTGGCACGAGCGTCGGATCGACCACGACACTGGTGCTCCAGCGATACGGGCGCGCGTATTTGTAGAAGCGCTTGGCCGGTTCGGTGGACGCGTTGTTGCCCATCGCAGTCAGCAGGTCAACCACCTGGCCAAAACTGGTGTTGCCGCTGCTCGTGCCGACACCGACATTGTTGCCCGTGTCGTTGTACAGGATGGTCGTCGCGTCGGCCGGAATTGACGTGATAGTCGTGGTCTGCTGTGATGCGGTGCGCCATGCACTGGTAAGCGGCCCCATGCCGTCTGCCACGCTATAGCCCTTGCCGCGCCGGTCGTCGTAATAGGCTGCATCGGCCTGTGCCTGCGTGCGGGTCGTCGTCTCATTGACCACGAACTGGATGTTGGCCGTGTGCACGGCACTGTTCAGAACCGCTCCGCCCGGTGTGCCGTCGTTCGGCAGGCCCGTCCACGTCGACTGCACGACAGCCGGAAAGGAGCCGTTGGCCGGGGCGGGGGCGCCCGCGTCGACAATCTCGGTCAGCGGTTGCCAGATGTCGAGGAATCTCGACACGACACGCACCCCCGCATTCGTGCTCAGCGTCGCAAATCGTGCATCCCCTCTCTGGTTGCTTGCAATGTTGTCGACGAATGCAGGCACGTCAGGGATCGCCGCGGCATCGACGAAGGCGGGGTCGGTGGGGGGGCGGAGGAATCGACGACGTCGCCGTGGAGGGATCATTGCTGCCGCCGCATGCGGCTAGCGCTGCAACGCTCGAAAGTACGGCAACGCGAACTGGAAAAGGGATGCGAAAACCGGCCATAACACGTCTCTTTTATGAGATTGAAAGCGACGGATTATGAATATGAAAAATGACAGTAATGTTGATGCCTCAACCACCGACGCTTCGCTATGCGAGAAACGTGACAGAGGGCAACGGCGCCACCAGAAACGAAAAAGGGCTTAGCCGAAGCTAAGCCCTTGAATCCTTTGGTAGGCCGTGCGGGACTCGAACCTGCGACCAACGGATTAAAAGTCCGCTGCTCTACCAACTGAGCTAACGACCCAAAAGAGTCGAGTATTATAAAAACTGCTTGGGGTTACGTCAACCCAGGATCGCAGCCCTCACAAAACTCGCCACATCCCGAAAACGAGGACCACACGGTGGCCCTCATCCACGGTCGCACAAATCGCTAACCTTCACACGCGAAGAACACCGCAAGGTTCAACGAACCTGACTCAGCTTGCCCTGGGCAGTCTGAGCCGCTTCAGTGTTCGCATACTGCGCGATGATCTGCTGCAACGTCTTGCGTGCCGCGGCTTTCTGGCCCTGTTCAATCTGGTTCTGGGCAATCGCGAGCAACGCCTCCGGAGCCCGGGGATGGGTCGGATAGTTGTTCACGACGCCTTGCAGCACCGTAGTCGAGGCCTTGTAGTCGCGTTGCGCATACAGGCAGTTACCGAGCCAGTACTGTGCGGTCGGTTGATACGGACTCTGCGGAAACTTCTGCACAAAGTCACGGAACGACGACGTCGCGTTCTTGAAGTCACCATTCTTGAACTGCTGAAGCGCGGCGTTGAACGCGTCCGATTCGCCCGGCTGCACCGTCCCTTGCAAGCCATCCACCGTCGCCTGCTGCGGTTCGAGTTTCTGCAAGCGCGAGTTCAGATCGGTGTAGTAATCCTTCTGCGCCTTCTGCAGCGTGGCGACCTGGTTGGCGAGGTCCTCGTTCTGCCCGCGCAGCGTGGCAACCTGTTGCTGCAACGTTGCCAACTGATTGGACTGGTCGAGGATCGTGCGCTGCGCCGCCGAGATCTGACCGGTTTGCTGATCAGTCTTGGCGCGCAGGTCGAGAATCGCCTGGCGGGCTTCGTTATCGTCGAATACACCTGCATGGACCGGCACTGCCGCCAGGGTCAGGCCAGCCGCGCAGGCGGCTGCGGATGCCCGCAGCCAGCTCATACGAAACAGCATTGGGCATCCTTCCGTTTATTGGTAAACCAGATCGGCGCGGCGGTTCTGCGCCCATGCGGCTTCATCATGACCGTCGGCCTGCGGCTTTTCCTTGCCGAGGCTCACAGCTTCCATTTGCGAATCGGGAACGCCGAGCAGCGACAGTGCCTTGCGAACCGCTTCAGCACGCTTCTGACCCAGCGCCAGATTGTATTCGCTCGTGCCACGTTCGTCGGTATTGCCCTGGATCAGCACGTGACGCTGCGGATGCGACTTCAGGTACTGGGCATGTTGACCCAGCAGTTGCTGATAGTCGTCCTTGACCGAATAGCTGTCGAAATCGAAATAGATGCTGCGCTTGGCGAGCGGGCTGTTCGGATCGTTGAGCGGATCGACGTTCACTTGCTGAACGTCGCTCGGGCTCGGTTGGGTGCTGACCGCGCCGGTCTTGGCATTGGCGTTTTCGTCGAGCTTGACGCCCTGGTGGCAAGCCGCGAGCAGGCCGACGAGGGCCGTGACGAGGATCAGACGAAGTTTGGAAATCATTTTGGAACTCTCCTTGTGTTATTGCGTAAAGCCGTACGACATATACGACATTGCGTGCGGGGCTACATTCCTGCTGCCCCCGTGCTGCGAAAAAAGCTTTCAGGCCGCTGTCGGCGCGGGTGCGCCGACATCGGGCCTACTGCATAAACGGTCCCCACGACGGATGGCTGACATCGCCACCACGAACCGACAAAATTTGATGTGTCGTACCGTCCACCGAAACGGCGGCAAGCACCGCGCGGCCGCCCGATTGCGTCGCATAAAGAATGTACTGGCCATTCGCGGCAAAGCTCGGAGATTCGTCGTGCGTCGTATCCGTCAGTGCAGTCGCATCTCCGCTCGAGAGGTCCTGGACGTAAAGTTTGAAGCCGCCCCCGACGCGCGAGATATAGGCGAGATACTTGCCGTCCTGACTGATTTGCGGGCTTGTATTGTAAGAGCCATGGAAGGTTACGCGCTGAGCCCCCCCGGCCGACTCGCCCTGTGCAGACATCTTGTAGATCTGCGGCTGGCCGCCCCGGTCGCTCGTGAAATAGATCGACTGGCCGTCCGGCGAGAAGTCGGGCTCGGTATCGATGCCGCCCGTCTGCGTGAGGCGGCGCAGACCCGAACCGTCGGAGTTGACGACGTAGATCTGCGTGTTGCCGGTCAAGGTCAGGGCGACGGCCAGGTGGCGGCCGTCCGGCGACCATGCCGGCGCGCTGTTGTTGCCCTTCTGGTCGGAGATCATCACGCGCTTGCCGGTCGGCAGGTCATGCACGTAGACGATCGGCTTTTTCTTCTCGAATGAGACGTAGGCGACCTTGGTGCCGTCCGGTGACCACGACGGCGAAATGATCGGCTCGGGGCTCGACAGCGCGATGTGCTCGTTCTGGCCGTCCGAGTCGGAAATCTTCAGTTGGTAGCGATTGCCCACGCGCTGGACGTACGACAGGCGCGTCGCGAACGCGCCGCGCACGCCTAGCAGCTTCTGATAGATATAGTCGGAGATCTTGTGCGCGGTCATCCGCAGATTGTTCTGCGAACTGGTCAAAGCAAGGCCACCAAGGCTTTCCTGCTTGACCGTGTCGTAGAGGCGGAAGCGCACGTCGTAGTCGCCATTGGCGAGTTTCGTGACGCTGCCACCGACAAACGCTTGGGCGCCCTTGGCTTTCCAGCCGGCGAGATCGACCGAATCGGTCTCGCTGACCGGATTCGAGCCCGCATCAATGCTGGAGAAGCGCCCGCTGTTCTGAAGGTCGGCGCGCACGATGGCGCTAATTTGCTGAGGTGCCGTGCCTTCATTCGTGAAAGGCGCGATCGCAATCGGATACAGATTGGAGCCGACACCGGTGATGTCGACTGTCAGGTCCGCCTGGGCGGACCCCGATGCGGCTGCAAAAGCCGCAAAACTTGTCAGGAGGATGGCCCGTAAGCCCAGAAATTTAATCACTCGTTTGAATACACTCATGCTCTTTTCGTAAAAGGCGAGAAAAAAAGGGGGCGCGCCTGACGCTTCAGAGCTAGACAGAACTACCGGCTTAACGTTCCACCGATGATATCTGACAAGCCTGGCGCGCCATTCCGACTGATCCGGCGAACCACCCGGTCGACCTGACATTCAGCGGCCCGTTGTATAAGAAAGAACCATGCCAGTTTTGCTCCGATGCCCCCTTTGTTGCTGACGCTTGTCGCGACGGGCCACCCTCTCGCGGAGGGCAGTCGTCGTGACGTGCGATTCTTCTCATCAACCCGCCATTCCGATATCCTTCGGCCGGAAGCGGATCTGGAAGCTGCGCGGCGCCTTGCCATCGACATCGCGCGGCATCGGGTCGGAAGCCTGCACGGCGCGCAGCACAGCATCGTCCCACGCTTGATTGCCGCTCGACGAGCTGAGCCGTGCTGACAAGATCGTGCCGTCCGGCGCGCACGAAACCGACACCACCGCCGCCGGATTGCCATCAACCGCGCCCGAGAAGGTGATGTTCGGCTTCACGCGCTGGCGAACCTTGTCTGCATAGCCCGGCGAGCCGTTGCCACCGCCGCCCGTCGCGCTGCCCGTCGTACCCGCGCCCGTACCGGTCGTCTCGCCCGAGCCCGCCGCCCCTTGCAGTGCGGCCAGCCGTGCGTGACGAGCCTGATCGGCCGCGGCCTTCGCCTTGGCGTCGGCTTCCTGCTTGGCCTTGGCGGCTTTCTGCTGATCCGTTTTCGCCTGATCGGCCTTTTGCTGGTCAGCTCTCTGCTGCGCGGCAAGCTGTTGCTGTTGCTGCTGCTCGAGCTGCTGCTTGCGCTTGTCGGCTTCGAGCTGTGCCTGCTTCAACGCTGCGGCTTGCGCGGCCTTGTCGGCCGCGTCGCGTGCCGCCTTTTGTTTGGCGAGCGCGGCTTGCTGGTCGGCGAGTTCCTTCTGGCGTGCAACCTCCTGCTGCTGCAGTTTCAGTTGGGCCTGTCTCTGTTGTTCGGCGAGGAGCGCGGCTTCCTTCTGCTGCTGTTCGATCTGCTTGCGTTTGGCCTGCTGCAGGGCGATGTCGGCATCCTCCGGCGGCGGTGGCGGCGGCGCGGGTTGCACCGGCGCTGGCGCGACCGGCACGGGCGGGGTCGGGGCAAGGACGCTCGTGTCGGTCCACAACTCGGCTTCCGAACCGGTCGGCGAGCTGTTCTTCCAATGGATGCCGAAGAACAGGAAAGCCGCGAGCAGCGCATGCATCACGACGGCCAGAGCAAGCGCACGCCACGTGCCGCGCTCGCGCGGTGGCCGGGCCGGGTAGGTAGCGCGCTTCATCATTTCGCCTTGACGAGCAGGCCCACGCGCTTGACCCCAAGCGACTTGAGATCAGACATCACGTTCATCACGGTGTCGTACTGGACTGTCTTGTCGGCCGCGATGACCACCGGTTGGTCGGGGTTGCTCTGGGTGCGCAGGCCGACGAAGTTCTTGAGATCGGCCTCCGTCATCTGCTGTTCGTGCGAACCGTTATCGTCCTTGTAGCGCACCGAGACCACGCCGCCTGCCTTGATGTTGACGACCAGCGGCGGCGTTTGCTGCTCCTGCGCGCTGCCGCCGACGCTCGGCAGGTTGATCACCGACGGCGCGACCAGCGGTGCCGTGACCATGAAGATCACGAGCAGCACGAGCATCACGTCGATATAGGGCACCACGTTGATGTCGGACATCGCGCGGCGGCGACGACTGCTGCGCATGCCCGAATGAGTACCTCCAGCCATCGAACGCTCCTAGTGAGATTGGCGTTGCAGAATGTTCGTGAACTCTTCGACGAAGGTCTCGAAGCGGCTCGCCAGACGGTCGATATCGTGTGAATACCGGTTGTAGGCGACCACGGCCGGGATCGCGGCGAACAGGCCGATCGCGGTGGCGGTTAGGGCTTCCGCGATGCCCGGTGCGACGCTCGCGAGCGTGGCCTGCTGGACATTGGAGAGGCCCGTAAACGCATTCATGATCCCCCAGACCGTGCCGAACAGGCCGATGTACGGGCTGACCGAACCGACCGAAGCGAGGAAGGCCAGATTGCTTTCGAGCACGTCGAGCTCGCGCTGGAACGCGGCGCGCATCGCCCGGCGTGCGCCGTCGAGGACCAGGCCGGGATCGCTCAGGCGTTTTTCCTTGGCCTTCAGGAACTCGCGCATGCCGGACTCGAAGATGCGTTCGAGCGCCCCGATCGAGTGACGGCTGTTCGCGGCGCTCTGATACAGGGTCTGCAGGTCGCCGCCCGACCAGAAGTCGCGTTCGAAACGCTCGGTCTGCGAGGTTGCGCGCCGGATTGCAAACCACTTACGGAAAATATACGTCCATGAAAGGAGCGACAGCAGCAGCAGGAGCGCCATGACCGCCTGTGCAAGCAGGCTGGCGTTCAGCACGAGGGAAATGATCGACAGGTCTTGTGCGTTGTTCATAAAGGTTTGCAGGGTTTCGCCCGCATGAGCCGGGAGCCGGCCGAGCGTCAAGTGAATGTCGATACCACGGCCCGCAGTACATGTCGGGCCGGGTGGCAGCTATCTATCTAACAGGGTTTCGGTCGTCAGGGTCAAAAAAACCGAAATTGGCACGAGTCACGCGGAGCCGGAATCCAGGCGGTGGTGGGTCCTTGCGAAAAAGGACAAGTCTTAGTATCGCTGCTGCGCAATGAGTTCATCGTCCTGACTTCATGGGTCATCTTTGATCGTCATCATCCATTGCTAATCCTGACGAGCCGCGACCAACGGGCCGCGACTCGGCTCCCCGTCCGGGGGATCGTCATCCGGCGGACCCATACTCGGCCCCACATTCAACGCCGCAAACGTATCAGATGGAATCGCGGCGGGCTTCATTGTCGTGCGATCGACACAGCCTACCCGGATCGTCCCGCCCGCGAGCAGCTTTCCTTCACACCATGCCTGCTGCTCGAAATCGACCGAGGCGCGACCGATGCGGCCCACGCGGGTCGTAATCTCGAGCCAGTCGTCGAGCCGTGCCGGGGCGTGATAGTCGAGCGCGGTTCCCCGCACGACGAACATCGTGCCGCTCGCCTCGGTGAGCGCACGCTGGCTCACGCCGCACGCGCGCAGCCATTCCGTGCGTGCTCGCTCAAAGTATTTGAGGTAGTTCGCATAGAAGACGATGCCGCCCATGTCGGTGTCTTCGAAATAAACGCGGATCCTCCAGACGAAAGCGTCCGGCCGCGCGGCGGATTGGGCAATCGAGTTCATCCGTGCATTTTACCGAAAACATCGACCGGTTCGTGCCGGATGGCCATCCGGCCATGTTCCAAACGGTTGGCGGCCCCTGCGCAAGGGGGCTGCGGGCGCCCGAGATTGCCTATTGACGCGTCATCCAATACACTACCGCCGAAACCCTGTGTGACTGGCGATAGCGACTTTTTTCAAGTCCGAGGTGGGCCACCACCGTGAAGCGCAGGGGTGTTTTCAGCCGTTCGCCTGGGCAGCCATGACTCGATGCGTGTGCGAAACTTTGCATTCCGCGCCGGTTCGCTCGGTTGTCCGCAGGCTATCCCGCCTTCGTACTGCCTTTCCGAGCCGTTCGCGACACCCACGCGAGCCAGGCCGAACCCCCATTGTCAACGGAATTGCCATGTTTGATAACGCCAAGCACACGATCGCCAACGTCGACCCCGAACTGTGGGCCGTGATCCAGCAGGAAGATCAGCGTCAGGAAGACCACATCGAACTGATTGCTTCGGAAAACTATACGAGCCCGGCCGTGATGGCCGCGCAGGGTTCGCAACTCACCAACAAATACGCCGAGGGCTACCCGGGCAAGCGCTATTACGGCGGCTGCGAGTATGTCGACGTCGTCGAACAACTGGCGATCGACCGGGTCAAGGCACTGTTCGGCGCGGAAGCCGCGAATGTCCAGCCGAACTCGGGTTCGCAGGCGAACCAGGGTGTGTTCTTCGCCATGCTCAAGCCAGGCGACACGATCATGGGGATGAGCCTCGCGCACGGTGGCCACCTGACACACGGCTCGCCGGTCAACATGTCGGGCAAGTGGTTCAATGTCGTCAGCTATGGCCTCGACGAGAACGAGGACATCGACTACGCGGCGGCGGAGAAGCTCGCGCAGGAAACCAAGCCGAAGCTGATCATCGCGGGCGCGTCGGCATTCTCGCTCAAGATCGATTTCGAGCGGATGTCGAATATTGCGAAATCGGTCGGTGCGTATTTCATGGTCGACATGGCGCACTACGCCGGGCTGATCGCCGCGGGCGTCTATCCGAACCCGGTGCCGTTCGCGGACTTCGTCACGACGACGACTCACAAGAGCTTGCGTGGCCCGCGCGGCGGCGTGATCCTGATGAAGGCCGAGCACGAGAAGGCGATCAATTCGGCGATCTTCCCGGGCATCCAGGGCGGCCCGCTGATGCATGTGATCGCGGGCAAGGCCGTGGCCTTCAAGGAAGCGCTCGCGCCTGAGTTCAAGATCTACCAGCAGCAGGTCGCCGACAATGCGCGCGTGCTGGCCGAGACGCTCGTCAAGCGCGGCTTGCGCATCGTGTCGGGCAGGACCGAAAGCCATGTGATGCTGGTCGACCTCCGTTCGAAGAAGATCACCGGCAAGGCGGCCGAGGCCGCATTGGGCGCAGCGCACATTACGGTCAACAAGAACGCGATTCCGAATGATCCGGAAAAGCCGTTCGTCACGAGCGGCATTCGTGTCGGCTCGCCGGCGATGACCACCCGTGGGTTTGGCGTGGCCGAGGCGGAGCAGGTCGGCAACCTGATTGCCGATGTGCTCGACAATCCGGAAGATGCGGCGACGATTGAACGGGTGAAAGTTCGGGTTGCCGAGCTCACGCGCCGTTTCCCCGTCTACGGCTGATCCGCGCAATGCGCTGCCCGTTCTGCCGGCACGAAGACACTCAGGTGGTGGATTCGCGCGTGTCGGAGGACGGCGCGGCGATCCGCCGGCGTCGCCGTTGCCCCGAGTGCGACAAGCGCTTCACGACCTATGAACGGGTCGAGCTGGGTTTGCCGGCTGTCGTCAAGAAGGACGGCAGCCGTGTCGAATTCGATCGGAACAAGCTCGCGGCGAGTCTCCAGCTTGCGCTGCGCAAGCGGCCCGTCAGTGCGGAATCGGTGGCCGACGCCGTCGCGCGGATCGAATACCAGCTTCTCGGCACGGGCGAGCGCGAGATCCGCAGCGAGCAGTTGGGTGAGCTCGTGATGAATGAATTGCGGCGGCTCGACAAGATCGCTTACGTGCGCTTTGCATCGGTCTATCGGCGTTTCGAGGATGTCTCCGAATTCCAGGACCTGCTTCAGGAAATCCGCAATCCGGGACCTCAGAAGCCTGGACGCAAGCGTTAGCGTGTTGTTTACCCCTGCGTGTAGGGGACCGACGGCAGATCGATAAACCGGCTTTTCAAGCCGGTTTTTTTTCGTCCTCGCACTCTTGTGCCCTGTGCGATGTTGGCCATCCGGCCGAATGTCGGGGCGCCGCGAACCTCCGTAAAGTGACCTCGACTGAACAGAACTAACGGAGCGCTCTGATGAGCCGGATGGAAAAGTTGGGAGTGAATCCTCGCAAGCCGGGAGCCGCAGGCTTCGGGCTTCTCGAGTCGATGGTGGTACTGGCGATTCTCGCGGCCGGCACCGCGTGCGCGGCCCCGGCGCTCGCAAGCTGGCGCGCGCGCGATCGAGTTGAGGCGACCTCGCGCGGTTGGCTTGGCCTTTTGCAGCACGGCCGTGACCAAGCCGTGCGCACCGGCTTGCAGGTCACCCTGTGCCAGGGGTGGTTACACAGCGGCAAGGACGGGCAGGACGGGGAGTGCGTCGCCGTGGGGCCCCAATGTGATGGGGGGCGGACGACCGGGGCGGGAGATTGGTCTTGTGTGCAGATCGTGAGTACTGACTCGGAGGGCCGTGCGGTCTCGGCGCTGACGCAGTCTTCCTTCGATGCGAACGTCATGGTGATCGGCGATACGAAGCCGGTTCGTTTCATGCCACCGACGGGGCGTATCGCGGGCGGCCCCCGTCATTTTGAAGTCGGACTGCGGGGAACGGCAGGCCAACGTCGCTGCGTCCTCATCGCCGCGAGTGGCCGCGTGCGAATGGTGCAAGGCGGGTGCGGGCGTGCGTGAGGCGATCCTCGAAAGGCTGTTCGGGGTCGTCGCTGCTCGAGGTTCTGATTGCGTTGTCGCTCTCCGCGGTGATCGCGCTCGGCGCATTGTCGGCGCAGACGCAGGCCTTGAGACTGATGCGGACCGCGCTCGAATACCGGCACGCCGCCTGGCTCGCCGATGCCGCGGCCGAAGCATTGCGCAGTGGCATGCCGCGCGAGGTCGTTCGACGCGAATGGGACCGACGTGTCCGGCTTGCACTGCCCAATGGGCGTTTCGACATCGAAAGGTATGCGGAGGAAGTCGATGTGCTCGAGGTGACCTGGCTGGTCGACCGCTCGCCGAAAGTCACCTCATGTCGTGGGGGGCTTGCATGCATCCGGATTGCGGTCGCACGCCAGGCGGAGGTGCGCCGCCCAATCGGCCGGCACCGCTCAGCGCAAGCAGAGGGCATACGATGATCGAACTCATGGTGGCCACCGCGACCGCATCCCTGATCGTGACGGCGATGTTGACGTTCTACGCACGTCAACGCGTGATGTTCAAGAGCGCGGCCGAGACGCTGGGGGCGTTTTCGAATGCAAGCGATGCCTTGTCGCTGGTGGCGGAGGCCGCTCGGCGTGCGGCTCCGTCGCTCGCGCCCCCAAGTCGGCTTCGAGATCGGCCATATCAGGCAGTTTTTGCATGCGATGGGGCGCAGGTGACCGGCCCATGGGATCAACCGACTTGCGGGCCGGCGCGGGCACGATTGGGCGATGGGGTGCAATTCGCACACTCGGCAGGTTCGACTTGCCGCTTGTCCGATGCCGGTTCCGACACCGATGTCGGTATCGACGGCATGGACATCGAATTCGATGCGAGCCGATGGTTCGTGCGTGAATTTCCCGCGACGCGCTTGCCAGAGTTGTACTGCCTGGGACGCGGTGATCGAGCCTCACAGCCGATGGTGTCGGGGATAGATACACTTCGAATCCGGCACGGCATCCGGTCGGACGGGGTGTCGCGCAGCGCATCGGCCACTACGTCGCCTGAGGGGCCGATGCTCGAAGGGCTCGACCTCTGTGTAACGGCCCGCGGCCGTGCCGATGAGCGGGCCATGTCGTACGTGGACTGCGAGGGGCAGCGTATTGCGCTGGCCGATCGGACCGCCCGTACCGTGCTCGGCGGATGGGTCGCGATTCGTTCAGGCAGTGCGCCATGGCGTTGATGCTCGTACTGAACCTTGTCTTCATGGTCGCCGCATTGGCGGGTGCCATGCTGCAATTCGGCTCGCTTGCAGCAGGTGGCGCGCGGGCGGCGGTGGAGCATGTTCGAGCGTTTCATGCGGCCGATGCGGTCATGGCGCTGTGCGAACGACGCGTACTCGCGGCGCGCTCACGGGGACACGAAATTCCGGAAGGTCCATTGTCCGTGTTTGGCCGCGGTGCCCGGTGGCCCGGCTCGATCAAGGTTCCAGAGTGCGCGATCGAACGGATCGCCGGCAGCCGGACGCGCACGAGCGGCCGCTATCGGATCACGGTGAGAGGATTCGGTTCGACCGGGGACGCACAGTCCTGGGCTCAGTTGGACCTGGAGTTCACGCCCGGCATGTTGCATCGCAATTGGCGGCCGCTCGTCAGAAGGCCCTCGCCGGGTTCCTGGCGAGGCGCTGGCCGAACCCTCCGTACTCGTCATTTCGCGCGGTCGGGTCGGCCCGTGTCGCGCAGGACGCGTGCGGCCTCCGGCCTATCCCTGATCGAGGCGATGATTGCTTTGGCCGTCGCGGCGGCCATCGCCGGCTACGCGGTGCCAACCTACCGCCAACTTTTTGCGCGCGCTCACCGGCTCAATGCGGCGCTGGCGGTCCGGCAGGCCGCTCAATACATCGAAGGCCGCCGGTTGTTCGATCATGCGGGCGGCACCGCGCACGGCGCCGGGCCACGTACGCAGGGATCATACGACGATCAATGGCTTCGTTTGCCCGCGCATCTGGCGCGCGCACCGGCGGACGGAGCGATGGTCTATCGCCTTAGTGTGGAGGCGGGCAAGGCGCCAGGTTCGCCGCTTGCCGGCGTACAGGCCAGGGTGATTTTTGGCAGGCAGTCGCCCCTTCCCCTGGAGCTCAAAGCCACTACCGCGAGAGATATCGTGAGGGAGGTGACGCCCGGAGCATCGATACAAAGAACCGCAAGCTCCAGCACGACTGCCTACTGGATCGTCGCAGTGCCTGTCGAATCCGGTCCGATGGCCGGCGACGCATGCGGCAGCTTCATCCTCGACGCATCAGGCAGGCGTTCAAACACCGGCACGGCAAGCGCTGATCAATGCTGGTCAGGTGCCTAGCTCAAGGTGTCACGGCGAACCATCGCCACCCGTGGCCGCCTTCCACAGCTTGACGGCCTGCCATGCCGCGAATGCGACCGCACCGAATTTCAACATGGGCTTGAGCCGCTTCAGCGACTTCATTTTGGGCCCATGAGTGAGGGCGAGCGAAGCCAACGAACTGACGAGCGGGTAGTCCTTCAGCATATGGCTGAACCCCGCCAGGCCGCCACGTGCGCCGAACCGGGGCACGAGCATCTTGAGCCAACCAAAGTGCGCGAAGCGGCTGCGTAACTCGGCACTCGCCTCGGCGATCTCCCTGCGTTCGAGTTCGCTTCGCAGCAGAAGGATCTCCTTGCGGATTGCCCGCGATTCGCGGTCGGTGCCGCCGCGACGGCGGCTGCTCAGGGCCAGCGCTTCGCGCGGGTCGTTCGGCCGGTTCATGGTGTTGTCCTTGTCGTTGTTCTATGGCCGAAACATCTCACGGTCTTTCTCGAGCTCGCCCAGCGTTGCCTGGAACATGGGCGGCGATGACCGGAACCGATGCCGTGCAAGCAATGCACATAAGACTGCAAGCAGCAGGTAGACAAGACTCAGCACGGTAAGCGACTGCCACCGGTAAGTGTCCCAGAACATCGCGGCAATGAGGAAGGTAAACGCGATCAAAGCCATCATGCCGAACAGCATGGCAGCGAGGCCGATGAACATCGCAGTCAGCAGGCGATCCTTTTCCTCGGACAGCTCGATGCCGAGCAGTTCGAGACGGGTATGCGCAATCCCCAGTACGGCGCCGACGATACGGCGCAGCGGACTTTGTGCCGCTTCGGATGCATGCGAATCGTTTGTCATTGAAGGCGAGCGGCCGGCATGCACCGCAGTAGGTTAGCCTTGGAGGCAAGTTTTGGCACGGCCACCCTGAAGCGGCGCAAGCCGCAGCGGATAAGCGGCAGTCAGCCGGCACACCGCACGCGCCGTCATCGTCTCGACGCGCTTATCCGCGTATGCGTACTGGCCTGCCGCCGCCTCGCATCTTAACGGCGATTGATCAGCAAGCCGACGAGCACGCCCACGCCCGCCGCGATGCCGATGGCCTGCCACGGATGTTCATGCACGTAGTCGTCGGTCGCGCGTACCGCCTTCTTGCCTTTCTCGACTACCACGACCTGCACGTCCGCAGCCTTTTCCTTGGCCTGCTTGAGGCGCGAGACCGCTTTCTCGCGTAGTTCGGTTGCACGCTCGCCGGTGGTGCTGGCAGCTTGCTTCAGCAGTTCCTCGGCGTCCGACAGCACGGTTTTGATATCCGTCATCAGTTTCTCCTTATTGATTTCCGACATACGCACTCCACTCGATGGCGTCCACGCCATTAATGCTAGCCAAAGATGGACCTGATAGCGAGCATCCCGCGTACCTGACTCCAGGATAGCCATCGATCCTTCGCACCGCACAAAAGTTTGGCGCATCGGGCTAAAAATTACAAAAACTTATGTGCAAAGAAGTGAAAGTTGGTTCGTCACGAGGGAGCGCCTGACGTATTCTTCTACACTTCCCAGTGCTGCAAGCAGTCGGCGTGGCCTGGGTTTTCCTCACCCTCAATAGCGGAGAAATCACCATGAGTTTGCGCCTCGGGGACATCGCACCCGACTTCGAGCAGGATTCCAGCACGGGTCGCATCAAGTTCCACGAATGGCTGGGCGACAGCTGGGGCGTGCTCTTCTCGCATCCGGCCGACTTCACGCCGGTGTGCACGACCGAACTGGGCCTGACTGCAAAGCTGGCGAATGAGTTTGCCAAGCGTAACGTCAAGACCATCGCCTTGTCGGTCGACACGAAGGAAAACCATTCTGACTGGATCAAGGACATCAACGAGACGCAGGCCGCCAACGTCGGCTTTCCGATCCTCGCCGATGGCGATCGCAAGGTCTCCGAGCTCTATGACATGATTCATCCGAACGCGAGCGAAACCGTCACGGTGCGTTCGCTATTCGTGATCGACCCCAAGAAAAAGGTGCGCCTGTTCATTACCTATCCCGCGAGCACCGGCCGCAACTTCGACGAAGTGCTGCGCGTGATCGACTCGCTCCAGCTGACCGACAATTATTCCGTCGCGACGCCGGGCAACTGGAAAGATGGGGACGACGTCGTGATCGTCCCATCGCTCAAGGATGAAGAAGTCCTCAAGCAGAAGTTTCCGAAGGGCTATAAGGCAGTGCGTCCGTATTTGCGTATGACGCCGCAGCCGAACAAGTAAGCCTCTCGCCACGCGATATAAAAGGCCTGCCGGACATCAGTCCGGCAGGCCTTTTTCATGCTGCAACGAACATTCTGTGGTGTCGGCGCAAGTGCATCGCCGGTAGCAGGCATCCCGATGCCGATCCTTCTCGCTGCGGCGGGGAAAGTCAGGGGCACGCGATCAGAAGAACGCCTGGATTCCGGTCTGAGCGCGCCCGAGGATCAGGGCATGGATATCGTGAGTGCCCTCGTAAGTGTTGACGACTTCAAGGTTGACCAAATGCCGCGCAATGCCGAACTCGTCCGAGATGCCGTTGCCGCCGAGCATATCGCGCGCGAGCCGCGCGATATCGAGTGCCTTGCCGCACGAGTTGCGTTTCATCATCGACGTCAGATCGACCGCCGCGGTGCCTTCGTCTTTCATGCGGCCGAGCCGGAGCACACCTTGCAGTCCCAGGGTGATCTCGGTCTGCATGTCCGCGAGCTTCTTTTGGATCAACTGGTTGGCCGCAAGAGGCCGGCCGAATTGCTTGCGGTCGATCACATACTGACGCGCCGTATGCCAGCATGATTCGGCCGCGCCGAGCGCACCCCAGGCGATGCCGTAGCGTGCCGAGTTCAGACAGGTGAACGGCCCCTTGAGGCCGCGTACCTCCGGGAAGATCGCGGTGTCGGGCACGAACGCATCGCTCAACACAATCTCGCCGGTCACGGACGCGCGCAAGCCGATCTTGCCGTGAATCGTCGGCGTACTCAGGCCCTGCGTTCCCTTTTCGAGCACGAAGCCGCGGATCTCGTCCTCGCCGGCCTCGTTGGGCAGTTTGGCCCACACCACGAACACATCCGCGATCGGCGAATTGGTGATCCACATCTTGCTGCCATTGAGCACAAAACCGCCATCGACTTTCTTCGCACGCGTCTTCATGCCGCCCGGATCGGAGCCGTGATCGGGTTCGGTCAGGCCGAAGCAGCCGATCCACTCGCCAGTGGCGAGCTTCGGCAGATACCGGCGTTTCTGTTCTTCCGTGCCGAACGCGTGAATCGGCACCATCACCAGCGACGACTGGACCGACATCATCGACCGGTAGCCCGAGTCGACCCGTTCGACTTCGCGTGCGATCAGACCGTAGCTCACGTAGTTGAGACCCGCCCCCCCGTATTCGGGGGGAATCGTCGCGCCGAGCAGGCCGAGTTGGCCCATCTCGCGAAAGATCGACGGATCCGTCCGCTCGTGGCGAAACGCCTCGAGCACGCGCGGCGACAGTTTGTCCTGCGCGTACGCGTGCGCGGCATCGCGCACCATCCGTTCATCATCGTTCAACTGCTGTTCGAGCAGCAGCGGGTCGTCCCACTGGAAACGGGCGGAGGTCGTCATGGCGGATGTCCCTTCCTTGCTTCACTCGAGCGGATGGATGGTATGGAAGCGGCCGTCCTGGAACACGAGCGGTGCGACGCTGCCATCGTCGGGCGGCAGGCCGCAACGGACGACCTCGCCGACGAAGATCACGTGGTCGCCTTCTTCGTAGCGGCTGCGGTTATGGCATTCGAACCAGGCGAGCGAGCCTTCGAGAATCGGCAGGCCCGCGGTCTCGCTCGCCTGATGGTTGACGCCCTCGAAACGGTCGCCCTTGACTGTCGCGAAGCGCCGGCACAGGTCGAGTTGGGACGCCGAGAGCACGTTGACGACGTAGTGGCTGTTGGTGCGGAAAATCGGCATCGAGGCGGAAGTCGTCGCAAGACTCCAGAGAATCAGCGGCGGCGTCAGTGATACCGAATTGAACGAGCTCGCAGTAATCCCGACGAGCGCGCCCGACTCGGCGCGGGTGGTGATCACGGTCACCCCGGTCGCGAAGCGACCAAGCACGCGGCGAAATGCCACGGCGTCGAAATTGGGCTGGGCAATGGCAGGCGTCATAGGTGGAGGTTCCTGCATGCACGGCTACGAACGCTTCGAACGATGGCAATCGATGACTTTGGCGATCGTGCGACGCATGTTGAGTAAGTGTTGGCCTGACGGCCTCGCAGCGATTCTATCGGAAAGTGGTTAAGCTGAAGCCTGTGTAAGGGTTCCGGGTTGGATTCGACCAGTACGGATGAGTCCGACAGCGTGCTGTCGGGGAGTGCGGGCGACTCGATCCATGCAATCTACGAAGAGGAAATCATGACTGAACTCCATCAAACCGATACCACGGCCGGCCAGGGTACCGAGGCTCGAGCCGGCAGCGGCCGGTCCGTCGAAGTGGCCACACTCGGCGGCGGCTGCTTCTGGTGCACCGAGGCGGTGTTTCTCGACGTCGAAGGCGTGACCCGCGTCGAGTCGGGCTATGCGGGCGGCGCACTCAAGAACCCAAGCTATGAGCGCATTTGCGACGGCGACACGGGCCACGCGGAAGTCGTCCGGCTCGAGTTCGATCCGGCGAAGATCAGTTTTCGGGACATCCTGAACATCTTTTTCGCGATCCACGATCCGACCCAACTCAACCGCCAGGGTAACGATGTCGGCACGCAATACCGATCGGTGGTCTTTACGCATGACGATACGCAGCGCGAAACGGCGCTCTCGGTGATCGACGAGATTGCCAAAGCCGGGCTCTATGACGGCAAGATCGTGACCGAAGTATCGCCGCTGAACGGCAACTACTGGCCTGCGGAGCCGTATCACCAGAACTATTTTGCCCAGCATCCGACCCAGGGCTATTGTTCGTTCGTCGTTGCACCCAAAGTCGCGAAGTTCCGGCAGAAGTTTGCGAGCCGCCTGAAGTCGCGGCAAGCTTAGACACGCGGCGCTACTCCGGCTCGGCGAGGTTCGCGAGCGTGGCCAGTATCGCCTGCGCGAGCTTGACGCAACTCAGCGGGGCCGAGCCCTCGGCCTTGTTGTTGACGGTGATGAACACGGGCTGGCCCGCGATCGCATAGCGCGCAGCCAGCTCGGCCAGGGCTTCACGCGTGTTGGCGTCCTCGTCGACCAGCCGGTCGAACGGCGCGTACTGGGCCTTCGCGGTCTCGTATTCGAAGCCTGCGTGGAGGCTCCAGCGAACCACCAGCGGGCCGACTGTCTCGTCGTCGAGCAGGGCGAGGGCCGCCGCTTGCCGCAGCGGATCGGGCATCCGCGCATGGATGCCCACGCAGTAGCGGACTCCCGCCTCGCGGAGCATCCGGATAAAACGCGGCGTCAGCAGCGATGCATCGCGAATCTCGAGCGCATAGACTGGTTGGCCCGGATAGGCATCGAGCGCTGGCAGTAGACGGAAGAAATCGCCAAGCCGTTCGATCAGGCCGGCGGGGTCGGCGAGCATTGGCGGGGTCATCGGCGAGAGCTGGAAGACCAGCGCGCCAGCTTTTCGGCCAAGCCCCTCGAGGCAGGGAACCACGAATTCGTCGCGTGCGAGCGCCGGGTCGAGGAAGGTGGGGTTCGGCGCAAGCGTACCGCCGCGCGGACCGCGTAGGGCCGCGTCGCAAACCGATGCGGGGGCCTTGACGACGAAGCGGAAGGCGTCGGGCACCTGTGCCGCATGGCGGGCGTATTGGGCCACCGTCAGCGGCGCATAGAACGATCGATCGATCCCGACGCAGCCGAGCACCGGATGCTGTCCGTAAGCGTGAAGACCTTCGCGCGAGAGCTTGGTAGGGGAGACGTCGTCGCGGTAGACGAGTCCACGCCAGCCTGGAAACGACCACGTCGAGGTGCCGAGATGGATCTCGCCGGGCAAGGCCTCACCGAGCGCGACCAGCGTTTCGTCGAAATCGGGCGCCACGACGGGTGCGCCCCGTCTTGGGCCCGTGGGCTGCGGTGTGCCGCGTTTCCTGCGAGGAGAGGGGGCGCTGTCAGCCGGAGCCGCCGCCGCCGGCACGGCCGGCACAGCGGCCTCGCCGGTCCCGCCGAACAGGTCGAACTGTCCGGGGGGCCGGTGAGGTCCGGCGAATCAGCCATCGTTACAGCGGCTTGTCGTAGATATAGCGGCGCGACCACGGCAGCGTATCGGCCGGGCGTCCCGCTTTACGGCAGACAATCTGGAAGATCGACACGTCGTCGTTGGTGAACGCATAGGCACACCCTGCGAGGTACACGCGCCAGATCCGGAACTTCTCGTCGTCGACTTGCAGGCGTGCCTCGTCGGCGCGCTTCTCGAAGTTCTCGGCCCAGATGTTGAGCGTACGCGCATAGTGACGGCGCAGGTTCTCGACGTCGATCGCCTCGAGTCCGCCACGCTGCATTGATTCGAGCGCCAGGCCGATATGCGGGAGTTCGCCGTCGGGAAACACATACTTGTCGATGAATTCGCCACCGCCGAGCGAGGTTTCGCCGCTTGCCGCATCGCTCGAGGTGATGCCGTGGTTCATCGCGACGCCGTCGTCCTTGAGCAGGTCCTTCACGCGCGAGAAGTAGTCGGGCAGGTTCTTGCGTCCAACGTGCTCGAACATCCCGACGCTCGTGATCCGGTCGAACTGGCCTTGGACGTCACGGTAGTCCTGCAGGCGGATCTCGATCTGGCCTTCGAGTCCGGCGGCCTTGACGCGCGCGGTCGCAAGATCGAACTGGTTCTGCGAGAGCGTGACACCCACGCATCGGGCATTGAACTTCTGGGCCGCGCGAATCACGAGCGCACCCCAGCCGCAACCGATGTCGAGCAGGGTCTGGCCTGGCTGGATCTGGATCTTCGTCAGGATATGGTCGATCTTCTTCAGCTGCGCCGTCGCGAGATCCTCGTCGCCGTTCTCGAAATAGGCGCACGAATACACCATATTGGGGTCGAGCCACAGCTGGTAGAACTCATTCGAGACGTCGTAGTGATACTGGATCGCTTTCTTGTCGGAGGAGCGCGTGTGGGTGAAATAGCGCAACACCCGGTCGAGCTTGCGGCCCGAGGTGATCGTCGAGCGCGCAAGCGCATAGCCGATATCGATCACATCGCTGAGCTTGCCTTCGATATCGATCTTGCCTTTTACATAGGCTTCACCGAGATTATCGAGGCTAGGTGAAAGCAGGTATGGCATGGCCGATGCGCCTTTCACATGCATCGTCACCTGCGGTTCCGAAAAATTGCCAAAGTCATACTGGTGGCCATCCCACAACACCAACCGAGCCGGCAAATTAGCGGTTGCGCGCATATCGGCGACCCACTGCGCGAGTTTCTTCTCCCAGAACATGTATCTTCTCCGTGCTCAACGATACGATTCAGTGCCTGAAATGCGTAAAACGCGAGTCGCATCCCTCCCCGTGAGGGGGATGACCTGGAAACAGACTCGCTACCGCATCCCGGCAGCCTACCTATTCAAAAATGCGAAAACGACTGAAGCGGCCGCACTGTCAGGGCGATAGCCTGACGATTTGCCAATTGCCGCCGATACTGCGTGAAAACTTGATGCGATCGTGCAGGCGCGACGGACGCCCCTGCCAGAATTCGATCGCGTCCGGCACCAGCCGATAGCCGCCCCATTGGGGCGGACGTGGCGGGTGGTCGCCGTATTGTGCAGCAAATCGGACTTCGCGCGCTTCGAGCGCCGCGCGGTCCGTCACGCTGCTCTGGATCGATGCCCATGCGCCGATGCGCGATCCGAGCGGTCTCGAATGAAAATACCGGTCGCTTTCGTCGGCGGAGGTTTTCTCGACGCGTCCTTCAATGCGGATCTGGCGTTCGAGCTCCGTCCAGAAAAAAAGCAGGCTTGCATTGGGATTCTGCGCGAGATCGCGGCCCTTTGCGCTTTCATAACTCGTGAAGAAGACAAAGCCCCGCGCATCGACACCCTTGATCAGGACGATCCGGTTTGACGGGCGGCCCTGCGCGTTGACCGTGGCCAAACTCATTGCATTCGGTTCGGGCACGTTGGCGGCCTGGGCCTCGGCAAACCACTTCTCGAACTGCTGAATGGGATCGGGGTCGACATCCGTTTCCGACAGCGAGTCGCGTGCATATGTCTGGCGAAGGTCGGCAAGGGAAGTCACGATTGTTGCGCGTGCGCTTAAAGTCTTGAAAGTATAGCCAATGGATATCGAGTTGGCAGGCTAGGGCTTCCTCAGGAAAGCTCGCACAATACGCGGTGGGCGCAACAGGGCGATTTGTACAATTTCCGGCACAATATCGTCAGGAGCGGCGCGACCGCCTTGAGCGCATGGTCCAACGCCTGCTTTGTATCTGTTTTTGCAGACCTGCTTTTTTGAGTTCCCATGTCCGACTCGACAACAATCGCGAATTCTACTACCGCGTTGCCCAGCCTTGCAGGCGACCTCGCGCCTGCGCCGGACTTCGACCTGCCCGACCGTGCGCGGCGGTTTGGCGGCGTCGCGCGTCTCTACGGACCGGAGGCGCTCGAGCGTTTCGAGCACGCGCATGTCGCGGTGATCGGGATCGGCGGTGTCGGATCCTGGGTCGTCGAGGCACTCGCACGCAGCGCGATCGGGCATCTGACACTCATCGACCTCGATAACGTAGCGGAGAGCAATACCAATCGTCAGATTCACGCGCTCGACGGCAATTACGGCAAAGCGAAGGTCACGGCGATGGCCGAGCGGATCACGCAGATCGATCCGGCTTGCCGTGTCACCCAGGTCGAGGACTTCATCGAGCCCGACAATATGGACCGGCTGCTCGGCGGGGGTTTTGACTTCATCGTCGATGCGATCGATAGCGTGCGAACCAAAGTGGCCTTGATCGCTTGGTGTGTTGCGCACAAACAACCGCTGATCACGGTCGGTGGCGCGGGCGGGCAGCTCGATCCGACACGCTTGCGCATCGACGACCTTGCCTTGACGATCCAGGATCCGCTGCTCGCAAAGGTTCGTGCACAACTGCGCAAGGAGCACGGTTTCGCACGCGGACCTAAGGCGCGCTTCAAAGTGCCTGCGGTCTATTCGGACGAGCCCTTGATCTACCCGGCGGTGGCAACGGCCGCCGGCAATGAGCAAGGCGGGGAGGGGCAGACAGATGCCCCGGCGCGCGGGCCGGTCGGACTCAATTGCGCGGGGTTTGGCTCAAGCGTTTGCGTGACGGCGCCCTTTGGTTTTGCCGCCGCCGCGCATGTCTTGCGGGCGCTTGCCAGGCAGTAGCTGGCGCGGCGCCATGCCGGGCGCTCTGGCCTGCGGACGGCGTCTCGGATCCGCAGCCCGGCTTCTTCGAAATCCGCCGCTGGGCGGCCAGTCCTCCAGCCGTCCAGCCTTCCATCCGTGAGACCGCCGGCCTAGTTCAGCGCCGCACTCAGCTTGCGCCGCCATGCCGCGACGAGTTCCGGCCGGCCGGATGCGAGATCGAACACCGACAACATCGTCTTGCGGCCCACATCATCCTTGAAGGTACGGTCGCGCACCACGATCTCCAACAGTTGCTCGAGCGCCGCCTCGTAGCGCTTCTCCGCGATCAGCCAGTTGGCGAGGTCGAACCGTGCATCAAGATCGGCGGGGTTGCGCTCGATCTTGCTCGACAACTCTTCGGGCGGCGGCAGTTCGGCGACCACCTCGACCGCGTCGAGCTGCGTCTTGATCGCGTTGTAGCGTGAATCGATTCCCTGCGCGATTTTCGGCGACACGCGTTCGAGTTCGGCCCGCGCGTCGTCAATCCGGTTGTCCTCGATCAGCATCTCGATGCGGTCGAGCCGCACGTCGTCGAAGCCCGGGTCGTAGGCGAGCGCGGCCTGCAGATGACCATAGGCGTCGTCGCGACGTCCTTCTTCGAGTGCAATGATTGCCGCGCGGCGTTCCGACTCGGTCGGGTTCGGCAGCAGGTTGTCGATGAACGCGCGCAATTGCGATTCGGGCAGCACACCGACGAACTGGTCGACTGGCTGGCCGTCGACGAAAGCGACGACGAACGGGATGCTGCGGATATTGAAATGCTGAGCGAGCTCGGGATTCTCATCCGAATTGATCTTGACGAGGCGGAAGGCGCCGTTGTAGTCGGCTTCGAGTTTCTCGAGCATGGGCCCGAGGGTCTTGCACGGTCCGCACCAGGGCGCCCAGAAGTCAACGAGCACGGGAGTCTGCTGCGACGCGGCGATCACATCGTTCTCGAACGTGGCCAGGGTGGTATCCATCATGTGTTCTCTCGATTCTTCAATTTGGTCTAGTTGGGGGCGCGGGTGTGCCGTTCAAGATGCGCGGTCAGTCCGGCAAGGGAATCCATTCGGTCTCGCCAGGGACCTTGGGAAAGTCTTGTGCGCGCCAGGCAAGCTTGGCTGAGTCGATCAGGTCGTGACGGCTCGACACGAAATTCCAGTCGATATAGCGTGGGCCATCGAGCGGATCGCCGCCGAACAGCATGAGGCGGGCGCCTTGCGGGCCGGCGCGCAATTCGACTGCCGCATCGCGCACGAGCAATGCGACATGGTGAGTGCCAAGCGATGTCCCGTCGATCGCGAGCTCGCCGTCGATCAGGTAGATGCCGCGCTCGACATGCTCGGCCGGGACCGTCAGCGATGCGTCCGCACCCAGACAGACCGCGACGTAGAGCGTGCGCGACGCCGTCTCGACAGGAGAGCGCACGCCGAACGCATCGCCGGCGATCACGTGAAGCGTCGCGCCATCGCGCGTCAGCAAGGGGATGTCGGCGGCCGGGTAGTGGCGGAACCAGGGTTCGGTCTGCTCGTCTTCGGCCGGCAGCGCAATCCAGGTCTGGATGCCGTGGACTTTCCCGCCCGACTGGCGCAGGTCGTCGGGCGAACGCTCCGAGTGGGTGATGCCCTTGCCCGCGCTCATCCAGTTCACATCACCAGGCTCGATTCGCTGGACGGTACCGAGACTGTCACGATGCATGAAGGCGCCGTCGAACAGATAGGTGACTGTCGCCAGGCCGATATGCGGATGCGGCCGCACGTCGAGGCCACGGCCCGGCTCGATTTCGACCGGGCCCATATGATCGAAAAACACGAAGGGCCCGCAGGCCCGATGTCCGCGTTGCGGGAGCAGCCGGCGCACCGGCACGCCGATATCCTGATTGCGGGGCTCGAGCACGACTTCGATCGAAGCGGCCATCGTCTGTCTCCGGCAATTGAGAGGGAAGCTTCATTCTAGCTTGCGGCGCGTGAACCCTGGGCGGTGGCTCGCGCAGCGTGTCGACGAAAAAAAACCGCGCTGGGTCGCGCGGTTTCATGCACGGCCAGTGCCTTACCGTCCCCAGCTGTCCTTCAGGCTGACGATGCGGTTGAATACAGGCTTGCCCGGTTGCGAATCGATCTTGTCCGCGACGAAGTAGCCGTGCCGTTCGAATTGCAGGTGGTCTTCGGCGTTCATAACGGCGGCGCCCGGTTCGAGGAAAGCCTTGACGACGCGCTTCGAGTTCGGGTTCAGCACCGTCAGGTAGTCGCGCCCGCCCGCATCGGGCTGGGGTTCGGCGAACAGCCGGTCGTAGAGCCGCACCTCGGCCTCATACGCATGCGTCGCGCTGACCCAGTGGATATTGCCCTTCACCTTGTAGTTGTTCGACCCTTCGGTGCCCGATTTGCTGTCCGGGAAGTAGTTGCAATGCACCGCAACCACGTTGCCGTTCTCGTCCTTGTCGCAGCCCGTGCACTCGATGACGAAGCCATAACGCAGCCGTACCTTGTTGCCCGGGAACAGCCGGAAATAGCCCTTGGGCGGATGCTCGTCGAAGTCCTCGCGTTCAATCCACAGTTCGCGCGAGAACGGGAAGGTCCGCGAGCCGCGCTCCGGATGGTGCGGATGCACCGGTGCGCTGCACGTCTCCTCGCTGCCGGCCGGGTAGTTGTCGACGATCAGCTTGAGTGGGTCGAGCACCGCTGTCGCGCGGGGCGCGACGTTATCGAGGTCGTCTCGGAGCGATTGCTCGAGCACCCCCATGTCGATCCACGAATCCGCCTTCGACACGCCGATCCGCTCACAGAAGAGCTGGATGCTGCCCGGCGTGAAGCCGCGCCGCCGCAGTCCGACGAGCGTCGGCATACGCGGGTCGTCCCAGCCGTCCACGTGGTTCTCGGTCACGAGCTGCAACAGTTTGCGCTTGCTGGTGATCGCGTAGGTCACGTTGAGCCGCGCAAACTCGATTTGCTGCGGCAGCGGGCGCTTGAATTCGCCTGCCTGGGCGAGCTCGTCGAGCACCCAGTCATACAGGGGGCGATGATCTTCGAATTCGAGCGTGCAGAGCGAATGCGTGATGCCTTCGATCGCGTCCGAGATGCAGTGCGTGTAGTCGTACATCGGATACACGCACCACGTATCGCCCGTGCGGTAGTGATGCGCGAAGCGGATCCGGTAGATCACCGGGTCGCGCATATTGATGTTCGGCGACGACATGTCGATCTTCGCGCGAAGCACATGCTCGCCTTCGGCGAACTCACCCGCGCGCATGCGGCGGAACAGGTCGAGATTCTCGGCGGGTGTGCGGCTGCGAAACGGCGACGCACGGCCGGATTCGGTCAGCGAGCCGCGATTGACGCGCATTTCCTCGGCGCTCTGACTGTCGACATAGGCCTTGCCGCGCTCGATCAGGATTTCGGCGAATTGATAGAGCTTCTCGTAGTAATCGCTGGCGAAGTACAGATGGTTCTTATCGCCTTGCTGCCAGGTATAGCCGAGCCAGCGGACCGCCTCGACGATCGAGTCGACATACTCCATGCTCTCTTTTTCGGGGTTCGTGTCGTCGAGGCGCAGGTGGCAGACGCCGCCATAGTCGCGGGCGACGCCGAAGTTCAGGCAGATCGACTTGGCATGGCCGATATGGAGGTAGCCATTCGGCTCCGGCGGGAAGCGTGTCTCGACGCGGCCCGCCCACTTGCGGTTCCGGTTGTCTTCATCGATCACGTTGCGGATGAAGTTCGATGCTGTCGGGGCATCAGGGCGTTCGGTACGTTCGTTGCTCATGCGCGAAGAGGCTGCTCGGCGGATCGGGCGGCGAAATTATTCGCCGCGATGAAAATTCTGGATACGAAAGCGCTGCGCGCCTCCGCAAGGATAGGTCATTTTACCGCACGTGCCCCGCGCAACGGCACGAGATAATGGGCGAGGCAGCTTTGGGGCAGGCACCGGCGCCAGCTGGCATGAACTCGATCGTAACGGGGTGCCGCCCTTGCTGGATTTACCGCATTGACGGCATTTGCCGCGTTTACGTTAAGCACTTGTATTGCGCAACATCAACGATTCAAGGGAGGTAGACGATGACCGGATGGAATCACGGACTTGCCATGCGCCGACGTGCGCTCATGAAACGCGCGCTCTGGCTCGGGGCGGCGTCGCTCGCGGGTTTTGCCAACGTCTCGGGGATGGCTGGCGTTGCCGGCCTCGGCTTGACGCCGGCCGCGGCGTTCGCCAAGACACCTCATTCCGTGCTGCGCGCAAACGCGGTTGCCGTGCCGGACCACTATGCGGCAGACACGGCCCAGCAGATCTTCGCGGCCGGCGGCAATGCGGTTGACGCGGGTGTCGCGATTGCCTTCTCGCTCGCCGTGACCTATCCGGACGCGGGCAACCTCGGCGGCGGCGGCTTCATGACGCTCGTCGTCGACGGCAAACCGTACTTCCTCGACTATCGCGAGACCGCGCCCGCGACGGCCACGCGCGATATGTACCTCGACGCGAATGGGAATGTGATCGACAAGTTGAGCCTGATCGGCGCGCGTTCGGCCGGTGTGCCGGGCACGGTCGCCGGCATGTGGGAGGCGCAGCGCCGCTTCGGCAAGCTCAAGTGGAAGCAGGTCCTTGCCCCGGCGATCGGCTATGCGGAAAAGGGCTTCGTGGTCGACAAGCGGCTGGCCAGCGAGCGGAGCAGGGCAGCCGCGGAATTCAAGGGGCGCACCAATTTCGACGCCTATTTCTCGAGCCTGAGCGAGGGCGCGACATTCCGGCAGCCGGAGCTCGCCGAAACACTCGGGCGGATCGCCGACAAGGGCGCGAGCGAGTTTTACACGGGTAAGACGGCCGACATGATCGCGCGGGGCATGCGCGGCCACGGCCTGATCTCGAAGGAAGACCTTGCCGGCTACAAGGCGGTCTGGCGCGAGCCGCTGACCGGCAACTGGCGCGGCTACCAGGTCGTGACCGCGCCGCCGCCGAGCTCGGGCGGCATCATTTTGCTGCAGATGCTCAAGATGCGCGAAGACCTGATGGCGAAGTTCGCGAATGTCGAGCCGAACTCGGCGCAGTACATTCATCTGGTCGCCGAGATGGAAAAGCGCGTGTTCGCCGACCGGGCGAGTTATCTGGGCGACCCCGACTTCATCAAGAATCCGACCGCCCAGCTGGTCGACGACACCTATCTTGCCAAGCGGGCGATGCAGATCAATCCCGATGCCATCTCCAATACGCAGTCGGTCAAGCCCGGGCTGGAAGCGGATGGCGCGCCGGGCACGGCCAGCGTTTCGGGTGCTTCCTCGGCCTCGGGCGTTCCGGCAAGCATGAGTGGGCAGGAGGCTTCCACCGCGTCGGCGGTCTCGAGTGCGGACCAGGAGACGACGCCATCCTCCGAGAGCGGCGAAAAGCCGCAGACCACGCAGTTCTCGGTCGTCGACAAATGGGGTAACGCGGTCTCGAATACCTACACCCTGAACGGGCCGTTCGGTTCGGGTGTGGTCGTCGACAAGGGCGGCTTTCTGCTGAACGACGAAATGGACGATTTCTCTTCAAAGCCCAATGCGCCGAACCAGTTCGGCGTGGTCGGCTCGGACGCGAACGCGATCGCGCCGCGCAAGCGTCCGTTGTCGTCGATGTCGCCGACGATCCTGCTCGACTCGCAGGATAAGGTTGCAATGGTGCTCGGCACACCGGGCGGCTCGCGGATTCCGACGACGGTCTACCAGGTGCTCAGCAACGTCTACGACTACCAGCTCAGCTTGCCCTCGGCAGTCGGCGCATTTCGTTTCCACCACCAATTGCTGCCGGTGGATACGATCTACGTCGAGGAATCCAAGCCGGTTCCGGACGCCCAGCGGAAGCTCCTGACCGAGCGTGGCTACGCGTTCAAGACACAGGGCTTCAATGGCGACGTGCAGGCGATCCGCGTGATCGACGGCCAGCCTGAGGCCGTCGCCGACCCGCGCGGCTCGGGCGTCGGGCGCCCGATCCCCTGAGGACAGGGCGCGGCGGCCTTTGGGGGCGGGCCGTCGCGCAGGGCATTTCCCGTATAATTAGGCGATTGCGAAAAGCCGCGTCCGGTCTTCGTCGCGGCCCTTCGGCCGTGGTCGCCGGGAACGCTCCACAGACAACGCCAAAATAGCTCCACAGGTCCGCATCCGCAAGCCATGAAAGCCGCAGATATCCGCGAGAAATTCCTGAAGTTCTTTGAATCGAAGGGACACACGATCGTCCGTTCGTCGAGCCTCGTACCGGGCAATGACCCGACCTTGATGTTCACGAATTCGGGCATGGTCCAGTTCAAGGACGTGTTCATCGGTACCGAAACGCGGCCGTATTCGCGTGCGACCACCGCGCAGCGCAGCGTGCGCGCAGGTGGCAAGCACAACGACCTCGAAAACGTCGGCTATACCGCGCGGCATCACACGTTCTTCGAGATGCTGGGCAACTTCTCGTTCGGCGACTATTTCAAGCGCGACGCGATCAGCTACGCGTGGGAGCTGCTGACCACGGTCTACAAGCTGCCCAAGGACAAGCTCTGGGTCACCGTCTATCACGAAGACGACGAAGCCTACGATATCTGGGCGAAGGAAGTCGGCATTCCGCCCGAGCGAATCATCCGGATCGGCGACAACAAGGGTGCCCGCTACGCCTCGGACAATTTCTGGCAGATGGCCGATACCGGCCCCTGCGGTCCGTGCTCGGAAATCTTCTACGATCACGGCCCCGACGTCTGGGGTGGCCCGCCGGGGTCCCCCGAAGAAGATGGCGATCGCTATATCGAGATCTGGAATCTCGTGTTCATGCAGTTCAATCGCGATGCGCAGGGCAATATGGCGCGTCTGCCCAAGCCCTGTGTCGATACGGGGATGGGTCTCGAGCGTCTCGCCGCCGTGCTCCAGCACGTGCACAGCAATTACGAAATCGACCTGTTCCAGAAGCTGATCGCCGCGGCGGCGCGCGAGACCGGCATACCCGATCTGGGCAACAATTCGCTGAAGGTGATCGCCGATCACATCCGTGCGTGCGCGTTCCTGATCGTCGACGGCGTGATTCCCGGCAATGAAGGCCGCGGTTATGTGCTGCGCCGGATCATTCGTCGCGCGATCCGCCATGGCTACAAGCTTGGCCACACGACGCCGTTCTTTCACAAGCTCGTGGCCGATCTCGTTGCCGAGATGGGCGCTGCCTACCCCGAGATCGCCGACGCGCAGCAACGCGTGACCGATGTGCTGCGCCAGGAAGAGGAACGCTTCTTCGAGACGATTGCGCACGGGATGGAGATCCTCGAGGCGGCGATCCGCGAGATCGACGCGGCGACGGGCAAGCCGCGCGTGCTGGCCGGCGATGTTGCGTTCAAGCTCCACGATACCTATGGCTTCCCGCTCGACCTGACGGCCGACGTGTGCCGCGAGCGCGAGATCGCGGTGGACGAGCTGGCGTTCGACGAGGCGATGACGCGCCAGCGCGAACAGGCCCGCTCCGCTGGCAAGTTCAAGATGTCCGCCGCGCTTGAGTACAGCGGCGCGAAAACGTCCTTCCACGGTTACGAAAAGTTGATCGTCGACGATGCGAAGGTCATCGCGCTCTATGTCGACGGCACCGCCGTCGAGTCGGTCAGCGCGGGCACCCACGCGATCGTCGTGCTCGACCACACGCCGTTCTATGCGGAATCGGGCGGCCAGGTGGGCGACCAGGGCGTGCTCGGCGACGACCGCGCGCGCTTCGCGGTCATCGATACGCTGAAGGTCCAGGCGGATGTGGTCGGTCACCATGGCGAAGTCCAGCAGGGCAGCCTGAAGATCGGCGACGTCGTGAAGGCCGAGGTCGATATCGAACGCCGCTCGCGCACGATCCGCAATCACTCGGCAACCCATCTGATGCACAAGGCGTTGCGCGAAGTGCTCGGCGCGCACGTTCAGCAAAAGGGTTCGCTTGTCGATCCGGACAAGACGCGGTTCGACTTCGCGCATCACTCACCGATGAGCGATGACGAAATCCGTCGTGTCGAGGCGATCGTCAATGCGGAAGTCCTGCGCAATGCACCGGCGGTCTCGAAGGTGCTGCCCTTCGATGAGGCGGTGAAGAGCGGCGCGATGGCGCTGTTCGGTGAGAAGTACGGCGATGAGGTCCGCGTGCTCGATATCGGCTTTTCGCGCGAGCTGTGCGGCGGCACGCATGTGAGCCGCACGGGCGACATAGGCTTGTTCAAGATCGTGTTCGAAGGCGGCGTGGCCGCGGGGATCCGCCGTGTCGAGGCGATCACCGGCGACAACGCGCTTCGCTATGTGCAGGACGTTGCGGCGCGTCTTGCCGATGCGGCCGCGACGCTCAAGGTGCAGCCGACCGAACTCACGCCACGCATCGTCCAGGTCCAGGAGCAGGTGCGCGCGCTCGAGAAAGAACTCGCCCAACTCAAGTCGAAAGTCGCCTCGAGCCAGGGTGACGAACTGGTTCAGCAGGCGAGCGACGTCGGCGGTATCCAGGTGCTGGCTGCGATGCTCGAAGGCGCGGACGTCAAGACCTTGCGCGAGACGGTCGACAAGCTCAAGGACAAGCTCAAGCACGCGGCAATCGTGCTCGCGGCGGTCGAGAACGGCAAGGTCAGCCTGATCGCTGGCGTCACGGCCGATGCGAGCAAGAAGGTCAAGGCCGGTGATCTGGTGAATTTTGTCGCGCAGCAGATCGGCGGCAAAGGCGGCGGCCGTGCCGATATGGCTCAGGCCGGCGGCACCGATGCGGCGGCATTGCCGGCTGCACTCGGCGGCGTAAAGGGTTGGGTGGAAAGTCGGTTGTAAGTGTGCGGCTATGATCGGGTGGCTGGGCGCGGACATGCGTCGCGCCACCCACGACGGGCTGCGAAGACATCGCGCGGGACAGGCCGCACTATCAGGCGGCTGCCCGTGCGTTCAGACGCGCGGCGGCCTGTTCCGCGATCTGCGTCCTGAGCGCGTTCAGCGCGCTCGAAAAATGGCCCTCACGCCAGACGAGCAAGGTTTCGACGCGGCCGAGCGTGCCGAGCGAATGTACCGACACCTCCTCGAGATGGCGTACCGTCTCGAGTGTCGAACGCGGCACGAAACCGAACCCTGATCCCGCCGCGATCCACGCGAGCATGGCGTGGTAGGCCTCCACCTCGACAATGCGCTCGGGCTGTATCCCCGCATTCGCAAACCATTTCTCCCCAACTCGACGATAGCTGCAGCCACGGTCGAAGGCGACCATGGTGTCGAGTTTCAGATCGACCGGACCTAGCACCGGCGGATGGCCGTGCGGTGTGACGAGCAGCAACTCTTCGAAATACACCGATTCGCACTCGAACAGGATGAGGTCGGACACGTCGATCGGGCCGGCCACGAACATGGCGTCGAGCTTGAAGTCGCGGAGTTGTTGGATCAAGGCCTCGCTCGTATCGACGACGAGTTCGATCGACACGTCGCGCCATGTCCGGCGATAGTTCGCGAGCATCGTGGGCAGGCGGCTCGCGGCGGTGCTTTCCATCGCACCCAGACGGAAGCGTCCGCGTGGAAGCACATCACAGACCGAGCGCCGCGCTTCGCCCGCGAGCGATAACAAACGTTCAGCAAAGGGCAGCAGCTCACGTCCGGCTGGCGTTAGCGCCATGCGGCGCCCTTCGCGGGTGAACAGCCTGACCCCGAGATCTTCCTCGAGTTGCTTGATGCGGGTCGTCACATTCGACTGAACCCGGTTGAGCCGCGCGGCTGCTCGCGTTACACCGTTCTCACGAACGACTGCCCGAAATATATCCAGCGTGATGAGGTCCAGCAACTCGTTTTGAGGGCGATCCACGTGATTTGTCTTTACGTCAGGAAGCATGATCCGCAATATGAGCTTCCTTCAGATATCAGACTTGTCTGTTTCGATCGCAATCGCGTATCTAAAATGTCGTACCCCGGCGAGCGCCGCGAACATGAGCGTCTGAAAATCGGGAAGTCGGCAGGTAGGGCACGGCTCGCACTACAATAACGGTCTTTGATCCTGCGGCGGGAGCGTTATGCAGCACTTCGCATCGGATAACTATGCCGGCATTTGCCCGGAGGCGCTCAATTACCTGATTGAGTGCAACAATTCCGGCCACGAGTCCGGATATGGTGAAGACACATGGACCCAGAAGGTCTGCGATCGGATCCGCAATCTGTTCGAAACAGACTGTGAAGTGTTCTTCGTGTTCAACGGCACCGCGGCCAACTCACTTGCGCTCGCCTCACTGTGCCAGTCGTACCAGTCGGTGATCTGCCACGAGCTTGCGCATATCGAGACGGACGAGTGCGGCGGACCGGAGTTCTTTTCGAACGGTTCGAAGCTGCTCGTCGCGAAGGGTCAGAACGGGAAGCTCACCCCCGATGCGATCGAAGCGATCGTCACGCGGCGCTCGGACATTCACTTCCCGAAGCCAAGGGTCGTTTCGCTGACCCAGGCGACCGAGGTCGGTACGATCTATTCGGTCGAGGAAGTCCGCGCGATCGCCGCGATTGCCAAGCGCCGGCATCTGAAGGTCCATATGGACGGTGCGCGTTTTGCGAACGCGGTCGCGGCGCTCGGCGTGCATCCATCGGAAATCACGTGGCGCGCCGGTGTCGACGTGCTGTGCTTCGGCGGCACGAAGAACGGCTTGCCTGTCGGCGAAGCCGTCGTGTTCTTCGACCGCGCGCTGGCCGAGGATTTCGCGTATCGCGTCAAGCAGGCCGGCCAGCTGGCCTCGAAGATGCGCTTCATCTCCTCGCCGTGGCTCGGGCTGCTCGAGAACGACGTCTGGCTGCGCAACGCGCGCCATGCCAATTCGATGGCCAAGCTGCTGCGTGAGCGCGTGGCCGATATCCCCGGCGTCACGCTGATGTTCGAACCGCAGGCCAACGCGGTATTCGCCAACCTGCCGATCGTAGCGGCCAACGCATTGCGTGCGCGCGGCTGGAAGTTCTACGATTTCATCGGGGAGGGTGGTTGCCGCCTCATGTGCGCCTGGGACACGGCGCCGGAGACGGTCGAGAAATTCGCGGCCGAGCTGCGTGAATTGTGTATGGCAACCGCCTGAGACGGGACCAGAACGGAATCATGATGGAATTCGATAAAGAAGTGGACGCACGCGGGCTCAACTGCCCGCTACCTATCCTGCGGGCCAAGAAGGCCCTGGCCGATATGCAGTCCGGCCAGATTCTCAAGGTGCTGGCGACCGATCCGGGCTCGCAGCGCGACTTTGCCGCGTTTGCCAAGCAAACCGGCAATCAGCTCATCGATACCCATACCGAGGAGAAGACCTTCGTCTTCATGATGAAGCGGCGCTGACACGGTCCCGGAGAACAGCGAGCGCGTCCGATACCATGAAAAAAGCCGCCTGACGCGAGTCCGGCGGCTTTTTTCGTTGCACAAGGGCGCGGCCCGCGCCGGTCGGCGCGTACCGGCAGGGCTTGCGCAATCGTTCTTAGCTTTCCATCACAGGCGAGCGCGTGCGCAGGTATTCCTCGAACTCGTCCTTGACTTCCGGATGGCGCAGCGCGAATTCGACCGTCGCCTTCAGGTAGCCGATCTTGCTGCCGCAGTCGAAACGTGTGCCGTGGTACTTGTACGCGATGACCTGTTCGTCCTGCATCAGCGACTGGATCGCGTCCGTCAGCTGGAGCTCGCCGCCCGCGCCTGGCTTGATGGTCCGGAGATGATCGAAAATTCGCGGCTTCAGGATGTAGCGGCCGACCACGCCGAGGTTCGACGGCGCATCTTCTGGCGCGGGCTTCTCCACGATGCCCGACAGCTTGATGATGTTGCTCTCCCATTCCTTGCCTTCGACGACGCCATACGAGCGCGACTCTTCGGGCGGGATCTCTTCAACGCCGATCACCGAGCTGTGATAGTGATCGAAGGTCTCGACCATCTGGCTCAGCACCGGCGGCTCACCGTACAGCAAGTCGTCGGCGAGCACGACGGCGAACGGGTTGTCGCCGACGAGCTTCGCGGCGCAGAGCACCGCATGGCCGAGGCCGAGCGCCTCGGGCTGACGCACATAAAAACAGTCGACATGCGATGGCTTGATGCCGCGCACGAGGTCGAGCAGCTTCTGCTTGCCGCGTGCCTCGAGTTCGGCCTCGATTTCATAAGACTTATCGAAATGGTCTTCGATCGCGCGCTTGCTGCGCCCCGTCACGAAGATCATCTCGGTGATGCCGGCGGCAATCGCTTCTTCGACCGCGTACTGGATCAGCGGTTTGTCGACGACCGGCAACATCTCCTTCGGGCTAGCCTTGGTGGCCGGCAAAAAGCGTGTGCCCAGGCCCGCAACCGGGAATACCGCCTTGGTGACTTTCAGCATCTTTCAAATCCTCGCCGTAATGGTCGAACTTCAAGAATTCATGCAGGCAGGCGCGCCAACTGTGCGTGCAGCTTGGCAAGCGTCGTTTCAAAATCCGCGAGGCGCTTGCGCTCCTGCTCGACGACAGCTTCCGGCGCACGGGCAACGAAACTCTCGTTGCCCAGCTTGGCCTGAGCCTTCGTGACTTCGCCCGAAAGCCGTGTCACTTCCTTTGACAACCTTTCGCGCTCGGCCGCGACATCGATCTCGACCTTGAGAGCCAGCTTATCCGAACCCACTAGAGCAACCGGCGTGCCTGCCGCTGCCGCGTCAAGCGCGGCCTCGTCCTGCATCACCGTCACTTCCGACAGGCGGCCCAATGCACGCACGTATGGCGCGAAAGACTGGAGCTGCTCGGCATTGCCGCTTGCGAGCAGCGGCACCCGCACAGCGGGTGACAGGTTCATCTCGCCGCGCAGGTTGCGGCAGGCGTCGACCACGGCCTTGAGCTGGCCGACCCAGGCCTCGGCCGCTTCGTCGATCTTGCCCGGTTCGGCGCGTGGATAAGGCTGCACCATGATCGAAGCCGGGGCTGCACTGCTTGCGTGCGCGCTGGCGCCTGTACCGGCGTCGTCCGCTCGTGCAGTCACCTGCGGATATTTGCCGGCAAGCGGGGCGACCTTCTGCCAGAGCGCCTCGGTAATGAACGGAATCACCGGATGGGCGAGTCGTAGCGTGGTCTCGAGCACACGCAGAAGGGTCCGGCGCGTCGCGCGTTGCTGGGCCGGCGTGCCGTTTTGCAATTGAACCTTCGCGAGTTCCACGTACCAGTCGCAGTACTCGTCCCACACGAATTTGTAGATCGTGCTGGCAACCATATCCAGCCGGTAGTCGGCGAAGCCCTTCGCGACATCCGCTTCGACACGCTGCAGCAGTGAGACGATCCAGCGGTCGGCACGAGAGAAATCGAGCGTGCCGTCCGGCCCGCAATCGCCCTTGCATTCTTCCACGCCGCAGTCGTGCCCTTCGCAGTTCATCAGCACGAAGCGCGTCGCGTTCCAGAGCTTGTTGCAGAAGTTGCGATAGCCCTCGCAGCGCGCCAGGTCGAAATTGATATTGCGGCCGAGGGTCGCGAGCGAGGCCATCGTGAAGCGCAGCGCATCGGTGCCGAACGACGGGATACCGTCTGGGAAGTCCTTGCGTGTCTTCTTCTCGATCTGCTGCGCTTGCTTCGGATTCATCAGCCCGAAAGTGCGTTTCTCGACCAGCGTTTCGAGATCGATGCCGTCGACGAGGTCGATCGGGTCGAGCGTATTGCCCTTCGATTTCGACATCTTCTGGCCTTCCGCATCGCGCACGAGGCCATGGATATAGACTTTGTCGAATGGCACCTGACCGGTGAAATGCGTCGTCATCATCACCATCCGGGCCACCCAGAAGAAGATGATGTCGAAGCCGGTCACGAGCACCGACGAGGGCAGGAAGTGCTTGAGCTCGGGGGTCTGCGCGGGCCAGCCGAGCGCCGAGAAGGGCACGAGCGCCGACGAGAACCACGTGTCGAGCACATCGTCGTCGCGTCGCAGCGCGCCGGTGTACCCCGCTGCGCGGGCCTTTTCCTGTGCTTCGCCATCATCGCGCGCAACGAAGATCTCGCCGTTCTCGCCATACCAGGCGGGGATCTGATGGCCCCACCAGAGCTGGCGCGAAATACACCAGTCCTGGATGTTCTCGAGCCATTGGTAGTACGTGGTCGCCCAGTTCTCGGGCACGAACTGGATCTGACCGTTGCGGACCACTTCCAGCGAAACCTCGGTAATCGACTTGCCCGCGTGCAGCGTGCCTTCGGGCGCGGGCTTGCTCATCGCGACGAACCACTGGTCGGTCAGCATCGGCTCGAGCACGACATGGGTCCGGTCGCCGCGCGGCACCTGGAGCTTGTGCTTTTTCGTCTCGGCGAGCAGGCCGAGCGCATCGAGATCGGCGACGATCTGCTTGCGCGCGTCGAACCGGTCGAGGCCGCGGTATTGCGCGGGGGCGTTGTCGTTGATCTTCGCTTCGAGCGTGAGGATCTCGATCAGCGGCAGCTTGTGGCGCTGGCCGATCTGGTAGTCGTTGAAATCGTGCGCGGGCGTGACCTTGACGACGCCGGTGCCGAATTCGCGATCGACATAATCGTCAGCGATGATCGGAATGTCGCGGTCGCTGAGCGGCAGCCTGACGGTCTTGCCGACGAAGGCCGCATAACGTTCGTCTTCGGGATGGACGATCACCGCGACGTCGCCGAGCATCGTTTCAGGACGCGTGGTCGCAACGACGAGATGACCCGAGCCGTCCGACAGCGGGTAGCGGATATGCCAGAGCGAACCGTCTTCTTCCTCGCTCGAGACTTCGAGGTCGGACACGGCCGTCATCAGCTTCGGGTCCCAGTTGACGAGACGCTTGCCGCGATAGATCAGCCCTTGCTCGTAGAGCCGCACGAACACTTCGCGCACGGCGGTCGACATGCGCTCGTCCATCGTGAAGTATTCGCGGCTCCAGTCGATCGACGCGCCGAGCCGGCGAACCTGGCTCGTGATCGTCGAACCCGACTGCTGTTTCCATTCCCAGACGCGTTCGACGAACTTCTCGCGGCCGAGGTCGTGGCGCGAGATCTTCTGCGCATCGAGCTGGCGCTCGACGACGATCTGCGTCGCGATGCCCGCATGGTCGGTGCCCGGTACCCAGAGGGTGTTCTCGCCGAGCATCCGGTGGTAGCGCGTGAGGCTGTCCATGATCGTCTGGTTGAACGCATGGCCCATATGCAGGGTGCCCGTGACGTTCGGCGGCGGCAGCTGGATCGAGAAATCCTGACGCCCCTCGACGAAAGTCGCCCTCGCATAACCGCGCTTTTCCCACTCGGGGCCCCAGTGAGCCTCGATGGTATGGGGCTCGAAGCTTTTTGCGAGACTCGCCGGAGTCGTGTCGAGGCCCGTGGCTGACGTGTCGCTCCGGTCGCCCTGGGTCGCGCTGATGCTGTCGCTCATTGAATTCTGCGTAAGTTGGCGTGAAAGCTTGAATTATAAGGGTTATGCCGGGGGGGAACCTGTTCCGGACGACAGATGGCCGAGGCGGCAAGGGAAATGGCCTTGTTCGACAGACCCCATCGCCCCCATCGGCCCAGGCTCGCCGCGGGCACACCGGTGCGGGAATCAGGCGCCGCGCCGTCATCGGCCGCGACTTATAATGTGCAGCCGCCCTGTGACCGTTCCACGAAAAGTCCCTCCATGCCCGATCTGCTTGCCAATTTGAATCCCGAACAGCACGCCGCGGTGACGCTGCCCGACGAGCCCGCGCTGATCCTCGCGGGGGCGGGCAGCGGCAAGACACGCGTGCTGACCACGCGGATCGCCTGGCTGATCCAGACCGGGCAGGTCAGCCCGAACGGCATCCTCGCGGTGACGTTTACGAACAAGGCGGCCAAGGAAATGGTCGCGCGGCTGCAGGCGATGATGCCGATCAACACGCGCGGCATGTGGATCGGCACTTTCCACGGGCTGTGCAACCGGATGTTGCGCGCGCACTACCGGGACGCGGCGCTGCCGCAGACCTTCCAGATTCTCGACATGGCCGACCAGCTTTCGGCGGTCAAGCGCCTGATGAAGGCGCTCAATGTCGACGATGAGAAATATCCGCCGAAGAGCGTCGTCAATTTCATCAACAACGCCAAGGAGCAGGGGCTGCGGCCGCAGCAGGTCGAGGCGACCGACAGTTTCAACCGCAAGCTCGTCGAGCTCTATGAGGCTTACGACGCCCAGTGCCAGCGCGAGGGCGTCGTCGATTTCGCGGAACTTCTGCTGCGCTGCTACGAGCTCCTGTCGATGTCCGCGCCGCTGCGCGCGCATTACCAGGCGCGCTTTCGTCACATTCTGGTGGACGAGTTCCAGGATACGAACCGGCTCCAGTATGCCTGGCTCAAGATGCTTGCGGGTACGCAGGCCGCGGTCTTCGCGGTCGGCGACGATGACCAGAGCATCTATGCATTCCGTGGCGCGAACGTCGGCAATATGGCCGATTTCGAACGCGAATTCCGGGTTCAGCATCTGATCAAGCTCGAGCAGAATTACCGCTCGCATGGCCATATTCTCGATTCCGCGAACACCCTGATCGCGAACAACGCGCGTCGCCTCGGCAAGAACCTCAGGACCGATGCCGGGCATGGTGAGCCCGTACGCGTCTACGAGGCGGCGACTGATACGCAGGAAGCCAACTTCATCGTCGAGGAAATCCGCGCGCTGATCAACCAGGGCCATGCGCGCAGCGAAATGGCGGTTCTCTACCGGAGCAACGCGCAGTCGCGCGTGATCGAACACACGCTGGTCGGTGCGGGCCTGCCTTATCGCGTTTATGGCGGCCTGCGCTTTTTCGAGCGGCAGGAGGTCAAGCATGCGCTCGCCTACCTGAGGCTGATCGACAATCCGAACGACGATACAGCCTTCGTGCGCGTGGTCAATTTCCCCACGCGGGGCATCGGCGCGCGTTCGCTCGAACAGCTTGCCGACGTGGCCCGGTTGCACAACTGCTCGATGGCGGCGGCCGTGCCGTACACGACCGGCAAGGCGGGCTCGAGCCTCGGCGCGTTCAGCCGGTTGATCGACAGGATGCGCGCCGAGACGCTGCCCCTGAGCCTGCCCGAGACGGTCGACTACGTGATCCGCGAAAGCGGCCTGGTCGCGCACTATGAGACCGAGCGCGAAGGCGAAGACCGGCTCGAGAACCTGCAGGAATTGATCAATGCCGCTGCCGCTTTCGTCGGCGAGGAAGGGTATGGGCTCAATGCGCCTGCGCGTGTGATCGCCATGGCGCCCAACGCGAGCCGAGCGTTGGAGATCGATGCCGACGGCCTTCAGGTCGTCGATGCCGACGCACCCGTGGCCGACAGCATGACCCCGCTCGCGGGCTTCCTGTCACACGCCTCGCTCGAGGCGGGCGACAACCAGGCGCAGGCGGGGCAGGATGCGGTGCAGTTGATGACGATCCACGCGGCCAAGGGGCTCGAATTCACCGCGGTGTTCATCACCGGTCTTGAAGAGGGCCTGTTCCCGCATGAGAATTCGGCCCTCGAGCAGGATGGCCTCGAGGAAGAGCGGCGCCTGATGTATGTCGCGATCACGCGGGCGAAGGAACGTCTGTATCTGTCGTTCACACAGAGCCGGATGCTGCATGGCCAGACGCGCTACAACGTCCGCTCGCGGTTCTTCGACGAGCTGCCGCCCGAATCGCTCAAGTGGCTGACGCCGAAGACCGAACCCGGGGCGCGCTGGGGCGGGCGATCGGACAATGCAGGCTGGGGGCGGGACTGGTTCGGCCGCTCGGGCGGCGAGCGCAGCGACGACGGCGGTCGCGGTGAAAGCGGGCGCCGTGGCGCCGATGAGGCCTACACCGGCAACACGCCGCTGCCGGCCTATGCCGACAAGCAGCGCGCGGCCGATACGGGCTTCAAGGTGGGGCAGGCCGTCTTCCATACGAAGTTCGGCGAAGGCACGATCACGGCGCTCGAGGGGACCGGCGGCGATGCGCGCGCGCAGGTCAATTTCCGGCGCAACGGGCAGAAGTGGCTGGCACTGTCGATCGCGAAGCTGCAGCCGATCGAGGACTGAGCCGCGGGAGCCGGGGCAAGCGACACAGGCCAACGGCTCAGGCCAACGGCTCAGGCAAACGGCTCACGCCACTGGCTTCGCCGGCAGCGACGGGTCCGGTGCGTCGGGCACGTCGAACGAGCCGCGATAGGTCGCATAGAACGAGCAATACAGCATGGCCATGATCGCGACCATCAGCGGGATCAGCACGATCAGCGCGAGCATGCTGCCGCCCGCGAGCGCCGCGATCTGGGTCAGCGGGAAGGTGATCGCGATATCGAGCGCGCCCCAGCACAAGGCGTAGACCGCGAACGCCCAGCGATGGCGCCAGAGGGCGACCCAGCTGAAAAACAGTGCCTTGACCGGCGGCACGTCATGCCAGGCCACGAGGATCGGTGCAAACCACATGATGGCCGAGATCGGGATATAGGCGAGCGCCGCGATCAGCATCGCGCCCGTGATCTGCGTGCCGTTCGTGAATTCGCTGACATCGACCTCGCTATTGAGCACGGCCACGCGGAACAGAATCCCGCCGTCGGCGAACGCCGAAATGCCGAAGACCCCGATCATCCCGACCACATAGATCACGCCGAGGATGAGCAGCCTGCGCGAGGTGATCTGGCCATGTTCGCGAAAACCGCTGAGCAGCACGGTCGGATAGAGGGGCTTGCCGAGGATCGCATTGCGGCAGGCCGCCATGAAGCCGACCGACATGCCGGGCACGAACAGCAGGGGCAGCAGGCCGCCGACCACCGGGACTTGCGAGACCAGCAGCCATGCGAACAGATAGGCGATCAGCAACATCATGAAGGCGGCCGGGTTGCGCCGAAACACCCAGATGCCCTGGCGGAACCACACATAGCCAGCTTTGGCAGGAACTTCTTTCAGGCGCATGGGTGGTTAGTGCACTCTTGATCAGGATAAGGGGTCGGTCCTACGACGCCGAGCCGACCGGCGCGGGCGCGCCGATCCGGTCGACAAGGATTCGTTCGAAATGACGGGGGTCGTGCGGCTTGAGCATTTCGGCCGCGCGGGGCTTGTGGAAATCGTACAGCCGCGAGACCCAGAAACGGAAGGCACCGGCTCGCAGCATATCGCGCCAGTGGCGATTCTCCGCATCACTGAGCGGACGCACGCTCTGGTAGGCCCGCACCATCTCCCCCGCACGCCGCGCGTCGAGCGCACCGCTCGCGAGATCGACGCACCAGTCGTTGACGGTGACCGCAAGGTCGAACAGCCATTTGTCGCAGCCGGCGAAATAGAAATCGAAGAAACCCCCGAGCCTGTCGCCGCTTGCCTCACTGCCGAGCAGGCCGGTCGCGCCGTCGCCGGAGCCCGCTGCGTCGCCATGCGCAAACAGCACATTGTCACGGAACAGATCGCAATGGCATGGGCCGCCGGGCAGCGCCGCATAGTCGGCCGAGGCGAAGAACGCCTGCTGGTGCGCGAGTTCGTCGAGCAGCAAGCGCCGCTGCTCGTCGTCGACCATCGGCTCGATCTCAGGCACGACCTCTTCCCACCATGACAGGCTGCGCAGGTTGGGCTGCGAGAATTCGAAGTCGCGTCCCGCGAGATGCATGCGCGCAAGCATTTCGCCGACTTCGGCGCAATGATGCGCGTCCGGTGCGAGCTGCGGTCGACCCGCGAGCTTCGTGACGATCGTCGCGGGCTTGCCGAGCAGATCGCCGAACAGCTGGCCGTCGTCCCGCAGGACAGGGTCGGGCACCGGCACTTGATGCGCGGCAAGATGCCGCATCAGGTTCAGATAGAACGGCAATTCCCCTGCGCTCAGCTTCTCGAAGATCGTCAGCACGTACTCGCCGCGCTCGGTCGTCAGGAAAAAGTTGCTGTTCTCGATTCCGGATGCGATGCCCCGGAAATCGAGAACCTTGCCGAGCGAATAGTGCGTCAGCCAGTGTTCGAGTTGTGCGTCGTTAACAGCGGTGAAGACAGCCATGCACTCAGTATGTGATGTGGATTGATGGGACGCGGCCGGTGTTCGGCCCGTTGCCCGAGTTCGGAATATTGGGCGAATCGTCCGGCGGCGGACTCATCTGATAGTTCGTGCCGAAATTCGAATGCACATTGATTTCGGTCGGTTTCGCGTGATCGCGATATTCGGTGATCTCCGTGCCGCTGCGGTCCTTCTCATGAAAACTCGGCTCGCGCTGCTGGGGGAACTCGACTTTCGAACTCGCGCTGCCGTTCTTCGCCGGCGTCCGGTTGATCGCATCGAGGTCGGGCAGACCTGCGGCTTCGTTCGGCGACACTGGCTTGGATGACGCAGCCGCGGGCGGTGCCGCGGCTGCGGCATTCGCTGGTACGGCTGGCGCACGCTGCGCCGCGCCGGGCGGCGGCGGTGGCGTCGTGCGCGTCGAATCGACCTGCGGGGGCACGGCCAGCGGGTTGTCCTTTCCGGGATCAGCCGCCAGGGCGGGTGTCGCGGCAAGGACAAGCATCGCGCTGAGCGCGCCGGCTGCGACGAGGAGCGGCTTCATTGAGATTCTCCGTTCTGATGCGCCGATTCTAGCAAACCGGGCAAGAGCATGCGGCTTACGGGACAGAAATCAGGGAGATAATGTCAGTGGACAACACTGAGCGAATGACGATGAGCCATAAGCCCTTCGAAACAGAGCCGATTGCCGATCCCGCGGAAGCCGTGGCACGCGCGACGACGATCTACGAGGCGAATACCGCAGCCCTGCGCGATGCGTTCGCGCGCTATCGACGCGGCGAGCAGTTCGATGCCCAGGTGCACGCGTACTACCCGTTCGTGCGAGTGCGCACCAATGTCAACGCGGATATCGATTCGCGCCATTCCTATGGTTTCGTGTCGGGACCCGGCATTTTCGAGACAACGCTGACGCGGTTTGACCTGTTCGGCGACTACTATCGCCAACAGTTGCGCCTGCTTGCGCGGAACCACAAGGTCGCCATCGAGGTCGGCCAGTCGGACCAGCCGATCCCGGTTCATTTCTCGTTTCCCGAAGGGATTCATCTCGAGGGCGACCTGAGCCCCGAGCGTTTGAGGCAGATTCGCGACTTCTTCGACGTGCCCGACCTCGCGTCGCTCGACGACCGGATCGTCAACGGCACGTATGACCCCCCCGACGGCGCGCCGCGACCGCTCGCGCTGTTCACCGCGGCGCGCGTCGACTTTTCGCTGCACCGGCTACGCCACTACACGGCGACGTCGCCGACGCATTTCCAGAACTTCGTGCTCTATACGAACTACCAGTTCTATATCGACGAGTTCGTGAAGCTTGGCCAGAAGATCATGGAGAAGACCGACGATCCCGTGGAGCGCGCCTACCGCAGCCAGTACTCGGCATTCGTCGAGCCGGGCGACGTGACGTCCTACAACGCGAATCTCTACCACGACGCGCCGCATGGTTCGCCGCCGCCGCGCCTGCCGCAGATGCCGGCCTATCACCTGAAGCGCGCGGACGGCAGCGGGATCACGATGGTCAATATCGGGGTAGGGCCGTCGAATGCAAAAACGATCACTGACCATATCGCCGTCCTGCGTCCGCATGCATGGGTGATGCTCGGCCACTGCGCGGGCCTGCGCAACACCCAGCGGCTTGGCGACTATGTGCTCGCACACGGTTATGTGCGCGAGGACCATGTGCTCGATGAAGACTTGCCGCTCTGGGTGCCGGTGCCGAATCTCGCCGAGATCCAGGTCGCGCTCGAGCGCGCGGTCGCCGACGTGACGAAACTCGAAGGGCCTGAACTCAAGCGCGTGATGCGCACAGGAACGGTCGCGAGCGTCGATAACCGGAACTGGGAGTTGCGCGATCACCGCGAACCGGTAATGCGCCTGTCGCAAAGCCGCGCGATCGCACTCGACATGGAGAGCGCGACGATCGCCGCGAACGGGTTCCGCTTCCGCGTCCCTTACGGCACGCTGCTCTGCGTGTCGGACAAGCCACTGCACGGCGAACTCAAGCTGCCCGGAATGGCCGACCAGTTTTACAGCGACCAGGTCGGCCAGCATCTGCAGATCGGCGTGCGGGCGATGGAACTGCTGCGCGAGAATGGCCTCGCGACACTGCACAGCCGCAAGCTGCGCAGTTTCGCGGAGGTCGCTTTCCAGTAGCTGCGGATTCACGCGGTCACTGCAGTACCCATTGATAAGTGAATGATGGAGGTGTGCAATGGCGAGCATGTACGGTGCCATTGCCTGTTGGATCGTCTGATTGAGCTTCGCCTCCACTATTCCCGGGGCGGTTCATCCGGGTCAAGCACGAGATCCTGCTTCAGCATGGCGATAAAAGCGTCACGCGCTGGATGGTGCTTCGTTTCCTTGTGCCAAATGAACAAGTTATCAATGGCATTTAGGTCAGAGAACTCGTAGCCAGCCAGGTTGGTAGCTCGATCGTACTGAAGAAAGATTCCCTTTGGGACCAAAGAGATCCCCGCTCCAGCACTAACACAGCCTACGATCGCGCCGTAGCTCGCATAGCTCACGATTGGCGAATCAAGTCGATGTGTATGCAACCATCGCTCTAAGGCCGCTCGGTAGGGACAACCGTCAGGCCACATAAAGATGGTCTTGCCCTCTACATCCGCAGGCTTTCGCAACGGGCCCATCGACTTCGAGGCGATCAGTACGAGATCCTCCGTGCAGATCACCGCCGTGTCCAGTCCGGGGCGCTTCACTGACACTGCAATTACAGCACCGTCCAGGCGATGGCGCAACGTGTCCTCCATAAGACTAGGCCAAGTACCCGTGTTCAACTGCAAATCGACCTGCGGAAATTGCGCGTGGTACTTGGCCAATAGTCGTGGAAGCCGACCGGTTGCGGAGGACTCGATCGCCCCAATCCGTAGCGTGCCAGACGGCGATGAAGCAGGATCGACTGCCCTCTTGGCTTCGACCACCAGCCCAAGAATTTTCTCGGCATACGCGAGGAACACTTCTCCGGCTGGAGTGATACACAGGCCTCGCCCATCCCTGTGGAACAACGGCGTTCCGAGTTCCTGCTCCAACGCCTTGATTCGAGCGGTCACGTTCGACGGCACACAGCAAGACTTCTCCGCCGCGCGCGCAACGCTGCCGGTATCTGCAACCGCCTTGAACATCCGTATCTGGCCGAGTTCCATCATTCACAATTAGTGAGCTAATGGAACATTATAAGTCACTTGTCGAGATATTTGCTCGCTTGCATAGTGCATCGCAATGTCAGAAGGCACTGGTTGAATGTCCGGCCTTTGTGCGATCCACAACGACGCAGGAGTAAGCATGGATTTTCCAATTAATGATATTTGGATCGCAAGCGCACGCGATCGTAAATCAATGCAAGAATTTGGGAGGATTTTCGTATCGGCCCTGCCCAAGCACATTCAAGTTTTGCAAATTCCCGGACGAAGAATTTCCACGGATGCCGCGATAAACTCTCAGCTCGCCAAAATCGATAAAATAGTGGAGATTCAGAGGGCGATGCAGGAGGTTCTCGTTGATCCCATCACGCGGCAGGCTGAATCGCATGCTGAAAACACGTTCAAGGCTTTCCTTGAAAAGAGAAAAGTGGATGTCGGGCTGTTGAAATTCTTAAACGGTTGGTATGGTACTCATAAAACCACAAGTTTAGTATCGGCAAAAATTATAATGCGACTGGCAGGAGACGCAATATTCATCCCCCTTGATCAACAGATTGGTTATTGTAAAGCCATGGCTCACATGCACGAGGTCGCCAAGGATGACTTTGGGCTCGGACATAAGGGGCATGATGGCATGTACATTCATATGACGGCGGCACTAAAAGCAACAGATTGGGCTGAGAATAAATATGAAGTGCTGGAATGCAATGAATTTTCAGATTTTCTATACGAAACCGGCGTTGCGGAGCACAAGTCTCTATTGAATTCTGATCGCCACAATGAATCGATCTTGAAGGCCATGATGATTTCCATTGCTTCAAAGATTTGGAATGGGAGGGAGTTCAATTATATTGCCCAATACATCGAGGAAAAGATTATTTCCGTCGATCCAGCTTTGGCCAATGAAGCAACGAGCATGAGGAACGCAAAAGGATATGTAGCAGGACATGCCGGTGAAGTGGAAAATAAGCACGGACTGCATGCTCTGGCCGCAGCGCAAATCTTTGCCCGCACGAGAGGTGTGGAGTTCCGTATCGAGCGCCTCAAGGAAGTTATGCTCGAGTACAACGAACGCGTGGGACGAGCTTTCTGGGCATTGCATCGAGCCCTGATGTAGTTTGTCTGATAGACATAGGCGATGTTGTGTCGATGTAAACTAAAAGGCCCGTTTCCGTTTAAAGCAGGCTGAATCCATTGGAAATGGAAGGTGGAAGATTCTAAAGGAGGCCTGCCGTCATGGGAAAATGCAATTCTTCCAATGAAAAAGAGCGTCAGGAACCCGCGTGGAATGAGTTTGATCAATCGATGCATGCACACGAGGTTTCGCGCAGCAATGAGACGAAATTGTCAGACCAGGTGGTTTCGATTTGGATGATGGTTTTGTCTTGTTTGTTATTTGCGCTCATGGGCGCATTCGTAAAGTTGGCTTCTGCTCACTATTCAATTGGTGAGTTGGTTTTTTATCGCAGTCTAATTGGGCTGATTCTAATGTTGGGGGCGGCTCGCGTGCAACGTGGCAGCCTGCTCACAAAATATCCCAAGGAGCATTTGCTGCGCAGTTTGTGCGGGGCAGTCGCCTTGTCCCTGTGGTTCTATTCGATTGGGAAGCTGCCTTTGGCGATGGCCATGACCCTTAATTATACTGCCCCCATCTGGATGGTTTTATTTGTGATTATCAGCGCGCAGTTAAAAGGTTATCGCAAAGTTAGCCCTTTTATGCCGATTGCTGTCACCGTTGGTTTCGGAGGTGTTATCTGCATTCTGCAACCCACGCTTCAGGATAACCAGTGGTGGGGTGGGTCTGTTGGGCTGCTTTCGGGAATCGTGTCGGCTATCGCTTTTTTGCAAGTCGCGGCGTTGGGGAAATTGGGCGAGCCAGGATACCGTGTTGTATTCTATTTTTCTTTGGTGGGCATGATTATTGGTGTTGCTACCGTTATGCTTGAAGGAGGATTTACTTCTCACACTTTTAAAAGTATCTTGATGCTGCTTGCCATGGGCGTGCTGGCTGCTGGGGCCCAGTGGTCATTGACCTATGCGTTTTCAAATGGTAAGACTTTGGTCAACGCCAGCTTGCAATATTTGACTATTGCTTTTTCCAGCGTATTGGGAGGGCTAATTTTTGGAGATCAAATTACACTCATGGGAATTTACGGCATGATCCTGGTCGTAGTATCGGGGGTCATGGCTGCATATTTTCGAAGCAAGACAAGTTGCTATGACCCTGACGCAAGAAATACTCCGCACGGATTCACGCGGTCACTGCAACACCCTATTGATAAGTGAATGATGGAGGTGTGCAACGGCGAGCCTGGACGGTGCCATGACTGCGGAGAGGAACGCCCGGATCTGGGGCAGCTATGGCGAAGGGGTCTTGGCAGGCTACACGCAGCGTCAGCTAAACGACGTCGCCGCCAAGCTGAACTCCCGCTCCAGATAAACTTTGGAATTCAGAACGTCGGCGGAGGCGCTGGATAGCGTGTTCCAGTGACCACGTGCATCCGCAGCTCTTACAGGTAGAACATCCGGTCGTCGTCGCTCTTGGCGGGTACTTCGGTCGGCGCGCCACGTTCCTCGTAGAACTCGAGCACGTGCGACAGCACTTCGTCAGGATCGTCGGTGACTTTCATGAGATCGATGTCGTTCGGGCCGATCAAGCCCATCGGCACGAGCGAATCCTTGAACCAGCCGAGGAGGCCCGCCCAGAAGGTCGAGCCGACCAGGATGATCGGCACGTGGCGCGACTTCTTGGTCTGGATCAGCGTCAGCACTTCGGCAAGCTCGTCGAGCGTGCCGAAGCCGCCGGGCATCACGATGACCGCGTCCGAGTTCTTGACGAACGTCACCTTGCGCGTGAAGAAGTGCCTGAAACGCAGGGAGATGTCCTGCCATTGATTGCCGTGCTGCTCGTGCGGCAACTCGATGTTCAGGCCGACCGACGGCGCCTTGCCCGCGTGCGCACCCTTGTTGGCCGCCTCCATGATGCCGGGGCCGCCGCCTGAGATTACCGCGAAGCCCGCATCCGAGAGCTTGCGCGCGATCTGGACCGTGAGTTTGTAGTACTCGCTGTTCGTCTTGATCCGGGCCGAGCCATAGATGCTGACCGCCGGCCGGATCTCCGACAGGTACTCGGTCGCCTCGATGAACTCTGCCATAATCGTGAACATTTGCCACGACGCGCGGGCTTTCTTGGCTGTCGCCCTCTCTTGATCTGCAATTGATCGCAGACTCGGAATCACTTTTCTCTTGTTCATATGTCTGTACAACCCAACCTGGACGGTAAGACCCTCTTATTGGTCGACGGTTCGAGCTACCTGTATCGGGCGTATCACGCGATGCCCGATCTTCGCGGGCCGGACGGCGAGCCGACTGGTGCGCTGTACGGGATCATCAATATGCTTAGACGTCTGCGCAAGGAATACGCTGCAGAGTATAGCGCGTGCGTATTCGACGCTAAAGGAAAGACGTTTCGCGATGCGATCTATGCCGACTACAAGGCGCATCGCCCGCCGATGCCCGATGACCTCGCGCGCCAGGTCGAGCCGATTCATATCGCGGTGCGCGGGCTCGGCTGGCCGCTCGTGATGGTCGACGGCGTCGAGGCCGACGATGTGATCGGCACCCTCTCGCGGCGCGCTGAAATGGCCGGCATGAAGGTCATCGTGTCGACCGGCGACAAGGATCTCGCGCAGCTCGTGACCGACCATGTGACGCTCGTCAATACGATGAGCAACGAGACGCTCGATCCGGCCGGCGTGACTGCGAAATTCGGCGTACCGCCGAACCGGATCATCGACTATCTGTCGTTGATCGGCGATACGGTCGACAACGTGCCCGGCGTCGACAAGTGCGGTCCCAAGACGGCTGTCAAGTGGCTCACGCAGTTCGACTCGCTCGACGGCGTGATCGAACATGCGGCCGAGATCAAGGGGGCGGTCGGCGACAACCTGCGCCGCGCACTCGAGTTCCTGCCGACCGCGCGCAAGCTCGTTACGGTCGATACGGACTGCGATCTGACACCGCACGTCGAGACCATCGAGGCCTCACTCGAGACGCGTCCCGAAGCGGCCGACCAGATGCGTGAGGTGTTCAAGCGTCATGGCTTCAAGACCTGGCTGCGCGAGATCGATGCGGCCGCGCAGAGCGGACTCGGTTTTGCCGATGCGGGCGCAGGGGCCGCATCGGGTGCGTCGGGGGAAACAGGCGCATCGGGCGTATCAACTGCGACAGACACGGGTTGGGTCAATGGCACACAGGCCGCGCAAGCCGTCGGACCGGGCCAGCTCGAACTCATACCGGCCGCGGAGATCGAGAAACGCTATGTGGCGATCCAGACCTGGGAGCAGTTCGACACCTGGCTTGCCAGGATCGAGGTTGCGAAACTGACCTCGCTCGATACCGAAACGACTTCGCTCGAACCCCTGCATGCGCGCCTCGTCGGCCTCTCCCTGTCGGTCGAGCCGGGCGAGGCGGCCTATCTGCCGCTATCGCATCGCGGCCCCGATGCGCCGACGCAACTGCCGATCGATGAAGTCCTCGCGAAACTCAAGCCCTGGTTCGAGAATCCCGCGCGCCGCAAGCTCGGCCAGAACCTCAAATACGACGAACACGTGCTGGCGAACCACGGGATTCGTCTCGCGGGCGTCGAACACGACACGCTGCTCCAGTCGTATGTGGTCGAGTCGCATCGTCCGCACGACATGGACGGCATGGCACTGCGCCATCTCGGGCTCAAGACGATCAAGTATGAGGATGTCTGCGGCAAAGGTGCCTCGCAGATCGGTTTCGACGAAGTCGCACTCGAGCAGGCCAGTCACTACGCGGCGGAAGACGCGGACATCACGCTGCGCTTGCATCAGTACCTCTATCCGCTGGTCGCGAAGGCGCCCAAGCTGCTTGAGGTCTATCGCGATATCGAGATGCGGGTCGCACGTGTGTTGTGGGCCGTCGAACGCAATGGCGTGTTGATCGATGCCGCGCTGCTCGAGAACCAGAGCGGCGAGATCGGCGCGAAGCTGATCCAGCTCGAGGCTCAGGCGCACGAACTCGCGGGCGGCGAGTTCAATCTGAATTCGCCCAAGCAGATCGGCGAGATCTTCTTCGAGAAGCTCAAGCTGCCGGTCATCAAGAAGACGCCGAGCGGTTCGCCGTCGACCGACGAAGAAGTCCTGCAGAAGCTCGCGGAGGACTATCCGCTGCCGAAGCTGCTGCTCGACTACCGGGGTCTTTCGAAGCTCAAGTCGACCTACACCGACAAACTGCCGAAGATGATCAATTCGCGGACCGGGCGCGTGCATACGAACTATGCGCAGGCCGTCGCCGTTACGGGGCGACTCGCCTCGAACGATCCGAACCTGCAGAACATTCCGGTACGCACGCAGGAGGGCCGCCGGATTCGCGAAGCGTTTATTGCCCCCGCGGGCAGCCGCATCGTATCGGCCGACTATTCGCAGATCGAATTGCGGATCATGGCGCACATCTCCGGTGACGAGAACCTGCTGCGAGCGTTTGCACAGGGCGAGGACATTCACCGCGCCACAGCCGGCGAGATCTTCGGCGTCACGCCGCTCGAAGTGAACGCCGATCAGCGGCGCGTCGCGAAGACGATCAACTTCGGCCTGATCTACGGGATGAGCGCGTTCGGCCTCGCATCGAACCTTGGCATCGCACGCGATGCGGCCAAGCTCTATATCGACCGCTACTTCACGCGTTATCCGGGTGTCGCCGCCTATATGGAAGAGACCCGCCAGAACGCGCGTGCGCACGGCTATGTCGAGACCGTGTTCGGGCGCCGCCTCTGGTTGCCGGAGATCAACGGCGGCAATGGCCCGCGGCGGCAGGCGGCGGAACGCGCGGCGATCAATGCGCCCATGCAGGGGACCGCGGCCGACCTGATCAAGCTCTCGATGATCGCTGTGCAAGGCTGGCTCGAAACCGCGCAGCGGCGCAGCAAGATGATCATGCAGGTCCATGATGAACTGGTGCTCGAGGTGCCGGACGAAGAATTCGACGAGGTCCGGGTGAAGTTGCCCGAGCTCATGTGTGGTGTCGCCCAACTCAAGGTGCCGCTCGTGGCCGAGGTCGGATCGGGTGCAAACTGGGAAGAGGCGCATTGAACAGGCGGTCGGCTGATATCCGGGAGGGCGGCTGAGTCTGTCAGGTCATTCGTCATGACGTGAAGCGGAGGGTGAAGATGCGACGGATCATAGTGGTGGGCGGGGGCGCAGGCGGCCTTGAACTGGTGACGCGTCTGGGCGACCGGCTCGGCGCCCGCGCGCGGCAGCCGCGGGCTGAGATCGTCCTGGTGGACCGGGATCCAACCCATATCTGGAAACCCCTGCTTCATGAAGTCGCGGCGGGCAGCATGGATCCATTCACCCATCAGCTCGAGTATGCCGCGCAGGCTCGCTGGCATGGCTTCGAGTTTCAGCAGGGGGAACTCATTGGCCTCGATCGTGCGAACCGCGTGATCCGAATCGGCGCATTGACCGATGAAGACGGCGCTGCGCTGCTGCCGGCTCGCGAATTGCGCTATGACACGCTGGTGATCGCGATCGGCAGCACCACGCATTTCTTCGGTGTGCCCGGCGCGGAAGACCATGCGATTGCACTCGATACCCCCGAGCAGGCTGAACGCTTTCGGCGACGCATGATCTCGCAGTGCATCCGGGCGCAATATCGGCGCGCCAGCGGTGCGGCTGACGACGATGTTGCACGACCGGACGTTGCCCGCGACGGGGCCTCGATCGCGCCGTCCGGCGAGCATCCCAAGGTCAGAGTCGCGATCATTGGCGGCGGGGCGACCGGGGTCGAGCTGTCCGCCGAACTACGCAATACGGCCCAGGTGCTCGCGGCATATGGCTTGCACGATGTCGATCCCGCTTACGATGTTTCGATCACACTCGTCGAGGCCGGCCCGCGGTTGCTGCCCGCACTGTCCGAACGTCTTTCCGAAGAAACGCGCAAGCTGCTGACCAAGCTCGGCGTGACCGTCATGACGGGGGCGCGCGTCGAAGCCGTCGAGGCGGGCGGCTTGCGGCTACCGGACGGGGATCTGCTGCCGGCCGATCTGATCGTGTGGGCCGCGGGCATCAAGGCGCCTGCGATTCTCGGACAACTCGACGGCCTCGCCACGAACCGGCTCGGCCAGCTTCTCGTGCGCGAGTCATTGCAGACCGAAGCCGACGATGCGATTTTCGCGCTCGGGGATTGCGCAAGTTGTCCGTGGGCCGGCACCGGCAAGACCGTGCCGCCTCGCGCACAGGCGGCCCACCAGCAGGCGAGTTTTCTGTTCGAGGCCTTGCTGCGGCAAATGGACGGCAAGCCCTTGCAAACCTTTAGCTACCGCGACCTCGGCTCACTCGTCTCGCTGGGCCGCTTCAGCGCGGTTGGCAGCCTGATGGGCGGCCTGATCGGGGGGAGCATGTTCGTCGAGGGTATGTTCGCGCGGCTCATGTACAGCTCGCTCTACCGGCTCCATATCGTCGCATTGCATGGCTTTGCGCGCATGGCACTCGACACCGTCGCGCACTGGCTGCGCCGCTCGACCATGCCGAGGGTCAAGCTCCACTAGGGCGTCGGCTCGCATCGCACGCATGGGCCGACGCGAATGATATCGGCCGGGGCGATGCCTGCCTGGTCGATATCGACCGCCACGAGGCGGCCTTTCGGCCTTGTAGAGCGGCCGGGGCCTATGCGGCCCCCAAGCGATGGGCTCCTGCCTCGATCCCTTTAAGCCGCCGACCCGATTGCGACGGGCCGCAAGGGACTGGCACACCATTCGCTCCACGAACCGCCATAGAGCGCCGCGCCGTGCAAGCCTGCGACTTCCATCGCGAGCAGATTGTGGCAGGCGGTCACACCCGAGCCACACTGCATGACCGCGCGTTCCGGGGCGATCGGGCCAAGCACGGCATGAAATGCTTCACGCAGTTCATGTGCAGACTTGAACCGTCCATCCGGCTGCAGATTGTCCATGAACGGACGGTTCAGCGCGCCGGGAATATGCCCGCCGACCGGGTCGATCGTTTCGTTTTCGCCGCGATAGCGATCGGCTGCGCGGGCGTCGACGATCAGCCGCTCACGTGACTGCAGATTGCGTTCGACCGCGGCGACATCGATCGTGACGGCGAGCGGGGCAGCCGCGGCGAAGTCGCCCGGGGTTTCCGCGGGTACCTCGCCGACGAGCGCACGACCCGTTTCGGTCCACGCCGCGAGGCCGCCGTCGAGCACGGCGACCGAATCGTGACCGAGCCAGCGCAGCAGCCACCAAAGCCGTGCCGCGTACGTGCCGCCTTGCGCATCGTAGGTGATGACCTGCTGGCCCTTCTTCAGTCCGCGGGCCGCGAGGTTGCGCGCGAGCGTCTCGCGATCGGGAAGCGGATGGCGGCCGTTGCCGCCACTCTTGGGTCCTGAGAGATCGCGGTCGAGATGCAGGTAGTGTGCGCCGGGCAGATGACCGGCGGCATAGGCGCGTTCGCCGGCTGTGGGATCGGCCAGCTCGAAGCGGCAGTCAGCGATGAACACCGACTCGGGGGCGGCATCGAGCCGTTCGCCGAGATTGGCGGCGGAGATCAGGGTGGTGAAGTGTGTATGGGGCATGGCGACCTCGTGATGGGCCGGAAGGCGCCGGCCGATGCGTTGCCGGAAAGCCGCGGCGGGAGAGACGATAGTCCTCCGCGCCGCGCATTTCGGCAAGATGCACGTGCTCGACTACCCGAGCGCCCCGGTCGGCTCGATCTCGCGCCGGTAGAACTCGTGGAAGTGCTGCATGCCGTCTTCCATCGGGCTCTGGTACGGACCGGCCTGCGACTCGCCGCGCAGCATCAGCGCGTGGCGGCCCGCGTCCATGCGTTCGGCGATCTCGTCATCCTCACGTGCCGTTTCCATATAGGCCGCGCGTTCGGCCTCGACGAACTCGCGCTCGAACAGTGCGATTTCCTCGGGGTAGTAGAACTCGACGATATTGGTCGTATGCTGGGGCCCGCGCGGGATCAGCCACGATACGACGAGAACGTGCGGATACCACTCGATCATCAGGCCCGGGTAGTAGACCATCCAGATCGCGCCGAACTCCGGTGGTTGCCCGTTGCGGAAATTCAGCACCGCGTCGTGCCACTTGCGATAGGTCGGACTGCCGGGCGTGGCGAGCCCCTGGTGAACGCCGACCGTCTGCACGCTGTACCAGTGGCCGAATTCCCACTGGAGATCGTCGCACGAGACGAAGCTGCCGAGTCCCGGATGGAACGGCACCACGTGATAGTCCTCGAGATACACCTCGATGAACGTCTTCCAGTTGTAGTTGCATTCATGGATTTCGGCATGATCGAACTGGAAGCTCGAAAAGTCGAAATGATGACGCGTGCCGAGATCCGCAAGGTCGCGTGCGACATCGCGGCCCCCCTGTTCAAACAGCATGCCTTGCCAGTTCTGCAGCCGTGTGCGGCCGAGATCGAGGCAGGGGTTGTCCGGAAAGTGTGGGGCGCCGAGCAGCTCGCCTTGCAGGTTGTAAGTCCAGCGATGCAGCGGACAGACGATGTTCTCCGTGTGGCCACGACCGTTGAGCATGATCGCCTGTCGGTGACGGCACACATTCGAGAGCAGTTCGATCGACCCCTGATTGCGCACGAGCACGCGCCCCTCAGCCTCGCCAGGCAGCGCGTAATAGTCGCCGGCTTCCGGCACCATGAGTTCGTGACCGATATAGCGCGGCCCGCGCTTGAACAGCGTTTCGATCTCCTGGGCCAGCAAGGCCTGATCGAAATATGCCGAAACCGGCAATTGACTATGAATGGACTTAAGCTGAACAGCAGTGCTCAGATTGGACATTCCCACTCCCCGAAAGCGTGAAAGCAGTGAACAACCCAACCATCGAAAATTCGATTTGGGGAGCCGATGATTATAACCGGCCCGCGCGAAACGGGGTAATTCCAACATCTGCCGGATACGCTTAAGTCCATGATTTCGTCTGGAAAATGTTGGATTCGTGAGGTCAGGCGGACCACCCACGGGGCGGATCGAGCCTTTTTTACCGTAGAATGATGGACTTGGTTGCGATCTAAAATACTGACATGGCGAACACCGCTACCCCGCGCACTCCCGGCGAGCCGGCCGAAGCACTCGAAGCATCCGCAGCACTCGAAACGGCCGGACCCGTGAGCTATGAAGCGGCCGTGGCCGAGCTCGAAGCGCTCGTTGCACGAATGGAGGGCGGTGCGCTGTCGCTGGAAGAATCGCTGAGTGCCTATCGCCGCGGTTCGCAACTGGTCTCGTACTGCCAGCAACAGCTGGAAAAAGTCGAGCACCAGGTGCGTGTGCTCGACGGCGAGGTCCTCAAGCCTCTGGCGACCGACGAGGACAATGCATGACTTTTAATGAATGGACCCGCTCGGTACTTGCGCGTACTGAGGCGGCACTTGACGCCTGCCTGCCGCCGGCCGATCTCGAACCCGCTCGTCTCCACGATGCGATGCGATACACGACGCTTGGCGGCGGGAAACGCGTGAGACCGTTGCTCGTCCATGCCGCCGGACTGTTGACGGGCGCGACGCCCGAGGCGCTCGACGCGGCCGCCGCCGGCATCGAGATGATTCATGTCTACTCGCTCGTGCATGACGACATGCCAGCGATGGACGACGATTCGATGCGGCGTGGCAAGCCGACCGTGCACGTCCAATATGACGAAGCGACAGCACTGCTGGTCGGCGATGCGCTTCAGTCACAGGCGTTCATCGCGCTGAGCGAGGCTCCGGTGCCGCCGGTGCGGCAGGCGGCTTTGCTGCGCGAACTCGCACTCGCGAGCGGTTCGATCGGGATGGCGGGCGGGCAGGCCATCGATCTCGCGAGCGTGGGTGTTGCACTCGATCGCGCCTCGCTCGAAAAGATGCATCGGATGAAGACGGGCGCGCTGCTGCGGGCGGCCGTCCGCATGGGTGCACTGTGCGGTGCCGAGGCACCTGATAGTCTTGCGGCCGCTGCGCCGACGCAATTGGGCCAGTCGGCTCCGTCGTCGCTGGCTGTCGCGCTCGAGCGCTATGCGGCCGCGGTCGGGCTGGCCTTCCAGGTGGTCGACGATATTCTCGACGTGACCGCCGATTCGGCCACGCTCGGCAAGACTGCCGGCAAGGATGAAAAGGCCGGCAAGCCGACCTATGTATCGCTGATGGGTCTGGCCGAGGCGCGCCAGCTCGCGACCGAGCTGCAAGCCGAGGCCCATGCGGCGCTTGCACCGTTCGGCGAACGCGCCGCCCGGCTAGCGCAGCTCGCCGACCTCATCGTGGAGCGCGTAAATTAGCGCGAGCCCGAGGCCCGCAGTGTCAATCGGATCCGTCAATGGATCCTTGCAGCGGGTGCTGACTAAAATAGACGGTCCAAGACCGCCCAAGATCCCTGGAAACGAACAACGATGTATGACTTGCTGAAAACCATCGACGACCCTGTGGCGCTGCGCCGGCTGGAACGCCGCGAGCTGTCGCCGCTCGCCGACGAACTGCGCGCCTTCGTGCTGGACAGCGTGTCGCAAACGGGGGGGCACCTGTCGTCGAATCTCGGCACGGTCGAACTGACCATTGCTCTCCACTACGTGTTCGACACGCCGAACGACCGCATTGTCTGGGACGTCGGCCATCAGACCTATCCGCACAAGATCCTGACCGGCCGCCGCGACAAGATGGGCACGCTGCGCCAGGCCGGCGGCATCTCCGGTTTTCCGCGTCGCGACGAGTCGGAGTTCGATACGTTCGGCACCGCGCATTCGAGCACCTCGATATCGGCGGCGCTCGGCATGGCGCATGCATCCAAGCTCAAGGGTGAGTCGCGTTATTCGATCGCCGTGATCGGCGACGGTGCGATGACGGCCGGCATGGCCTTCGAGGCATTGAACAATGGCGGCGTGGCCGACGACCTGCCGCTGCTCGTCGTGCTCAACGACAACGACATGTCGATTTCGCCGCCGGTGGGCGCGCTCAACCGCTATCTGGCACGCCTGATGTCGGGCCGTTTCTATGCGGCCGCGAAGAAGGGCGTCGAGCGCGTACTGAGCGTGGCGCCGCCGATGCTCGAACTGGCGCGCCGGATCGAGGAACATGCGAAGGGCATGGTGGTTCCCGCCACGATGTTCGAGGAATTCGGTTTCAACTATATCGGGCCGATCGACGGCCATGACCTCGAGTCGCTGATCCCGACCCTGCAGAACATCAAGGGGCTCAAGGGACCGCAATTCCTTCATGTCGTGACGCGCAAGGGCCAGGGCTACAAGCTCGCCGAAGCCGATCCGGTGCTCTATCACGGCCCGAGTAAGTTCAACCCCGCCGAAGGTATCAAGCCGTCGAAGCCGGGCGGCCGCAAGACCTACACCCAGGTGTTCGGCGAGTGGCTGTGCGATGCGGCCGAGCTCGATGCGCGTGTGGTCGGCATTACGCCCGCGATGCGCGAAGGCTCGGGCCTCGTCGAATTCGAACGCCGTTTTCCCAATCGTTATCACGACGTGGGTATCGCCGAACAGCATGCCGTCACGTTTGCAGGTGGGATGGCGACCGAAGGGCTCAAGCCCGTCGTCGCGATCTATTCGACCTTCCTGCAGCGCGGCTACGACCAGTTGATCCACGACATCGCGCTGCAGAACCTGCCCGTCTTGTTCGCGATCGATCGCGCGGGCCTTGTCGGCGCCGACGGCGCGACGCACGCAGGCGCCTATGACATCGCGTTCCTGCGCTGCATTCCGAACATGACGATCATGGTGCCGGCCGACGAGAACGAATGCCGGCAGATGCTGCATACCGGGTTGACGATCGACGGGCCGTCGGCGGTACGCTATCCGCGCGGAGCCGGTACGGGCGTCGAGACGGTCAAGCACCTCGCGGCGCTGCCGATCGGCAAGGGCGTGGTGGTACGCGAGTCGGGCAAGCCCGCGGGGCATCGCATCGCCATCCTCGCCTTTGGCACGATGGTGGCGCCGAGCCTCGACGCGGGCATTGCGCTCGATGCGACGGTGGCGAACATGCGTTTCGTGAAGCCAGTCGACCACGAATTGATCCGGCAACTCGCCCAAACGCATGATGTGCTGGTGACCGTCGAGGAAGGATGCATCATGGGCGGGGCGGGTACTGCGTGCGTCGAAAGCCTGCTTGCGAGTGGCCTGAGCCGTCCGGTCCTGCAACTCGGACTGCCGGACCAGTTTATCGATCACGGCGATCCGGCCAAGCTGCTGTCGGGTTGCGGACTCGATGCGAGCGGTATCGCGGCTTCGATTCGCCAACGTTTCTTCGCGAAAGACGGCGCGGGCGAAAAGATCAGCGTGGCGAAGCTCGTCGCCTGAGGCGGGGCGGGCCGGTGTATCGTCAGTCGCCGGCGAGCGCCGACAAATCCCAGCGAGGCTTGACGGTAAAAGCATACGAATGCTCGGCCTGCTCGGGCCAGCGTTCGAGCCGCAGTGCACCGGCGAGCGCGATCATCGCGCCGTTGTCGGTGCACAGGGCCAGATCCGGATAGTGGACCGCGAAGCCGCGGCGTTTCGCGGCATGATTCAACGCTTCGCGCAGTTGGCGATTCGCACCGACGCCGCCGGCGATGACGAGGCGCTTGAGTCCGGTTCGCTTGAGCGCCGCAATTGATTTTGCGGCCAGCACATCGACCGCTGCGTCGACAAAACCTCTTGCGATATCGGCCTTGTCCTGCTCGCAGATATTCGTGCCGAGCTTGCGGACCTGTGTCAGCACCGCCGTCTTGAGACCGCTGAAACTGAAATCGAGATCGCCGGAATGCAGCATCGGCCGCGGCAGCACGATCGCGCCGGGAGTGCCGAACTCGGCGAGCCGCGAGACTTCCGGGCCCCCCGGATAGCCGAGACCGAGCAGCTTCGCTGTCTTGTCGAACGCCTCACCGGCCGCGTCGTCCAACGTTTCGCCAAGTGTCTCGTATTCGCCTACGCCCGTGACGCGCATCAATTGGGTGTGTCCGCCCGAGACGAGCAGCGCGACGAACGGAAACGGCGGCGGTGCGTCGACGAGCAGTGGCGACAGCAGATGGCCTTCCAGATGGTGAATGCCGATCACGGGCTTGCCGAGTGCGAGCGCCAGTCCGTTTGCGACACTTGCCCCGACGAGCAGTGCGCCCGCGAGACCGGGCCCCTGCGTGAACGCGATGGCATCGACGTCGACGAGCTTGACGCCCGCTTGTTCGAGTACCTCCTCCAGCAAGGGGAGCGCACGGCGGATATGGTCGCGCGAAGCGAGTTCCGGCACGACGCCCCCGTACTCCCGATGCATGGCAATCTGGGAGTGAAGCGCGTGTGCGAGCAGGCCGCGCTGCGTATCGTAGAGCGCGAGGCCGGTTTCATCGCAGGAGCTTTCGAGACCGAGAATAAGCATGGGGCGTGGGTGTGTTCGGAAATGTCCGCGATGTCCGCAAGATCGGAAATCCGGGACGTGAGGGTCTTGGGAATCGTGCCTGGCAGGCACGGGCCCGGCAAACCGGCGATTCGACAATCTGAAAGTATAGCGCGCGGCCCCTGTTTACCCGGTCGGGCCGTATGTGCCACGTACAATGCCGCCCATGGAAAATTTTGATGTCGCAGTGATCGGCGCCGGTGCCGCCGGAATGATGTGTGCAGCCGTGGCGGGACAGCGCGGGCTGCGGGTCGTGCTGATCGACCATGCATCGAGCCTCGCGGAGAAGATCCGGATTTCGGGCGGCGGCCGGTGCAATTTCACCAACCGCGACGCGGGGCCCGCCAACTATCTGTCAGAGAATCCGCGCTTCTGCCGCTCGGCACTTGCGCGGTATTCGCCCCAGGACTTCATCTCGCTGGTCAAGCGCTATCGAATCGCTTTCCATGAGAAGCACAAGGGCCAACTCTTCTGCGACGACTCGAGCGAGCAGATCATCGACATGCTCGTGCGCGAATGCGGCGCGGGCAATGTGACGTGGCGCCGTCCTGTTGACGTACACGAAGTCCGCGCGGGCACAACGTTCGAGTTGTCGACGAGCGCCGGCGAGATGACCGCGGCCTCAGTCGTGGTCGCGACAGGCGGACTGTCGATCCCGAAGATCGGGGCGACCGATTTTGCCTACCGGCTTGCCCGGCAATTCGGCCTCGCGACCGTCGAGCCACGACCAGCACTGGTGCCGCTGACCTTCACGTCGACTGGCTGGGAGCCCTTTGCAGCGCTGTCAGGCCTCGCCCTCGAAGCCCGCGTGAGCACGAGCGCGGGCCGCACGCGCGGCGATTTCCTCGAGGATCTGCTACTCACCCACCGCGGTCTGTCTGGCCCGGCGATCCTGCAGATATCGAGCTACTGGCAACTGGCGACCCCACTCACCATCGATCTGTTGCCCCAATTCGATGCGACCGCGCGCCTGCTCGAGGCCAAGACCGGATCGAAGAAGCAGGTCGTGACCGAGCTGTCGGGATGGCTGCCCGCGCGCTTGGCTGAAGTCTGGGTCGCCGTCCATGGCCTCGCGCCCGATGCGCGCATGGCCGATGTGCCCGATCGTCAGCTGCGCGTGCTCGGCGATGCGCTGAACCGCTGGACGCTGACGCCGGCTGGCAGCGAGGGCTGGCGCAAGGCGGAGGTGACGGCTGGTGGTGTCTCGACGCAGGAGCTTTTTTCGACGAGCCTCGAAGTGCGCAAAGTGCCGGGGCTGCATTTCATCGGCGAGGCGGTCGATGTGACAGGCTGGCTCGGCGGTTACAACTTCCAGTGGGCATGGGCCTCGGCCGTGGCGGCGGGGCAGGCGATTGCGGATCGCCGCGAAGCTGCTTAGCTGTGGCTCGGGCAAGTCCGTGGTACACTCGTGGACCCTCGGAACTTTCCAGTCGCTGGGCTGGTAACCCCCGTTATCGAATCATGACCATCATTCATCTAAAAGAGAATGAGCCGTTCGAAGTCGCCATGCGCCGGTTCAAGCGCACGATCGAGAAAAACGGCCTGCTGACGGATCTTCGCACACGTGAGTTTTATGAGAAGCCGACTTCCGAGCGCAAGCGCAAGAAGGCCGCGGCCGTGAAGCGCCACTTCAAGGCGCTGCGCAGCCAGATGTTGCCGAAGAAGATGTATTGAACGACAGCGCCCGCCAGACGGGGCGCGCCAAGCAAAACCCGCTCGCGGATAGTCCGAAGCGGGTTTTTGTGTTGCTGGAATTGACAAACATTGCACTTGCCGGCCTTGCAGTATCCCGGCGACACGCTATTTTATTTCCTAGTATCTTGTGTTGAGGACTCGCCGTCGATGAGCAGCCTGAAGGAACGGATCACTGAAGACATGAAAGCCGCGATGCGCGCGCGCGACACCGACCGCCTGGGCACGATTCGGCTGTTGCTTGCGGCGATCAAGCAGCGCGAGGTCGATGAGCGCATCGAGCTTGACGACGCAGCCATCACCGGGGTGATCGACAAGCTCGTCAAGCAGCGCAAGGACTCGATCTCGCAGTTCTCGAGCGCTGGGCGCCAGGATCTGGTCGACAAGGAAGAGTCGGAGCTCGTGGTGCTGAAGGGCTATATGCCTCAGCAGCTCAGCGCGGCCGAGGTCGAGGCCGAAGTGGCCGCGGCGGTCGCCCAGGTCGGCGCGGCGGGGCCGCAGGACATGGGCAAGGTGATGGGCGTGCTCAAGGGCAAGCTCGCGGGGCGTGCCGACATGACGGCGGTGTCCGCTCAGGTGAAAGCGGCACTGGCGGGCAAGTAGCGGGGACCCGGCGGGAAGCCGATCGGATAGGCGAGAAGACTTGCGGTAATAAAGGCGGCTTTGATTCCCCACTCTTTCCTGCAGGACCTGTTGAACCGCGTCGATGTCGTCGAGGTGGTGGGTCGCTACGTGCAGTTGAAAAAGGGTGGCGCGAACTTTATGGGGCTTTGCCCGTTCCATAACGAGAAAAGCCCGTCTTTTTCGGTGAGTCCAACCAAGCAGTTTTATCACTGCTTCGGTTGCGGTGCACACGGGACAGCCATCAACTTCCTGATGGAGCACACGGGCCTGACGTTCCCCGAAGCCGTCAATGAGCTCGCCCAAGGGGCGGGCCTTACCGTACCGCAGGAGCCGCGTGCCGGGGGTGAGGCGCGCGAGGGCGGCAACTGGAAGCCGACCACGGGTCTGGTCGATTTGATGAAGACGGCTTGCGACTTCTACAGGCAGGCATTGCGCGGTGCGCCACAGGCGATTGACTACCTCAAGAAGCGCGGCCTCACGGGGCCGATCGCCGCGCGCTTCGGGCTTGGGTATGCGGCCGGCGGCTGGCAGAACCTCGAGGCGGCGTTCGACGACTACCGGTCCGACGCACTCGTCGAGGCGGGACTGGTGCTGGTCAGTGAGAAGACGGACGAGGCGGGCGTCGCGCGCCGCTACGACCGTTTCCGGGATCGGGTGATGTTTCCGATTCGCAACGTGCGCGGCCAGGTGATCGGTTTCGGCGGTCGGGTGCTCGACGGCGGCGAGCCCAAGTATTTGAATTCGCCTGAAACGCCCCTATTTAGTAAGGGCAGCGAGCTTTACGGCCTGTTCGAAGCGCGCCTCGCGATTCGCGAGAAGGGTTATGTGCTGGTCGTCGAAGGGTATATGGACGTGGTGGCGCTTGCGCAGCTCGGGTTTCCGAACGCGGTGGCCACGTTGGGCACCGCGTGTACGCCCGTCCATGTGCAGAAACTGATGCGCCAGACCGATATGGTGGTGTTCAGCTTCGACGGCGACAAGGCGGGCCGGCGCGCGGCCCGGCGGGCGCTCGACGCCTGCCTGCCGCATGCAGCCGACAATCGCACGATCAAGTTTCTGTTTTTGCCGGCCGAGCATGATCCGGACAGCTTTGTGCGTGAATTTGGCACCGACGCGTTCGCGGACGAAGTCGAGCAGGCCCTGCCGCTGTCGCAGTTTCTGCTGAACGAAATCGTCGCCGACAAGCCGCTCGACCAGCCCGAAGGCCGCGCCAAGGCCCTGTTCGAGGCCAAGCCGCTGCTCGCCGCGCTGCCTCCGAACGCATTTCGGACACAGGTGGTCCATATGCTGGCGGATCGGCTGGGCCTGCCCTTCGGCGAGGTGGCGGCGCTGTGCGGGATCGATGGCGCGATCCAGCGCGCGGTGCACGACGCGCCGGCGCGGGCCGCACGGCGCCGGGTGACGGGCAACGAAGAACGCGCCTTGCGCAACCTGATCATGTACCCGCGCAGCGCGGCGGCGATCGGGGAAGAGGAGCAGGTGGCGCTCGGGTACGCCGGGCGGCGCGAATTGTTCGAGGAGGTTTTGCTGCACGTCCGGGCGCTCGGCGAGAGCGCGGATTTCAGATTGCTTTCGGAGGTGCTTCGAAATACGGCAAATGCGCCAGTATATGAAGAGATTTTTCGTGAAATTCTGACCTATGATGAAAACGTGCGAGATTTGTTGCTCGCACCCGAGACCGAAGGGTCGGTCGAACGTTATCAGAATCAGGAGCGCATGGCCGGCGAAGAGCTGCGCGCTGCGCTTGCGAAGCTTCATTACGAGGCGTTGCGCGAACGTTGCGAGCGCCTGTCGCGACAGTCGAAGCTGACAACCGAAGAGACAACCGAATACGCCGATCTGCTGAGGCAAACCGCTGACCTCAGAAGAAGGCTTGCGCCACTGGCGTCTCGCGAGTGACTGCTATAATTGAGGGTTTTCAGCGGGCTCTTTTCTGGCGGATGTACCTTGGACGGTCGGCGCGAGGGTTGCGGCAACTGGACGATAGCGGGCGCATCTGACGAAGTTCTGTTGATGGGGCGAAATCGCAATGGTGAAGACGACGAGCGGCAAGACGAAGGTGAAGGCCCAGGACGAGCGTGTGAAGCCGCACGACCCGGCTGTGGACCTGCCATCGGCTTCGACGGATACGCGCGAGCGCTCAACGGGGTCCAGCAAGCGGTCCGTTTCTGCCACCAGAACAACTTCCAGCAAGGCCGCGGCGCCAGTCGCGGAGAACAGCACCAAGGGCACGACCAAGAGCACCGCCGGAAGTGCCGCGAAAAGTAGCAAGGAGGCCGCGAAAGCGGCCGGCGCCGCCTCGAGGGCGGTCGTCAGGGCGCCCGCGGCAGAGGAGCCGGCGTCGAGCGCAACCGCGAAGTCATCCGCCAAGGGTGCTGCCTCTACGGCGCGCGTGAGCAAGGTTTCAACGGGCGACACGGATGTTGAAGAACAGCCGGCCGCCGAGATACAAGCCGCTACGGCCAGTCCAATGAAGAAATCGTCGAACGAAGCAACTGTCGAGAACGCCGCGGCACCTGCCGAGGACCAGCAACCCGCGCCGAAGGTCGAGAAGCTCAAGGCACGTGATCGTCGCGCGAAGGAAAAGGCTCTGCTCAAGGACGCCTTCGCCTCGCATCAGCCGGGTACCGCGGAAGAGCTCGAAGAGCGTCGCGCGAAGCTGCGCGCGCTGATCAAGCTCGGCAAGGACCGGGGCTTCCTGACGTACGCGGAAATCAACGATCACCTCCCGGACGACCTCAACGAGGCCGAGGCGATCGAAAGCATCATCAGCACGTTCAACGATATGGGCGTGGCCGTCTACGAACAGGCCCCCGATGCGGAAACGCTGCTGCTCAACGACAACGCCCCGGCCGCGTCGAGCGACGATGAAGTCGAGGAAGAGGCCGAAGTCGCGCTGTCGACGGTCGATTCCGAGTTTGGCCGGACCACCGATCCCGTGCGGATGTACATGCGCGAGATGGGCACGGTCGAGCTGCTGACCCGCGAAGGCGAAATCGAGATCGCCAAGCGTATCGAAGACGGTCTCAAGCACATGGTCATGGCCATTTCGGCTTGCCCGACGACGATCGCCGAGATTCTTGCGATGGCCGAGCGCGTGGCGAACGAAGAGATGCGTATCGACGAACTCGTCGACGGCCTGATGGACGAGAATGCCGAGGATTCTGACGGCTTCAATGCCGCCGCAGCCGAGGCGATCGAATCCGAGGACGAGGAAGGCGAGGAAGAAGCCGAAGAGGAAGAAGAGGAAGACGACGGTGCGGTGGCCGAGCGCGCGAATGCTGCGCAGCTCGAGAAGCTGCGCGTCGACTCGCTTGCGAAGTTCGCGTCGATCGGCGAATGGTTCGACAAGATGCGCCGTGCGTACGAGAAGGAAGGCTATAAGTCGAAGGCCTACCTGAAGGCGCAGGAAACCATCCAGAACGAGCTGATGATGATTCGCTTCACGGCGCGCAACGTCGAGCGTCTGTGCGACACCTTGCGTGCGCAGGTCGAGGAAGTGCGTGCCGTCGAACGGCAGATCCTGCACACGGTGGTGGACAAGTGCGGGATGTCACGTGCCGAGTTCATTTCGCGTTTCCCGAGCAACGAAACGAATCTGGAATGGGCACCGGGGATCGTCAAGGAAGGTCATGGCTATAGCGCCGTGCTCGACCGGAACATCCCGGCGATCCGCGAACAGCAGCAGCGTCTGATCGACCTGCAGGCGCGCGTCGTGTTGCCGCTGCAGGACCTGAAGGAAACCAACCGCCAGATGGCGGCCGGTGAACTGAAGGCACGTCAGGCCAAGCGTGAAATGACCGAGGCGAATCTGCGCCTGGTGATCTCGATCGCGAAGAAGTACACGAATCGTGGGTTGCAGTTCCTCGACCTGATTCAGGAAGGCAATATCGGCCTGATGAAGGCGGTGGACAAGTTCGAATATCGACGCGGCTACAAGTTCTCGACGTATGCGACGTGGTGGATCCGGCAGGCGATTACGCGTTCGATCGCGGACCAGGCCCGCACGATCCGGATTCCGGTGCACATGATCGAAACGATCAACAAGATGAACCGGATCTCGCGCCAGATTCTGCAGGAAACCGGCCTTGAGCCGGATCCGGCGACGCTGGCCGAGAAGATGGACATGCCGGAAGACAAGATCCGCAAGATCATGAAGATCGCGAAGGAGCCGATCTCGATGGAAACGCCGATCGGCGACGACGACGATTCGCATCTGGGCGACTTCATCGAGGACACCAACACCGTGGCGCCGGCCGATGCCGCCTTGCATGCAAGCATGCGCGACGTTGTGAAGGACGTGCTCGATTCGCTGACCCCGCGCGAAGCGAAGGTCTTGCGGATGCGGTTCGGGGTCGAGATGAGCACCGATCACACGCTTGAGGAAGTCGGCAAGCAGTTCGACGTCACGCGTGAGCGGATTCGCCAGATCGAAGCCAAGGCGCTGCGCAAACTGCGTCACCCGAGCCGTTCGGACAAGCTCAAGTCGTTCCTCGAAGGCAATTGATTCGAGGCAGGTTGATCCGAGGCCTGCCGTTGGCTGAGGCAGGCATGAGACAAGTGCGAATCAGGCGAGTGAGGCAGCGTGTGAAGCGGGCTGGGTAGAGGCTGAAGCGGACCTGACTGAACATGCCTCAGCGTTGACTGATGTGGACAAGCGCTCCTGCGGGGGCGCTTGTCATATCTTGGCCGGCTCGCTATGCTGCTGGTCCTGTCGCACTGTGCGACCGATCCCGTTTCCGGGCCTCTAGCTCATGCTTGGTTAGAGCAGCGGACTCATAATCCGTTGGTGCCGTGTTCGACTCACGGGAGGCCCACCAGACAGAAGGGGTTCCGATTTTCTCGGAACCCTTTTTTTGATACTTCCTCGTCAAAACCCGAAACAGGCCCCTGATTGGGGTCTTTTTCATACGTTTGGCCGTCGCCGGACCTGCGACACTCATGCCGTCGACATGTAGGGGACGATGCCTCGGTTGCGCCCTCGCGAGGAAATGGTTGCCGTGGGTCATACGGCGGGCACCCGCGCCGCGCGGGTGGGTTTCCTCATGCCGTCAAACCGTTTGAGAACTTTGCATGGGAACAGTCGATGCCGATGGTCATAACTCCTGGCGTAGGGGGTGGACAGCTTGATGCGTTCCCCGGCGGCATCGGTGAAACGCAGTCGCCCCAGACACGGCAGGTACCCGGTTCGGTCCCGCCGGTCTCTCCCGAGAAAAAGGACCCCGGCCTCGTCGGAGGCCAACTCCAGGACGCGACGCGCGAAAGGCGCTCGCCATTCCTGCGCCGTCCCGCACCCGCGCTTAAGCCAGGCGACCCGCTGCCGTTCAATCCCCGTCAATATGCGTCGGTACGCGCCGCATTTCGCGGCCAGAACCGCTTTCGCCAGTATGTGCAGACCGCCGCGACACTCACCGATGTGTTGTCTCAAAGCCTCGCGCAATTTCGGATCAATGTGCCGGCCCGGCGTCTCAAGGTCCAGACGAAGCGGATGCTGATTCTCTACGGCAACCTGATCACCCCGGGCACGCTCACGGTAACCGGCGACGATCTCAATGAACTGCAGATGGAGCAGTTGAGCCAGTTCATGACGCAGCAGCCGGAGTTGATGACCGCTGTCGGCGAAATGAATATCGCCGCGGTCGAGGTGCTGGGCTTCCCCAACCACGAGCCGCCGCAGCCGTTGCCGATCGAGCTCAACCAGCCGTACTTCATCGACGAACATCTGGGTCGCGTGCGGTATTCAGAGGTCACGGATTCGCTCGTCGATACCTCGGATCTCGAAAGCTGGATCGATGGCGCGATCGACTTCAACCGGTTTGCGATCAACGTGAATCGCTATCTGCAAACGGGCGAGCTGCCGGTGATGCCCAACCGGTCCCGGCGCGGCATCTACGAGCGTACGGGCGGCTACCTCGACAACGGTTACGGTGCGAAGGTACTGGGACCGGTCGACCAGTCCACGCTTCGGCATAACGCGCCGCTGCGCGCGAACTGGGGCTCGGTTTGGTCGTCGTTTGCCGCGATCACGCTGCTCGACGTCGATATCGCTCCGCGCGGCGAAATACCTTCGGTCAACGACTTCGTCTAACGGCCGCGGGCCTCGCGCGCCGAGATTGCGAGGACTTCGCCTAACGAGCAGCGGCCAGCACGCGCCGTGCGAAGACGAGACAAACGAGCGCGAACACGGCCAGCGCGAGCCACTCCGATGCCGGCGCAAAGCCGTTGCCGACCACCGCGAGCGGCGCATCCTTGCCGGTGAAACCGACCACGCCCGCGATCACTACGCCGATCAGGCTCTCGCCGACGATCAGGCCGGATGCCAGCAGCACGCCGCGCCGGTTCGCATGATCGGCGAATTCCTGATAGTCGATCTTCCGAGCCTTCGCGCGCCGCTTCAGCGCGCGCTCGATCCACCAGCCGAGCACAGCACCGATGACGAGTGTCGTGCCGATGGTCGGCGGCAGGTAAATGCCGATACCGACGGCGATGACCGGCAGCCGCGCGGTACCCCCGCGACGCGCGAGTGCCATGTCGATCAGGATCAGGACGACGCCGAGCGCGACGCCGATGCCGAGCATCGACCAGTCGAGCTGATGGGTGAAGATGCCTGTCGCGATCGCGGTCATCAGCGTGGCCTGCGGGGCGGAGAGCGCCTGGGACGGATCCATGCCCGCGTGAGGCAGCGCACCCGCAAAGCCATAGGCGTGGTATAGCAGGTTCAGCACAGGCGGAATCACGGCGGCACCGACCACGCAGCCGATCAGCAGCGCCACTTGCTGACGCCACGGCGTCGCGCCGACGAGCCAGCCAGTCTTGAGATCCTGAAGGTTGTCGTTCGAGATCGTCGCGACGGCGATCACGGCCGAGGTGGTGAACAAGGCGAGCGCAATCGCAAGCTGGCGGCCTTCGTCGCTCGCGAGCAGGCCGCTTGCCTGGCTCACGCCGAGGATCAGCAGGGACACGAGGATTACCGCGACAATCCCGATCCCCGAGATTGGACTCGTGGACGAGCCGACGAGCCCCGCCATATACCCGCAGGCCGCCGCGACGAGAAAGCCGAACACGACTGCGAATACGACACCGCAAAGCACCAGCGAGCCAACTACGCGGAAGGTGAGCGGCGCATCCGACAGGAAGGCGCCGAAGGTCACGAGCCAGATCGCGACGAGCACGAACGTCACGAGGATGATCCAATGCGGCGCGAGATCCTCGTCGGTGCGGTCGGCCGCGAGAGCGTTTTCGCGTCGCCGGCGCGCGTGGCCGAATGCGGCGAAGGAGGCCTTGACGCCGTCGATCATCGGCTTGGCAAGCGAGATCAAGGTCCAGACCGCGGCGACGCCAATGGTGCCCGCGCCGATAAACCGGACTTTGTGCGCCCACAGGCCGGTCGCGAATGACGAAATGGACGGGTCCGCAGGATGAATCGTCGTTGCGGTCAGAATCGGCACCGCGACGCCCCACGTCAACACGATGCCCAGCAGGATCGCGAGACCCGCAACGATGCCGATCAGGTAACCGGCACCGATCAAGGCGAGCGAGAAGCCGGTCGTCAGGCGAAAGACCGCGGTGCCTGCGGGCACCCATGCGGTGATGCTCTCGCCAAAGATCTTGAGGCCCGTGGTCGCAAAAGTGAACAGCGCGGCGACGATCCCGCCGAACGCGATATCGCGAGCGCCGATCTCACTCTGCGCCGAGGTGCCTGCATTGGCATCGGCACCATTGGCACCTGCACCTGCACTGACACTCCCACTGGCATCGGCCGCAGTTCGCTCACCCTCGATCCCATCCAACGGCGCACTGCCGATGCGCAGGATTTCAGCCGCCGCGACACCCTCCGGATAGGGCAGGTCGCTGTTGACGACCATCGCGCGCCGCAGCGGGATGGTGAACATCACGCCGAGCATGCCGCCCGCGCCGCAGATGCCGAGCGTCTGCCAGAACGGAAAGCCGTGCCAGTGGCCGATCATCAGCAAGCCGGGCAGCACGAAGATGATCGACGAGAGCGTGCCGGCCGCGGACGCCTGCGTCTGCACCATATTGTTTTCGAGGATATTGCCGCCACGCAGGGCGCGCAGCACCGCCATCGAGATCACGGCCGCGGGGATCGACGACGAGAACGTCAAGCCGACCTTGAGGCCGAGATAGACGTTCGATGCCGTGAACACCACCGTGAGCAGCGCGCCCAGGATCATGCCGCGCAGCGTGAGTTCCGGCAGCGTGGTCGTGCCGGCTATGTGGGGAGGAGCAGGAGACATGAGACTCTCTTTTTGTGCGAGCCCGAGAACACTATCAGATAGCCACCCCGGACCGCATCGGGCAACCGGTGAATCGTGTTCGGACCAAGCCCCGGGGCGAGAGAGGCGCGCTCAAAAACACCCGGTGAGAATCAACATGCAGCGGCACGCGTAAAGTATTCGCATTGGAGATCCCCGCACAGGATTCCAACTGCCGCAGACGTCACGCCATGTGATGTGGAAGCAGGCCCGCTTCGAAGGAGGGCAGTCAGCGCCCCGCGGGCGGCACCCATGGCCGCCACCGTGATAGGATCGGCGCACTTTTTGGACGGAGAACGCGATGACGATCGGCAACGTAATCGGAACGCCACTGTCTGGCACGGCAACACGCGTCATGCTGCTGGGTGCCGGCGAGCTTGGCAAGGAAGTGATCATTGCGCTGCAGCGCCTGGGCGTGGAAACCATCGCGGTCGACCGCTATGCGGACGCACCGGGTCATCAGGTCGCACACCGCGGATTCGTGATCGACATGACCGATCCGAAGGCCCTGCGCGAACTCATCGAGCGCGAGCGCCCGCATCTCGTGGTGCCGGAGATCGAGGCGATCGCGACCGATGCGCTTGCACAGATCGAACGCGACCGCATCGCCGAAGTGATTCCGACTGCACGTGCCACCCAGCTGACGATGAATCGAGAAGGCATTCGCCGGCTCGCAGCCGAAGAACTCGATCTGCCGACCTCGCCCTATGCGTTCGCCGATTCGCTCGAAGCGCTGCGCACGGCGATTGCGGGCAGCATTGGTTTTCCGTGCGTCGTCAAGCCGGTGATGTCGTCGTCGGGCAAGGGGCAGTCGGTGCTCAAGAGCGACGCCGATGTCGAGACCGCATGGAATCACGCGATGGCGGGGGGCCGCGTGAAGGGCGGCCGCGTGATCGTCGAAGGCTTTATTCGCTTCGACTATGAAATCACCTTGCTGACCGTGCGCGCGCGCGGTGCCGACGGCGCGATCGAAACTTCGTTCTGCGAGCCGATCGGCCATTTGCAGCAGGCCGGCGACTATGTCGAATCGTGGCAGCCGCAGCCGATGAGCGCGCTCGCGCTCGAGCGTGCCCGTGATGTTGCCGCGAAGGTGACCGCCGCGCTCGGCGGCCGCGGGTTGTTCGGGGTCGAACTGTTTGTGCGCGGCGACGAAGTGTGGTTCTCCGAAGTGAGCCCGCGTCCGCACGATACGGGGCTCGTGACGTTGATCACGCAGCGCCAGTCGGAATTCGAACTGCATGCGCGCGCGATTCTCGGCTTGCCCGTCGATACCGGCATGCGCGAGCCAGGCGCCTCGGCCGTGATCTATGGCGGGCTCGAACAGCGCGGGATCGGCTTCGAGGGCGTGGCCGAGGCGCTCGCCGTGCCGCGCACCGACCTGCGCCTGTTCGGCAAGCCGGAGAGTTTTGCGAAGCGCCGCATGGGCGTCGCGGTTTCGGCGGCGGCGACAGTCGAAGAAGCACGTGAACGTGCGCGCACGGCCGCCTCGCGGGTGCGGCCGGTGCGGGCGAAGGCCTGAAGAGGGTTGACCAAGACCGATGGAGGTCCGCTCATGCTGAATCTCTTGCCGCGCATCTCACGAATCGTCTGTAACGCGCGCGCGTTGATGCTGTCGGGCGTCATGCTCGCCGTCTCTCCGGTGCTTGCCGCCGGATCCACGGCCGCTTCCGAGGGCGCGCCCGTTTCAGCGTCGGCGGCCTCCGTCGTCCCGGCACCCGCCACCCGCACGTTCGCGCTCTCGTTCGGCAATATCAAGGTGGTGTCGCGCAGCATCGTCTCGTACCGGTGCGAGAATGGCCGCGAAATAGGCGTCGCCTACATGAACACGGACAATCAGCAGAGCTTCGCCGTGATCCGGATCGAAGGCCGGCATCTGGTTTTCGTGGACACCGCGGCGGGTTCCGGTGTTCGTTATGTCGCGGGCCGCTACGTCTGGTGGAGCAAGGGCGACGAAGGCAATCTGTACGACGTGATGGCAGGCGAGAACGCCGCACCGATTGCAAAAGCTTGCAAGGCCATCGAACAGTAACCCCTTCGATGTTCGCCCCCTCTTGACTTGGTGCGGCGAATTTGATTCACGCCACGGGACAATCTCTCAGCGGTGTTAGAATCCTGGGTTGCCAACACGTGCGCAGCGCGGTAAGCGCCGCCGGTGCGAAAGGCCTCCCTAGATAACTATGCCCGATACTTCTGCTCCCCCAGCCGGCACGCCTGACGTGTTCGGCCAACTTGCTGCAATGCCTCCGTCCGCGGCGCCAGCCGTGACGTTCGATTCTTTTGGCCTCGCGCCGGAGATTCTGAAGGCAGTGCTCGAGCAAGGCTACACGATTCCGACGCCGATCCAGGCGCAGGCGATTCCGGTCGTCCTGTCCGGTCGCGACGTGATGGGCGCGGCGCAGACGGGCACGGGCAAGACAGCGAGCTTTTCGCTGCCGATTCTCCAGCGCCTGTTGCCGCTCGCGAGCAACAGCGCATCGCCGGCGCGCCATCCGATCCGCGCGCTGATCCTGACGCCGACGCGTGAGCTCGCCGACCAGGTCGCCGCGAACGTCTTCGCCTACGGCAAGTACACATCGCTGCGCAGCGCCGTGGTGTTCGGCGGTGTCGATATGAATCCGCAGTCCGAGGCTCTGCGCCGCGGTGTCGAGATTCTGATCGCGACGCCTGGCCGGCTGCTCGACCACGTCCAGCAGAAGACCGCGAATCTGGGCCAGGTTCAGATGCTCGTGCTCGACGAGGCGGACCGGATGCTCGACATGGGTTTCCTGCCTGATCTCCAGCGCATCCTGAACCTGCTGCCGGCCTCACGGCAGACGCTGTTGTTCTCGGCCACGTTCTCCAACGAAATCAAGAAGCTCGCGGGCAGTTACCTGCGCGATCCGCAGACCATCGAGACGGCGGTGCGCAACTCCACCGCGACCAATGTCACGCAGATCGTCTTCGAAGTCGGTGAGGGGGACAAGACGGGCGCGGTCGTCCAGTTGATCCGCGAGCGCGGGCTCAAGCAGGTCCTCGTGTTCTGCAACAGCAAGATCGGCGCAAGCCGTCTGGCCAAGCAGATCGAGAAGGCAGGCATCGTGGCCGCCGCGATTCACGGCGACCGCACGCAGTCCGAGCGCATGCAGGCGCTCGAAGCGTTCAAGAACAACCAGATCGAAGCGCTCGTTGCGACGGACGTGGCCGCACGCGGGCTCGATATCGCCGAGTTGCCCGCGGTCATCAACTTCGACCTGCCGTTCAGCGCCGAGGACTATGTGCACCGGATCGGCCGCACCGGCCGGGCAGGTGCTTCGGGCGACGCGCTGTCGCTGTGCAGCCCGAGCGAACGCAAGCAACTGGCCGATATCGAAAAGCTGATCAAGCGCCCGCTCGACCGCGGCACGCTCGTCGTCACGGTGACGCCGGCGCGTGAGCACGACGGCATCCGGCCGCCGCGTCGTGACGGCGAACGTCCTTCGCGTCACCGTGAGGAAGGCGAGGGTGGTGGCGTGCGCCGCGAACGCGTGCGCTTCGAGGAGGACAGCGGTCGCCGCCGCGATCGGCCGCGTTTCCAGCCCGCGCCGCTTGTTCATGACGACATCTTCACCAAGCCCTACGAACCGTCACCCAGTTCGCTGGCGGCTGAAGAAACGAATCGCGCTTCCGAACGCAAGGCGCCGAAGCGCCAAGTCGCCGCATTGCTCGGCGGCCTGCGTCGCAAGACCGAAGACTAAGGCCCGGGCGGTCGGCCTTCTGAAGGCTGTTCGAACTTCGCCGCCCATTCTTCGATCGCTATCCCATAGAACGCATCGAGCGTCGTCGCTTCGCTTGCCTTGAGCAAGCCCAGATGGCGGCTTGCTGCTGCGAGCGCCTCGAGCGGATGCGCGTCGTCGATTGCCTGTGCCTCCGTTTGCTTGCTGAGCTTTTCTCCATAAGCGTCGTTGACCACCGGCACGTGCAAATAACGCGGCGTCGGTAGCGACAGGCAGCGCTGAAGGTAGATCTGCCGCGCAGTCGAATCGAGCAGGTCGGCACCGCGCACGATATCCGTGATGCCCGCGTCGGCGTCGTCGACGACCACGGCCAGCTGATAGGCCCATTGCCCATCCGCGCGCTTGAGCACGAAGTCGCCGACCTCGCTCGCGAGGTCCTGCTGCTGGGGTCCCAGCCAACGATCTTCAAAACGGATGACGGCGTCCTCGCCGTCCGGCACGCGCAGACGCCAGGCGCGCGGCGGCTTGCCGTGCAAGCCGTCGCGGCAGGTACCCGGATAGGCGAGGGTCTGATGGCGTTCGCGCAGATTCGTCAGGGAATCCGCGATCTCCTTGCGCGTGCAGCCGCACGGATAGACCCGGCCCGCTTCGATCAAGCGTTCGAGCGCGTGCTCATAGTGTGCGAGACGCTGCATTTGCCAGATCGGCGGGGTATCGCTGCGCATGCCAAAACGATCGAGCGATTGGAGAATCTGTTCGGCCGCCCCGGCCATGGTACGTGGCCCGTCGATATCCTCAATCCTCACGAGCCAACGACCGTGATGCGCGCGCGCATCGAGAAAACTTGCGAGCGCACTCACCAGCGACCCCGCATGCAGCGGGCCGCTCGGCGACGGCGCGAACCGGCCGCAATAGGGGGGCTCTGTGCTCGCGCCGCGCTCAGGCATGCCGTGCGTCACCGGCATCGGATGCCGCGGCCAGGGCCTTGCGATTGAGCGCGTAACAGGCGGGGCAGTATTCGCCGGACTGGTAGTTGGGCGATCGCTGATCCGTCGCATCGACGGTCGCCCGGCACGAGAAACACTGGACCGTCGCCGCGGGTTCGAGCCTCGGGTTGAGCGCGGTGCGATGGTCGAACACGAAGCAGTCGCCGTCGTAGTGTTCGCCGCCGACTTCCTCGAAGTATTTGAGGATGCCGCCCTCGAGCTGGTAGACATGGTCGATGCCGACGTTTTTCATATGGATCGCGGCCTTTTCGCAGCGAATCCCGCCCGTGCAGAACGAGACCACGGTCTTGCCCTCGAAATCTTCGCGATGCTCGGCGACCACTTGCGGAAATTCGCTGAACTTGTCGATCCGATAGTCGATCGCGTTCGAGAAGGTGCCCACATCGACCTCGAAAGCATTGCGCGTATCGAGCATCACCACCGGCCGGCCGCCATCGTCGCGGCCGGCATCGAGCCAGCGCTTGAGCGTACGGGCATCGACCTCGGTGGCGCGACCCGCTTCCGGGCGGATCGCGGGCGAATGCATCGTGATGATTTCGCGCTTGAGCTTCACGAGCATCCGGCGGAACGGCTGCTGGTCCGAGAGGCTTTCCTTGACCTCGAGGTCGGTGAACTTGCCGGCAAACAGCGCATCGTGCCGCAGGTAGTCGAGAAAGGAGTCGGTCGCCTCGCGCGGCCCCGCGAGAAAGAGGTTGATGCCTTCGGGTGCGAGCAGGATCGTCCCGCGCAGGCCGAGCGCTTCGCAGCGCGCGCGCAGCGGCTCGCGCCAGTCGGCGGTGGACTCGATCGAGACAAACTTGTAGGCGGCCAGATTGACGATGCTCATGTGGCAAAAAACGAAGGCGAAGATGGACCCGTATTATCGCCGATCGCACGCGGCGACGGGCGTGCAGGGCCCCGGCGCGACGCCATGGGACGGTAATCGCACGTAATCGGCCGTTTGAGTCCTGGCCTGAATTCATATTTCGTCAAACGCACGGTGAGTCGGCCCGTTTTTGGGCATTCCGTCCCGTCGTGCTTGAAAGGTACAATTCGCCCATGTCTTCACCTCGCTTTGTTCATCTGCGCCTGCATTCCGAATTCTCGATCGCCGACGGTGTCGTGCGCATCGACGATGCCGTGCGGGCCGCCGCCGAGGACGGCCAGGGCGCGCTCGCGCTGACCGACCTCGCGAATGCGTTCGGCCTTGTGCGCTTCTACAAGGAAGCGCGTGACAAGGGCGTCAAGCCGATCGTCGGCTGCGACGTCTGGATCACCAATCCCGACGACCGCGACAAACCCGGCCGCCTATTGCTGCTCGTGCGCAACAAGGTTGGCTATCTCAATCTTTGCGAGTTGCTGTCGAAGGCCTGGCTCACCAACCAGTATCGCGGCCGCGCCGAAATCGAGGTCTCGTGGCTCGACGAAGGCGGCCTTGCCGAAGGTCTGCTCGCGCTCTCGGGCGCCCAGCAAGGCGATATCGGCCTTTCGCTCGCGGCGGGCAATGCCGATGCCGCGCGCCGCCATGCGCGGCGCTGGGCCGGATTGTTCCCGGGTGCCTTCTATATCGAAGTCCAGCGCGCGGGCCAGCCGGGCAGCGAGGCCTATCTGGGCCAGGCGGTGCGCCTCGCGGCGGAATTGCAACTGCCGGTCGTCGCGACGCATCCGACGCAGTTCATGAGCGCCGACGACTTCACGGCACACGAGGCGCGAGTCTGTATCTCGGAAGGCGATATTCTCGCCAACCCGCGCCGGCAGAAGCGCTTTACGGTCGAGCAGTTTTTCCATACGCAGGACCAGATGGCGGCGTTGTTCGCCGATTTGCCGTCGGCACTCGCGAACAGCGTCGAGATCGCCAAGCGCTGCAATCTCACGCTTGAACTCGGCAAGCCGAAACTGCCTCTGTTTCCGACACCGGACGGCATGTCGCTCGACGACTATCTGGTCCAGTTGTCGAAAGAGGGACTCGAGCAGCGCCTCGAACAGTTGTATCCGAACGTCGAGGAGCGTGACCGGCAACGTCCGACCTATCTCGCGCGGCTCGAGTTCGAGTGCGGCACCATCATCAAGATGGGCTTCCCGGGCTACTTCCTGATCGTCGCGGACTTTATCAACTGGGCCAAGAACAACGACGTGCCGGTCGGCCCGGGGCGCGGCTCCGGCGCGGGCTCGCTGGTCGCCTACGCGCTCGGCGTGACCGACCTCGATCCGCTCAAATACAACCTGCTGTTCGAACGGTTCCTGAATCCCGAGCGCGTGTCGATGCCCGACTTCGACATCGACTTCTGCCAGCAAGGCCGCGATCGTGTGATCCAGTACGTGAAGACCAAGTACGGCGCCGATGCGGTCTCGCAGATCGCGACGTTCGGCACGATGGCCGCGAAGGCCGCGGTGCGCGACATCGGGCGTGTGCTCGATCTCGGCTACAACTTCACCGACGGTGTCGCGAAGCTCATTCCGTTCAAGCCGGGCAAGCTCGTCACGCTCGACGACGCGCTCAAGGAAGAGCCGGCGCTTGCCGAACGGCGTGACAACGAAGACGAAGTCCGCCAGTTGCTTGAACTCGCCCAGCGCGTCGAGGGGCTGACCCGCAACGTCGGCATGCATGCGGGCGGCGTGTTGATCGCGCCGGGCAAGCTCACCGATTTCTGCCCGCTCTATACGCAGGGCGAGGAAGGCGGCACGGTCAGCCAGTACGACAAGGACGATGTCGAAGCAGTCGGCCTCGTCAAGTTCGACTTTCTGGGCCTGACCACGCTGACCATCCTCGACTGGGCCGAGCGTTACATCCGCCGGCTCGACGCGTCGAAAAAAGACTGGAATCTCGGACAGGTGCCGCTCGACGATCCGGCATCGTTCACGATCCTCAAGAAGGCCAATACGGTCGCGGTGTTCCAGCTGGAAAGCCGCGGCATGCAGGGCATGCTCAAGGATGCGCAGCCCGACCGCTTCGAGGACATCATCGCCCTCGTCGCGCTCTATCGGCCGGGTCCGATGGACCTGATCCCGAGCTTCTGCGCGCGCAAGCACGGCCGCGAAGTCGTCGAGTATCCCGACCCGCGTGTCGAGTCGGTGCTCAAGGAGACCTATGGGATCATGGTCTACCAGGAGCAGGTGATGCAGATGGCGCAGATCATCGGCGGCTACTCGCTCGGCGGGGCCGACTTGCTGCGCCGGGCGATGGGCAAGAAGAAGGCCGAGGAAATGGCCCAGCATCGCGAGCTGTTTCGCGAGGGCGCGGCGAAGAACGGTCTCGACGGCACCAAAGCCGATGAGATCTTCGACTTGATGGAGAAGTTCGCGGGCTACGGCTTCAACAAGTCGCACGCGGCAGCCTACGCGCTGCTTGCGTACCAGACCGCCTGGCTCAAGGCGCACCATCCGGCCGAATTCATGGCGGCGAATATGAGTCTCGCCATGGACGACACCGACAAGGTGAAGATTCTCTATGAGGATTGCCTGGCCAATGGCATGGCGGTATTGCCGCCGGACGTGAACCAGTCGGCCTACCGCTTCGAACCCGTGGGTGAGGCGGATGGCAGCCGTGCGAAGACGATCCGTTATGGGCTCGGTGCGATCAAGGGTAGCGGGCAGGGGGCGATCGAGGAAATCCTGCGCGCGCGCGCGCAGGGACCGTTTACCGATCTGTTTGATTTCTGCTCGCGCATCGATCGCCGCGTCGTCAACCGGCGGACCATTGAAGCGATGATTCGCGCGGGGGCATTCGATTCGCTGAACCCGAACCGTGCGCAACTGATCGCCTCGGTCTCGCTCGCGATGGATGCCGCCGAACAGGTCAGCGCGAACGCGATGCAGGGCGGCCTGTTCGAGATGGACGCCGATGATGGAGGCATGGCCGCGCATGTACTGGTTGCCGAACCGGCATGGCCCGAAAAGCGCCGCCTCCAGGAAGAGAAAGCGGCGCTCGGCTTCTTTGTGTCGGGCCATCTGTTCGATGCCTATCGCGCGGAGATAAGGCAGTTCGTGCGGACCAAGCTGTCCGATCTCAACGAGGGACGCGACAAGCTTGTCGCGGGCATCATCACGAGCCTGCGCACGCAGATGACCCAGCGCGGCAAGATGATGATCGCGCTGCTGGACGATGGCTCCGCGCAGGTCGAGGCGACGATCTTCAACGAGACCTATGAGGCGAACAAGGGCTTGTTCAAGGAGGACGAGTTGCTCGTCGTGCAGGGCATGGCGCGCAACGATAGCTTCTCGGGCGGCCTGCGCTTCACAGTCGATACGGTGATGGACCTCGAGCGTGCGCGTTCGCGGTTCGCGCGCTCGCTGCGCCTGTCGTTGAACGGCAATGCCGACGCGCGCCTGCTGCGTGCCTTGCTCGAACCCCATCGTGCTGTGGATGAGCCTGTCCCGGCGGCCGTGGCCGAAGGGGTGGCGGGACGTGGCGGCCAGGGCACGCGTGGGGGATATGGAGAGAGCGGCGGCAGCTTTGGTGGCGGCAACGGCAGTGGTGGCGGAGGTTTCGGCGGCAATGGCGGCGGCTATGGCGGTGCACGCCGCGGTGCACCGCGCGACAACACGCCCGTGCGCAGCAGCCTGCCGGTGAGCGTCCATTACCGCAGCGACATGGCTGAGAGCGAGGTCGTGCTCGGTGATGCATGGCGGATCAAACCCTCCGACGCGTTGCTCACGGCCTTGAAAGCGGCCGACGCGCGCTTGAGTGTAGACATCCTTTATTGATATTGCGGCGGCCCTCATGGTGAGGGCCGTCGGCATTCTTGCTCGGTGGCTTCGCCATCGGAACGGTCTCGATGTTTTCGATCATCATTCCCACTTGGAACAATATCGCGCACCTGCAACTGTGCGTCGACAGCCTGCGCCGTAATTCGACCTACGAGCACCAGCTGATCATCCATGTGAACGACGGGGCGGACGGCACGCTCGAATGGGTCAAGCACGAGGGACTCGAGTACACGGCATCGCCGGCCAATATCGGCATCTGCCATGGGGTCAACTGGGCGGCCGCGCGTGCGATTCGCGACTACGTCGTCTATATGAACGACGATATGTACTGTTGTCCAGGCTGGGATGAAGCGCTCGCGCGCCGGATCCCGAAGATGCCGTCGAACCTGTTCATGCTGTCGGGCACGATGATCGAGCCGGTCGACACCCGCAACCCCTGTGTCGTCGTCGGGAACTTCGGGCGCGACGTGCCGAGCTTCAATGCGCCGGCACTATTGGCCGCCGCGCCGTCCCTGAAGCGTCCGGACTGGCTCGGTGCCACCTGGCCGCCGACGCTCGTGCATCGCGAGTGGTGGGAGCGCCTGGGTGGCTACAGCAGCGAGCTGAGTCCGGGCATGAGCAGCGACAACGATTTCTCGATGAAGATGTGGGATGCGGGCTGCCGCGTCTTTCTCGGGATCGGCGATTCCCTCGTCTACCACTTCCAGCAGAAGAGCACCTCGAAGATTGTGAAGAACGACGGGCGCCGTCAGTTTCTGCACAAATGGGGGATCACGCAGGCCACGTTCGATCGTTACTATCTGCGGCGCTGCCAGCTGGCGGGCGATACGCTTGCCGTCTCCGAGCCGGAGCAGACCAGCCGATACCGGCGTGCCTTGTTCATGTGCCGCATCAAGCGGGCGTTCAAGTGATTTGCCCGGTTGACCCGCTCAGCTAGCCCTGTGGTTCGTCTTCTCAGTTAGTCCGCCCGGGGCGTTCGATCGCCCCCCCGAGTTCAACCGCACCCGCACGGGGGCATACGCTTCTGCCGCATGACACGCAGTCGCAGATACTTCTGAGCGGTCGAGCGCGCGTTCATCGCTGCGATGCCCGCGCCCGCCGCGCCGTCGAGAAAACCGGCGCGCAGTATCCAGGTGCGTATCCACGCCCAGCCGCCCGCGAGGTAGGGTTTGAGCGGCCCATAGTGCTTGCCGCGCTGAAACATCTGCTCGGCACCGGCCTGCGCGTACCGGTCGATCTTGTCCTCGACCTGTTTGCGATCGAGATAACTGTAGTGATGCAGGGGCTCGCGGAGCCGTTCGACGGTGCCCTCGACATCGATCCTTTCGTGGACGAGATCGTCGCTGAAGCGTGCGGTGCCGCGCCGGAACAATCGCGTCACATGATCGGGATACCAGCCCGAATGCCGGACCCAGCGACCGCAGAACTGCGACAGGCGCGGCAACGCATAAGCCGCGCAGGGCGGCGACGCGGTACGCGGCGCGGTCAGTATCGCGGCCAGTTCGGCGCGGCCGGCGTCCGTCACCCGTTCGTCGGCGTCGAGAGACAGCACCCATTCGCCGGTGGCGTAGGAGAGTGCACGGTTCTTTTGCGGGCCGAAGCCGGGCCAGTCGGACGTCTCGATGACCGTGGCGCCCGCGGTTCGTGCGATCGAGATCGTGTCGTCGGTGCTGCCCGAGTCGACGACGACGATCTCATGGGCGAGCGGGTGGATCGACGCGATACAGTCGCCGACGTTGTGCGCCTCGTTCCGGGTGATGATGATCACGCTCAGGGTGGCGATCTCACCCGCTGGCGGGCGAGCTATCGTCTCCTGCGTGCCGGACTCCTGGAATGCGGCGCCCCTCTGGTCTTCCCGCATGGTGGCGTCGCGTGGCGGGGCGTCGTGGTCAATCATGTCCTGCTTCATGGGCGTGCTCCGCGTGCCGCGCGCTTGAGCCAGAATACCGGCGCATAGACAGCAGGGCAGGCCGCATAGAAAAACATTCGAATCCGGAAGCCCGCTTTGACGCCGGCTGAGCCCAGCAAGAGGCGAACGCGCGCACCGAGACTTTTCGCCTCGAAAATCGACTCCGTATAGCGCTCGCGCGCGAGCTTCGGTGCAAGGTGTTCGCGCATGCGCACACCAAGCCCCGCGATGTCCGCGTCCTGCTGCAGTTGGGCGACTTCGGCGAGGGCATGGCGATTCGACAGCCGCATGCGCTCGACGAATGCGGCGACGTTCGCGTAACGCCGCTTGCGCGACAGGCCGCCGCGTCGATAGCGGACCAGCGGCTCGCGCAGGCTCAGTGCACCGCCCGATATGATCGCCCGGAAAGTCATCAACTGGTCTTCGGCCGCGGCACCCGACATCAACGGGCCGAAGCGCTCGAACAACCTGCGCGACCAGGTGTGCGCGGCGCCGATCAGGTGCGGCCGTTTCGCGAGCCAGTCGTCGAAACTTCGATAGGCATCGAGTTCCGTCGGAGCAAGGCGTTCATGGGTCTGTCCTGCATCGTCCATGTCGACGAGGTCCGTGGCGATGAGATCGGGGCGGCGTTCGCGCGTGATCCAGTAGTCGACGACCCGCGCGCAGCGTTCGGGTGCCGATACGTCGTCACCCGCCGCGACGAACAGCAGTTCGCCCTGCGCGCGCATGGCCAGCGCCGACAGATGAGCGCTGATTCCGAGGTTTTGCTCGTTCCGGTGGATCGAGACGCGATGCGGTCCCGCGTAGTCGCGCACGGTCGCTTCGATGATCTCGAAGGTTCTGTCGCGCGAATTGTCGTCGGAGATCAGGATCTCGAGCGGTTCGTAGGTCTGGGCGAGCGCGGCGCGAACGGCGTCTGCGATCACGGTTTCCTGGTTGAATGCAATCAACAGGATCGAGACGAGCGGCCGGGGCGGAGAGCTGTTCATGCAAGTCACAAAGGGTGGGCGCGGGTTAGATTCTAATCGGTGTTCGGGCGCGGGCCATCATCGATCGGAGCGCGTCAATTACAATCGATGCATCCTTGCGCCGCGTCTTCCCGTTGCACTTTTCAAAGCGTCTTTTCATCTTCCTGTCCGGTCGGATTCAGCCCGCCGTCCACCGCTTGCGGCTGCCGCTGCCGTGCGCGGGGGGCCGGACAACTTGCCCAGTAGAGGTTGCCCTTGTCTGCTCCGAATGTCCGCCGTCCCGCACCCGCCGATTCCGCCGATTCGATCCTGCCGGTCGCCGAACTCGTCGTGACCGCGCAGGCCATGACCAATAGCGGCGGTGCCGAACGCTATATGCGCGATCTCGCGGCGGGTTTTCACCGTTTGGGCATCAGGCCGACGCTCTACGCGCGCAAGATCGATCGCGATCTGCCCGAGGCCGCGTGGGTCGATGCGCAGCGGCTCGACGTGCGCTGGGCACCCGGCAAGCTGCGCAACCTAGCGTTCGCCTGGCTTTTCAGGCGCCGCCTGCGCGCACATCCCCATGCATACGTGTTGTCGATCAATCATCCGGCCATCGCCGATCTTGCGCTGTGCGGCGGCACGCATTCGGGCTTCGTCGAAACCACGGGGCGCCGCCTGAGGCTCAGCGACCGCTGGCAGATCGGGCTCGAACGCAAGACCTATGGAAGTGCCCGCGCGGTCATCGCGCATTCGCGGCGCATGGCGGTGGAGTTGCAGCGCGTGTACGGCGTGCCGGCCGAGCGTATCCACGTGCACTATCCGCCGGTCGAAACCGGGCGGTTCCGACCGGCGGACGCTGCCGAGCGCATGGCGCTGCGCCGCAGGTTCGGTTTGCCCGACGATCGCACGGTGTTCGTGTTTTCGTCGACCAGCCATGAGCGCAAAGGCTACGCGCTACTCGAAGCGTTCTTCGAAAAGACCACTTTGCCGATCTGCCTCGTGGTGGCTGGCCGCCCCGTGCCGAAGACGAGCGAGACGATCCGCTACGTGGGGTACTGCAAGGACATCGAGAATCTCTTTCGCGCCGCGGACTTCACGGTGGTCGCGTCGGTCTACGAGCCGTTTGGGCTGGTCGGGGTCGAATCGGTGATGTGCGGCACGCCGCTCGTGATCGCCGACAATGTGGGTTCGGCCGAGGCGGTCGCCGGCGATGCGAAGATCGAGTTTTCGCGTGCGGATCCGGCGGATTTCGACCGTGCAATCAGCGCGGCGCTCGAGCGTGTACGCGGGCCGAATCCCCGCGTCGCCGATCCGGCCGCAAGCGTTGTCTATGACCCGGGCGTCGATGCCCATGTACGCGCACTTTGCAGGCTAATGGCGCTCTGAAGTCGGCGGCTCCGAGGGCAAGGTATTCGAACACGAGCGCTGGGAAGATGATGACGACATTTCGCGCCGACGCGCCTCGACCATGGCGAGAAATCCCGCGATCAAAAGCGCGAGCAGCGTCGTATTCATGAGGGGGACCAGCACGTCGATCGTCAGCCCGTAGACCAGCGTGCTCAACATGACGGCCAGACCCGCATAACAGGCCGTTGTCGTCGCCGGGTCAGCCGAGCGACGCGCCCGCCGGAACTCCGCGATGGCACCGCCATAAAACAGCAGCAGGCAGGCAAGGCCGATCGTACCCAATTCCGCGATCGTCGAGAAGCTATCGCTGTGCGCGCGCTCGTTGACGATGTCCTCCGTGGCCAGCCCGCGGCTCACGAGTTCCCCGAGCGCCTGTTCGAGATGCCCCTTGCCGACACCGAAGACCGGGTGCTCGGTATAGAGCTGCCATGAGGCTTCCCAAAGCCGGAACCGCAGGCCAACCGCGGTATGGGAGTTGCCCCGCCCGAATTCGACGAAATCGGCGCTCGCGGCGCCGACGCGCTCTTGAACGAGCGAGGTCGACAGCAGGGCGGCGGTGGCGATGAGGATGGCCGACAGGGCGATCACGATCCGTTTCCAGTGCGCAAACCAACCAAACTGGAGCCCGAGCAACAGGATGAACACGGGCACCGCAAGCCAGCCGCCGCGTGTGCCGGACAGGTAGGACACGTAGCCGCCAGCCAGCAGCCCGAGCCCCTTGACCGCGAGCACGACCCCGCTGCGCCGCGCGTCCCAGCCGAGCGTGAAGATCGAAAGAAAGGCGAGCAGCAGCGCGGTATCGCCGAAGGGAATTGCATTCGTGAACGCATTGCTGAATCGCATGGTATCGGTCGGCCCCGTACCCAGGACACTCCACGCGGCCCAGCCGCCCGCGAGGATCGCGCCGGCCGCGCAGCCCCAGCCGAGCGCACGGAGCTGGCGCGAGGACAGATGGCACAGCACGACAAAGATCGGCAAGACGAACATGAAGCGCGAGTGTGCTTCGAACTGACGCGGAATGTAGAAATGTCCGACCAGTTGCTGAGCAACGATCGCACACGGAATTGCCAGCATCGCGATCGTGAACCCGCGGTACCGCCGCAGCGGCGCGAAGTAAAGCGGATCGTGCCGATGGACGAAGGCACCCCCGAGCGAGAGGGCCAGCAATACGAAATAGCAATAGCCGGCGCCTCCGCGCAGCGTCAGCACCAGCGTCGGCGCGAGAAAGAGCGCGGCAGTCGCGAGCCGGTCGAACGCGGCGGCGGGGGAGGCGGAGGCAGCGATCGAGGAAACGATGAAAGCGCGCATCGGGCAGGTACCAGGCAAAGTCGTATCTGGCGCATCAGATCAAAGTACTGATTTCGAAGATATACCGTCTGTCCCTTTCGACAAGCATCGGATGTGCCTGTGCCGCACAAGCCGGAATCGGCGAGGGGCACAGCCGTCGGCCGACTTGCGCAAAAGGCCGGCACGAGCCTCGCGATGCCAGGCAAGACAGTACGGGCGGGGCGGAAGCGGCGTGCGCGTCCGGTAGAATGGCGTTTTTGAACTGTTCAAGCAATCCATGAAAACGCCTCCCGGCCGCTCCATCAGCCTGCTCAAGGCCCTCGCGCTGGAGGTCAAGCCGCATCTCTGGGCCGTGGTGCTCGGCGTGCTCGCGATGGGAGTGGTCGCCGCCTCGGAGGCCGGCATTCCGGCCCTGCTCAAATCGGTGCTCGACAAGGGTTTCGGCTCGAAAGACCACACCACGCACATGAAGTATTTCGTGCCGATCGCGGTGGTGGGCCTTGCCCTGGTGCGTGGCGCCGCGCAGTACGCATCCAACTACCTGTTGTCGTGGCTGTCGAACACGGTGCTCTTGAACCTGCGGCTCAAGATGTTCGACCGCGTGCTTCACGCGAGCGCTTCGTTCTTCCAGCGAGAGACCGCAAGCACGATCATCAATGCGGTCGTGTTCGAGGTTAACCAGGTGCTGCAGATCCTGACCGGGGTCGCGATCACGCTGGTCCGCGAATCGCTGACGGTGATCTTCCTGCTCGGTTATCTGTTCTACCTGAACTGGCGGCTGACGCTGATCATCGCCGTGATAATGCCCCCGATCGGCTACCTCGTCAGCAAGATCAACCGGCGCCTGCGGCAACTGAACCGCGACTACCAGAACCTGACCAACGAGTTGTCCTATATCGTCGAGGAGACGGCGGGCGGCTACAAGGTCGTCAAGGTGCACAACGGGCAGAAATACGAGATGACCCGTTTCGAGAGCATGTCGCGCCGACTGCGCGGCTATTCGATGCGCATGACCATATCAGGTGGCCTGGCTCAGCCGCTGACCCAGTTTCTTGCTTCGATTGCGCTCGCCGTGGTCATCACCATCGCGGTCCTGCAGTCGGCCAACGACCAGACCACGGTTGGCGGGTTTGTGTCGTTCGTCACGGCGATGCTGCTCGTGATCTCGCCGCTCAAGCATCTGATGGACGTCAACCAGCCGTTGCAGCGCGGCATCACGGCCGCGGAGCTGATCTACGGCCTGATCGATGAACCGGTCGAGCCGCCCGGCGGCGGCACGCCGCTCGCACGGTCGCGCGGCAAGGTCGCGTTCGAGCATGTGTCGTTCAACTTCTCACAGCGCGACCGGCCCATTCTCTCGGATATCAACCTGACTGTGAAGCCGGGTGAAATGGTCGCGCTCGCAGGGGCGTCCGGCGGCGGAAAGACGACGCTGGTCAATCTGCTGCCGCGCTTCTTCGATCCGACCGGCGGCCGCATCCTGATCGACGACGTGCCCGTGGCTGAATATGTGCTTGCCGACCTGCGTTCGCAGATCGCTTTCGTGAGCCAGGACGTCGTGCTGTTCAACGACACGATCGCGGCCAATGTCGCCTACGGTCAGGATATCGACCTTCCCAAGGTCAAGGCGGCGATCGCGGCGGCCAACCTGACGGATATGGTGGCCAGCCTGCCGCACGGTCTGGATACACAGGTCGGCGACAACGGCATGCGTCTCTCGGGCGGCCAGCGTCAGCGCGTCGCGATCGCGCGCGCGATCTACAAGGATGCGCCGATCCTGATTCTCGACGAAGCGACCTCGGCGCTCGACTCCGAATCGGAACGTCATGTGCAGGCGGCGCTCGAAACCTTGATGGTGGGCCGCACTACGCTCGTGATCGCACACAGGCTGTCGACGATCGAGCGAGCCGACCGGATCCTGGTGCTCGATGACGGGCGCATCGTCGAGCAAGGCAGTCACCTCGAGCTGTTGCAGGTCAATGGCTTGTACGCGAACCTGCACAAGATCCAGTTCAAGCAGCAGGAAGCGGCCTAGGAGCGAGCGGCAGGCGGGAGCAGGGCGCCCGCCTGGTCAGGCATCAGACGATCCCTTCGAGATCGAGCTTCAGCCGGTCGAGCATCATGCTCGCCGTGGCGAGATTGGTCGCGCATGCGACGTTGTGGACGTCGCACGCGCGCACGAGCGCATTGATATCGGGTTCGTGCGGCTGCGGTGTCATCGGGTCGCGCAGGAACACGACCATCTGCACCTTCCCCTCTGCCAGCTCGGCGCCGATCTGCAGATCGCCGCCATGCGGACCCGACAGCTTGCGCTCGACGCTGAGTTGCCAGGCATCGATCAGTAGCTGACCCGTCGTGCCGGTTGCCACGAGATCGCATTGCCTTAGAGTGTCGACGTAACGGCCGGCAAGTTCGACCATCTGGTCTTTTTTCCTGTCATGCGCAATCAGCGCGATGCGGATCTTCATTGACCATTCCCCTATGTTTGTTGTTTAGAAGGTGCCGGGGTAGGCGCCGCCATCCACCAGCCAGTTCTGCCCCGTGATATAGCCCGCATGCGCGCTGCAAAGGAACGCACAGGCTGCGCCGAATTCGTCTGGCTGGCCGTACCGGCCGGCGGGAATGGATTTCTGCCGCTGCGCGCGGACTTCTTCAATACTGATCTGGTTTTTTGCCGCGACGGCTTCGTTGACCTTGCGGATACGGTCCGTGTCGAAGGCGCCTGGCAAAAGGTTGTTGATCGTTACATTGTGCGAGGCGAAGCGGCGCGCCGCGCCGGCGACGAAACCGGTCAATCCCGAACGCGCGCCATTGGACAGGCCGAGCACCTCGATCGGCGCCTTCACCGATGAGCTCGTGATGTTGACGATGCGCCCGAAGCCTCGTGCGACCATGCTGTCGATGGTCTGGCGGATCAGTTCGATCGGGGTGAGCATATTGCTGTCGAGCGCGGCGATCCAGTCTTCGCGCTCCCAGTCGCGAAAATCGCCGGGCGACGGGCCGCCGGCGTTATTCACGAGAATATCGGGCTCGGGGCAGGCGGCGAGGGCAGCTGTGCGACCTTCGGGTGTCGTGATGTCGCAGGCGACGGCGATGATCTTCGCGCCCGTCTTCGCGCGGATTTCCTCGGCGGTGCGTTCGAGTGCGTCACGGCTGCGCGCGAGGATCGTCACTTCGACGCCTTCGGCCGCGAGCGCCTCGGCACACCCGCGTCCGAGGCCTTTGCTGGAGGCGCAAACGAGAGCCCGCCGACCGGCAATTCCCAAATCCATTGTGATTCTCCAGAGATACGTCGCGCCAGGGGGCGCGTGTTCGCGGTGCCCATTTTAGAAGATCGTCGCAGCAGCGGGCGTCCGCGACGCTGCCGTCGAAGCGCAGATGCGCCCGGCGTGCGGCAAATTCGCTACACTTCGTTCAAACCGTCCATTGACGAATGGCATACCGGTTTATTGTTGCGAGCTTTGGTTTTTTTGAGTGTTCGTCTCGGGTTTCCGTCCCGAATGTTTGAAGTGAGTTTTCGTCCCGAGTTTTTGTCCTTCTCCCGCTTCGCGCTGAAGCCAACCGAGCCCACCCGGCCATGACCGCCAGCCAAATCGACACGCCCGTCCTGGGCACGTACTACGATTCGCGCTTTCCGAATCTCACGATTCTCAATCATCCGCTGATCCAGCACAAACTCACGCATATGCGTGACAAGAACACGTCGACCCGGACCTTTCGCGACCTGCTTCGCGAAATCACGCTGCTCATGGGTTATGAGATCACGCGCACGCTGCCGCTGACCACGCGCCAGATCGACACACCGCTGACCGTCTACGACGCACCCGTGATCGCGGGCAAGAAGCTCGCGATCGTGCCCGTGCTGCGTGCGGGCGTCGGCATGTCTGATGGCCTGCTCGAGCTGATTCCGTCGGCGCGAGTCGGCCATATCGGCGTGTATCGCGACCACGAGAGCCATCGCCCGGTCGAATATCTCGTCAAGCTGCCGCCTGATCTCGAAGAGCGAACCTTCATCCTCTGTGATCCGATGGTCGCGACCGGCTATTCGGCCGCGCATGCGGTCGATGTGCTCAAAAAGCACGGGGTGGCGGGCGATTCGATTCGCTTTCTCGCACTGGTGGCCGCGCCCGAAGGGGTCAAGGTTTTCCACGATGCGCATCCGGACGTGCATTTGTTCGTTGCCTCGCTCGATTCGCACCTCGACGAGAACGCCTATATCGTGCCGGGCCTTGGCGACGCCGGCGACCGGCTTTTTGGAACCAAGAACTAGGGTTCGGCGTGCTAAAATCGCGGTCCGGTCGAGCGGTTTCAGCAATGAAACATCCGCGCCGCGGCGCCTGTCGTTACGCCGCTTGGGCCGAGTCAACGAATGTTTACACAGATAGCAGCGCACGCGCCCTCGCGTGCCACGGAGAATTTCTATGGCCGGTCATTCCAAATGGGCCAACATCAAACATAAGAAGGCCGCCACGGATGCGAAGCGAGGCAAGATCTGGACGCGTCTGATCAAGGAAATCACGGTCGCTGCCCGTCTGGGCGGCGCCGATATCAGCAGTAACCCGCGCCTGCGCCTCTCAGTCGAGAAGGCCGCCGATGCGAACATGCCCAAAGACAACGTCCAGCGCGCGATCCAACGCGGCGCGGGCGGTCTCGACGGGGTCAACTACGAAGAAATCCGCTACGAAGGCTATGGCCTGAACGGCGCGGCGATCATCATCGACACGATGACGGACAACCGGACCCGCACGGTCGCCGAAGTCCGCCATGCGTTCTCGAAGTTCGGCGGCAATATGGGCACCGACGGTTCCGTCGCCTTCATGTTCGATCATGTGGGCCAGTTCCTGTTCGCGCCGGGTACGCCTGAAGACGCGCTCATGGAAGCCGCGCTCGAGGCCGGTGCCGACGATGTCGCCAGCCAGGAAGACGGCAGCATCGAGGTCATCTGCCCGCCGCACGATTTCGAGAAGGTCAAGGCCGCGCTCACCGCCGCCGGCTTCAAGGCCGAGCTTGCTGAAGTCACGATGAAGCCGCAGACGGAAGTGACGTTTACGGGTGAGGACGCGCTCAAGATGCAGAAGCTGCTCGACGCGCTCGAGAACCTCGACGATGTCCAGGAAGTTTATACAAACGCGGTGATCGAAGAGGCTTGACGCCTTGTCGGCAGACGATTTCAAAGCTCGGGGATTCACATGAAGGTATTGGTAGTCGGTGCTGGTGGCCGCGAACACGCGCTCGCATGGAAGCTCGCGCAGTCGCCCCGCGTGCAACTGGTCTATGTTGCGCCGGGCAACGGCGGCACCGCTCAGGACGAACGGCTGCGCAACGTGCCGATTACCGACTTCGCGGCACTCGCGGACTTCGTCGTCAAGGAAGGCATCGCCTTCACGCTCGTCGGTCCCGAAACACCGCTTGCCGGGGGCATCGTCAATCTGTTCCGTGCGCGCGGGCTCAAGGTGTTCGGTCCGACGCAGGAAGCGGCCCAGCTCGAGAGCTCGAAGGATTTTGCGAAGGCGTTCATGAAGCGCCACGGCATTCCGACGGCCGACTACGAGACCTTCACGGATGCCGCTGCCGCGCACGCCTACCTCGACCGGAAGGGCGCGCCGATCGTCATCAAGGCCGACGGACTCGCGGCCGGCAAGGGTGTGGTCGTGGCCCAGACGCTCGAAGAAGCGCACCAGGCAGTCGACTCGATGCTGGCCGACAATAAATTCGGCGCGGCGGGCGCGCGCGTCGTGATCGAGGAATTCCTGAGCGGCGAGGAAGCGAGCTTTATCGTGATGGTCGACGGCAAGCATGTGCTCGCGCTTGCTTCGAGCCAGGACCACAAGCGCCTGCTCGATGACGACCAGGGGCCGAACACCGGCGGCATGGGCGCGTATTCACCGGCGCCGGTTGTCACGCCGCAATTGCATGCGCGCGTGATGCGCGAAATCATCCAGCCGACCGTGCGCGGCATGGAGAAGGAAGGCATTCGCTATACCGGCTTCCTTTACGCGGGCCTGATGATCGACGCGCAGGGCAACCCGAAGACGATCGAATTCAACTGTCGGATGGGCGACCCTGAAACGCAGCCGATCATGGCGCGGCTCAAGGGAGACTTTTCGAAGGTCGTCGAACAGGCCATCGCGGGCGAACTCGATCTGGCCGAGTTGAGCTGGGATCGCCGTACCGCACTGGGTGTCGTGCTGGCCGCGCACGGCTACCCCGACAAGCCGCGTCAGGGAGACCTGATTTCGGGCATTCCGGCCGAGAACGAAACCGCGGTGACTTTCCACGCGGGCACGACGCTGGCTGACGACAAGCTCACGACGTCGGGTGGCCGCGTGCTCTGCGTGGTCGGCTTGTCCGACTCGGTGCGCGGTGCGCAATCGGCCGCCTACGAAGCGATCAACCGGATCGAATTCGACGGCATGCAATACCGGCGCGACATCGGCCACCGAGCGCTGAACCGCAAGCACTGAGCACCGGGGCGAAGGCCTGCGACGATTTGTCTCGGCCTCGGTACGCTGATCGAACTTCCTCCGTCTGCGATACTTGACGGCAGACCGCACCGGCCGGTGCGGCTGCCCGCGCCGGGCGCGATGACCGGACTTCAGGTCTTGCCGCTGAAGGGCGGCGATCATCGAGGAACGCCGAAGGCGCATTTCTTTCGCTGGAACGTGATCTGATGAATGCAACACTCGACCTGGCCGCGGTCAGGCACTATCTACTGGACCTGCAAGCGCGTATCACCGACACCCTGGGCGCAATCGACGGCGCCCCGTTCTCGACCGATGCGTGGGAGAAACTTCCGACCGATCCGCTGCGCGGCAATGGCCGGACGCGGATGATCGAAGGCGGATCGGTGTTTGAACGCGGCGGCGTCGGCTTCTCGCATGTGCTCGGGGATAGCCTGCCGCCTTCCGCGTCGGCCCGGCGTCCGGAACTCGCGGGGCGGAGTTTCGAGGCGCTCGGCGTGTCACTCGTCATGCATCCGCTGAATCCGTACTGCCCGACGGTTCATATGAACGTGCGCGTATTCGTTGCGCATCATCCGACCGATGCGCCAGTGTTCTGGTTTGGCGGCGGCATGGATCTGACGCCATACTACGGATTCGAGGACGATGCACGGCACTTTCATGCGAGCTGCCGAGATGCGCTCGCGCCGTTCGGCGAGGATCTGCATCCGCGGTTCAAGAAGTGGTGCGACGAGTATTTTTATCTGAAGCACCGCAGCGAGCCGCGCGGTGTCGGCGGCATCTTCTACGACGACTTCCACGAGCTGGGGTTCGAGCAGGGGTTTGCGATGATGCGCAGCGTCGGCGACGCGTTCCTGACGGCTTACCAGCCGATCGTCGAACGCCGGCGTTCGCACCCGTATGGCGAACGCGAGCGTGCGTTCCAGTGTTACCGTCGCGGGCGTTATGTGGAATTCAATCTGGTGTTCGATCGTGGCACGCTGTTCGGCCTGCAAAGCGGTGGCCGGACCGAATCGATCCTGATGTCGATGCCGCCCGTCGCGCATTGGCGCTATGACTGGAAGCCCGAACCCGGATCGGAAGAGCAGCGCTTGTACAGCGACTTCCTGATCCGGCGCGCGTGGGTTTGATCGATCTGAAAGGTCTTGCGGGAGACGTGAGAAGATGCGGCAAGCGAACAAAGGGGAAGGGCGGCTGATGCAGGCCGTTTGGGCGTGCGTCACGGCAAATTGGTTCGCGCATGAATGAACGGCACCGCATCGGCATTCTGGGCGGTACGTTCGATCCGATTCACAATGGGCATCTCGCACTGGCAAGCCGCCTGGCGGGTTTGCTCTGCCTGCATGAGCTCGTGCTGATGCCGGCCGGCCAGCCATACCAGAAGGCCGGCGTAACGAGTGCCGAACATCGGGTCGCGATGACGCGGCTCGCGGCGGAACAGCTGACGTTGCCCGGCACGCAGGTCTGGGTCGCGACGGACGAAATCGAGAAAGACGGCCCGACCTATACCATCGACACGCTCGCCGCGTGGCGCGAGCGGCTTGGGCCGGACGCGTCGCTGTCCTACCTGATCGGCGCCGATCAACTGGTCAGGCTCGATACGTGGCATGAGTGGCCGCGCCTGTTCGACTATGCGCACATCTGCGCCGAGTCGCGGCCGGGTTTCGAGGCGAACGTCGCCTCGCTCGCCCTGCAGGCGGAGATCGCGCAACGGCGGGCCGACAGCGCCATGATCGCGCGCTCCGCACAGGGTCATATATTGATCGACGAAGCACTGGCACTCGATATTTCGGCGACCGACATACGAGAACACCTGCGTGGCCCGCTGGCCGCACGGGACCTTACTTCGGAGCATGTGCCAGCCAGTGTCTGGCACTATATCCGGCAACATCATCTCTATCAGTCGTAAACCATGGATATCATCAAGTTGCAGCGCGTCATTATCGACGGTCTCGAAGACGTCAAGGCGCAAGACATCAAAGTCTTCAATACGAGCCACCTGACCTCGCTGTTCGATCGCGTGATCGTCGCCAGCGGCACCTCGAACCGCCAGACCAAGGCGCTTGCCTCGAGCGTGCGCGAAAGCGTCAAGGAGGCGGGCGGGCATGTCATCAGCGTCGAGGGCGAGGACGTCGGCGAATGGGTGCTGGTCGACTGCGGCGATGCCGTGGTCCACATCATGCAACCCGCGCTGCGCCAGTACTACAACCTCGAGGAGATCTGGGGTGACAAGCCTGTCAAGGTCAAGCTGAGTACGCAATCGACCTTCGGCGGCGCCAGGGTGACGATCGACGAAGACGAAGACGAAGCAAGCTCCGCTCCCGCTCGCAAGGCCGCGGCGAGAAAGACCGCCGGCAAGAAGACGACCGCGACCAAGGCGGCGGGGACGAAGACAGCCCGGACCAAGTCGACCGGCGCGAAGACGGCGGGTGCCAAGACGACAGTTTCTCGGACGACGGGTACCAAGTCGACGGGCACGAGCACCTACTCTGCGAAGACCCCTGCGCGCACCGGTACGAAGGCCGCGGCCGGGGTAGCCCCTGCGAAGAAGGCTCCGGCGCGCAAGAGTGCCGCGGGTGCCGCCGCGAAAACCGGGGCACCGCGCAAGACAGCTGCCCGCAAGACGCCGCGTTCGGCGGGCTGATGAAGCTGTACGTGCTCGGCGTCGGGCACAAGATGCCTGACTGGATTGCGAGCGGATTTGCCGAGTATACGAAGCGTATGCCCCCCGAGCTGCGCATCGAACTGATCGAAATCAAACCCGAGCTGCGCTCCGGCTCGCGCACCGCGGAAACCGTGATGGCGGTCGAACGCCAGCGCATCGAAGCAGCCTTGCCGAAGAAGGTGCGGCTTGTCGTGCTCGACGAGCATGGCAAGGACTGGACCACGATGCAGCTTGCGCAGGCCCTGCCGCGCTGGCAGCAGGACGGCCTCGATGTCGCGTTCGTGATCGGCGGCGCCGACGGTCTGGACCCGGCGCTCAAGAGCCGCGCCGACACCCTGCTGAGACTCTCGAGTCTCACCCTTCCGCATGGCATGGTCAGAGTGCTGCTTGCCGAGCAGCTCTATCGCGCCTGGTCCATCACACAGAACCATCCTTACCATCGCGCCTGACGCGTCATCTACGCCCGCATGCGACCGACCTCCGATATCCCGTCGTCTCCCTTCGTCTACCTCGCTTCGCAAAGTCCGCGGCGGCGCGAACTGCTCGCGCAGATCGGCGTGCGTTATGAACTCCTGCTGCCCGACGATGCCGAGGCTGCCGAAGCACTTGAAGCCGAGCGGCCTGGCGAGGCGCCGCGCGACTATGTGATGCGCGTCTGCCAGGTCAAGGCCGAAGCGGCCGTGGCCCGGCTTGACGGCGGCAAGCTGATACGCGCGCCGATCCTGACGGCCGATACGACCGTCACCATCGACGGGGTGATCCTCGGCAAGCCCGTCGACGCCGGCCATGCGGCCGAGATGCTGGCACGGCTGGCCGGTCGCGAGCACGAGGTGCTGACTGCGATTGCCGTCGGCTCGGCGGCGGGCGTGCAATCGGATCTGTCTGTTTCGAAGGTACGTTTCGCGGCGATGAGCGTCGCGCAAATCGACGCGTACGTGGCGAGCGGCGAGCCATTTGGCAAGGCCGGTGCTTATGGTATTCAGGGTCGGGCGGGTGGGTTTGTCGAGCGAATCGAAGGGTCCTATTCCGGTATCATGGGTCTACCGTTGTTCGAGACAGCGAGCCTTTTGAGAGCCGCGCACGTCGAATTCTGAATAGCGATTCCAGGGCCAAAATGAAAACATGAACGAAGACATCCTGATAAATATTACGCCGCAGGAGACGCGGGTGGGACTCGTTCAACAGGGGGCCGTGCAGGAACTGCATGTCGAGCGCACCCTGTCGCGCGGACGCGTGGGGAATGTCTATCTCGGCAAGGTCGTGCGCGTGCTGCCGGGCATGCAATCCGCATTTATCGACATCGGCCTGGAGCGAGCCGCCTTTCTGCACGTTGCCGATATCTGGCATCCGCGCGTGCCGGGCGAATCGCACAATGCCAATCTGCAAGCGATCGAGAAGACCGTGTTCGACGGGCAAACCCTGATGGTGCAGGTCATCAAGGACCCGATCGGCACCAAGGGCGCGCGCCTGTCGACCCAGATCAGCATCGCGGGACGCACCCTCGTGTATTTGCCGCAGGAGCCTCATATCGGGATTTCGCAAAAGATCGAAAGCGAAGCCGAACGCGAGGCCGTGCGTGCGCGCCTGACGGCCGTATTGCCGCTCGACGAGAAGGGCGGCTACATCGTGCGGACCATCGCCGAGGATTCGACGAGCGAGGAGTTGGCCAACGACGTCGCCTATTTGCGCACGACGTGGATGACGATCCAGGGCCAGGCCTTGCGCGTGCCGGCGCCGAGCCTGCTCTATGAAGATCTGAATCTGGCCCAGCGCGTGCTGCGTGATTTCGTGAGCGATGAGACGAGCAAAGTGCTGGTCGATTCGCGCGAGACTTATCAGAAGCTGGTCGAGTTCGCCACGCAGTTCACGCCGGCGGTCGTGCCCAAGCTCAACCACTATGTGGGCGAGCGGCCGCTATTCGATCTGTTCAACATCGAGACCGAGATCGAGCGCGCGTTGTCACGGCGCGTCGATTTGAAGTCGGGCGGCTATCTGATGATCGACCAGACCGAGGCGATGACGACGATCGATGTGAACACCGGGGGCTATGTCGGTGCGCGCAATTTCGACGATACGATTTTCAAGACCAATCTCGAGGCTGCGCATACGATCGCCCGTCAATTGCGGCTGCGCAATCTGGGTGGAATCATCATTATTGATTTCATCGATATGGAGAACGCCGAGCATCGCGACCAGGTGTTGAGCGAACTCAGGAAGGCGCTCTCGCGCGACCGCACGCGCGTGACGGTGAACGGATTCTCACAGCTGGGCCTGGTCGAGATGACACGCAAGCGCACGCGTGAGTCGCTGGCCCATGTGCTGTGCGAGCCTTGTCCGATCTGCTTGGGGAAGGGGCAGGTCAAGACCCCGCGTACGGTTTGTTATGACGTGCTGCGCGAGATTTTGCGCGAGTCACGGCAGTTCAACCCGAGGGAGTTCCGCGTGGTTGCATCGCAGACTGTGATCGACCTGTTCCTCGAGGAAGAGTCGCAGCATCTCGCGATGCTTTGCGATTTCATCGGGAAGCCGGTGTCGTTGCAGGTGGAGAATAATTTGAGTCAGGAGCAATACGATATTGTTTTGATGTAGCCCCGCGTGCACGCACGAGCCGGCCCCGTCGCCTGATCTCCTGTAGTATCTGAGGCATCTACCCGTGCCCGATGGCACTAGATGCCGCCACTGGAGGAAAGATGACAGCGCACACGCTCACCTTTCTGTTGCTAGCCGCCGTTGCATCGAAGGCGGTGTATGCAGGCTCCATCGAGGACAATCTGAACCGCAGTACGACAGTGGCACGTCCCAGTTCGGTTGATGCAGACTGTCGCCAGTGGACTGCGGCCCCGATCCAGTTCGGGGCCGGTAAAACTTCCGTCGATTTAGGTCGATTGGCACTGGAGATGGCCGCCAACGCAGCGGCGGCGCGGTCAGGGGTGTATCACACGGCGCCCCGTTCCCATTTGTGCGACCGCAGTGCTTTCGCGAACTAGCCGTCAGACTTCAACAGGCGAGACTTAAATATGCGGTGCGGCGGTCGTGTATGTCGTGCACCTCTGTCACTCGATCGTCGAGCCTCCAGCCGTTTGTGAACGCCCTAGCCGTCGTCGACGGTTGGACAAAAAGACCGAGCTTCTCGCTGTCGGTTCTAGGTCAAAAGCGAGACAGCTTTGACCTGAGCCCAAACCCGCATGCCAACGGCGAGGCCGAGGCGATCGCTCGAAAAACGCGTGATGCGCGACAGGAGCGGGGTGCCTTCCACGTCGAGCCTCACCATCACATGCGACGGCGCGTGCGCTTCGGCAATACCGACTACCGTGGCAGGCAACACATTGAGAATGCTTCCGAGCGCTGGGGCCTGCGGCGTCAGACTGACATCGCGCGCCTTGACGACGACTCGAATGGTGTCGCCCAGCCGCATCGAGGAATGAACGACTCTCATCGTCACGGGTGTCCCTGGGAGCGCCAGTGTGAGGAGCTCGTAGGTGGACTCGTAGCCGATGACAACACCGGGCATGACGACGGACGCATCGTCTGCCCTGGCGACAGCGAGATCGAGCCGCGCGAGCATGTCGGAGATCAAACCGCTCGCCACGGTGCGGCCATTGTCCAGAAGAACCAGATAGTCGGCGAGCCGGGCTACTTCCTCGGGCGCATGGCTGACGTAGATCACCGGAATGTCGAGCTCATCATGCAGACGCGCAAGATAAGGCAGGATTTCTTCCTTGCGCTGCCGATCCAGCGATGCCAAGGGTTCATCCAGCAGCAGAAGGCGCGGACTGGTCAACAAGGCGCGTGCAATGGCCACTCTTTGCCGTTCACCACCGGAGAGGCCGCTTGGCATGCGTCGCAGCAGGTGCTCGATACCCAGAAGCTGAGCCGCTTGGTCGAAGACCACGCGCTGTTCGGAGCGCGCCACGCGCTTCAGTCCGAAACGAAGATTTCCTTCGACCGTGAGATGCGGAAATAAGCTCGCTTCCTGAAACACATAGCCGAGCGGTCGACAGTGTGTGGGTAGACAGAGTCGATTCGCCGTGTCGAGCCAGACATCCGCGCCGATAGACAGACGCCCGCTCACCGGCGTGACCAGCCCGGCGAGGCAGCGCAGCAGCGTCGTCTTGCCGGATCCGGATTGACCGAAGATTGCCGTCACGCCACGGTCCGGAAGGTCAAGATCGACGTCGAGCGTGAAGCCGGAATGTTCGACAAGAAAGCGCGCATGAATGCCGCCGGAAGTCGTCCGTGTCTCGCTTGACGGAGTACGGCTCATCAGGGGAGGCTTAGGCTCGGGCAGAGCGGATAGATCATGCATAGGTCTTCGGTGTCCGCCCGCGTGAATAGAGAAGCAGAAGGACTGTGAACGAAAACACCACCATTCCGCCCGCCAGCCAATGTGCCTGTGCATACTCCATTGCTTCGACATGATCGTAGATCTGCACCGAAACCACCCGGGTCTTGCCCGGGATATTTCCGCCGATCATCAACACCACGCCGAACTCACCGACCGTATGAGCGAAACCCAAAATGGCGGCTGTTGCGAACCCGGGCCTTGCCAGGGGCAACACCACTGAGAAGAATCGATCCCATGGGCCGGCGCGCAGTGTCGCGGCCACTTCGAGCGGCCGGTCGCCGATGGCCTCGAACGCATTCTGCAAGGGCTGGACGACAAACGGCATCGAGTAGATGACGGATCCGACCACAAGGCCGGCAAACGTGAAAGGCAGGGTGCCCCACCCCAAACCGTGGGTGAGACGTCCAACCCAGCCGTGAGGCCCCATTGCGACAAGCAGATAAAAGCCGATGACTGTCGGCGGCAGTACTAGCGGCAACGCGACAAGTGCACCCACGAAGCTCTTGAGTCGAGAGTGCGTGCGCGCAAGCCACCAGCTTATCGGCGTGCCGATCAAAATCAGTAGCACGGTCACCAGGCTCGCGAGCTCGAGCGTCAGCCATATGGCCTGCATGTCGTCGTTGGTGGGCAGCATGAGGGCAGCTCAATGCGTGTCGAGCTTGTAGCCGAATGACTTGATGACCTCCGCAGCCTTCGGTCCTTTCAGATATTCGATGAACGCCTGCGCAGCCGGGTTGGCACTGCCTTTCGAGAGAATGACTGCATCCTGCCTGATGGGGTCGTGCAGCGATTCAGGCACGAGCCAGGCCGAACCCTGGGTGACCTTGCCGTTCTTGTAGATCTGCGAGAGTGCGACAAAACCAAGCTCCGCATTACCGGTCGCAACAAATTGCTGCGCCTGTGAAATGTTTTGACCTGCGACGATCTTGGACGCCACAGCCTGCGTTAGCCCGAGTTTGTCGAGCACTTGCGTTGCCGCCAGTCCATAAGGCGCGGTCTTGGGGTTGGCGATCGCAATGTGTTTGAACTCGTTTCGCTTCAGCACGTCGCCGTTCGGATCGACGTATCCGTCTGTCGCCGACCACAGCGCGAGTGCACCGATGGCGTACGTAAAACGGCTGCCTGCCACGATCTGGCCTTCGGATTCGAGTTTGGCCGGTGTCGTGTCGTCGGCTGCAAGAAAGACTTCGAACGGCGCGCCATTCTTGATTTGAGCATAGAACTGGCCGGTCGCCCCGAACGAGGCGACCACCTTGTTGCCGGTGTCTTTCTCAAAGTCCGCGGCGATCACCTGTGTCGGCGCGGTGAAGTTTGCCGCGACGGCAACCTGCACTTCCCCCGCAAGGGCCGAGACGGTTGCCAACGACGTGACGAGTGCAATGACGAAGCGGGATAGACGAGCGTTCATGGAAAATCTTCCTTGAGTCAATGCAACCTATTGGATTCGCGGCTCAAACAGGGAAAACAAAAATGCGACACCAGCGCAGTCCGATCGATCGTGCCGTCCTATCCTCGAAAATCGTCTGAACGGCATCAACGATTCCACTTCTGAAAGCCCCACTGCGAAAGATGCAGGCACGCGAGCTGAAGTTCCTAGTCTGCGGGCGATGGCTGGCGAACAAGTCGAGGGTAATATACTTACAGATATAACGGGAGAATTGACGAAGAATTGCCACAGGAGAGTTCACTCATTGACGGCAAGAGACGTTCTCATGGCACGAGTTGTTCGATACATCGGTGCAAGAGGGTGCGCTTGTGGCTGACGAGTGTGGCGCAGCGACCTTGAGTTTCGTTGAAGACGCGCCTTTGCTTTTCTCGGCGGCGGACATCATGTCAGCTCGCGGTCACGTCAAACGACAGGTTCAGGCCTTGCGCGTGTATCACCCCGTGCCGAAGACAGAATCGGGGCAGCTTCGATGCAGGCCAACGACAGGCGTACGCGTAGAATCCAGGAACCGGTGAAATGCCGGTCGCTGTTGGCCCAAATCGCTGTTTTCCACTGCCCGGCATGTGTCGGGGAGTCCTGATTCGGCGAACCGAACCCGCAGGCCTCAATGCCTCCGGTATAAAAGCCGCAAGCCATCTGTGACATGACCGACCTCTTTACTACCCAACCTCGCGCGCCGCTTGCCGAGCAGCTTCGCCCCGAATCGCTCGACGATGTCGTGGGGCAGTCTCATCTGCTTGGCCCGGGCAAGCCCCTTCGGCTCGCGCTCGACTCCAAAAAGTTGCACTCTTTCATACTTTGGGGACCGCCCGGCGTCGGCAAGACGACGATTGCGCGGCTTGCCGCGAAGGCGTTCGACCATGAATTCATCGCTGAGTCAGCCGTCGCCGCAGGCGTAAAGGAACTGAGGGAGGCCGCCACACGTGCCCAGCAGGTGCTTGACCACGATGGTCGTTCAACCGTCCTGTTCCTCGACGAAATACATCGTCTCAACAAGAGCCAGCAGGACGCCTTGTTGCCCCACGTGGAGGTCGGGCGATTGACCCTCATTGGAGCCACGACGGAAAATCCCAGCTTCGAGGTCAACAGCGCTCTGCTGTCTCGTGCGCAGGTGTATGTACTCAAGCCGTTGTCCGACGGGGAGCTACGGCAGCTCTTCGTGCGAGCCCGCCCTCTGCTGGGCGACCTGGCGTTTGAGGAGCCCGCGCTCGAAGCTGTCGTCGGGTTTGCCGATGGTGATGGCCGAAGGTTCCTGAACCTCCTCGAGCAGCTCGCCAACGCTGCCGCAGCGGCCGGGGTAACGCGCGTCGACGGTAGCTTCGTCAGCTCCGCATCCGCCGCGACCACCCGGCGCTTCGACAAGGGTGGCGAGGAGTTCTACGACCAGATTTCGGCGCTTATCAAGTCTGCCCGCGGCTCCGACCCGGATGCGGCGCTGTACTGGATGGCTCGAATGGTTGACGGAGGTGTCGACGTTCGTTATCTCGCGCGCCGCATCATCGTACTGGCAAGCGAGGAGGTCGGTAACGCGGACCCAAGAGCGTTGGAGGTTGCCGTGAACGCGGCTGAGGCCTATGAGCGGCTCGGCTCACCCGAAGGCGAACTTGCACTGGCGCAAGCCCTTGTGTATGTCGCGGTCGCGCCGAAGTCGAATGCCGTCAGCGTGGCGTGGCATCAGGCATTGTCATTCGTGCGCAGCGACCGCACACGTCCGGTGCCACTGCATCTGCGTAATGCGCCGACGCAGCTCATGAAGAAGCTCGGCTACAAGAAGGGCTATCGCTACGCGCATGACGAACCAGATGCGTACGCAGCGGGAGAGAACTACTTCCCGGAAGATATCCCTGAGCAGCGGTGGTATCAGCCAACGCCGAGGGGTCTTGAAACCAAGATCGGCGACAAGCTTGACCATTTGCGCGAACTCAACGAGCAGGCGCGCAAGGCGGAGAAGAGTTAGGGCACGCACTGTGCCCTGGAAAAATCTCGGAGCAACGTCTTCTTCATCGGGTGTCTACCCGCTCGCGAGTTCTCAGCGTCGCACCGGATTCAATTGAGGCAATGCCATCTGCGCAACATGCGCGCCGTCTCCGCGCAGAGGGGTTCCTGCACGCGCACCTTTTCCAGTCGTCAGCGATGTCCAGATGGCAAGTCAGCCCTTCGCATGGGTTGCGATACGTTCGAGCGTTGGCTACGATCAAAAGTCAATTTTTCTGAAGGTGTGCGAAGTTCTGAAGCCCGCATCAATATGATTTGTGCAATTTTGTAGGATTCTTCCTCAACATTGCGAATCCGAAACCGTACTTATATACTGCGTGATATAGTGGCGAGCCTTTCGTATGTAGACAGGGTTGATCACGACCTTAAGCAGATTTCCGCATGGTCGCAGGAGGACGCAGATGACTTGCGAGCCTTCCTCCAGGAATTGGAGGAGTCGGAGCATCTTCTCGACCGTCTGAGCAGTTGGCACTATGCGCATGCGTACGCCGATCCGCAGTTCGATTGCCGGGCGATCGACTGTCTTCAGCGTCGCGGCTACAACGTGTATCGACTGAAAGCGTTGCGTCTTGAGTGGGCGCGCAGGCACTACCGAATCTTGTACGCGTATGACGTTGCGTACGATGATTTCATCGTTCTGGCTGTGGTGTTGCGCTTGACTGATCGCACACCTTTGGAGTTGCGTGAGTATTGCTATGACTACCAACCGAACCACCCGATCTCCCAAAGAATCTGTACCGAGTACGAGCGACTCGCCTTGCCAGTTCGGCACTAACGTCGCCGCGGCGAGTGGCGCGACCTCGCCATCAATTCAGTGGGTGGCCACTGCGAATCAGGATGCACCCAAGCCTCGGCGGCCAGGTACCAAATCGTTCTCTGAAAGCGTCTCCGCGCGTGAGGTCGCCGATGAGGCTTTCGGCGCACGCATGGCTGCGGCTCGTGCACGTATCGCACCAGATCTGTACGACGTACCTCTGACTTTGGCCGCGTTACGTCTTTCCAGGGGATTCTCGCAGGCTGCTCTGGCAGCTCGACTTGGAACGAGTCAGTCACACGTGGCAAAGATTGAGTCGGGGAAGCTCAAGATTCAATTTGAAACGGCTGCCGCTCTCGCTGACGCGTTGAACATCAGCCTGGATGACCTGCGGCCAATGATCAGCGGTGTTCCTCGCAAGACGAGCGACTCAATCAAATGAACCGCTTTGCCGTGAGCACGTTCTGCGATGACGTGCGCTTCGAGGAGGGATCGAAGAGTTCGCTGATGGGCATCTATCAGCGAGACCTTCTCGTTCCAAAGAATCTGATTGTCCTTCCCAAGCTGTGCATTTTGACCCACTTCGGCGCGGCCATTGACGACCCGGTGAGCAGCCTCGTAGTGCGAGTCCATGCGGACTCCCAGCTGTTGCATGAGGAAATCTTGCCGGATGAGGCCGTTGCAAAAATAGTCGACGATATGCAGCGCGCTGACGAAGCAGCGATGCGGACGATGATCGGCGTTCTTGTCACGCTATCGCCATTCGTCGTTGATCGAAGCTTTGAATTGAAAACGACTGTTGTGGCGGATGGTGAGGTGTTCCTGGCGGGAAGCTTGAGAATCAAATTTGGCACTTCGCGTGCTCGGTCCACTCCGGCCTAGTTCGAATCTCTCGAGGCCGGTTCTTTTCAAGTCAGCTATCCATATCCGATCATTTCGGAAGGCTCTGATGCCGGGCGAGTATGTGCTGCAAGCTGCCCCCCGCGCAGGACGTATGATGATCTGGCGCGGGCAAGACTGCGCTCTAGGTCGTGTCGGAAATGAGCCCGGTGCGTTGTCGCGCTTTCGAACAGAGGCTCGCTGTTTCAATATTTAGTAACCGCCCCGCGCACAATTTCAGTTTCTTCGAGATTGTTGTCGGCTCCTTCCTATTCGTTGTCAGGCGGGGGCTCGAGCCGTCGGACGATTGAGAGATCCGCATCGCTTGCTGCGAAACTAAAAGCTCACTCGAACGAAGTGCCATCGCCGTGAGCGGCGAGGTGATCTTTAATAATTCGCACGCCGCAGCATAGGGATTCGTCAATATGGAAATGAGCAACCACGACACTTTCACGTCGTCTACGACGGGCCTGCACTGGTGGAACATCGGATGGACGTGCGAGACCTCGCGCCGGCCCTCATTGCCATCGCGGATCTGTTGACAGCGGCCAACCAGGAAATAAATGGCGAAGCGGCCGAAGTTCGCGTTCAGGTCAACGCCACGTTCAAGGCAGGCTCGTTTGGCATCGAGCTGGTGGCCGCACAGCAACTGATGGCACAGCGATGCGGGTGCGCGGTTTGGAAAAGGCGATTTGCTTAACGTCGACCTCAGGCGAATCCAGAAGATGGTGGATAGCAGGCTCGTCAGTGACTACCGGGTCGTCAAGGTTCGAGAGCATCGTGCGCCATCGCAGCGCTCGTTTCTTTAACGCTCCGAAGGAGGGGTCTTTCGCTTCGTCTCGCGGAAGTGCCATCTCGTTGAAGAGATCACTGCAGCCGCCCCCTGTATTCAGCGTCTCCTGATCTCATGAAAAATGGGCGCCTAGGCGCCCATTTTTCACTTCGCGATCATCACCTCAACCAACACTCACGCCGCCGCTTTTTCCGACTGCTGCTGCTCATGCTCGTTGATGAAGTCACGAATCTGCGGATAGATGATGTTGCGCCAACGCCGGCCTGCGAAGATCCCATAGTGTCCGCACTTCTCCGCCGTGAAATGGCGGCGCATCGATTCGGGAATTCCGGTGCACAGATCGTGAGCCGCACGTGTCTGGCCGTCGCCCGAAATATCGTCGAGCTCGCCTTCGATCGTGAACAGCGCCGTGTGCTTGATGTCCTGCGGACGCACGAGCGCACCGTTGACTTCCCATGTGCCTTCCGCGAGCCTGAACTCTTGGAACACGATACGGATTGTCTCGAGATAGTACTCGGCCGCCATGTCGAGCACGGAGTTGTACTCGTCGTAGAACCGGCGATGCGCATCGGCATCTTCATCGTCGCCGCGCAGCAGGTTCTGATAGAACTCCCAGTGCGACGTGATATGACGCTCCGGGTTCATCGCGACAAAACCCGTGTGCTGCAGAAACCCCGGATATACCTTGCGGCCCATGCCCGGATAGTTCGACGGCACCGTGTAGATCACATTGTTCTCGAACCACTCGTACGAATGCTGGGTCGCGAGCGAGTTGACCGAAGTCGGGCTCTTGCGCGCGTCGATCGGGCCACCCATCATCGTCATCGTCCGCGGGGTGTCTTCACCGTTGCTCGCCATCAGCGAGATCGCCGCAAGCACCGGCACGGTCGGCTGGCAAACCGAAATCACATGCAGATCCTTGGCACCGATATGACGGATGAATTCCTGGATATAAGCGATGTAATCGTCGAGATGGAACGCACCGTCGTCGAACGGCACCATCCGCGCATCGATCCAGTCGGTGATATAGACCTTGTGATCCTGCAGCAGGGTGCGCACGGTATCGCGCAGCAACGTCGAATGGTGGCCCGACAGCGGCGCGCAGACGAGCACGACAGGCTCTTCCTTCAGCCGCGAGACTTCCTTCGCATCATCCGAATAACGCTTGAAGCGCAACAGGCGGCAGAACGGTTTCTCGATGATCGACTGTTCAACGACCGGAATGCTGTACCCGTCCTTGTCGATCGACTTGATCGCGAATTCTGGCTTCTCGTAATCCTTGCCGAGCCGGTACATCAACTCATAGCCAGCCGCGAGGCGCGAGGCGCCAGGGACATAGGCAAGCGGGCTCGCCGGATTGACGAACGACTTCGAAGCGGCCTCGGCCCATGCGGTGACCGGGCCCCAGAAGGCACGCTGAATTTCGTGTAGCTGGTAGAGCATCTGCGCATCCCATAAACCCGCCGGGTCTCGCGAGACCTGACATTCATCACCATCGAAGTGTCGCATTAAACGGGCAAAGCTGCCTGCGTTGCGCCGCAGCAAGCCCATCAAGGTCGACCGAATGTAGCACCAAGGTTCGAACCGACATGATACGGGACAAACCCTTGTACCGCACAGCAACATTAGTCTAATACATTGTTATGAAAGGTATTTGAATAATTTTGGATTGTGCGCGTACCATCGGATTGTGCATTGCACGATGTGGTTTTTGACACTCATCGTTACTCCGCAAAGCTTTGCCACCACCAGGACTCCCGAGAAAAGCGCCGCGCTCTTTTTTGCGGCGCTCTCTCATGGAAGCCGGTCCGTCTCTCACGCCGCCGCGGCGTCGGCCGGTTGTCCAGCCGCACGCGCGATTTCCTGCTCGTGCCGCATCAGGTTCAGACCCGTATTCACCAGTGACACATGAGAGAACGCCTGCGGGAAGTTGCCGACCTGGCGCTTGCGCACGACGTCGTATTCCTCCGCGAGCAGGCCGACGTCATTGCGAAGCGCGAGCAAGCGTTCAAAAAGCGCGCTCGCGTCCTCGCGGCGTCCGATCAGCTTGAGGGCGTCAGCCATCCAGAAGCTGCACGCGAGGAAGGTGCCTTCGCCCGGCGGCAGTCCGTCGGCCGTATGTTCGGTCCGGTAGCGAAGCACCAGGCCGCCGTCGGTCAGTTCACGCTCGATCGCTTCGATCGTGCCTCGCACGCGCGGGTCGGTGGCTGGCAGGAATCCCAGTTGCGGGATGAGCAACAGGCTGGCATCCAGCGTGTGGCCGTTGTAGGCCTGGGTGAACGACTGAAGCTTCGAATTCCATGCGTTGCTGCATACGTCCGCATGAATTTTCGCGCGCATCTGCCGCCATTTGTCGAGCGGCCCTTCGACACCGAATCTCTCGGCTGAACAGATGGCGCGATCGACGGCGACCCACGCCATCACTTTGGAGAACGTGAAATTCTGCCGGCCACCGCGCACTTCCCAGATGCCCTCGTCCGGCTGCGTCCAGATCTTGCCCAAATGCTCGACGAGGGCGACCTGGATCGGCCACGAGGCTTCGTCCGCGGGCAAGCCGCCAGCACGCGCGACATGCAGGGCGTTCATGACTTCGCCATAGACGTCGAGCTGCAACTGGTCGACCGCCTGATTACCGATGCGCACCGGCGCGGAGTTCTCATAGCCAGGCAGCCAGGCCACCTCCCATTCGGGCAGGCGCCGCTCGCCGGCGAGGCCATACATGATGCGCAACTGTTCGGGCGAGCCCGCGATGGCACGCGACAGCCAGTCGCGCCATTGACTGGCCTCGTCGTAGTAGCCGCATCGCATCAGGGCCAAAAGGGTGATGGTCGCGTCGCGCAGCCAGCAATAGCGATAGTCCCAGTTGCGTGTACCGCCGATCGCCTCGGGCAGCGAGGTGGTCGGAGCGGCGACGATACCGCCGGTCGGCTCGTAGGCAAGCGCCTTCAACGTGATCAGTGAACGCTGGATGGGCTCGGCGTAACGGCCGCTGACGGTGCTCCGGTTGCTCCACTCGCGCCAGTAGGTTTCGGTCTTGGCAAGCGCGTTGAGCGCATTGCCAGCCGGTGGCGGAGACTGGTGAGAGGGCGTATAGGCGAGCGTGAAGGGCACGGTCTGGCCCGCATCGACCCGAAAGGTCGCCTCGGTGTGCAGATTGACGCCGATGAGATCGACGGGCGTGCGCAGGGTCACCATGTCGGGTCCCGCGACCGCGCGCAAGCCGCTGTCGTCGGGCAGCCGCGTGACCCACGGTACCGCCGAGCCGTAGTCGAACCGCAGGATCATGTCCATCTTCATGTCGACGCTGCCACTCTTGCCAATGACCACGCGGATCATTTCCGACCAGCCGTTGCGCAGTGGCATGAAGTCGACGAGGGTGACACTGCCCGTCGGGGTGTCGAAGTCGGTCTCGAGGATCAGGGTGCCTTCACGGTAGCGGCGCCGTACTTGCGAGACCTCGCCGGCCGGCGCGATCTGCCAACGGCCATGATCGCGCGTACCGAGCAGCGCGGCAAAGCAGGCGGGGGCGTCGAAGCGCGGCCAGCACAGCCAGTCGACGGAACCGTCTCGCGCGACGAGCGCGGCCGTTTGGCCGTCTCCGATCAGTGCATAGTCTTCGATACGTGAAGGCATAGTAAAAAACGTTGAGAGTAAAAAAGAGAACTGTCGAGGCATCCGCTGCGGCCCACACCCGATACTAACGAGAACTTTGATCGTTTGCGCGGAACGTATTCTTGCGAAAGCTGAGCGTAATGCCGCAAACACACGGTAAAAGTGGCTCAACTTGCCGTCGCCTGAGTCAAAAAGCGGCCAAACGGGCACTTGCGTTCGTCAGAGCGCTGACTAGAATCGAAGTTCTCGAAGCGACGGATCGCGGTCGCGTGCGTGTCGATTGCAGCTACTTCAACGTGACTTTCCCAGGAGATTTCATGCTTACGCCATCGAAAGCCGATTGCATTGCCGTGCTATCCGCAGCCAGTCGTGTTGCCAATGCAAACGAGAGTGTCCGTCTGAACTCCAGCACGCTCGGTTTGTCGCGCAATAGTCTCGATGCGACCGCCGCGTTCCTGATGGAGCGCGACTGTTTCGTGCGCTGCGAGGGCGCGCAGGGAAGCTATGAAGTGGGCGGTTTGTCCCTGCAGGGCAAATTGCGTCTCGAGCAACTCGTGTACGGCTGAAGTGGATCACCGTTGGCGGTAGAGGAAGTCATGAGCCGGCCTGGAGGCCGGCTCATTTATTTGAACTTGTCGTATGAGAACCGCGCCATCAGCGGTGGGCCTCCCTGATCGAGGGAACGTGCCTCGGGCGAAGTGCAATTCCGATGTCTACAGATGCAGGCCACCGACGCCGAACAATCCGACGATGCCGATGATGATCAGGTACAAGGCAACGATGTAGTTCAGCAGACTTGGGACGATCAGTATCAGGATCCCGGCGATCAACGAAATGAGGGGGCCGAGGCTCAGCGTGACATTCATGGCGACTCCGTTGGGGAAAAAGGGGTGCAGACGTGAATGCGATGGAGCAATCGCCATGCCCGCGAGAAGCGGCCAGATGGGTAGGGAGATGAGGTAGAGGCGACGTGATGGGCCCGATTACTACGCAGGTACCTTGCTCTCGCCATCGGACTTCAATACCAAACCTTCAACTTTATTAGACGTCATCTAATAAAGTATTATCTTCGGCACAAAAGAAAAAGGCCTGCATTTGAATGCAAGCCTTTGATTCTTTTGGCTCCCCGACCTGGGCTCGAACCAGGGACCTACGGATTAACAGTCCGGCGCTCTACCAACTGAGCTATCGGGGAACAGCAGAGAAATGAGATTTTAGGGAGTGGTTCTTATACTGTCAAGCGTCTGCCGCGCATTTTTTAACTTCACTGCGATTTCGTCCGGGGCGGCGGTCGTGCGACGCATTCAGCACTCACGCAGCACGCGTCCGAGCGATCGCACGCTCAGCGCACGAGCAGTTCCAGCTTGTCCTTGATGTCCTTGAACTCGTCCGCCTCGGGGAGCGGCGGCTTGGTCTTCGTGATGCTCGGCCAGCTCTTCGCGAGCTCGATATTCAGCGGGATGAACGCCTGCTGGTCGCCGGGAACATCTTCCTCGGCATAGATCGCGTTGACCGGGCATTCGGCGACGCAAACAGCGCAGTCGATGCATTCGTCGGGATCAATGGCCAGAAAGTTCGGGCCTTCGCGGAAGCAATCAACCGGACATACATCTACGCAGTCGGTATAGCGGCACTTGATGCAGCTTTCGGTCACAACGTGAGTCATGCAAACTCCTGCAAAACGGTAAGCGCCTGTGGGGCGATTTCGCTAAAACCAATATTGTAGCCCAGACGCCGCAGGCAAGCCTGCAGCAGGCTGGCGGGATTTATACAGTTTCGTGATTAACGTATTCGCGGTGGTTGTGGCAGTACGTGCGGAAGTCGCACGGCGACGCCCTGGCGAGGCGATGTCCGATCGTCAGGTGGGATGCGCGCGGCCCCTTTCGGTTACTATCGGGGTCGCCTGTGCTTAGTCACGATTCGCGACCCATGATCATTACCTCGCTGCTGGATACCGACCTGTACAAGTTCACGATGATGCAGGTCGTTCTGCATCATTTCCCCGCCGCCCAAGCCGAGTACGCGTTCCGTTGCCGCACGCCGGATATCGATCTGGTGCCGTACATCGAAGAAATCGAGGAAGAGATCCGCAGCCTGTGCGCGCTGCGTTTCACCGAGGACGAGCTCGACTACCTGCGCAGCTGGCGTTTCATCAAGCCGGATTTCATCGACTTTCTCGGCCTGTTCCATATGAACGAGAAGCATGTCCAGGTCCGGCCGTCGAACAAGGGCAACGGTGAGATCGAGATCCGCATCGAGGGTCCCTGGCTGCATACGATCCTGTTCGAAGTGCCCTTGCTTGCGATCGTCAATGAAGTGTACTTTCGCAACACACAGACGGCGCCCGACTATCCGGAAGGGCGGGCGCGGCTTGCCGACAAGATCCAGATGCTTGGCGCGCGCCCCGAGTACAGCGACTGCAAGATCGCCGACTACGGCACGCGGCGGCGCTTCTCGAAGCGCTGGCACGAGGAGGTGATCGTGATGCTCAAGGAGTCGCTCGGCGAGCAGTTTGCCGGCACCAGCAATGTGTTCTACGCCTACAAGCACGGGCTCACGCCGCTGGGCACGATGGCGCATGAATACCTGCAAGCCTGCCAGGCCCTCGGGCCGCGCCTGCGCGATTCGCAGATCTTCGGCTTCGAGATGTGGGCAAAGGAATATCGCGGCGACCTTGGCATCGCCCTGTCCGATGTCTATGGGATGAAGGCATTCCTCGGCGACTTCGATATGTATTTCTGCAAGCTGTTCGACGGCGCGCGGCACGATTCGGGCGATCCGTTCGAATGGGGCGAGCGCCTGATCAAGCACTACGAAAACAACCGCTGCGACCCGCGTACCAAGGTCATGGTGTTTTCCGACGCGCTCGATATCCCGAAGGTCCTGCAACTGTACGAGCGATTTCGCGGACGCACGAAGCTCGCCTTCGGCGTGGGCACGAATCTGACCAACGATCTCGGCTACACGCCCCTGCAGGTCGTGATCAAGATGGTCCGCTGCAACGGGCAACCGGTCGCAAAGCTCAGCGATTCGCCGGGCAAGAACATGTGCGATGACAAGGCCTATCTTGCCTATCTGCGTCAGGTCTTCGAAATCGAGCAACCTGCCCAGTAGGTGCCTGGCCCGACCTCGAGACCGGTTTCCGGCACGCGAGACTGGCCGTTTGGATGACTAGCGGGTGGGTGGGCGCCGCTATAATCTGGCGTCTCCTCGCATTCTTACCGGGATTCCGATTGACCCCTTTCGATTCTCGCCTCCAGGCTGTTCGCATGGGTCCCGCGGCCTTCGTGTCGGCAATGCTGCTGTGCGTATTTGTGCTGGTGGCCCCTGCTTTCGCGGTAGGCACTGATCTCGTGCAGGTGGCGTCATCCGGTGTTGCAGGGCAAACGGCAGATGCATCGTCGGGCACGCACGGGGTGAATGGTGCGAGCCTTTCGCTTTTGAGTGGCATTCCCTTTGCGGGCATGTTGCTTTCGATCGCCTTGTTTCCCATTTTTGCCCCTCACTTCTGGCATCGCCACTTCGGCAAGATCTCCGCGTTCTGGGGGCTTGCGTATCTGGTGCCGTTCACGCTCAGTCATGGCGTCGGCGAGGGCGCGGCGTCGCTCGTGCACGCCTTCTTCTCGGAATACCTGCCGTTCATCGTATTGCTCGCCGCGCTCTATGCCGTGGCCGGCGGCATTTGCGTGCGTGGCAACCTGCACGGCTCGCCCGCGCTCAATACGGCGATGCTGGCACTGGGCACGGTGCTCGCGAGCGTGATGGGAACGACCGGCGCCGCGATGCTGATGATCCGCCCCCTGCTGCGAGCGAACGACAACCGCAAGCATCGTGTTCACGTGGTCGTGTTTTTCATCTTTCTCGTGGCAAACGCGGGTGGATCGCTGACGCCGCTCGGCGACCCGCCGCTGTTTCTCGGCTTTCTGAACGGTGTGAGCTTCATGTGGACCGTCGTGCACCTGTTCTGGCCGATGATGTTCGCGTGCATCGTGTTGCTGGCACTCTTCTATGCCATCGATTCGTGGTTCTTCCGCCGGCGCGAGGAGGTGGGCCGCCCATTGCTCGATCCCACTCCGGATTCAAATGTGTTCTGGCTCGAGGGCAAGCGCAATTTCATTCTGATCGCGGTGGTGACAGGGCTCGTGCTGCTCAGCGGGATATGGAGACCGGGTGTGAGCTTCGACGTGATGGGCACGCCGGTCGAACTGCAGAACCTCGTGCGCGATGGACTGCTTGTCGTCGTCACCCTGGTGTCGCTGTGGATCACACCGAAGTCCGCGCGCGAGGGCAATGACTTCAACTGGGCGCCGATCGAGGAAGTCGCCAAGCTGTTCGCCGCGATCTTCCTGACGATCTCGCCCGTCATCGCGATCCTGCATGCGGGCGAACATGGGGCGCTTGCCTCGGTGGTCCAACTCGTCAGCGACGCGAACGGCAGGCCGCTTGCACCGATGTACTTCTGGGTCACGGGCTTGTTGTCGTCGTTTCTCGACAATGCGCCGACCTATCTGGTGTTCTTCAATCTCGCGGGCGGCGATGCTCAGCATCTGATGACGGGTGGCGCAACGACGCTCGCGGCGATTTCGGCGGGGGCGGTGTTCATGGGCGCCAATACCTACATCGGCAACGCGCCGAACTTCATGGTCAAGGCGATCGCGGAGTCGCGCGGTCTCAGGATGCCCGGTTTCTTCGCCTATATGTTGTGGTCGGGCGCTATCCTGTTGCCGCTTTTCGGCGTCATGACAGTCGTGTTCTTTCGGTAAACACGCTCCGGGGCCTTGGCGGGATCGCGGCATGCATCTCTGGCGCGGACTCCGGTGCACTTCTCAGAAGAGATCAATGTGAAAAAGATTCTTGTGTCGCGAGCCATTTTCCCTGACGTACTCGAGCGCCTGACGCGCTACTTCGAAGTCGAGTCGAACCAGGAAGACCGGATATTCACCAGCGCGGAACTCGCCGCAAAGCTGGCCGACAAGGACGGCGTCTTCATTGCCGGTGACCGGATCAACGAAGCGGTGCTCGCCGCCGCCCCGCGTCTGCGGGTGGCTGCGAACATGGCGGTCGGCTACAACAACTTCGACATGGAAGCGTTCAACCGCGCGAACGTGTTGGGAACCAACACGCCCGACGTGCTCAATGAAACGACGGCGGATCTCGGCTGGGCGCTCATGATGGCCGCGGCGCGCCGCATGAGCGAAGGTGAACGTCTGCTGCGCGCGGGCAAGTGGGACCGCTGGAGCTACGATATGTTGACGGGGTCCGACGTGTACGGTTCGACGCTCGGCGTGATCGGCATGGGCCGGATCGGACAGGCGGTGGCCCGCCGGGCCCGGGGCTTCGGCATGCGGGTCGTCTATCACAATCGCTCGCGAGTCGCGGCCGAAATCGAGCGCGAGCTCAATGCCGAATACCTGAGCAAGCCGGCGCTGCTCGCCGAGGCTGATCATGTCGTGCTCGTGCTGCCTTATACGGCCGAGAGCCATCACACGATCGGTGCGGCGGAACTCGCGCTGATGAAGCGGACCGCGACCATCACGAATATCGCGCGCGGCGGCATCGTCGACGATGCCGCCTTGATCGAGGCACTGCGTACCCGCCAGATCGGTGCGGCGGGTCTCGACGTTTTCGAGGGCGAGCCGAAGCTCAACCCGGGCTTTCTCGATCTGCCCAATGTCGTGCTGACGCCGCATATCGGCAGTGCGACTGAAGCGACCCGGCGTGCCATGGCCAACCTCGCGGCCGACAATCTGATCGCCGGTCTCGGCGAGGGGCCGCAAGCCGGTCATCCGCCCACCCCGATCAATCCCGACGTGATGGCGCGCTGGAGCCGCTGATGAACAATGCATTCCCGGGCTTGATGACGTTCTTGCTGGGCGCGGCGCTTGTGTTGTCGCTGGTTGCACTGCTCGTCGTGGTGCTTCGGCGCGGCGGGCAGGGCGGCAACGACGATGCGCTGATCGAACTCGGGGATCGCTGGGACGCGGCGCAAGCAGGGCAGCAGCGCCTGATCGAGCGGCTCGAGCGTGAGGTTCGCGCGGACATCGCCGAAAGTGGCCGGCTGGGAAGAGACGAGCAGAGCATCGCGCTCAAGCGGTTTGGCGACACGCTGAACCAGCAGCTCTCCCAACTGTCGGCGAGCAACGACCGGCGCTTTGCGGAAGTGCGCGCGACGCTCGAACAGAAGCTCAAGGACATCGAGTCGAACAATGCAAAGAAGCTCGAGGAGATGCGCCAGACGGTCGACGAAAAGCTTCATGCGACGCTCGAGCATCGGCTCGGAGAGTCGTTCAAGCTGGTGTCCGACCGTCTCGAACTCGTCCATCGGGGCCTTGGCGAGATGCAGACGCTTGCCGCAGGTGTCGGCGATCTCAAGCGCGTGCTCACCAACGTGAAGACGCGTGGCACCTGGGGTGAAGTGCAGCTCGAAGCGCTGCTCGAACAGGTGCTGACACCGGACCAGTATGCGAAGAATGTCGCGACGGTGCCCATGCGTACCGAGCGGGTCGAATTTGCGATCCGCCTGCCGGGCCGCAAGGACGTGGCTTCAGGTTCAAGCGAGGATGTGCCGGTCTGGTTGCCGATCGATGCGAAGTTTCCACGCGAGGACTACGAGCGTCTTATTCTCGCGCAAGAGCGCGCGGATCCCACCGCGGTCGAGGAGGCCGCACGCGCGCTCGATGCGCGGATCAGGCAGGAAGCGAGGACCATTGCCGAGAAATACGTCTCGCCGCCGCATACGACGGACTTCGGCCTGCTCTACCTGCCGACTGAAGGCCTTTATGCCGAGGTGCTTCGGCGCCCCGGGCTGACGGACAGTTTGCAGAGAGACTTTCGCATCACCATTGCGGGGCCGACGACCCTGACCGCCTTGTTGAACAGCCTTCAAATGGGCTTCCGCACGCTCGCGATCGAGAAGCGTTCGAGTGAAGTCTGGCAGGTGCTCGGCGCGGTGAAGACCGAGTTCGGCAAGTTCGGCGACGTGCTGGCGAAGACGAAAGCTCAGTTGCAGACCGTCACGCGCACGATCGAGGCCGCCGAGGTCCGCACGCGCACCATGAGCCGCAAGCTTCGCGATGTCGAGGCGCTGCCGGGTGATGCGGCGGCGGGTCTGCTGGGGGGCGAGGCTGCCCCGGGTGGCGTCGCCGGTGCTACCGGAGGCGAGCCGGTGGATGACACCGAGAATGCCTAGGCCACGTACTCAACTCTGTGCAAGCTTCGTCAAAGCCTCGCCGGTCATGCGCACGATGCGCCACTCCGGCAAGACGGTCGCGCCGATGTTTTCGTAGAAGTCGATCGCCGACTGGTTCCAGTCGAGCACGGTCCATTCGAAGCGGGCGCACTGACGTTCGACCGCAATCGCCGCAAGCTTGCGCAGCAATGCGGAGGCAATGCCGAGACGACGCGCAGCGGGGCTCACATACAGGTCTTCAAGATAAAGACCGCGCCGGCTTAGAAAGCTCGAGAAGTTGTGGAAGTACATCGCATACGCGACCACATGGCCCTCGTGCTCGGCGACCAGACATTCGACACGCGGCTGGTCGCCGGCAAGGGCCGTACGCAAGGTCGCTTCTGTTGCGACGAGGATGGATGTGAGACGTTCGTATTCGGCAAGCTCGACGATCAGTGCATGAATCGCAGGTGCATCGTCCTCGCGCGCGATGCGAATCCGGGGCGCCGCCATCAATCGTCATCCTCGTCGTCCGGTGCGTCGGTCAACGCGATCTCGATACCGCCGAAGCGACCTGCCACCCAGTTGTAGGCATGGCAGGCAATCCACAATAGGGCAAAGCCGATCAGCGCGTTGAGGATCAGTGCACTGAAAAACGCGAGCACGATATTGGCGAGCGAGATGCTCGACATTCCGCCGCTGGCGATGCCCGACTGTACGGCGGCGACCAGTGCGCCGAGAATCACGATCGGCACGGAGAACGTCAGGTAGATCAGGATGAGCGCCTTCGCGGTCTGCCCCGGGGTGATATACGAAATCTGCTTTTTCATTGCTTCGATGAAAAGATGTGACCCACGACGCACGCCGGCTGGTCCCTGCGGTCGAGCGAGCCCATCCGGCTCGCCGCAGTTCTCGTCGCGGCTATCGTTCTAGTGCCTGTAACTCGCGCAGGGTGTTCGCATTGTAGAACGCGCGAGAATCGCGAAAACTGACTTCGATGGCGTTGTGGTGGCCGTACCACGCGCCGAGTTTCCACATCTCGCTCGCCAGTTGCTCAGCCGCGGAAGCAGCGAGCCGAGTCGGCAACAGCGCGAATACAGGGTGGCGCTGTCGAGTGCCGTCTGCTTCGGTGGTGGCTGCAAACGCAAGATCGGCGGTGCTGACCACGAGTGCCTCGATGAGTTTGGTGGCCAGATCGAGCGGGAACAGCGGCGCGTCACACGGCACGATTAGAAGCCAGTCGGTGCGGGCTGCCGCGAGACCGGTGGCGATGCCGGCGAGGGGGCCGGCAAAACGACCGGCAAGACGACCGGCAGCAGGTCTGACGAGCGGGCTCGTAGAGTCGGGCGAATCGAGCCATACCGGAAATCCATAGCGCTGGTACACGTCCACGTTGCGGTTCGCGCTGATCGTGATCTGGCCAACCTGGGGTTGCAGACGTTCGATCGCATGCTCGACGAGCGGGCGCCCGCACAGGGGCTGGAGCCCTTTGTCGACACCCCCCATGCGCGAACCCTGGCCGCCCGCGAGGATCAGCCCGGTAATCTGGTCGCGGTGAATCCGAGGCCGCAGGGCGTTGATCATCCGCCGATATACGACATTTCGACGCGGGGAGCATCGGAACCGCGCCGCTCATTGCCCTGCGCACCGGCTTCGGAGCGCTGCTGGGAATAGTGGTCGTCGCGACCCTGCCAGATGCGTGCGACCGCTGTCGCGAGGCCAGCGTCGTCGACTTGCGGGTTGCGCAGCAGGCTGCGCAGATCGTAGCCCTGAGTGGCGAACAGGCACAGATAGATCTTGCCTTCAGTCGAGAGCCGAGCCCGCGTGCAGTCGCCGCAAAAGGCGTGGCTTACGCTCGAGATCACGCCGATCTCGCCGGCCCCGTCGACATAGCGCCAGCGCTCGGCGGTCTCGCCGCGGTAGCCGGGGGCGATCGCTTCGAGCGGGAAGATCGTGGACAGTCGACTCACGACTTCGCTCGATGGCAGCACGTCGTCCATGCGCCAACCGTTCGAAGAGCCGACATCCATGTATTCGATAAAGCGAAGTACGACGCCCGTACCGCGGAAGTGGCGGGCCATCGGCACGATTTCATGGTCGTTCGAGCCGCGCTTGACGACCATGTTGACCTTGATCGGCCCGAATCCCGCCTCGCGTGCTGCATCGATCCCGGCCAGCACATCGGCGACCGGGAAGTCGACGTCATTGATGCCGCGGAACAGGGCGTCGTCGAGTGCGTCGAGGCTGACCGTCACGCGCGTCAGGCCGGCCGCCTTGAGCGCGGCCGCCTTGCGTGTGAGCAGCGAGCCATTGGTCGTCAGCGTCAGGTCGAGCGGCGTGCCGCGCGGGGTGCGGATCTGCGCGAGCCGCTCGATCAGGAATTCGATGTTCTTGCGCAGCAGCGGCTCACCGCCGGTCAGGCGGATTTTCTCGACGCCATGTGCGACGAATACCTTGGCGATGCGTTCGATTTCCTCGAAGGTCAGCAGGTCGCCATGGGGCAGGAAGAGGTGATCCTTGCCGAACGATTCCTTCGGCATGCAGTAGATGCAGCGGAAATTGCAGCGGTCGGTCACCGAAATACGCAAGTCGCGTAACGGCCGGACACGCGCATCCGCCAGCACGCCGCTGGGCGATACCGCCGGACCTGAAAGGTCGGGGGCCGTGCGGTCGAGGGGCAGGGTGCGCCAATCGGCGACGGGGATGACTTTGCTGAGCATGGGGATCTTCTACACGGATCCGACCATTTTAGCCCAACGGCGCGCCTCCAGCCCAAAAGGGCTAGATACAAAAAAGCCCGGCAGGCAGGGCCTGTCGGGCTTCTTCGCGTCTTCTTCGACGGAGGTGCGGGGCGTTACGCCTGCCCGTTGTTCTCGTGCGTCGTTTCGACCTGCACCATCGGAGCCGATGCCGCCGCCGGCAGAGGCTTGCGCTCACGCGGTGCGCGCGGCGCGGGAGCCTGTTGCGCCGCTGCTTCGCGGGCCGCCTCCAGTTTGCTCGCATCGGTGTTGACCCAGACGAGGCCAGCCGATTCGAGCGCCGGCGTCAGCGCTTCGATCGACAGCTTCGGCGACTGCGAACCCGCGACGCGAGCGGTGACAGGTGTTTCCACCGTAGCCGGTTGCGATGCGGGCGCGGATGCCGGTGCCGGGGATGTCACTTCCGTCGCTGCCACCGCGGCGGCGGTCGCGGCCGGAGCCGTGAACGCGTTCCGGTCATCGGCCACTGCGGCCATCACCGGCGTGGTGAGGGCAACGTCGGCTGGTGCCGGTGCTTGGGCAACCTCTGTTTCTACCGCCGGGGCTTGAGCTTCGACCGGCTTCGCTTCCTCGGTTGCTACCGCTGCCGGGCGGAGTTCCATCGCGGGCGCGGCGACTTCGGCCACATGACTTTCCGTGGACGACGGCGCGGGTTCCGCGACAGTTGCCGCTACCTGAACCTGCGTCTCGACACGGGTCAGTGTCTCGACATAGGCAGGCGTTTCCACCGGAGCAGGCACTTCGACGCGAGCTGGTGTTTCGGCCCCGGTGCGCGCGACTGTCTCGGTTGCGGCGGGCGAGGCGGCTGCGACCTGCACCGGCTCATGAGCAGCATCTGCGATCATTTCGGTGACAGGTGCCTGCACCGAAGCCGGCACGTATTCAACCGGCTGTTGCGCAGCGGCAGGCGCTGCATCTGTCGCGCGTGCCGTCACTTCGGCCGGAACCTGCGCCGGCGCGGTCTGCACCGCGACATCCGCCAGGACCGCGGCCGCCACTCCGGCTGCCGCCAGCGTTTCGACTGGCGCGGAGGTCGCGGCCCGCTCGGTCTGGCGAGGTGCGCGTTGACGCGACACTTCGCCTTCGCCTGCGGGGCTCATCGATGCAGCGTGACCTTCACCTTCGGCGACGTCCGCCGCGAGGTTTGCGTTGACGCCTTCTTCCTCGCGCTCACGACGACCGCCGCGACGGCCGCGCCGGCGGCGGCGGCGTTCTTCGCCCCCTTCGCGGGGCGTCTCGTCGTCTCCGAATTGTTCGTCACGCGCTTGCACTTCGCCACTACCTTCAAGCGAGACGTCACCGTTCAGCAGGATGTCTTCCCCGGCTGTGACAGCTTCGGCAGTGCGCTTTTCGCGACGCTCACCGCGCTCGCCACGAGCACTGCGTTCCTGCCGTTCGCCACCGTCGACGCGTGCCGCGTCGGTGGTCTCCGTTGCGCGTTCCGTCTGCCGTTCACGATTTCCACGACCTTCTCCGCGCCCTTCACGCGGCTCGCGAGCCTCGCGCGGTTCGCGGGTGTCACGGCTTTCGCGCGGTTCACGACCTTCACGCGGCTCGCGGCCTTCACGAGGTTCGCGCGGTTCACGGCCCTCGGTCCGTTCGCCACGCTCCTGACGTGGGCCTTTCACCTGCGCGCCTGCTTCGCGGCTGCCCGCTGCGCTGCCACGGCGGCCGCGGCCGCGTTCCTGGCGTTCGCCCTTGTCGGTCTTCTCACCCGTGCGCTCTTTATCACCGCGTTCAGTACGCTCGATCCGTTCGCGTGCGGTACGCGAGACCGGCTTCGCCACCGGCGTTGCAACGGGCGGTGCGACCGGCGCGGGCGTCATGCCGAACAGACCCTTGAGCCAGCCGATAAAGCCACCGCTTGCGACGGGCACGGCCACGGGCGCCGCGGCTGCGGCGGCAACCGGCTCGGGACGCGGTGTCGCGGCAGGGGCCGGGCTTTCGGGCGTGATGCCCTTGACGGCGGCTTCCTGCTTGGGCTTCGCTTCCTCGGCGCGTTTGCTGTAACCCGACTCCGACTCGAGTTCGCGCGCGGCCTCTTCGGCCATCTTGTAGCTGGCACGCGGTTCTTCGAGGCGCGGGTCGTCGTGGCGCAGACGCTCCAGTTTGTAATGCGGCGTATCGAGATGCTTGTTCGGGATCAGCACGACGCCGACCTTGAAGCGCATTTCGATCTTGTTGATTTCCTGGCGCTTTTCATTAAGCAGGAAGGCGGTCACTTCGACCGGCACCTGGCAATGGATCGCCGAGGTGTTTTCCTTCATCGCTTCTTCCTGAATGATCCGCAGCACTTGCAGCGCGGACGATTCGGTGTCGCGGATGTGGCCCGTGCCGTTGCAGCGCGGGCACGTCACATGGCTTCCTTCGGAAAGGGCCGGGCGCAGCCGCTGACGCGACAGCTCCATCAGGCCGAAGCGCGAAATCTTGCCCATCTGGACGCGGGCACGGTCGTGCTTGAGCGCATCCTTGAGGCGCTGCTCGACTTCACGCTGGCTTTTGGTCGACTCCATGTCAATGAAGTCGATCACGATCAGGCCGCCAAGGTCGCGCAGGCGCAACTGGCGTGCGACTTCGTCGGCGGCTTCGAGATTCGTGCGCGCCGCGGTTTCCTCGATGTCGGCACCTTTGGTCGCGCGTGCCGAGTTCACGTCGATCGCGACGAGCGCTTCGGTGTGGTCGATCACGATGGCGCCGCCCGAGGGCAGCGGCACCGTGCGCGAGTAGGCCGTCTCGATCTGGTGTTCGATCTGGAAGCGCGAGAAGAGCGGCACGTCGTCGCGGTAGCGCTTCACCTTGTTGAGATTGTCGGGCATCACGACGCTCATGAACGCGCGTGCCTGCTCGTCGATTTCCTCGGTGTCGATCAGGATTTCGCCGATATCGGGCTGAAAGTAATCGCGAATGGCGCGAATGACCAGGCTCGACTCAAGATAGATCAGCAGCGGACCGCGCGTCGACTTCGACGCTTCCTCGATCGCGCGCCACAGTTGCATCAGGTAGTTCAGGTCCCACTGCAGTTCTTCGGCGCTGCGGCCGATCCCCGCGGTGCGGGCGATGATGCTCATGCCTTCCGGCAGTTCGAGCTGGCCCATCGTCTCGCGCAGTTCCTGGCGCTCCTCGCCCTCGATACGGCGCGATACGCCACCGCCGCGCGGATTGTTCGGCATCAGCACCAGATAGCGGCCGGCGAGCGAGATGAATGTGGTCAGGGCGGCGCCCTTGTTGCCGCGTTCTTCCTTTTCAACCTGGACGATCAGTTCCTGGCCTTCGCGCAAGGCGTCCTGAATGCGTGCGGAACGCATGTCGACGCCGTCCCGGAAGTACTGCCGGGCGACTTCCTTGAACGGAAGAAAGCCGTGGCGGTCTTCGCCATAGTTGACGAAGCAGGCTTCGAGAGAGGGCTCGATGCGGGTGATGACACCCTTGTAGATATTGCCTTTGCGTTGTTCGCGGCCGGCGGTTTCGATATCGATGTCAATGAGTTTCTGACCATCGACGATAGCGACGCGCAGTTCTTCCTGCTGCGTCGCGTTGAACAGCATGCGTTTCATAGACGGCTCCCAGTACGGCTGAGCTGTCGTTTTGGGTCCGCCCGCGCTGATGAGCGCGATCAGTCCTCTGGACTGATTCAGACCGGACGCCGGATGGGCGCGTGCGGCCAAATGGGGCCGAACGGACCAGGGAAACGACAGCGCGCCGCGCTTTTTGTTGTCACATAAAGCACGCGGGGCCAAAGTCGGGACGGGAGAATTGCCTGATGCGGCTGCCCGGACAAGGGCAGCACTGGCACACGCGATCGGCGATGTCGGCAACCATGCGCGGGCATGCCGTATCCTGACTGAGCCGGTCCGTGCGAGCAACGCAACTGGACCGGACGTCAGAACCGGACGCGCAAGCGGGCGCCTGTGTGAACGTGCAGCCGGCCAGTTCGGCGCTCGGCGGCACATTGCCTGACATCGCACCGGTCGACTTCCGAGGTGCCCGGCTTCGTCGTGATCGTCAGGGATCACCAGTGAAGCGGGGCGCCGCGGCCGCGGACCGGCTTACTTCGCTATTCGCTCAGCGGACCTATTTCAGCCCGCTGGACGACACAAAATTCTTTTTGACCCGGACTTCGCTGCCCGCGAAATACGCTCCTGACCGGATGCACCTGTGGGCGCCATCCCTGCCCGAGCGGATCTCGTGCGTGCAACTCACTAAAAAAATGCTCGTCATCGGGACGAGCAACCGACCCTCCGGTGCAAGTAAAATGACGGTTTCTACCGCCTGCACCGGGCGCATTCCACCGCCTGACCGAATAGGTTCAAGTGGCCGACAGCGAATGCTGGACAAATTATATGCAGAATGAATGAGTTAGGCAAAAACTCCGGGCACGCGGTCGCGGCCGGCCAGGTTTCGATGATCCAGATCGACGAAGAATGTGCCGGTCAAAGGATCGATAACTTCCTGATACGGATCTGTAAAGGCGTGCCGAAAAGTCACGTCTACCGCATTCTTCGCAGCGGTGAAGTCCGCGTCAACAAAGGGAGAGTGGGTGCTGACTATCGCTTAGAGGTTGGAGATCTCGTGCGCGTGCCGCCGGTGCGCGTCGCGGCTCCCGAGCTCGAGGCCCCGGCGTGGATGCCCGCGCCCTCCTATTCGATCGTGCACGAAGATGATTACGTGCTGGTGATCGACAAGCCCGCGGGCCTCGCGGTCCACGGCGGAAGCGGCGTGAGCTTCGGCGTGATCGAACAGCTGCGCAATGCGCGTCCGAAGGCGAAGTTCCTGGAACTCGTGCATCGGCTGGACCGGGAAACCTCCGGCTTGCTGATGATCGCCAAACGCCGCTCCGCGCTCGTGGCCCTTCACGAACAGATTCGTGAAAACAGAATTGACAAGCGTTATCTCGCTTGTGTGGTCGGCGACTGGCACGATGCACGGCGGGCGGTGAAGGCGCCGCTGCACAAGTATCTGACGCCGGAGGGCGAGCGCCGCGTCCGCGTTCAGGACGACGGCCTCGCTTCGCATACGATCTTCAACCTCATCGAGCGCTTCGAAAATTATGCGGTGCTCGAATGTGAGCTCAAAACGGGGCGAACACACCAGATTCGCGTGCATCTCCAACATTTAGGCACGCCGATCGTGGGAGACGAGAAGTACGGGGATTTCGCTTTGAACCGCCGGTTGAGCCGCTCCGGCGTCAGGCCGGGGATCAAGCGGATGTTTCTGCATGCGTATAAGCTGCGCTTCACCCACCCGGGAAGCGGCGAGTCTGTCGAGCTGCAGGCGCCGTTGCCGGCCGATTGCCGGCAATTTATTGATCAGTTGCGGGAAGATGAAGGCAATGTCGCAAAAACTATTTGATCTGATCGTGTTCGACTGGGACGGCACGCTGATGGACTCGACAGTCCATATTACCCGCAGCATCCAGGCGGCTTGTCGCGACCTGGGGCTGCCCGTGCCCGACGATGCTTCGGCCAGTTATGTCATCGGGCTCGGTCTGCGCGACGCGCTGCAGATTGCGGCACCCACACTCGACCCCGCTGACTACCCGAAGCTCGCAGATCGCTACCGTTTGCATTATTTCACCGGCGATCCGGCCACTGAACTGTTCGTCGGCGTGCGCGGCATGTTGGAAGACTTACGCAAGGCGGGATTCCTGCTCGCCGTGGCGACGGGTAAGAGCCGGGTAGGGCTCGATCGCGCATTGGCCCACGTGGGCGTGGGCGAGCTGTTCGACGTCACGCGCTGCGCGGACGAGACATTGTCCAAACCGCATCCCCAGATGCTCTATGAAGTGATGGATACGGTCGCTCAGATGCCCGAACGGACCGTAATGATCGGCGACACCACCCACGACCTGCAAATGGCGCTCAACGCCGGCACCGCGGGCATTGCCGTCACCTATGGCGCTCATCCCGAGGCACCGTTGCTCGAATTGTCGCCACGATTTTGCGCCCACAGCGTTGCCGAACTTGCCGATTGGCTCACGACCCATGCCTGATATCAAGCCTTGCGATCTGACCGATTCCGACACAGCCGGCGATCTTGCGCGCGCCGAGTTGCGGGATCGTGCCGGGAGCCCGGTCGGCACGGACGAGGCGCCGGATGGTCATGCGGCTATCACGGATGGCGTGTATATCTGCGATTCCGCGACTTTGTCCGACGGCGGTAAGGGCGTCAGGACGAATGTGCGGTATCTCGGCCGCGAGGCGAGCATTTTCTTCGTGCGCTTCGACGAAAAGGTGTACGGATATCTGAACCAATGTGCGCATGTTCCGATGGAACTGGACTGGAACGAGGGTCAGTTCTTCGACGATTCGGGTTTATACTTGATTTGCGCTACCCACGGTGCGATCTACGCGCCCGAAAGCGGCCATTGTGTAGGTGGGCCGTGCCGCGGCGCGAAACTTCGCGCAGTACAGGTTGAAGAACGCGAAACACCCTCGGGTCGTGCGGTCTATTGGCTTCCGGACGACGCCGTGCGTCCTGTCGCCGCCGTGTGACTGACGGTCGCCATTCCACTGGCTGGAACAACGCCTCAAACGACGACGCATGTCAGACATTGATCATTCGGATTCATCGGCGCGCCCGGGCGCGCCTGTTCCTCCCGCTTCGTCCGCTTCCCGTGACGGAAACTGGGAGCGCGCAGTGCTGGAGAAGCTCGCCCTGTCGGCGATCCGTGAGCAACGCTCCAATCGCCGCTGGAAAATCTTCTTTCGTTTCGCTTTTCTGATTGTTTTGGCGCTGATCGCATGGGGTCTGCTCAATGTGTCGGGTGAGGGAACAGTCACCACCGGCCGTCACACCGGGCTCGTCACGCTGACGGGCGAGATTTCGTCGGAAGGGCAGGCGAGCGCCGAGAATATCGATGCGTCGCTCGAGTCGGCTTTCTCCGATACGAACACGGTCGGCGTGATCCTGCGCATCAATAGCCCCGGCGGCAGCCCGGTACAGGCCGCGATCATCAATCGCGAGATCCGGCGTTTGCGTGCGAAGTATCCTTCCAAGCCGCTGTACGTGGTCGTTGACGACATGTGCGCCTCGGGTGGCTATTACGTGGCGGTCGCGGCGGACAAGATCTTCGTCGACCAGGCGAGCATCGTGGGCTCGATCGGCGTGCTGATGGAAGGCTTCGGATTCACCGGCCTGATGGACAAGCTTGGGGTCGAGCGCCGCCTGCACACCTCGGGTGCGAACAAGGGCTTGTTCGATCCCTTCACGCCCGAATCCGACAAGGCGAAAGAACACGCGCAGAAAATGCTCGACCAGATTCATGAGCAATTCATCGCAGCGGTGAAGCAGGGCCGGGGCAGCCGCCTCAAGGACCCGAACAATCCGGACTTGTTCTCGGGCCTGTTCTGGACGGGGCAGCAGAGCGTCGAGCTCGGTCTCGCCGACGCGTTTGGCGACACGGACTATGTGGCGCGCAATGTCATCAAGGCTGAGAACATCGTCGACTACACCGTCAAGTCGAATTTCGCCGACCGCCTTGCGAGCCGCTTCGGTGCATCGATTGGCGACGCGGCGATGAAGGCATTGGCGAACTTCGGTGTGCGCGCTTCGATTCAGTAAGTTCGCTTCAGTCAGGCATTTACGAGGCGAGCATCAGAAAGATCGCCGGCCGCTTGTTGAGATCGAGCGTGTCGGCTTTCCAGTCTGAAACCGGCCTGCTGACAATTTGCTCGGTCGCCAGGGTGAGGTCGACCGCGATGCAAACGCGCGTCGAAGGGGCGCAAGTCGCGCGCAGCGACTCGAGCAGCGCCTTGTTGCGATAGGGCGTTTCGATGAAGATCTGCGTCTGCTGGCCGCGCCGCGAACTCTGCTCGAGTTCGCGCAACTGCTTCGTGCGGGCGGCCGGATCGACTGGCAGATAGCCGTGAAACGCGAAGCTCTGGCCGTTCAGGCCGGAAGCCATCAGACCCAGCAGGATCGAATTCGGGCCGACCATCGGCACGACGCGTACGCCGCGCCGGTGTGCGAGTTCGACGAGTCTCGCACCGGGGTCGGCCACGGCCGGGCAGCCCGCTTCGGAGACGAGTCCGCCGTCCTGGCCGGCGAGAATCGGCTTGAGTAGCGCTTCGAGCTGACCCGCCGGCGTGTTGACATTGAGTTCGGCAATCGCGATTTCCTGAATCGGCCGTTCGGTGCCGACCCGCTTGAGGAAAGCGCGGGTGCTCTTCGCGTTCTCTCCGACGAAATAGCCCAGCCGAGCCGCCTGCGCACGCACGGGAGCGGGCAGGACGGTGTCGAGTGCGGCTTCGTCGCCTTCGCCGAGGGTGTTGGGAATCAGATAAAGCATGCCACTCATCGTTTCAGTACCGGAAAACCTGCGTTATTCAACATGCTGACGAGCTCGATCAGCGGGAGACCGACCAGTGCGGTCGGATCGTCGCTGTCGATGCTTTCGAGCAAGGCGATGCCGAGCCCCTCGGACTTCGCGCTGCCCGCGACGTCATAAGGCTGCTCGATATGGAGATAGGCTTCGAGTTCGGCGTCCGGCACGTCGCGGAACCGGACCCGGGTGATGACATCCTTGACCTGCGCATGATCGCGCGCCGCGTCGAATACGCATAGTGCGCTATGGAATTCGACTTCGCGCCCGCGCATCGATTGCAGTTGGGCGAGCGCACCGGCGTGATTGCCGGGTTTGCCGATCTGCCGGCCGTCGAACGTCGCGACCTGATCCGAGCCGACGATCAGGGCGAGTGGATGGTCTGCCGCCACCGCGCGCGCCTTTTCCACGGCGAGACGCAAAGCCGTCTCGGCGGGCGCCTCGCCATCGCGCGGGGTTTCGTCGATGGCCGGGACGACCACTTCGAAATGCAGGCGCAGCCGTTCGAGCAGGGCACGACGGTAAGGCGAACTCGAGGCGAGGATCAGAGGGCGGTTTGCTGCGGGAGCATTCATCGAAAACGGATCGGAAGGGGTGGCGCACAGGGGTAATCCCGCGGCGACTCAGAAACCCTGGGTTAAGTGATTGACTCGAAAGGGCGAAAATCGGTACACTATCGCGCTTTGCAGCGGCAGCATTGCTCATGAGCAAATCATCCGTCGTCGGCCCCGACTGGCGTGCTTTCGACCTCTTCGAATTTGCCCGCGCTTCGCGCAGCGCTGCGGGGACCGTTGCTGTCGGCGCCTTGCCGCGCATGGTAAACGAAGTGGGTGAAGTGGGGAGTGAAGCACGCGGGAATCTGCGCACGAATGATGTCGGCGCAGGCAAGATCGTCGGCGACGCCGCCGAGGCCTCGCAGCATGACGGGCTGAATGACGAGTCAAATGAATCCGTGAGTTGGGCAGCGCGTGGTGAATCGCGCGAAAAGACTGGCAGTGCGACTGAGTTGTACCTGCACCTGACGATCGAGGCCGCGCCCTGGGTAGAGTGCCAGCGTTGCCTGAAGCCGTATCGGCAGCCGCTCGATATCGTGGCGACTTACCTGATCGTCGCGAGCGAGGAAGAGGCCGACGCCGTCCCGCTCGATGACGACGAGGTCGATCCCATCGTCGGCTCCCGGCAGTTTGACCTGTACGACCTGATTGAAGAAGAGCTACTGTTGTCCTTGCCGCTCGTGCCCAAGCACGCGGTTTGCCCAAGTGTCCATGAGGCACTTGTGACCGGCGAGGCCGGCGATATCGTGATCGAACGGCCGGACGAAGACGAACCGGCACGGCGTGATGCATCCGATAACCCATTTGCAGCGCTTCAGGCGCTGAAACGCGACGTTCCCCCAAAGAACGACGCTTGATCGAAGCAGGCAATGCTCGCCCTGAGAGTGCTGCCTGAATATGCTAGAATCCGGCAAAATTTTTAGGAGTTGTCATGGCAGTCCAGCAAAACAAGAAGTCGCCGTCCAAGCGCGGCATGCACCGTGCCCACGATTTCCTGACGGGTAACGCAATCGCCGTCGAACCGACCTCGGGTGAAACGCATCTGCGTCACCATATCAGCCCGAACGGCTACTATCGCGGCAAGAAGGTCGTCAAGACCAAGAACGACTGAGTGCGCGCAGCCATTTTGGCTTCGTTCTTCAGTCCATACTTGCAGCGTTGGTTCGACAAAATAAGCGGCATCCGATGCCGCTTTTTTGCATCTGAGATCCGTATCGTCGCATGACCGTCAAGATCACAATCGACTGCATGGGCGGCGATCACGGCCCGTCCGTGACGGTGCCCGCTGCTATCAGCTTCGTTCGCTCCCACCCGGACGCCGAACTGGTGTTGGTCGGCCTTGAAGGGCCGATTCGCGCACAGTTGAAGCGTGCCAAGGTCGTCGACGCTCGCGAAATCGCCGCGTTGACGGTGGTTCCAGCCTCGGAAGTCGTCGAGATGGACGACTCGATCGAGGTTGCACTTCGCAAGAAAAAAGATTCGTCGATGCGCGTCGCGCTGAACCTCGTCAAGGAGGGGCGTGCGCAGTGCTGCATTTCGGCCGGCAATACGGGCGCGCTCATGGCGGTGTCGCGCTATGTGCTGAAGACCCTTCCCGGCATCGAGCGCCCTGCGCTCGCGACCGTGATGCCGAACCGGAAGGGCTATTCGACCGTACTCGACCTCGGCGCGAACGTCGACTGCGAACCCCAGCATCTGCTGCAGTTCGCGGAAATGGGGCATGCGCTCGTGTCGGCCGTCGACGGCAACGAGCGTCCGACCATCGGCCTGCTCAACATCGGCGAAGAGGCGATCAAGGGCAATGAGGTAATCAAGCGCGCGGGCGAGCTGCTGCGCGCGAGCACGCTGAATTTCTACGGCAACGTCGAAGGCAACGACATCTACAAGGGCACGACGGATGTCGTGGTCTGCGACGGTTTCGTCGGCAACGTGGCGTTGAAGGCATCCGAGGGGCTCGCGCAGATGCTCATCGAGATGATCAAGGAAGAATTCTCGCGCTCGTGGATGACCAAGCTCATGGCCGTGCTCGCCTGGCCCGTGCTGGCGCGCGTGAAGCATCGCGTCGACTACCGCCGCTACAGCGGCGCGGCGCTGCTGGGGCTGCGCGGGCTGGTGATCAAGTGCCACGGCTCGGGCGACGCCTATGCGTTTGAGTGGGCCATCAAACGCGGTTATGATGCAGTCAAGAATGGCGTGCAGGCTCGCCTGACGCAAGCGATGGAGGAGAATGCCGCCCCGCTTGCCCATTCAGACCCGTCTCTGTCCGACGCATCCGCCGGGACCTCGGGTCCGCACATCGCGTTCGCGACCGTTTCCTCGAAGGCATGATGGCATTTTCTAGCTCGCAACAACCTCGTTATTCCCGCATCATCGGCACCGGCAGCTATCTGCCACCCAAGCGCGTCACCAACGACGAACTCGCCGTTCAACTCGCCGCCCGGGGGCTCGAGACGAGCGATGAGTGGATCGTCGCGCGCACCGGTATCCGTGCTCGCCACTTTGCGGAACCCGACGTCACGACGACCGACCTCGCCCTGATCGCCTCGCAGCGCGCGATCGAAGCGGCCGGCGTCGACCCGCAGGCGATCGACCTGATCATCGTCGCGACCTCGACACCCGACTACGTGTTTCCAAGTTCGGCCTGCCTGCTCCAACACAAGCTGGGTATCACCAATGCCTGCGCGGCGTTCGATGTTCAGGCGGTCTGCTCCGGCTTTGCTTATGCGCTCGCGACCGCGGATAACTTCATCCGCAGCGGCGCGAACAAGACTGCGCTCGTGGTCGGTGCGGAGACTTTCTCTCGTATTCTCGATTTCAACGATCGGACGACCTGTGTGCTATTCGGCGACGGAGCGGGCGCGGTCGTCGTGACGGGGTCGGACGAGCCGGGCGTGTTGTCCACGGCCCTGCATGCGGACGGCAGCCACGCGTCGATCCTCTGCGTGCCGGGCAATGTGCATGGCGGCGCGATCGCAGGCAACGCCTTCCTGCACATGGACGGCCAGGCGGTTTTCAAGCTTGCCGTCAACGTGCTGGAGAAGGTCGCCACTGAAGCGCTCGCCAAAGCCGGCATGACGGCCTCGCAGGTTGACTGGCTGATTCCGCACCAGGCAAATATCCGGATCATGACGAGCACTTGCCGCAAGCTCGGCTTGCCGGCCGAACGCATGGTCGTGACGGTCGACCAGCACGGCAATACGTCGGCCGCGTCGATTCCGCTCGCGCTCGATGTCGCGGTCCGCGACGGCCGCATCAAGCCGGGTCAAACCGTATTGCTGGAAGGCGTCGGCGGCGGTTTCACCTGGGGTGCGGCGCTCGTGCGCATGTGAGCCTACGCGACCATCGCCCGTGAACCGGGTGTCGGCGCACGCGCGCTCGCGTGCCGCGCGACGGCCGGGTCGCGGGTCGACAGCCGGTTCTACCGAAATTCGCGGGCAGCAAGACGTGCATGCTTGGCGCATCTGGCTCGACACAAGAGACGGCCGACGCTGCGACCGTCACCCGCCGCGGGTGGTTCAGGCAAGCCGTTCGATTTTCCCCAATTGCATAGACTGACGATCAAGAGGACGCCATGAAGTTCGCGTTTGTATTTCCCGGACAAGGCTCGCAAGCCGTCGGCATGCTCAATGCATTCGCCGACGTGCCGGCCGTGCAGGAGACATTGCAGGAAGCATCCGAGGCCCTGGGCCAGGATATGGGCCGTCTGATTGCGGATGGTCCCGCCGAAGAACTCAACCTGACGACCAATACCCAGCCGGTCATGCTGATCGCCTCTTATGCGATCTATCGAGCATGGCTTGCTGCGGGCGGTCCGAAGCCCTCGATCGTCGCGGGTCATAGCCTCGGTGAGTACACGGCGCTGGTCGCCGCCGGAGCGTTGAGCTTTCGCGATGCGGTGCCCCTCGTGCGCTTTCGCGCGCAGGCCATGCAGGAAGCGGTACCGGTCGGCACTGGCGGCATGGCCGCCATTCTTGGCCTGGACGACGACGCGGTGCGCGCGGTCTGCGCCGAGGCATCGTCGGCCGGCATCGTCGAAGCCGTCAACTTCAATGCCCCTTCGCAAGTCGTGATCGCGGGTCTCAAGGCGGGCATCGACAAGGCTTGCGAACTCGCCAAGGCAGCCGGCGCCAAGCGTGCGTTGCCCTTGCCGGTTTCCGCTCCCTTTCATTCGTCGTTGCTCAAGCCGGCCTCAGATCGTCTGCGCGACTATCTTGCGAATATTGAAGTGCGTGCGCCGGCGATTCCAGTGGTCAACAATGTGGATGTCGCGGCGAATGACGATGCCAATGCGATCAAGGATGCCCTCGTGCGTCAGGCCGCAGGCTCCGTACGTTGGGTTGAATGTGTGAAACGCATTGCACAGGAGACCACGCATGTGATCGAATGCGGCCCGGGCAAGGTGCTTTCCGGCCTGACCAAGCGCATCGACGGCAGTCTCGTCAACGGCTCGGTCTATGATCCGGCGTCGCTCGCGGAAACGCTCAAGGTCGTTCAGTAAGACGGCTCGATGAGGCTGTCCACTCAGGCCACTCGCTTAGGTGGCTTGATAAGGCAGCTTGATGAGGGAGCTTGAGCGAACAGCTCCCAAGACAGTTCAACAACGCAGACAGCGCGCCGACATCCGGCGCGGCTAAGCTAGGCATGCGCGCTGGCCATCGGGCCGAATGGCGCAGGAAAGACGGACACACTACGATCATGGACAAGATTCTCGACAAGCAGATTGCTCTCGTTACCGGCGCCTCGCGCGGCATTGGCCGTTCGATTGCGACGACGCTTGCCGCGGCGGGAGCAACGGTGATCGGCACGGCGACGAGCGAAGCCGGTGCGACGGCCATCGGCGAGGCGCTGGCGGCCGCGGGCCTGAGCGGGCGCGGTGTCGTGCTCGACGTCAACGATGCGGCCGCGAGCGACGCGCTGATCGATTCGATCGTCAAGGAGTTTGGTGGCATCCATGTGCTGGTCAACAATGCGGGCATCACGCAGGACCAGCTTGCGATGCGCATGAAGGACGAGGACTGGGACGCGGTGATCGATACCAACCTGCGCGCGGTCTTCCGTCTGTCACGTGCAGTGCTGCGCCCGATGATGAAGGCGCGCGGCGGCCGCATCATCAACGTGACGTCGGTGGTCGGATCGACGGGCAACCCGGGCCAGGTCAACTATGCCGCCGCGAAGGCAGGTGTGGCCGGCATGAGCCGCGCGCTCGCGCGCGAGATCGGCAGCCGAGGCATTACGGTAAACTGCGTCGCGCCGGGTTTCATCGATACGGACATGACCAAGGTGCTGCCCGAAGAACAGCAGGCCGCGCTCAAGGCGCAGATTCCGCTGGGCCGGCTGGGCAGCACGGACGATATTGCGTATGCGGTCGCGTTTCTCGCGTCGCCGCAGGCGAGCTACATCACGGGCACGACATTGCACGTGAATGGCGGGATGTTTATGAGCTGACGTCGGCAACGCGTTTTCCAGGAAAGCGCGGGGCGTTTCGGCGGCCGTGTCACCAAGGGTTGAGCGGTACTTTTTTGCGGGTCAAACCTGCTAAAATGCGCCCACTTGTTTTTGTGAACTTATTTCCCGGAGGGGTGAATGGACAATATTGAACAGCGCGTCAAGAAGATCGTCGCCGAACAACTCGGCGTGGCTGAAGCTGAAATCAAGAGCGATGCATCGTTCGTCAACGATCTCGGCGCCGACTCGCTGGACACGGTCGAACTCGTGATGGCCCTGGAAGACGAATTCGGCATGGAAATCCCGGACGAGGAAGCAGAGAAGATCACGACGGTGCAGCAAGCGATCGACTACGCTCGCGCCCACGTGAAGGCTTGAGTTCACCTCTTGGGGCGGACGTACCGTTCGGGTTCTCCGTCGGTCAGGATTGATGGGCCACAGGGCTTGCAGAGTTTGTCTCTGTGGCTGCTGTGGCTTTTGTTTTTTAAAGTCAGCGAAAAGGGGCAATCGTGAGCCGTCGTCGCGTTGTCGTTACAGGTCTCGGACATATCTCACCGGTCGGCAATAATGTTGCCGACGGATGGGTCAATCTGGTTGCCGGCAAGTCCGGCATTGCCACCATCACGAAGTTCGATCCAACGAACTTCTCGACCCGCTTTGCCGGCGAGGTCAAGGGCTTCGACGTCGAGCAATACATGCCCGCGAAGGAAGCCCGCCACATGGATACCTTTATCCATTACGGATATGCGGCGGGCGTGCAAGCCTTTCAGGATAGCGGCCTGACCGTGACCGAGGAGAACGCTGAACGCGTCGGCGTCATCATCGGCTCGGGCATCGGCGGCTTGCCGATGATCGAAAATACGCAGACGGAACTGCTCAATCGCGGCCCCCGCCGGATCTCGCCTTTCTTCGTACCGGCTTCGATCATCAACATGATTGCGGGGCACCTGTCGATCAAGTTCGGGTTCAAGGGCCCGAATCTCGCGATCGTCACCGCCTGCACGACCGGCACGCACTCAATCGGCGAAGCCGTGCGAATGATCCAGCATGATGAAGCCGACGTGATGCTGGCCGGCGGTGCCGAGGCGACGGTGTCGCCGCTCGGCATTGGCGGTTTTGCCGCGCCACGCGCGCTCTCCCAGCGCAACGACGACCCGGCCACCGCGAGCCGTCCGTGGGACAAGGACCGCGACGGATTCGTGCTCGGCGAAGGGGCGGGCGTGGTGGTGATCGAAGAGTACGAACACGCGAAGGCCCGCGGTGCGAACATCTACTGTGAAATCATCGGCTACGGCCGCAGCAGCGATGCCTACCACATGACCGCGCCCTGCGAGGACGGCGATGGTGCGCGCCGCTGCATGCTTCTCGCGATGAAGGATGCGGGCATCAACCCCGACGTGATCGACTATGTGAATGCGCACGGTACCTCGACAGGTCTCGGCGACCTCGCCGAGACGATCGCGATCAAGCGCGCGCTCGGCGACCATGCGAAGTCAACCGTTGTCAACTCCACCAAGTCGATGACGGGCCACCTGCTCGGCGCGGCGGGCGGGATCGAAGCGGTCTATTCGGTGTTGGCCGTCAAGAACCAAGTCTCGCCTCCGACGATCAATATCTTCAATCAGGACCCCGACTGCGACCTCGACTACTGTGCAAATGCCGCTCGTGATCTAAAAATAGAGTACGCAATGTCGAACTCATTCGGGTTTGGCGGGACTAACGGCACGCTCGTCTTCAAACGCATCTGAGGCCGGGTTCACCCGATGAGCGCCGCGACGGGTCTGTTGTTCGAGGTGCACCGATCGCCGGCCCTGACGATCGCGCTCGGCAGTTTCTTCGCCGGGTGTGCGATTGCGCTGTATCTGAGCGCGTCTGCCGCAGCCGGGCCGTTCGCCGGCGTGGCGGCTTCGCTGGCGGGTGTGGCGTGGCTGGCATGGTGTGCCCGTCGTCAGGCGCGCGGTTGTCCGCGTTGGTTGTGGCTTGCGGAGCAGGGTTCGGTCGAGTGGTGCGACCGGATGGGAAGGCCCGGCGCGGGGCAGGCGGTGGCGGCGGTGCGGGTGGGCGGCTTGTGGGTGTCGCTTAGCGCGCAACCGGATAGGCAGACGAGGGAGCAGGGCGAAACGCGAGCGGGTGAGCGCGGCGCAGTCCCTCGGATGCGGTCGATCCCGAGTTTCGGGAAGCGGACGTGCGCATGGTTGCTGCCGGCCGATGCCCTGGATCCGGAAGCTTTTCGCGCGCTGGCGGTGCGCGTGCCACGCATACCGAGTAGCCGGCCGTGACGACGAGCATGAGCGGGCAACATTACAATGCCCTGTTATCCCGTCAGCAGTACTCAAGCGAACGGACCCACAGGTGAGCGAAAAGGAAATCGATCAGGTTCTGGTCGAACGTGTGCAAAAAGGCGACAAAGCGGCGTTCGAGCTGCTTGTCGCGAAATATCAACGGAAAATCATCCGCCTGATTTCACGCCTTGTCCGCGACCCGGCCGAGGTGGAAGATGTCGCCCAGGATGCCTTCATCAAGGCCTATCGTGCGCTGCCGCAATTTCGCGGCGAATCGGCGTTCTACACGTGGCTGTATCGGATTGCCGTCAATACGGCGAAGAACTACCTTGCAACGCAGGGGCGCCGGGCGCCCACTTCGACGGAAGCGGATGCTGAAGAGGCTGAAACTTTTGCCGAGGCCGACCAACTAAGGGATATCAACACGCCAGAATCGATGTTGATGAGCAAGCAGATCGCCGAGACAGTCAATGCGGCGATGGCGTCCTTGCCCGAGGAATTGCGCACCGCAATCACGTTGCGCGAGATCGAAGGGCTGAGTTACGAAGAAATCGCGGAAGTGATGGGGTGCCCGATCGGCACCGTGCGCTCCCGGATTTTCCGGGCGCGCGAGGCGATTGCGACCAAGTTGCGTCCCTTGCTCGATACGCCGGAAGGCAAGCGCTGGTAGTTGACCGGCATCCAACTCGCAAGTACAGGGTGGTTTTTAATGATGGGGAACACCATGGGGTCAGTCTCGACGCACACGCAAGCCGCCGCCCGCGCTGAAAGGGTGTCGGCGATCATCGACAGCCAGTCGGTGCCGGAAGTCGATCAGTTTATTTTTGAACTCGACGCGCAGGATCGCGCCACTTGGGCTACCTATCATCTCGTCGGCGATGTGCTGCGCTCGGACGATCTGGCCGAACATGCATCGGACGACGCAGGCTTCATGTCGCGGTTTTCGGCGCGGCTCGCCGATGAACCGCATTTGCTCGCGCCGGCGCCGCATGCTCACTGGTTCGCCGCTCCGGCGACGGGAGGGTCGTCCCCGTCAATGGCCGGCGACGCCGACCCGTCTGTCGTCGCCGCATCGGCCGGTTTGCGCCGGCGCGTTGTGCCCGCATTCGCGGTAGCCGCGGCTGCGGCGATCCTGAGCTGGGTCGTGCTGCCGCAACTCCAGCATCTCGGCAACCCGGGCATGATCGGCATTTCGCCCGCCGCGCTGAGCGCCGCAGGCGTGCCAGCCACGGATGTGCGCCAGGTGGCGATGGCGGCGGCACCCGCTGCACCTATTTCCGCGCAGGTGAACGTGATCCGTGACGCGGCGCTCGATCAGTATCTCGAAGCGCATATGCAGTTCGCCTCGCATCCCGGCGATACCGGTTCGCCCTATGTGCGATCGGCACTCTATTCGGCGGGCGCGAATTGATGCGTGGTTCGCGCGTGGTCGGTCGGTCTGAAGTGAAGCGGCTGCAGATGGCGGCCGTTTCGTTGTTTACCGTCATATTGCTTGTCGCCGGTGTTGTGAGGGCGGGTGGCGCATTCGCCGCATCGACTTCTGATGCGGCTTTGGCTTCCGCAGCTGGCACGCCTGGCAGCGCAGTGAGCACCGGCGGCCTCAGCCCGCCGCCGGCTTCGCATGCCGATGCCGCAGCCTGGCTGACGCGGATCGATCGCGCGGCGAAGCAGGAAAATTTCGAAGGCACCTTCATTTATCAGCGGGGCAACAGCTTCCAGTCGTCGCGTATCGTTCATTACGTCGATCACGGCAACGAATACGAGCGCGTCGAAGGGCTCGACGGGCGTCCCCAGCGCACCTTGCGCAAGAACGATGATGTCTGGACTTTCCTGCCCGATCGCAAGCTGTGCATCGTCGACAAGCGCGAAAACAAGTTCGCGTTCCCATCGCTGCTGGCCGGGGGCGTCGCGCATGTGCTCGATGCCTACGATGTGCGTGTGGTCGGCACGGACCGCGTGGCGGGCTTCGATGCCCGGGTGATCATGCTGGTGCCGAAGGACGGCTACCGTTTCGCATTTCAGATCTGGTACGACAAGAAGACGAGCCTGCTGTTGCGTGCGCAGACGCTCGATGCGAACAACCAGGTGCTCGAGCAGATCGCGTTTTCGCAGTTGAGCTTCAGCGTAGACAACGGCCATCGCACCGTCGCAAGCGCGCTGCGCGATATGTCGGGCTGGAACGTGGTGCATCCACCGCTCGATTCGGTCGATATGGCCGCCGAGGGTTGGGTGGTACCGCAGACGATCGCAGGTTTTCATGCGATTCGCGAGCTGCGCCGGCCGATGGCCGCGCGCGAAGCCGGTGCCGCGCCGATCCAGGTCGACCAGGCGGTCTATAGTGACGGGCTGTCGGCCGTGTCGGTATTCGTCGAGCCGGTAGGCAAGAGCGACCGCAAGGAAGGCATCGCGAGCAGCGGGGCAACTCACATCCTCGTACGCAAGGCGGGCAATTTCTGGATCACTGTCGTCGGTGAAGTGCCGCAACTTGCATTGCAGCAGTTTGCTTCTGCCATAGAATACAAACCGTCCAAGTAAACATCGGCGAACCCCCTTTATGAGCTTCCAATCGGTGCGAGCCGTATTTGTCGCAGCAGCGGCTTTTCTGTTTGTTTCGCTGGCTGCGCCCGCGGCGCATGCGCTGCCGGCTGCCAATCTGCCCGATTTCACCGATCTGGTGGATAAGGTGGGGCCTTCGGTCGTCAATATCCGGACGACGGCCAAGGTGCGTTCGAATCCGAACGGCCTGCCGCCGGGCATGGACAACGGCGATATGTCGGAATTCTTCCGGCGTTTCTTCGGTATTCCGATGCCGACGCCGCCGGGTGGCGGTGGTGGTGGCGGCAAGGCGAACCCCGGCAATCCCCATGACGGCGGCAGTGGCGCGGAGCCCGGCAACGGGCCGGATAGCGCTGACCAGGGCGACGGCAGTAACGATACCGAACAGGACAGCGGCGTGGCTTCGGGTTTCATCCTGACCGCTGATGGCTATGTGATGACCAATGCGCACGTCGTCGACGATGCCGACACGATCTACGTGACGCTGACCGACAAGCGCGAATTCAAGGCCAAGCTGATCGGTTTTGACGAACGCACCGACGTTGCGATCGTCAAGGTCAGCGCGACCAATCTGCCGGCGATTACGATCGGCGATTCGAACAAGGTTCGCGTTGGTGAATGGGTCGTCGCGATCGGTTCGCCGTTCGGTCTCGAAAACACGGTCACCGCCGGCATCGTGAGCTCGAAGAGCCGCGATACGGGTGACTACCTGCCTTTTATCCAGACCGACGTCGCGGTGAATCCGGGCAACTCAGGCGGTCCGTTGATCAATATGCAAGGTGAAGTGATCGGGATCAACTCGCAGATCTACAGCCGCACCGGCGGTTTCATGGGGATCTCGTTCGCGATTCCGATCGACGAGGCGATGCGCGTCGGCGATCAGTTGCGCACAACCGGCAAGGTCACGCGCGGCCGTATCGCGGTCGCGATCGGCGAGGTCACGAAGGATGTCGCCGATTCACTGGGTCTGCCGAAAGCGACCGGTGCGATGGTCGGTAGCGTGGATCCGGGCGGTCCGGCCGATAAGGCGGGCGTCCAGGCGGGCGACATCATCCTCAAGTTCAACGGCCGTCCGGTCGATGTGGCCACCGATCTGCCGCGCATGGTCGGCGATACGAAGCCGGGCACGCACGCGACGCTGACCATCTGGCGCAAGGGTCAAACGCGCGACTTGAGCGTTGTCATCGGTGAAATGCAGCCCGACAAGCCGGCCAGGGCAGATTCGAGGTCCAAGCCCGCACCGAAGGCCCCGACCACGGACGCACTGGGTCTCGCCGCGGTCGACCTCTCGTCCGACGAGCGCAAGGCGCTCAAACTCGACCACGGCGTGCTGGTCAACGTGGCCGACGGTGCCGCCGCGCGAGCAGGTATCCAGAAGGGCGACGTGATCCTTCGTGTCGGCGACACCGATATCACGAGCGTCAAACAACTCGAGTCGGTGGTCAAAGGTCTCGATCCATCGAAGGCGGTGGCCGTGCTTGTGCGTCGGGGAGAGAACTCGCAGTACGTGCCCTTGCGCCCGCACGCGCAGAAGTAGCGCGCAAGCTGATCAGGCTCATGGAATTGAGGCTCACGGTCTACAGTCGCGCATGGTGCCATCTCTGTGATGAACTGTGCGCGGCGCTTGCTCCGCTTGCCGAGCGCTATGGCGTGCCGGTCGACGTGATCGATGTCGACAGCGATCCGGCACTCGAGGACCGGTATGGGGAGCGTGTACCGGTAGTGCTCGCGAACGAGACGGAGTTGTGCCACTATCGGCTCGACGCTGCCCGGGTGATCGCGGTGCTCGACGCCAGCCGCTGCGCGCCGAATCTGCCCGGTGAACTCCCTCACAGCCAGTTTGGCAGCGCATTGGCCGGTCTTTCGAACACTCCTCTGAGCGCCGACCCGGCTGAACCGCCCAATAACGGGGTCCGGCCAGCCGATTTCAGCTAAAATGCCGGGTGCTCAACCCTCTTCCCGAAGGCGTGCTCCGCAATATCAAGAGCGCGCCTTTTTTGTGTACCCGCCTGAATGGACCATATTCGCAATTTCTCGATCATCGCGCACATCGACCATGGCAAGTCGACGCTCGCGGATCGCATCATCCAGATTTGCGGCGGCCTGACTGACCGTGAGATGGAGGCGCAGGTGCTCGACTCGATGGATCTCGAGCGCGAACGCGGCATCACGATCAAGGCACAAACCGCGGCACTGACCTATCGCGCGCGTGATGGCCAGATCTACAACCTGAACCTGATCGATACGCCGGGGCACGTCGACTTCTCGTATGAAGTGAGCCGTTCACTGTCGGCATGCGAAGGCGCACTGTTGGTCGTCGATGCAAGCCAGGGTGTCGAGGCGCAGACCGTTGCGAATTGCTATACCGCAATCGAGCTCGGGGTCGAAGTGGTTCCGGTGCTCAACAAGATCGACCTGCCTTCGGCCAACCCCGAAAACGCGATTCAGGAAATCGAGGACGTGATCGGCATCGACGCGACCGACGCCACGCTTTGCAGCGCGAAGACGGGGCTCGGCGTCGAGGATGTGCTCGAGGCCGTGATCGCCAAGATCGCGCCGCCCAAGGGTGATGCGTCGGCCCCACTGCAAGCCCTGATCATCGACTCGTGGTTCGACAACTACGTCGGCGTCGTGATGCTGGTGCGCATCGTCAACGGCACCCTGCGGCCGAAGGACAAGATTCGCCTGATGGCGACCGATGCCGAGTTTCCGGTCGAACACATCGGCGTGTTCACGCCGAAGTCGCGCAATCTCGAAGTGATGTCCGCGGGGCAGGTGGGTTTCATCATCGCCGGCATCAAGGAACTCGATGTTGCGAAGGTCGGCGATACCGTCACGCACGCGAACCGGCCCGCCCCGCAGCCGCTGCCGGGCTTCAAGGAAGTCAAGCCGCAGGTGTTCGCCGGCCTGTATCCGGTCGAGGCAAACCAGTATGACGCGCTGCGGGAATCGCTCGAGAAGCTCCGTCTGAACGACGCCTCGCTCCAGTACGAGCCGGAAGTGTCGCAGGCACTCGGTTTCGGTTTCCGCTGCGGCTTCCTGGGTCTGCTGCACATGGAGATCGTGCAGGAACGTCTCGAGCGCGAGTTCGACATGGACCTGATCACGACGGCGCCCACCGTCGTCTATGAAGTGCTTCAGCGCGATGGCACGATCGTCACGGTCGACAATCCCTCGAAGATGCCCGATGGCTCGAAGATCGAAGAGATCCGCGAGCCGATCGTGACGGTCAACCTGTTCATGCCGCAGGAATACGTGGGTTCGGTGATCACGCTCTGTACGCAGAAGCGCGGCGTGCAGATCAATATGTCGTACCACGGCCGTCAGGTTCAGCTGACTTACGAAATCCCGATGGCTGAAATCGTGCTCGACTTTTTCGATCGTCTGAAGTCGGTGTCGCGCGGCTATGCTTCGATGGACTATGAGTTCAAGGAATATCGAAACGCGGATGTCGTCAAGGTCGACATGCTCATCAACGGAGACAAGGTCGATGCGCTGTCCGTGATCGTTCACCGTTCGCAAAGTCAGTATCGCGGCCGGCAGGTTGCCGCGAAAATGCGCGAGATCATTCCGCGCCAGATGTACGACGTCGCGATCCAGGCCGCGATCGGCGCGAACATCATTTCTCGCGAGAACATCAAGGCGCTCCGCAAGAACGTGCTCGCCAAGTGTTACGGCGGCGATATCTCGCGCAAAAAGAAACTGCTTGAAAAGCAAAAGGCTGGGAAGAAGCGGATGAAGCAGGTCGGCAGCGTCGAAATTCCGCAAGAAGCTTTCCTCGCGATTCTCCAGGTCGAAGACAAATAAGGACAGGACCGTTTTATGAATTTTGCGCTGATTCTCTTCGTGCTGGTCGTACTGACTGGTATTGCCTGGGTCGCGGACAAGCTGGTATTTCTACCCGGACGCCGTCGCAAGGCGGAAGCCGCAGTAGGGGAATTCGACAGACAGCAGGAAAAGGTCGGCGAACGGTTCGCCGACGAGAATCCTCAAGCGACTCGCTCGCGCCTGCGTGACAATGCGCTGCGCCAGCCCTGGTGGCTCGAGTATTCGGCAAGTTTCTTTCCGGTCATCGTGCTGGTATTCGTGCTGCGCTCGTTTGTTGTCGAGCCCTTCAAGATTCCATCCGGCTCGATGTTGCCTACGTTGTTCGTCGGCGATTTCATCCTCGTCAACAAATTCGACTATGGCATCCGCCTGCCGATCATCGACAAGAAAATCATCCCGCTCGGCAATCCGCAGCGCGGCGATGTCGTGGTGTTTCGCTTTCCGAAGGATGAGTCAGTCGATTTCATCAAGCGTGTCGTCGGCGTGCCTGGTGATACGATTGCCTATCAGAACAAGGAACTGACGATCAACGGACAGCCGGTATCGAAGGTGCCCGATGGCGAGTTCCTCGACGACGAACGCGATCCGCCGTCGTTCAACAAACGCTTTACCGAGGTGCTCGGGCCGAAGAAGCACGACATTCTGAACAATGCGCAGGTGCCACCGTTCGTGATGGGAGCTTCGGACTATCCGTATCGCGAGAACTGCAAGTACAACGCGATGGGTGTGATCTGCACGGTGCCCCCCGGCAGCTATTTCATGATGGGCGACAACCGCGACAACAGCGAAGACAGCCGTTATTGGGGTTTTGTACCGGACAAAAATGTCGTCGGCCGCGCCTTCTTCATCTGGCTGAATTTCGCGAGCCTCAAGCGGATCGGCGGCTTCGAATAAAGCAGCATCGCATGCCGTCGCGCTGGGCTGTGCCGCCCGCGCGACGGCCCTTCCGCCGTTTTCCGCCCGCCTTGGCGGGCGGGTTATACTTGGTCCATGCCTCCGTCCCAACTGGAAAGCCGGTTGCGCTACGAATTCCGCAATGCGGAATTGTTGCGCCAGGCGATGACCCATCGCAGCCACAGCGCCACGCACAATGAACGGCTCGAGTTTCTTGGCGACTCCGTTTTGAATTGTGTGGTGGCGTCGTTGCTGTTCGAACGCTTTTCGAAGCTGGACGAGGGTGACCTGTCGCGCGTGCGCGCGAATCTGGTCAAGCAGCAATCGTTATACGAGCTGGCTCAGGGGCTCGGTATTGCTGAATTCCTTCGCCTTGGCGAAGGCGAACTCAAGAGTGGCGGGTTTCGCCGGCCGTCGATTTTGGCGGATACGCTCGAGGCCATCCTCGGGGCCGTCTTCCTCGATTCGGGATTTGATGCCGCTCAAACGGTGATCCGGCGGCTATATTCGCCGATTCTCGACCATATCGACCCCCGAACGCTCGGCAAGGATGCGAAAACGCTTTTGCAGGAGCATTTGCAAGGGCACAAGATCGCATTGCCTCAATATACGGTGATCGCGACACACGGTGCCGCGCATAACCAGCAGTTCGAGGTCGAATGCCTCGTGCCGAAGCTGGATATCAAGGTATTCGGCTCGGGCGCGAGCCGTCGCGCCGCCGAGCAGGCCGCCGCCAAGAAGGCGCTCGACGAGATGCAGACACTTGCGCCGAGCCTGACGGCAAAATCGAAGCGTTCGAAGAGTGCTCGCGCCGCTGCGAAGCAGGCCGAGGCCGACGCGGCGATTCAGCAGGCGCTCGATTTGCGCGCGCCGCCAAGCCGCCCGCCGCGTGCCGAACGAGCCCACCACGCGGAAAAGACGGTTGAAAAAGGGCTGGAAAAGCCGGTCTCGGACAAAGCGGTTTCAGACAGAGCGGTCCCGGAAAAGTCCGTGCCTGAAAAAGCTGCGTCCAACAAACCGGTCTCGGACAAGGCCGTCTCCGACAAGGCGACCGCTGAAAAAGCGGCCGTTGACAAGCCGCCCACCGAAAAGCCAACCGCAGACAAGCCGACCGCCGATAAACCGACCCTCGTCCAGTCTTCAGTCGGAAAGGCGCCGGCCGTGCATCCGCCGCCGGACAAAGCCTCCTTGCCCGCACCCGTCGCAGTCATCCACGGCGCCCTTGACACGGTCAAGAACGAAAGCGGTAAGGCGTTGCCGCCCGCCGACTCCACCTCATCCAAAGCCAGCCTCGCTGCCGAACCTGCCACGCCCGAGACCCTCGCGACCGAGGCCGGACGACACCCCGCAGGTCGTGCGGGTGCCTGAGCGGTCTTGACCGCCAGCCCGCCTCTCAGAGATACATCGTCATGAGTTCACCCGAGATTCCCTTCCGCTGCGGCATGATCGCGATCGTCGGCCGACCCAATGTCGGCAAGTCGACGCTGATGAATGCATTGGTCGGGCAAAAGATCAGCATCACGTCTCGCAAGGCGCAGACGACGCGCCACCGGATCACCGGCATTCGTACCGAAGCCGGGGCCCAGTTTATTTTCATCGATACCCCGGGCTTCCAGACGCAGCATGCGACGGCCCTGAACCGTTCGCTGAACCGCGCGGTGACCTCGACCCTCTCGAGTGTCGATGTCGTGCTGTTCGTCGTCGAAGCCGGCCGCTTTGGTCCCGACGACGAGAAAGTGCTGAAGTTGCTGCCCGCGAATGCCGTGGTTTTCCTGATCGCCAACAAGATCGATCGGGTCGGCGACAAGGGAGATCTGCTGCCATTCGTCGATGAAGTCAGCCAGGTCCGCGAATTCAACGAGATCATCCCGATGTCGGCGAAGAGGCCGGAGGACATCCAGCATCTGCTGACGACGCTGATGCCGCATCTGCCCGAAGGCGAGCCGATCTACGGCGAGGACGACCTGACGGATCGCTCGGAGCGGTTCCTTGCTGCCGAAATCCTGCGTGAGAAGGTGTTCCGCTGGACTGGCGATGAGCTCCCGTACACCAGCACGGTGTTGATCGAGAAATTCGAGCAGGAAGGTCGTCTGCGCCGGATCTTCGCGACCATCCTGGTCGACCGTGACGGACACAAGGCGATGGTGATCGGTCAGAAGGGCGCGAAGCTCAAGCAGATCAACACCGACGCGCGGCTCGATATGGAGAAGCTGTTCGACGGTCCGATCTATCTCGAGGTCTTCGTCAAGGTCAAGAGCGGCTGGGCCGACAATGAGGCCGGATTGCGCGCCTATGGTTACGAATGACGGCGCGCCGGTAGACGAACTCGAGACCGACGACGAGCCGCCCACGCGGCTTCGCCCGAAGGCGCGCACGCGCCGGCCCGGTGCCACGCCGCGTACCGCGCCGGCCGCACCGGAGGAAGGCGCACAAACCTATGCGCCAGCGCCCACGCCACTGCGTCTGGGCACCCGTACCGAACACCGGGTGCTGCATCAGCCAGGTTTCGTGCTGCACAGTTATCCCCATCGCGAGACCAGCCTGATCGTCGACGTGTTCACGCGTTCGCACGGCCGCCTTGCACTTGTCGCCAAGGGGGCGAAGCGGCCGCACTCGGCCCTGCGCGGCGTGCTCCAGACCTTCCAGCCACTGGCGCTTTCGTGGCTCGGCAAATCCGAAGTCCGCACGCTGACGACGGCGGAATGGCTCGGCGGCATGCTGCCACTGACGGGTGACGCACTGCTGTGCGGTTTCTATGCGAACGAACTTCTGGTCAAGTTCTGTGCACGCGAAGACGCGCATTCCCAATTGTTCGACCACTATGTACTGACGCTCACGCGGCTTGCCCACGACGAACCGCCGGTCCAGGTGCTGCGCTCGTTCGAACGGGTCTTGCTGCGCGAAACGGGGTATGCAATGAACTTCGATCGCACCTGCGACACCCACGATGCGATCACGGCATCGGTCTCTTATGTATTCGATCCCGAGCGCGGCGTGCGTCTGCCGCGCGACGGCGACCCGGCGCACTGGCCGCGAGTGTCGGGCCAGACGCTCCTCGACATGGAGCGCGATGACTATCAGCGCACGGCGACGGCGGCGCAAAGCCGCAACCTCATGCGCTTTGTCCTCAACTACCATCTCGGGGGTACACCGTTGAATACGCGCCAGATCCTGATCGACCTGCAAAATCTATGAGCTTCCTCTTCCCACTGTCTTCACCTTCGAGCCTTCCCGAACTCGGTGTCAATATCGATCACGTCGCGACGCTGCGCAATGCGCGCGGCACCGACTACCCCGATCCGATCCGAGCCGCGCTTGCGGCCGAACTGGCGGGCGCGGATTCGATCACCCTGCATTTGCGTGAAGACCGCCGCCATATCCGTGATGCCGATGTCCAGGCGCTGCGTCCGCAACTGCGCACGAAGATGAATCTCGAATGCGCGGTCACGGCCGAGATGCTCGATATCGCATGCGGGGTCAAACCTCAGGATGTCTGCCTGGTCCCCGAGAAACGCCACGAGCTGACCACCGAAGGCGGCCTCGATGTCGCAGGGCATTTCGAGGCGGTGTCGGCGGCATGCCGACAACTGGCCGACGCGGGCATTCGCGTGTCGCTGTTCATCGATCCCGATGAAACGCAGATCCGCGCCGCCGCGGAGGCGGGCGCGCCGGTTATTGAACTGCATACGGGCAGCTATGCCGAAGCCCATGACGACAAGGTGAGGGACCGTGAGCTTGAACGCGTGGCCGCCGGTCTTGCGATCGGGCGTTCGCTGGGTCTCAAGGTCAATGCGGGCCACGGACTGCACTATCAGAACGTGCAGGCGATCGCGGCGCTCGACGGGATCGAGGAACTCAATATCGGCCACGCGATCGTGGCCCACGCGTTGTTCGCGGGCTGGGACAATGCGGTGCGCGAAATGAAGGCAATCATGGTTGCCTCGCGACTCGCATCGCTGCGCGGGCAACACGCGCGATAGGTAACGGGCCGGCGAACCTATCGCGGCACTGACGCATCGGAACACTGGCGCCCCGGTGCACCAGAAGGAATCGAGGACTCGATATGGCGATCTACGGGATCGGCACTGACATCACGCAGATCAATCGCGTACAGGGCGTGATGGAGAGGACGAACGGGCGCTTCGCCGAGAAGGTGCTCGGCCCCGACGAACTGAAGACCTACCACGCCCGCGCAGCGCGCTCCGCCCCGCGCGGGCTCGCCTACCTGTCGACGCGGTTCGCCGCGAAAGAGGCGTTTTCGAAGGCGATCGGCCTCGGCATGCATTGGCCGATGACGTGGCGCGCGTTGCAGACGCTCAACGAGCCGAGTGGCAAGCCTGTCGTAGTCGCCTCGGGTGAACTGGCGACATGGCTTGCCGAGCGCGGCCTCAGCGCAAAGGTCACGATCTCCGACGAGCATGAGTACGCCGTCGCGTTTGTGATCGCCGAGACAGCCGCTGCCTGATTGCCCAAGGGTGGCCGAAAGGACCCAAAGGGCTGAACGGCCGAAGCGCACTGGAGTCGGAAGACGACCCGAACCACAACAGCAAGGAAAGCAATTGATCGGATTCAAACGTATCGTGGGCCCTGTGATGCTCGATATCGTCGGCTCGACGCTGACCCACGAGGATGCGCGCCGGATCGCGCATCCGCTGACGGGTGGGGTCATCCTGTTCGCTCGCAATTTCATCGACCGTGCGCAACTGACCCTGCTGACCGAGCAGATTCGCACGGTTCGCGACGACGTGCTGATCGCCGTCGACCAGGAAGGGGGGCGCGTCCAGCGTTTCAGGTCGGACGGATTCACGCTCCTGCCCGCCATGCGCGACATCGGCGCGCTATGGGACCGCGATGTGTTCCTCGGCAGCCAGGCGGCGACCGCCGCGGGGCTGGTGCTGGCCTCGGAACTGCGCGCCTGCGGCATCGATCTGAGCTTTACGCCGGTGCTCGACATCGACTACGGCCAGTCGCAGGCGATCGGCAGTCGCGCCTTCCATCGCGACCCGCGGGTGGCCGCGATGCTTGCGAAGAATCTCACGCATGGTCTTGCGATGGCGGGCATGGCGAACTGCGGCAAGCATTTTCCGGGGCACGGATTTGTCGAAGCGGATTCGCATCATGCGATGCCCATCGACGACCGTCCGCTCGACGATCTGCTTGCTGACGCACGGCCCTATTCATGGATGGGGATCGCCTTGACGGCCGTGATGCCCGCGCACGTCGTCTATCCCCAGGTCGATTCTCTACCGGCCGGATTCTCGAAGAAATGGGTGACTGAAATCTTGCGCGGACGGCTAGGGTTCGAAGGAGCCATCTTCAGCGATGATCTGTCGATGCACGGCGCGCGCGCGGTCGGCGACCATCTCGCCAGTGCGAATGCCGCGCTCGAGGCCGGCTGCGACATGGTGCTCGTTTGCAACGAACCTCTTGAGGCCGACAAGGTGCTGCAGGGGCTCGTCTATGAACCCTCCCGTCAGTCTCAGCGCCGCATCAAGCGCTTGCGGCCGAGGGGCAAGGCTCCCGAATGGAAGAAGCTGACGAGGCAAGCGGACTATCGCAGCGCACGCGAATTCCTGACAACCCACCTGCCCGCGTCGCGCTAGCTCATCTTCATGCGCTGCAGCTTGTTGTAGAGCGTTTTCGGGCTGATGCCGAGCATCGAGGCCGCGCGGTGGCGCGTGCCGCCCACCGCGTCGAGCGTGGCGCGGATCAGCAATTCCTCGACCGTCGCGAGCGGCGTGCCGACCGTGATCTGTACGCTGCTGAACGCCGTCGAACGCGCACCGTCGGCGGAGCGCAGCGTGTCGATCGTCTCGTCCGACGTCCGGTATGCATGCCGCAGGGCCGTGAACAGTTCGCGGATATTGCCGGGCCAGTCGTAGGCCTGGAGCTCCCGCGGCACGCCTTGGCCCAGACGCTTTTGCAGACCGGTCTCGCTATTGGATTCATCGATGCAATGCTGCGCGAGCAGTTCGATGTCCGCACCGCGTTCGCGCAGCGGCGGCAATGGGATCGTCGCGCCCGTGAACCGCTGGGCGAGTGCGTCGAGCAAGACGCCCTCGGCGATGGCTTGCGACGGTATCCGTTCCGTGCCCACGATCAGCCGGAAGTCGGCGGCGGTGTCCTGCGTGCCGCCGACCCGCCTGAGGGTGCGGCCTTCGAGCGCGCCGAGCACAGCGGCTTGCTGGCCAGGCGGCAACGAGGTGACGTTGTCGACGAACAGCGTGCCGCCTGCGGCTTCCTCGAGTACGCCGGTCATGCGAAGGTCCGCACCGGGGAACGCAGCGCGTTCGTGGCCGAACAACAGGCTCTCGAACGGCCGGTTGTTGTCGCGCGGGGCGGCGCAGTCAAAGCGGACAAACGGGCCTTTGCGGCGCCGGCTCATCTCGTGAATCGCATGCGCAACCGTGTGCTTGCCAGTGCCCGTCTCGCCGTGCACGAGCACGGCGGACTCGGTCGGTGCAACCCGTTCGATCGCGTCGTAGACCCGTTGCATCGGTTCCGAGCGTCCGACCATCGGGCCAAAGCGGCCGAGTTCCCGCAGGGTCGAACGCAGGCTCTGCACTTCCTCGCTGAGTTCGTAAGGGCGCGGAATCCGTGCAAGCAGGCTGCGCAGGCGAGGGATGCTGACCGGTTTGAGCAGGTAATCCCAGATACCGTGCCGCAGGCCCTCGATCGCCGATTCGACCGTCGCGTTCCCTGTCATCACGATCACCGGCACATTGCCGTCGGGCGGCTGTGAAGGCAGGTGCTGAAGCAGGTCGAGCCCCTTGCCGTCCGGCAGGTTCAGATCGATCAGCACGACATCTGGAATGAAGCGGGTCAACGCGTCACGGGCGTCGCCTAGCGTCGCGGCGACATCGACGGAAAATCCGTCGGCCTGGAGAATGGCCGCCAGTCCGGAAAGGCTGTTCGGGTCGTCTTCTACGATAAGCGCATGTGGCATGACGTTGACTGGTGCGTTCAGTTAAGGTCGTCGCGGAAGGCGACGGCACGAAGATTCCGCGTTACGGTTCAGACTTATTTTCGGGATAACTGCGAGAGGGGCAAAGCAGGAGTCGTGCCATTTTGAAACTGTGATGGCGCGATCCTTGTGGCGCAAAGGCGCAGCGGGTACGGGAGGAGGAAAGCGTGAACCATGGCTCACCCTGGTGATCCAAGTACGCCGGTAAATCTTGCCTTGTTGGAGAGGTAAATGTGAAAAAAAGAAAAAGCGCCCAAATGGGCGCTTTTTCTAGCGAAGCCGATGCGCGAGGCGCATCCTCGATTACGCGCGGCTGCGGTATTCGTTCGTCCGTGTATCGATCTCGATCTTGTCGCCGATTGCGCAGAACAGCGGTACTTGCAGTTCCAGGCCACTCGAAAGCTTGGCGTTCTTGAGCACCTTGCCCGACGACGTGTCGCCCTTGACGGCGGGTTCGGTATAGGCGATTTCGCGGACCAGCGTCGTCGGCAGATCGACCGAAATTGCCTTGTCGTTGTAGAACACGACTTCGCACGGCATGCCGTCTTCGAGGTAGTAAATCGCGTCGCTGAGGTTTTCCGCCTCGACTTCATACTGGTTGTAGTCGGCGTCCATGAATACATACATCGGATCGGCGAAATACGAATACGTCACTTCCCTGCGGTCCAGCACGACGACGTCGAACTTGTCATCCGCCTTGTAGACGGATTCGCTCGGCGCTTCGGTCAGCAAATTCTTGAACTTCATCTTGACGACCGCGGAGTTGCGGCCCGATTTGTTGTATTCAGCCTTTTGCACGACCATCGGTTCAGAGCCGATCATTACGACATTGCCCGTGCGGAGTTCCTGTGCGGTCTTCATAAAAAACTGTCCTGTTACCTGAATGGGTGGCTCAACCTGGCGAACGGGCATGTACGGACGCGGGAGCCGGGCTTGATCCCCGCTTTTACGCGGACACGGACACATGACCCGGCTTCGGCATTTCGATGTCGCCGTGTCCGCTAGTGCATGGGACGGCAGGGGCAACGGCCGGAATGTCCGGGGTGCCTTCGCTCGACAAGTCTAAGCTATTGAAAAACAGCTTATTTTAACCGGCTTTCGACGAATTCCGCCAGATTAGCGGCAACGTGGCCCGGCGCTTCGAGGTCGGCGAGCCAGTCGCGCGCGCGCGCGTCGAGCGCGACGCGATAACGTAGGAAAGACTGCCAATGATCCTGGGGGCCAAGGTCTCGGGCCGGCTCGCGCGCAGAGCCGGCGGCAACCGGCACGTCGGAGGGGGGCGTACGCGTCAGAAGGCCGCGAGCGGGGTCGTGATCGGCGTGGTCGGCGCAAGGGCCGTCCGCCGGCGCGCTGACGCCGTTCCACATATGCCAGAGCCGCTGTAACGCACGTGCCGCGGGCGCGTCGACATTTCGGCCATAGCGTGCCAGCGCGGCTTCGAGCTTGGGCAGGTGAGCGTCGTCGTGTTGCGGATAGATGTGCCAGACGAAGGGGCGGCCTGCGAGCTGTGCACGGACAAACGAGTCTTCGCCACGCACAAAATTGAGATCGCAAGACCAGAGCAGCCTGTCGTAGGTCGGGTGATCGACAAACGGCAGCGCGTGGATCGACAGCGCCCCGCGCGTTTCGCGAACGCTTGCGTCGAACCGGGGGAGATCGAGGAACTGGGCGATCTGCGGACCGATCCGGCCGACTGGCACGAGCGCGAGTACGGGTGTCGGGCTTTCCCGCCATTGTTGGAGAAGGCTCGCGACCGCCGGATTTTCATAGGCGAATAGCGAGACCACCGTGGTATCGGCGACCGGCATCGGGATACCCAGAGCATCGAACAGGGCGTGTCGCGCTGAGGGATCTGATTGGAAGGTCGCGCGTTCAGTGGCCAGGGATCGTTCGATCAGCACGCCGCCCGTATGCAGGCCAAGCCCTGGAAAGAAAAACCACTTGATGAGCGGCAGTCGCGGATGGGGCGAAGGCCGCAGATGGAAATCGCGGACCCAATCCTCTGCGCTCAGATAGTCGAAATTGATCCAGACAGGGGCGGAGCTACGGTCCGCCATGGCGGCAAGGTAGGCAGCCGGGAGGTCACAGCCAAATGTTTCGATCACGACGTCGGCGATCTGGAGGGTTTCCTGTTCACCGAGCGGCTCGCCCCAATGCTCGACGACGATATCGCCGTGACGCTGCCAGCGCCGCGCGGAATCGAGGCCCGGCGCGAGCTGTGCAAAGGTCGTGAGGTCGTCGACCCAGAGCCGGACCGACCATTTGTATTCCGCGGCCAGCTGGCGCGCGAGTCGCCACGCCACGCCGATATCTCCGAAATTGTCGACGACGGTGCAAAAGATATCGCAGGCAAGCGGGCGTGAAGTCATCGGAATCCAGAGTGAACAGGAGTGCGCGGGCTAGGTATCATCTAGACTCGCGATTTTAGTGCAGCCGTCAGTGCAGCCCGACGCGGTGGCCACGAATGCCGCCGTGTGCCGATCCGCCGGCTCATCCCCATTTAGTATGTCCGACGAAACCGACGTTTTCGACCCGAAACCGATTCTTGCGCAGTTGCCGCACTTGCCTGGCGTCTATCGTTACTACGACGTGGCCGGTGCCGTGCTCTACGTCGGCAAGGCGCGCGACCTCAAGAAACGGGTTTCGAGTTATTTCAACAAGACACTGCTTTCGCCGCGCATCGCGATGATGGTGACCCGGATCGCGCGGCTCGAGACGACCGTCACGCGCTCCGAAGCCGAAGCGCTGCTGCTTGAGAACAACCTGATCAAGGCGCTGGCGCCGCGCTACAACATCCTGTTTCGCGACGACAAGTCCTATCCGTATCTGAAGCTCACGGGCCACGCGTTTCCGCGGATGGCCTATTACCGGGGATCGGTCGACCGCAAGCATCAATACTTCGGTCCCTTCCCGAATGCATGGGCGGTTCGCGAAAGCATTCAGATCCTGCAGCGCGTGTTCCAGTTGCGAACCTGTGAGGACTCGGTGTTTGCGAATCGCGCACGTCCGTGCCTGCTGCATCAGATTTCGCGTTGCACGGCGCCATGCGTGGGCAATATCAGCGAAGAGGACTATGCGGTCGACGTGCAGAATGCGGCTCGCTTTCTGGGGGGGCGGCAGACCGAGGTCATGCACGATCTTGAACAGAAGATGCATGCCTTCGCTGCCGACCTGAAGTTCGAGCAGGCAGCCGCGGTACGCAATCAGATGAAATCGCTGGCCGCGGTGCTGCATCAGCAGACAATCGAGACGGGTGGCGATAACGACGCCGATATCCTCGCAGTGGTGGCCCACGGCGGCAAGGTCTGTGTGAATCTCGCGATGGTTCGCGGCGGCCGGCATCTGGGCGACAAGGCCTACTTTCCAAGTCAGGTCGGGAATGCGCTGGTGGACGACGTGTTGGAGGATGAAGCACCGGTCGATCTGCTCGCGGCCGCGCACGAGGTCGGCGAGATCGAGCACGATCGGGCGCTGGCTCGGGCGGAAGCGCGCGCGCAGCGCTTTGGAGAGGGGCGTGGAATCGATGAGGATATCGACACCCCGGACGTCGGAATCCGTGACGCTAGCCATGAGGATGGCGATTTCGATGAGACAGACGATACCGATGAGGCTGGTGATCCCGATGAGGCAGGCGGCGAGGTCGCGGCTGGCTCCAACATGGAAGCCGAGCCCGGCGAAGGGAGCCTTTCCGACGATCGTGGAGAAGGCTTGCCTGCCGGAGCCGTCCCCGGCAGCGAGGCCAATCGTTCACTTGAAGCCGAGGTGCTCGAGGCGTTTATCGGCCAGCACTATATCGACCATGTGATCCCGCCGGTACTCATCGTCAATCATCTTCCTGGCAACCGCCAGGTCGTTGAATTGCTTGCCGCACAGGCCGGTCGCAAGGTCGCGCTGATTCGTCAGCCACAGGGACAAAAGCGTTCCTGGCTCGCGATGGCCGAGCAGGGTGCGCGGCTCGCACTCATGCGGTTGCTGTCCGAGCAGGGTTCGCAACAGGCGCGCACGCGCGCGCTGGCCGACATCCTGAGCCTCGAATGTGAAGACCTCGGAACGTTGCGCGTCGAGTGTTTCGACATCAGCCATACGATGGGCGAAGCGACCCAGGCCTCTTGCGTGGTCTACCATCATCACAAGATGCAGTCGGGCGAATACCGTCGCTACAACATCAATGGCATCACGCCGGGTGATGACTATGCGGCCATGCGGCAGGTCCTCACCCGGCGCTACGAGAAGATTCTCGCGCAGGCCGCGGCGAGTGCCGGCGATGCAGTGCAGGTCGCGGATATCGAGCAGGATCCGGCCGAGATCGCCGGGTCGCCCGCCGTGGCATCGGTTTCTTCGCCTGTCGTGACACCGATGCCGAATATCGTGTTGATCGACGGCGGCAAGGGGCAGGTCGAGATCGCGCGACAGGTGTTCACCGAGCTCGGCATCGATATCTCGATCCTGGTCGGGGTGGCGAAGGGCGAGGGGCGCAAGGTCGGTCTCGAAACACTTGTATTCGCCGACGGCCGAGCCTCACTCGAACTTGGCAAGGACAGCGCCGCGCTGATGCTGATCGCCCAGATCCGCGACGAAGCGCACCGTTTCGCGATTACCGGGATGCGGGCCAAGCGTGCCAAGGTCCGGCAAAGCTCGCGGCTCGAAGAACTCGAAGGCGTCGGTGCGAAACGCCGTCAACGGCTGCTTGCGCGCTTCGGCGGCTTGCGCGGGGTGGTCTCCGCAAGCATAGACGAACTCGCGAGCGTCGAAGGGATTTCGCGGGCGCTGGCCGAGCAGATTTACCGTCAATTGCACTAAGCGGCCTATTTTCTCGTTTGCCGGAATTGCGTCCGGTTGTTCGTCGGCTTCTGAACAGGGCACAATGGCACTCTCGTTTTCGTCCGCGCGATGCCCATGCCGTTCAATCTGCCGATTTTCCTGACGTGGCTGCGAATTGTCCTGATTCCGCTCGTCGTCGGAGTGTTTTACGTCCCCGATCTGATGATGGCGGTGCCCTCGAAGAATCTGGCGGCGGCCGTGATCTTCGTTCTGGCCGCGCTGACGGACTGGTTCGATGGCTTTCTTGCGCGCAAGCTGAATCAGACTTCCGCGTTCGGAGCCTTTCTCGACCCCGTCGCGGACAAGCTCATGGTGACCGCGGCGCTGCTGATCCTGGTCGAACTCGGACGCCTCAACGCGGTGATCGCACTTGTGATCGTCGGACGCGAGATCGCGATCTCCGCGCTGCGCGAATGGATGGCGCATATCGGCGCCTCGCGCAGCGTGGCCGTCAATTCGCTCGGCAAGTTCAAGACTGTCTGCCAGATGACGGCCATTCCGCTGCTGCTGTTCAATGCGCCATTGGTCGTGGGGGGCAGGACGTGGCTCGACGCTCGCGTCTGGGGTCTGTGGCTGATCTATCTTGCGGCGGTGCTGACGATCTGGTCGATGCTGTACTACATGAAACTGGCGTGGCCACAGATTCGCGAGCGGGTCGGCGCGGAACAGTGAACGCTTCCAGAATCGGTAATGCATCCCACTCTTGACACTGTGGAATGACCTCTTCATAATCTCGTTTCTCGTCGCCGAGCCTTCTACGAAGCGGCGGGAAAGCAGGAAGTACCGCAGTGTTCGTGCGGTGAATGTAGTGGTAAATGCGGGAGTAGCTCAGTTGGTAGAGCGCAACCTTGCCAAGGTTGAGGTCGCGAGTTCGAGCCTCGTCTCCCGCTCCAGATATCGGGGAAGCTTGGTGCTTCCCCTTTTGTTTGAGCGATTTCGGCGGAGTTTCGCCCGTTGCGCAAACAAATAGCCGTTCATGGCGCGGTAGCAAAGCGGTTATGCAGAGGACTGCAAATCCTTCCAGGCCGGTTCGACTCCGGCCCGCGCCTCCAGATCGCGTCAAGCGGAAAAACCACCCCGAGGGGTGGTTTTTTTTCGTCTATTGCTTTCGGGCGCTTGTGCTTGTATTGCCCGGCCCCTTTCGATGCGATCAGGACGAACTTACTGGGTCGTACCGGGCGGTTTGATCGGCAAGGGCGCGACGACTGTTTCTCCATCCGAGAATTTGAGCTGGAGCTGGATGTTGGCGCCGGGTGCGAGAGAGCGCTTCGGTTGTTCGAGCATCACATGGTAGTTGCCGGGTGAGAACTGGACTTTCCCATGTGCGGGGATGGTCAGCTTGTCGACCATGATCATCTTCGAGAGCGACCCTTCGTTGGTGGTCTGGTGCAGCATTGCCATCCCATAGTCGGGGCTTGTCATTCCGACGAGGGTGACCGGCTTGTCGCCGTTATTGGTGATCGTCAGATAACCGGCTGCCGGCAACTCGCCGGGCAACCAGCGGACCCAGCCGTCGCTGATCGCGATCGTGGGGGCCGCAGCCGATGCAAGGGTGCCCGCACAGGCGAGCAGGATGCCGGCCAATACGCGGCGCGACGTTGCGCCTGAACTCGTTTGGGAAATAAGGCGGGAAATCGAAGCCATCTTGAGCATCTCAACTTTGCTTTGCCAGTTGCTGGAGGTCGTGCGCGAGTTGATCGACGGTATCGGTGCCATCGGCCAGCAGCCGAGCCTTGCCCTCGCGATCGAAGATATAGACGCCCGAACTGTGCGCGACTTCGTAGCTGCCGCCGTCATTGGGCTTGTCGGCTTGGTAGGCGACACGGTACCGCTTCGCGATCGATTCGATTTCAGAAGGGGATCCGGTCAGTCCGATCGCATGTCTGGCATCGAACGCATCGACATAGGCATGCATCGACTCGGGAGTGTCGCGTGTGGGGTCGACCGAGATAAAGACGATCCGCATGTCGTTGGCGCCGGCACCACTCTTGCCGATGGCCTGCGTGAGCTTGGCCATGGTTTCGGGGCAGATATCGGGACAGTGTGTATATCCGAAGTAGACGATTGCAATTTTGCCCTTCAGATCCTGGGCATTCATCGGCTTGCCGGTGTCGGAAGTCAGCGAGAAGCTCAGGTCCGGCAAGTGGCCCGAGACGTTCTCGAGCTGCCAGGTCTCGGGCTTGGCGCCGCAAGCGGCCAGACTCGCCGCGAGACCGGCCGCAACGAGCAGGGCCGCGATGCGGCGACACGCATGGGTGATCCCGGAGGACAGGGTAGACGTGGCATCGTCGATGCTTGGCTTTGTTGGAGAATCGTTGAAACATTGCGATGGCAGGAGGCCGGCGCGTCGGAGCGGGTGTTGCATGAGACCAATACCTTTTGAAATACAGGGCGAGCGCTGAGCGGTCCAGGTGACTCGAGTCTAGCGGCCATCCTGGGCCTAAGCCCCGCGGATCAAGCTGATTGCCAGCTCCCGAGGCTGACGCCCGCTCACTGTACCGCATTTCGTGTGCGATGCCATTGCCGCATACCTTCCTTTCAAGAAGCTGTTTCCTCCCCCGAAGCGAGGTAAGATGCCGCGTCCCGCTGGCTCATCAAAGCACTGATCCATGTCGCCATCCCTAGCACTACCGCCCACCGCGCTCGCTGTCTCCGAAGTCGCGTTCTTTTTCGATTTCGATGGCACGCTCGCCGAACTGGCGTCCGCGCCCGACAACGTGGTGGTTGAGCCGCGCGTGCGCACCCTGCTCGAAGCGCTGAGCCGGCTGACGGGCGGCGCGCTGGCGATCGTATCGGGCCGCGACGTGGAGAGTCTCGATGGCATGCTCGCGCCACTACGCCTGCCGACTGCGGGCCTGCACGGGGCCGAACGGCGCGATGCCAATGGCGATATGCTGCGTGTTGGTTTCGGTGACGAACGCCTGCTGAAGATGGAGCACGCGCTCGAACAGGTCGTCAGCGACAATCCCGGCATGTTGCTCGAAATCAAGGGTGCCGCACTTGCGCTTCATTACCGCAACGCGCCTGGACGCGAGGCGGCCGCGCGCGCCGCAACCGAAAAGCTCGTCGAGCGCTTTGCCGACGGTTATGTGCTGCAGCCCGGCAAAATGGTGTTTGAGATCAAGCCCAAGAACGTCGACAAGGGGCGCGCGATCGCGGCCTTTCTCGACGAGCCGCCATTCGCGGCTCGCCGACCTGTTTTCGCGGGCGACGATCTGACCGATGAGAAGGGCTTCGCGGTCGTCAATCAGCGGGATGGCGTGTCGATCAAGATCGGTGCGGGCGAGACGATCGCACGCTGTCATCTCGATACAGTCAGCGACCTGCTCGACTGGATGGAGCGCATCGTCGCCGGCGCAGCTCTCGCATGAGCCGCCTGATCATCGTATCGAACCGGGTCGCGCCGATCTCCGAAGGCGGCATGGCGGCGGGCGGTCTCGCGGTGGGCGTGTATGACGCGCTCAAGGAGACCGGTGGGATGTGGTTCGGCTGGAGCGGCGAGATTGCCGGTGCGGCGGCCCCTGAACTCAAAATCGAGGAACGGGGACCCGTCACGTTCGCGACGGTGCCGCTGACGCGTCGCGACTACGACCAGTATTACCGGGGCTTCTCGAACGACACGCTATGGCCGACCTTCCACTACCGGACCGATCTCACACACTACGACCGGCATGAGTTCGAGGGCTATCAGCGTGTGAACGCGTGGCTCGCGCATCAGCTACTGCCGCTGCTCGAGCCGGACGATGTGATCTGGGTTCACGACTATCACCTGATACCCTTTGCCGAAGCGCTGCGCCAGCAAGGTGTGACGAACCGGATCGGCTTCTTTCTCCACATTCCTTTCCCTGCTGCGCAGCTGCTGGTGACCGTGCCCCCGCACGACAAGCTCATGCGTGCGTTGTGCTGCTACGACCTGGTCGGCGTGCAGACTGCGCCCGATCTACGGGCTTTGCGCGACTATCTCGAACATGAGGCGGGGGGCACGGTGTCCGACGACGGTACGGCCCGTGCATACGGCCGTACCTTGCGTATCGGGTCCTATCCGATCGGCATCTATCCCGACGAACTCGCGAGCCTCGCCGAAGCAGGTCGTGACGGCCGTCACCTGAAGAACCTGCGGCAGACCATGCGTGAGCGGCGACTGATTGTCAGCGTTGACCGGCTCGACTATTCGAAGGGCCTTGTTGAACGCTTCCGGGCCTTTGAAAAGTTGCTCGAACTGTCACCCAATCATCGTGCGCAGGTTTCATTCATCCAGATAGCGCCGCCCACTCGTGCGGATATCCAAAGCTATCAACAGATTCGTCTGCAATTGGAGTCTGAGTCTGGCCGAATCAATGGCCGTTTCGCCGAAATGGACTGGACGCCGATCCGCTATCTTCATCGCCAGTTCGAACGCGCGGTGCTGGCCTCGTTGTTTCGCGAGGCGCACGTGGGTTATGTGACGCCGCTGCGCGACGGGATGAATCTCGTCGCCAAGGAGTATGTCGCCGCGCAGAATCCCCACGATCCGGGCGTGCTCGTGCTCTCTCGGTTCGCGGGTGCCGCTCAGGAGCTCGACGGTGCGTTGATCGTCAATCCGGTCGACGTGACGGGCATGGCCGAGGCGCTGGATCGCGCGCTCGACATGCCGCGGGACGAACGCCGCGAGCGTTACCAGAGAATGATGGAGACTCTGCGGCGAAACAGCGTGTCGGTCTGGCGGGATTCGTTTTTGTCTGACTTGCGCGCGGTGCCGCAATAGGGCTGAACTCCCTGAGGGAGTTCAGCGCCCAGGCTCACGCTCAAACGACGTGTTCTGCCGCCGGCACTTTGGTGAGGGGCAGGGCGCCCTTGCCGTGCTGCTTGCTGAGCAGGTCCCGGTACAGACCGGGCCGGGCGCGCAGCACGTCAGGTGAACCATCGTCGATCACATGGCCATTGCTCATGACGATCAGCCGGTCGAAGTTCTGGAGCGTCGACAGCCGGTGGGCGATCGCCACGACGGTGCGGCCTCGCATCAGCCGGTCGAGCGCTTGCTGGATGGCTTCCTCGGACTGGCTGTCCAGTGCCGACGTTGCCTCGTCGAGCAGAAGAATCGGGGCATTCTTGAGCACCGCGCGTGCAATGGCGATCCGCTGCCGCTGGCCGCCTGAGAGTTTGACGCCGCGATCGCCGACGATCGTGTCATAGCCTTCCGGCATGGCATCGATAAACTCGGCGCAGCGCGCCTCGCGTGCCGCAGCGACGACTTCCTCGCGCGTCGCATCGGGACGACCGTATGCGATGTTTTCGTAGACCGTGCGATGGAACAGCGAGATATCCTGAGGCACGACTGCAATCGCGTGGCGAAGGCTGTCCTGGGTCACCAGGGCGATGTCCTGGTCGTCGATCAGGATCCGGCCGCCGTGCGCCTCGTAGAAGCGCTGAAGCAGCGCGAGGACCGTCGACTTGCCCGCACCGGACTTGCCGATCAACCCGACGCGCTGGCCCGGCTCGATCATCAGATTGAAATTCTCCAGAATACGTTTGCGCTTTGGATAGGCAAAGGCCACCGCATCGAATTCGATCTTGCCGCCCCGTGAGGTAAGTTCCGTCGCTTGCGAGTGATCGGGCATGCTGTGCGGTTCGAGCAGCGTCTCGACCGCTTCCGCGAGCCGCGCGATATGTTGCGTGACATCGACGAGCGCGACGGCGAGGTCACGTGTCCCGTGCAGGATCGTGAAGCCGAGCGAGCTGATCAGCACGATGTCGCCGGACGAAACCTTGCTCTGTGTCCAGAGCAACAAGGCCCAGCCGAGCAGGGCGGCCGACAGGGCGGCCGTGACGACCGCGTGCAGCAGACGGAGTTTTTCGAGGTAAAGCAGGCTGCGCCGGCGGGCGTCCATTTCCGCGCTGACGCTTTCCGAGAAGCGCCTTTGCTCGCGAAACGTTGCACCGAATGCGCGCACGAGCCCCATATTGCTGATCACATCGACGAGTTCGCCGTCGACAGCCGCGGCACGCGTCGCGAACGTATGGTGCTTATGCGAACCGCGCCCCGCGAGGTTGAACAGGATGACAGCGAGGATGGCCGAGACCCCCAGCAAGCCGCTGGCCATGATGGGGTTCACGAGCGTCACCATCACAATCGCCCCGATCACCGCGATGGTCGGCGGCAATACGTTCCAGGCCATTGTATTTTCAGTGATGTACACCGCGTTCGAAGTCGCGGTGATCCGGCTCGCGAGCATCCCAGGCTGCTTTTCGAGAAAATAACTGGGCGCATGGCCGCTCAGATACTGGAACAAGTCGCGGCGCAGATCGCCGGTCACGCCGACGAACGCCCGCGCGCCGATCCAGCCGCCGACGCGCCAGGACAAATTGTCCGCGGCAATCAGCGACACCAGGATCAGGAACGCCACCCAGACCGGACCCGTGTTGCGGTGGCCGGCGGACAGCACGTCGACCAGATGCTTGATTGCATATTGCGACATCAGGGCGCAGAGCACCGCGACCAGGACGCTCGAAAGCAGGATGCTGTGAGCCACCGGGCGGCGGCGGATATAGCGGAACAGGAAGGCGAGGGGGCGCTGCGAGTAGCTCGAAAGGCGTTCGTTGCGCAGATTGCGATCGGCAACAGACAGCTTCTCGGGCGACTCTTTTTCGAGCTGCTCGGGTGTGAGCCGCGTGATGTGCTGCGCGTCTGAAGTAGTCATAAGTCTGTATGGCGTGCGGCCCTGACGGCGTGTCCGTCGGTAATCCGCTGTAACGTCCCAATCTAGGTGACGGCTGACAAGACTGTCCGTCACAAGTTGTATCCCCACTGTAACAAGCTAAATTCTTTGAAATTCGTTCAATGACCTTCAACTTGTCACCCGCATACTCCGGCCCGACCATGAGAAAATTCACCCCCGAGGACGACGGGTTTTCTCAGGATTAATGCGACGCAAGTTACGCGCCGAACACGAAAAACGTAAGTGTGACCCAACTTGATGACGGGCGGGTCCGTTTCATGCTTTCAGGGTTCGACGCGACCATTCGATGAACGTCGAGGCCATGCGCGGAGCTTACATTTTTTTTTCATCACCTGTCGTCAACGATCGATTGTCTCGTGCGTTATGTGTCAAGCGCTATTTTCCCGTAGGGCTAGCGTGAGCACACGGTGCCGGTTGCACCGCCTCGCAGGAATCGACTACGGACCGGCTGTCGGCATCAGCGAGGCCGCGGCCCGGTGGACGTCCCAGGAATGGGTCGGACGCCGATTCCAGAACTCGCAGCAAATTTTTGCCTGAATTTCTTAGGAGAGTGTCGATATGCGAATCGCTCAGATCGCTCCACTGCACGAGGCGGTTCCCCCCAAGCTGTATGGCGGCACGGAACGCGTTGTGTCCAATCTGACCGAGGCCTTGGTTGAACTGGGTCACGATGTGACGCTGTTCGCCAGCGGTGATTCGAAGACGTCGGCGAAGCTCGAAGCCTTCTGGCCGCAGGCCCTGCGCCTCGACCCGACGATTCGGGACACGATGGCCCCGCATATGCTGCTGCTCGAGGAAGTGCGCCGGCGCGCCCACGAATTCGACGTGCTGCATTTCCATATCGATTACTACCCGTTCCCGCTGTTCAGCCGCCAGGACACGCCGTTCGTGACGACGCTGCACGGTCGGCTGGACTTGCCCGAACTGCAGCCGATCTTCGATGCGTTCAGCGAAGTGCCGGTCGTGTCCATTTCCGACCATCAACGCACCCCTTTGCAGCAGGCCAACTGGCTCAAGACGGTGCATCATGGCTTGCCCGAAAATCTGCTGACCCCGGTCAAGGGCGTCGAACAGGGTTATCTTGCTTTCCTCGGCCGCGTGTCGCCGGAAAAGCGTGTCGATCGCGCGATCCGGATCGCCCAGGCTACTGGGATGAAGATCAAGATTGCCGCCAAGATCGACCGCGCCGACCGCACGTATTACGAAGAAGAGATCAAGCCGCTGTTCGCGCTGCCGCACGTCGAATATATCGGTGAAATCAACGAATCCGAAAAGCCGGCCTTCCTGTCGGGGGCGCATGCCTTGCTGTTCCCGATCGACTGGCCGGAGCCGTTCGGCCTCGTCATGATTGAGTCGATGGCTTGTGGCACGCCGGTGATCGCGTTCAATCGCGGTTCGGTGCCGGAAGTGATCGACAACGGCATTTCGGGTTTCATTGTCGAAGACGAAGTGTCCGCGGTCGCGGCGGTGAACCGGCTCCATACCTTGCCGCGCGCACGCGTGCGTCAGCAGTTTGAAGATCGTTTCACTTCGAAGCGCATGGCTCAGAATTACGTGCTGGCGTATGAAGAATTGCTGCATCAGAAGCGTCGTTCGGTGCTGCGAGAAGTCAACGCGGGCTGAGTTGATAGGTTGTTTCGCGATCGCTCTTAAGCGATCGCGCTGATTGTCCCGGAACACCCCCGACAGCTGGAAGGCTTCGGGGGTGTTTTGCTTTTTGGCATGAGAGCGGGAACGCGTGATGCGTCTGACTTCAGTACCTATGAAGGAGGATGCAATGGCTCACATCAATACATACGCGGGTCGTTCACACGACGAGGCCTATGCGGCACGCAAAGGCAAGAAGCAAGCGGCGCAGGAGCAGGCGGGCGGGGCGATGGCCGTCGAGGGGTCGGAGGCCGACGACCAGCACAGTTCAGGGCAGTTGTCGGAAAAGGGCAAACAGGTATGGAGGACGGGTTCCGGGCTCGATGGTGGCGGCATGGATAACGGCGGGCGCGATATTCCGGCGGGCAGCGCCGCCAAGACGAAGCGGAACAAATAGTAGGTCCTCGCACTGTCATACGCGAAATCTCCCGTTACCACTTGCAGCATCTATTTCTTGAAAGCGCGCCCACAATGAAGTCATCAACAACAACACATGCTTTATTGAGTGGGAGAAAACCAAAATGCGCCAAATGCGTAAATTAGCCGTCACCCTTGCCGTGGTTGCAAGCGTCGCGAGCCTCGGGGTGTCTGGCCAGGCTTCAGCCCACGGCAATGACGGCGGCGCCATTGTCGGTGCGCTGATCGGTGGTGCGGTGCTGGGTGCTGTGGTTGGCTCCGCCGTCAATGCGCAGCCGGTGGTTGCTTATCAGGCCCCGGTGTACCAGCAACCGGTATATGCGGCGCCAGTCTATGCAAGCCCGCCGCCGGGATATTGCTACGATGGTTATCGGCAAGCGTATGTGCCTTGCGGCCCTGCACCTCAGGTGCAGTATGGGTATCCGCAGCCGGGGTATTGATCGAGTGCCTCGGGATTGCCCCGCAAAGCACTTTCATTCCGCGTGACCAAGGCCCTAGGCAACTCGCCTGGGGCCTTTTCATTTGGGCGACACGATCGCGTCTGCTCCATGACAAGCCTTTGCCCTACGGAGGGTAAGTGAGTGTGCCATTGCGACCAGATAGTGGTTGCACGGAAGCTATTCGATTGGTGTCATGCCCGTTCGCAGCATGGGCGGATGCCTTCAAGGCATCAAGGAGAAGTGCCGTCACTGCATTCCGCACTCTTGCAGGCATACAAAATTTTGTATAATCTGATGACCGAACCTAAGACCATTGAGTTTCGGGGTACTGCCCTTCACGATCTTCGCATGTTTCCTCTTGCAGCTCGCCGAGAGGCGGGCCATCAGTTGGATCAGGTTCAGAATGGACTCGAACCGGACGACTGGAAGCCGATGCCAGCTATCGGAAGAGGCGTACGGGAAATTCGAATCTATGATGCGGCTGGTGCTTTTCGCGTCGTCTATGTCGCCAAGCTGGCTGATGCTATCTACGTCCTGCATTGCTTTCAGAAAAAGACGGAGAAGACAGCCAAGTGCGACCTGGAGTTGGCAGCTAGACGCTACCGAGATCTGTTAAAGGAGGTGGGGGGATGAGTACTGAACGATTTGCCAGCGTGTGGGATGCCATTGAGGATACCCCGGAAAAAGCAGAAAACATGAAGCTGCGATCGGGGCTCATGATGGCACTCAAAGGACACATCATTCGCGCTGGTCTGAGCCAGTCAGAAGCTGCGAAGCTGTTTAGCGTCACTCAGCCGCGCGTGTCCGATCTCATGCGAGGCAAGATTGGCCTGTTCGGTCTTGATGCCTTGGTGAATATGGCCGCCGCAGCGGGTATGCAGATCGAAATGCGGGTGCACGAAGCTGAGCGGTGCTGAAAAAACGTTCTTGCTTTTGGCCCGGGATCATGCGGTGGGGCTGTGCGTCGCGTTCGATGTAACCCTTTGGAATTCCTGGGAGTTTTGCCATCTCGTCCTGGGTCAAATGGCGCGCTTTCCGCGCCTCGCTAGCGATCTGTCCTACTTCCAGGAGGTCCATGTCTGCACCGGATTGGTCTTGTGACCGGAGGTCAAGTGTCCAAAAACTTGGCGCATAATAATCCGAGCAACGAACGTGCTAGATCCGGGAGCGACCATGCTGACGAAGAACGAAGAGCGCGTAGCGCATCTCCTTACCGATGTGGTCGACTTTGCACGGGGGAGGCTGTCAGAGCCCGCGTTCAATGTCGTAGACCCCCTCCTGCGTCATTACTACGAACTCGCTGATCCCGAAGACGTCCAGAGCCGCGATATAGCCGATCTCTACGGCGCCGCCATGGCGCACTGGCAGATGGCGCAGAAATTCGTGACGGGCCACGAGGTCCTGCGGGTCTACAACCCCAACCTCGAACAACACGGCTGGCACTCCGATCATACGATCGTGGAGATCGTCAACGACGACATGCCGTTTCTCGTCGACTCGGTGACCATGGCGGTCAACCGTCTCGGCCTGGCGATGCATGCCGCCATTCACCCGGTGTTCCGTGTCTCCCGCGACGCAAGCGGCGCGATCACGCGCATCGCGTTGGGTCACGTCAACGGCGGCGACCCGCAATCGCATCTCGAGTCGTTCATTCATTTCGAAGTGGACCGATGCAGCGAGGCCGCAAAGCTTGAAGAACTGCGCAGCGACATTGCGCGTGTGTTGGGCGACGTGCGTGCCGCAGTGGAAGACTGGCCGAAGATCCTCGAGGTGGCGCGCTCGACCATCGGCGAAATGAAAACGCGTGACACAGGCGCGGAGGGCGTAGAGGCTCGTGCGTTCCTGGAGTGGATGGTCGCGGATCATTTCACGTTTCTCGGGCATCGCGACTACGAGCTCATCTCGCAGGACGGCGCGTTCGCGCTGCGCGGCGTGCCGGGTTCCGGCTCAGGACTACTGCGCGAAAGCTTGCGTCCGCCTACAGCCGATAACGTCACGCCATTGCCGCCCGCCGCCGCGGCCATCATCAATGGCTCCGCGCCGATTTTTCTCACGAAGGCCAATTCGCGAGCGACCGTGCATCGGCCGGGTTATCTGGACTATGTCGGCGTGAAGTGTGTTGGCGCGGACGGCAAGGTGACAGGAGAGCGACGGTTTATCGGCTTGTACACGTCGACCGCGTATCTGGTCCCCACGTCCGAGATACCGATCGTGCGGCGCAAATGCGCGAACATCATCAGGCGTGCCGGCTTTCTCGCGAAGGGGCATCTGCACAAGTCGCTGGTGACGGTGCTCGAACAATATCCGCGCGAAGAACTCTTCGAAGCCGATGAGGACGACCTGTTCGACATCGCACTCGGTGTGCTGCGCTTGCAGGAACATCAGCGCACACGCCTGTTCGTGCGGCGCGATCGTTTCGACCGCTTTGTCTCGTGCCTCGTTTTCGTGCCGCGCGACAAGTTCAACACGGACCTGCGCAGGCGCATCGCGAAAGTGCTGATGGAAGCGTTCAACGGCAAGAGCATCGAGTTCACGCCGCTGCTGTCCGAATCCCCGCTGGCGCGCATCTATATCACGGTGCGTTCGGACAAAGGGGTGATGCACGAAGCCGATACGCGCGAACTCGAACAACGGATCGTGCAGATCGCGCGTCGCTGGCAGGACGATCTCGCGGATGCGCTGATCGATAGCTTTGGTGAAGAGCAGGGCAATCGGCTCTTGAATCGATATGCGGATTCGTTCCCGGCCGGTTATCGCGAAGATTATCCGGCGCGTACGGCGGTGCGTGATATCGAATTGATCGAACAGACGCAGGTGAAGGCGGGCGGTCTCGCGATGAGTCTTTACCGGCCCATTGAAGCGGGGCGGCGGGCGTTTCGCTTCAAGGTCTATCGCGTGGGTGATCCGATCGCACTGTCGCATAGCCTGCCGATGCTGGAGCATCTTGGCGTACGCGTGGATGAAGAACGGCCTTACCGCATCGAACCGCTTGGTGCGCCGCACGCCTGGATACACGACTTCGGCCTGGAGCTTGCTGACGATGTGGAGTTCGACATCGATCGCGTCAAGGAGCTGTTCGAGAACGCGTTCGCGAGTGTCTGGACCGGTGAAGTCGAGAACGACGATTTCAATCGCTTGGTCCTGCGCGCGCAACTCGGCGCCCGCGACATCACCATCCTGCGCGCTTACGCGAAGTACTTGCGGCAAGTCGGATCGACATTCAGTGACGCCTACATAGAACGCGCGCTGACCGGCAATCCTGCGATCGCACGCAAGTTGCTTGAACTGTTCCTGGTGCGCTTCAACCCGGCTCTTCCCGGCGCGGCGAGCGATACCCCCCAAAGCCGTGAGCTCCGCGATACACGCACACAGCATGTCCTCGCCGAAATAGAAACCGCACTCGACAACGTACCCAATCTCGACGAAGACCGCATCCTGCGCCAGTTCCTGGGCGTCATCAACGCGACAGTGCGGACCAATCATTTTCGTAAGGATGCCGAAGGCAAGCCCAAGCCGTATTTGTCATTCAAACTCGATCCGTCGAGGGTGCCGGGCTTGCCGGAACCCAAACCCATGTTCGAAATATGGGTCTATGCGCCACGCGTCGAAGGGGTGCATCTGCGAGGCGGCAAGGTCGCGCGCGGCGGCTTGCGCTGGTCGGATCGTCGAGAAGATTTCCGCACTGAAGTGCTCGGTCTCATGAAGGCGCAGATGGTGAAAAATACCGTGATCGTGCCGGTTGGATCGAAGGGCGGATTTGTGGTGAAGAACCCACCGCCATTGACCGATCGGGAGGCGTTCGCGCGTGAAGGTGTGGCGTGTTACCAGATGTTCCTGCGCGGTCTGCTCGACGTGACGGACAACCGTGTGGCCGGCGTCATCGTGCCGCCACCCGACACCGTGCGCCACGATCCCGACGATCCTTATCTTGTCGTGGCGGCTGATAAGGGCACGGCCACGTTCTCGGACTATGCGAACGCGATCGCGCATGAATATGGATTCTGGCTCGACGACGCCTTCGCTTCCGGCGGTTCAGTAGGCTACGACCACAAGAGAATGGCGATCACCGCACGCGGCGCGTGGGAGTCGGTGAAGCGGCATTCGCGCGAGATGGGTCTCGACACCCAGACGACGGATTTCAACGTGGTCGGTATCGGCGATATGTCGGGCGATGTATTCGGCAATGGCATGCTGCTCTCGCGCCATATCCGCCTGATCGCGGCGTTCGATCATCGCCACATCTTCCTCGATCCCGATCCCGATACCGCCGCGAGTTTCAATGAACGCGAACGGCTGTTCGCGCTGTCGCGTTCAAGCTGGGCCGACTACGACGTCGCGCTGATTTCAGCCGGTGGCGGTGTCTTTCCGAGAACGGCAAAAACGATTGCGTTATCGAAAGAGGTTCAGGCCGCGCTCGGCGTAACAGCGCCGACGCTCGCGCCGAACGAATTGATCCGCGCGATTCTGTTGGCAGACGTTCATCTCCTTTACAACGGCGGCGTGGGCACATACGTCAAGTCGACGCGCGAGACACACGCGCAAGTCGGTGACCGCACGAACGACGCTGTGCGCGTCAACGGTTCGGAACTGCGCTGCAAGGTTGTTGCCGAAGGCGGCAATCTTGGCGTGACACAGCTCGGCCGGATCGAATACGCGCAGCAGGGAGGACGCATCAATACCGATGCCATCGACAATTCCGCGGGCGTGGACTGTTCCGACCATGAGGTGAACATCAAGATCCTGCTGGGTCTTGTCGTGGCCGACGGTGAGATGACCGAAAAGCAGCGTAACGCGCTGCTCGCCGAGATGACCGATGAAGTCGGCTTGCTCGTGCTGAAGGACAACTATGCGCAGACGCAGGCGTTATCGATTGCGAACCGCTACGTGGCCGAGATGCTCGACGCCGAGGCGCGGCTGATGCGCTGGCTGGAACGCGCGGGGCGGCTGAAACGCAAGATCGAATTCCTGCCCTCTGATGAAGAGATCGCCGAGCGTCTGGCGGCCAAACAAGGGCTTACATCACCCGAGCGCGCCGTGTTGCTCGCCTACAGCAAGATGTGGCTGTACGACGAGTTGCTTGCCTCCGATGTTCCCGAGGACCCGCTTGTCGCCAGCATGTTGCCCGAGTATTTTCCGCTGCCCTTACAGGCACGCTACAGCGAACCGATGCAGCGCCATCCGCTCAGGCGTGAAATCCTCGCCGCGCACCTGACGAATGCGTTGATCAACCGGGTCGGCTGCACCTTCGTGCATCGGTTGATGGAGGAAACCGATGCATGTCCGAGCGAGATTGTGCGCGCCTGCATCATGGCGCGCGACGTATTCGATCTGAACGAGATCTGGCGCAATATCGACGCACTCGACTATCGCGTCGCCGACGAAGTACAGGCACGCATGTTTGTCGATGTGGTGCGTTTGCTTGAGGGCGCGACGCTCTGGTTCCTGCGTCACCTGAAGGTATCGACGGAGGACGCCAGTCTCGCGGCGGAGCGGGTCGCGCGCTGTCGTGAAGCCGCGCAAAGGCTTGGTCCACAGTTACTGGCCTTGCTCCCCACCGGCGAACTCGAAGAATGGACAGAACGGCGCCGCGTGCTGGAGGAAGCGGGCGTCGAAGAGGCATTGGCGGCGCAAGCGGCGAGCGGAGAGATACCGACTGCCGTGCTCGATAGTGCCGAAGTGGCGGCAAGTTGCGGCCGTAGTCTCGAGGTGGTCGCGAGCGTTTACTTTGCTATAGGCAGATTGCTGAACTACGGCTGGATCGCCGAGCGTGCGATGGCGTTGCCGGCGTCCACTCACTGGGATCTACTCGCACGGGCGGCTGCTTTGGAAGAACTCGCACGGCTCAAGCGCGCACTGACGATCAGCGCGCTCGAACAGACACGCGATATTGACGCAACTGAGGTGATTGTTGAAAACTGGCGCTCGAGAAGGGAAGCCGCGGTCGAGCGTTACGCACGTCTGCTTGGAGAATTGCGCGCGACGACCGGTGCGAGTCTTTCGATGCTGCTGGTGGTGGTCCGTGAGATAGCGACGCTGGAACGCGCGTAGTTGCGTGAGGCCGGACACAAGACACCCCGAATGTATGGTGTGACAAATGTGTGCCAACAATCCGGCTTGGCGTGAGGACACTTAACAGACATTTGCTAAGCATCCGGCCCGGAAAGCAAGAAGGGCCGGCGATTGCCGGCCCTTCCGAATCTGGTGGATGGTACAGGGATTGAACCTGTGACCCCTGCCGTGTGAAGGCAGTGCTCTACCGCTGAGCTAACCATCCGAAGAAGACCGCGATTATAGCAACGAGCTTTGCGAACTGGCAACGGGAAATCTTGCATGCCAACCAGCAAGCGCCGTTTCCCAGTCATTGATGCCGCCGCCACACACCCTGCAAAAGCGACGCCGCCAGGCACTCAGCGACCTGCGCCACATTCAAGCAGCCTCGACAACTTGCGGCTCGACTCGCCACACGCAGCTTCCCTTCACGGCCTTGTCCAGTTCGTTCAGCACGATGCCGTGCGCAGCCTCTTCTTCAGGTAAAGCAAGTACCACGGCCAGCACGAGTTGGTCGAATCCCGTCTTGACCGCCAGCTCGTCGCCGCCGCTGGCCTGCTCCGATTCTCCGAGCATGTCGATCACGAGGCTCTCCTGGCCGCGTGTCATGGCCAGGTAAACCTCGGCGAGCAACTCGGCATCGAGCAGGGCGCCGTGCAGGGTCCGATGAGCATTGCTCACGCCGAGTCGGTCGCACAGGGCGTCCAATGAGTTGCGCTTGCCCGGATACAGCGACTTCGCCTGGACGAGCGTGTCGATCACTTCGCCGCAGTGGCTGACGAATGTCGGCAGGCCGAGCAGCGAGAATTCGGCGTCGAGAAAGCCAAGGTCGAACGGGGCGTTATGAATGATCAGGTCGGCACCCGCGATGAAATCGCGAAGCTCGTTTGCAATCTCGCCGAACTTCGGCTTGTCGCTCAGGAATTCGGTCGTCAATCCGTGCACGGCCAATGCGCCCGGCTCGCTATCGCGCTCGGGATTGATGTAGAAATGCAGGTTCTTGCCGGTCAGCCGTCGATCGACGAGCTCGACAATACCGACTTCGATCACACGATCGCCCGACCGCGCATTGAGGCCAGTGGTTTCGGTATCGAGTATGAGTTGACGCATAGCTTGATGTTTGCCTGGGGTGTTGCAGTAGCGTTGCGCCGACTATGCCTCGGTCAGCGATGCGACGCCCTTGTTCGCGAGCTGATCCGCACGCTCGTTCTCGGGGTGTCCCGCATGGCCCTTGACCCAGCGCCATTCGAGTTCGTGTTTGGTCGTCGCCTCGTCGAGCCGTTTCCACAGATCGGCGTTCTTGACGGGCGCCTTGGCGGCGGTCATCCAGTTTTTTTTCTTCCAGCCGTGGATCCACTCGCTGATACCTTTCTGCACATACTGCGAGTCGGTATGGACCACGGCCTTGCACGGACGCTTCAACGCCTCGAGCGCGGCAATGACGGCCATCAGCTCCATCCGGTTGTTGGTGGTCAGTTTCTCGCCGCCGAACAATTCCTTTTCCTGGGTACCGTAACGGAGCAGCGCGCCCCAGCCGCCCGGGCCAGGATTGCCTTTGCAGGCTCCATCCGTATAGATATCGATGACGTCCGACATTATTGGTTCTGTGTCTCTCGTTCGATGCTGCTGCGGGAATTCGGTGTGGCAACCGGCGCGAGGCCGGGCGCGAGCGCGGGCTTCTTGGCCCACGTCGGCCCGATCATGCGCATGCCGCGCACGCGTTTGACGGCCGTGATCATATAGGTCGCACCGAAGATCGGCCACCACCGGTCGCCGGCCGATTCCATGAAATCGTAGCGAGTCAGCCATTGATCGGTCACGAGCGGCGGCCGATAGCAGCCGAAGCGCCCGCGATCGAATTCGAAGCCGAGCAGCTTGATCCAGTCCTTGAGTCGCGTGAACGCGATCAGGTCGTGTGTGCCGGGCACAAAGGGGCGGCGCGTCATCCGCCCGACGGACTGTCTCATGCCCCACAGGCTCAGCGAATTGAAGCCGGCAATCACCAGTCGTCCATCGGGCATCAGCACGCGTTCGACTTCGCGCAGCAGGCGGTGAGGATCGGGCGTGAACTCGAGGGTATGGGGCAGGACGATCAAGTCGACGCTTTGCGCTTCGAACGGCAGCTCGACGAATTCGCACCAGATCGTGCTTCGCGCGAACGCGGGCGCATGAACGGAGCCCCGGTTGGGGAGCGACGTCACCGAAGCACGGCCAGCGGGAGAACCGGCAGCGCTGGGTGTGCCGCTGTCTTCGCTGGATCCCGCACCGAGTCCGCCGGCATCACTCCCCGAGCTCGCCGCATTGCCCGATCGCTCGGCGGCGCCTTGCACGCCAAAGCCCTGCGCCCCACTGTGGCTACGCGCACTCTTTGCGCGCGGCACCACATAAGGTGCGCTCGCGCGGCTCGCACCGTCGAGCACGAGCCCCCGGTAAGGCATTCGGTTTTCGCGCAGTGCGTCGATCTGGGGCAGGCCGAGCTGCAGGGCGTGGTAGCCGAAGATATCGCCCACCACATGATCGAGTTGCGCCTGTTCCCACTCGAGCACGTAGCGTCCGGGCGGTGAAACCGTCCAGGCGGGCCAGTCTATAATCCCGTGATCAGACATGGGCAATCCAAATCAAATGAAAAGCGCGAGTGAAGCCTCATACCAATACGTGCCTGTTCCGGCGTTCGAGGACAATTACATCTGGGTGATGACCGACGGCCACAGCGCGGTCGTGGTCGACCCGGGCGACGCGGCTCCGGTCGAAAGCTGGCTGCGCGAACACGGTGTGAAGTTGATCGCTATTCTACTCACGCATCATCACGCGGACCATGTCGGCGGCGTCGCCACTTTATTGAGAACTTTCTCCGGCCCGGAAGGCATCCCGGTCTACGGTCCCGCGGCCGAGTCGATCCCGGTCGTCTCGCGGGCGCTCAAGGGCGGCGACACGATAGAGCTCGACGAGCCCTACGGCGAATTCGCCGTACTCGACGTGCCCGGTCACACACGCGGACATATCGCCTACGTCCAGCATGCAGGCGGCGACGGCGCCCCCCACCTGTTCTGCGGCGACACCCTGTTTGCAAGTGGTTGCGGACGTTTGTTCGAAGGCACGGCTGCCCAGATGCTCGCCTCGCTCGATTCGCTCGTTGCGCTCGACGACGATACGCAGGTCCACTGCGCACACGAATACACCTTGTCGAATATCCGTTTCGCGCTGGCCTGCGAACCGGCCAATCCGGACTTGCAGGCATGGAGCATCCGCGCCCGCGAACTCCGCGATCTCGGCCGGCCGACGCTGCCGACGACGATCGGCCATGAAAAACGCGTCAATCCATTCCTGCGGGCCGATCAGTCATCGGTACGCGAGCACGTACTTGCTTCGGCCTCGGCGCGGGGCGCGAACGGGTCGAGCGGCATGTCCGAGGCGGGCTCGATCGACCGTCTCGGCGTGTTCGCGGCGATGCGCGAATGGAAGAACACATTCCGTTGAGCCCGCGCAAGCTCGGGTATACATCAGATGCAGCACTCAAAATCCGCTCCAGATCGCGGATTATCAAGGCTTTTTAGCATTATTTAGGTTGACGGATGATGAGGGCTTCCTTACCATCCTCCCAACACTTTCCTTGCGGTTCAACGGAACGAGACGTCCAATGCGATTGATTTTTTGTGCGCTAGTCGCCTTGCTACTCTCAGCGTGTGCTAGCGCGCCCGATACCGCTGGCCTTGCTTCCGCTCCGATCTCCACGATTCAGAAGTCCCCCAAAAATCAAGCCGTCGCGCTTGCTTCCACCGAAAACCCGATCAACGTCGACCACACCTCGGTCGACACGCTCGTGAAGCCCGACGATATCTGGTCGCGTATCCGCAAGGGTTTTCAGATGCAGGATCTCGACGGCGATCTCGTGCAGACGCAGATCGACTGGTACTCCCAGCGCCCCGACTATGTGGCTCGAATGACCGACCGGTCGAAGCTCTACCTCTACCATATCGTCAGCGAACTCGAACGCCGCAACATGCCGACGGAGCTTGCGCTGCTGCCGTTCATCGAGTCGGCTTACAACCCGCAGGCCCTGTCGGTCGCGAAGGCGGCGGGCATGTGGCAGTTCGTGCCGGGAACGGGCAGGACATTCAACCTGCGCCAGAACATGTTCCAGGATGAACGCCGCGACGTGCTGGCCTCGACGAGTGCCGCGCTCGACTATCTCGAGAAGCTGCATGACATGTTCGGCGACTGGTATCTCGCGCTCGCTGCCTACAACTGGGGCGAAGGCAATGTGCAGCGCGCAATCGCGCGCAACCAGGCGGCCGGACTGCCGACCGACTACATGAGTCTCAAGATGCCGGCCGAGACGCGCAACTACGTGCCCAAGCTTCAGGCGGTCAAGAACATCATCGCCAATCCGCAGATGTATGGACTGACGCTGCCGGATATACCGAATCACCCGTATTTCGTGACGGTCACGACCTCGCACGATATCGATGTCGATGTCGCGGCTCGGCTCTCGGGCATGACGCTCGATGAATTCAAGGCGCTGAACCCCTCGTTCCGCCTCCCCATGATCCTCGGCGCGACCCAGTCGCAGATCCTGCTGCCCTTCGACAATGCGCAGCAGTTCGAAAGCAATCTCAAGGCCTATTCAGGACAGCTTGCATCGTGGACGACCTACACCGTCAACGAGCGGACCACGCCGAATGCCCTCGCGCAGAAGATCGGCATCGACGTCGACATGCTGATGACAACCAACCAGATTCCGCGCGGCATGCGCCTCAAGCCCGGCTCGACGGTGGTCGTGCCGCGTGAGGACGATGACGAGGACATCAGCGCGGACGTTGCCGAGAACGCCGTGCTGGCGATGGAGCCGGACGTCCCCGACACCCGCAAGGTGCTGATTCGCGTGCGTCGTCATGAAAGCATGGCCTCGTTCGCGAGCCGCTATGGCGTGAGCGTGCGGCAGCTGAGCGCCTGGAACAAGGGCCGCCGTTCGGTGCTTGCGCCGGGCCAGACGCTCGTGCTGCACGTGCCGGTCGGCAAGAAGCTGCCGGCCCAGCCCCCTGTTGCGGTGGCGAGCAACGACAGCGGGCAAGAGGGCGGGAGCGGAGGGGCGGCGAAGACTGCCGATTCCGATTCCCATCCGGCCCCGCGCGGCAGTATGATCAAAGCAGCCGCGCCGACAAAAGAAGCGTCCGGCAAGGGCGGGAAGGGTGGCTCGAAGCTGGCGAAGGGCGAGGCGGTGGGTGGCAGCAAGGGTGGCGATTCGAAAACCGCGGACTCGAAGGCCAATGCGGCGGCCGCTGCTCCAGCTGATGCGAAGCCCGATGCGAAGGGCGCTTCCAAGGGTAAATCGATGGCCGTGAAGCCTGCGCCGAAGCTCGCTTCGCGCTCGAGTGGCAAACAGAATTCGGATGGGGCGGTGAAATCCGCCACGCGGTCGAAGGCCGCACAGGCTCCAAAAGCCCAAAATGGTGGTGCGAGCCGCAAGCGATCCGCCGCCGAGGCTTCGGATGAGAAGCACGGTAAAAATAGCGGCTAGGCACGGATTGAGCACGCTCTGCGGGGGCAGTGCGTGAGGTTACGCTCCGATCAATTCGATGCTTTGAGCGCGCTGGCTCATCTGGCCCGCGCGCTTTCGTTTTTCTGGGGCGGGGGTTTTCCGGTGCGCCCGGTCGCGCGAGCGTTGTGCGGCGCGGTTTCCCGGTCGCATGGCGGTACTGGACTGAAGGGCGGGAAGGCGTTGCGCAGCGGCGCATAAGCGCCCGGCGCAGGGTCCCGGGCAAGCGAGGGCCTAGCCTGGGGAGGCTGCTCAGGCTATAATTCGAAGGTTTAAGTTAATCCACCCGCACCCTAGCGCCTACCCACATTCTCTCGTTCGTCCGCTGCATGCCTCGCTCGTCCACGTATGGGGAGCGCCTCTACGGCATGCGCAGGATCGACCCGCCACGCCTGGCTCGTCGCGCGCCCGATAGTCTCTGACTCCGACGGCTGCAGCACGAACGCCCTGCGTCTGGCTGGCTCGTTTCTCCGGACATGAACGACAGGTCGGCAGCTGGGTGTCCCCGCAAGGAGCCTCCCGTGTTGCCGTCTTTTCCTCTTGCCCTGCTTGCGCTCGCTGACGGTACGGTCTTTCGCGGTTATTCGATTGGCGCACCCGGTCATACGATCGGCGAAGTCGTTTTCAATACCGCAATGACCGGCTATCAGGAAATTCTCACCGATCCGAGCTATTCGCGCCAGATCGTCACCCTGACCTATCCGCACATCGGCAATACTGGCGTCAATGCCGAAGACGTCGAGGCCGCCAAAGTTCATGCGGCCGGCCTGATCATCCGCGATCTGCCGCTGCTTCACTCCAATTTCCGCCAGGAACGTTCGCTCAGCACCTATCTGAAAGACGAAGGGATTGTCGCGATCGCCGGGCTCGATACGCGCAAGCTGACGCGCATCCTGCGCGACAAAGGCGCGCAGAACGGCGCGATTCTGGCGGGCGAGGATGACAGTGCAAAGGCACTGACGCTCGCGCGTTCGTTCCCGGGCCTCGCGGGCATGGACCTCGCGAAGGTCGTCTCGTCGACCAAGCCTCATGAATGGACGCAGGCTGAATGGCGTCTCGGTGCCGGCTACCGCGAGCAGACGGCCCCGAAGCATCATGTCGTCGCCTTCGACTATGGCGTCAAGTACAACATCCTGCGCATGCTGGCCGAACGCGGTCTGCGTGTCACGGTGCTGCCGGCGCAGGCGAGCGCGGCCGATGCGCTCGCGCTCAATCCTGATGGCATCTTCCTGTCGAACGGGCCGGGCGACCCGGAGCCTTGCGACTACGCGATCCGCGCGACGCGCGAATTCATCGAACGCGGCATCCCGACCTTCGGCATTTGTCTGGGCCACCAGATCATGGGCCTCGCGGTCGGCGCGAAGACGATGAAGATGAAGACCGGTCACCATGGCGCGAACCATCCGGTCAAGGATCACGATGACGGCCGCGTCGTCATTACCTCGCAGAACCACGGTTTCGCGGTCGATGCGTCGACGCTGCCGGCCGATGCGCGCATCACGCATACCTCCCTGTTTGACGGCACGCTCCAGGGCTTCGCGCTGACCGACAAGCCGGCGTTCTGCTTCCAAGGTCATCCGGAAGCCTCGCCGGGGCCCCACGATATCGCCTATCTGTTCGACCGTTTCGTCGCGCTGATCGAGGCGAAGAAGGGCGGCCGCACGGCCGCGGCCCGAGCCACCGCCTAGCCGCTGTCAGAGCCGCCGCGCCCGCGCGCTGCGAAAGCACGCGGGCGACGAGAGCAACCATCGCGAACACAGAATCCAGTATCCGAGAGCTTTATGCCGAAGCGTACAGACATCAAGAGCATCCTTATCATCGGCGCCGGGCCGATCATCATCGGCCAGGCCTGCGAGTTCGACTATTCGGGCGCGCAGGCGTGCAAGGCGCTGCGCGAGGAAGGCTACAAGGTCATTCTCGTCAACAGCAATCCTGCGACGATCATGACCGACCCGAACACGGCCGACGTGACCTATATCGAGCCGATCACCTGGGAAGTCGTCGAGCGCATCATCGCGAAGGAACGCCCGGACGCGATCCTGCCGACCATGGGCGGACAGACCGCGCTCAACTGCGCGCTCGACCTTCATGCGCAAGGCGTGCTCGGCAAGTACGGTGTCGAGCTGATCGGGGCATCGCCCGAAGCGATCGACAAGGCTGAAGACCGCCAGAAGTTCAAGGACGCGATGACCAAGATCGGTCTCGGGTCGGCGAGGTCGGGCATCGCGCATTCGTGGGAAGAGGCGCAGCAGGTGCAGGCAAGCATCATGGGCGCGACGGGTGGCATCGGTTATCCGATCGTGATCCGTCCTTCGTTCACGCTGGGCGGTTCGGGCGGCGGCATCGCCTACAACAAGGAAGAGTTCGAAGAGATCTGCCGTCGCGGACTCGATCTCTCGCCGACGCACGAATTGCTCATCGAAGAGTCGCTGCTGGGCTGGAAAGAGTACGAGATGGAAGTGGTCCGCGACAAGAAGGACAACTGCATCATTGTCTGCTCGATCGAAAACCTCGACCCGATGGGTATCCATACGGGCGATTCGATCACCGTCGCACCGGCCCAGACGCTGACCGACAAGGAATACCAGCTGCTGCGCAACGCATCGCTCGCGGTGCTGCGCGAGATCGGCGTGGACACCGGCGGCTCAAATGTCCAGTTCGCGATCAATCCGGTTGACGGTCGGATGGTTGTCATTGAAATGAATCCGCGTGTCTCGCGTTCATCGGCGCTCGCCTCGAAAGCCACCGGCTTCCCGATCGCGAAGATCGCCGCCAAGCTCGCGGCCGGCTATACGCTCGACGAACTCAAGAACGAGATCACCGGTGGCGAGACGCCGGCGTCGTTCGAGCCGACGATCGATTATGTCGTGACGAAGATTCCGCGTTTTGCGTTCGAGAAATTCCGCGAGGCCGATTCGCATCTCACCACGCAGATGAAGTCGGTCGGTGAAGTGATGGCGATCGGCCGCACATTCCAGGAATCGTTCCAGAAGGCCTTGCGCGGCCTCGAGGTCGGCGTCGACGGGCTCGATGAAAAGTCGAGCGACCGTGATGAAATCGTCGACGAAATCGGCACGCCGGGTCCGGACCGGATCTGGTACGTCGGTGATGCGTTCCGGATCGGCATGAGCTTGCAGGAAGTGCAGGAAGAAACCTCGATCGACCCGTGGTTCCTCGCACAGATCGAAGACATCGTGAGGATCGAGACGAGTCTCAAGGGCCGCGCGCTCGAGAGCCTGAGCGTCGACGAGCTGCGCTTCGTCAAGCGTGCGGGTTTCTCGGACCGCCGCCTGGCGAAGCTGTTGGGCGCGACGCCCGAGCAGCTTCGCGCGCGGCGCATCGAGCTCAATGTGCGTCCCGTCTACAAGCGCGTCGATACTTGCGCGGCCGAATTCGCGACGAAGACTGCGTATATGTATTCGACCTACGAGGAAGAATGCGAATCGCAGCCGACCGACAAGAAAAAGATCATGGTCCTCGGCGGCGGTCCGAACCGTATCGGGCAGGGTATCGAATTCGACTACTGCTGCGTGCATGCGGCACTCGCGATGCGCGAGGATGGCTATGAAACGATCATGGTCAACTGCAATCCGGAAACTGTGTCGACCGACTACGACACATCGGATCGCCTGTACTTCGAATCGCTGACGCTCGAAGACGTGCTTGAAATTGTCGACAAGGAAAAGCCGGTCGGCGTGATCGTCCAGTACGGCGGCCAGACGCCGCTGAAGCTCGCGCTCGATCTCGAGGCGAACGGGGTACCGATCATCGGCACGTCGCCGGACATGATCGACGCGGCCGAAGATCGCGAACGCTTCCAGAAGCTGCTGAATACGCTGGGCCTGCGCCAGCCGCCGAACCGTACCGCGCGCGCGGAAGACCAGGCGCTCATGTTGGCGCAGGAAATCGGCTATCCGCTCGTCGTGCGTCCCTCGTACGTGCTCGGCGGCCGTGCAATGGAAATCGTCCACGAGCCGCGCGACCTCGAACGCTATATGCGCGAGGCGGTCAAGGTATCGAACGATTCGCCGGTGCTGCTCGACCGCTTCCTCAATGACGCGATCGAGTGCGACGTCGACTGCATCTCGGATGGCAAGGACGTGTTCATCGGCGGCGTGATGGAACACATCGAACAGGCCGGGGTCCACTCGGGCGACTCGGCGTGCTCGCTGCCGCCGTACTCGTTGTCGGCCGCGACGATCGCCGAACTCAAGCGCCAGACAGCCGCGATGGCACGCGCGCTGAACGTTATCGGCCTGATGAACGTGCAGTTCGCGATCCAGCAGGAAAAACGCGAGGACGGCACGGTGGAAGACATTGTCTACGTGCTCGAAGTCAACCCGCGCGCGTCGCGCACGGTGCCCTACGTGTCGAAGGCGACCGGACTGCAGCTTGCGATGATCGCGGCGCGCTGCATGGTCGGTCAGTCGCTCGTCTCGCAAGGCGTGACGGCCGAAGTGAATCCGCCATACTTCAGCGTCAAGGAAGCGGTGTTTCCGTTCATCAAGTTCCCTACGGTCGACCCGGTGCTCGGACCCGAAATGCGTTCGACGGGTGAAGTGATGGGCGTGGGCAAGACCTTCGGCGAGGCGCTGTTCAAGTCGCAGCTCGCCGCGGGTTCGCGCCTGCCGGCAAGCGGAACCGTGTTGCTGACGGTCAAGGACTCCGACAAGCAGGTCGCCATCGAAGTCGCGCAGGAACTGCACGAATTGGGTTATCCGCTCGTCGCGACGAAGGGCACGGCCGCGGCGATCGCCTCGGCCGGCATTCCCGTGAAGATCGTCAACAAGGTCAAGGACGGCCGTCCGCACATCGTCGACATGATCAAGAACGGCGAAATCGCACTCGTGTTCACGACCGTGGACGAGACGCGCATGGCGATTGCCGACTCGCGCTCGATCCGCATGAGCGCGCAGGCCCACAAGGTCACGTACTACACGACGATGTCGGGCGCGCGCGCGGCGGTCGAAGGCCTGCGCTATTTGCGTGAGCTCGAAGTCTACGATTTACAAGGACTTCACGCTCGCCTACACTAAACCCTATCCGAGGCCCCGGCTGTTCCCAGACGGGGTATCTCCGAAACCGGCCGCGGCCAACGCGGTGTCTGACCGAAACAGGTTGGATGCACTTTGGCTGCGGCGATTTTTTTTGTTTTGTGAATTCTTATGAGCACCATTCCGTTGACCAAGCGCGGCGCCGACCTGTTGAAGGAGGAGCTGCAACGCTTGAAATCGAAAGAGCGGCCTTCCGTGATCAACTCGATCGCTGAAGCGCGCGCACAGGGCGACCTGTCCGAAAACGCCGAATATGATGCGGCGAAGGAAAAACAGGGCTTTATCGAGGGACGCATCGCGGAAATCGAGTCGAAGCTGTCCGCTGCGCAGATCATCGATCCGGCCGCTCTGGAGGCCGATGGCCGCATCGTCTTCGGTGCGACCGTCGATCTCGAGGAAGTCGAGGACGGCAGCAAGGTCACGTATCAGATCGTCGGTGACGACGAAGCCGATATCGACCATGGCCTGATTTCGATCAGCTCGCCGATCGCGCGTGCGCTGATCGGCAAGGGCGAAGGCGATGTGGCCGCGGTGAAGGCGCCGAGCGGCGTACGCGAATACGAAATCATCTCCGTGCGTTACATCTGAGTGGTTTCGTGATGGGACATCGTTTGTTTAACCTCTTCACGACGATCTGGGTCGGCAGCCTGCTGACCACCGGTTATATCGTCGCGCCCACCTTGTTCTCGCTGCTCTCGAGGACGGAGGCAGGAGACGTTGCCGCGAGCCTGTTTCGCACACAGGGCTTTCTGTCCATTGTGTGCGGACTCGTGCTGCTGGTGATCGCGAACCGCGCGATCCGGCTCGCTGCGGGCGGGCAGGGCGTGCAGACGCTGCGGCGCGCGCGCCGCCTCGTCGTGGCGATGATCGTCTGCACGCTGCTCGGTTATTTCGCGCTGCAACCGTGGATGAACTCGCTGAGGCTTGCCGCACAGGCGGCAGGCACGGATGTCGGCCACTCGGCATTTGCGACGCGCTTTGGCATCCTGCATGGCGTGTCGAGCGTGTTCTACCTGATCGAAAGTCTGCTCGGCGTCTGGCTCGTTTGCCTGCGCCGTGTGCCGGACACGTTTGCGATTCCGGGCTGAGCGCCCGGTCCGCTGCCAAACGTCTTATTTGTTCGACTGATACTGGCGCTTGGCGCTGGCCTGGCGCGGCTTCGCGCGCTTGACATTGCCTCCCGCCGTGACGCGCTCGTTGCCGCGCACGGTGAGTGAGACCGGCTTCGGACGACGCACCGAACTGCTCGGCTTGATGACCTTGACCACACGCGGTGCGCCGCCTTTCGCGCTGCGCTGTTCACCCGCGGCGCTGTTGACCGACGGCATGCCGCGTGCGGCACCGCGCGCACTGGGTTTTTCGTCGACTTCGGGCGCGGGGCGCCAGATGACGAGCAGCTTGCCGATATGCTGGACCGGCGCCGCCTTGAGGCGGTCGCAGATCTCGGTGTAAATGGCGAGCCGTTCCTCGCGTTCGTCGCCGAACACGCGAATCTTGATCAACTGGTGGGCGCTCAGGTGGACCTGAATCTCTTTGAGGACCGCATCGGTCAGGCCCTCGGCTCCGATCATGACGACGGGTTTCAGGGCGTGCGCGTCGGCGCGCAGGGCGGCGCGTTGCGCAGAAGTGACTGTAAGGGCGGGCATGGCTCGGTCTGGATGAAGGGCGCGAGGACCGCGCCAAACGCGTATTATCGAACAAAAGCGGCGAGTTAGGCCATTTCCTGGTCAATCGTTCGTCGCCACGACCCAATCCCATGGCAAAGAATCGTTTCAATCAGAATTGGCTGCACGATCACATCAACGATCCTTACGTAAAAATGGCGCAGCGCGACGGGTATCGCGCGCGTGCCGCTTACAAACTGAAGGAAATCGATGAGCAGGACAAGCTGATCCACCCGGGTCAGGTCATCGTCGATCTCGGCGCGACTCCTGGCAGCTGGAGCCAGTACGCGCGCAACAAGCTCGCCCAGGGCGCGCGCAAGGCCGAGGGCGGCATCGACGGTACGATCATTGCGCTCGACCTGCTGCCGATGGAGCCGATCGCCGACGTGCATTTCCTGCTCGGCGACTTCCGCGAGGACGAGGTCCTGGCCCAGCTCGAAGAACTTGTGGGTTCGCAGGCGGTAGACCTTGTAATTTCCGACATGGCACCCAATCTCTCGGGGGTAGCATCGGCCGACTCTGCCCGCATCGAGCATTTGTGCGACCTGGCGCTCGAGTTTTCACAGAATCACCTCAAGCCCGAAGGCGCCTTGCTGGTCAAGTGCTTTCACGGCAGCGGGTATAGCCAGATCGTCAAAAAGTTCAAGGAGCAGTTCAAGATTGTCGCGTCGCGCAAACCCAAGGCCTCGCGAGACAAGTCGTCGGAAACGTTTATTTTGGGCCGGCAATTGAAAATTCCCGGCAAAGTGCTGCCAAACCATTGAATTGACTATCTTTGGCATAGACTATTCCTGTGGCGAGGGTTGGCCGGCTGGATTAGAATGGACCGCCAGTGCTGAACCGACTTTTTTCGGACCAGCCGGCGCTATCAGTGAAGGAGCGATGCTTTGAACAACAATTTGTTTTCCAAGGCGGCAGTGTGGCTGGTCATCGCACTGGTGCTATTTACGGTGTTCAAGCAGTTCGACAAGCCGCGCGTCCAGGAAGGGGTTAGCTATTCCCAGTTCATGGACGATGCCAAGAACGGCAAGATCAAGCAGGTGATCGTTCAGGGTCGTAACCTGACCGTTTCGCCGGCTGACGGAACCAAATACACCCTGGTGTCGCCCGGCGACATCTGGATGATCGGCGACCTGATGAAGGACGGCGTATCGGTGACCGCGAAGGCGGAAGACGAGCCGAACGCGCTCGTCTCCGCCCTGTATTACCTGGGGCCGACGATCCTGATCATCGGCTTCTGGTTCTACATGATGCGGCAGATGCAAGGGGGCGGCAAAGGCGGAGCCTTCTCGTTCGGCAAGTCGCGTGCGCGGCTGATCGACGAGAACAACAACGCGATCAACTTCACCGACGTCGCGGGCTGCGACGAAGCGAAGGAGGAAGTGTCCGAACTGGTCGACTTCCTGCGCGACCCCCAGAAATTCCAGAAACTCGGCGGCCGGATTCCGCGCGGCGTGCTGCTCGTCGGCCCCCCGGGTACCGGTAAGACGCTGCTCGCGCGCGCGATTGCGGGCGAAGCCAAGGTGCCGTTCTTCAGCATCTCGGGTTCGGACTTCGTCGAAATGTTCGTCGGTGTCGGCGCGGCCCGTGTGCGCGACATGTTCGAGCAGGCCAAGAAGCACGCACCGTGTATCGTGTTCATCGACGAAATCGATGCGGTCGGCCGTCATCGCGGTGCCGGCATGGGCGGCGGCAACGACGAACGTGAACAGACGCTGAACCAGATGCTCGTCGAAATGGACGGCTTCGAGGCGAACTCGGGCGTGATCGTGATTGCGGCGACCAACCGCTCGGACGTGCTGGACAAGGCGCTGCTGCGTCCGGGCCGGTTCGACCGCCAGGTCTTTGTCGGTCTGCCGGATATCCGTGGCCGCGAACAGATTCTCAAGGTTCACCTGCGCAAGGTGCCGGTGTCCAACGATGTCGACGCCTCGGTGATCGGCCGCGGTACGCCGGGCTTCTCGGGTGCGGATCTCGCGAATCTCGTGAACGAAGCGGCCCTGTTCGCCGCGCGGCGCGGCAAGCGAATCGTCGAGATGCAGGACTTCGAGGATGCGAAGGACAAGATCTACATGGGTCCGGAACGCCGTTCTGCCGTGATCCGCGAAGAAGAGCGCCGGATGACCGCGTACCACGAGTCGGGTCACGCGGTGGTCGGCAAACTGCTGCCGCTGTCGGATCCTGTCCACAAGGTCACGATCATGCCGCGCGGTTTCGCGGGCGGCTTGACGTGGTACCTGCCCGAGCATGACAAGAACTATGCGTACAAGGACGGCATTCTCAATGAGATTGCGATCCTGTTCGGGGGACGGGCTTCGGAAGAAGTCTTCCTGAATGCGATCTCGACGGGCGCGTCGAACGACTTCGAGCGTGCAACCAAGCTGGCTCGGGACATGGTCACGCGTTACGGGATGTCGGACGTGCTTGGCACGATGGTCTATGTCGATACCGAGTCGGACCAGTCGTTCGGCAGGATGTCGTCGCGTGCGGTGTCCGAAGGCACGCAGCAGAAGGTTGACGCGGAAATTCGCCGGATTCTCGACGAACAGTACACATTGGCTCGCAAGCTCCTGCAGGACAATCGCGACAAGGTCGAAGCCATGACCAAGGCACTGCTCGAATGGGAAACCATCGACGCGGACCAGGTCAACGACATCATGGCGGGCTTGCCCCCGCGGCCGCCGAAGAGCACCCCGCGCGGCCCGTCGGGCGACACGCCTCCGGGTGGCGGCAATACCGGAGTGGAAGTCAAGCCGGCCAACGGTACGACGCAGCCTGCATAAGGTCACGGATGTAGAAGGAAAAGGGTCGGCGAATTTGCCGGCCTTTTTTTATTTTGACTCTGGAGTTTTCGGTGGCCTTATCCCTGTGGCAATGCGGGCGGTTCGCGCTGGCGCTCGACCGTCCGCTCGTGATGGGTATCCTGAACGCGACGCCCGATTCGTTTTCCGACGGCGGCCGCTATTTCGCGCGTGATGCGGCGCTGCGTCATGCCGAGCAGATGATCGCGGCGGGCGTCGACATTCTCGACATCGGCGGCGAATCGACGCGGCCGGGAGCACCGCCGGTGCCGGTCGACGAGGAACTCGAACGCGTGATTCCGCTCGTCGACGCGCTGCGCGATGCGGGTGTCGCGCTGTCGATCGATACTTATAAGCCCGCCGTCATGCGCGAGGCCCTGGAACACGGGGCGGATGCGATCAACGATGTCTGGGCCTTTCGAATGCCCGGCGCGATCGAAGCCGTCGCCGGCAGCGGCTGCGGGCTCTGTGCCATGCATATGATCGGCGATCCGCTGACGATGCAGACGGACCCCGCCTCGGCCTATGACGACGTGGTCGAGGACGTGCGACGCTTCCTGGCCGGGCGGGTCGCGCAGTTCGAGGATGCCGGTATCGAGCGGGCCCGGATCACCGTTGATCCGGGCTTCGGCTTCGGCAAGACGGTCGAACAGAACTATCGGCTGCTCGCGCATCTCGCGATAATTGCACCCGCGGGCATGGCCTTGCTCGCCGGGGTATCGCGCAAGTCGATGCTCGGCGCAGTGACCGGCAAGCCGGCGCCCGAACGTGTGTCTGCAAGTCTGGCCGGTGCGGTGTGCGCGGTCGAGCGCGGGGCGGCCATTGTCCGCGTGCATGATGTCGGTGAAACGGTCGATGCCCTGAGAGTGTGGCAGGCCGTCAGGAATGCCGCGTGACGCGCGCTGCGCGCGGGTGTATAAGCGCTCTCTCAGGCGCGCGCCGGTGTCGAGGTCGGCCAACAGTGCCGATCGTCAGCCCGATGAACGCCGGCAGGGCAGTAGCGAGTAATCCACTAACCAGTCAAGCTTGATAACCAGGAGAACGGGGCATGACGCGTCGTTATTTCGGTACAGACGGAATCCGAGGCAAGGTCGGCGATTCGCCGATCACGCCTGAATTCGTGTTGCGGCTCGGTTATGCGGCCGGCAAGGTGCTTGCCGGAGGAGACCGCTGGAACAAGAAGGGCGCTCGCCCGACGATATTGATCGGCAAGGACACCCGGGTGTCGGGCTATATGCTCGAGGCCGCCCTCGAGGCGGGCTTCGCCTCCGCCGGCGTCGACGTGATGCTGGCCGGGCCAATGCCGACGCCGGGCGTGGCCTACCTCACGCGCGCGTTGCGGCTTGCCGCCGGCGTCGTGATCAGCGCCTCGCACAATCCGTATTACGACAACGGCATCAAGTTTTTTTCAGCTGATGGCAACAAGTTGCCGGACGAAGTCGAACGTGAGATTGAAGTCCGGCTCGAACAGCCGCTCGAATGCGCCTCGTCCGAGAACCTCGGCAAGGCGCGCCGGCTCGATGACGCGGCGGGCCGCTATATCGAGTTCTGCAAGAGCACGTTCCCCGTCAAGTATGATTTGCATGGCCTCAAGCTGGTCGTCGACTGCGCCCACGGCGCGGCTTATCACATTGCCCCGCATGTGTTTCATGAACTCGGTGCGGAAATCGTGCCGATCGGCATCCAGCCGAATGGCTTCAACATCAACGACGGCGTCGGCGCGACCGCGCCCGGGGCGTTGATCGAGGCCGTCAAGGCAAGCGGTGCCGATCTGGGCATCGCCCTCGACGGTGATGCTGACCGGCTCCAGATCGTCGACGCGCAGGGACGCCTGTTCAACGGCGACGAGTTGCTCTATGTGCTGGTGCTCGACCGGATCGCGACCAATGGCAAGGTCGCGGGCGCGGTCGGCACCCTGATGACCAATCTCGCGGTCGAACTCGCGTTGCGCAATGCGGGAGTCGAATTCGTCCGGGCGGCCGTCGGCGACCGCTACGTGCTCGAGAAACTGCATGAGCGCGACTGGGAACTCGGTGCCGAAGGTTCGGGCCACATTCTTTCGCTCGATCGGCATACGACCGGTGACGGTATCGTCTCGGCGCTGCTCGTCCTGGCGGCCTTGCAGCGCAGCGGGAAGACCCTGGCCGAACTGCTCGACGGCGTGACACTGTTCCCGCAGACACTGATCAATGTCCGGATGCGTCCGGATGCCGACTGGAAGAACAGCGGCATGATCGACGACGCGATCAACGCGGCGCGCACGGCGCTCGGCAACCAGGGCCGGGTGTTGATCCGCGCCTCGGGCACGGAGCCGGTCCTGCGCGTGATGGTCGAGGCCGAGGATGCGGGAGCGGCTCATGACCATGCCGAGGCGATTGCCAATACGGTGCGCACGGTCACGGCCTGAAACACGCCCCCTCGGCGCAAGCCATGGTCTGTGCCGAAGCCTGCGAGGGCAGCTGAACACACTGCCCAGGCAGGGCATTCCTCTCATGAATGCCCTGCCTGCAGCTTTCGGTTTGTAACGAATCTGTCATCTAAGTTTCACTGAATGTCATGTGAGTGACACAAACTCACCCTAAAGTGAGCGGCTCCTAGAAGGCATTTTTTGCCCATACGCTACTACTGGAGTTCTCATGCATTTCATGAAATCCGCGATTGCCGGTCTTGCCGGCGCGATGTTCGTTCTTGCCGCCCACGCTACCGACATCACGGGTGCTGGCAGCACGTTCGCGGCTCCGATCTACACGAAGTGGGCCGATGCCTACGCCAAGTCCGGCGGCGGCAACGTCAACTATCAAGGCATCGGCTCGTCGGGTGGCATCAAGCAGATCGTTGCGAAGACCGTCGATTTCGCCGGTTCGGACGCTCCGCTCAAGGATGATGAACTCGCAAAGCAAGGCCTTTTCCAGTTTCCCACGGTGATCGGCGGCGTGATCCCCGTGATCAACCTCCCGGGCATCGCTGCCGGTGAAATCACGCTGTCGGGCGAAGTGCTCGGCGACATCTACCTCGGCAAGATCACCAAGTGGAACGACCCGGCGATCGCCGCATTGAACCCGAAGGTCAAGCTGCCGGCAACCGACATCGCCGTGGTGCGCCGCGCCGACGGTTCGGGCACGAGCTTCATCTGGACGAACTACCTGTCGAAGGTCAACGCCGAATGGAAGTCGAAGGTCGGTGAAGGCGCAACGGTCAATTGGCCGACGGGTCTGGGCGGCAAGGGCAATGACGGCGTGGCCGTCTCGGTCCAGCGCACGCCGGGCGCGATCGGCTATGTCGAATACGCGTACGTGAAGCAGAACAAGATGATCTACGTCGACCTGAAGAACGCCGCCGGCAATGTCGTCGCCCCGGATGCGAGCACCTTCAAGGCCGCCGCGGCGGGCGCGGACTGGTCGAAGTCGTTCTACCAGATCCTCACGAACGAAGGCGGCAAGGATGCATGGCCGATCGTCGGCGCAACCTTCGTGCTGGTGCATACTACGGAAGACAAGCCTGCTCAAGGCACCGAGACGCTGAAGTTCTTCGACTGGGCGTTCAAGAACGGCCAGCCCGCAGCGGAATCGCTCGACTACGTGACGCTGCCGGACAGTGTGGTCACCGAAATTCGTTCGCAAATGAAGACGAAAGTGAAGGATGCGTCGGGCAAGTCGCTCGCCGCGGAATAAGTAGTCAGCAGTAAGCATTGCATCCGCCCTCCGGACCCGGAGGGCCGTCAGTAGTCCGCGCGGCAGTTCGCCGCGCGGTGCGTTTAAGGGACGACATGTCCGACACCCAACTTCCATCGAATTCCGCCTCGAGTCCGATGCGCGCACCTTCCCGCACGGGCGACATCGTATTCGGCTCGCTGGCGCGTGGCGCCGCGCTGATTACGCTGCTGCTGCTTGGCGGTATTCTCGTGTCCCTGGTCGTGGCCGCCTGGCCAACCTTGCAGAAATTCGGCTTGTCGTTCATCTGGACCAGCGAATGGGATCCACCCAACGACCAGTTCGGCGCGCTGATCCCGATCTATGGCACGCTGATCACCTCGGTGATCGCGCTCGTGATCGCGGTGCCGGTGAGCTTCGGTATCGCGCTGTTCCTGACTGAACTGTCCCCGGCCTGGCTGCGCCGGCCGCTCGGCACGGCGATCGAGCTGCTTGCCGCGATTCCGTCGATTGTCTATGGCATGTGGGGCCTGCTGGTGTTCGCCCCGATCTTCGCGACCTATGTCGAAACGCCGCTCAAGACCGTGCTGGGTCCGATTCCGCTGATCGGCGCCCTGTTCCAGGGACCGGCCATCGGTCTGGGCATCCTGCTCGCCGGCTTCATCCTCGCGATCATGATCATCCCGTACATTTCCTCGGTGATGCGCGACGTGTTCGAAGTCGCACCGGTCCTGCTCAAGGAATCGGCTTACGGCATCGGTTGCACCACATGGGAAGTCATGTGGAACGTGGTCCTTCCGTTCACCAAGTCCGGCGTGATCGGTGGCGTGATGCTCGGTCTCGGCCGCGCACTCGGTGAAACGATGGCGGTCACCTTCGTGATCGGCAACACCAATCTGCTCAATAATATTTCGCTGCTTTCACCGGGTAACAGCATTGCGTCGGCGCTTGCCAACGAATTCGCTGAAGCGGGCCCCGGCCTGCACACCGCGGCCCTGATGGAACTCGGCCTGATCCTCTTTGCGATCACCTTCCTCGTGCTGTCCGCCTCGAAGCTGATGCTGTTGCGTCTCGAGCGCGCCGAGGGTTCGAAATGAGCGATCACACATTCAACGCACCGACTGCCATGCACGCCCAGTCCGCCGATGCCCGTCGTCTGCAGGGCCGCCGCCGGCGCGTGAACAGCGTCGCGCTGACGTTGTCCATGATCGCGATGGCGTTCGGCCTGCTTTGGCTGGTCTGGATTCTCTACACGACGATCCAGTTCGGTGTCGGCGGGATGTCGCTCCATCTGTTCACGGAGTCGACACCGGCGCAGGGCGTTACCGGCGGCGGTCTGCTCAATGCGATCATGGGCACGCTGATCATGGTCGGGTTGTCGACCGTGGTCGGTACCCCGATCGGCATCATGGCCGGTGTGTATCTTGCCGAATACGGGCAGAGGGGCTGGTTCGCGAGCTTGGTCCGCTTTATCAACGACATCCTGCTGTCGGGCCCGTCGATCGTCGTCGGCTTGTTCGTCTACGCGGTCATGGTCTCGCCGTTCGGAGGCTTCAGCGGCTGGGCCGGCTCGGCCTCGCTTGCGCTGCTGCAGATTCCAGTCGTGATCCGCACCACCGAGAACATGCTGAAGCTGGTACCCAACGCACTGCGTGAAGCGGCAATCGCGCTTGGCACACCGAAGTGGAAGATGGTCATGTCCATCACACTGAAGTCGTCAGTCTCCGGTGTGATGACGGGTGTGCTGCTCGCGGTGGCACGGATCACGGGGGAAACCGCACCGTTGTTATTCACCTCGCTGAACAGTCACTTCTTCAGCCTGAACATGAGCAAGCCGATTGCGAGCTTGCCGGTCACGATTTTCCAGTTTGCCCTGAATGTCGATCCCAATCTGCAATCGCTTGCATGGGCCGGCGTATTCCTGATCACCCTCGGTGTGCTCGGACTCAACATCCTCGCACGCGCGCTTTTCAAGGCTCGATAAATGGCGACCGTCCAGACGAATGCGGCGATGGCCGCTTCCCCTGCCGCGCACGGCACTACGAAGATCAACGTCAAGAACCTGAACTTCTTCTACAACCGCTATCACGCGCTGAAGAACATCAACCTGTCGATCCCGGATCGCAAGGTGACCGCGTTCATCGGCCCGTCCGGTTGCGGCAAGTCGACCTTGCTGCGCACATTCAACAAGATGTATGCGCTGTATCCCGAACAGCGCGCAGAGGGCGAGATCCTGATGGACGGCGAGAACCTGCTCGAATCGAAGCAGGACATTTCGCTGCTGCGCGCGCGTGTGGGCATGGTGTTCCAGAAGCCGACGCCGTTTCCGATGTCGATCTACGACAACATCGCATTCGGCGTGAAGATGTTCGAGTCTCTGTCGCGCCCGGAACTGGACGACCGCGTCGAATGGGCGCTGACCAAGGCCGCGCTCTGGACCGAGGTCAAGGACAAGCTTCAGCAAAGCGGCTACGGCCTGTCCGGCGGCCAGCAGCAACGGCTGTGCATTGCACGCGGTATCGCGATCCGGCCCGAGGTATTGCTGCTTGACGAACCCTGCTCGGCACTCGATCCGATATCCACGGGCCGTATCGAAGAGCTGATCGCCGAGCTCAAGGACGATTACACGGTAGTGATCGTGACTCACAATATGCAACAGGCGGCGCGCTGCTCCGATTACACGGCTTATATGTACCTCGGTGAACTGATCGAATTCGGCGATACCGAAAAGATCTTCATCAAGCCGGTGCGCAAGGAAACCGAGGATTACATCACCGGCCGCTTCGGCTAAAGGGAGAACCCAGCCATGTCCGATAAACATTTGTCCAGCCAGTTCGACGCCGACCTCAATGCGGTGTCGTCGAAGGTCCTCGAGATGGGCGGCCTGGTCGAAGCGCAGATCACCCAGGCGATGTATGCGCTGAACAACTTCGATATCGAATCGGCCGATCGCGTGATCGCGGCGGAACAGCGCCTGAACACGATGGAAGTCGAGATCGACGAGGAATGCAGCAACATCATCGCGCGTCGCCAGCCGGCTGCACGCGACCTGCGCCTGCTGATGGCGATTTCAAAGACCATCACGAACCTCGAACGTGCGGGTGACGAAGCCGAGAAGATCGCCAAGCGTACCAAGCGCCTGGCGGAAGACGGCTCGGCGCGCCTGATCAATATTGCCGAGATCAAGCTCTCGGGCGAGATGGCCACGACCATCCTGCGCCGTGCGCTCGATGCGTTCGCCCGTCTCGACACGGTCGCCGCCGCGCAGATCGTGCGCGACGACAAGGCGATCGACGAGGAATTCCGTGCCTTTGTTCGCAAGCTCGTGTCGTACATGATGGAAGACCCGCGCACGATTTCGGCGGGCCTCGACTATCTGTTCATCGCCAAGGCCGTCGAGCGTATCGGCGACCACGCGAAGAACATTGCCGAGTTCATCATCTATATCGTCAAGGGAACGGACGTGCGCCATGTCTCGCGCGAGCAGCTCGAGCGCGAAGCGCTCGGCTGATTGATTCGTCTGAACAAGGAAGAGGTACACAGGTGTCGATCCCCAGCAGCATTCTCGTTGTCGAAGATGAGCCGGCCATTTCCGAACTGATCTCGGTCAACTTGCAACACGCCGGCCATTGCCCGATCCGGGCTTATAACGCCGAGCAGGCGGCGAATCTGATCAGCGATGTTCTGCCTGATCTCGTCCTGCTCGACTGGATGTTGCCGGGCAAGTCGGGCGTGACGTTCGCGCGCGACCTGCGGGCCAACGACCGGACCAAGCACATCCCGATCATCATGCTCACCGCGCGTGGCGAGGAGCAGGACAAGGTGCTCGGCCTCGAGATCGGCGCCGACGACTATGTGACCAAGCCATTTTCTCCGAAGGAATTGATGGCCCGGATCAAGGCGGTGTTGCGCCGTCGCGCACCGCAGCTGACCGAGGACATCGTCGCGATCAACGGCCTGCGGCTTGATCCGTCGACGCATCGCGTCGCCGCGCAAAACGGCGGGGGTTCCGAGACCAAGCTCGATCTCGGGCCGACCGAGTTCAGGCTGCTGCATTTCTTCATGACCCATCCGGAGCGGGTGCACAGTCGCACGCAATTGCTCGACCAGGTGTGGGGTGATCATGTATTCGTCGAGGAACGCACGGTCGATGTGCATATCAAGCGCCTGCGCGCGGCGCTCAAGCCCGCCGGATGCGATGCTATGATTGAAACCGTGCGGGGCAGCGGCTACCGCCTCGCGAAAGCCGGCTGACCGGCCTTACCCGGCGCGCTTGTGCGCCATCGAACCGATCCGGTTTCGCATGAACGTCATCTGGGCGCGCGCTGTCGCGTCCCTCCTGCTAATCGTTGTTGTCGCCGTTGGGCTTGGCGTGACGCTGGGCCCGCTGACGGCCTTGGGCTTCGCTGCCGTGGCATTGGTGGCGCAGGTCCTTTTCAATACTTTCCACACGCAGCGACTGTGGCAATTGCTCGAGGCGCCTGTCTATGGCGAGGTGCCGAGCGCGCCTGGCATTTGGGGTGAAATCTACTACCGGCTGCACAAGCTCGCGAAGCGCTGGCATTCGCAGGTGCGTCAGGTCGAGCAGCAACATTCGCGTTTCATCCAGGCGATCCAGGCTTCGCCGTATGGTGTGGTGATGCTCGACGATCACAACCAGATCGAATGGAGCAACGGGATCGCCGAGAATCACTTCGGGCTCGATGCCAAACGCGATTTGCGCCAGCACATCACGCACCTCGTACGCCAGCCCGATTTCGTGCGCTATCTGAGCCAGCAGCGCTATGACGAAGACCTTCATATGCACGGCATGGGCGAGAACCGCCAGAACGTGATCGCCGTGCAGGCCTTCCCCTACGGCGACAACCGCAAGCTGATCCTCACGCAGGACATCACCGAACTCGAACGCACGGACTCGATGCGCCGCGATTTTGTCGCGAACGTCTCGCACGAACTGAAGACGCCGTTGACCGTGCTCTCGGGTTTTCTCGAGACGATGCGCGAGTTGCCGCTATCCGAGGCCGATCGCAACCGCTACCTCGACATCATGGCGCAGCAGGGCGCGCGCATGCAGATCATCGTCAATGAGCTGCTCGTGTTGGCCAAGCTCGAGGGCGATGCGAAGCCGCCGGTCGAGCAGATGCTCGATATCAAGACCGTGCTGCGCCAACTGCACGACGATGCGCAGGGCCTGTCGGCCGGCAAGCATACGATCGAGATGCACGTGGATCCCGCGCTGACCGTGATCGGTGCCGAGAGCGAACTGATGAGCGCGCTCGGGAATCTCGTGAGCAATGCGATCCGCTATACGCCGGAAGGCGGCAAGATCTGCATTCGATGGCGCGATGCGGGCGAGGCCGCGGTGTTCTCGGTCACCGACACGGGTATCGGTATTCCGCCCGAGCATATTCCGCGGCTCACTGAACGCTTCTACCGGGTTGACCGGAGCCGTTCGCGCGATACCGGCGGCACGGGCCTCGGCCTCGCGATCGTCAAGCACGTACTGCAGCGCCACGATACGGTGCTGCAGGTGAAAAGCGAAGAAGGGCGGGGCAGCGAGTTCTCGGTGAAATTCCCGGCCGCGCGCACCGTGCGAAACCAGGCGATCGCGACGTCAGTGAATACGGGGCCGGTGCTCTCGGCGAAGGTGGCGAGCCCTGCGGTCGCCAAGGCTGACAAGGCGAATTGAAGCCCATTTAGTCCAACTGAGCGTTCAACTAAGGGCCAAGCCCAGCGATTACGAGCCGCCGGGCCGATCCGAGCGCCTTGAACGCTCAAGCCACTCGAACCGTCTTGCGGTCGATCACGTCATCGATGTGTCGCTGCAGAATTTCGACAGCAGACTCAGTTGTACATTGCGCGAGGTCTTGCCCGGGCGTCGGCGGCGATAGTGGCCGTCGCTCTGCATGACCCAGGCAGCCTGGTTGTCGCCGAGAAAGGCCGAGAGCCCTTCGGCGATCACGCGCCGCTTGAGCCGGCGGTCGAGCACCTGGAACGCCACCTCGACGCGGCGGAAGAAGTTCCGGTCCATCCAGTCGGCGCTCGACAGATAGACATTCTCCTGGCCGCCCGCGTAGAAATAGTAGATACGATGGTGCTCGAGAAAGCGCCCGACGATCGAACGCACCGTGATGTTCTCGGACAGTCCCGGCACGCCTGGTTGGAGCGAACACACCCCCCGAATGATCAGGTCGATCTTGACGCCTGCCTGCGAAGCCTCGTAAAGCTCATAGATCACCGTCGGTTCGAGCAGCGCATTCATCTTCGCGACGATGCGCGCGCGGCGGCCCGCGCGCGCATGCGCCGCTTCGACGCGGATCGCGTCGATGAGCTTGGGGTGAAGGGTGAACGGCGACTGCCAGAGGTTGTGCAGCGGCAACTCCGCGCCGATGCCGGTCAGTTGCTGGAATACGTGATGAACGTCTTCGCAGGTCTTCTGATCCGAGGTCATGAGACCGAAGTCCGTGTAGAGGCGGGCTGTGCGCGGATGATAGTTGCCGGTGCCCAAGTGGGCATAGCGGCGCAGATGCGGCTTGCCATTCTGGAGCACGCGCCGCACGATCAGGATCATCTTCGCGTGGCACTTGTGGCCGACCACGCCATAGACGACGTGCGCGCCGACGGCTTCGAGCTGGGCCGCCCAATTGATATTGGTCTCTTCGTCGAAGCGCGCGAGCAGTTCGACGACAACGGTGACTTCCTTGCCGTTGCGGGCTGCCTGCATCAGCGCGTCCATCAGCGGCGAGACGCTGCCGGTCCGGTAGATCGTTTGCTTGATCGCGACGACGTTCGGATCGTTCGCGGCTTCGAGCAGCAGATCGAGTACCGGCTGAAAGCCCTCATACGGATGGTGGAGCAAGATGTCGCCGCGATCGATCGCATCGAACAGACTTGGCGTATTCGCGACGACCGTAGGGGTCGACGGTGCATGCGGGACGAACTTGAGATCGGACCGGTCGACGAGGTCGGGCAACTGCATGAGCCGCACGAGATTGACGGGGCCGTCGACACGATAGCAGTCCTGTTCCTGAAGGCCGGACTCGTCCATCATCCGGCGCACGATATGCTTGGGCGTCTCTGCCGAGACCTCGAGGCGCACCGCCGCGCCGAGGTGGCGCGCGGGAAGTTCGCCCTGCAAGGCGATGCGCAGGTTCGTGATTTCGTCTTCGTCGACAAAGAGTTCGCTGTTGCGCGTGATGCGGAACTGGTTGCAGCTCTTGACCGTCAGGCGCGGGAACAGCTCACCCACAAAACGCTGCATGAAGGTACTCAGCAGGACAAAGCCGAACGGATAGCCTGAGAGTTCCTGCGGCATCTTGATCAGCCGCGGCAGTGCGCGTGGCGCCTGGACGATGCCCATCACCGCTTGCCGTCCGAACGCATCCTTGCCTTCGAGCTCGAGCGCGAAATTCAGGCTCTTGTTGAGCACGCGAGGGAAGGGGTGGGCGGGATCGAGCCCGATCGGCGTCAGGACCGGTAGCAATTCTTCAAGGAAATAATCGTGCGCCCATTCTGTCTGGGCTTCATTCCAGCCATCGGCGTTATGAAACGCAATACCTTCCAGTTCGAGCTGCGGCAACACGACATCGTCGAGCATTGAATATTGCTGATGCACGAGTTTCTGCGCGCGCTCGACGACCTGGTCGTAGACCTGCTGCAGCGACATGCCGTCCGGTGCGAGTGCACCGGGGTTGTCGCGCATCTGCTCCTGCAGTCCGGCCATGCGGACTTCAAAAAACTCGTCGAGATTGCTCGACGTAATACAGATAAAACGCAGGCGCTCGAGCAGCGGTACGGATTCGTCTCCTGCCTGCGCGAGCACGCGCTCATTGAAGCTTAGAATGCCGAGTTCGCGGTTTAGCAGCGGGTAACGCATGGGCAGCGGCGGTAAGAAGAGTAGACAGGGGGACTTTCGAAGAGTCTCACAGTATCATGTCGAGCGAGTGATCTTATATTGTCACAAGCTTTACGTGTGTACGGCATAGCGTCGCGCGACGCCGCAGCGATCGACTTTTTATTCGACCCCCTCTATTTCGACGCATGGTTAAAAACGCGAAACTCCTGGCTTCGGTCGACCTCGGCTCCAACAGTTTCAGGCTGATCGTGGGTCGTGTCGAAGAGAGTGCCGCCGGCAGCCAGATCTATCCGGTCGACGCGTTACGCGAACCGGTGCGTCTGGCCGCGGGCCTCTCGCGCGACAAGTTTCTCGACCGGCCGGCCCAGTTGCGCGGCTGGGAAGCGCTCAAGCGCTTTGGTGAGCGCCTGCGCGATTTTCATCCCGATCATGTGCGTGCGGTTGCGACCAATGCATTGCGCGTCGCGAAGAACGCGTCCGATTTTCTCGGCGAGGCGGAGCGTGCGCTGGGGTTTCCGATTGAAGTCATCGCGGGCCGCGAAGAGGCGCGCCTGATCTATGCGGGTGCCGCGCATTCGGTGCCGACGATCCCGGGCAAGCGGCTCGTCGTCGATATCGGCGGTGGCTCGACCGAGTTCATCATCGGACGCCACTACGATCCGTTGATCATGGAGAGTCTCTATATCGGCTGCGTGAGTCATAGCCAGACCTTCTTTCCTAGCGGCAACGTCGACGAGTACACGATGCGCCAGGCCGAACTGGCCGCGCGCCGTGAAATCCAGATCATTTCGAGCGAATACCGCAAGGCCGGCTGGGACCAGGCGATCGGTTCGTCGGGCACGGCTCGTGCGCTCGCCGAACTCGTCGAGGCGAACAACTTCAACGATGCGGGTGTGACTCACGGGATCACGCGAGGCGGACTGGAGAAGCTGAAGCGCGCGCTCATCAAGGCGGAGAACGTCAACCGTGCAAAACTCATCGCGCTCAAGGCGGACCGCATCCCGGTGTTGCCGGGCGGCCTCGCGATCATGATCGCGGTGTTCGACGAACTGGACATCGAATACGCCGACACGACTGACGGCGCATTGCGGCTTGGTGTGCTCTACGACCTGCTCGGACGCTCGCACCATGAAGACATGCGTTCGATCACCGTGGAGGGCTTCTCGAAGCGCTATGGGGCCGATAATGCGCAGTCGCGCCGCATCGCCGATCTCGCGACTGCCTTCTACGATCAGATCAGCGATTCGAATGAGGAAATCCGCGCCGAAAGCCGGATGTTCCTCGAATGGGCGGCCGCACTTCACGAGATCGGCCTGTCTATCTCGCATAGCGCGTATCACAAGCATTCGGCGTACATCGCGAGCAATGCCGACATGCCGGGTTTCTCGCGCACCGATCAGGCGCGGCTCGCGGCGCTCGTGCTGGGCCATGCGGGCAAGCTCGGCAAGTTGTCGCAGACCCATGTCGTCGAATGGCGGCTGCTGTTCTGCCTGCGGCTGGCGGTGCTGCTCTGCCGGCGCCGCGCCGATCTGATGCTGCCCACGATCACGGTGTCGGAAGCGGGCAAGCAGTTCGATATCCGCCTGCCGAAGTCCTGGGTCGACGAAAACCCGCTGACCGATTACAGCTTGCTGCGCGAGGCTGCTGAGTGGGAAAAGATCGGTTACGGCTATCGCGTGATCTATACGGATTGAACGGGGTGAGGATCGGCACTGCGAAGGGGGCGAGTGGCCGACTCCGCGATATTGCGATTGCCCGATGCCGGCGCGCGGCGTCTCGCCGGGCCGGCTGGATGCAGCCCGTCATGGCGACGGGCGGATCGCCCCTTTACCCTAGGAAGTGCCGCGCATAGCGCGCATTGATGTCCGTCAGACGGAATAGCGTGAGGAAGTCGGCGGTATTGAAATGCGGGTCCCAGGCGGGTGCGCCGCAGAACTTCGCGCCCAGGCGCAGATACCCCTTGACGAGCGGCGGCGCGGTCACGTTGGCCCCCGTCTTCAATTCGTCGACGGGTAGAGGCGTGTGGGGGAAGGCGTGGTATTCGGGTTCGGTCATCGAGGTTTCGCGCAGCGAGCAATAGAGATTCGCCGCGTAGTGACCGCCGTCGCCCATCGGCACGCTCGCACAGCCGAGCATCGTCTCGTAGCCGTGTTTCTTCATGTAGTCGGCCAGGCCGGCCCACAGCGACATGATCACCGAGCCGCTCCGGTAGTCCGGGTGCACGCATGAGCGGCCGACCTCGACCATCTTTGGGCGCAGGTGCGTGAGACGGCTGATATCGAATTCGCCTTCCGAGTAGAGTCGGCCGATCTGCGCGGCGCGATGTGGAGGCAGCACCCGGTAGGTGCCGACGACCTTGAGCGTTTCGAGGTCGCGCACGAGCAGGTGGTCGCAATAGGCATCGAAAGGATCGACGTCGAGACCGGCGGGGCCGCTCAACTGCGCCCCCATCTCCTCGGCGAAGACGCGGTAGCGCAGGCGCTGTGCTTCGCGAAGCGCTTCGTCGCCATGCGCCCAAGCCACGCTGAGATTATGCTGGGGAACCGCGTCTTCTCGACGAGGAAGACGCCTCCGAGTGTCGACGGGAAACGAGGCGAGCGGCAAGGTCGGAGTCGGCAGTTCGCGCATAGGGCGGTATCCTCAGGTGGTCAAAGTGACTTGTGCTGAAGGTGAAATGTAAAAACCGCCCATTACGTCTCCATGAACAAGGCATGACGAATCCGTGAATCGTCCCGGTTGCGTAGCCTGATTGTCATTGAATGCCCAGGTTTGGCGGGGCTGGGCGAGGTATCCCGCAGCCTTTGACAAAATGTGCGGGACGAAAGCGCGTTGCAGAACGGACACTTTTCGACACGCCTGGCCGAAAAGTATGCGTTGCGCGATTGGGAAGTCGATTGGGAAGGCGATTTGGAAGTCGATCGGCAAGCCGGTCGGGAAATCGATCGAGGCTAGACGAGATCCGGGTTGATCACTGCCCGAAGGACCACTTGCGCTTCTTCGTCGCGCTTGCGGTTCGAGCACCACCATAGCCCGGCCTTCTTGATGCTCCACGGAGCCTCGTGGCCCGCGAGCAACAGGCTTGCCACGCAGCCGAGGGTTGGCTGATGGCCGACGATGACCACCGTGTCCGCGCGGCCGTCCGGCCAGCCGGCCGCTGCCAGTACAGCCGAGGCATCGGCTCCCGGCGCGATTTCGCGTGCCGTCTCGAATTCACGCTTGAGGGCCGCGGCGGTTTCCTGCGCGCGTAGCGCGGGGCTCACGAGTATCAGCGCATCCTTGTCGAGGCGTGCGGCCAGCCATTGGCCGACCCGCTCGGCCTGCTTGTGGCCGCGCTGCGTCAGGCGCCGCTGGAGATCGGCGGGATGATGTTCGACCAGGCGTTCGGGCAAGTCTTCGGCATCGGCGTGCCGCCAGAGAATGAGGTTCATTGCAGTAGCGCTTTGGGGCAGGACGGGAAGAACATGAATGGGAGCGGCATGAAAGGATGCGACGCGGGTATGCACGGAGCATAGGTGAAGAAAAGGGGCGATGCGCGGCGATTATGAAGCCCGTCATGTGTCGCGCGTGTGATCGCGGCCGTGCAGGGCCGCGGCGCTCGTGCCAGCTGTCTGGGCGCGGGCGGTCCGTCAGCGGACTCTGGTGGAAGCCACGAGCCACGAGCCATGAGCCATGAGCCATGAGCCATAAGCCATAAGCCATAAGCCATAAGCCATGAGCCATGAGCCATGAGCCATAAGCCATAAGCCATAAGCCATAAGCCATAAGCCATAAGCCATAAGCCATAAGCCATAAGCCATAAGCCCCGAGCCCCGAGCCCCGAGCCCCGCATAGTTTTTGCATGAAATTGGCATTTACGTTGACTGTGCCGTTCGGGTGTCTATACAATCGCAGATTCTTCGGAGCGTAGCGCAGCCTGGTAGCGCATCTGATTTGGGATCAGAGGGTCGTAGGTTCGAATCCTATCGCTCCGACCAGTAGATTCAAGCAAAAAGCCCAGTCTTATTGACTGGGCTTTTTGCTTTTCAGAACATGATCGGCAACCTGAACGTGACCGTGAGATCCGGCGTATCGCGTGTGAGCCCCGCGCCGACCGAAACGTTGAGGGTCATCTTCTTGCTCAGTGTGTAAGAGTAGCCTACGAGGAGGGTACCCAAGGTGGTACGCACGGAGCCCGGCACGGTCTGGCCGTTTTGCGTGGTCGGCCAGATGATGCTCTGGTCATAGCCGATGCTGAATGAGGCTTTCTCGTTGAGCGCGAGGCCCATGCCGAAGTTGAAGCCGAAGATATCGCCGGCATGCACGTCGCCAACGAATTGCTGCGCGCCATTGAGCAGCGTCAGGCTCACATCGCTGCGCGTGAAATTATGCAGGTAACTGAAGTTGCCGAAGAACACAGCGGGGTCGGACGGCAGCAGCCAGGTAATGCCCGGCTGCAAGGCATAGAAGCCAGAACCGGTCGGCGACTCCAAGGGCAGCCCGGTGCCCGTCGTGTTCGCCACGCAGCGCGTGACGCAGTCGGTGACGACCGAGAACGGATCGCTACCGGTGCGTGACTTGAAGCGTAACCAGCCGATGTAATAGAGGCGATCGGCACCACCGTCGTTGAACTGATAGCGCGCGGTCATTTCGATGTCGCCGATGTCATGGCCGCTTGCATTGAATACACCGTCTTGGGCCGACCCCTGGAAGATCTCCCGTTCGACGGTATCGGTCGAAGTCCATGCGTAGGGAATCCGCAGTTCGAGTTCGAAACGGTTGTTCACACCATAGCGGAAGGTCGCCGTGCCCGTGAGGGTGGTGGTCTTGATCTCGCGGACATCGATCAGTCCGATCAGCAGCGCGGGGATGATGGTGTAGCCGACCAGCGAGACGCGGTCGCTCGATGAATAGCCGTATTGCACCGAAGGCTCGAAGATGAGCTTGCCGGCCGGCGTCAGCACGCCCGGTTGTTCGAACAGCGGCGCGACCTCGGGCGGACGGGTGTCGCGCACGGGCGCCTGCCCGACCGGCTGCTCGGCATGTTGCTGCGCGGGTGGGGCTGAACCCGGCGCCGTCTGGCTCGCGGCGGCCCCGGCCACCGCGGCGGCGGCGGGACTGGCTGTATTGACCCCGGTCGCGTTGCTGTTGCCGTTGGCAGTGCCGCTACCGCTTGCATTGGCGTTGGCACCACCGCCGCTCGCATTAGTGTTGCTGCCACCACCGCCGCTTCCGTCTGGCGAAGCACTTTGCGCACTGTCGATCGGCGGGGCTGCTTCAGTACCTTGTCCCGCTCCGCCGCGTGTGCTCTCGAGTGTCTTCGCGTCGAGCGCCCGCGTCAGTGCCTGGAAGCGTGCTTCCTGCGAATCGAGCTGCTGTTTCAAGGTGTTCAACTCTTTCGCACGCTGGTCGATCTCGCGACGCAATTCCTGCAGCGAAGTGACGGGATCCTGGTTCTCGAGTGCCTGACTATGTGCGAGCGAACTGACCAGCATCAGACATGACCCTCCCGCCGCTCCGATGCGCCGCCATTGACGTTGCTTCATCGCCTGACCTCAGTCTTGTTCTCTATTGTTATCCGGGCTGGCCGCATGTTTGCCAGCCGGCTTGTCTCCTTTCACTTCCTCGTCGTTCTTCCGACGCGTTTCCGCCTCCTCCTAGCGGGGGGCCACCGCGTTGGCGATCCCCCTGTCCAGTGTCGATTGCAGGTTCAGCGCCTGATAGGCGCCCAGCGTGTTGACCGTCGCGTTGATGGTCGTCAAGGCCTTGATGGCCTGGTTGTTCAGCGTGTTCTGCACGATCGTGGCCGCGCCCGACGTTGCGCCCGATGCCAGGTTCGCTACCGGCTGGAAGCTGTTGCCCGGCCCGTTCTGGACGAGGGTCGTCGTGCCGAGCGCGCTTGCCAGCGTTTGGGCCTGCTGGGGGGTGATCTGTGCGACGTTCGGAATGTTGAAGCTCGTCGTTGCGATGAGTTCGCCGTTGACGAACACCATGCGCTCGATGCCGAACGCGACATGGAGGCCCGGTGCGACATCGAAGCCGCCGCGCATTTCATCAAGCCGTGCGTCACTGAGCTTGATCTCGCTCAAGCCGGAGCTCAGATCGGGTTCGGATGAGGCAGTCGGCTCGGCGGGTCCGGGTCCTTCGGCTGACGGGACGGTCGCCCATGCCACGCTCGAGCCGAGCAGCAGACTCAGGCAGGCGAGGTTGCGTTGGTGCTTGTCCATGGTGCCCTCAGAAATCGTTGATGCCGAACTTCGAATTGGTCACGTTTTGCAAACCTTCGCGCTGGACCGCAAGCCAGCGTGGCCCCTCGGGCGCGTAGCGCCAATCGCCGGGGTTGTTGAAGCGCGCATTGTTCTTGCGGTTGTGGATCACGAACAGCACGTTGTTGTCCCAGCGCGCTTCGAAGCTATCGCGCGGCAACGCGCGAGTGCCGAGTGCCGGATCGCCGACCAGCACGCGTCCATCACGCATTCCCTTGATGACGACGAAGTGGTGATAGCCGTTCTCGGAGACCAAGGCGATGGCCGGCAACTGAGCTTGCTCGAGCTTCTCGAGCGGCGCTTCGAAACCGTCGGCGTCAAAGCCGTGCGCCGCGAGAAAACGCTTCATATCGAGCAACGAGAAGCCTTCTTGACGAATCTTCGGCTGGTCGCCTTCGGCGAACATCTCCTGGAACGCAACTTGTTCGCTCATCGGGTAGCCGTACTGATACGTGAGCAGCGTCGCGACGGCCGCCGAGCCGCAACTGAAGTCGTACTGCTGCCGTACGGTGCCGCGGAAGCGCGCCTCCTTGAGGCTCGTGACGCGCACGACCTCCTGGCCGCCCGACGGATTCTGGATCGTGATCGAGTCCGCGCCGGCCAGCATCGGAACCACCGCAAGCGCGCACGCGAGCGCGCGGAGGTACCTACTGCTGGAATTGAACATTGACGATCGTCGCGTTCTGGATCAGAACGTTTGCGCCGGTGTTCTGGATCACCGTCGGCAGTCCGCTCGCGTTCGAGAACGAACCTTCGCTGATCGCGTTATTTCCTGTGACGACCTGTACCGCACGCGTATTCGCCACGGTGCCATTGAGTTCCATATCGTTTTGTACGAGACCGCTGGCGCCTCGCAGCTCGTCGAGCGCTGTGGCACTCAGTGCGATGCCGATGTCGTTCGGCGCTTCGGGGCGGTTTTCCGACGTGGCGTCCGACGATGTGACGTCGGGCAAGGTTTGCGCGTGGGCTGCCGGGCCGGACAATCCCACAAGCAGCGGCACGATGGCCGCGACAATCGATCTGACCGAACACATGGTCCTGTCTCCCAGTACCACTCCATTCCGGCACAAAGCCCCGCGGGATGCCCCGCCCACGGGGATGGACTACCTCTACCTCAGGCGTAACGGCCTCCGTGGGGTTCAGTGACCGCCGACGTTGAGATTGGCCTGGACGTTGACGCTCTGTTGCACCAGCGATGCCAGACCGCTGTTCTGGTTGGCGATCATGATGCCAGCGGCGGATTGCCCGACGCTGGTCATGGTGTTCGACATGTTGAACGTGCCAGCGTCGACGGTTACTACACCGCCGCCACCGCCTGCTCCACCTGCCGCACCATTGCCGACACCACCAGTGCCCGTACCGCCGGCCGCACCTGCGCCGCCGACCGCACCGACTGCGCCGTCGCCCGCCGTCGCACTGCCGTTCGTTGCTGTGGTGCTTGAGCTGCCGTTGGTTGCCGAGCCGCCCGCACCGCCCGCACCGGCCGTTGCCGTGCCCGTGCCGCCAGCCGCACCTGCGCCGCCCGCACCGCCCGTTCCGCCGGAACCGCCG
>NZ_CADIKM010000009.1 GCF_902859895.1 Pararobbsia alpina
CGATTCCTGGTCTTCGATCGACAGGGTGCGCGCACGCTGAAGGCCCTCGACGAGCACCTTCACGGTCCCGTCGGGAAGCTTGAGCATCTGGAGAATGTTGGCGACGCAACCCACTTCGTACATGTCCGCTGGGGTCGGCTCGTCTTTCTCCGACGTCTTTTGTGCGACAAACATGATGTGCTTGCCGCCCTCCAGCGCCACCTCAAGAGCCTTGATGGACTTCGGGCGACCGACGAACAGCGGGCTCACCACACGTGGGAAAACGAGGACATCTCGCAGAGGCAGCAGCGGGAGCGTCGTGCGCTCGGAAGGAAGGCGCTGGGTTGCTGACATTTTCATTCCCGATAAGTGGCGCATCTACCGCCAAGTCCAGTTTGGTGAGCAGTCAGCCTGGCGGAAGACCGAGCGCTTGTGGACCGCAAAGTCCATGGAATCACGATAAACGAGCGCTCCAATGAAAACCATTCTACGAACGGACGCAACAGTCCTCCGTGGGCATAACGCGCTCATACGATTGGATATCTCGAGGTATCTAGGAAGCGAGTGTTCGAGACGTGGCGACGAAGCGCCCATGCGTGCGCGCAGGAGGCGCGGGTGATCGAGTCGTTGGTTGAGGCTGCGGTGCCACGGGTGACGATGATCGTCCCGGCACGAGGACTGCCTCTGCCTTCAGAGGCATGGAGTTCCGACAGTTCGGCGCGAGGAAGTCCGAGGGTTCGCCGCGGCATGCCACTGAAGCGAATGTGCTGTCTTGTCAGATCATCGAGTGCGGCCTGGCGCCATTCATAGGATCTACGCGCCCGGTGCAGACGGCGTGCTCGCCTCGGCTTTTACTCTGATGAAACGGGTCAGCGAGACTGTCAACGTCTCGCTGCCGTTCGCCTTCCGAAGGTGTGTGTGACTAAAGTGGCGTTCGCAATTGGAGAGCGTACCCTTACCCTCTATTACTGCCCGGGCTCAGGCGTTAGTGGATATCGCCGCGGCTCCCACCCTGCACTTCCGGCTCCTGCGCCCGCTGTCGCGCCTGCAACTCCTGATCCGCGTGTCGCAGGAGGCCATAGTGCTGTTCGATCTGTTCAAGATGGTCTTGCAGACGCTTGAATGCTTCCTGGGACACTGTGTCGTCCCGGTCCCTAGGGGCGGCGACCACCTGAGACGCCAACTCGTGCAGGCGGCCGAACGCGACAGCCAACTGGACCGTGCTTTGAAGTAAGCTGTCTCTGTTCTGTTCCATGCTGAAACTCCAGTAGGTGATGGGTAGACCACGGCCCATCACCGGTTGGACTGACGTGCGCCCTGTAGTTCACCTCGCTGATTCCCAACGTGTCAACTCCCTGGAGAGCGCAGCTTTCCCGCTCCTACTGCCCGCCCTCAGACACTAGTGGACATCGCGGCTATCGCGGCTACCAGCCTGTTGGCGCTCCGCCCCCTGCTGTCCGCGCTGCCGGCCCTGCCACTCTTGATCCCGCTGCCGGCCCTGATCCGCGTCGCGGGGGAGCCCATACAGCTGTTCGTTCTGCTCGATTTGATCTTGCAGGCGGTTAAATGCTTGCCGGGACACCGTTATAGTGTCGTCCCGATCTCTAGGGCCAGCGTTAACCAGCTGAGACGCCACGTCGTGCAGCCGGCCAAGCGCGACTGCTAACTGGACCGTGCTTTGAATTGAGTTGTCTCTATTCTGTTCCATGCTGATACTCCAGTTGGTTACAATTTAGGGCAAGTCGCGATTACCCGCTCATTGCAAGGCGCTCCTGGAAGATCTATCCACGCAGGACTGCGACAACTGCCCGTTGGGAGAACAGACAGGTCCACGGCTCACAAGGCGGCTATGGAGATCGAGCTAACTCACAAACCGCCCGCTACACCTTGGATGCCTATTCGATCGGTGTGGAATACTAAATAAAATCGAAACAGGAAACCTATCGAAGCGTTCAATTCCTCGGGGTTAGGACGCAGGTAGGTGGCTAGTTCCGTGCAACATAGAAGCAGTCCGATAGACTGCAACCGTCTTTGGCGCGTTGCTTTGTAAGCAAGCTGCTACACAACAGATCCAGACGAACAAGATAGCTTCCGCCCCAGAGAACGTTTTATCCCGTAGGATTCCTCACCACACCGCACTTCTCTAGGAATTTGAAGACTAGCCCGTTGCCCGTCATATTCAATGATACTTTTGTAACGCTAGTTATCGCCCAGGGCGACGATGTCGTATCCCCGCGTATCTGCCCCTTGGCAGTAAAACTGCAGCGGATTTGGCTCGGCCGGTTCCACACAGTCAAGCGACGGTCAAACGTCTTCATAGACGTGCGGACCTAGGACCGCAACTGGCCGACCATGGTCCCACGGCGATCCAAAATGCATTTTTCGACGGCGATTGTCAAAAATCTACGCATCTCGTTCGAATGGAAGACTGAACTCGAACCTTGCGCCGTATCCGGCATTGTTCATCACACGCAGCTCTCCGCCGTGAGCTCGAACAATTGAACGGCATATCGACAACCCAACCCCCATGCCCTGAGGCTTCGTGGTGAAGAAAGCCTCAAAGAGCTTGCTGGCGTTCTCGGCATCAATCCCCTTTCCCGAATCTTGCACCGCGACAATCACACTGCCCTCGTCGCTGCGCCGCAACTCTATCAAGAGCTCGCGAGCCCGATCCTCAACGCTGTCCATCGCCTGGATGCCATTCATGATCAGGTTAGTCATCACTTGCGCCAACTGGATCCGATCACCGAGGACGACGGGCAGGCCTGTCGCAAGCTTCGTCCTCAACGTAACGCTGTGATTCAAGACCTCACGTTGCACGAGGGGGAGAACGTCGTTGACCACCTCGTTGATCTCGAGTCGCGTCATCTGTGGGGGGGTCCGCTTGGCTAGCATGCGCACGCGCAAGAACAGTTCCGTCAAGCGTTTGCTTTCACAAACGACACGTCGTAGGCCGGGCAGTGCCTCCTCCAAGTTGGGCGTGTCCCGGTCGAGCCATCGTAGAGACGCTGTGGTGTCAGCGGAGATCGCGCAAAGCGGCTGCGCAAGTTCGTGAGCCAACGATGCACCCAATTCCCCAACCGTCGTCAAACGAGTCACCTGCTGCAGCGCTTCTTCCTTCCGCTTGCGTTCAGTAATATCCGTGCTCGTTTCGAGCGTCGCGATCGGTCGACCCTGATCATTTCGCAGCAGCGCCCAGCGGGTTGCCACTGCGGCTTCTAACCCGTCTCGCCGGGCATTGATCAATTCCCCCTCCCAGCGGCCCGTTGCAGACAGAGATTCCTTGATATCTCCGAGCGTCACGGGAAAACGCGTGCGCAGGACGGAGTGAGCAACCTTTCCTAGCACCTCTTCCTTCTTCCATCCGTAAAGCGCTTCGGCACCGTTGTTCCAATAGGTAATCACGTCTTCCATATCTCGAACCATCACGCAATCGTGGGTGAGGTCGAGAAGCTGCGCCTGCTTCCGATGGACTTCACTAAGTCGACGAGCCCGGTGCACGAGCGAGGTAACAACAAGGGATGTGGTGAGGAAAGCAAGCAATGCTGCGACATTCTGCACGCTATCTACTCGGAAGCTGAAGATCGGTGGCGCAAAGAAAAATTCGAGGCAGCCAACAGCAATCACCGAGAAGATGGCTGAGCAAACGAGGCAGTCCAATAGAGACAGCAGCAAGATCTCAATCAGATAGACAAACGCCGCGACCGTCAAGCCGACATCAAATCCGAAACACAGCCAGGTCGCGAGCGCCAAGCCAATGCCTCCCCCGGACAAGATTTTGGCAATCGAGCGCGATCTGACGATCCGGTCGGCCTTCGTGTCTGAGTGCAACATTTGGTAGGCACGGTACGAAGAGCGATCGTTCATTCCAGTATCGAGTGTCATGGCAACCCCAGCCGCCGATCCGACAGTTCCGTCAGACGCCGATGGTGAACCACCCGGTCGCGTTTTCCCTCATCAGCAGAATTAGGGCGCCATCCGGACTCCGCCATGTGAGCTTACTCGCATCAGCCTCGGCGTCCATCGGCGGCAACCCTCCTTAAGTCCTCACCTATCGCAAAGTTCCCTTTTCCGCTTCACGTTGGCTCAACTGGACCGATGACTGATGCCGATAACGGCGGTAAAGGCTGCTTAGGGGAAGCAGGCGTCCGAGGTGCTGACGCAACTGGCGCGCTACGCGATGTACCGGCTACCTCCAGCCAACTACCCGTTCGGGTGGTGTGCGTCCCTTGACGTTCTGTCATTCTGAATCCGCCCGTCGCCACTCACTAACACAGGATCCGTGTGCAATGGGCGGTGTCAGGCGCGAGCAGGTCGCGTCGCAAATGACCGGAGACTTCACATGGAAAATACATCGTCAAGCGCAAATCCGTTGCTGGAGCTATCCGCCAATCTGGCGGCAATCGTCGAGCGCGTCGGACAAAGCGTCGTCGCGGTACACGGTCGGCGTCGCATTCCGTCAAGTGGAGTAGTCTGGCGGCATGGCATCGTTGTCACCGCTGCGCACACGCTCAGACGCGAGGAAGGAATCGAGCTCACCCTGCCCGATGGCCGTGTAGCCGCCGCGGTCCTGGCGGGGCGGGATACGAGCACCGACGTCGCCGTGCTGAAACTGGACGGCGTGGACCTGGACCCCGTCGAGTCCGGCGATGCCCGCTCGCTCAAGGCGGGTCATCTTGTGCTCGCGGTCGCGCGGGCAGATGAGTTTGGCACCAGTGCCGATTTCGGCGTGGTCGGCAGCGCTGGCGGTCCCTGGCGCACTTGGCGCGGCGGTCGGCTCGATTCCTTCGTGCGACTGGATGGCGGCCTGCACCCGGGTTTCTCCGGCGCAGCCGTCGCGGATGCGCGCGGGCGGGTCATGGGCATCTGCACATCGGCGCTGGCGCGTGGCTTCGGTATCGTGATTCCCGGGATGACCGTGGAGCGCGTCACGGACGAATTGCTGGCTACCGGGCGAGTCTCACGGGGCTACCTTGGCGTCGGCACTCAGCAGGTGACCCTGTCGGATGCGTGGATCAAGAAAATGAACCTGTCTTCCAACCGCGGATTGCTGGTCAATTCGCTCGCGCCGGGCGGTCCCGCCGAGGTGGCGGGCGTGCTCCTGGGCGATGTGCTGATCGAACTGGACGGCAAGCCGTGCCGCGACATGGACGACGTGCAAACCGCACTTGGCTCCGTAAGCATCGGACAGCCCTTGAAAATCGGGCTGATCCGGGGCGGCGAACGCACCGAGTGCTCGGTCACCGTCGGCGAACGCCCACAACGGGATTCATGCAGGTGAACGCCGGGAAACGGTCAAATGTCGGATGGCCAGATGGCACAGATGGGCGCAGTCCAGGTCGCGGTCATTGCGGATTCGCCGCAGGTGCGCGCAAGCCTGCAAGCGCTTGTCGAGACCAGTCCGGCACTCAGATTCGTGGCCAGCGCAGCGGACGCCGAAATGCTAGCCGACCGTCTTGCCGGTTCAGTACCGGATGTGATCGTGATCGACGTGGAGCCCGCGGCCAGCAACGCACCCCAAGATGGACTGGACGCAGGGCACGCGCCATCGGCGCTCGTCCTGTTGATCGACGAGGCGGATGGCGACTGGATCCTGGATGCATTGCCGGGTGATGCGATGGCGATCGTGCTGCGCAACGCGATGCCAGGCGAAATCGTCGCATCGATCGAAGCCGTGGCCGCGGGCCTTGACGTGATGTCGCCGGAGATCCTCGCGCGACTGCTGGCCGCACGTAAACTGCCCCGGCAGACGGCGCCCGAAATGCCCTTCGAAGCCCTGACCTTGCGCGAGATCGAAGTACTGACGATGCTCGCCGACGGACTCGTCAACAAGGAGATCGCTCGGCAACTCGATATCTCGGACAACACGGTGAAATCCCACCTCTCCTCGATTTTCGGCAAACTGGGCGCAAGCAACCGCACTGAAGCGGTGATGCTCGGTATGCGGCGAGGATTCATCATGGTGTAGCGAATCGACGCGATGCCGAAGTGGGTCTATGGCGGGCTGCAGTCGGATGCAACCGACTCATATCGACACAGGGGTACAAGTCCCATTGCGAGCGTCTTCACGGATTCTCGCCTGCGATGATCGGCGCGAGCCCGACACCGGCGCGAAGCAGTCGCGCTTCGTGCGTGGCCGGCGCGCTGAGCAACAGGCTGGTCGGCATCTGCGCGGCGCCCAAGCCGTTCGGCAACGCAAGCCCGCAAGTATTGAGCATATTGCCAAGCAACGTATTGCAGATCGTCTTCAGGTTCACACGGGCGAACACGTCGGGATCGGCCGCAAGCGGCGCAATCGGCGGCGCGACGTGCGGCACCGTCGGCATCACGAGCAGCGCGTCGCCGAGCGTAGCCCATAGCGAGCGCTGCAAGGCGACGCGGCCACGCTGCAATGCGTCGAAGTCCTCTGCCGACATCGTCTTGCCGCCCATCATCCGCTTATAGACGGTCACATCGATTTGCGCATGGCGCGGGCTCTCGAGCAGTTCGCGATGCGATTGATAACCCTCGGCTGCAGCAATATTGCCGTGACGCGCGATCAACTCGCGCACCTGCGTAAGCTCCGGGACAGGTTGCCAGCGCACTTGCACACCGGCGGCCGCCGCTCGCTCAAGCGAAGCGACGAAGTTGCGCCGCACTTCTGGCTCAACCTCATCGAGTATCGCGTTTTCCGGAGCGACCAACGTCAGCGATGCCAACGACGTCGCGTCGGGTGCGAGCGATGGGGCCTTAAGGCCGCGCAATGCAAAGTCGAGCAAATAGCAATCGGCGACGTCGTGCGCGAACACGCCGATCGTGTCGAGCGTGCGCGACAGCGGGAATACACCGTCGGTGTCGATCCATTGCTCGGAGGTCTTGAAGCCGACCACGCCATTGAATGCCGCGGGCGTGCGCACAGAGCCGCCCGTATCGGTGCCGATTGAGACCGGCACGAGTCCTGCGGCGACGGCCACAGCGGAGCCTGAGGACGAGCCTCCGGGCACGCGCGGCATGTCGCTTGCGCGCGGATTCAACGGCGTGCCGAAATGCGGATTAAGCCCGAGCGCGGAGTAGGCGAATTCAGACAGATTGGTTTTGCCGAGCGTCACCATACCCGCGGCGGCGAGATGGCGCACGATCGGCGCATCATGCTGCGCTGGTGGCGCGTCCCGATAGACGGCTGACCCAGCGGTGGTCGCGAGACCTTCGATATCGATCAGGTCTTTCCATGCGACGGGGACGCCATCAAGCGGACCAAGAGGCCGACCGGCTCGATAGCGAGCCGCGCTTTGCGCCGCCTCGCGTCGCGCCCGTTCGAAGCAGGTGGACGTAAAGACGCCCGAGTTTTTCCCCCTCTCGATACGCTCGACGAAGTAGTCGGTCAGCTCGCGCGGTTCGACTTTGCGATCATGCAACAGGCGGCCGAGCTCCGCCGCCGTGAGCGCTTCAAACGGGGAAGACGATATGAACGTCATTGTTCCAATGCGGCGGCGATGGCCTTGCCGACGCCGGTAGTATCGGCTGTGCCGCCGAGATCCGGGGTGCGCGGTCCTTCGACCAGTACCGTTTCGATTGCATGGATGATCGCATCATGCGCCTCGCGGTAGACACCGCTTCCGTTGCCGAGGAAATCGAGCATCATCGCACCTGACCAGATCATCGCGATCGGATTGGCAATATTTTTGCCGTAGATGTCGGGCGCCGAGCCGTGAACCGGCTCGAATAGCGACGGGAACCGGCGATCCGGGTTCAGGTTCGCCGACGGCGCGATGCCGATGGTGCCGGCGCAGGCAGGGCCCAGGTCCGAAAGGATATCGCCGAACAGATTCGAGGCGACGACGACATCAAAGCGCTCCGGGCTCAGCACGAACCGCGCGGACAAGATATCGATGTGATATTTGTCCCAGTGCACGTCCGGATAGCACTTCGCCATCGCCTCGACGCGTTCGTCCCAATACGGCATCGTGATCGAGATGCCATTCGACTTCGTCGCCGAGGTCAGATGCTTTTTCGGCCGGCTCTGAGCGAGATCGAAAGCAAAATCGAGAATCCGGTCGACGCCCTGGCGCGTAAAGACAGTTTCCTGAACCACGAACTCGCGGTCGGTCCCTTCGAACATGCGGCCACCGACCGACGAATATTCTCCTTCGGTGTTTTCGCGCACCACATAGAAGTCGATGTCGCCCGGCTTGCGCCCTGCCAGAGGACACGGCACGCCGGGCATCAGGCGCACCGGACGCAAGTTCACGTATTGCGAAAAATCGCGCCGGAAGCGCAGTAGCGAACCCCACAGCGAGATATGGTCCGGCACGGTCGCGGGCCAGCCGACCGCGCCGAAAAAGATCGCCTCGAACTGCATCAACTGGTCGAACCAGTCGTGCGGCATCATTTCGCCGTGCTGTGCGTAGTAATCGCAGTTGGCCCAATCCATCGTGGTGAATTCGAGGTTGATGCCGAACCGACGTGCCGCCGCTTCGACCACGCGCATGCCCTCCGGCATCACTTCCTTGCCGATGCCATCCCCGGCGATAACCGCAATCTTGTGTGTTTTCATTGACTCTCTCGTCTTGCAATGGGCTTACCGGAACCAACGAAGCCTTACCGAGGCGAATCATAGCGCGCACGCTTCGCGATATAGTGATCGCTTGCGTGATCCAATCGACTACAAAAAGTGAACAATCTCCCATCGATGGAAGACCTGCGCCTGTTCTGCATGGTCGTGCGTAAGCAGAGCTTCGCCGCCTCCGCACTTGAAATGGGCGTGTCCAAAGCCTTGATCAGCAAACGCATCGCTGTGCTCGAGAGCATGCTCCAGGCGCGACTACTACATCGCACCACGCGGAAGGTTTCGGTTACCGAGAGCGGACATATCGTCTATCAGTGGGCACAGCGCATCCTGGAGGATGCCGAGCACATGGCCGAGGCGATTTCGTCCTCGAAGATTGTGCCTCGCGGACTACTGCGCGTCTGTACTAGTTCAGGTTTCGGCCGTAATCATGTGTCGCGCGCGGTGTCGGCAATGGCGCAGCATTACCCGGAACTCGAATTTCAGTTGGAGCTGCTCGACCGGCCCGTCGACCTGGTGCGCGAGGGGTTCGATCTAGACATCCGGATCGGCGCGGTGCATGAGGAGAGTCTTATTACGAAGCTGATCGCCCGCAACGCACGCGTACTATGCGCGTCGTCGAGCTATCTAGAGCAGTGGGGAACTCCGGCGCGCCTCGCCGACCTGGCACAACATAAATGCATCGTCATCCGCGAGCGCGATCAGGAGTTCGGCCGCTGGAAGCTGGAAGGCTCCAACGGCGCAGAAACGGTGCGCATCAGCGGACCGCTTTCCGCAAATAACGGCGAGATCGCGCATCGCTGGGCAATCGACGGACACGGGATCATCCTGCGCTCGATGTGGGACGTCGGGCCCAGTTTGAAACGCGGCGAACTCAGCCGCGTGCTGCCCGAATATCAGCAGGATGCCAATGTATGGGCTGTTTATCCATCCCGGCTGTCGACGTCAGCCAAGGTGCGCGTATGCGTGCAATTCCTCGAGGAATGGCTCGCAAATAACGTTTGAAGCCCTGTCATGGCCGGTCGCCGGCACGCGCGGGGGCACCATTCATACCAGCTAAAAAATCTGAGCGCAAACTCTGATCGTTCACATTTTGTGTCTTATGTTTTCACGAACCGACCGATTAGCTAGCAACCTATAGACACTACAATGCGGCGAGCTTGGCAATTAACCTGATCAAGGAACGCTGATGGGAAAGCAAACGAAACAGCTGGCGAGTCTTGCAGATGTGAAGAAGGTCGGTTTTATCACGCCGTCGTCGAATACGGCATTGGAGCCGATGACGATGGGAATGACCGACCAGATCAGCTCGCGGATCTCGACGCATTTCAGTCGGGTTCCTGTGACGTCGCTGACGCTCGACAGCAAGGACGTCAACCAGTTTCAGACGCAGAAAATGGTGGATGCGGCGGCGCTCCTGAGCGACGGCGGTATGGACGCTATCCTGTGGAACGGCACCTCTGGCAGCTGGACCGGCAAGGGGTTCGAAGCCGACGTCAGCTTGTGCGAAGAAATCAGCCGAGTCACGGGAGTGCCGGCGTCCACCTCTTCACTGGCCCAGATCGACGTGTTGAAGCAATATGGCATCAAGCGCTTCGCGCTGGCGGTGCCGTACGTCGAGGAACCGACTCGCAAGATCGTCGAGACTTATGGCAACCAGGGGTTCACCGTGGTCAACACCGCCAGGCTCGATCAAACCCAAAACGTCGTGATCGGCAATACGCCATTTGAGCGGATCAAGCAGTTGCTGCGCGATGCGGATTCGCCCGATGCCGAGTGCATCGTCGTCGCCTGCACCAATTTGCCGGCGACCACCGTGGTCGACGAGATGGAGGCGGAACTCGGCAAGCCGATTTTCGACAGCATCGCGGTAACGTTGTGGAAAGCGCTGAAGATGACGTCGATCGACGTGCCGCTCCATGGCTTTGGCAAATTGCTCAGGGCCAGTCCCGTGCTTGCCGAGCTTGAGCGTGTCATGGCCACCCTGCGCGAAGTGACCGGCGGCAGCCGCACCACATTGCGCATCGACATTCCCGAGCACAACTGCAATGTCGACAGGGTCTGCGCTGAATCGGTCGCGCCGGGCATCCCCGAGCTGAAACTGAATACCTCGTTGAATCAGCGCAGCCTCGCGACCGTGCAGTGGCTCACCGCGACTCGCAAGCCGTTGGCCCAGGACGACTGTGCGAACGCGGAGGTAAAGCCGCCGAAGGCGCTGATGGAAGTCTATGGTGTCAAGGCACAGATGCTGGTCGGCCTCGAGGCGGCCAATGGCGAGGTGATCGGATGGATCTCGGTCCATTACGTGCCGAGCACGCGCAAGTGGACCGACGCTGACGTCGCGGCGTTGCAAAGCGCAGCCGATCAGGTCCGCACCATCTTGCAGCAAAGCAACTGGGCGTCCTTTTAATAAGTAGTCGCTACCGGAGTTGGCCGTTCACACAAAGATTGTGTGCGGCCTATCGATCATTCTGTAGGACTACACACAATATAAGGGGAGACCATGAGCATACCTGTCGAGAATGTCGCCGTTCAGACCAAGACAGCGGTAAGGTGGAAAATCTTTATCGTATTGCTGGGGCTGGTCGCGATCAACTATATCGATCGCGCCTCGCTATCGGTCGCGATGCCGCTAATCTCGAGGGATTTCAACATAAAGCCGGCGTTGCAGGGCTTGATTTTTAGCTCGTTCTTCTGGACCTATGCATTGATGCAGGTGCCCGGAGGCATGCTGGTTGACCGTTTCAAGCCGCGCATCGTGATCGCCGCCGCTGCGGTCCTCTGGGGTGGGTTCCAGGCAATCGCGGGCCTGGCCACCAACGCCACCACGTTGCTGCTGACCCGGTTCGGATTGGGTGCGGCCGAGGCTCCGATCTATCCGTCCGGCGGCAAGCTGAACGGGATCTGGCTGACGCAGAACGAACGCGGCCGCGGCGCAACGTTGCTGGACGGTGGCGCTCCGTTGGGCGCGGCGGTCGGCGCGATATTGATTACCTCGTTGATCACCTTGCTGGGATCGTGGCGCCTGGCGTTCATCGTGGCCGGCGTCGGCACGGTGCTGGTCGGGTTCTACGCGTGGCACTTCATTCGCAACAGCCCGCGCGAGCATCGCGGCGTCAATGAAGCGGAGGCCACCTATATCGAGCAGGCCCGGGCGATCGAAAACGAGAGCGAGCCGACCCAGGTTAGCGGCAAGAGGCTCCACCTGTTCAAGTACCGGACCGTATGGCTCATGTTCTTCGGCTATATGTGTGCGAACGTCGTGTTCTACGGCTTGTTGACCTGGATGCCGAATTACCTGAGCAAGGTACACGGCTTCAATATCCAGCAGATGGGCGGGGCGAGCTTCATCATTTTCCTCTCGGGATTCGTTGGCGAACTGGTCGGCGGCTTTCTATCCGATAAATGGAAAAGTGCCGGCGGGTCGCCGAACAAGGTGATGCGCACCTTGCTCGCTTTCGCCTCGATTGTCGTTACCCTCGCCGTATTCTCAGTTGCCTACGCAAGCGGGCCCGCGCTGACGGTCGTACTGTTGTCGCTCACGTTGTTCTTCCAACGCTGGACCGGCCTCTACTGGAGCATTCCCTCGCTCATCGGGACGCGCGACAGAGTCGGCCTGCTCGGCGGCTTGATGAATCTCGGCGGCAATATCGGCGGGGTAGCCGTCCCGCTCGCGGTCGGCATGATCGTGCAGCTGACCGGCTCATACTTCCTCGCAATGATGGTCTTCACCGGTGCCGGTATCGGTCTGCTGCTCTGCTCGATGTGCATCAACTACGAGAAGAAGATCCCGGTCTGAGGTGCCTGCACGCAACGGGGGACGGTGCCGGTCCTGCAATGCAGGTCCGGCGCAGCCGAAGCGACGCAAAGCGAAACAAAACAAAACAATCGTCGGGGTACGCCATTGGTGGACAAGCTACTTCCGGACTGACAATCAAGACCAGTAGAAAAAATTTAAAAAAACTTAGAATAGCTAATGAAAATCAAAAACTACACCTCATTGCTGCCCACTCGCTACATTCTTACTTTTGCAATCCTCGCGTCACTGATCGCCGCCGCGCCTCACGCCCGCGCGCAAAGCAGCGTGACCTTATATGGGCTGATCTCGGTCGGAATGAGCTATTCGTCCAATGCGGGCGGCAAGCCTCTCTATCAGATGCAGAGCGGGCCCCAGCAACCGTCTCGCTTTGGTTTGAAGGGACAGGAGGATCTGGGCGGCGGGCGATCGGCTATCTTCGATCTGGAAAACGGATTCTCGGTCACGAATGGTTCCGCATCTCAGGGGGGGCGGTTGTTCGGTCGCCAGGCGTGGGTCGGAATCGCGGACAAGGAACTGGGTACGATCACAATGGGCCGTCAGTATGACGAGATGACCAAGCAGTTGAACTGGACGGAGTCCGCAGTTCAGTTTGCGACCTACGGTGCGCACATCGGTGACAACGACAACATATACGATGCGGTGCGGTTACAGAATTCGGTTCGCTATGAGTCTCCAGTTATCGATGGTCTTTCGTTCGCCGGGCAATACGCTTTCTCGAATCAGGCCGGGGCCTTTTCGAACAACAGCGCTTTCAGTGCCGGCAGCACCTATGTGCGCGGACCCTTTAAAGTAGCGGTCGCGATGTCGCAATTCAACCACCCCGCTGCGCCGGACAATTCTTCGGGGGCCATCAGCGACAACTACGGATTCACTTCCCCGTTTACGACGAGCCAAGGTGGTTCAGGCGTCGAGACGCAGCGAATTTTTGGCATCGGGGCGGGATACGATTTCGGAATCGTGCGAGCTACCCTCGCCTACACGAATGTGCTGTTCGACTACCTGGATACGACTGGCCTTCGGCTGCAGAACGCCGAGATATCGCTGACTCACAACATCACTCCAAGTCTCCTCGTCGGCGTAGGGTACATCTATACGACGGGTGAATATTCAGACTCGGAAAAGCCGCACTATAACGAGGTCAATCTGGGGATCGATTATTCGTTTAGCCCCCGTACGGATGTGTATCTCGTTGGCCTTTACCAGCGCGCCGGCGGTGCAGCGCAATACGCGCAGATTTTCTCCACGGCTGCCTCAACCTCCAATTCGGAAACGCAGGTCATCGCCGGGATAAGGACGCGCTTCTGACGGAGCGATTTACATTGGCACGGGGTCCCTGGTGTCCGTTTCGGCGAGAGAGTATGCCCATGACTAAGCGTCGAAAATGGCAAGCTCGATAAGGCGCTCGACAAAGCACCAGGCAAAGGATGGTTCGTTGTCGCCTTGAAGGCAGATTGGCTATCTGTGTTTCGAGCTGTCATCCCTTGCTGACCACTAAAGCTGCACGCTTGCGCAACCCAATCAGGAGATTTAGGTGATCAAGTTGTCTTTTTCGCAAAAACTCTGGCTGCCGCTGGTTCTCTGTCTTCTGTGCTTCGCCGGACTCTCGGTGATCGAGGCCTATAGCACTCGAGACGTTCGTCTAGAAGAAAGAAAAGCCGATCTAGTGCATGCCACGGAACTCGCCATTGCAGTCGTCAAGACGTTCGCCGATCAGGCTGCTGCCGGAACGATCACGGTCGACGAGGCGAAAAAGAAGGCCGCGGAGGCCGTGCGCCGCATGCGCTACGCGGGCTCTGACGGCTACTTCACGATCATCGACTCGAAGCACGTTCTGATGCATCCAATCTATCCGGAGATCCAGGGCCGGGACGTGAGAGAGTTCAAGGACCCGAATGGCGTACTCACCTTCCAGGTCGCCATCGATATCGTGAACCGAGAGGGCAAAGGCTTCACTCGTATAGGGTTTTCGAAGCCTGGTGTAAGCGGCGTCTTCCCGAAGATCACGTATGAGGACACCTATCGCCCGTGGGGCTGGATTATTCTGACGGGTGTCTATCTCGACGATATTAACGCTGCTTTCCAAACATCCTTGTACGAGAGCGTCGGTTTGCTTGTCGTGGTCGGCGCTTTGCTAAGCCTCGTAGTGATCTTGCTCAATCGCGGCATTCTGCGCTCGCTCGGCGGCGAGCCCGGTTACGCGACCGAGATCGCGACGCGTGTTGCGAACAACGACCTCACCGTCATCGTCAAGACCGCGCCGAGCGACCGCAGGAGCCTGCTCTACTCGATGAAGCGGATGCAGGATCAACTGACGGAGACAATCCGCACGATTACGACGTCGGCCGAGTCGATCGCATCGGCAACGGGCCAAATCGCCGCCGGCAACCGGGACCTCTCGCAGCGCACGGAGGAGCAGGCGGCGGCATTGCAGGAAACAGCTGCGACCATGGAAGAGCTCACCTCGACAGTCAATCAGAACGCCGACAACACCCGTCAGGCAAGTCAGGTCGCCGCGCAGGCGGTACAGGTCGCGCAGCGCGGCAGCGGCGTCATCTCGCAGGTCATCGATACGATGAACGGCATCCGAGCGAGCTCGGACAAAATTGCCGATATCGTCGGCATGATCGAAAGCGTCGCGTTCCAGACCAACATCCTCGCGCTCAATGCTGCCGTCGAAGCCGCTCGCGCGGGCGAGCAGGGCCGGGGGTTCGCCGTCGTTGCGAGTGAAGTACGCTCGCTCGCGCAGCGCTCGTCGTCGGCCTCGAAAGAGATCAAGGGGCTCATTCAGGACTCCGTGGAACGCGTGCGAGCCGGCGCCGAGTTCGTCAACGCGGCCGGTCTGACAATGGACGAGATCACACGATCGGTGCAGCGTGTCACCGACATCATGGGCGAGATCGCCGCGGCGTCGATCGAGCAGAGCAATGGTATCGGCCAGGTCAGCAAGGCTGTCACGCAGATGGACTCGGTAACACAGCAGAACGCGGCGCTCGTCGAGCAGGCTGCCGCGGCCGCGAGCTCACTCGAAACGCAAACCAGCGATTTGCGCTCGTCGGTGGCGGTCTTCCGGTTGCCGTAGGGAGTGTACAGGCAGTGGACTCACTTCGACTCATGCGCATCTTAGCGAAACGATTGTCACGCATTCACTTTAACTCACGGCAAAAAAACGGATTCCGATGACTTACCCAACCGATATCAGAGATGTCGAGACAATTGATCGCGGCACGCGAGTGCGGGCGCTGTTGGCCAGCGGGATCGGTAGCACCATCGAATGGTACGACTTCATCCTTTACGGAACCATGGCGGCGATCGTTTTTGGCCCCTTGTTCTTTCCCGCCCACGATCCGTCGATCGCATTGATGCTCTCGTTCGCTTCATTTGCGCTGGCGTTCGCGATGCGCCCCATCGGCGGCATCGTCTTCAGTCATATCGGCGACAGGATCGGCCGCAAGAAAACGCTAGTCATGACGCTCTCGCTCATGGGCGGCAGCACCCTGGCTATGGGACTTTTGCCCGATTACAACGCCATCGGTGTCTGGGCTCCTATCCTCTTGACAGTACTGCGCGTCATTCAGGGAGTCGCGCTTGGGGGTGAATGGGGCGGAGGCGTCCTGCTGGCGGTGGAGTACGCGCCCAAGAAATACCGGGGCCTTTTCGGCGCGGTCCCGCAAGTCGGAACCATGCTGGGCCTTGCTTTGGGTTCGCTGGCAGCATCGGAGGCGAGCGCGATCTTCTCGAAAGAGGAGTTTCTCAGGGTCGGCTGGCGGATTCCGTTCATTCTGTCCTTCGTCCTGGTCATCATCGCTTTTTGGATTCGCCGCTCGGTCGATGAAACTCCGTCCTTCAAGAAGGTCCTTGCGAGCGAGAGCGCGAACAAGGTTCCATTGCTGGAAACCATCAAATTCCACTGGCGGGCAGTGCTGATGACCATCGGGGCGAAGTTCATCGAAACCTCGGTCTTCTATATCTTCGCAGTGTTCTCGATTTCCTACACGATCGGCCTCGGCTTCGAGCGGACCGATACGCTCAATGCAGTGTTGGTTGCCTCGCTTTTATCTGCTCCGATGGTCCTCTTCAGCGCGTGGATTTCCGACCGAATCGGCCGGAAGAAGATTTTTATTATCGGCGCCCTCGCTAGTATGGCCTTCGTTCTACCCTTCTTCTGGCTCGTTCATCAAAGATCGATCGCGTTGCTGTACCTGGCCATCGTTGTGGGCTTCGCCGTCATCTATCCCATGGTCGGCGCTGTAATGGGTCCGTTGTTTGCCGAGAATTTCCCGCCGGAAGTTCGATACACAGGTATTTCGCTGGGTTACCAGCTCGGAACCGCACTGGTTGGTGGTCCACTCCCACTTATCGCTACGGCGCTCCTGGTTGCCTTTCACGGTTCCTATGTCCCAATCGCCATTTTCGTAGGTCTCTGCGGCATCGTTTCCTTAATTGCCATCTCGTTTGCCAAGGAAGGCCGCGGCCAGGATCTCGACGCCAGGAGGACCGTTCTTCCATTGGAGGTAGAACCTGCGCTCGACGCCGCCGAACGCCCGCCACGGCTCAGTAACCCAGTATCCGATAACGGATAAGACATGCCTGAGCCGGACGAGCCGGAATCAAACAGGTAGTCGTCATACCATGGCATTCGGCCAGCCGTGCTCGGGGCGAACGGCCTCGTGTCGTCCGTCAGGCAGGGTGAACTGAAAGGCGGCACCCCCTGGTTCATTCGTGCAAGCCCACAGCCGCCCCCCGTGCGCCTCGATGATCGAACGGGAGATGGGTAGACCCATGCCCATCCCGCTGGCCTTGGTCGTGTAGAAGGTCTCGAACAGGCGGTCCATATGCTTCGGGTCCAGGCCCGGCCCCGAATCCCGCACCGTGACGAGCACGTAGCCCGCCTCACCTTCCTCGGACCTGATCAACAGCTCTCGCGCTGCCTTGCTGACGTCGGTCATGGCCTCGACGGCGTTGATGATCAGGTTCAAGAGTACTTGCTGCAACTGGACCCGGTCACCGTAAATGAGCGGCAAACCGTCCGCGAGGTCCGTCCGCACCGAGACATCGTTCCTCACGATTTCACCACGGGTGAGCTCAATCACCTCGCGTATCGCCTCGTTGATGTTCAAGCGATCGTTCTGGGGCGGTGCCTTATTGATAAAGGCACGGATCCGGCCAAGGACCTCGCCCGCGCGATGGCCATCGGTGACAATGCGCGTAACCGCCTCGCGTGCTTCATCCAGTTCCGGTGGTCGATGGCCGAGCCAGCGCAGCGCCGCATCGGCGTTGGTGACCGTCGCCGCAATGGGCTGGTTCACTTCATGGGCAATCGAAGCTGTGAGTTGCCCCATGGTGGCGACACGGTTTGCGTGGGCCAGTTGCATCTGCATCGAGCGCAATGCCTCTTCGGCCCGCTTGCGCTCGGTCAGATCGAGCACGAAGGCGACACCCTGTTTGCGGGCTTCATCAAAGCTCGTTGAGCCGACGAGCACGGGCGCACGACTGCCGTCTTTCCGAAAGTACTCCTTCTCGTACGGTTGCACGCGCCCGGTCAACTTGAGTTCCGGAGTCCACCAGCGTTCATCGCGATCGAGCCACTCCGGGGGCGTCAGCTCAGTCCAGCGCAGTCGACCCGCGGCGACATCCTCACGGTCGTAACCCACGATCCGCAGAAACGCGTCATTGGCCCCGAGAATGGGACCTTCAAGGTCCCAGAAGAAGATCCCGATGATATTCGCCTCGACCAGGCAGCCAATCTTCGCTTCGCGCTCCGCGAGGTCGTGGTACAAGCGGGTGTTCTCCAGCGAGATGGCGGCCTGGGAGGCGATCAGCCGCAGCACCGAGGTCCGGGCCGGCGTGAAGACCCCCGGAGCCAGGTTGTTCTCGAGGTAGAGCACGCCGATGAGCTTGCTCTGGTTGACCAGGGGCAGGCAGAGAATGGACCGGGCCTGGTGCTGCCGGATGTAAGGATCCGCGGCAAATGCGGGTTCGGCCGCGGCATCGTCGAGGATCATGGCCTCGTGCGTACGAAGGACGGTCTGGACGATCACCTCAGACAGGGCCGTTGCGCTCAAGGCCTGGTCACGCAGCCGTACGACGATGGTATCGCCACCCGTCGTGGCTTCCGCCGCGATCCGCTGCTCGACCTCGTGGGAAAGAATCAACAGGCCTCGCTCGGCCCCAGCATGCTCGATAGCCGTGCGCATGAGCGTGTCGAGCAACTTGTCCAGCATCATCTCGCCCGAAACGGCTTGGGACACCTTGAGCACGGTCGCGAGATCCAGATGTTCGACCGGCGCTCGGATCGTGCTCGTCGGCCCGGGTGCCGGCTCTTCCTCGCCCAGATGGGGATAGAGCTGATCGAGTTGCCTCACCTTCCCGTCGGCGCCCCAACTCAGGTAACAATGCCGGGCGTTTCGCAGATACGCGTCAGCCATCGTCGGAAAGCCGCGCGTCGTACAAAACCCTGCGGCGCGTTCGTGGGCCAAGGCTTCGTTCTGGATGAACCCCCCCTCGCGCGAGAGCCGAATGGCCTCTTCATAGAGGCGTATCGCGTCCAGGTCCCGGCCTTCGAGGCGTGCCATCTCGGCGCCTACCAATGCCACGCGGTTCGCGAACGTTGCGGGACAGTTCTCCGCCCAGACCGCGAGTTGCTTGTGATGCGCTGCCAGCGCTTCCAAATGCTGAGGTCGCTGCTCAGCCGAGGTCAAATCGCAATGCGCCGCCCAGGCGAGTGCCCCATAGAAATGGTACTCAGCCCATTCAAATTGGGTCGGAGTCGTCCAAAGCAGCGGAGCCGCTTTCGATACAGCCGCCATAGCAGATGCCTCGTCCCTCATGAAGAGGCTCGCTTGCAGCCTGCGAATCCAATAGTAGGACGCGCCAACGGCCAACTGGGGATTGTCCTCCAGGTGTTGCTCGAAGCGGCGCTCGTCGAACGCCTCGTCATTGGAAGCGATGAAGTCCGGTGTCAGTCCACGAAGCATCCGGATGAACCTGAGCTGCCCGATGAGGCAGTCGCTGATGAGACCAAACCTGACTTTCCGCGCGAATTCAAGCCCATGCTTGACCTCTCGCTCGACCTCACCAAGCGAATCTCCGGTGGCAATACGGTTTGTGATCATGTCGACGCAGCTGTAGGCTGCATAAGACAGGTCACCGGCTTCCAGCGCCGTCTCAGAGGCGCGCTTCAGGAAGGCGCGAGACGTCTGCAAGGGCTGAGTCCAGTCAGCGACATGGACGGCGAAGACCAGATAGACGCGGGCCCTGAAGCGGTCCAGCCCGCGCTTCTCCACCAGATCCAGGCCAAGCATACCAAAGCGGAACCCTGCCTGGTATTCACCGAAGTACGTCCCCAGCACGCCGCCCAGCCATGCATAGCCGAGGGATGATCCGTCGCTGTTGCCATACTCCAGGCTGAGGGTAGCCATCTGACTGACGACAAGCCGGAACAGATTCAAGTCGGTGAACAAGGCCGGCGATGTGAGCACCGTGAGCACGTTCATGGTCGCGCATCGCTCCGGGTCTCTCATCAAAGGCAGGTCGAGCAGTGCTTCGATCGAGCCCGCCCCCAGCCGTTGCCACAATCGGTCATAGGTCTGGCGAACGTCCTGTGCTGTCGGGTGCGGCGACCATTGGCGGCCCACTCTGCGAAGAAACTCCAGGCCCACCTCGACAGCGTTGTCACTCTGGTCCAAGGTCGTGTAGAGATTGATGCGCACGCAGGTAACGGCCGCGGCGTCAACCGTGGTCTGCGCGAGAATCGACAGCATGGCGAGCCGTTTTTGCGCCGATGCCAACTCCCCGATCAGGTATTTGCACTCGGCCCAATTGAGCTCGAGGTCGAAGGTGAGCCGGTAGCACTGTTCCCATCCAGTCTGCGCCAGCAACGCCAGCCCGGCGGTGAAATACTGCAGTGCTGCATCATAGGCGGTTGCCGCCTTGGCACGCTCGCCCGCCATAAGGTTGAGCCGGGCGACCTGTTCGCGTTCCTCCTGCGTGCTGATGAGTACCGCGCCGCGACTGAACTGATTCACAATTTCAAAGATATTTTCCTCGAGGTCCTCCGGGGGCGTCCTGGCCGCGAGAATTCGGCCGATCCGAAGATGCGCCATCGCCCGCGTGCCTTCAGGGATGAGCTCATACGCCGCCTCTCGGATACGATCGTGAAGGAATGTGTAGGTGCTATCCGAGCGCAGGACAAGGCCGGATCGCACAGCGTCCCAGAGCGCCGCGTGCGTCGCCTCCTCGGCCTGCGCATGCACCACGGCGAGCGTATCCGCCTTTGCGACGCTCCCCAGGCAGGCTAGCTGTCCCAACGCTTTCTGAGTCTCTTCGGGCAGGCGGCTCAGCTTCGCCGCCATGAGACTCGCGACGTTATCGGTGAAGCCCTTCGCTCGGATGCGTGTCAAGTCCCACGTCCAGGCGGCCACGCCGGGATCGAATACCAGTAACGCCTGCTCAGCCAAGGCGAGCAGGAATTGGATCGTGAAGAACGGATTGCCAGCCGTCTTCTCGAACACCAGCTCGGCCAATGGCCGCACGCGCCCTGGCTCCATTTGCAGCGACTCCGCCAGCAGCCGCGCCACATCCTCCGGGCAAAGGGGCGCTAGTACGATCTCACGCACCCGCCCGCCGGCGCCGCGAAGTCTCGCCAGCATCCGCGCTAGCGGGTGCGCGGGATCGACTTCGTTGTCACGGTAGGCCCCGACCAGCAGCAAGTTGCGCATGTCCGGATGCGCAATCAAATGCTCGATCAAATCAAGGGTCGCCAAGTCCAGCCACTGGAGATCATCGAGGAACAACGTTAGAGGGTGCTCCGGCCGCGCAAACACGCTGAGGAAACGCCGGAATACCATCTGGAACCGAGCCTGCTGGTCCTGTAGCGAAAGTTCAGGCGGCGGCGGTGGCTCACCGATGATGAGAGCCAGCTCCGGGACGAGCGTGACCATGAGCTGGCCATTCGGACCCAGGGCCTCTTGCAATGCGGCGCGCCATGAACTCATCTCCGTGTCGCTCTTGCCGAGAATCTGAGAGACAAGGTTCTGGAAGGCCTGAGCCAGCGTCGCATAGGGGATATTTCGTTTGTACTGGTCGAACTTGCCTGATGCGAAAAGCCCGCGTGGCGGCACGAGCGCCTTGTGCAGCTCATTGACGACGGAGGTCTTGCCGATCCCGGAATAGCCGGAGACCAGCACCAACCCCGGAGTACCTTCGTAGACCACCCGATCGAAGGCGGAGAGCAAGGTCTCGATTTCGCGCTCTCTTCCGTACAATTTTTCGGGGATCAGCAGCCGGTCGGGAAAGTCGCGTTCGCCCAGCGGAAAGGGATTGATTTGGCCAACCGCTTCCCATTCAGTCAAACAACGGCGCAGATCATGCAGGAGGCCAACCGCCGTTTGATAGCGTTCCTCGGCCGTCTTGGCGAGCAGCTTCATGACGATGCGCGAGATTTGAGCCGGAATGCGCTCGACCCGCTCACTCGGTGGTACCGGCTTTCGTGCGATATGGCAATGAATCCATTCCATCGGCTCGGATGCAAGGAACGGCAGCGAGCCCGTGAGCATCTGGTAGAACGTGACGCCGAGCGAGTAGAGGTCGCTGCGCGCATCGATCGAGCGATTCATCCGGCCGGTCTGCTCCGGCGCCATGTAGGCGAGCGTGCCGGCAATGGTCTCGGGCGGTGCGGGCGATTGGCGCTCGCGTGGCACCCGTGTGGCGAGCCCAAATCCCGTGAGTCGCACAGATCCGATCGATTCGTCGACAAGGATATTGGCGGGCTTGAGGTCCTTGTGGACGAGGCCGCGCAGATGGACCTCGCCGAGAGCAGCGCAAATACCGATCGCGAGCCGCATGAAGCGATCCGTTTCGAGCGGCGCGCCCAGCAGCCGCTCGAGTGGCTCGCCGCCCAGGTCCTCGAATAGCAGCACGGTCCGATCGCCTTGACGCACGAGTTCCAGGGGCCGCACCGCCCATGCACTGTCCAGCTGCTCCTTCAAGCCGTATTCGTGCGACAGGCGATCCAGGCTGGCAGCCGTCGGGGGCTCGCCGGTAGACCACGCGGCCAGCACGGAAGTTTGCGTGCCGTCTGAGTTGACGTGCCACGTCCTCAAGAAGGCACGGTCCCTATCCTTTCCCAAGACCTCGAAGCTCGTATCCACGACTTCACCGACCCTATAAATCAGGTTCGATTGCCGGTCTGCGCCATCGAGCCGGTCGCCACGCCAGGTGGAGAACGCGAATTGCGCTTCGGCAGGTCAGAACCCTAAGATGCTAGTCTGCCACAGTACGGACGGCCGACGTTTCACAGCGGTACCCTTTGCCGACATACAGTTAGCACCAGTTGCCGAAGCCAACGATGAACCGGATCGACCTCTAAACGAGGATGCCACATCTGCGATACCGTAATTTTTTCGGTCTTCACAGGCAACTCGAAAGCAAAGGTGGCGCTGGATAGCGCCGATTCTTGATGTTCGGGTGGATTGCCCAGAAAAGACGCAGGCACGAGCGCTATCAAATCGGAGGCTCGAGCGACAGCCAACGCTGCGGGAAAGCTGGGCACCATGGCGACGATCGTTCGTTCAATTCCTAGCGCAGCCAACGCTTCATCCACGGGTCCGCTTGGGCGCTCGCGGCGCGAAGCGACAACGTGGCCGAAGGCGGCGTACCGTTCGGCTGTTACCTCGCGCTCCAATTCGAGCGGATGCCCCTTTCTGACAACACCGAGAAAGCGATCACGGAATAGCGCCTGCACGCGAACTTCCGGCCCCATTTCGCCCAGGACACCGATCTCAAGGTCGGCGGCACCCTCTCGCAATTGCGCTGCCGTCTTTTCAGTTTTTGGCGCGAATCGCAACTGCACGCGTGGGGCAACTGCCGTCGCCGCGGCGATGAGCGGAGCGCCAAAAGCTTCCACAAAGGCGTCGTTGGCTCGGATGGTAAAAGTTCGCTGCAACGTTGGAAAGTCCGGCTCTGTCATCGAGGGACGGAGTATGGCGCGGGCCTCATGAACCACATTTTGAGTGCGTTGACGCAATGCCTCCGCGTGTGGCGTCAGCACCATACGGCGCCCCGCACGAACCAACAAAGGGTCGCCGATCGCCTCTCGCAACCGGGTCAACGTTCGACTCATTGCCGAGGCACTCAATCCCAGTCGACGCGCAGCGCCGGCCACGCTGCCATCGGCAAGCAATTCGTCTAGCGCAATGAGTAGGTTCAAATCGGGTTCGTGCATGCCCGATCGTAGCACTAACCGTCCAGGCATGGCGTTTGGTGCATGTTATAGGTGCACACGCTGCGTCTTCCGCCATGTCTCCCGCATCGATATATTCGCTGGACCGACTCACCAACGAGCGCGCAGTTAGTCAATGCCGTTCAATCAGGTTTTATAACAGGGAGCTATCAATGCAAGACTTATCTCCACAGAAAGCCGTTCTCCTTGTCGGTGCATCCCGCGGCCTTGGCTTCGCAATGGTCGAGGAATACCTCAAGCGCGGCTGGCGAGTGATAGCCACTGGGAGGGAGGGCTCTACAGAAAAGCTTCATCAAATCGCGAAAGCCTCCCACGGCGCACTCGAAGTTGAAACGGTCGACATCACAATTCCTGAGCAAGTCGCCGCGCTACGCAGTCGTCTTGAAGTTCGGCGAATGGATGTGCTCTTCGTGAACGCGGGTGTCATAAACGACCATCGTGAGACGATCGCGGATGTCTCGACCGAGGAATTCATACGCGTGATGGTGACGAACGCGTTGAGTCCAATGAGAGTAGTCGAGGCGTTTCAGGACCTCGTGCAGCCGACCGGAACGATCGGCGTCATGTCGTCCGGGCAGGGTAGCCTCACTAACAACACTAACGGAAATTATGAGGTCTATCGGGGCAGCAAGGCAGCACTCAACATGTTCATGCGTAGCTTTGCTGCGCGCCACCGAAACGACGCGAGAACCTTGTTGCTGATGGCGCCCGGATGGGTACGGACGGATATGGGCGGTCCTGAAGCGCGTCTGAGTATCGAAGAAAGCATCCCGAACTTGCTGAGCACGATCGAGGCTTGCGAAGGGCATTCCGGACTGCAATATCTGGACTACCTCGGGAGAGTCGTTCCTTGGTGAACGGCGGCAAAAGACTCGCTGGTTCACGAGAAGTCCGGTGACGGCATCCTCGGCGCAATCACGCGGTACGCGGGCGCCGATCCCCGTTGAATTTCAATTCGCTAGGCGCCAATTTTATAAGGGCGGGTCATGACCTCAAGAAAATGACCGTCAGGATCGTTGAAATACATTCCCCGGCCGCCGTTGTGGAGGTAGGTTTCGCCGGCACGCTGTTTGCCAGGATCGGCCCAGTACTGAAGCCCTCTGTCACGAATACGAGCGAAGACCCGGTCGAACTCGTCCTCACTGATCAGAAACGCGTAATGTTGCATGGAAATCGCGCTGTCGCGTTCGAAGAAGTCGAGCGAGACGCCATTGTCGAGTTGAACGACCAGCATCTGTCCGAACTCAATGGGACTCGGAAGCCCCAGGATGTCCATGAGGAAGCTTGTCGACTTCTGCTTGTCGCTGCACCAGACGATTGTGTGGTTTAGCTGTACGCCCATGTTGTGACCCTCACTGAATGTGGCCAAATATGCCCTTCAGGCCAAGACGCGACGCTTGTCTCGCCATGGATCCAACATAGCCGACGCCTGATGGCATTCAAGTGAAATGTAAGTACGACCGGCAGATGATGGGCCGACAACTGCACGACGCAAGCGATCGAAAATAGACGGATCCTTGAGGGCATCGCGCGCGAGATCGGACTGTGGCGGTGGCAATCGGGCTTCGAAGTTGGTAAGCGCTGCGCCACTACCATGACAATTGTGCAGCAGGCTGCTGCACGAATTCTGCGTCAGGCCCCGACAGGTCACGGCTTCACGTAGACCTGCGCTTATCAAACGTGAGCACAAAATCAAACCGGGCCGCCTTTTGCTCGCCGTGGTCGGCGATCGTCATCAACAGCCGGCGATCGAAGAGGAAATCGCGAGCGTTGCGCTGCTCTGCGGGGAAGTACAGTTGGGTTGTGAGGATCGGCCCGTTTGGCGACTGCACCGTCACATGGAAGTGTCGCGTGCGTCCCGGATATAGACCCGGCACGATGGTTTGCAGGCGATAGCGTCCCTCGCTGTCGGCGAATTGGTGGCCGCGCAGCCGGAACCCCTCGAGGTCGTACTCCCCGGTGTCATTGGCCTGCCAGAAATCGAGCAATGCCCCGGGCACTGCCCTACATTCTGTCGACAGTACCCGCCCGATCAGGACGATCTTCGTTCCATTGATTCCCGGTTCGAGCAGCGATGCGCGTTGCGGCGAGTGCAGCAGGAAGAACGGACCTGCCGTCTGTTGCGGCGTCGGTTGGTCATCGTCCATGCAGGCGGGCGTAGCTGGAACTGCGCCTGCCCGGCGATAGCTGCCATTTCCGAGGGCCAACAGCAGCAACGTGGACGGGACTGCACCCGACCTGCGAAGAAAATTGCGCCGGCCCCGGCTCACACTTCGTGTCCGCATGTGAACGCTCCTTGCTTCCCGCTCGATCGTCACGCTGCGCCGGGCGCCCTGCGGAGCCGGCGAGCATCCGTGCGGGCGTCGTCGCGGTTAACGGAGCCTGCACCTGTGCCGACCATGGCAGCCCGTCAGTACTCGATGGTAATCCGGTTGTCGACCCTCATCACACCGGGAGCAAGCCATGCGACCCGCTCGGCTTCCTCGCGTTCGGCCCACGAGCGGACCGCTCCGAGCAGGACCACCTTACCGCCGTCGGCCTCGACGGTGATGCGCTGCGCGTCGACTTCCGCATTGCGCCTGGCGCGTTCATCGAACCGGGCGAATCGTGGATCTGGTAACGGGTGCAATCGGCGGCGTTGACTCCACCGGCCGCACCCGTCGTTTCCGCGCCTTAGGCCGAGGTTGCGGTGGCTTTCCTGGCATCTTCACTGGTCGATTCCTGCTTCGCCAGCTTCTTCACACGTACGGCCTTTTCGCCGGCATCCCAGCGGATTTCGTCGCGATCGCCGCTGCGCACATCGCCTCTTAACAGCGAGTCGGCGAGTTCCGATTCCACTTCCTGACGGATCTTGCGCTTCAACATCCGCGCGCCGAACTCGGGATCGTATCCAACCGTGGCCAGATGATCACGCAGTGCATCGTCGAACGACAGCTCGATATTCTGCGCGGCCGCCGTGCGCTGCACGCGCTGAAGCTGCAGGTCGACGATGCGGCGGATCTGCTCCTTGCCGAGCGCATGGAACACAACCACTTCATCGACACGGTTCAGGAACTCCGGCTTGAAGTGATGCCGCAAAATTTCCATCAGCCGGTCGCGCAGCGCGGGATAGTCGAGCTGTTTCGAATCGGCCTTCATGTTGTCCTGAATCATCTGCGAGCCGATGTTGCTGGTGGCGATGATCACGGTGTTGGTGAAATCCACGAGCCGTCCCTTGCCGTCCGTCAGACGTCCTTCGTCGAACAGTTGCAGCAGGATGTTGTGCACTTCGGAATGCGCCTTCTCGATCTCGTCGAGCAGTACGACGCTGTACGGGTGGCGCCGCACGCGCTCGGTCAGCTGGCCGCCTTCTTCGTAGCCGACATAACCGGGGGGCGCGCCGACGAGGCGGGCCACCGTATGGCGTTCCGAGTATTCACTCATGTCGATGCGCACGAGCGCGTTCTCGTCGCCGAACACCGCGGCAGCGAGCGCCTTCGCGAGTTCGGTCTTGCCGACGCCTGTCGGTCCTAGAAAGAGGAAGCTGGCGATCGGCTTGCCAGCTTCCGTCAACCCCGCGCGTGAAAGTCGCACGGCCTTTGATACGGCCGCTACGGCTTCGTCCTGGCCGACAACGCGTTCCCTCAAACGGTCTTCCAGACGCAGCAGCTTTTCGCGATCCTCGGCCGTGAGTTCGGAGACCGGCACGCCGGTCAGCGAGGATACGATCTGCGCGATGTCTTCCGCCGTGACTTCCTGCGAACTGGTGCCGCGTTCCTTCTTCCAGACCTCGGTCGACTCGTTCAGACGCGCTTCCTCGGCCGTGATTTTCTCCTGCAGTTCCTTCGCCTTGTCGAACTGTTTGGCCGCGCTCGCCGAGTCCTGCTCCTGACGCAGACGACGGATAGCGGCCTCGATATCGTGCAGCGCCTGCGGCCGCGAGTTCGACGAAATGCGCACGCGTGCCGCAGCCTGGTCGAGCAGGTCGATGGCCTTGTCGGGCAGGAAGCGGGCGGCGATATAGCGATCCGACAGCTTCGCCGCGGCCGTGATCGCCTCTTCGGTGATCTTCACCTTGTGATGCGCCTCGAGCCGGTCGCGCAGGCCGCGCAGGATATCGATCGTGTCCTCGATGCTCGGCTCGGGCACCATCACTGGCTGGAAGCGCCGTTCGAGCGCCGAATCCTTTTCGATGTACTTCTGGTATTCATTGAGCGTGGTCGCGCCGATCAGATGCAGTTCGCCGCGCGCAAGCGCCGGCTTGAACACGTTACCGATATCGAGCCCGCCTTCGCCGCCGCCCTGGCCCGCGCCGACGATCGTATGAAGCTCGTCGATGAAAACGATCAACCGGTCCTGGTTCGCGACGATCTCGTCGAGCACCTGCTTGACGCGCTCTTCGAATTCGCCCCGATACTTCGCGCCCGCCACCACGCTGTTGATGTTTAGCTCGACCACGCGCCTGCCGCGCAGCACTTCAGGGATCTGGTCCTGCGCGATACGTTGCGCGAGACCTTCGACGATCGCCGTCTTGCCGACGCCCGGCTCGCCGATCAGCACCGGGTTGTTCTTGCGGCGCCGCGCGAGCACTTCAATGGTGGTTTCGATCTCCTTGTCGCGGCCGATCACCGGATCGAGCTTGCCGCGCTTCGCCAGCTCGCTCAGATCGCGTGCGTATTTATCGAGCGTCGGGGTGGAGGAGCGGCCTTCGACGCTGCCATCTTCCGCGCCCTGGCCCACCACCTTCGCTGCTTTCTGACGCAGCGATTGCGACGTCAGCCCGAGTTTGCGCAGCAGCTCGCCGGCGAAGCCGTCTTCTTCCCCGACGAGACCGATCAGTATGTGTTCCGGGCCGACATAGCTATGGTTGAGCTCGCGCGACGCCACGAGTGCATTTTCGAGCGCGCTCTTTGCGCGCGGCGATACGCCGATGCGGGCCTCGTCGCCATCGGTTTTGGCCGTACCGCGCGGCGCGTCCTGTTCGATGGTGCGTTTGATATCGTCGGCATCGAGCTTGAACTCGCGCAGGATTTCGTTGACGACGTTGTTATCGGCGAGCGCGAGTAGCAGATGTTCCGTGTCGACCTCGTTCTTGCCGAACTCGACAGCTTTCTGCGCGGCCGCCTGCAGCCGGTCAAGCCCGCTTTCGCTCAGAAAGCTCTGCAGGTCGACGGCCTCGCGTGCACGCCTGCGTCGGCGAGGACGGGCACCGCTGCTGTCGGGGCCGCCCGCTGCTTCAGACGGACCGGACGACCCGGCCGAACCCGACGCGCGGCCAGGCGCGGAACGCCCGGCCCGCTGCCAGTCCGTGCCGCCGTTTTCGAATGGCGACCATCCCTCATCGAACAGGCGCTCGAACAGCCCGCCGTGGAAAAGCGACTCGAGCGGCGACAGACTGCGCTGATGACGTGCCATGAACTCCATGTGATGTTCATCGCAAAGCATTAACTGGCGGCGCTGGCCGTTCTCGGTGATCGTAATCTGTGTAGTCGCCGGTTTGCCGCAAACACTGCACTTGGCCATGATGTTCCTCTTCAGGTTCTGCCCACGCGTTGTGCGTTGCGATGTGGGCGGCTGGGCTGTCCATATCCTGGGTATTTCTGCCTCGCTGACGCACTGCTTCACGATCTCTCGCGGCGAAACGTCGCGAGGTTCGCGCGTCACCTGATCTCGATCTGCTTTGCGGTCTGCTTTGTCTCGCCCGCCTTGGGAGCAATGAACTGTATTCGCCTCTGGCGGAGCCATTGAAGCGATGCATTCAACACTACGCGCCGACAGAAGCGACTTCTTTCTCATTCCTGCGAAGACGTGTCGGGATTCTGCGATCCTGGCGTGCGCCTCCCGGATGCCGGCACTTCGCTTCGCGCGGCAAGGCGGAATGCGCGGGGAGTCATTCCCGTGTAGCGATGAAATACTTCGGTGAAATGCTGCTGGGTCTGGAAACCCGTGCGGGCCGCAACGTCGACGAGCGGCAATCGACTCGAAGACAGCATCCATTTGGCGAGCGTCAGGCGCTCGGTCGTCAGATGAAAATGAGGTGGGGAACCGGTGGCTTTCTTGAATGTACGCGCGAAGTGCGACGGACTCATATGCACCAGCGCGGCGAGATGCTCAACCTGAATGTTCTCGGCGATATGTTCGCTGATGTAGATGTTGATGCGCATCAGTTTTTGCTGGTCGATCGGTATTTCGGGGTCGCTCGCATGAGCGTTGCGGCTGTAATGGTACGAGATATGCAGGGCAATGGCGTCGACGAAGGCGTCGAGGCAGCCGACTTCCACGGCGGCGGTTTGAGAGAGCAAAATCAGCGTGTCGGCCGCCGCGCGCAGGAACGGATCCCAGGCCTGAAACCACAGTGGCAACTCACGGGCCGCCGATGCGAAAACCTGTCGTGATTTGGTTTTGAGCGTGTGCGAATCGAGCGTGATGACGAGCCCTTGCGGATCGCCCCTGGGCGCGGCTAATTGCGCGGTGGCTGGAACGAAGGCGATATACGGTGCACGAACGCTGATGTGGTTACTTTTGCCGGTTGCGTCACGGCTGCTTGCTTCTACGGCTGTCCTGTCGGCCGGTACCAGCAGGCAGATGTCGGGACGTATATCAGCCGACCGGTCGACGCACGCTGCGTGGGTCGGGTAGTGGAGTAATCCTTGAATGGGCGCGGGGGAAGCGGTACGTTCCATGTTGCGCTGTCGAGGTGCGGCCTCTGGGTCTGTTGCTTCTACTCCTGCTCTTGCTCCTACTCCAAGCTTAGTAGGTGTTTCGTGACATGCCAGGGCTCCTGCCCGCGAATATAAACAATGGCGCATTCGCCGATCCGGAGGGTGCGCGCAGGCGGCGGTGACTTATAACCTTCAACAACGACATCCGCCCGTTACGTTTTCAAGCAGCTATCTGCAAAGAAACAGCATGAACCCGAAAGACCGTGGCGCATGGGCTGCCGCATCGTCAACTGACCTGTGCACGGCGCATGTGCAATCCGCACGCCCGCTGTGTGCGCGCGCCGTATCGGCGGCCGCCCGGGGAGCCAAATCATGGACAGAAAGAAAAGCTGGCTGCGCAGGGATTTCGATGCGCTGCGTCTGCAGTGGGACGTACTCACCTTTTATGAGCGCTTCGAACAGCTTGTCGCGCATGTGCTGAGCGTGGTGATCTCCGCCATCATTCTCGTGTCGCTCTGGCAATTGATCCACGCGGTTACTGCATTGCTGGTTTCGGACGCGCTGAACCCGCTCGATCACGCAGTGTTTCAAACGGTCTTCGGGATGGTCATGACGTTGCTGATCGCATTGGAATTCAAACATTCGATTACGCGCGTGATGGCGCGGCGCGATCATATCGTTCAGGTCAAGACGGTGGTTCTCGTTGCGCTGCTCGCCATCGCCCGCAAATTCATCATTCTCGATCCGGCCAGCGCACCCGCGCAGATCGCGGCGCTTGCGTTTGCGCTGGTGGCGCTGGGGAGCGTCTACTGGCTGATGCGGCAGCGCGACGATCCGGTCGACGCGACCGCGGCGGCGCACGCCGAACTCGACCGGACCATGTATGCACAGCGGCAGCAGGAAACACGATCCGGCGAAGGCGCGCGGCGGGGCGATTGACTGGGGCCGCCGCGCAATGACAGCGAAAGCGCCGCTTTAGCGAACGTCGTCGACGGCCTCTTCGTGACCGCCCAATTACCTATGCTCTTGGTCGGACTCGGTTCGGCGCGTTGGGCCGAGTTCGACCCACTGCTGTCGCTCGAACTAGAGCTGCTATGAAGGCAGCTTTCAACTCCACAGCGGTCAATTGTCGACCACGTCGGCCGGTGTCTCGCGAAACCGATGGCGTTTAGCGACGTCAGTCGACCGTCGCCGATGCCGAGAAGAACGGTTACGCTATGTCGCACGCGCAGCCACTCCTCTCCAATCGCGAATCTCGACCCGGGCACTCGGTGTTCGGACCGTAGCACCTATTGCAGCGCGATCCCAAAAGGGGAATTCAATCCATTGGCACCTGAGTCGACGCAGTTCGACAGCCCACCATTTGCTCCAACGGTGCACTGAGTCACGGTGTTGTTCCCGCGATTAACCACATAGGCGAACCCGCCGAATATCGTCATCGCTATCGGCTGATTAAATATCGCGCCTGCTCCCGAGTCCACGCAACCGGTCAGCATCCCGGTACTGTTATCTACCCTGCATTGGAGGACCGTATTATTGGCCGTGGTGGCGTATGCAAACGCCCCGTTGAATACGACCGCGTCAAGAATAGCAGGCGCTGAATCCGTGACGCAGGCGGACACCAATCCCGAGGCGCCGATCGCACAGCGCAAAATAGACGTTTGATTTACGGGAAACACATAGAGCGTCGATCCATTGACGGCAACTTGCCCGATGAACCCGCCGCTAACCGGCAGTCCCGTGCAGCCTGTCAGATCCCCGGTCAGATCGATCGAGCACTGGAATATCGTGCCGGATGCCTGGTCGGACACGTAGGCCGTCGATCCTTTGATCGCCAATCCGATCGGGGAAGACATACCGTTGCCTGTGCTGGTACAGCCCGATAGCCCCGTGCTGTCGAGACTACATTTATTTACCGTGCCACTGGGATTTCCCGTCACATAGAGTCGACCACTACTTATGTTCATTCCCGTAGGAAGGCTGAACAGGGAGGATGTCTGCGGTGTGCAATCAACGAGTTGACCGGCAACCCCTACCTCGCACTGGCTCACTGTATTTGCGAAGACATTCGATATAAATGCGAAATGACTATTGGCGCTGTACGCAATAGTCAGGCTACTCGTTTGAGGTTGACCGCTATTGTCCGTGTAAGCGTACTGGAGCACCAGGTTGCTCGAAGCTGTTGTAACCGTCGGTGTATAGGTGAGCGCGAGCGTGCATGCCCCGTTTGCCACGACAGCAGCGCAGGGTAACGTCGAGCTTACCTGGCTCCAACCGACCGGTAATGCTGATGTGATTCGCAGGTTTGTGTCGGTGCTTCCGTCGCTACTATTGAAAGCCACCGTGACAAGCGCATTCGCACCTACAAACGCGCTAACGGGCCCCGCGGGAGTGGGCGTAGCCACGACCGTGCTCGGGGCCATCGCAATATAGGGTATGTTGACAGTTCCAGCCTCAGCCTGCCCTGCGTTATTCGTATAGCTATAGCCGAGCGTCAATGTGCTGGACGGTCGCGCCGCAGTGGGCGCATAGGAGAGGCCTAGTTGGCAAGACGTACCTGTTGTCAGGCTTGCGCAAGGTAATGACGAAGTGTCCACGCTCCAGCCGGGCGGCAAGCTTGACAGCCCACTGGCAATGTTGAGATTAGTAGCCGGCGTGCCGTCGCTTGTCGCGAATGAGACGCCGACGGGGTTCGTTGTTCCCACCAACGCCTGGATCGTTCCAGTGGGCGTTACGGTAGCGACTGCGGTATTTGCCAGTGTCGCCGAAAACGTCAGGTCGACGGTTCCCATGCGCTGTGCACCGGAACTGTCTATATAGGCGAAGCCTAAGGTCAGTACCTGACTTGTTGCTGCGGCGACCGGCATGTAGCGCAAGGACAACTGGCATCCGTTCCCATTGGAAACGCTCGGGCAGGCGAAGCTCGGCGTCATGGTGCTCCACCCATCCGGCAAGGAAGACAGACCCGTGGTGACTGCCAGGGATGTTGCCGGCTGCCCGTCCGTCGTGTCGAAGGTGACGGTCACCGATGTATTGCCGCCCACACTTGCAGCGATCGGCCCCGGACTATTGGTAGTGACCGTCACCGCGTTTGCCGGAGCGGCGACGGCCGGTGCGCTAGCCGCGGTTACTGGGGGCGCCGCGCTAGTCGCTTGCTTTGTGCTGCCATCGCCGCAGCCGAGCAGAAATGTGCAGGAAAGGATCGCGACGCAGTAATGGCGATAATCGCGCTGTCGAATAACTCTTATTAATTTCATCACTTTGTCATTAGCAAAGCCCCAGCCTTGCTCCCCGTTAATTTTTATTGCTGTTACATAGCGATTTTTATAAACATTACCACAGATCTACTTATTTGCGAGGCTAGTCTGAACCGCCCCGGGGCGGTTCAAGTCCTTGTGACATCTGGCCTTGTAATCGCCTCTGATATGCGAGCCCGGATCGGACACGTGCGCGACATGGGATTGTAAGTGAGGACCGGTCGGTCAGGCTATCCAGACAGGCCCACTTGAGCTCGGATTGTCCAATTTCTACCAGGCGCAAATTACCGCTTAACAAAGAAATAATTCACGGAATCGCACTGACCGCACATGCCGGCCCAGACTCCACGCAGTATCTTGGAGTGGCAAGCGACGGCGCCCAGACAGCGCCCACATCGGGCTAATGCAGATTTCGCGTCGGCTTTTTACTTGGTGCGCATGCCTTTTAAGGCTGGTCACTTGTAAGGCCCGAATGTGCCGATTCATATAGAGTTAGATTCAAGCAGTCGTTCCGAATTGACTACGACGCGGAAGACGCAAATGGAGAGTTGGCCGACGACCCGGTGGATAGCAACGTCCAATGAAGGGCCGCTGTCAGTGGGTATGCCGACGGTCAAATGTCCTCGCATCGGCTCCGATGAACGGCCGTGGCTGGCCGGTTGCCGGCCGACGCGGTCGACCAAAGGCAACCCGGAGCAGCCGTTCCCGGCCAACCCAAGCGGACGCTTAGTCGCGACGCGGGGCTGGCTCGGCATCGGGAGCGTCAGCCGCGTCGAGCGGCTTCGATCGCAGCTATGTCGATCTTTCTCATCCCCATCATGGCTTCGAACGCGCGCTTGGCTGCCGCTCGATCAGGATCGACGATCGCGTCCATCAGGACGCGTGGCGTGATCTGCCACGACAGTCCCCATTTGTCCTTGCACCAACCACATTCGCTTTCCTGGCCGCCGTTTTCGACAATCGCGTTCCATAAGCGGTCCGTTTCTGCCTGATTATCGGTCGAAACCTGGAACGAGAATGCCTCGTTGTGCTTGAACCCCGGGCCTCCGTTCAGGCCGAGACAAGGAATGCCGATCACCCTGAACTCGACCGTCAAGACATCGCCCTGCTTGCCCGCAGGATAGTCGCCGGGGGCGCGATGGACCGCTTTCACTGCGCTGTCCTGGAACGTCTCGGCGTAGAACGTCGCGGCGTCCAACGCGGTGCCGTCGTACCATAGACAAATGGTGTTCTTGCTAGTCATCTGAGCTCTCCTGAATGGGGACAATTACCTGCATTCAAGCCGCGCAGGCACTCGGGGCTGACACGCATGAGCGATCGCCCGCCACGGCGCCGCTTCCCATTCATTCTAGTCTGCACATCCTCAACGCAACGAAAATGGGTAAAGGACATGACGACGAAACCCGAACTCGACCGCCCGATCCTGGTAACCGGGGCGGCTGGCGCTGTGGGCGGCATCGGCCGCAGCCTCACCGAAATGCTTCTTTCCAAGGGGCACAAGGTGCGCGCCATGGTCCGCCGCGAGGATGAGCGCGCGGAAGATCTGCGCCGGCTTGGCGCCGAGGTCATGCAGGGCGACCTGACTGACCTCTCTTCGATGCACCGCGCCATCGAAGGCTGTTCGCGCATTTACTTTGGCATGTCCGTCTCCCCTTCTTATTTGGAAGCCGCGGTCAATACCGCCGCAGTCGCGCGCCACCACGGCGTCGAAGCCTTCGTGAACATGTCTCAGATGACGGTCACACAGATGAGCATCACTGAAACCACCGACAGTCCCCAGCACAAGCTGCACTGGCTCGCGGAGCAGGCACTGGAATGGTCGGGGCTACCGCTTGTCACGATGCGGCCCACGGTCTTTTTCGAAGGCTTCTTTCGGCTTCTCGCCGCAGAGGGCGTACGCGAACGAGACGAGCTGGCGGTGCCGCTTGGCAACGGCAGAACGTCGCCCGTCTCAGCGGTAGATGTGGCGCGTGCTGTGTCCGTGATCCTCGACGATCCGGCACCGCACATTGGCAAGGTCTACAACCTGACGGGACCCGAGTCGGCCGACCTGGAGCACTATGCACGCGTCTTTTCTGAGGTGCTCGGCCGAACGATCCGCTACCGCGACGTGCCCGTTTCGGCGTGGGCGGCCAAGCTTCGGGAGATGGGCGTGGCCGAGCATCTCGTCAAGCACTTTTCAACCATGGGCGAGCTTCACGCGCAAGGGCGGTACGACCGCATGACGGATGACGTGTTCAAGCTCACCGGCAAGACGCCAATAAGCATGCTCGATTTCGTGAAGCAACATGCCTCTGACTTCACTCGTGCGTGAAGCAGTAATGCTGCGTGAATCGCTGGGCGAAGAAGTCGAGCGGCTCGGGCCGGAGCTGTTCGAATTTGGCGGCAGGCATTGCGATCGCATCGTCACAGCCGTGCTCGAACGGCTGTGACAGCCATAGTGAGGGTCGATATGCTCCCAAAGACCTGTACTTTTCTTTACATCGCCAGTGTGTTGGAAGCCAGCACTGGCGCCTTAGCTCAATCCATTCGTATCGAATCCGGTACCTACGGCGCCAACTGCTGTTCGCGCCAACAAGGGAGGCACACATGGGTAAGCATTTCGACATCTTTTCGTCCGTTGGTCTCGGGTTGGGCTTGGTGTTGGCGCTTGCAGAAGGGTCGGTCGCGCAACAAAACCCGGTGACGGCGATCGACATCGCGCTCGAACCCGACGCGACGATGATTCAGCATGCGATGGACGCCAACGCTCGTCTGCTCAAGGATTTTCCGAAGGGCTTCACGCTGGATGAGACGCACCACCCTCACATCTCCATATTGCAGCAGTTCGTCCGCACAGATGATCTCGACAAGGTATATGCGGCAGCGAACGCCGTTATGGCCAAAGAGAAGCCCACAACATGGACGTTAAAGGCGTTCAAGTATTACTACATCCCATCTCCGCCGGTTGGCCTCGCGGGAATTGTGGTCGAACCGACTAAAGACCTGCATCGGCTGCAAGATGAACTCATTGCGGCCGTTAAACCCTACACCGTGAAGACCGGTACCCCGGCGGCCTTCTTCAGCGAAGAGGGCGGCCGCGACATCCAAAAATTCCTGATCAGCTATGTCGGCAATTTCGTTAGCGACGCGGCGGGCAAGCGCTTCAACCCGCACGTGACCATCGGCGTCGGAACGGAAACGTATTTGAACACGATGCTGGCGGAGCCATTCTCGTCGTTCACATTCTCGGCGGCCGGCGCGTCGGTCTACCAGCTTGGCAGCTTTGGCACAGCTCGGAAGGAGCTGAGTGCATTAACTGCGCCCCCCTGAGGCGAAACTCAGGTTTCGGGCGTTGCGTTCAATCGTGGGGGGAGCGGTCATCCAGCGGCCCGATGTTAACGTCTCCTGCTGGCCGATATGCGCCAAAAGAGATTTTTTTGAATGGTTACAATGCTGCGGATGCCCCCTCAACAGCATCCAGTGCGAGACATGCTGACCTCTTATTTCTGGAGTGGCGACGCCATCCGCAGTCGACGCGTAAGTGACATCGTGCTATCAGGCACGGTCGACGTCCCTGTGCCCCCTCCTCGTCTGCTTGCGGATTGGAAAAGAGAAACATCGTCGCGCATGGTCCTGGAGCCTGGGGACGTCGAGGCCATGCCTTTGCCGCGAGCGCGGGTGCGTTGGCCGGACTACACGCGCTGCGTGCAGGCAGTGTCCGATTGGGCGTGCGCGCTTGGACTGCCCTCGGTGCTTGCCTCCAGTGACGTTGCCCTCATGGCCTGCCGCGGCGCGAAGTACCACCATGACGGTGCGCAATATGGCGGTGCGGCCTTCTGTAATCTCTTCCTGAGCGAGGACCGGGGGCTGGACTTGCATTTTCCCGCTTTGGGCCATCGCATTCCCTTGACCCGGGGAACGGCTGTGATATTCGATACGGGCCAGCCTCATGGCGTCATTCAGCGTCACAGCAGTGGTTTCAATGCGGCTGACTTCGCGCCGGACCAGGATTGCATCCAGATATTCCTGACCTGGGAGCTTCCCATCGAAGATGCCCATGTCGGGCACGCACTCGAGGTTGCCTTCGACATCGCCCCTTCGACCTCGTTGCAACTTGATGCAGAGCAAGTTTGCCTGAACGGCGAACCGGCCATTGTGTGCCCGGATTCCGGTCGTTGGTGCCGGCTCGACTGATCGTCAGGGTCACACAGGTCATGCGTTCACATGCGTACGTCAAATAGCCAGGCATCCGGCGGCAAGCCGGAGGACGCACATGGCAAGTCCAATCACGTCGCTGACGGGCGCCGCCGACCGCCTGTATGATGGCGGGCCTGCGCGCGACCGAAAGCCCGCGCAGGCGACCCGCGCAGATCGCGCACCGCCCCGCTGCCGCTACGCGGCGCCAAGCATTCATTCACAGTGACCCAGAGGAAGACCGCCATGACGGCCGCAACGCAATTCGATCAGGTTTCCGTTATCAAACGAGCCAACGTCTACTTCGACGGCAAGTGTGTCTCGCACACCGTTCTCTTCGCCGACGGCACGCGCAAGACGCTCGGCGTGATCCTGCCCGGCCCGCTCAACTTCGGCACCGAAGCGCCGGAACTCATGGAGGTGCAAGCCGGCCAATGCCGCATCCGCCTCGAAGGCAGCGACGTGTGGAAGACGTATGGCGCGGGCGAGTCGTTCTCGGTGCCGGGCAAGAGCCGCTTTGATATCGACGTGATCGAAACGCTCGACTACATCTGCAGCTATCTGTAAGAAAGAAGGCGCCCATGGCGCCGGTGTGGCAGCGAACTGCAGCGGCAGGCCAGGTTGATGTCCGAAGTGGTAGCGCAGTTTCGACTGGGCGGGGCATAACCGACCGCAGGAGTTGATTCGCATGCCTGCACGGCGCGAGGCAGAATGGCCGGCGCGTCGTCTTACTGAGGCCCCGTGTTGGCAGTTGCGTGGCGCGATTTGATCGCCACGCTTCGATCAACTAGACGATGCTGTCCGGTGTAGCGCCGCGCTTATCACGTGAGCATATATGCGTAGCGAATTTTCTTCGTTGCCCTAAAGTGGGCACGCCAGTATATTGCCCGGCTCGCGTCGCCGACAGCGCTGCTGATCGGCCCTGAAGCACATTTTGAATGACACCCCGTCATTGGCCATATGAAGATTCCCCTACGGATCGAGGGCCTGTAAACGCTCCTATTGCATACAATGGCCCTGCCACACTTTGATTTGCCACACATTGATCCGATTTACTCGCTGTCCGGCCTGGGGGTCGGGTTCCTCGTCGGCCTGACCGGCGTCGGCGGTGGCTCGTTGATGACGCCGCTACTCGTGCTGCTCTTCGGCGTACATCCGGCCACGGCCGTCGGTACAGATCTGTTGTACGCCGCCGTGACGAAAGCCATTGGCACGCTCGTGCATGGTCTGAAAGGATCGGTCGACTGGCGTGTGACAGGCCGGCTCGCAATAGGCAGCGTGCCGGCCGCGGCCGTCACGCTATGGCTGCTCCACCGCTACGGCCTGCATTCGCCAGGCGGAGCAGCGCTGATACAGCGCGTGCTCGGCGCGGCGTTGTTGATCACGTCGGTGGCTCTCATATTCCGTCCGCAACTGGCCGCCCTTGCCGCGCGCCCCGACTCCCCCGTGCGTCCGGCCTCGCCCGTGCGCACGACGCTCTGGACGATCGTAACGGGCGTCGTGCTCGGCGTGGTGGTCTCGATGACCTCGGTGGGCGCGGGGGCCATCGGCGTGACGGTGTTGTTGCTGCTTTACCCCATGCTGCCGACGTCGCGCATCGTCGGCTCCGACGTCGCACACGCGGTACCGCTCACTCTCGTCGCCGGGATCGGGCATTGGATGATCGGCTCGGTCGACTGGGCCATGCTGCTTTCGCTGTTGATCGGCTCGGTGCCCGGCATCGCGCTTGGCAGCCATCTTTCGAAGCGCGCGCCCGAAGCGCTGCTGCGCAATCTGCTCGCAGCAGTGCTCGTGCTCGTCGGCGTGCAGCTCGCCGCGGCCTGAGCCGCGGCAGGGCCACTTAGAGCTGCACCCCGCGCGTGAGCGCGCCATCCACTACAAGATTCGCCCCGCTCACGAAGCTCGCCGCCGGACTCGCGACAAACGCGACCGCGTTCGCGATCTCCTGCGGGCGCGCCATGCGTCCGCTGGGATTCAACGCGAGTGCTTCCGCGAACAACTTCGGATCGCTGTGTTCGATTTGATCCCACACACCGCCTTCGAAATAGACGTTGCCCGGCGACACGGCGTTCGCGCGGATGCCCTTCGGCGCGAGGTGGAACGCGAGGCCTTGCATGTAGTGGATCAGCGCCGCCTTGAAAGTCCCGTAAGGTCCGGCGGCAAAGTCGATCTCACGGCCGGACACGCTCGATATCGCGATGATCGAGGCGGCCTTGCTCGCTTCGAGAAACGGCAGCGCGGCGTCGACCAGGTTGACCGTACCCATCAAGTCGGTTTCGAACTCCTTACGCCATGATTCGAGATCGTTGCCGATCGACAGCGCACTCACATTAGCGACCACGATGTCGATGCCGCCTAGTTGCGCGGCGGCGGCGCGTGTCCAGGCCTGTAACGCCGGACCGTTCGAAACGTCGACCGAGGCGCCGCACACCTTCACCGCACCACCGGTGAGCCGCGCGATGTCGGCCACCGTCTGTTCGACGACGGCGCCATCACGCGCGCAAAGCGCGACGTCCGCGCCTTCGGCTGCCAGCGTTTGCGCAATGGCGCGGCCGATACCCTTGGTGCCGCCGGTTACAAGTGCCTTCAAACCTTTGAGTTGCAAATCCATGGTGGCGTCTCCTCAGTCAGCCATTGCGAGATATTTCTTGCTGATCGCCGCACCGACCGTATATTTCGGGTCGACGAAATTGCCCAGTCGCACCTTGCCGCACTGGCTGAGCATCATGTAGGCATCCCAGCGGTCGAAGCCGAATTCCTTTTCCATCCACAACACCAGTTCGTGGTACGCGATGCGCGTCGCGTCTTCAAGCGGGCGCGCACTGCCGATCGCCATCAGCAGCTCATCGGTTTCGAGGCGCGGCCAATCGATGTTCCAGCCCTTGATCAGATCGACGTGGATCGTGGTCGTGCTGGAGTATTCGACGGCGGTGCCGCACACTTCGCCGTCGCCCTGGCAAGCGTGCGCGTCGCCGATAAAGAGCCGCGCACCGGCGGAGCGAACCGGCAGATAGGTGATGCTGCCCGGGCCCATGTCGGGCACGTCCATATTGCCGCCGTGGTTGTCCGGCGTGAGCGAATTGATCGAGTCGATTTCCGGCGACAGGCTCAGCGTGCCGATATGCGGCTTGTACGGCAGCGTGACGCGCTTGCTCCAATAGACGCCTTCTTCGTCCAGGTCGATCTTGCGGGTGATCTCGGGCAACGGCTCATTGAGTGTTGCGGTGTATTGCGTACCGGTCAGCGCGCCGAAGTGCGGAATCAGGCAGCAGGTGCCACGCGGATTGTCGCCGCGCGGCAGCATCGATTCGATGTACACCGCCACCACGTCGCCCTTCTCCGCGCCTTCTATCATGATCGGGCCGTTTTGCGGATTCAGGAACGGCACCCGCAGCTTCTGACTCGGCAGATCCTGTTCCGTGACGATCTTGCCGTCAAATGCATCGCGTGTCTGAACCACAACCCGGTCGCCCGGGGCGATGTTCATCACCGGCGTCGAGTACGGTCCGATGGTGTAGTGAAATTCGCCCTGACGGGATTCGTTGAGTTCATGCGTTTCGCGGACTTTGCCGCGTGCGACGCCGCGCGTGTACATGATTGATTGTTCGAGCCAGGTCATTACGGTGTTCCTGTTCAAATAAGGGTTGTCGAAGTGAATGGGCGCAACAGCTGACGCCGCATTACCGTGAAATTAATGCTTTGATGTTGTTGGCTGGTAGCCGGTCGCCGGTGCAGGCGCCGTCGGCGACGTCCAGCGACGCGTCGTGCAACGTGTGGCTGCCGTCGTAGTACTGATTGAGTGCGGATATATTCAGCATGCTCACCGTCTGAGATAAACCTGAATCACGCGTGCATCGTTACGCACGCTCTCCATTGATCCCGCGCCCAGCAACGGGTCTTTGTTCGGAAGAGGGGCTTGCCGATCAGTCGGGGTTCGGGTGGAACTGCGCGATCATAGGAAAGCAGGTGGCAATCATGCCATACAACGCCAGACCGAACAGGGCGAGGCACGCAAGCGTAAGAAGACTGAATGAATGAGGCCGCGGCTTCTGCGCGGTACGGACTGCCGCCGGCGACTGCTGGCAGGCTGCCCACCGGAGGAATCGGTTGGTATGTGCGATCAGATGTCGCGCGTGCGCGGGATGACAACCGCCTGGCCGTGCTGTTTGCCGTCCGCGTCGAGAAGTTGCCACAGCGTGGCTTCCTCAATCATGAAGCGCTGGCCTGACTTGGTGACGCGCACGCCCTTGTAGCCCGCCTCGTAGCCGAGCCGCTCTACGCGTGCCAGGAATTGCTGCCGCTCCTCGCGATTCGGGGCCTCGGCTGAGAGTCGGGACGGCAGTCCGGTGATTTCATCCCAGCTATATCCAAAGCGGCGCTGCGCGGCCTTGTTGCCGTAAATAAAAAGCGGGTCGGGATCGGTGTTGTGCGCGAGTACCGCGAACGGGGCACTCTCATAGAGCCATTCGGTAGCTTCGCCCGCGGGCATGGACTGCGGCACTAGGGGGCGACCAAGCAGCCGGGCGTAACTGTCGGCAAGGAGCTGATAGAAAGCTGGATTGCGGTGAAGTGGGATCATCTTGCTGTACTTCCGGCGTCCCGCAAGGCGTCGAGTTCTGTGCGAAGCGCAGCGACTACGCCAGTCCAATCACCTCGCGTTGTTTGTCGAAACAACCGCGCCTGTGCGTACCATGGACTATCGCTTCTGTCGAGTTGCCATCTCCAGTCCGGCATGAACGACAAAGCAATCCATACGGGCTTCCCGAGCGCCCCCGCTAGATGCGCCACGGCTGTGTCGACGCTGATAACGAGGTCGAGGCGAGCGATCAGCGCAGCGGTATCAGCGAACGAGGTGAGCCGCGCGGAAACATCGAGCAGCACCCCGCGCTGCTCAAGCTGCGCGAGGCACGCACGATCACTGTCGCGTACATCCCGTTGCAGTGCGAAGAACTCCGCGTCGGCATCCAACAACGGCTTCAGTTGCTCGAGCGATATAGATCGATTGCGGTCATTCACATGCGTCCGGCTTCCCGACCACACGATCCCCACTCTCGGCCGTGGAGCGGAGCCTGCAATCAGATCGTCCCATTGAAGAACAAGCGCGTCGTCTGCGTGAACATACGGACCGGGCACCGCGAGATCGGCTGCACGAACCTTGAGCGCAAACGGCAGACTCAGGGTCGGAATATGAAAATCGAAATGCGGCACTTGTTCCGTCTCACCAATGACTTCCGCCGCGCCCTGATAATTTTGGAGAAGCGGCAGCAGTGCATCCTGAACACGCAACACGACGCGAGCGCCAGCCGCACTGAGCCGATCCACGAAGCGTACGAATTGCAGCGTGTCGCCGAATCCCTGCTCGTAATGAACGAGTATTGTGCGGCCCCCTATCGGTTGGATGCCAGTCCATAGGGTGCTTTGTGGAAAACCGTGGGTATCGGTGCCATCACGCCAACGCCATTCGTGTTCGCGCCAGCCGTGTTCGAATTCGCCGAGCAGCAGATTCGTCTGAGCTCGATTGGTGCGGGCGCCGACGTCGTTTGGATCGAGCGAAAGCGCCTTCTTGAATTGAAGCAACGCCTCATCGAAGCGCCGCAGATCCCGCAACGCGACCCCAAGATTGACGTATGCGCGCACGAAACGCGGCTTGAGCGCGATCGCCTGCCGATAGGCATCCAGTTCGTCCTCATAGCGCTCCAACGTACCGAGCAGCGCTCCCCGGTTGTAGTGCGCTTCGGCTGAGTGTGGCTGGATTTTGCACAGATGCACCAGCACCTGGAGCGCACGCTGCGATTCGCCAAGCTGTATCAGCGACATTGCGACGCCATGCAATGAGGCGGCATGATTCGGAAACTGGGCAAAGCAGCGCTCGAACAGCGCAATCGCATCGTCGCGTCGGTGCGCCAACTGACACATCTGCGCGGCGAAATTCAGTTCCTCCATCGACATGGGCATATGCGCCGATGCCTGTATCAGATACTCTGCTGCGCGCGCATGATCGCCCTGTTTAGCGGCGACGTAACCAAGGCCTGCAAGAGCTTCACCGTGGTTGGGGGCGCTCGCCAGAATACTGCGCAGCACACGAGCCGCATCGTCGAATTGGCCGGCCAGGGAGTTCTTTTGCGCCGCGGCGAGAGCGTGTTCAATATCGTGGTTCATGGCGAGGTAGGCCGGTGCAAAATGCGACCTGTCGACGGATTAAAAACGGCTGATTGTACGGGATGAAACACAGCGGCAACGTCGGCCTTCAGCGAGTGGTTAGGCGTCCGTGTGCCCCTGGCGCCGTAGGACGACATGCGTGGCCTTCTCCGACGCTACGAATTCAACGCATTCGTATCCCAGAGCCCGCAAGTCAACCCCTTCGAACAGCGATTCTCCCCGGCCGAGTAGGACCGGCGCGATAGCAATGTGCAGTTCATCAATGAGGTCCTCACGAAGATACTGCTGGATTGTGTCCGGCCCACCGCCGATCCGCACGTCCATTCCGGCAGCGGCCTCGCGTGCACGGTCGAGCGCCTCGCGAATGCCGCCTGTTATGAAGTGGAACGTCGTGTCGCCTTCCATCTCGATGGGAGGACGAGCATGATGGGTCAAGATGAAGACTGGAACGTGATACGGCGGATTGTCTCCCCACCAGCCTTTCCAGTTTGTGTCCGGCCAGTCCTCACGAATGGGTCCGAACATGTTCCTCCCAAGAATCCAGGCCCCAACATTCTGAAAGCCACGGGCGGCGAAATCATCGTCAACCCCGGTCGTACCGCCGCCCTTGCCGAACAAGGCCCGCTGGAACGTGCGTGTTGGGACTAGCCACTGGTGCAGTTCCGTCCCGCCAGCGCCGAGCGGATTGTCGATGTCTTGATTCGGGCCTGCTCCGTATCCGTCGAGCGAGATGGTGAAGCCTTCAACGCGAACTCGTGTCATCGTTTGCCTCCGTTTAGACGCCCAACGCGATGTGGACAGAAAATCTGCATTCGCCCGGCGAAAACGTGTAAAGCCAACCCATCGTCCAACGTGTTCTTGCCTTTATAGATAAATCCGCTCGATCCCATCTGCGCTGATCTTTTTTCTGGCGCCGGACATAGAGCTCCGTTGCACTGTTGGGGTGAACAATCTTCACAAACTGATACGCATGGTCAAGCCTTGCAAAAAAAATCGATCAGAATGCCGTCTGTTGATAAACACCGGTCCGGGCTCTGTTGAAGAACCTGCCCAAATGAAAAAGGCCGACCGGGTTACGGTCGGGCTTGCCTTGCTCGTTAATACTGACACTAACGATTCCCCTCTTTTGCTGGTAGCAGGATACCCGCGTCGCGGCAGCGGCAGAAGCGCACGCTCGATGACACGACGGCGCAACGCCAGTTCCTTGTCGAACATCCGTTCCGCCGGGCTACCTGCTCCGTTCTCCCGACCCTTGCCCGCGGATACACTCGAAGAGAGGCTCGGGACCCGCGAGGTGCCGCTCAACTATGCCCCAAGCTTGGCCGATCATTTGCGTTGGCAGTATATTTGTCCCTGATAGTATGGGACTCCGCGTTCTCTGAGGTTGCAATCATCAAGATCCTGTTTGCAGGGGTAAGCCCCGCTTTAATCACCGTCCTCGAGCCACTCCTTCAATCCGCCAGCGATATGATCTCCGTCTCCGATGGACGCGACGCGCTCGATACGTTCTGCACCGAACCCGTCGATCTGATATTGATGGACATCGATTTGCCTGTCATATCGGGACTCGAGGTTGCGGGCAAGATCCGCGTGATCGAGGTGATGCAGGAAATGCCATGGACACCGATAGTTATACTCACCCCACCGGATTCGTTGGAAAACCCTGTCACTGTTATTCAGGCTGGAGCTGACGATCTTGTTTCGCAGACAGCGCCTGAAGATGTCCTGAAAGCGAAAATCCTCGCCATGGTCAGGACGTCGACAGTGAGGCGTCAGTTGGAAACGGCGAACGGCACGCTGAACAATATCCTGAACTCGGTTAGTGAGGGGGTTCACGTTCTCGACATGCGCGGCGTGATCATCGCCGAGAACGCCGCGTCTATGATCATGTTTGGCTGGGAAGAGGCGGACAACCTGGTCGGCAGGCCCGGGCACAAAACGATCCACCACCACCATGCCGACAACTCGATTTTTCCTGTCGAAGACTGTCCGATCCATGCCGTGTTATCGGATGGCCAGTACCGCCACGTCCAGGAAGACGTATTCTGGCGCAGGGACAATACCTCCTTTCCCGTTGAATACAAGTGCGCTCCCTTGCGCGATAACGCCGGCAACATGTACGGGGTGACCGTGGTTTTCCGAGATATCTCGGAGAGAAAGAAAGCCGAGCAGCACATCCTCTATCTCACCCAGCATTGCCCCCTCACCGATCTTCCTAACCGCGTTCTGTTTGGCGACCGGCTTAAGCAGGCCATACTCAACGCAAAACGCTCGCGTACGAAATTCGCCCTGCTGTTTGTCGACATCGACGGGTTCAAGCCGGTCAACGATCGCCACGGACATGCCGTGGGGGACATGTTGCTGCAGCGCATCGGAAAACGTATGAAGCAATGCCTACGCGAGTCGGACACTATCGCTCGCATCGGTGGAGACGAGTTTGTAGCCATTTTACCGGCCGTCAATGAGGCTGAAGACGCGGTTTCGATCGCCGAAAAGCTGCGTCAGTCCATCGAAGAGCCCTTTGCAGTTGAAAATTGCATCCTGGGGGTTTCGGCCAGCATCGGCGTGGCTATTTACCCGGATGACGGACTGGACGAAAAGACTCTGCAGGTCAATGCCGACCATGCGATGTATCAGGCCAAAAGCCATGGAGGCAATGCCGTCGTGCTAAATGAGGCAGGCATTGCTGGTAAATGCGCCTCGTCGGCTAGACCGTAGGCGATCGGTCGGGAAAAAGTAGTGTGGCGAGATAAAGACCGCAAACTCTTTGCCGCCTTGAAGATTCGCAGCATGTTTTCTACCGTCTTGTTCTCGGTCACGCTTGCTCCGACCGCGCCCCAGTTCTTGCCTTGCTTGCTTAAGACATCGACTTGCGGGTCGATGAAAACCATGGCCGTCTCAGTTCGATCAAAGGACACTTCGGGTCTCCAATGACGTGCATGACGGCTCACCGGCATTCATCGACTCGAGCCTCTTTGGGCAGATTAAAAAATGGAGGCTGGAAAAGCAACGACAGACCGACAGATTTTGATGCCGCATCGAGGTCCCTGGAGGTGGGCGCCGAGTGACGGGGCGCCTGATTACCCAGCGATGTCCACTCTGGGGGGCCTAGTAACTACAGGGAGGACGAAAGCGCACGCTGAACATTAGTGTCGAAATGATCCTGATACCATTTAATCATTCCCCGCATATAGCGTTCAGCGGGCGGCGCATCCTCCTCAGCGTATCCCGCACGTTCCAAGCCCTCACAACTATCGATGGCAGCGTTCAACACTTCACGAATCAACGTTCAATCAGTCTTCATTTCGCGCCCTTGGAGATAATGTCGATCAATATTTCGATGTTTCAAGTCGTATGAAGTCCACCCGAGGATTGTTGCTGATTCGAGGAGCCGAGTCGAGGTCCGCAGGTGGCCGCTCTCCGTTTCATTCAAGTGGCATACGGAGCCTGAACGCGAGTCGCCGATCGGCTGCTCGCGACCCTGAACGGTCAGCCGTGCTTCCCCGTAGGGGACATTCACACGAGCGCAGAAGACTCTCCAAAATCAGCGCCTTGCTTTTCAGTGAATACAGGTGGCGTCAGAACGACTGCGGCCATCGATAGCCGAGCACCGAGGCGACCGGGTAGGCTAACTCGCGAACCTCATCCAATTGGTTTCCGCCAAAGAGATAAATAAATTCATCGTCATGGCGAAGATAGAAACCGACATGCCCCCTCCAGCTTGTGGGATCTTCGCGCGTTAGGACCACAATACAGCCGTAGATCGGGCGCTCAAGCGCGATGCCCCAATCGAGCCATGACCGCGCCAATGCTGATCCCGTACCGCGAACTCCGGCGCTTGCCAGGCACCAATTAATGAATGAGGAACACCAAGAGATTTTGTCGTCGTAACCAACGAGGTTGGTTTCGTTGTTGTATTCGACTATCCGTGGATTCGTCTCGCCAACCGGAAAACGTCTGACGCCGCGTTCAGCAATCGCCACAAACATCCACGCAGGTTTGGCGGGGCCATCTCTGGTATCTATGATCATTCTCGTTGGAGGGTTTCTTTTGTGCTTCCCGCGATTGTCGCCGATTCGAGCCACGTGGTCGACTGGCCGTTCCTGGCCGAACTCGGAAGTACGCGATCAAGCCGAACAGCACCGGCCTCGGTCGCAGGAATTAGAGTTGACGAGCCCTTCTCGCGCTGACCTCTTCACCCCAAATACAATGCTGCATTATGTCTTTGGGAATTCCGGGGGCCGGCAAAAAATGACGCTATGTGGGCGGAGTGAGGCAAAGGGCGTAGATGACCCGGCGCTCCCTCGCATGGCAGAAGCGGTGCCGATGATCTAAGCTGTTTTCATCGAGGCGCCGCCCCTCGGGAGGCATCATGCATAAGCGACTTCTCGCGGCGCTACTCTCGGTAAGCGTTGGTCTCACTGGTGTTGCAGCTCAGTCGGACGGCAGGAAGCCAGCAACAAGTCAGGGCGCACCTAAGTTCACCATTGCTCCAACCGACAGTCATCAGGCGTTCTTCAGGGAGTTGGAGGGTTAATGACGAAGTATCCCGCTTCGGCCACGCGATTCGCCGTAGCGGACCGACAGGTTCGCGCGCCGAGGCTCAGCAAGTTGGCGCAGCGAGCCCACCAATGTCCGAAAGGACAGGGCTGCGCGTCGCCGGGCACTTTCGAGTCTTGTGAGCGCAACTTCCACCCGAAGTAACGCTCCGTCGAGTCGAAGGGATGGAACGACCCCACGACAACGTCAAACGCCGAATCGCGATCGTCGGACGCCTCGGCGTGTACCCGATGATGCGCCTTTCCTTGCCTGGCCGCCGCCTCCTGGCATATCTGGCGCTTCGCAGGCAACCCGCTGTACGCGGGTTGGCTTCGGCCCAACTTTGGCCAAGTGTGCCGGACGACGTAGGACGCGCGAACCTTCGCCGTGCGTTATGGCACGTGCCGCGCGGCTGGGTGACGACGATTGGCGACGAGCTGATGCTCGATGCGGAATGCGACCTGGAAGAGGCGCACCGTAGCGCGGCGCGTGCGCTGGCCGGTGAGCCCCTGTCGCTCGATGAGATCGCGCTCCTGTCCGATGACATCCTTCCCGGATGGTACGAGGAATGGGTACTGCCGGTGCAAGACGCGTTCCACATGCTGCGTGCGCATGCGCTGGAGGCGGCCTGCCGCACGATGGCATCATCGGGCCAGTACGGCCTGGCCGTACAGGCGGGCACTGCCGCCGTCGCCACCGAACCGCTGCGCGAATCCGCGGCCGAAGCGCTGATCGACGCGCATCTCGCGCAGCGCAACCGCTACCAGGCGATGCAGTGCTATCACATGCTCGCGCAACGACTCGCTCATGAGTTGGGTGTCGAGCCAGATCCCGCGCTGGCTGCGCGTGTCGTCGGAATCGACCACGCCAAACGGCGCTCGAGTTGACCACACTCATTTTTTCACCGCGCCCGCGTCGGCGCGGCATCGGCTCGCGCGTGGACGCAATACGGACGCATGCGCGACGCTGGGCGGTCAGACCCGCCTCGCCCCGGCAACGAAGCCTCTACCCGGCAGGGATGCCGGCGCGACGCTACGGCCTACGTCCGCGGACGGCGCACATGGTGTACTTCCACCATGAACCACCGACGCGGAGTCGTGACATGACGATCGTCCAGGAAGCGTACGAACGCGAATGGAGCGTTCGGTCCGACCAGAACCCCTTTGCCGAGGCGATGCCCGAAGCCGAGGCCCCATCGGCCACGGCCGATCGCGTCGCCTCCTTCAGCGAGAGTTCCACTCCATTCGCCGAAACCACAGGCGGCATGCTTTCCGAAACCGAATCCGATCGCCTGCTCGCGCAGGCATTCGCCGAGTTGCGCGACGAAGCGTTCGACGAAGCGATCGCCTTCCTCACGGAAGAGACTGAACAGGCTGTCGCCGACCGCTTCACCGACGAATCGCCATCCTCGAGCGCCGAACGCGAGCGCTACGCCGAAGCCCAGCTGTCATCCGTAAGATTCGAAGCACAGCAATACCTGGAATCGCTCGAAGCCGGCCTCGGCGGCAAGGACATCGAGTCGCTGACCGATGAGCAGCTCGACGAGGTGCTCGATCGCCTCGACCCGCAATCGGGTGAACTGACACCAGCCGGCGAGGAATTCATAGGATCGCTCGTGCGCAAGGCGAAGAAGGTGGTCAAGTTCGTCGCCAAGACCGCAAAGAACGTCGGCAAAGCCGTGGGCAAGGTCGCCAGCGCCGTGCTCGGGCCGATCCTCAAGAAACTGCGTGGGCTGATCAATCCATTGCTGAAGCGTGTGCTGTCGATCGCGATCGGCAGGCTCCCCGCACCCTTGCAGCCGGCTGCCAGGGCGCTGGCGGCACGCATCACATCGGAAGCGTCGGAAGACGAGGGCTACCTCTACGAAGGCATGCTGTACGAAGGTGCTCTCTCGCCGACCAATCTGACCGATGTCGAAACGTTGGCCGAATCCTTCGACGCGGCTCTCGCCGAAGCGATGACCGACGATACCGCGGGCGAATTCGTCGGCGAGTCGTACGAGGAGCGCGACGGCGAGTCGGGCGCGGACGGTCGTGAACTCGAGCGCCTGGCCGAGGCACGCGGCGTGCTGATCGATCGCCTTCGTACCGCGGGCGATGAAGAAGACCCGGCGCCCGCAATCGAGCAATTCGTACCGGCCCTGCTCGGCACGCTACGCATTGGCATCAATCTGGTCGGGCGTCCCAAGGTCGTCCACTTTCTCGCCGGCTACCTCGGGCAGCAGATCAAGCGCTGGGTCGGCCCCAACCTGTCGGGCCCGTTGTCGAACGCCATCGTCGACACCGGCTTGCGCCTGATCGCGCTGGAGGCTGAAAAAGACGCCACGGAGACGCGCACCGACGAGGCCGCGCCGATTGCGCTGGCAAGCGTCGTCGAAGACACCGTGCGACGCCTGGCCGAGAACGAGAACTACATACTGGAGAACGAGGACCTGATGCAGCTCGCCGCGGCGAATGCGTTCGGCGAGGCGGTGGCGAGCCATTTCCCACAGCGCTTCGTACGCCCTGCCCTTCGCCAGGCCCCCTCGATCGGTGGCACCTTCATCGCGCATCGCCCGCGCAGCGTACGCACGTACCGCAAGTACAGCCGAACGCCCGAAGTGGAACTCACCGCGCAGATCGCCGACGCGCTGCCGACGTTCGGCGGCAGCACCGTAGGTGCGGTGCTTCGCGCCGCCGGCGCAACCTTCCCGATCCGCGCGCGCATGCACATCTATCAAGCCGCCGTCGGCACTACGCTGCCGCGCATGATCAGGGTGGATCGCGCCAATGGCGGTGGACGCGTTCGTGCCGCATCGTCGCAGGTGCATCCGTTGACGCCGCAAGCCGCCGGCCTGCTGCTGCGCGAGCCGAAATTGGGCGTCGCGATCGCGCCGGCCTACCTGCGTTCGCGCAACCGCATCGCGGTCGGTCAGCGCTTCTACCTGTTCGAACCCATCGGCGCGGCGGGCGCGCTGGCGCTGTCCGGCGCCACTAATGCGGTGGCTGCACGACTGACTCCGAGCCGTGCCTGGACGGTGGTCAACCTGCGACGCTCCAAGATCACGGTCGGGTTGTATCTGTCCGAGGCCGATGCGCAGGCCGCCGCCGAAGGCATACGCCAGGGCCGCGGCAGTACCGCGCTGCTGCAGGCGCTGACGAGCGTGTACAAGGCAGCTGCGCAACCGACCGCCGCGGCACCCAACGGCCACCTCCGCATCGTGCGCGAAGACAGCGAGGACCATGAGGAGTTCGCTCCCGCCAGTCCTGCGCTGCCGCCCGCTACAACCGCAGTGCTGCGCCGGCAACTCGATGCCTGGGTGCTGCCTGCCCTCGCCGCCTGGGCGCGCGACAACGGCGAAGCGTTCGCGCGTGCCGCCGCGCATCCGGATCCGGGCGTTACCGTGCGCATCCGGCTGACATCGGTGCCCGGACTGGACGCAATCGCAGTAAGCACGGGCGGCACGAGCGCGGCGGCCGCGAAGAACGCATTGCGCGGCACGCCAACGATTTCGATCAGCGTAACGTCGGGCAGGCTCCGGAAATGAACCAGGTCGCGTCACTCGACCATGCCCTCGTCGTCGCCGACCTCGAGCGACAGGTCGCGCATTGGCTGGCCGCCTCGCGCACATTCCGCGATGCCGAGGAGTTCGCCTCGCTGGCGGCGTGGAAGTCGGTCGAACGCGAGACAGGCACACCGCTGCGCAAGCAGTTGCACGCCGCCGTCGAGGAATTGATCGCGCTTGGCGATGCCACCGTGGCACTGATCGTGAAGGCGCGCCAGGATCCTGCGCTGGTTGAGCAGGCCGCGACCGCAGTGCAGCGCTTCCGTCGTCGCTACGGGCAGGTCGATACGACCCTGGACTTCCTGGGCGACGCGGTCAATTCGCGTACCAGCCCGCTGCTGTGCGCAGCGCTGACGACGCTGGACCAACTGGCCGTGGCGAGCATGGCACCGGTCCTGCGGCGCGCGAACAAGCCGGTGCCGCGCGTGCTGGTGTATCAGGACAAAGGCACGGGCGCATCGATCCTGCGCGCAGGTGTGCGCCTGTGGGCACCCGGCACGATCATGCCCGTCGCCGCAATCAAGATCGTGCGCCACAACCTGTACCGGCCGACCTCGCTCTTCCACGAGACCGGACACCAGGTTGCGCACCTCACCGGGTGGGTTCCCTCGGTGCGCGCCGCTCTCGGGCGTGCCCTCGCCGACGACAGGCAACTGCAGGGGATGTGGACGCCGTGGGCCTCGGAGATCGCGGCTGACGTCTATGCCTTCCTCCTCACCGGCTATGCCTCGGTCGCCGCGCTCTACGACGTGGTAGGCGATGCGGAGACGATCCTGCGCTGGCCGATCGGCGACCCGCATCCGATCGGCTGGCTGCGAACGGCGCTGGGTTGCGCGTTCTCGACGCAATGCTTCGGTCCCAGCGGGCCGTGGGTGCAACTGCAGCGCGCGATGGAAGCACGCCATACGTTGTCGTCCGCCGACGAGAGCGTGCAACCGCTGCTCGTGCGCTCGCTGGCCGCGATGCCGCGCATAGCCGCCGCGTGCCTGTCCGCGCCCGTGCCCGCACTGCAGAACCGGCCGATAACCGACGCCCTAGATCCGCAACGCGTGTCGCCGAAGGCGCTTGCCGTGCTCGAGACTAGTGCTGCCGCGGCACTGTGGACCTCACCGCACTGGCGCCTGACCGAGGGCATCCGGATCGTCGCGCTGGCGGGCCTTCGCGAAGCCGAACATCCCGAAACCGCCTCGCACTGGATCGATCGGGCGAGAACGTGGTTGACTACCGAAGTCAAAGCAGCCTGATAGAAGAGGGCAATCACCATGGCAATCGATACACAGTCAGGCTCGAGCAGCGCAGCGCTCGAAGCGCGCATCGCGGTACTGGAGGAGCTGTTCGTTCGCCTTGCACAAGCTGGTGCGACGGAAAGCATCCTCGACAACGGATTCAAGACCATCGCCGAACGCCTGGAAACCATCGCCCAGCAGATGATGCCCTTGCGTGCACTCGGCCCCGAAGAGCCAACACTGACGGAGGATCAGGACCTCCGTGTGCGGAATCTCACGGCTGCGTTGGTATCGCCCGACTGGAAGGCAAAGCCGAGTCCGCGTGAACAAGACAGTGCCGCCAGCGTCCAGCAAATGAGGAGTGAGTCATGATCCGCCAACTCGTCAAGGGCATCTTCACCCTGGGGCTTCCTGCTGCACCGTCGTACCCGGTCGTTCCGACAGGCGATCTGGACAAAGCAACAGAGGCCATCCTGATCGCCGATCCGCTCGATTTGACGCTCTACATCGAGCAGTTCTGGGACTCCTACAGCCCTTCGGCCGGGCCGGCGCGCCGAAATCTGTGGGCGTCGGGTCGATTCTCCACGATCAACCCGCCTGCGCCCATCGCCCTGCCCAATCCCCCAGGTGACCCGGGTGTCCCGAGCTGGGACCACCTGGCCTACAGCTATGTGCTCGAGAACACGCGGGCAAGCCAGATCCTGCGTCGCGTGGTCCGCGAGTATCGTTCAGGCGAAGGCCTGGGCGTTCCTTCGCCCCAAACACGGCGATGGCTTGAATCTACAGAGGCGCTGCTGCATGGTGCGGGAAACCTGATCGCGCCCTGGCTCTCCACCAGCGCCGCCCGTCAGGACGCGGAGGGCGTCCGCCGCAATGCATACTGGCGTCTGCTCGGCATGGATCTGGCCTTCGGCACCGAGGACAATCGCCCAGCCGATTACGTCAAGGCGAGCGCAGCAAATACGGACTTCATCAGGTTGTTCGAAGAACTTCTGTACGAGTTGTGGCGTGCGATCTCCAACATCAAGAACCTCGTCGCCGGCAACGAAACCGACCAGGACCGCATCTTCCGCATTGCCCAGGAACTCCAGTTTGTACTGAGATCCCGCCGCCTTGGCGAAATGCTCGATCGCGAAGAACTGGCGGCTGCCACCGTTCTGGGCTGGATCGAGCTCACCCTGAGCAACGACAACTTCGTCGTAACCGACCTCAAGGCGCAATCCACTTCATCGGCCAATCGCTTGAGACTGATCGGCAATCGGGTCGGGCTGCAAGCGCACAGCAAGTCCGCCGCGCTGCTGTCCATGAGCGAGCACATCTCGATCCTGCTCAGGACAATCGAATCCGCGGTGATCACCGAGGCCACCGTCGCGATGCTGTATCAACCCGGCTTGGCCATCGGCGAGGCCACGCGTCGTGTCATCACCGAGTGGTCTGCTGCGACCGGCAGGGACCTGAAGGCGCGCGCCAAACCCGTCGAAATGAGCCGACCCCGGCTCGTCAGCGTGCAATGACACAACGCCTCTTCTGAGGAAAGACCATGTCCGCCGAAACCCCGACCCATCCGTATGACCCGCTCGGACTGGATGCTCCGTTTGCGGAAGGCAATGACGAGACGGATCGCTACGAAGCCGGGCCGGCATGGCACGAGCAGGGCGAGTCGCCGTACGCGGAGGCAACGCAGACCGCCGGTGTTTGGAACGAAGATCTGCAGCGCACCAGCGTTGGCGAAGAGGGCCTGGCCTGGCTCGACGTGGAGGCGGAGAGCGACGGCGCGGAGACGTCCGCCGAAGACCTCGCGCTGGACGGCGAGAAATTGGATGAACGCGAATACGAGCACGCTCGCGAATGGCAGCGCGACGCAACGGCAAGCGAAGCGGAATACCTCGATGACGAGGAGCGCGATGCCAGCGAATCCTCCAGCCAGAACGCGCAGCAGGAGTGGTTCGAGCTCGAAGACGATGCGGGCGGCGCTGCGCGACCGACGGCGCAGCTGTCTGCACAACAGCGGAAGTGGGTCCTCGCGCTCGACCGCTCCGCACTTGAGCGGCTGCCAGATCCGGCACAACGGACGCGCTTCCTGCAACAGGACTGGTCCGTCATCGAGTTCCCCGGCAACGTGCCCCGGGGGCAGTCCGCCACCGTCGAGATCAAGCGCAATTGGGCCCTCGCCCGCGAGCTGTTCGGTGCCATGGCCGGCGTCGTGCCAGAGCGCCGGGTGCCGAAGACGATCCGCTTCCGCGATCGCCCCGTCCGGCCCGTTCCCGGCCAACCCAGGCAGCAGCTCTTCGGCGAAGCGCGCGACGCGTTCGTCCGGATGCGCGAGGCCGCGCGGCAGGACGGCGTTGAGCTCTTCATCCTGTCGTCGTGGCGCAGCCGTGCGCGCCAGGCGACGGCGAGCGCGAATCAACCCAACCCCAACGCTGTCGCGCGCAAGGCATCGGCGCACATGTACGGGCTCGCGATCGACCTACGCATGGGCGTCGCGGGCCTACCGGTCAAGGAGATCAACACGCGGGTCGATCGCGCCACTGCCGCGAAGGCGGGCACTGCCGCGAAGATGGGCAACCTGGTGCGCATGTACCGCTCGCCGGTCTACAAGTGGATGTCGCTGCGCGCACGCGAGTTCGGCTGGTACCCCTATCGCAACGAACCCTGGCATTGGGAGTACAACCCACCCGGCCTGAAAGCGCGCTTCGAAGGCGACGCGAGCCACGAGTTCGAACAGGCCGCGGGCACCGACGAGTCGCGGGACACCGAGGCCGCATCGGAGGAATACGTCTACGAAGACGCGCTCCATGCCGAAGCGCGATGCCATTGCCAGGACGAAGAAGCGGCCTCGCCGTCGCTGCTGTGCACATTCACGGCGAAGGCGCTCGGCGTGAAAGTCGCCATCCTATTGACGCAGGCTGCGCGGACGTCGCGCCAGGTCGAGATGCTGGTGTTCGCGCACGGGCTGGATCTTTGCCGCCCGGTACGCAAGAACCGCCCGGCGACGTTCATTACCGCCCCCCCCTTCCACCTCGGCAACCTGGTCGAAGCGTCGGGCCGTCCCATCGTGCTGCTGGTTCCGTTCCTGGACTGGGAGCATATGGATGCGAATGGCATGACGTTCGGCAGGAAGTGGCACCGGCTGGCCCAGCCTGCCGTCTTCAACCAGGTCGCAGCCGAAGCGTTGGAACAGGTTCGGACGATAACGGGTAGCGCCTCTGCGCCGGCATTGCAGCGCTTGATTTTGTCCGGACACTCGCGCGCCTACGGCTTCTTCGACGCTCTGGCGCACGCGAGCGCTTCCCCCCAGATGCATTCGGGCGCACTGGGTCGCCCGCTACACATCTGGGCGCTGGACACGACCTACTCCGCACCGATTGCCGACTGGAACGCATGGCTGCAATCGCGCGACGATCTGCAGGCCACTGTGGTTTACCGCCACGGCACCTACAAGCCCAGGGGCTCGACCGCCGCGCGCGAACTGACGACTGGCATTCGCGGCAAGCAGTTCGGTAAGCTGGCAGCGAGCAGCCAGGGACGATTGACGGTGATACCCGTGGCTGCCGGCAAGGTTTCGCATTGCGCCATACCCAACACGTATTTGCCCGGCCTGCTCGCGGCGCTGCCGGCGTTGACGACGGGCGAACTCGAAGCCGAAGCGGAGAAATTCGGCTACGAAGAGGGCGAGGATTTGGCCGGACTCGAAGCCGAAGCGGAGGCATTGGCTCCGGGCGACGAGGCGGTCGACGAATGGGCTGAAGGCTTACCCGGCGAAGCCGCAGGCGCGCCCGCGCGCTTCGATGCGTTCGGCGATGAGCGCGATTCGGAGTGGTCGTCCGAGTCAAGCGAAGAACTCCAATCGCGCAACAACGTTGACGAGGAGCCCGAACAGCCACTGTCGTTCGAGTACGAGGAGCAGGAAACCAGCTTGGCCGGCAGCGGCCTGACGGTGGCCGAACAGAAGGCCGTGGAGATCACCAGCTTGTTCGAAACCGGCAAGCGCGGGGGCTTTTACGGACTAAGCGGCAACTTCGACGGACAGGGCCTGTCGTTCGGCCTGGTCAACTGGACGATCGGCACCGGTAGCCTGCAACCGCTGCTACGCGACTTCGCGAGGGAGCATCCCGCGCACTGGGCGTGGGTCTTCGGTGCCGACGCCTCGAGCTTCCTGCAGTTGATGGCACGCAGGAACGAGGACGCGCGCAAAGAGCAACACCGCTTCGCCGTCGAACAGATGAATACCGTCTCGACCGGATCGCACGGCAAGCGCATCTGGACCGTGCGCCAGCCGTGGGTCGGCTATTTCAGGCGCCTGTCGGAGGATCCCGCCTTCCAGCAGATCCAGGTGCGCTATGTGCGCGACCTGCTGGCGTCCGCAGCGGGCTACTGCCGCCGCTTCCACTTCACCAGCGAACAGGCGTTCTGCTTCATGTTTGATGCGGTGGCCAGTCATGGGAAGTGGTGGCTTCGGAAGAAGTTCGGTGGCGTCGAGAGGCGCAGGGGCCTCGTCAAACAGGCCTTCGAGACGCTGGCCGCGCGATTCGGCGTGGCGCGAGTGCCGGAGAGTGAGGCACTGCTTGCGATTGCAGACGTGCTCGCTACCACCTCCGCACAGCGTTGGGCCGACAAGGTGCGCCGCCGCAAGCGCTGGTTCGTCACTGGACAGCATCCGCGCGAACGCGAGTTCCAGGGATTGAGGCCGCGCGCGAATGTGCCCTACTCCACGTCGGGTGCGACCGCCGGTGAACAAGAGTCCCTGTCGTCGGAACGCGATGCCGGGGAATGGGAAGACGTGTTGGTCGACAGCGTGGCAGAGTGAAGGGGACGTCGGAGTAGGCGATGTCTAGCTTCATGCAGACGGGAATATGGCGATGCCCAAGACGATCTACGAAGTCAGAACCCGATCCCATGACGGCGCGGTACGACAGGTGTCGATGTTCGACCCCGGCAGCGGACGATGGCTGGCGTCGTTCACCATCGGCGCGCATACCGCGACTCTCCCAGGCCCGCTGCGGACATTCCGGGAGGAGCAGCACGTCGTCGGGCATGCGACGTGGGTACGCACCTACCCGCAACCTTTCCACGACGAATCCTTCGACCCGGACTGGCTTGCATCGGCACTCGAGGCAAACGCGCTTAATGAGCCCGACATCCTCGCGGTTGCCATGCAGTACATCGCCGGCAGCGCCCCCATCCACGCCGACGATGATCCGCAACTCCAGATCGCGGGCGATGCCAGTTACGGGCCGGAAATCGGAGACACGCGAGCAGAGGGCTCGGACTTCAACGACTACCTTGGGATCGCATGGCCTTACGTGGATGAAGGCACGGATCAGCCGGAAAGCCGGCAATACCGCTGCCTGGACTGCTCGGGCTACGTACGCATGGTGTTCGGCTATCGCCGCAACCTGTCGGGGCGCGATTCCGGAAACATCGCGTTATGTCGGCACCCTCGCGAGGACAGAGCGGCGATTCCGCGACGCGCCCATGAAATGGCAAGCCACGCCCCCGGCGTGCTCATCCTGCGCATGGCCACGCATCAGGCGACGGATTTTCTCAACCTCGCTGCGGGCGACCTCGTGTTCTTCGATGCCGATCCGGACGACGGTCCGCAGATCGACCACGTCGGCATCTATCTCGGACCCGACACCAGAGGACATCACCGCTTCATTTCCAGTCGGAAGCGGAGGGACGGTCCGACCATGAGCGACATCGGAGGGCGTTCGACCCTGGACGGCGACGGTCTGTATGCCCAGGCGTTTTGCGCTGCGCGACGTTTATAGGAATGCGCTCGGTGAAGAACCCCATCCGGAGGTGGGTCATGTCCAGGTGATTGATGTCGCATTCAACGCACTACAACATGGTGGCGCTGGCTCATAGAAATCATAGCAAGCGTCGGTGCGTTCCTCGCACCGACCTATGCCCACGCGGAGGTGACCAGCTACAGCTACGACGCCTTCGGTGCGACCACGACGGGGGCAAACGACAGCAGCCAGCAATTCACGGAGCGAGAGGACGACTGAACAGGGCTGTAGTTCTATCGGGCGAGCCACTACAGTCTGCGGAAACCCGATCGCAGCTTCGTGCTTGCCGATCAACCCGCTCTCGATCCGCTCATCGGTGGAACACCACGTTCGATCATCTATGTGACCGTCGAGATCAAACTGGCCAGCGAGGGCGGCGGTCTCTCGGTCAGCATCAAGAGCAGCGGCACGCTCAGCGATAGCGAGCGCGACGCGCCGGCACAACTCGCCGGCGGTTTTCAGCAGGCCATCGACGGCCTGAGCGCCGCCCCGCCCAAGCTCGACCTGACCGGCCTGACGCAGTTCGATACGTCGGTGCTCGCCTCCGTGAGCTTCCAATACAACGTCACAGGCGACGGCGACACCGACATCTCGGCGAGCTACTCGCAGGACAGCGCGTCGCGAAGCCTGAGCGTCACGAACGCCTCGGGCACGATAAACGTCAAGGTCGATACGAGCAATCCGGCGCTCTGGGGAACGAACGCGCAACGCGCCCAGTCAGTGGCGAGCTTTCTGCGGCAGTTCGAAAATGCCAATTCGCGTGGGCACGGCGACGAATCGCTGATGTCGATGTTCGAGAACGGCTTCGCGCAATTGAACGAAGTCTATGGAACGCCGTCGCCGCAGACATTACCGGGTGCCGCCTATACGCCATGGTTACAGCAATCGGATCAGGCGATGTTGACGGGACTCGCCGATTTCAGCGCATCGATCACGGATACGGCGACCTCGTCCAATCCGATGCGACCGAACGAAGGCGATACGTTCGCTTAGGAGGTATCGCAAAGCACCAAGCTTGATGGCACGGCGCTCACCGGCACCATCTCGCAGCACCAGCATTCGCATCTGCACGCGAGCTACCATAAGGCGCTGTCGGGCGCCGGCGAGCCGGTCCTTACGTCATCGATGTCGTCGCAGAACTACGACTACGTGTCGGACTATTCTGTCGCCCACTCAGCGAGTTTCGCCACAGTGTTCATGTTGCGGGCGGTGCCGGACCGAGGTACTTGCCGTCGGGGGTGAGGGTGAGGCCTTCCATGCCCTTGTTCGGCTTGCGCTTCTTCAGCTCGGCGGGCAGCGGCAGGTTGTTGCCCCGAACCCCCTTATTTTTGTTGGGTGGTTTCTTAAAAAGAAGAAAGCCTATATTCAGAAAATGAAAAGTTTGTGGCAAGGAGGATGTCTGGCATTCGTCAGAAAACAGTAGCGCTGCCATATTCCTTGACAGGGCTACTGCCATTGACCAGACTTATTCGGGCAAGGGTAGTACTCCGTCTAACCGATGGGAGTCGCTCAATGAAAAGCCTACAGAAAGTTCTTCGCCCCACAGTGGTTGGAACGCTGCTGGCAGCCGCGTTATTGACGCAGGCCTTTGCGGCCGGCCCGCAGGTGGTGAGCGGACCGGGCGTAGATCCAGGCTGTTTCAAACCGCAATCGGCCGACACGAAATTCTTCCAGTGGCCGGCCAAGCCTGGCCCCTACCGGATCGCCCTGGTGAACGGGTTCATCGCCAATGACTGGCGCGTCCAGATGATTCGGGTCGCCAAGGCCTATGTCGCCCAGCCCACGGTGCAGAAGGACATCAAGGAATTCAAGGTCGTCTCCGTCGGCCAGGACATCTCCGCGCAGATCGCCGCCGCCAACAATTTCATCGACCAGGGTTTCGACGCGATCATCGTCAACGCCAATAGCGCCGCGGCCTTCAAGGGCGTGGTGCGCAAAGCCAATGAAAAGGGCGTGGTTGTCGTGTCCTTCGACAACGTGATCGACAGCCCGGACCAGATCTCGGTCAATGTGAACCAACTCGGCCTCGGTGAGATGGCCGCCACCTTCTTGCTGAAGGAAGCGAAGAAGACGGGCGACCTGACATTCCTGCACGTGCGTGGACCGTCCGGCCAGCCGGTGGATCTCGCCCGCGACAAGGGCTTCCACGAGGTGCTCGACAAGTCGGGACGCAAGGTGAAGGTGGTCGACGTGATCGGCAACTGGGCACCCGGCGACGCGCAAAAGGCGACCGCCGACGCCATCGCCGCGGGCGGCGTCTTCGACGGCATTTTCGTTCAGGGCGGATCGCAGGGCACGGTTCAGGCGATGCTCGACGCCAACAAGTTCAAGGCGCCGATCTCGGGCGAGACGGAAAATGCCTATCGCATGCTCTGCGACAAAGCCGGACTGACCTGCCAGTCTGGCGGCACCGGTCCCGCGCAGAGCGCGGTGGCAATCAAGACCGCGATCGCGGCGCTGCAAGGCAAGATGGTTCCACAAAGCATTGCCCTGCCCACTTCGGTCGACTACTCGCCGTTCACGCCCGGCAAGAACGTCTTCCCGAAACTGCCGGGCAGCTTCTTTACCGGCAACGACTTCCCGAGCTGCAACATCGGCTTTTCGGCCGAGGAGATTGCGACGCAAAGCAGCCAGAACAACTGAACTGCAGGGCGCCGCAGGGATCGTCCTTGCCGCGGCGGGCAGGAGGGAGAGGCAAGGAGATGATCGAGCGGACGCCGGGTCCACTGCTGTGGGTGGAGGGTGTTTCGAAGCAATACGGCGGCGTTCGGGCGCTGGAGGACGTGCAATTCTCCTGCCGCGCGGGCTCGATCCACGCGCTTCTGGGGGAGAACGGGGCGGGAAAGTCCACATTCATCAAGATCCTCTCCGGAGTGGTACAGCCTGACCGCGGCCGCATCTTCCTTGGTGGTGCGCCAGTCAGCTTCGCTACGCCCGGAGCGGCGGCGGAGGCAGGGATATCCTGCATCTTCCAGGAGCTTTCGCTGCTACCCGATCTCTCCGTGGCCGACAATATTGGTATTACCCATCCGCCGCGCCGGTTTGGGCTGATCGATAAGAAGGCACAGCGGCGGTGGGCGGAGGAGATGCTGGCGCGGGTTGGCGGCGAGGACATCCATCCCGCCGCCCCGGCGGGGACCCTGCCGCTGTCGCGCCAGCAGATGGTGGAAATCGCCAAGGCCCTGGCGCGGCAACCGAGGGTGCTGATCCTGGACGAGGCGACCTCGGCCTTGACTGCGGCCGATGTGGCCAAGGTCTTCACGCTTCTGAAACGACTCCGCGCGGAGAACATGGCAATCATCTACATCTCTCACCGGATGCATGAGATCGCCGAACTTGCCGACGAATGCACCGTTTTCCGCAACGGCCGCTACATCGAGACCTTCGCCGCAGGCACCAAGTCGGATGACGCCATCGTCGAGATGATGATCGGCCGAGAATACTCGAGCGCCTTTCCGCCGCTCGGCGGGACCAGGCGCGAGGGGAAACCCGCGCTTGCGGTCCGCAATCTTTCCTGGGCGGGAGAGTTGAAGGATGTCTCGCTCGAGGTGCATCCAGGTGAAGTGGTCGGCCTTGGTGGGCTCGACGGCCAAGGCCAGCGGCAATTCCTGCTTGCGCTCTTTGGCGCGCTGATCGGTGTCGAGGGCGAGATTGAAGTGGCCGGTATGCCGGTCAAGATCTTGAGCCCCCGTCAAGCGAAGTCGCCCGAGCTCGGGTTGGCCCTGATTCCAGAGGACCGCAAGAATGAAGGGCTGATGCTGCCGATGACGGTGCGCGAGAACCTGTCCTTCGCCGCACTCGATGCCGTGAGCGGATTCGGCTGGATCGACCGTAAGGCCGAGGTAGAACGGATCGATGCAGTGGTGCGCCAACTGGCGATCAAGTCGGACGGGCTCGACGGCCCAGTGGCCGCGCTTTCCGGCGGCAACCAGCAGAAGGTGGTAATCGGCAAATGGCTGATGACCAAGCCGCGCATTGTGCTCCTGAACGATCCGACAAGAGGGATCGACGTTGGCACCAAGCAGGAAATCTACCAGTTGCTGCGGCGGCTGGCTGAGCAAGGGACGGCCGTCCTGTTCTATTCCACCAACTACGACGAACTGATCGGTTGCTGCGACCGGGTCGCCATCTTCTACGACGGCACCATCAGTCAAATGCTGCAAGGCGCAGAGTTGACCGAACACAACCTGGTCGGTGCCGCGCTGAACCTGACATCGGCCGCGCAGCGGCACGACTCGAATATCACCTAGCCAGACGAACGCCGCACGAGGCAGACCATGACGGGCAGACCGCGCGAGGGCAATTGGCACTACTGGTTCGCGGCGCAGCGCGGCGCGCTGGTCGCCATCGCCATCTTCCTGGCAATGTTTGGCGTCTATGGAGTGGCCCAGCCGATCGGGCTGAGCGCCGATGTCGTCAACACGGCGGCCAACAAGGGTGCGCTGCTGGCGCTCGTTGCCATGGCGCAGACGTTGCCGGTACTGACCGGCGGGCTCGACCTTTCGGTCGGCATGATCTTCATGCTGGCCAACTGCCTGGCATCGACCATCGTCACGGGCGATCCGGCGATGACAGCGCTCGGCATCGTCGGCGTGCTCGCAGCGGGCCTGCTTTGCGGGCTGGTGAACGGGTTGATCGTCGTCTACGGCCGGCTGCAGCCGCTGATCGCCACACTTGCGACCAGCGCGATCTATTTCGGCCTCTCCCTCGCCCTACGTCCGCAGCCGGGCGGTGAGATCAACAACGAGTTCGCCGATCTGATGACGCGGTCGACCTTTGGCGTGCCCTCCTCGTTACTGTTGATCCTGGGTGCCATCGTCTTCGTCTGGATGCCCTACCGGAATTCCACGCTAGGACGGGCGGCCTATGCGGTGGGCTCGTCGGAACAGGCGGCTTACATGTCTGGCGTCCCGATCGCACGGGTAAAGCTCTGGGCCTATACGCTCGCCGGGCTCTTCGCCGCCCTGGGCGGGCTGCTGCTGACCTGCATCACCTTTTCCGGCGAAGCGCGGGCCGCGCTCGGCGCCGACTACACGCTGAACTCGATCGCCGCCCTGGTGATCGGCGGCACCTCGCTCTTCGGTGGCTCCGGCGGAGTGGTCGGTTCCATCTTCGGGGCTTTCGTGATGCGGACGGTGGGCGATCTGCTCGTCGTGTTCAATATCAATCCGGTGCTACAGCCGCTGTTTGTCGGTGTCGTCCTGCTTTTCGCAGTCAGCCTCGGCTCGCTGCGCTTGCTGCGCGTTCGCAACAAGCTGGACCTCTTTCGCTAGCGCCCGCCATGCTTCGCTTCTTGCCAAGGATCGACGCCGCGACGCTGATCGCATTCGGCTGCATTCTGCTGCTGCTCTTGTTGGGCGCCGCAGCCAAGCCGGGCTTCCTGTCAGTCGACTATCTCGCCCAGCAACTCCAGATCGCCTCCTTCCTCGGCACGATTGCGACGGGGGCAATGATCGTGATCCTCATAGGGCAGATTGACCTGTCGATCCCCTGGACGATCGCCATCGGCGGCATGATGGCCACCGGCGCCTCGGGGATCCTCGGGGACGCCCTCGGCGTGCCGCTCGCCATCCCTTTCGGGATCTTCTGCGGTCTCCTGGTCGGGGTGGTGAACGGCTTGGGGGTTGCCTATCTGCGGGCGCCTTCAATGATCTTCACGCTGGGCATGAACGCCGTCGCCCAAGGCCTGATGGTCTTTCATACCGGCGGCTTCGCGCCGCAGGATCGAGCCACCGGGCTCATGGTCGCGATCGCTAGCGGCCAGTTGATCCCGGGAATTTCAAATCCCCTACTCGTATGGATCGTGCTCGGGGCAGTCACGGTCTACATGCTGACGAGCACCCGGCTCGGCCGCCAGATCTACGCGATCGGCAATCGGGAGCGGGCCGTGTTTCTCTCCGGCGTGGACAGCCGACGGGTTACCGTGATCGCCTTTGCGCTGTCCGGCACCTGCGCCGCGGCCGGCGGCGTGCTGCTTGCCGGCTGGGCGAATCGCTCCTATCAGGCGATGGGCGACCCCTATCTGTTGCCTACGATCGCGGCGATCGTGCTTGGCGGCACGAATGTGCTCGGCGGCCGCGGCACCTATCTCGGCACCGTCGCGGGCGTGATCCTGATTACGCTTCTGCAATCGATCCTCTCCGTGCTACAGCCGCAGGACTATTTCGCGGAGATTGGCATCAGACTGCCGGCCGACGTCTTCCGCCAAGTGGTTTTCGGTCTGGTGATCATCGTGATGATGATGTTCTATGGTCGCGAAAAGGTGGTTCGGTAGGCGCTGTTCACCCCAAATCATCAGGCAGCTGAGCGGCGTGCGCCGGGCTGTGCCAAATCGAGCCGGTTACCGCCCAGCGATTTCGCGATGTATAACGCTTGGTCAGCAGCTGCCAGCAGGTCGGTAAGCGTGGAGGCTGTGCTTCCAAGCTGCGCCAGGCCAATGCTGACCGTGGCCTTTACCTCAGTTCCGTTGACGCGATGAGAGATCTTCTCAGCGAAACGTCTAACTACGGCCTCGCCCACCTCTTTGGCACGGATGCTGTCATGACCAGGCAGCAGCGCAGCAAATTCTTCTCCGCCAAGGCGAGCGAGAATCGCCTCGGAACCCACCGCGCTCCTGACAACTTCGCTAAATGATTTCAGGATCTGGTCCCCCGCCTCGTGACCGTATCGATCATTGATCGCCTTGAAGCGATCAAGGTCGAAGGCAAAAAGTGAAATGGGCAGGGATGCTTCGCCGTCGCGAATGACGCGCGCGCCCTCTTCGAAGAACCATCTGCGATTGCCGAGACCGGTCAGATAGTCGGTTTGCGATTCCTGCACAAGCTGGCCATGGGCTTCCTCGCGGACGAGTCTGAGCAGCGACATCGGCAGAATGACCGAATACAGCACGCCCTCGTACATCGTGATTGTGCTGGCAATGGACTCAACATCATGCCCGTACCCTGTCACCAGCCAAGGCAAGATGAATGCCCTGAAGGCATAAAACAGCGCATGGACGCCCGACACCAACATGGTGATGTTCCGGGATTGCAACCCTTTCATCCCGTCGTTTCGCAGCAGTTCGAGAGATGTCATGCCGCAAACCAACCCGATTGGAAATGCGCATCCGTAGTACCAGATTGCATCCGGCCACTGCGCGCCTCCAACTGCCCACGTCAGCGCCATTGCGGCAAGCAGGCCCATCGAAGCTGCGCGGTATTGCCGTTTGTTCAGCGATGCGACACCGTGCAGAATCAACAGATAGCCGCAAAGGAGGATGAGGTTGCTCAAAGCAGAGCCTGTCACGCCGGGAAGGTCGTGACGTAACGTCACCGCAGCGCAGCCGATGGCAAGCGTCGCGTATCCCGCTGCCAATATCCCCAACTCCCTGCTGCGCTTTGGATGTATCCGACGCTCCCAAAGCGTCAGTGCAGAACTGGCGAACAGCGTCCCGATCGCAAGTAGATAAACGGTAATAAGATCAACGTGCATCTCTGATGTAGTAGCGCCCGATATATCGCGGCGGCAGGCGCATTTTCGCTCGCCGTGTATATCTATAACGGCCCGGAGGCGGAAAACTTGAGACTACAGCCCGTTCCGGTTGGACATTGGCTCAATAGCGTTGTTGTATGCAACGACGAGTGCGAGCGTGGATGTCCGTGATGGATTGCCAGCCACCTGACGTCTGCTTATCGGCCGGATGCGGCTGCGGGTCTTAGTCAGTCGCGTTTTAATACAGCGCTGTAAGCCAGATTGCCATCGGCGACGGCAAACAGGAAGTCGTTATCTCTTCCACTCCCGTCATCGACGAGGGTAGCGAGACCGGTCAGCGTTTGGCTGCCCACCTGCAGGGTCATGCCATAGGCATCGACCGTCGGATCGATAACGAATAACGTGCCAGGGAAAGCCTGTCCGGCCGCATCCCGGTAAGAGAGAATTCCGTTAACATCGATACTCAGAGCGGTGAGTGTCTGTGTGAATGAGTAGGCCCCTGCGGCGCGCGGCAGTGTACCCGGCTCGTTAAAGTAGTCCGGATAGAAGTTCAGGAACGAGATCGTCCCGCTGTCATCGGCAGTGGTGTAGTTGGCGAATGCGGTGCCGGTACGATCATCGAACTGTCCAACGATCTGGAAAGGTTGCACAGGCCCGGCACTAGCGGTCGGCGACACCAGCGTGACATCTGTCCCATCACAGTTTGTCTGTAGATAGGTCGTGCCGGCACCGGAAAAAAAAGGTCCGTTTGCTGCGATGTTTGCACTGATCTGCTGACAGTCGTTGGTGATAAGGCTCAACGCACCGTCCGCTGTCACGATCACGAACATGCCCGTGTCGCCGCCATTCAAGTTCGAGTGCAGATTGCCGTTCCAGATGCCTTCCATGATGCCGGCAACCCCGAACGGCCTTTGGGTGCTGTGATCGTCGTGGCCGCCGCCGCATGCCGCCACGCTGCCTAGCAGGACAGCCGACAATAGCCAAACCCAGAACGTCTTCATGGCTTCACCTGCATGTTACATAGACCCGAAAGTGGCCTGGCAAATAATGCAGCGGCGTAAAGCGGGGTCAGTGTGTCGTCGGCATGCGATTCGTCGCAAAGGCCAAATATCTGAGCAAGATCGATTCCCGCGGAGAAGCCGCCGCCGCCGGTTACCTGGTTGCTATGGCGTTTTAAGCGGCCATCGCCGAAGACTCAACGTAGCGATGGTGTTCCGTACACGGACCTCGGACGGCGGGACATGGAACTCGTGGAAATTCGACAACTTCGAGATCAATGATCAGTACTTCTTTCGGCCAAACTTTTGGCTCGGTGGCGGCTATATCTTTACCGACGCGCGACTCGCTTCGACCGTCGGCGGTTTCAAACCCGAGTTGGCATCAGATCACCCTGATGCTCGACTACGATGTAACCAAGCGGACGTCGCTCTATATGCAAGCTGAGGGGCAGCACGTGGTCAGCGCGCACACGGGCACGGAGTTTGACTATGCGGATAGCTTGGCAGCAGCGGATATGTCCTCGGGTGAAAACCAGGTGGTCTATCGCGTCGGAATCACTCACCGCTTCTGACGGGCGCCGCGCCTTGTGGCGTTTCCAAATCTCAAGATTCCCTGGCTGCCCCGCGACAACTCGATTACTCTTTTCATTGCTATCGCACTGGCGGCCAGGCACCCCGTCACTCCCTTGCGCGCCGGTGACCGCTGAAGAAGGGAGAGCGGAAATATTCAGCAACCGTTCCATCCTTATTTGACGTTGCGGAGCCTTCGGCTGCCGGCAGCGGCGGCAGCCGACCAGACGGTAGCGGCTTCGACCAGTCGCTGAAGGAGGAACTCGCGATGAGCAACGAGTCAAGACCGGGCGACGGTACGCCCGCCGATCAGATGGCAGGCGATGCGAGCCGTATCGACGATGAGGCGGTACTCGAGGATCCGAGCGTGCGCGACCATCCACGCTACCACCAGATGTTTCCGGTCCTCACGGAGGTCGAAGTCGACAGGGTGCGTCGCTTCGGCAGCCCGTTCTGCTACTTCAAAGGCGAATTGCTCTATCGTGCGGGAAGCCTTTGCCCGGGAATGTTCGTCCTGCTCTCGGGCAAAGTCCGGATAGTCGGTCGTGATGGCCTCGGCCACGAACGGATCATTCACACCTACACGCAGCGCGGCGAGTTCACCTCGGATGTCACCCAACTCTCGAGCAAGCCCGCGGTTGTAGACGCGCATGTTGTCGAAGATGTCCAGGCGCTGTTGGTGCGGCCCGACGAACTCAGCGCCATGATGATCAGCGAAGCCGATCTTGGCGAAAAGATCATGCGCGCACTGATTCTGAGGCGCGTCCTCGTGATCGAGCGCGGACAAGGTGTTGTTCTTGTCGGCACCTCCGGTAACCCCCACCTCCTCGCCTTGCAGAATTTCCTGCGCCGCAACGCTTTTCCTAACATGACGCTCGATGCGGACCTGGACATGGAAGCCATTGCGCTACTCGAGCGCCTGACGCCGAAGCCCGACGACTTCCCGCTCGTCGTTTGCCCGGACGGCACTGTGCTGCGAAACCCCGATGAGGGGCAGCTCGCATCTTGCCTCGGACTGATTCCCGAGTTCGATCCGACGCACGTCTACGATGTGGTAATCGTCGGCGCAGGCCCCGGCGGGCTTGCGACGGCCGTCTACGCGGCATCAGAGGGAATGTCGGTCGCGGCGCTCGATGGTCGCGCACCCGGTGGCCAGGCCGGTACGAGTTCGCGCATCGAGAACTATCTGGGCTTCCCCACCGGCATCTCGGGGAACGCTCTCGCGGGCCGCGCCTTCGTTCAGGCGCAGAAGTTCGGTGCACATATCGGCATCCCCTGCGAGGTCAAGGCTTTGTATTGCGACAAGCAACCGCCTGCCGTGGGGCTTGCCGATGGCCGCCGCATTACCGCGCGCACGGTGGTCATCGCCAGTGGCGCGGAGTATCGGCGGCCGGTCGTCGAAGACCTCGCGCGCTTCGAGCGCTGTGGTGTCTATTACTGGGCTACGCCGATCGAGGCGAGGCTGTGCCGCAAGGAGCCGGTGTTGCTGCTCGGTGGCGGCAATTCGGCTGGGCAGGCGGCGGTCTTCCTGGCATCACATGCCGAGCATGTGCATATGTTCATTCGAGGCGCGAGCCTCGAGCACAGCATGTCGCACTACCTGAGCGAACGTATCGCATCGCTGCCGAACGTTACACTTCATACGCGCATCGAACTGACCGCGCTTGAGGGGGATGCGCGACTCGAACGCGTGCACTACCGTGGCGCCGGTGGCATTGAAGGATGCATGACGGCACATCATCTGTTCGTATTCATCGGCGCGGATCCGAATACTGGCTGGCTCAACACATGCCGCGTGTCGCTCGACCGCAAAGGGTTCGTATTGACGGGCACTGACCTTGCGGAAGCTGGCGTGCAATCGATGCCGTTACAGACGAGCGTCGAGGGCGTCTTCGCAATCGGCGACGTTCGTTCAGGATCGACCAAGCGCGTCGCGTCGGCAGTGGGCGAAGGCGCAGCCGTGGTGGCGCAGATTCATCGTTTCCTGGCTAGTGCGCGAGAAAGCATGTCGAGTCCAGTCAGATAGTCATGCCGCGGGAAGGGCTGCGACCAGCTCCCGCGTCGTCAAGATGGCGTGCGCATAGGTGGGCCCGTTCAGCTCGTGTGCCGCATGCATCATCTCGTGCTTGAACGCGGCCGTAGCGTCCTTTACAAGGGTCACGTGGTAGCCGAGTTCCGTTGCAAATCGCGCGGTGCACTCGATGCAGGTATTGGCAAGCAGCCCCACTAGCACGACATGTGTGATGCCATGTTGTTTTAGCTGGAAGTCAAGATCGGTATTGGCAAAACCGCTCGAGCCCCAATGTTCGAGCGCGATGATGTCGCCCGATTGCGGTGCGAACTCTGGATGCCATTCCCCTCCCCACTCGCCCTTGGCAAAGTGGTGGCCTTGCATGATCTTGCGCTGATTCGGACTCGGATGGCACCAGCATTCGTAGTCGCCCGGCTGCCACCGGCGGTGCGGTGCGATAACGACCTGGATACCGGCATCCCGGACAGCCTTGTTGATGGTGCGAAGATTGTCGAGCAGTCCGACTTCTTCGGCAACGTCCTTGATAAACGGCCACACCTTGCCGCCTTCTGAGAGAAAGTCGTTATAAGGGTCGACGAGCAACAACGCCGTCGACTTTGCGCTGTAGGTTATCTGGCTCATACGAATTGCTCCAGAACAGGATGTCGCCATTTTATCGCCATGCTCGCCACACTTGGCGTGACTATACGTACTCCTTGACTATAAGTTTGGCGCCGCGCTTACTGTATCGGCCGGCGCGGAACCCAAACTACTTCGAAGCGAGACAATCTCCTCGTGAATTCATACAGGGCTCCAACACTTGAACACCACGCCCACCCGTACAGTTGAGCCTCTCGGGTTCTCCTAGTCTCCTCGCCAATCGGAGATCGTATGCCAGACAACATCCCTCCCCCATCGCCGTCTCGTCGCCGTTTTGTTGGTGTGGCAACGGCAACCGTTGCCGCAGGCACGATGAGTCGGCCCGCGTTCGCAGAAACGAATCAAGCTATCACTGAAGTTGTACAACCGGCGGGCGGCGACAAGACCGCTATTCGTCCGCTTCGCGTGCATGTGCCTGAATCACAACTTGTCGACTTGCGAAGACGCGTCAAAGCGACAAGGTGGCCTGACCGGGAAACGGTCACCGACGACTCGCAAGGCGTGCCACTCGCGATGATTCAGCTTCTCGCGCGCCATTGGACGACAGACTACGACTGGCGCAAGTGCGAGGCGAAACTGAATGCACTACCGCAGTTCGTGACCGAGATCGATGGGCTGGATATTCATTTCATCCACGTTCGTTCGAAACATGAAAATGCGATGCCGCTCATCGTCACGCACGGCTGGCCCGGCTCGGTCATCGAGCAGTTCAAGATTATCGATCCGCTGACCAATCCCACGGCATATGGCGCGAGCGCGTCGGACGCCTTCCATCTGGTGATCCCGTCTTTGCCCGGCTACGGGCTCTCAGGCAGACCCACCACTTCCGGCTGGGGTCCCGACCGCACCGCCCGTGCCTGGGTCGTGCTGATGAGGCGCCTTGGGTACACGAAGTTCGCGTCGCAAGGCGGCGACCTGGGTGGGATTATCTCGAATGTGATGGCCAAACAGGCGCCGCCGGAACTGCTGGGCATTCACGTCAACTTTCCTGCGACCGTGCCAGCCGACATCATAAAGGCGATCCAGGCAGGCGATCCGCCGCCATCCGGTCTCTCGGACGATGAAAAACACGCGTACGAGCGACTGAGCATCAACGCCATGAAGCGACGCGGCTACGCGATCGAGATGGCAACTCGCCCGCAAACGCTCTACGGACTCTCGGACTCGCCCGTGGGCCTCGCAAGCTGGCTCCTCGACCACGGTGACGGTTATGGCCAGCCGGCAGGCGCACTCACCTCGGCGGTGTTTGGGCGCACAGTCAACGGACTATCCCCGGGCGAGTTGACACGAGACGACCTCCTCGACGACATCACGCTCTACTGGCTGACGAACACGGGGATTTCCGCGGCGCGCTTCTACTGGGAAATTCACTTCAACTATCTCCTTGCTGCCGACGTCTCCGTGCCGGCTGCCGTGAGTGCCTTCCCAGGTGAGAACTATCAGGCTCCCCGGAGTTGGTCGGAACAGGCGTATCACAAGCTCATCTATTACAACAGGCCTGACAAAGGCGGCCACTTTGCAGCGTGGGAACAGCCGCAATTGTTCGCTAATGAGGTTCGCGCGGGCTTGAGACCGTTGCGCCAAGGCTGAAGGAGTCATCGTATGGGCGCAGCGAGCAGCAAAACTGTCGAGGCAATCGCCAAGAGGTCTGCCCGCAATGCATGAGCCTAGGGTTTGTCCCGAGGTTCGCTGGCCACAAAGGTAGCAAAACCCAGCGCTTCGATATCAGTGATGGACTAGGATTTTATCTGTTGTTACGCTCATCGGGCTTCAGCATGGATCGTCGATGCAGGAAGCGAAGCCTGCCTCAACCACTCCATGGCGAAAGCGACCATCGGCAAAAATGACAAACAACGCACTACAGGATTTCGCCGGGAAATCCGTCCTGGTTACGGGCGCCAGCAGAGGCATCGGTCGAACCATCGCCAAGATGCTGGCAGCACGCGGCGCGACCATTTCTGCGATGGGACGTTCGTCCGAAGATCTTGATTCGTTGCGCGCCGAAATCGGGGGGACCAGCCTGCCGGTCGACTTGGAGGACCTGGCCGCAACCCGACTCGCGGCCGAGGCGGCGATGCCTGTCGACTATCTGGTGAACTGCGCGGGCATGACCATCCTTGAACCCTGCCTCGATGTTTCGATCGAGACGTTCAACCGCGTGCTGACGATCAACACCCTCGCCCCCGTCATTCTGGCGCAAGCGTACGCACGTGATCGCATCAAACGCGGAGTGCCGGGCGCGATCGTGAATGTGTCGAGCGATGCTGCGTTCATGGGCATCCAGGATCATCTGGCCTATTGCGCGTCCAAGGCCGCGCTGGATGCCGTCACGCGGGTTTTGGCTGTGGAACTCGGGACGAATGGCATTCGGGTCAACAGCGTCAACCCGCACGTCACGATGACGGACATGGGCCGCATGGCATGGAGCGCACCAGAGAAGGCCAACCCGCGCCTCAATCGGCTGCCACTAGGCCGCTTCCTGGAAACGGACGAGGTCGCCGAGTCCGTCATCTTCATGCTGACCCACGGCGCGCGGATGGTGACCGGCCAGAGCCTGCGCGTCGACGGTGGCTACAGCGTGATGGGATAGTCGTCATCTTTTTCCGCTCCGTCCGCGCAGGTTGAATCCAGATGAGATGCCTGCAAGGACGGCCAATCAGAAAAACCAGAGATCAAGGACAGAGAGCATGGCAAGAGAATTGGAAGGCAAGGTCGCCGTTGTGACTGGGGCTGCATCAGGCATTGGGCTGGCCAGCGCAAAGGCGCTGTTGGCGGCCGGCGCGCGCGTGGTGCTGGTCGACCGCGACGAGGCAGCCCTGGCGGCAATTTGCAGCGAGCGCGGCGATGCGGCGATTCCGCTGGTCATCAATCTGCTCGACCCGAAGGCCTGCGCGACGCTTGCACCGCGCGTCCTGGAACTGGCAGGGCAGATCGACATCCTGCATGCCAATGCAGGCAGTTACGTCGGCGGCGAACTGGTCGACGCCGACACGGAGGCGATCGACCGGATGCTGAACCTCAACGTCAACGTCGTGATGAAGAACGTCCACGACGTCTTGCCCCATATGATCGGCAGACGGACCGGCGACATTATCGTGACGAGTTCCCTGGCTGCCCACTTTCCGACGCCATGGGAGCCGGTCTATGCATCGTCCAAATGGGCGATCAACTGCTTTGTACAGACGGTGCGGCGCCAGGTCTTCAAACACGGAATCCGCGTCGGTTCCGTCTCACCCGGCCCGGTCATTACCTCACTGCTCGCCGACTGGCCCGAGGAGAAGCTGAGCGAGGCCAAGGAATCGGGCAGCCTGATCGAAGCCAGTGAGGTCGCCGAGGTGGTGATGTTCATGCTGACGCGGCAGCGCGGCATGACCATTCGCGACGTGATCATGATGCCCACCAATTTCGATCTCTAGGGAGACCAATGACGGTTTTTGTCATGGTACGTTTTTCCATCTCGCAAGGGCGCGTACCCACCGGTTGCGGGCCGAGGTCGAAGTCCATACCGCTCTTGCATTCCTGCTTGCTTTAGACGCGGGGCATCGGCGCCCAGGGACCTCTGGCGGCGTTTGCTCCGTTCCACGAGTTCAAAGGAGTTGAGAGATGGAAATCCGCGACCCCTCCCCCGGCCTCTACAACGAAGATCTCGCGCCTGCCAAGGAACGCAACTGGGGGGCCTTCAGCATCTTCAACGTCTGGACCTCGGACGTGCACAGCCTCTGGGGCTACTACCTTGCCGCCAGCCTGTTCCTTCTGTGCGGCAGCTTTGTCAACTTCGTGCTGGCGATCGGGCTCAGCTCGCTGGTGATCTTCGCGCTGATGAACCTGATCGGCTACGCCGGCGAGAAGACCGGGGTGCCTTACCCCGTTCTGGCGCGCGCTTCCTTCGGCGTCTGGGGTGCCAACCTGGCGGCACTGGTGCGCGCCATAGTCGCATGCTTCTGGTACGGTGCGCAGACGGCAGCCGCTTCAAGCGCCATGGTCGCGCTATTGATCCGCAATGACAGCCTGATGGAGTTCCACAAGGGCACCCACTTCCTCGGTCACTCGGGGCTGGAGGTGATCTGCTACTTGATCATCTGGGCGCTGCAGCTGCTCGTCATTCAGAAAGGCATGGAGACGGTGCGCAAATTCCAGGACTGGGCCGGTCCGGCGGTGTGGGTCGCGATGCTGATCCTGGCGATCGGCCTGTGCGTCAAGGCCGGCGGCTTCACATTGGACCATGGCATGCCGATGAACCTGCTGCTCGAGAAGACCAAGGACGCCGGTGTCAGTGGCGAACCCGGCTCGGTTTCGGCGCTGATGGCAGTGGGCGCGACCTGGATCACCTACTTCGCTGCGCTCTACCTGAACTTTTGCGACTTCTCGCGCTACGCGAAGAACCGCAACGCAGTCAAGAAAGGAAATCTGTGGGGCCTGCCCGTCAACCTGGTCGCGTTCTCGCTGGTCGCCGGCGTCACCACCATCGCCGCCTTCAGGGTGTACGGCGAAATGCTGCTGCACCCCGAGCAGATCTCGGCCAGGTTCGACAGCTGGGTGTTGGCACTCATCGCGGCGCTGACCTTCGCAGTCGCCACGCTCGGCATCAACGTGGTGGCCAATTTCGTTTCGGCTGCGTTCGACATCTCCAACGTGTTCCCCAAGCAGATCAGCTTCAAGAAGGGCGGCTATATCGCCGCGACCATCGCGCTGGTGCTCTACCCGTTCGCGCCGTGGGAAGGCAATGCCGCGCACTTCGTCAACGCCATCGGCGCCACGATGGGCCCGCTGCTGGGGATCATCCTGGTGGACTACTATCTGGTGGCCAAGGGCAACATCAACGTCGCGGCGCTTTACCAGGAGCATGGCGAGTACCGCTATGAAGGCGGCTGGAACGTCAACGCGCTCGTCTCCGCGGCGGTCGGCAGCGTGTTTTCGACCTTCCTTCCCAACTTCACCAATCTGCTGCCGACCTGGTGGAATACCTATGGCTGGTTCTTCGGCGTGTTGATCGGCGGCGGCATGTACCTGATCATGGCGACGCTGCGGCCCCGTAACACAATTGCACCAACCCGCGCCTAACGGCGCTCAACGGGTTTGTCGGGTCGCTGCATGCGGTTACGCGCGTCGAGCTACCTCAATCTATCTGCCCGCGCGTTTCAATCGGTCGATGAACTGTAATGCCGGCGGTGACAATACGCCGAGCTTGCGCGTCACGATTCCGAAGGTGGGTGACTTCGACTTGAATTGAACCGGCAGGATGCGCAGCATGCGATGCCGGGTGAACAGGCTCGCGACCGCTGTCGGCAGCAGCGAGACCAGGTCGATACTGCATTGCAGAAGCGCGACGGTGATAAAGGTCGAGGCGGTGGAAATCGCGCTGATGGGCATCGCCGCACCCGCCAGTTCCATTTCCCGCTGGAGCAGTGCCTGCATCGGCATCGTGCTCGGATAGGTCACCCAGCGATGTCCGCCGAGGTCGGCGAAACTCAGCTCGCGCTTGGGCAGCGGCGCATGATCGAAGCCGACCACGACCGACACGGGTTCGTCGCCCAGCGATTGATATCGATACTTCGAGGGATCCTGGCTGACTGCCGAGCGCCCGATCACCAGATCCAGCCGGCCGTCGTCGAGCAGGGCGAGCATGCGCGCGCTGGTGTCCTCGACGATTTCGATCGACAGTCCGGGGCTGCTCTCCTGAAGTTCGTTCAGGATCGGCACGACCACCTCCGGAATGGCGCCCATGATGGCGCCGACCGCGAGACGACCGCCGGTGCCGGAGCGGATATCCGCGACCTCCTGGCACAGCGAGCCGAGTTCGGAGGCCAGCAGCCGCGCATAACGGATCACGCAGTGACCGAACGGGTTCGGCACGAGCCCGGTCTTGGTCCGTTCGAAAAGCGATGCCTCAAGCATCGCCTCGAGCTCGGCAAGCGCCTTGCTGGCCGCGGACTGCGTCATCGACATCGCGGTCGAGGCCTTGTGCAGCGACTTATGGTCGTCGAGCGCAATCAGCAACTGAAGCTGCTTCATGCGCAGGCGGGTCATCAGAACGTCGAGGGCGGTTTTCATGGGGCGGATTTCAGGCGCTTGGTATGAGTCCTGAAAGCGATCACAGGATGGAAAGCTTTCACTATGCAGCATCGGAGTCGCGCGGCATAGTGGCGGGCACGATAAAAGCGGAGACATTCATGCCCCAACCCGTATACAAAGGCGTATTCCCTGTCGCGCCCACGATTTTTGACGAGGCGGGACGGCTCGATCTCGACGGACAACGCCGCGCGATCGATTTCATGATCGACGCGGGATCGCACGGCGTCTGCATTCTTGCGAACTTCTCCGAGCAGTTCGCGCTGACCGACGAAGAACGGCTCCAGGTGCAGGACACGGTGTTGACCCACGTGGCAGGCCGGGTGCCGGTGATCGTGACGACCACCCACTTCAGCACGCAGGTCTGCGCGCAGCGCAGCCGCGCCGCCCAGGATGCGGGCGCGGCCATGGTCATGATCATGCCGCCGTACCACGGCGCGACCATCCGCGTGGGCGAACGGGGCATCCAGGAGTTCTATAGCCGCGTCTCCGACGCGATCGACATCCCGATCATGATCCAGGATGCGCCCGTGGCCGGCACCCCGCTGTCCGCGTCGTTTCTGGCAAAGCTCGCGAAAGAAGTCAGGAACGTCTCGTACTTCAAGATCGAAACAGCGCAGGCCGCTTCGAAACTGCGCGAGCTGATCGAACTCGGCGGCGATGCGATCGTCGGTCCCTGGGACGGTGAAGAAGCGATCACGCTGATCCCGGACTTCGATGCCGGTGCAACCGGCGCGATGACCGGCGGGGGCTATCCGGACGGCATTCGCAAGATAGTCGACGCCTATGCGGGCGGTGACACCGCCAAGGCTGCCGAGCTGTATCAGCAATGGCTTCCGCTGATCAACTACGAGAACCGTCAATGCGGTCTCGCCGCATGCAAGGTGTTGATGAAGGAAGGCGGCGTGATCCGCTCGGATGCGACACGCCATCCCTTTGCGCCCATGCATCCCGCGACCCGCGCCGGCTTGCTGAAAGTGGCGCGTCCGCTCGACCCGCTCGCGCTCAGGTGGGGAAAGTAGGCCGCCCTACTCGGTCGACGGGTAAGCACGGATAGTTCCAAAATGAACAACGTATACATTGGACTTTGTATAACGTATGCGTTATCCCTATCCGTGCTGTACATGAGCTAAAGCACATCCCCAACCATTTCCAAAAGGATCCCTGCCGTGTCGCAAGCCTTATCGAACTTGTCGGACCCACGCCTTTTCACGAGCCGCTCCGGCCGGAAACTGAGCTTCACCTCACTGGGTTTCGGCAGCGCGCCGCTAGGCAATCTCTATCGTGTCGTGAGCAACGAGCAGGCGCGGCACACCCTGGAGGCAGCCTGGGAGGACGGCGTACGCTATTACGACACCGCCCCGCTCTACGGCTATGGCCTCGCGGAAACGCGGGTCGGTTCGTTTCTGCGCGAACGGCCGCGCGACGACTATGTGCTCTCGACGAAGGTCGGCCGACTGTTGCGGCGCTGCGCACCCGAGCAGCGTGACGGTATCGGCAAGTTTTTCGACGTGCCCTCGCGTGAGGTCATCTACGACTATTCATACGACGGCGTCATGCGCAGCTTCGAAATTTCGTTCGAGCGCCTCGGTGCCGACCGCATCGACATCGCGCTGTGCCACGACATCGACATCTTTTCGCATGGCAGCGCAGAGGCCAGCGCGCAGCGCACCCGTGAATTTCTCGACGGCGGTGTGCGCGCGCTAAGCGACTTGCGCAGCCAGGGCGTGGTCGGCGCGATCGGCATCGGTGTCAACGAATGGCAAGTGTGCGAGACCGTGGCACGCAATGCCGATGTCGACCTGTTTCTCCTCGCCGGCCGCTACACGCTGCTTGAACAGGAATCCCTCGACTCGTTCCTGCCGCTATGCCAGCAAAAGGGCATGGGCGTCATCATCGGCGGCCCGTTCAATTCGGGCATCCTCGCGACCGGCCCGAAGCCCGGTGCGTATTTCAACTACGCCCCCGCCTCGCCGGAGATTCTCAAGCGAGTCGGCGATATCGAGAACGTATGCCGTTCGCATGGCGTGCCCTTGCGCGATGCCGCGCTTCAGTTTCCGTTGATGCACCCGGTCGTGGTCAGCGTCATCCCGGGTGCGATCACACCCGCCGAGGTCCGCGGCAACGTCGAGTCCATGCGCACCCCGATTCCCGCCCAATTGTGGAGTGACCTCAAGAGCGAAGGCCTGCTGCGTGCCGATGCGGTCATCGCCGATCGCCAAGCGGCTTGAGGCGCATGCGGGAAGCTTTCGAGCGCTACTAAAAACCGAATTCGCCCCACGGGGCGCAAAATAAATCGGGGAAACACACGATGGAACGAATGGGCTTTGTGCTCGGCATCAAGGCGGACGCCATACCAGAGTACAAGCGGCTGCATCGCGAAACCTGGCCTGAGATTATCGACATCATTTCCAGGGCCAACATCCGGAACTACTCGATCTTTCTGAAAGAGCCGGAGAACTTGTTGTTCGCCTACTGGGAGTATCACGGCAGCGACTTCGCGGGCGATCAGGCACGGCTTGCCGCGGAGCCGCGCATGAAAGACTGGTGGATGCTGTGCGAACCGATGCAAGCCCCTCTCGAAACACGACAGCCCGGCGAGTGGTGGGCACGCCTGGAGAGCGTGTTCCTCAAGCCATGAGTGGTCCACGGGACCGCTAACTCACGCGGCCATGCAGCCACGGTGGTTCATGGCCGGGAGGACGCCCCGGCCAGGCATCGCGCAGCAAACCCCACGGCTATGGGCAACAGAAGTGAACTCGCCGGACTCGACCCTGCACCCGCTTCAACTCGAGATCGCCAGGCGCTCCAGCAAGGGTCGCCATGCCGGCTCGACCGCGAGACCGAAGATATCGGCAAGCGCCGTCTCGAGTTCGTCAATGTGCAGACCGCGCTGTTCGTGAGAGCCGCCGCGATGTCGGATCGTCAGTCGTCCGTCCATCAATGAGAACCGGGCGTCCCGCGTGGCCCGGGCGACCATCAGATGCGCTTTGAACGGCGATGCCGGATGCGTCGACGTGAACCAGTTCAACGGCTCATAGTCCACGTCGAGCAACGGTGTCCCCGAGACTTCGTAGAGTGCTCGCCAGATGTCACCGGCATGAGCCTCCACAGTCGATGTGTCGCCGTTCGGCACGATACGGTAAATCTCATGCCGCGTCGGTTGCGCTTCGATAGCGTTGAAGCGAAGCGGGGAAACAGGGACGGTGCCGCCAAATCCGACGTCGACGAGCCAGGGCTCTCCATCGATCGTCACGCGCAGCGCCATATGGGTACGCGGTCGCGGCGGATCGTTTTCATGTCGGCCCCACAATACGCGGGCGGCCAGGTTTTCGACGTGGAATCCAAGTGTGGCGAGTACCGCTCCCAACAACCGATTTTGCTCGAAACAGTAGCCACCCCGCCGCCGCTCGACCAGTTTCGCCTCGATCGCCGCGAGAGAAATGTCGATGGGGCGTCCAAGCAAGACATCGATATTCTCGAATGGAATCGCTGCAATGTGGTGCTCGACGAGATCGGCCAGGGTCTCCAGGGTCGCATCCGACGAGCCTGTATAGCCGGTTCGTGAATAATATCGGTCGAGGTTGATCATCGGCTTGCCGTCGTTGCTCATTCGGGGAAGTTCGCTTTAGTTCAGTCCTCAAGCACGCGCTCAGAGTATGGCATATGGCTTTGATCACGAACGATCCGCATCAGCCGCTCCGAGAGACGTCGGGCTGCGGGCAGGAGGCGATGCTCGTACACTAGCTGCAGCCTGCGCGCGATGAACATGCGTGCGCGGTTCGCGCCGTCCACGGGACGTCGCAACCGCCATGCCGGCCACCTTCGCAGGCATTGCAAGCCCCGTGTCCTGATCAACCAGGGAGAGCCACATGCTTGTCTACGTTCTGGCACTATTGATCGGCATCGTCGCCGGTCTGCGCACCCTGACCGCGCCGGCAGTTATCAGCTGGGCAGCCTATCTAGGCGTGCTGCCTTTGCTGGACACGCCGCTCGCCTTTCTCGCTCATCCCGTCACGCCGTACATCCTTACCGTGCTCGCGATTGCCGAGCTGATCGCTGACCAGTTGCCCAAGACGCCGAGCCGCAAAGTCCCGCTTCAGTTCGGCGCGCGACTCGTGAGCGGCGCACTGTGCGGCGCCGCGATTGCCGCTCCGAGCGGAATGATTCCGGCCGGATTGATCATCGGCGTAATCGGCGCGGTCATCGGAACGTTGGGCGGAGCAAAAGCCCGCGCGATTCTTGCCGCCGCTCTGCGCCGCGATGTCAAGGCTGCACTGATCGAGGACGTCGTCGCCGTGGCCGGCGCGGTGGCCATCGCCGCATCGCTCTGAGCGCGTTGCCGGATGGCGGCCGGACGGAGACAACTTGACGCGCTTTGCGCGTAAGTCATCTTGCGCATACTCGACGCCAAGGCTTCCGGTCAATGAGAGGTATCTTCGGGTTCCATGGCGTCGAGGCCATTCCCTCGACAGACATTTCACGGGGGGGTCAAGATGAATCGGCTCGATGGAAAAGTCGCGATCGTTACCGGTGCGAGCGCAGGGATTGGCCGGGCGACCGCGCTCCTGTTCGCAGCGGAAGGTGCAAAGGTCGTGGTCGCGGCGCGCCGCGCAAGCGAACTCGAAGCGCTGGTCGGCGAGATCAAGGCCAAAGGCGGCGATGCGGCCTTTCTTGCAGGTGATGTCACGTCCGAAGCCTACGCCAAGGCACTCGTCGCGCTTGCGCTCGAGCGGTTCGGACGACTGGATGTGGCGTTCAACAATGCGGGCTCGCTCGGCGAACCGGGGCCCAGCACGCAGGTCTCGGAAGCCGGCTTCAGCGCGGCGTTGGCGACCAATCTCACGAGCGCCTTTCTCGGTGCGAAGCACCAGATACCCGCCATGCTGTCTGGCGGTTCTGGCTCGGTCATCTTTACGTCGACCTTCGTCGGCTATTCCTGCGCGTTTCCAGGCACCGCCTCGTACGCGGCAAGCAAGGCCGGCCTCATCGGGCTGACTCAAGCGCTCGCGGCGGAGTTCGGGCCACAAGGCATCCGCGTCAATGCCATCCTGCCCGGCGCGGTCGACACGCAAATGTATCGCGACATGAACGACACTGCGGAATCGCAGGGCTTTATCAGAAACCTGCATGCGTTAAAGCGTGTGGCCATGCCCGAGGAAATCGCACGCTCTGTCCTGTATCTTGCTTCCGACGACGCTTCGTTCGTCACCGGCACGGCGTCGCTGGTCGATGGCGGAGTGTCCATCACGCGAACATGAGTGGGGCGGTCGCGAGCCGAAAGACGACACTTTTGTCGCTGACTTTGCGCGCCGCCATTCACGACATCAATACCCGACATTTTCAATAGCCGGTGGAAGACTGTCCGTTACTGGCCCAGAATATGGCCCGATAAGCGAATTCCCCCTTCGCTGACAATTAAATAACGGAGACAGCAATGAACGCGAAAGGGAGCATCGACGTCGGCAAGGTCATTGACGGCGGACGCGTCAACGGTTTGCAGATCGGGCTGCTCATCATGTGCGGCCTGTGCCTCGTGCTTGACGGCTTCGACGTTCAGGCCATGGGCTATGTCGCGCCGGCCATCATTCACGCATGGGGCATCTCCAAGGCATCGATGGGACCTGTCTTCGGCGCCAGCCTGTTCGGATTGATGCTGGGTGCACTGGGCCTGAGCGTGCTCGCCGACAAGATCGGCCGCCGCCCGGTACCGATCGGTGCGACGTTCGCCTTCGGCTGCCTGATGCTGGCAACCACACGCGTCACGAACATTGACGCTCTGCTCGTGCTGCGCTTCGTCACGGGATTGGCATTGGGCTGCATCATGCCCAATGCGATGTCGCTCGCGGGAGAGTTCAGCGCGGCTCGCATGCGCGTGACCAGCATGATGTTGATTTCGTGCGGTTTTACCGCGGGGGCCGCCGCCGGCGGTTTCGTCAGCGCGGCGCTGATCCCCGCGTTCGGCTGGCCGTCGGTGTTTATTGCCGGCGGCGTGCTGCCCCTGATCCTTGCGCTCGCCATGGCGATTTGGCTGCCCGAGTCGACCAGTTCCTGGTCCTCAAGCATCGCGTGACAGGACGCAGCCGCGCACGCGTCACCCGCTGGCTCAAGCTGTTTGAACCCGGGCTGACCATCGACGACCGGACCACCTTCGTCCTGGCGGAGCAAGGTCACCGGGGTGTGCCTGTGGCCATGCTGTTTGCGCACGGACGGGCGAAGTTCACGGTGCTGCTGTGGATCGTGAACTTCATGAACCTGATCAATCTGTACTTCCTTTCCAACTGGCTCCCGACCTTGATTCACGACGCGGGCTACAACACGCGAACCGCGGTACTGGTCGGCACGACGCTCCAGGTCGGCGGGGTGATCGGCACGCTGCTGCTCGGCAGGTTCATCGAACGGTGGGGATTCATCAAAGTGCTCGCGACCTCGTTTGTGATCGCATGCATTGCCGTTGCCGCCATTGGGCAAACGTCCCATGCGCTGGTGCTGCTGGAGATCGTGGTCTTCGTCGCGGGCTTCTGCATTGTGGGCGGACAGCCCGCGGTCAACGCCTTTGCGGCAGTCGGTTATCCGACGGATCTGCGGGCAACGGGAATTGGCTGGAGCCTGGGGATCGGCCGGATTGGTTCCGTGCTGGGTCCGATCGTCGCGGGCATGCTGATCGCACGGAACTGGTCGACCCCCTCCCTGTTCCTCGCGGCAGCTGTACCGGCCCTGGCTTCCTGTGTGCTGATGCTGGCGCTTGGGCGGACGACCGCACGCCGGTCGGACTGGGAAATGTCGTCGGGAACGGCGGCTCGGTAACGCAGTGCTTTCCTGAAGATCAAGGCTCTGTGCCTATATCACGGCCCTTTGGCGGCAAGCGTTGACGGTTTGAATGCGGGCCTACGCTGACGAAACCTGGAAGATCCAGCCATACTGACGCTCACGTCAATGTCTGGAGGCAAATTCATGGGGTTCGATTTCAACGGCAAACGCGTCGTCGTCGCGGGGGGCTCGCGCGGCATCGGCCGCAGCATCGCGCTCGGGTTCGCGCAGGCAGGCGCCGCCGTGTCCGTCTGTGCACGCAACTTGGAAGGATTGAAAGCGGTCGAGGCCGAACTCGCCGTCCATGGCCATCCGGTCCATACCGCACCTTGCGATCTCGCTGACGGCGAGGCGATCACCGCTTACATTGGGACCGCTGCCGAGTCGCTCGGCGGTATCGACATCTTGATCAACAACGCATCCGGTTTCGGAGGCGGGGATACCGAAGCCGGCTGGGAGGCCGGCATTCAGGTCGACCTGATGGCAACGGTGCGCGCGGGTCATGCCGCACTGCCATTCCTGCGGCAGTCGGCCAACGCCGCCATCGTCAATGTGACGTCCATCGCAGCGCTGCGTCCGTCGACACGTACCCAGTCTTACGCGGCGATCAAGGCAGCGGTCGTGCACTACACGGCTTCCCATGCATTGACACTCGCCCCGGATCGAATCCGTGTCAACTCGGTTGCGCCCGGCTCGATTGAATTTCCCGGTGGATCGTGGGAACAGCGCAAGACTTCGGATCCCACGCTGTATGAGCGGATACAGCGTTCGGTTCCGTTCGGCCGACTCGGAACGCCTGCGGAGGTCGCGAGTGCGGTGCTGTTTCTCGCCAGCTCGCACGCGGGCTGGATCACCGGCCAGACATTGGTGGTCGATGGCGGGCAGGTGCTGACGTAGAGGTCAAGCGGAGCGTTTACGGCGCGTTTGTCGATGCGCTTGATGCCTGTCCCTCCATTGCGGCCATGGGCTATTGCGCTTGCCGCGATCATTGCGGCCACCATTACTTCTACTTCACTGACGATTCAACAGATGGATGATTATTTCACCTTCGATGCCGGCAACGTGGTGTTGCAATCCGGCACGACCTTCCGTGGGGCGAAGCTTGCTTACCAAACTTACGGCACGCTCAACAACGACAAATCGAACGTCATTCTCTATTTGACGTCGTTTGCCGCGCATCACTACGACATCGACTGGATGGTCGGGCCTGGCAAGGCACTCGACACCGACAAGTATTTCGTCATCATCCCGAGTTTGTTTGGCAATGGGCTCTCGTCTTCGCCGAGCAATGCGAGCGTGCCCTACAACAGCGACCGCTGGCCGAACGTCACCATGATGGACAACGTGCGCATCCAGCATCGGCTCTTGATGGAGCAACTGGGCATCCGCTCGGTGCGCCTGGCGCTCGGCTGGTCGATGGGGGGCATGCAGGCCTATCACTGGGCGGCCCTGTATCCAAACATGGTCGAGCGCCTGGTCGTGCTGTGCGGCGCGGCGAAGTGCTCACCGCATAACCAGGTTTTTCTCGAAGGCATTCGCGCCTCCCTGACGGCCGATTCCGCGTTTGAAAACGGCTATTTCGTGCGGCACCCCGAACGAGGCTTGCGCGCGATGGCGCGCAGCTACGCGGCGATGGCCATGTCCCAGACGTTCTATCGGTCCGAGATGTGGCGAGCGTCCGGGCACTCGTCGCTTGAGGACTATCTGGTCTTCTCTTGGGAAGGCAACTTCCTCAAGCGCGACGCCAACAATCTGCTGTCGCACCTCTGGACGTGGCAGCACGCCAATATCGCGGACAACGAACTCTATCGCGGCAACTTCGATGCGGCGCTGCGTGCGATTACCGCCAAGGCCCTGATCATGCCCGGGGATACCGATCTTTACTTCCAGGTCGAGGATAACCGGCTCGAAGTGGAGCAGATGTCCAATGCACGGCTGCTGCCGATCCGCTCCGACTGGGGACATCGCGCTGGCTTGCCGTCAGTATGCAAGGAAGACGCCGACTTCATCACCGCTTCGATCAGGAGCTTGCTGGACGATTGATCCCCTCGCGTGGGGCACGCATGTGCCCCACCGCCGCACACGAAACCCTCTTTACCCTATTTTTACTTGCAACACGCTTTGGGGGACGCCAATATTTATGGCGTGCTGCTGGGGCCGACGCCGGGGACGCGTCTCCTGTCAAAGTGCGAAAACGCCGAGCGAAATTGAACGTGCTATGGAAATGTTGAAATCGGAGATTCATCCAAGAACGGCGACCCACTGCGAATTGCACTATGAGTGTCGTGCGTGATCTAGCGGGAAATTCCACACGCTATGCTAACGCTGGCTCGAGGTCGGGTTGACTTATGGGCCTGCTTCTACTCCGAAATCCATGATGAGGCGTTGCTAAACCGATACCGGGCAATGATGTCCGGCGCGGAACGGCAAAAAGAATTGCGCTTCCGATTCGCTGAGGACCGGCGGTGCTACGTCGTGACGCGCGCCCTGCTAAGAACCGTGCTGTCCCGTTATGCTGCGCTCGATCCTTCGCAATGGTCGTTTGCGCTCAATGCCTATGGAAAACCAGAAATTGGCAACCCTTACAGGGCGAAACAGCGCATCAGCTTTAATCTCTCCCATACGGATGGCTTGATCGTGTTGGCCATCACTGCCGGTTCGGCGCTGGGCATCGACACGGAAAACGTACGCACCCGACGAGCCCCGATTGACATTGCTGACAGCTTTTTTGCAGCCGACGAGGTTGCGGCGCTCCGCCAGCTTACCGTTGAAGAGCAAGACAAGCGATTTTTCAGCTACTGGACCCTGAAGGAAGCGTATGTCAAGGCACGCGGCATGGGATTGTCCATTATTCCGCTTGACAAGTTTAGCTTCCATCTTTCCGGCGATCGGGGAATTGGAATTTCGTTTCGTTCGCCGCTGCATGACCCGTCTACTTGGCGTTTTTGGCAGTTTTGCCCGTCGCCCGACCATCTTGCGGCGCTGTGTATCGAATGTGACAACCCGATTTCCATAGAGTCGGAAGTTGCAATCAGGAAAGCCGTCCCACTGCATGGAGAAGAAACTATTACCTGCCGCGTAATTCGACAATCCATGTAGTGATATCAGTTGCGGGTAGTTCACTTGACTGTGTGCGCAACCTGCAGGCACGAGGACGGCGTAATCGACCTTACATCTCGTCAGCCCGCAAAGACCGGATTCGAAGGTTTTCGCGTTTTACCGACTTTTTAACACGCACTTCGATAAGATATCAATCGGTATGTCATATGTGTGGGTAGGCCACTCAGTCGCGATTTCCAAGGGGCCGATCATACTGGCCTGTCAGCTGCCAAGCAATCAATCGTCGATCAACTACGTGTCGTAATCATACGGCCTGTCCTTTAACTGATTGTCCTTATAGTGACAGAATACATTCATTATTTACCACAAGACTTGTTATGAGCGAAACCAGCGAAGAAATCTATATCGTCGTCGTCAACCACGAAGAACAGTATTCGATCTGGCCTGAATACAAGGCTATCCCGACAGGCTGGAAAACCGTCGGCAAGAGCGGACCGAAGCAGGGTTGCCTCGACTACATCAAGGAAACTTGGATCGACATGCGCCCGCTTAGTCTGCGCCGGCAAATGAGTCTCTGACTCAGGCACAATTGCGTGCGCCCCGACAACGGAGGCGCGCATGCAACTGCGGCCCCATTTTGAATGCCCCCCTGTAAGCAGCGGCCCGCCGCGCCGGTAGGCGTCCCGTCAAGAGACACCTACCGCCGAGCGACGCGTGCCGCTGCATGAAACGATCACGCCATTGGCCTTTTACGTCTCGACGGTACAGGTTGGAGTTCGCCTTCTCCTCGCAGATCGTATCCATTCAGAGTTAGTTCCAGCGTCCCACGACTAATGGGCGTGTCGCGTCCTCTCAGTTATCTATTGGCCACATCTCGTTCCCGACGTACCGGTTTGGCTTCGGCCTTTGCCCGGCGAGGTCGGTTCGACCGCAACCCACACGTAACGCTTCGCTTGTAGCGCTCTTCCCGCTTCCTTGCTCACTGTTGTCTCGTCGGCGGACACAATTTCGCAGTCGAGCAGGTGATCAAAAGCATGTTCACTAGCCGGTTGATCGAAAGCAAGCGCTGTTTGCCGGGCAGGTTAGGAATTCGTTCAGACCGCAGGCAAAAGTGTCACCTCGATAGCGCATCGCCCCAGTGTTTCGAGACCGGGGCGGTAACACTTCTAATTTGATCTATGGCTGGTGTGCAGCCGGAATCCAAAAAGGGGAGCGCCGAGTTGCCGAAAATCTCGGCGCTCCCCCGCAGCGAACTCAATTTTGAGATGCTTGCGGCCTCTGCTAAGAAAACGGCTACATGGACTCGTTAGCGACCTCCTGCTCGCTCCTCCCCTCGAAAGCTGTCCGCCACCAAACCGCCAGCTCCTGCACATGGGGTGCTTTGAGGACGGTGAAATGGTTCCCCGGAACATGCCAGACGCAGAGGTTGGGCGCATGTCGCCTCCAGCCCTCAATCGTCTCCCGCTGCGCGAGCTGGTTGGACGCAACGTCGAGCGCTGGGTCGTCGACCACCACCAACCTTACGGGCCCGGTATAGGGATGCCGCGGCAGGTAGATCGTGCGCAGCGCGGTCCCGAAGACCCGTGCCGGCCCGCGCATCGCGTCGGGTGTCGAGCGTTGCGGGAGCATGCCAACACGCACCATGCCGGAATGCAGCTGGCGCATCTGGCCAGCATCGTCCTGCGCGCGGAGCACCGCAGCATCGATGCCGAACGACTCGCCCGCCGCAAGTTGCATGGCCTCGACTAGCCGCTCCAATACGCCTGTTGCCGTATAAGGTTTGCCGACCATGCCGTCGCCCCCCGGGGCTTCACTGTCGATCAGCGTCAGCGAAGCCACGATACGACCTCGCGCGAGCAAGCGGGATGCCATCTCAAATACAACCCAGCCACCGAAGGAGTGTCCGATCAGGTGGATCGGGCCGTCGGACTGAACTGCGTCGATTGCCTTCAGATTGGCTTCGGCCGCGGCTTCTACACTACTGTATGGCACCAAAGCGCCGTCCAGTCCGCGCGGCTGCAGCCCGTGCATCGGCCAAGCCGGTCCGAGCGTATCTGCAAGCCCGACGAAGCCGGTTACGCTGCCTCCCGCGCCGGGGACACAAAAGACCGGAGCGTGACCGGCGCCACCGTTTTGGATAGTCACCAGTGGCTGATAGGACATTTCCGATAACACCGGAATTTGCCGCGCGGTGATTGTGCACACTGCCTCGCTGATGGCACGACCCAGCGCCTGGACATGCGGCGCCTCCATCATGGTCAGGTGGTCGCCCGGCACCGTGACACAATGCAACCGCGCCCAGGGCAGAACCTCGTCCCAGCCCAGACTGCCGGTAAGCGGCGGCGCGTCCTCACGACGCTCCTCGGCGACGAACACGTGCACAGGCACGGAGATCGGAAACACAGTGTAATTCGCCAGCGCATGGCCGTGCGCCACCTCGCGGTCAACGTATTGCCAAAGTTCGCCCGCGCTGTAGGCTGCCAGTTCCGGATGGAGCACCCCTTTCTCGCGGCACCGCCGCACTAGGCCGTCAAAGTCAACGCTGCCGACGTCCGCCCGCAAGCCGGACAATGTCCGCACGATCGGTTCAATATCCGTCTCGGCTGGCGCCTGCCTTTTCCAGAATATGTCGCATTTCTCCAGCAGAATCCGCTTGTGAGCGCTCTGGGGCAGCCAGCGCGACTTGTCGTTCTCCACTAGCTTCGGCAGAGAGGTATCGATCAGCCCGACGAACTCAACCTCCTCGTCCTGGCCAACGAGTTGCATCGCGATCTCATAGGCCAGCACGCCGCCGAACGTCTGCAACTGTGTTTCCCCCCAGGGGATGCCAGACAGTCCGTAGACAGGGATGTCCGGATCGATGTGCGCGGCCAGCGCCGGAAAATAGAGATCCAGGCCGGTGAACTCGTGCATCAGGAATAGCGGTCGTTGCGTGCCGCCCGTGCGCACCGGCACGATCGTGTCGCGCCGCTGAGTGTCTGGCGTCCGGCCCTGCAGCATCGACGCCATCGACGCGACGCTCTGATGCGCAAACAGCTCGCCTACCGCCAGTTCCACGTCCAAGCGCTGGCGCACCTGTGAGATCAGCCGCACTGCCAGCAACGAGTGCCCACCCAACTCGAAGAAGTGGTCGTGACGCCCCACCCGCTCCACACCGAGCACCTCGCACCACAGCCGCCCCAGCGTCTCTTCGAGCTCGCCTTGCGGCGCTGCGTAGCCGCGTGTGGCGTAGGCATCGGCCTCCGGCTCAGGCAGCGCTCGGCGATCCAGCTTGCCGTTCGGCGTCAGCGGCAAGCTGTCCAGCCGCACGTAGGCTGCCGGCACCATGTACGCCGGCAACTGTGCTTGCAGGTGCGCGCGCAGGTCTTCCGCTTCCGCTCCCGCGTTCTCCTCTTGCGCCGTGTAGTACGCCACCAGCCGCTTGTCGCCCGGCGCGTCCTCGCGCGCCATCACCACGGCGTCTTTCACGCCTTCGTGTTGGGCCAGCTTCGCTTCGATCTCGCCCAGCTCGATGCGGAAACCCCGGATCTTCACCTGATCGTCGTTGCGGCCCAGGTATTCGATGTTGCCGTCCGGTGTGATCCGCGTCGCAATTACCCAACGGATACCACTCGATCTGCGGCTTAAGGAGCTGCAGGCTCATGAGACGGGACCATCGTCATGCGGAAGCCAACCCGCAGATATCAGCATGGTCCACCGTCGATCTTCGGGCGCGATCGCGCAGTCACGGATGCCGGCTGATCGACAAATGTGCGATTCAGCTTGTGCCGCCCAAGACACGCAATCACACGACACAAGATGAGATGAATAACTCGACCGAGTCGAGATTGCACTCGAATCGCCGCAACACGATTAACACCGCGACTGATGTAGGCCACTTGCGGCCTCGTTGTCGCGCGCTGCAACGACATAGCTTGCTCCAGCTTCAATACCGAAGCCGAGTCTAGTAGTGCCGGTTGCGTGGCGGCAAGAAAAAATCTAGTAAACACTGACGAGAACCGCGGACCGATCAAGATTCGCGCCCACTGCGGCCCTCCGTTGTTGACCCGCATGCGAACTGCGCGCGCTTAGTAAACAAGGCATGCTCTGCTTGAAATCGAAATGTTCCGCAGTGGGAACGACCGGCGTCGGCTCGCTTTACATATTGATTTCACTGACCGCGCGCATGCGTGTTCCTGTCGGCAACATAACAATTGTGGAGGTTCGGGTAGCAGCGAGATTGACGTTGCGTAAGATTGCCGGCATGTGGGTGATTCGATATACAAGCCGCCCCGCACGGACGCTGCTGCGATCTTTAAATCTTCTCCTCAGACGGCCGTATTTTTGCGCGAGATTTATCTCGTGGAGCTTATGCTAGCTGTCCCAAACAACGGGGCGGCGACGCCCGGATAGCATGGCTTTCACACAACCACTCGATGTCCCCGACGTACTCGCCGAGGTGCGCAATGATCGAAGGGGCAGCAGGTCGCGCCGCACTGGGAGACCGGCGACGTGACAGCTACCAAAGTGCCCTGCCGCACGGGCGATCGTTATTCAACGGTGTGCACAAGATGCTCTTGCGCACGACTGAAACCGGCTCGCCCGCTACGGTGCCGGAGCATGACGCAGCCGCGCTGGTGCGGTGCTGAAATCCATGTGGCCCGCCGGATCCTTTTCAACCCACTACTTTTGGATCAGCCATCAGCATGTTGAGAGACATGTATCGACAGTCGCTGTCGTCGTTCTTGCTGGTGATCATCGTTGCACTGTGTGCCGGCATCGGCGGGGCGGGTGTCGTTCACACGATCAGCAAAAGCGTATCGAACGGCGCATCACTGCGCGCCCTCGCGCCACAGTTTTTCTTCTTCTGCCTGTTGCAGTTGTTGTCCAAGACGGGCTCGCAGTTCCTGTTGATGAGTCTGAGTCAGGAAGTGGTATGCCGCCTGCGCATCGATTTGTGCCGAAAGGTGTTGCTCACGCCTCATCGAAAGCTTGAAACCCTCGGCAAAGCGCGGCTTCAGGCAATCCTGACCGCCGATATCACCACTGTGACACAGGCTGCGCAAGTGATGCCCTCGGTGTTCGCGAGCACTATCGTGATCGCCGTCTGCATGGGCTATATCGCATGGCTGTCCTGGTGGGTGTTTGCCTGTTTTTGCGCGCTCTTCTTGTGCGGGGGCAGCGCTTACTACTTCGCGGAGCGGTGGCCGAGAAAACGCATGCGCAAGGTTCGTGAACAGCTCGACACGGTGTACGAGCATTTTCGCTCGCTGCTGGCAGGTTCGCGCGAGCTGCAGCTAAACGAAGTGCGCGCAAAGTACTTTGTAGACCATGTCGTCACTCCATCGGCCCGGAACTTCCGGACGCTGTTTCTGCGGGGGATGGGGGCTTATTCGCTCGTCGATAACGCCGGCAACACGCTGTTCTATCTGACCATCGGCCTGCTACTGTTTGTCATGCCGGCCTGGCATCCGCAGCCGGGATCGGTGATGACCACGCTGACCTTTCTACTGCTGTTCCTGATCCAGCCGATCACCGATGTCCTGACCGCCTTGCCGTTCATTAGCCAATCATCAATCGCCCTGGCACGCATCCGCCAACTCGAAGCGGACCTGATGCCGGGCACCGAGGCGAATTCCCAACTTTCCACGGCCGATCCTTTCGCGCATGCCGAAGCGAACGCGCCTTTCCTAAGGTTCGCATCGGTCTATCACCAGTTCCCCGGCCTCTCGGACGACCGGCCGTTCATGCTGGGCCCCGTCGATCTCTCGATCGAAGCGGGCGAACTGATCTTCGTGGTGGGCGGCAACGGCAGCGGTAAGACGACGCTCGCCATGCTGCTGCTGGGTCTCTACGAACCCGAGCGGGGGCGCATCGAGCTCAACGGCGTGCCGGTCGATCGACAGAACATAGCGCACTATCGCCAACATTTCTCGGCCGTATTCGCCGATTTTCATCTTTTCGATGAGATCCTCGGCGCGGATCACCAGGACATTGGGGATCGGGCCACGCAGTACCTCGACGCGCTCGGCCTTTCGCACAAGGTGAAAGTCGAGTCTGGGCGGTTCACCACCACCAGTCTGTCGACTGGGCAGCGCAAACGGATGGCGTTGGTGTCGTCGTATCTCGAAGATAGGCCGGTATACCTGTTTGATGAATGGGCGGCTGATCAAGATCCGGCATTCAAACGTGTCTTTTACCGGGAGCTATTGCCCGAACTCAAGCGCCGAGGCAAGACGGTGATCGTCATTTCGCATGACGACGCGTATTTTGATTGCGCGGATCGCATCGTTACCCTCTCTGAGGGAACACTGACTGAAGCCCCCGCCGCAGCATCAAGCCAATTCATTCACGCGGAGTCCGAGGGTAGTGAACGGGCAGCCCAAAGCATTTATCGCAATGGGCAACCATTAACCAAAACGGCGGTTAAGCCCCTGTCGAACACTCAAGCATAGACTTGCAAACTCACTGATCGATTTCGATCAGAGTGAGATAGTCGGCCCTGCAAAATTCAAGGACGCGCTATCGCTTTGCGCCATATGGCTCTTTCGCCATGCAGCCGGCGGCATCCCGAATTCGCGCTTGAATGCCCGATTGAACGTCGGCTCCGAATCGTAGCCGACCTGCTCCGCTAGCGCGGCGAGCGACTTGCTCCCGATCAGGAGTTCATGCGAGGCGATCTGCAGACGCCACCGCGCCAGGTACTGCATGGGCGGCTGTCCTAACAGGTCAGTGAACCGTTGCGCAAACGCCGAGCGTGATAACCCCACCTTTCGCGCGAGTTCATCAACGCTCCAGGAGTGGGCTGGCTGAGCATGAAGCATCGATAGCGCAGGCCCGACGAAGCGATCGCGCACGCCCGCCAGCCATCCCTTCCGGTCTGCGGGCAACGTATCGATACAGCGGCGCACCGCCTCGACAAAGAGGAGTTCGGATAGCCTGGCAAGGACAATCGCACTGCCAGCGCGCCACTGCGCCGCTTCGGCAACAGCGAATCGAAGCGATGATTCAAGCCATGCCGATTGAGGATCGTTGCGCATATCGATCTTGAAGAGCCGCGGCAGCGAGGACAGCAACGGGTTGCTCAAGGTACCGTCGCAGGCCAGAAAGCCGCACACGACACGCGTTGACGGTCCGCCCCCGCCATAGGAGAGTGTCATCACCTGGCCTGGTGCCGTTTCCATTTGAATGGCCAGCAGGGGGCCAGCAAGCCCAGGAGAAAGGTCCAAGGCGCTGCCGAAAATATGCGCTTCGCCTTGTGGCACCACCAGCAGTTCGCCGGCATTGAGGTGAATAGCCGAGCCGGGGTCATCGGCCAGTCGCGCTGAACAACTGCCTTCGGTAATCAGATGGTATGAGATCACGCGTTCTGATCCTGGCAGGAACGCGGCGCAGAGAGCCGCATCCGCCTGGCCAAACAGACACCAAGGGGTGGTGAAGTCTCCGTTGAGGTACACGGCACCGCTTAGCCGCACAACCCGAAGGACGTCGGAAAGGGCATCCATCAAAAAGATCCGTCAATCCCGGCGTCCTGCACAAGAGAACTGGACGCCTGGTCATTTATCAATATGACCTGCGAGTTGATACTAGCACCCACCTCAACGCACAACAACACACCTTTCAGGGGTTCGACGACGGAAGCAGCAGATGCAATGCAAAACCACCAAGGAGAACACATCATGCGCTTACAAAGGCGGCTGCTTTTTGCGACGCGGTTCCATTCACGGTCAGTGGTGATTCAGCCGGAATGGGCTATTTTCATTGTGATACATGCCGTCAGTAGGACTGAGCAAGCGTACCGCGTTGCCGCACCAAAAGCCTGTTCCTATTCAAAGTTACCTGGAGCACAGTCATGTCCGCACTCACATCCACTCCCTCGCCCGCCGTCGATCTCGCGGCTATCAAGACCCGTCAGCAAGCCGCCTGGTCCACGGGGAACTATGCCGTCGTGGGAACCACCCTGCAGCTCGTCGGTGAGCAGCTCTGCGAGGCACTCGATCTCCGAGCAGGCAGCCGCGTGCTTGATGTCGCCGCCGGTAACGGCAATGCTACCCTTGCCGCCGCGCGCCGCTGGTGCAACGTCACTTCCACCGACTACGTGCCTTCGCTGCTCGAATCCGGGCGGATGCGCGCCCAGGCCGAAGGCCTCACGGTCCATTTCCAGGAAGCCGACGCGGAAAACCTGCCGTTCCCCGATGCGTCGTTCGATGCGGTGATGTCAACCTTCGGTGTGATGTTCACGCCGAACCAGGAAAAGGCCGCTGGCGAACTCGCGCGCATGTGCAAGTCCGGTGGCAGGATCGGCGTGGCGAACTGGACGCCCGAAAGTTTCATCGGACAGCTGTTCAAGACGATCGGCAAGTACGTCCCTCCTGCGCCAGGCGTCAAATCACCCGCACTATGGGGCACGCGGGCAAGGCTCGAGGAGCTCTTCGGCGACACCGCGCGGGAGATCCGCACGACCAGCCGCGAGTTCACCTTCCGCTACCTCTCGCCGGCACACTGGATCGAAGTGTTCCAAACCTACTACGGCCCAGTGAACAAGACTTTCGGCGCGCTCGATGCCGAGAAGCAGGTGGCCTTCACCCAGGACTTGCTGACGCTCATGGAGGGCCGCAACCGTTCTGGGGACGGCACGCTGGTGCTGCCGAGCGAGTACCTCGAGGTGGTGATCGAGCGGAAGTGATGCACTGGAGTAGATCATGTTTGCATACCTTGCCAAGACGTTCCGCCACTTGCTTGAACGGGCTGAACATAGTCGCCGTGACGCATACCTCGATTCGTCGGTCGATCTATGCGACCTGGAACGCCGCATGCGCTCGATCGAGACCAACGGCTAGCGAAACAACAAGGCCGCATCGCCCTCGACCCGGGAAACCCAGGATGCGGCCGCCGAGCAGTTCATTGACTTCCGCGCTATCCGTCTACGGCATCGAGCTGCCGACCGCACCCGCTTTCATGCTGCCTTGCGATGACGGGCCCTTGTGGAACTGCGTATAAGGCACCCCCCGCTCCGGATGCGCAGTCGTTTCATCGATGACCCGCTCGACATCGGGAACCTCGCGTAGCGCGGCCATGAACGGCGCCACCGGAAAGCCTGGTGCCACGCAGCCCTGGATCTGGATCCAACGCCGCCACACCGTCACCCACAAGGTACTCTGCCGCCCACCCGGCAGGTTGGCCGACAGCCATTGCAGCCGGCGGCGCGTGCTGTCGGCAATTTCCTCATCGTAAGCGTAGGCATTCGGCAGGCGGCAGCGCCCTTCCAGCCAACAGTGGTTGCCGTGCTCGATGCGGTGATGCGATTCGCGCTTCCACTCGGCTTCATTCACGCGCGGGCCGGCGGGCTCCGGGCAGTTCGGTATCGCAGAGGAGACCTGGAAGAACGGGTCATGACCGCGGTTCTGCAGGTCGTCCTCGGCATGCGCGCCGGGCGTCACCAGCATCAGCGCGCACAGCATGCAGCGGTAGTCGATCGTCATCGATGTCCTTCGCAAAACGTGCGGGACTTCGCGCCCAGCGGTCCGATTTCAAAGTGAAGAGGTCAAACTCGACTTTTGAGTATCCGATCAAAAAACTCAATCATCCTTGACCATCCTCGCTCGGCAGCTACCGGATCGTAGACTGGGAAGTCTGGCTTCATCCAGCCGTGCGCTGCTCCGATATATGTCTCTCCAAAGTACCGTACACCGGCTTGATCGAGCGCGTTCTCGAGGCGCTGCGCCATGGGTAACGGATAGCTCTCGTCGCCTTCGGCCGCTGCGATATAGAGTTCGGCCTTCAATTGCGGTGCATAGCGATGTGGGCTTCCAGGTGCGTCGGTCGCGAGATTGCCACCGTGAAAGCTGGCTACAGCCGCAAAGCGGTCGGGATATGTACCTGCGGCGGCAATGGCCATGCCACCACCCATGCAGAAGCCGACTGCACCTATGTTTTTATGGTCGACATCCGTACGCGTGTCCAAGTAAGTTAGAAGCGCTCCCGTGTCCTCAGCTGCCTTTTCGTTGCCCGTGGTCGCCATCAATGGACCGAGGATCGACCGCACGTCACCCTTGAACACTTCCACAGGATCAAAAGGCCCATAAGGGCCGTACCGATAAAAGAGGTCGGGCAGCAGCACAACATAGCCGGCGTCCGCTAAGCGCTGAGCCATTCCCAATACAGCAGGCCTGACGCCCCCCGCATCCATATAGAAAATAATGGCAGGCAAGCGCGTTCCTGCATTGGACGTAAAAACGTGAACAGGGCAAACGCCATCGCGAATTGAAATGTTCACCTTTTCATAAGTCATGATCGTACCTGTAGCGGACGACAATAAATGGAACGTTTCACGGAGTCGCTTGAATTGAGATCACGTACTGCGAGCACGAAAGAAAATGAGCTGAGACCGGCAAGGGATTCAGGCATCGCGCCAGCTCCTTTCAAGGGGGAAGGCCAGCCGGCATTTGCCGAGCGATTGTCGACGATTCTACTCCCTACACTGAATACCCTTTGTGGCAGGAAAGGGGCCCTCCGCCCGCCGGCATCTGCCTTACATCACTGCTAGCGGATCGTGCTAGATTGCACTGACGATGCCTTCAACGGAGTTTCTCGCATGGATACCCGTACAATTCTCGGCATGATTCATGCTGAGGAGGCTTTGGTGGTCTCCCTCGTTCGGGCGTTGCCATCGGACATAAGACGCAAGGTCGCCAACGACTTCCAAGAGCAGGTCGAACTCGCCGAGACATCGCACCTGAGCTCGACAAGCGATCGCGAAACGAGGGACGCGTTCAGGGCTCATATCAGAAGGCTGTCGATCATGCTTGCCTCGCTGTCTTAACGAAAAATCGACGAATCCGAGGGGGTTCGCATGCGGCGTGTCGCCAGGACTTCATGAAGTGACAGTCGGGGCTGCTGCGTGAACGGCTGCATATCTGCCAAGCTTGACTGAGGGACCGTCTGCTGTCGTCGGGCGGACTGATCATTCGGCGCGCGGCTTGCCATTGTGCGCGCCGAGTGGACGCGACGGCCAATCGTCCCACCGATTTTCACGCGTCACCGCAAACGACGATTCGTTCAAGGGATAGTAAATGCGATTCTCTGGTTTCGTGACCTCGCCTATCACGAGCAGCCTGACTTCCTCACTGGTATTGTTGAGAAAGCTATGGCAAATGCCGGTGCCTGCAGGAAACGCTACCGAATCGCCCGGCCGCAGCCGGTGCAAATTGCCGTCGACCCAAACATCCGGCGTTCCCTCGAGCACATACACGAACTCTTCCTCCGCACTTTCCGCGTGAGGATACGAAGTGCGACGCCCGGGAGGTAGGCGATTGTGATGAATTCCAATGCGTTGAAGTCCGAGTTTTCGAGCCAGGGGGGCTCCGATCGCCATGAGTTCCGAATCACCCGGATAGTGGTTGCTGTCGCCATCCTCAACCTCGGTCCAGTGCCGAATAAAGCTGGGGCGTTGCATTCAAGCTCTCCTTGGAGGCGATTCGCCTCATGACAACAGATCCAAAATGTCCCTCGATGGCATCCCACAGGGGCGGCAATCTTCCGCAGTCGCCCCCAATCCAGTCACTGGTCACCTTCAAATCACGAGAGTCCCGCGCGAAACCCACTAAACTAACCGTGACATGCGTTCTTTCTGCGCGAGGTGCCCGCCATGCCTCCTCTCGATGCGGGGCGTTCGGTTCGCCTCCTCTGCATCTTCCTGTGCATCGTCATGTCGTTTGGCGGCTGTGCCGGGTTCATGGGACAAGAGCCGCTGCGAGTCAACGTAGCGGGTGTTGCCCCTCTCGAAGGTGAAGGGTTGGAGATGCGCTTGAACCTCAAACTGCGCGTCCAGAATCCGAACGATTCTCCTGTCGAATACGACGGTATGTCATTAGAACTGGAACTGAACGGCGAACCGTTCGCGAGCGGCGTTAGCGATCAACGCGGGGTTGTGCCGCGCTTCGGCGAGACACTGATCGAAGTGCCAGTGACCGTACCCGCGTTCGCTGTCGTGCGCCAGGCTTTCGCTTTCGGAAACAGCGAGCACGCCGGTGGCTTTCCATACACGCTGCGCGGACGGCTGGGGGGCGGCATGATTGGCGGCACACGTTTCGTCCATGAGGGCACGCTGTCACTGCCGGCGGCCCCATGACGGGCCAGTGACGGGGCGCTTCTCCCTGTGTTGCGGGTCTAAAAAAGCGACTGCAAGTGCCGCGGAGACTCTCGCCGGATGCCACTGTCGTCAAACCGACAGAATGCGAAAGATGAACTCAGTGCGCGGCTTCGAATTTGGTTTGCTTAATGAACAACAGTCCTATTAGCGTCCGCATAACACGCCAGACGCGTGACCGTTCATGGCCCGCGTCGCGAAAAGATACCGGCCCGCTTGCCGAATGCCCGTATGGTCTTTATGGGAGTTTCCCGATAATCGAGCTGAATTCATCTTTCGTGAACGCGCGGAGTGTTTGCGTGCGAACGTTGCCTGCAGAGCCGAGTGCGTAGCCGAACGACATGAGGCTTTGCTCATTGGGTGCCTCGATGACAGTGACAACGTCATATTTGCCTAACGTCCAGTAGATCTCTTTCATTTGACAGCCAAAGGACTTGGCTAGCTCCGCCGCCTGGCTGGCCCGCTGCGGGCTGTTTTTGATGGTACGGATGCCCTGATCAGTGAATTGTGAAAGAACCACATAAGTCGCCATGACGATTCCCCTTACGATTAGTACGAGAAGGAATTCACGCGTGCGAGTCAGATTGCAAACGGCATTACGGTGGCATTACCCGAAAGCGATCTACGCGTAGTCTGAGTGTATGCAACGGATGCACATGCCACCCGCTTTTTGCCTTCGGGGATATAGAACTTGTCTCCTCGCTCCACCGAATGTGATCTTGAGACGCGTACTCTTCACGTGCGACGCCTTCAACGCGATTGCCGCAAACCACGTACACTCTCACGCGGCCGCGGTAGCGCATCAATCGATCGTTAGGCAGCACGTGCTGCGTTGCGCTGGGCGCCGCCGCGTAGACCGCCTTATCACGAAAACGTCAAGCATGGGAAACAGCCAACTTACCAGCATTACTCTTCAACAAAGCCGGATCGTCGTGGCCGGGGGCACGTCAGGAATTGGTTTTGCCGTAGCCGAAGCTGCGGCGCGTTCCGGAGCCGACGTCATCATCGCCTCAAGCAAGCCGGAGCGCGTCGCGGCTGCACTGGAGCAACTACCTCAAGGTACACGCGGCGAGGCACTTGACTTTACCGACGAGTCGCAGGTGCGCGCGTTTTTCGCGCGCGTTGGTCCGTTCGATCATCTTGTCTACACGGCCGGGGAATCACTGCTCCTGCAAAACCTTGCTGAACTCAGTATCGAAGCCGCGCAGCGAGCCTTCGAAGTGCGCTACTGGGGCGCGCTCAAGGCCGTCAAATACGCGGCGCCCCTGATTCGCGCAGGTGGCTCCATCACCCTTACAAGCGGAGTGGCATCGTCGCGTCCGCTGCCTGCCTGGACGATCCCGTCCAGCATCCTGGGTGCGATCGAGTCACTCACGCGGACATTGGCTGTCGAGCTTGCGCCGCTACGTGTCAATGCCGTGGCGCCCGGCGTCTTGCGTACCGCCTTGTGGGACAACATGAGCGAAGCCGATCGCGAGGGTCTTTACGACTATATCGCCGAGAAGATGCCGGTACGGCGGGTCGGGGAGGCAAGCGACGTTGCCCAAACGTATCTTTACCTGATGCAGCAGGGTTTTAGCACGGGACAGGTCATCGTTGTAGACGGTGGCCACGTGCTGGTTTAACGGACGACAACTCGCCTCCTTCGCGAGTTGTCCTCATCGAAAGGCATGACCGGGCTCGCACTCAGCAGTCCGGTCTCTCTGCGAAACAGGCGTCTGAACGTCCAAGACACGGTATGCCGACCCGTTGTTGCCGGTCGGACGAAGTCTTTGACCGACTCATCTTGCGCCAACATGAGACGGTCGCCGCGTGCGCATCGACCTATCGGTCTTCGGTCATTACAGGACGCACATATTCGAGCCCGAGCGGGCAGTGGGGAATGGCCGCCCGCGCGGATGTTGCCCGTACCGGCAACCCGCTTGAGCCGCTCATCAAAGATCCAGGCTCGCCGAGCGGCCCACTGTGCAGACGCTTATTCCTTTGCCGAGAAGGCCGAGAAAGCGTCCATGACTCGGCCAGAATAGGCGACAGCGGCGCCGGCGTTCATCGCCACAGCCACGCCTAGCGCCTCGGCGATCTCCTCACGAGTCGTGCCGAGGTCGATCGCTTTCTTCGTGTGATTCGCGATGCATCCGTCACTGCGAGTGGTAACAGCGACCGCCAACGAGATCAACTCGCGTGTTTTCGCGTCGAGGTGTCCCGTTTGAGCGTCAGCGGCGCAAATCTGGCGGTAACCGCCGACTGTCTCCGGGCTGGCCTCGGCTAGTTCTTTCACGCTCCCGCCAACTTTAGGGAGAAACGACTTCCAGTCAATAAGCATAGGGATGGTCTCCGCAGGAATATCATTTTTAGTGGTCGAGGTGAGAGCCTCAGTGACGGTATCGATATGCCAGGATGAGTCGTTCTTTCATCTGAGGGAACCGTCAACGGGCGAGACTATCACGATTAACTGGGCGAGATAATCATTTTGGCCGGCGCACGGTCACTCGGCCCGGTGCCAGCCCTCAAACCCGCCGACTACGTCGAAACCCTTCATGGGTGCCTACGTTCACCGGCCGCGAAAGAAGAACGAGGCGGGTTCGCGGGCCGGCACGGACGCTTCAGGCCCTCTGTAAAATGTCCATCGCCTTTTCGGCGTCGTCCACTGACTCGATCGCAAGGTAAGCAATAAATTGTGTACCCAGTACAGCGGCCGAAACACCGCGGAGGTCGACGCCTTCGTCTGCCAACATCTGGGTCAATTGCGCGATGATCCCCAGTTGGTCCATACCCATGACACGGACGGAGTGAAGACTAGGGGTGACGCTGAATCCCACCTGTGCGGCAGCCTTGATCTCCCTGTCCCCCTGCAGCGGTGCAACGAACACGACCCCCTTGCCCGGTGATTCCGGTGTGCGACGAGCAACGACCAGCTGCAGGTCTACGCCCGCATCCCGCAAGGCGCTTAATACCTGTGCAAGCCCGCCCGGTCTGTCCTCGATGGTAGCCGTCCAAACATCTACACGTTCTACGCTCAGTTCCATGACAGACCTCCCGCCTAACGCATCCATAAGAAAATCTACTTCACCGACGACACGCAAGCAAGGCAGCGCTCAGTTCGTTCCCCTGCGGCCATTGCTTTGCCGACGGCGAGAGCGGTGTGTCGTAGTTGCCAAAATGCTCGTGTTCTACGGCTCTCGATCACATCAAGGCAAAATACGGCTTTTGACCCCAGTTGGGCTCAGGGATTAAATGCCGGCAGCGGGCCTTCAAAGCTTTCATCGGGCCTTGTCCCGCGTCCGGAAGGATAGCTCGTCGTCCACGCGAGCCTACAGGAGCAATTTTTTTATGACCGAATCGAACATATCTTTCCTCGGCAGACTTTCGCTTGCCTTCGGAACATTTTTCGCCGTGCTCGGCGACCGCGAATACGCCGCCCGCGTGCATCGGCTGCGCGACGGGGCAGAAGTCTCGGCACCCGTCACGGCGCCCCAACCCGCAGCAACGGCCGCACCCACGATCAAGGCCGCAAGCCCAGAGGCGGCGCTTCAGCTTCTGGGACTTCTCCAGCGTGACGCGCGCTTCGTCGACTTCGTCGAAGAGGACATCGCAAACTATTCCGATGCGGACATCGGCGCTGCCGCAAGACTCGTGCACGACGGTTGCCGCGCGACGCTGCGCGAACATTTCACGATTCGCCCAGTGCGTGAAGAGCTCGAAGGTAGCCGCGTGACGCTCACCGACGGCTTCGACGCAACTGCGATTCGACTGACGGGCAATGTGGTCGGCAAGCCGCCGTTCAACGGCAGCATCAGTCACCGCGGCTGGCGAGTCGAGGAAGTCAGGCTGCCGATGTTGACCAAGACGCATGATGCGACGGTGATCGCACCAGCCGAGGTGGAACTATGAGTGAACCGCGCTATTCGATCGGCATCGATCTGGGCACAACCCATTGCGCCCTCTCGTACGTCGACCTCGGTGCCAGTGACGGCGAGAAGACGCATCAGGGCGTCCTGCCAATCACGCAACTCACCGCAGGGGGAGTCATTGAAGCGCGCGAGCTGCTGCCCTCGTTTCTCTACCTGCCCCATCCGAGCGAACTGACGCCGGGTGACCTGGCCTTGCCGTGGACCGCCGAGCGCGACTTCGCGGTCGGTGAAATGGCGCGAAGCCGAGGCGCAGGCACACCGATCCGTCTGGTGTCGAGCGCCAAAAGCTGGCTCTGTCATCCCGGTGTGGACCGTCGCGCGGCAATTCTGCCGAGCGACGCGCCACCTGAAGTGACGCGCGTCTCGCCACTCGAGACCTCGGTTCGCTATCTCACGCATGTGCGTGAAGCATGGAACCACGCGCATCCCGATGCGCCGTTCAGCGAACAGGAAATCACCGTCACCATCCCCGCTTCTTTCGATCCGGCCGCCCGAGAATTGACGGCCGAAGCGGCGCAAGCGGCTGGCTATGCTCGCATGACGCTGCTGGAGGAACCGCAGGCGGCGCTCTATAGCTGGATCCAGAAAAGCGAGGGCGCCTGGCGCAAGCAGGTGAAGGTCGGCGACACCATTCTGGTCGTGGACGTGGGCGGCGGCACGACCGACCTGTCGTTGATCGCGGTCGTCGAACGCGAAGGCAATCTCGAATTGCATCGTGTCGCGGTCGGAGAGCATATCCTGCTGGGCGGCGACAACATGGATCTTGCGCTCGCCCACGTGGTCGCGCGCAAGCTGGTCGCCCAGGGGACGCAGGCCGATCCGTGGCAGTTGCGCGCCCTCACCTATGCGTGCCGGACAGCCAAGGAAACGCTGTTGACCGACCGCAGTACCGATACGGTGCCGCTCGTCGTGCCGAGCCGCGGATCGAAACTGGTTGGAGGTTCGATCCGCACCGAACTGACCCGCGCCGAACTGACGCAGACGATTCTCGACGGCTTTTTCCCGCAAGTCGATGCATCGGCTCGCCCGATGAGCCGAGCGCGAGCCGGCCTGACACAGATCGGCCTGCCGTATGCGCAGGATGCGGGCATCACGCGGCACGTCGCCGCGTTCCTCGGCCGACAGGTCGCGGCGCTCGCCGAGCTCGACGGTTTGCAGCACTTGCCGGCCGAGGGTGCGAGCTTCCTGCATCCGACAGCGGTCCTGTTCAACGGCGGCGTGTTCAAGTCACCCCTGCTCGTCGAGCGAATTCTCGAGACCCTCAACGGCTGGCTCTCCGCCGACGGCGCGGCGCCGGCGCGCCTTCTGGGCGGCGCCGATCTCGACCTCGCGGTCGCGCGCGGCGCTGCGTACTACGGCTACGTCAAGCGCGGCAAGGGCGTGCGCATTCGAGGCGGCACGGCACGCGCTTTCTATATTGCGGTCGAGTCGGCGATGCCGGCCGTGCCAGGCATGGAGCCGCCTGTTCAGGCCTTGTGCGTCGCGCCCTTCGGTATGGAAGAAGGAACGGACGCGGCATCGCTCGCTCAGGAATTCGGTCTCGTGGTCGGCGAACCCGTGCACTTCCGTTTTTTCGGTTCGTCAGTGCGTCGGCAAGACCAGGTCGGCACGATGCTCGACTCCTGGTCGCCTGACGAGTTGCAGGAGCTGGATGAAATCCAGGCCACGCTGCCGCCCGAAGGACGCACGCCCGGCGAAGTCGTGCCGGTGAAGCTCCATGCGCGGGTCACTGAAACCGGCACACTGGAGCTCGAAGCCATGCCACGCGGCACAAGCGAGCGCTGGAAAGTTGAATTCGATGTGCGCGGCAGCGTGGGCGCCTGAGTGCAATGAAGCAATACATCGTCGGCATCGATCTCGGCACGAGTAATACGGTCGTTGCGTACGCCAAGGCGGGTGCTGACGAGATCCGCGTCTTCGATGTCGATCAGCTCGTGGGCCTCGGCGAGGTCGGCGCGCGACCGCTGTTGCCGTCCGTGCGCTATCACCCGGCGCCGGGCGAGCTTGCATCCGGAGACCTGCAATTACCGTGGAGCGGCGCCGACGACCGCGAGACACAACCGGCCGTGATTGGACGCCTCGCTCGCACGCTGGGCGCGCAGGTGCCAGGCCGGCTCGTGACGAGCGCGAAAAGCTGGCTGTCGCACGCGTCGGTCGACCGTCTCGCGCCGATTTTGCCGTGGGGCGTGGGCGATGAAGTCGGCAGGGTCTCGCCAGTGACCGCCAGCGCCAGCTATCTGGCTCACGTACGCGCGGCGTGGAACCACCGTTTTCCGCACGCGCCGCTCGAAGATCAGGACGTGGTACTCACCGTGCCCGCATCGTTCGATGAGGGCGCGCGTGCGCTGACGCTGGAGGCCGCGCGCATCGCGAAGCTGGCCACCCTGCGCCTGCTCGAAGAGCCTCAGGCCGCGTTCTACGACTGGCTGTTTCATCATCGCGCGACGCTGGGCGCCGAGCTCGCCCAAACGCGGCTCGTGCTGGTCTGCGATGTGGGCGGCGGCACGACGGACCTCACACTCATCAAGGTGCATTTCGAGGACGGCGAGCCGCAACTGACCCGCATCGGTGTCGGCAACCATTTGATGCTCGGCGGCGACAACATGGACTTCGCGCTGGCGCGTCTGGTCGAGACGCGCATTGCCACGGAGCAAACGCGCCTGCCGGCCGCGAGCCTGTCGCAGCTCGTCGAAAGGTGCCGCGCCGCGAAGGAACAGTTGCTCGGCGCACAGGCGCCCGATTCCGTCGCGATCACGCTGCTCAGTGCAGGGGCCCGGCTTGTCGGCGGCGCACGCACGACGGAACTGAGCCGGCGGGAGGTCGAGCAGGTCGTCGTGGAAGGGTTCTTTCCAACGGGCGGCCCGGATGAATTGCCTCGCCGGTCGCGGGCCGCGATCGTCGAGTTCGGCCTGCCCTACGCCGCCGATCCGGCAATCACGCGGCACATCGCGGCGTTCCTGAACAGGCTCGCCGCGCAATCGCGCGACGCATTGGGCACGCCCGATACTGCGCAACCGTCGTTGCCGATACCCGATACTTTGCTGCTCAACGGGGGCGTCTTCCGCGCCAAAGCGCACGCCGACCGTCTGGCGAGTTTGCTCGGCACATGGCGCCAGCAGCCTCTGCATGTGTTGCAAAACGACCATCCCGACGTCGCCGTCGCGCGTGGTGCGGGCGCTTATGGGCTGGCCCGCGCGGGACACGCGCCGCGCGTCGGCGGCGGCTCGCCGCGCAGCTACTTCCTCGTCCTCGACGATGCGCAGGCATCGCGAGGCGTGTGCCTGTTGCCACGCGGAACCGAGGAAGGACACGAGGTACATCTCGAGGATCGCGTGTTTGCGCTGCGACTCGGACATCCGGTGCGCTTCCATCTGACCTCTACCGTCGCCGACACAGTTTGGAAGCCAGGCGAGCTGGCCGACCTCACGACGGGTGACTTCGTCCGCCTGCCGCCGGTCGCGACCGTGGTGCAGCAGCAGGACGCGAGCGGCCCTCGCGAGCGACTGGTCAAGCTCACGACGTCGCTGACGGAAGTCGGCACGCTGGAGACGCACTGCATTGCAACCGACGACCCTTCGGAGCGTTGGTTGCTCGAATTCCAGTTGCGACGCGACGATGCTGAACACGACGTCTCCGAAGCCGCCACGCGTCACCCGTCGCTCGACAAGGCCATCGAATTCATCGACCGCACGTTCGGCGCGCGCGCGGCGAATGTCGACCCCAAGGAAGTGAAGCGCTTGCGTGCACAGCTTGAACAACTGCTGGGGCCGCGTCAAAGTTGGGATAGCGCACTGCTTCGCGAACTGTTCGGGGCGCTCTGGGAACGCGCGGGCCGGCGGCGGCGTTCCGCGGATCATGAACGCCTGTGGTTGAATCTGGCCGGCTATTGTGCGCGGCCGGGATTTGGCTATCCGCTCGACGAGTGGCGCATCGAACAGCTTTGGTCGCTATTCGACGATGGCATTCAGTATGTCAACGAAGGGCAGGTGTGGTCGGAATGGTGGACGCTATGGCGTCGCGCGGCCGGCGGGCTGCATGAGGACGCACAGCTTCAGGTGCTAGATGCAATGGCCTGGCTTCAAGCTGCTGCGGGAACGAAGCGGCACAAGCTGCCCTTCGATCCCGCGAAGGTGGGCTACGCGGATATGGTTCGCCTTTACGCATCGCTTGAACGCATCGCCGTTGATCGCAAGATCGAATTCGCGCAACAGCTTATGGTCCGGCTTCAACGGCCCTCGGAAAATCACCAGGGCTGGTGGGCGGTTGGACGCATCGGTTCGCGTCGCCCGTTCTATGGCAGCGCGCATGGTGTCGTGCCACCGGACGTAGCGACCCGATGGCTGGACGCAATCTTCGCGCTCGACTGGAAAAAGGTGGAGCCGGCGGCATTTGCCGCCGCGCAAATCGCGCGCATGACTGGCGACCGCTCAAGGGATCTGCCGCTGCCGGTCCGCGAAACTGTCGTGCGACGACTCGAAGCCACTAGCGCATCGCCAGCGTGGGTCGAAATGGTTCGTGAAGTCGTGACACTCGATAATGCCGACACGGGACGCGTGTTCGGTGAGTCACTGCCTGCCGGATTGAAATTGATCGTCGAATAACAGGTCTTTCAAGGCATCGGCCGCGTTTCGTGTCGGACTGAACGTTGCGTTTGAGCGCCGACGTCGGCCCGTGCCCCCTTCAAATGAATCGCCACCACACTCGGCGAGCGGATATCGCGAAGCGCCTCGCGCCCGCGAGATGATGATCTCCGCTCTAAGCTCGCACCTCTTCCAGACGACTGCTCGCGAGGTGCATGCGCCCCCTGGAGGCCGCCGCGTGTTCCTTGATGAGGCGATAGACGGTATCGCCAGGCACAGTCTCTGATTCGAGCAATAGGTCGGCGATCGCGCGCAACACCGGTTCGTTGGCACGGAGCAGTGCATAGCAGGCGTCGTTCAACTCCTTGAGCAGCACGTTCGCGTGCTCGATGGCGTTCTTCAACTGCAGGCCAGCATACTCCTTTGGAAGTGCTGCAAGACTGAACAGGCTACTGTCGACGTTGAAGCCGAACTTCGACACCATGTCGAGGCCGATGCGCGACGCCTCCTGTAGATCCTGTGCGGCACCGCTCGATGCTTCGGCGAAAATCAGCAATTCGGCGTTTCGCCCGCCGAGCAGGACCTCTATCTCGTTACGCATTTCCGTTTCGCGGTACAGATACTTGTCCTGCGTCTTTGTGACCAGTGCGACGCCCAGTGCGCCGCCTCGCGGCAGTATCGTCACTTCCTCGAGCACCCCGGTGCCAAGCAATGCGGCAACGAGTCCGTGCCCGGCTTCGTGAACGGCAATGCGAGTGCGTTCTTCTTCCGACAGCGCGCGTTCGGCACCGCTGACATCGCCAATGCGCGCAATCTTGATCGCCTCGATGAAGTGCGTCGAGCTCACTACATCGGCGCCAGCCTTGCGCGCCACCAGACCCGCCTGATTGACGATCATCGAGAGCGTGGCGGGCGACAGGCCAGTGGTCAGGCGAGCGAGCTGGGTGAAGTCGATGTCGTTGGACTTCGCCGTTAGTTTCGCTGCGTAAAAGCGGAGGATCTCGGCGCGATCTTCGAGATCCGGCAGCCGCACCTGCACCGTGCGATCCAAACGGCCTGGGCGGCGCAACGCTTCATCGAGATTGTCGGGGTGATTCGTCGCTGCCACGATGATCACGCCTTCATTCGACTTGAAGCCGTCCATCTCGGCCAGCAACTGGTTGATGATGCGATTGCTCTCCGCTTCTACGGGGCCGCTACCCGTGTCCGTACGCTTGCCAAGACCGTCGGCTTCGTCGATGAAGATAACGGTCGGTCCATTCTTGCGTGCCAGATCGAAGAGGTGCTTGACCTTCTGAATGCCCACGCCGTAGTACTTCGCGCTGAAGTAGCTTCCAGTAATGGAGATGAAATTCGCGCCGCATTCGCCGGCGAGCGCCTGCGCAAGACGCGTCTTGCCTACACCCGGACCACCCGTCATCAGAATTCCGCATGGAGCGCGTACGCCCATGCCGATGAACTGGGTTGGGTCGGTCAGGTAGGCGTGCACGTCGGCAAGCGCGGCTTTCGCTTCACCCGCGCCAATCACGTCATCGAAGCGTATTGCCGGGGACTTCTCGAGCAACATGGCCCCGCCTCTCATCTCACGGCGCATGAACCATGCGAGGCCGCCTATCAACAGAAGTGGCAGAAGCAGGCTCAACACATCGCGCGTCTTGTCGAACACATCGGCCCAGCGTGCCATGCCCGGGTGGATGTTCGTGTCCGACAACCAGACCAACTGATACGGCGAACTGCTGCCGGCTTTCATTTCGCCAAGCAGGAGCGCATTCGAGAACGCGGCATTGTGATCGGTGACGAAGTATTTTTCGCCCCCTCTTGTCGACACGAGGATGGCGTTCCTGCTCACGCCGATCCCGACGACGTGGTCCTCGCGAAGATCACGCAACATCTCCGATGCATCCTTTTCCTCGCGAGTCCACGCAGACGCGTCGTTGCGCATCTGACTGGCGATGCCCGTCAGAGCGGCATGAGCCTTGGCGTCGCGCTGTTCATCCCGCCAATGCAGGAACACTACCGTTGCCGTAAGCGCCGTTGCGGCCGCACCCAAAATCACGTAACGGCCAATTCGTGACCACAGTGAATTCCTTGCCGGTTTCATCAATCAATTTCCAAAATGGGCCGCATGTAGAGCGCCACGGCTAGCTTCCTGGGAAACGCGAGAGGTGAACGGGCCCGTCGCTGGCGCGCGCACCGCCTGCCGGAGGCTGCAACATCAGATCGGCGCACGGCTGATCCGCTAGATGTCTCGGGGCGTCGAAATGACCGAGGCAGGCATGCTGTTGCTCAATGTCCGGCTTGACTCAAGGTACATGTGTAAGGTAGGCAAAACCATACTACCAACGGTCAGGACTGCTTCTACATCCGGGTAGCGATCTCATACATACGTATAGCGCGCGCAGTCGGGCGAAGCACGCTTAGTGGGTCCGCCGCTGGTCGGACTGCATCCTGCGCAAGTCGTAGCGGCGCGCGCAACGGCCTCCCGGATCCTGCGGGCTCTGTCGTTCGTCTCGCAGCACACCGTGCAAGCAAGCGGCGGACACCCCAAGAGGTGCCGCTCGCGGCGCTGGGTACCTGAACCGCTACTTGACAGCCCGTTTCCACCAGCTATGGTCAGTAATACGGGTCGCACCAGAACAAGCATCCAACGGGATATCCGATGAATCTTGACCCCCTTAGCTCCTTGCTGGCGGCTGTAGTTGTCCTGTTGATCGGTACGCTGGTCAATCGCAGGGTCGCCGTGCTGTCGAGATACAACATCCCGGATCCCATTACCGGCGGCCTGCTGTTCGCGGTGCTTGCCGCGCTGGTCTTAGAGACCACGGATTTCAAGGTCACCATCGACCAGAGCATCAAGCCGGTGCTGCTGCTGATGTTCTTCGGCGGCGTGGGGCTGGGCGCCGACTTGCGCACACTCCGGCGCGGCGGCAAGGCGCTCATCATTTTCCTGATCATCCTGTTTCCCTACATCGTCGTGCAGAATGCGGTCGGCGTCGCGATGGCAAAGGCCCTGGACCTGCACCCGATCTTCGGGCTGGTCGGCGGCTCGATCACCCTCGTCGGCGGCCACGGTACCGGCGCAGCCTACGCCGAACGCTTCGCGGAAGTGAACAACCTTCAGTCCGTGATGGACCTGTCGATGACCGTGGCCACGCTGGGCCTGATTGTCGGCGGCATCATCGCCGGTCCGGTCGCGCAGTACCTGATTACGCAATACCGGCTGCGAAGCGAGGCGAAGGAAGCCGCGAGCGACCGCGCACAGGAAGTGGCGACGCCCATTGCCACCGTTGGCGCGATCGGCGCGCTCGCCGGCATTTTCGCTGCGGTCGTCTTCAGCCGGTGGCTGGCTGCGCAGGTCTCCGGCGGCGCGATCACGATACCGGCTTTCCTGTGGTGCATGATGACCGGCATCGCCATTCGCAACCTGAGCCCCTTCATTGGCCTGCGCTTCGACGACCGCGCCACAGAACTCATCGCGAACGTGTGCCTGTCGCTGTTCCTGGTGATGACGATGATGGCGCTCGACCTGGTCGAAGTGGTGCTCTCGGCAGGGCCATTCCTTGCCATCATTGCCATGCAGGTGGTGTTCATCGTCCTGTACGTTGTCTTTATCTGCTTTCGCTTCATGGGCCGCGACTACGAGGCGGCAGTCACCTCTGCGGCGTTCATTGGCTTCAATATGGGCTCCACCGCAACCGCGATGGCGAACATGCAGGCGATCACCGCGAAGCACGGACCTGCGCCGACCAGCTACCTGATCGCTCCACTCGCCGGTGCGTTCTTCGTCGACCTGATGAACGCCTTTGTGCTGACGTTGTTGCTTGCGCTGCCGTTCATGGGAGGTTGACCATGCGCGCCACCATCGCCGTGCTCCTGGCGGTCTGCATGACCGTATTCCTGGCTGGCTGCGGCGGCGGCCCGGATGTCACAAGCCTGCGGGCCGGGGTCAACGCTCGTCTGGCCCAGGCGCTGCCCGCCGGGACCGTGGAGCTGGTCGGCCTCGAGCGGCGAGGCTCCAAGGCGGACACAAAGGCGCCCGCGGGCGAGACGCGCAGGACCGTCTATTTCGATGCGCAGCTGCGGCTCGCGCGCGACTTCAATTTCGGCGGGTGGGACGCGCCGGGCGTCGCCGGCCTGGTTTCCGCGCTGGGCGCGGGCCCGAAGGGCATTTCCGGTGTGACCTCGGGCGGCAACAAGGCGGGCGACATCATCCGCGCCCACGGTACGGCGCTCTTCAAGCGCGAGGGGGATCGGTGGATCGCGGTCACGTCCGGCGGCTACCGGCCGGCCGAGGCGCCGGGCTATGCCACCAACGCTGCGCCAGGCGCCGCGGCCATCCTGGATGCGATGCGCAAGGTGGTCGATTCGGTTCCGAAGGACGCTTCGCCCGCCGAGCAAGCAGCGATACAGCAGGAGCTATCAGCGGCCTACGCCAACATTCGCTCACGGCTTGCGCGCGCGGCGGACGGCTACGCCATCGCTGCCGGCGCGGAGCACGGACAGTACCTACGCTTCGCCCGCGCGCTGGCCGATGAAACCAAGGTGCGGGTGGTGCCCCTGATCACGCGCGGCGGCGAAGAGAACCTGCGTCTGCTGCGGGCGGGCAAGGTCTCCGTTGCGCTTGCGCAGGGCGATGCCGCGCTCGATGCCTATGAGGGCAAGGGCTCCTTTGTCGCGGACGGGCCGTACGCTTCGCTGCGAGCGGTAGGAAGCTTGTATCCGGAAGCCGTCCATGTTTTGGTGCGGGCCGACGACTCGCTCACATCGCTCGCGGATTTGCGCGGCCACAAGGTCGCCATAGGCGAACCGGGCTCGGCGTCGCGCCTCACCGCGCTGCGCGTGCTCGAGGCGCATGGGCTTGGCCTGAAGGACATAGCGCCGCAGGAATTGAGCATCGGCGCCGCGCTGGTGGCGCTACGTCAGAAGCAGGTCGATGTCGTGATCCAGGTGATCGGCGTGCCGGCGGACAGCGTGCGCGACGCGCTTACGGACGTACCGATGCGGCTGTTGCCGCTCTCGGAGCGCGGCATTGCCGCGTTGGCTAGCGCGAATCCCGCGTACTTTCCCTACACGCTCTCGCGGGGCGTCTACCCGAACCAGCAGCAGGACGTGCATACCGTCGCGACCGCGGCGCTGCTCCTCACGGCTACCGACCTTTCCGATTCGGAGGTGGCCGCCCTCACCCGCCTGGTTTTCGCGAACGGCAACGATCTCGCGGCGCGCGGCAGCGCGCAAGGCGCGCAGGTTTCCGCAGCGACGGCGTTGCAAGGGCTGCCTGTGCCCCAGCATCTCGCCGCGTCAAAGGCACTCGATGCGATGACCGGTGGCGTCAAGCGTGAGTAGCCCGACTAGTGACACTCGCGCTTTCATCGACTTACACATGACCAGGAAACGAGACCACAATCCTGTAGTGCCGTGTCGACTCTTGCACGCTATTGCCCCTTCACATCTCCCCCGAGAAAAACATGAACGTATCCGAACGCCTCGCGCAAGCGGGCCTCGAATTACCGCCGCCCGTCAACCCGCTCGGCTCCTATCGAACGGTCTCCGTTTCGGGGAACCAACTCTATGTTTCCGGTCTTGGCCCCTTCGAGGATGGCAAGCCAATCGTCGGAATCGTCGGCGGCGATATGTCTCTGGAAAGGGCTCAGCATGCGGCACGTCTGACGATGCTCATGATCTTGGCCTGCGTCGATCAGGCATGCGGGCTCGACAACGTAGAGAGATGCAGCCGGCTGACAGTCTACGTGCGCGCTGAACAGTCGTTCACTCAGCATCCGCAAGTGGCCAATGGTGCCAGTGAGCTCTTGCTGACGTTGTTTGGGCAAGACAGGCTTCCGGCTCGAAGCGCGCTGGGCGTGCACACCTTGCCGATGGGCATGCCGGTCGAGATCGACAGCATCTTCGAGTTGAAGCGCTAAGAATCTGCCGAGTCACACGATACGCCGCCCTGTGTGACGGTTACGATTGCACATCCTTGTTCTCGGGCGCATTGCTGCTCGCATGTGCCCTGGAAAAGATCACGGAAAAGCGCATGAATGACAACCGGCAAGGCTCTGCGGATCTTCGTTGGAAATTTCTCCGGGGCATCCTGCTGCCAGTAGCGGCCGTTGGCCGTTGGCTGGACCGGGTTGACCCCGGTACGCACCGTCGAATCAAAGGGTTGCGGCTCGTGACGGCGTACGGCATCGCGGCAGCACTCGGGACGTTGCAGGATATTGCCCACAGCGTGCCCAGCAGCATCTCGCTGGGTTACCTTGCCGGAAGTTTCGCTCTTTGGGCGAGCGTGTCCGAGGGGAAGGCGACGCGCGTCGAGTCGAGCCGTGATCTCATGCTGCTGAGTCTTGCCGCCGCGCTAGGCGCAGTCCTGTTCGTGGTTCTTTCCCGGCCGTTGCAACTTGTGGGTCGAGCGGAACCGGAACTGGTTCTCGTGACCGGTGCGTTTCTGGTCGGATATCTCAAACGATTCGGCATTCTGGGCGCAGGAATCGGATCGCAAATCTTTATTGGGGAGTTGCTCGCATACGGCGCCCGTCTGACGACTGACGATCTTTGGGCTATTGGGGTTGCCGCGCTGATCGCCGCGCTGGCGTCGGTCGTGCCACGCGTGCTAAGCGGCCCCGCAGAGCGGCCCGTCGCGGTGGCGGCGCTCGCTGCCGGACCGGCACCCGCTCCCGGGAGGCGCTCGCCTGAGTTGTTCATGGGACTGCAGGCGGCCATCGGCGCGTTGATCATCGTCGCCCTGAACGGCTTGATTGGCCTCGAGGAGTCTGCCTGGGCGATCACCGCGTGCACCTATGTCGTCGCAGGCTCAGCGACCGGCACGATACAACGTGTGCGTCGCCGGATTCTGGGTACGTTGATTGGCGTTCCATTAGGTCTCGCCTGTCTGCCGATTGCTGAGCATGCGCCCCTGCTGATCTGGGCTGCAGCCGCACTCGCGATGGTAGTGTATGCGATGGCCTTACCAGAGCGTTACGACATCGCCTGTGCAGCGTTCGCTTTCACGTTAATTGTGACGCTTGCCGCAAGTGGTGTGCATTCAGTCGCCCTGCTTGCAGCCCGTGCCTGGGAGACGCTTCTCGGCGGGTCAGTCGGCCTGGTTGCCGCCATGATCATTTTTCCGCTCCAATCTTCGGGCTCCAAGAAATAGGCTGAGTGAAGCGCGCGAAGAGACTGGCCGAGATCAATACACCTTGAAGCTTTCGGTGCGTGCCATCACTGCCAGTCCGATAACGGCAATACCCGCGAAGAGCGCTGGCAGCAGGAAGACATTGGGCAGGCCCAAGAATGCAACCCCGAAGCCGCCCGCGACGCCTCCTAACGCCGAGGCGAGAGCCGTCGAGCTCATGAAGATTGCCGACGCCGTCGCTACCGCGTTGGGAAGCAGGCGTTGAGCGACGATGATGCCCAGAACCACGAATATGCCCCAAACACCACCCATGAGGATCTGTCCGGCGAACATGCCCACTGCGGACGACCAGAGCGCAAAGCAAAGATTGGCAAACACCCCCATGGAGGCCGCGATACACATCAACCACACGTTGCCAAGTTTGCGGCCCAGCCCGATGCTGAAGGGCATGATGAGCAGCTCGATGAATGGCTGTATCCCGATGACCGCTCCCCGTACTGCCGGACTTAGCTTGAGGTGTTCTTCCATGTGGATCAGCAGGAATCCGTACTTCACCGGCTCCCCCGCGTAGACCAAGACGAAGAGTCCTGTGAACGTCAGCAGTGGAAGCATGGCACGTAGGCTGGAGTGACGCGCGGGCTCACTCGCCGACTCCGGCTTGAGCTTGATGGTCGGATTCAGCGTTCCGAGAGGTGCAATCTGTAAAAGCATGCAGATGGCGGTCATCCAAAGCATGGGGCGCAGGCCATAGGCAGCCGCCAGCCACGCTCCTAAGACAGGACCGACGATCCATCCGCCGGTAAGCGCCATACGGATGATGGCAACGACACTTTCATTTGCGTTGTCGGGCTTGTGGCTGAGTTCATCGTGGACGGCCGCAAAAATTTGCGAGGCGGTAGCACCGGAAACGGCCAGCAAAGCGACGGCGATGATGAAGGGCATCCAGACCGAAGTAGAGAGGGCCAGCCCTGCCCAGCCCACAAAGCCCGCCGCAGCACACATGCGAAAAAGACCGAGGCGATTCCCTGTGTGATCGGAGTAGCGGCCGACGAAATACCCCGCGACTGGAGCTGCAAGGCTGGTCAAGTAATAGAATCCCGCCAACGGCAGCGAGGCGCCGAGTTCCTTCGCCAAGAACAGAACGATCTGTGGAGCAGCCGCTGACGTGCCGAGACCCGACAGAAACATCGCAATCGTTGCGCCGAGAAGTAGCCTCGAAGCTGCAACTTGACGCAACGCAGATTGACTACCGGTTCGGTCAGACATCGTGACAGATTGACTACCGCTTTGCTCAGACATCGTGAGACGAACCCCCGGGTTATGCTCGTCAACTTGTTCGGCAACGACGGTCCGTCCGGCGCGCACGCTGGAGATTATCGCGACCGCCTCTCGATTGCTATGGTCAGGTCGAACTGGTCACTTCCGCATTGCCGAAACAACGGGCTAAAGCTTGAAATTGAAAACGCTTGAGCAGTCCGCGTTGGTCAACCGCGGTCATCCGATCCGGCGGTCGCGATGGCCGCAACTTGCCGGACTCAGACGGACGACGACCGTCCCAGATCGACGCGTCTCCGTCGTTCAAGTCTACGCTATCGCCATGGCCGCTTCCTGGGGGTACAGCAGTCATTCTTTAGCAGCGGCAGCAATCCCATCCGGGTCCCTCCGAAAACGGGCACTTTCCGCCTTCGTCGGTCAGGGCACCTGCGACTCCTGCCCGATGTCCTTGAGCTCGCGATAAAGCGTCGAACGACTCACCCCGAGCAGATCTGCTGCCCCATCCTTGTCACCGTTTGCACTCGTCAACGCACGTTGCATGTGCTTCGCCTTTTCTCTCTGCAAATGCTCATGCAGCGGTACGAACGGGCCATCCTGATCCGGAGCCGCTGCGTCCATCTGCGACGATGCGTCATCGAGCTCAAGCTCGCCGGACACGAGAAATCGCATCAGCACGGCCTCGAGCTCACGGACATTGCCTGGCCACGAATGCGCTCGCAAACGCTCGATTTCGACGCGAGACAAGTCTCGCGCGGCCCTGCCATGCTGTCGCGTCAATCGCGCCAGCAACTGCTCGACGAGGAACAGAAGATCCTCGCGCTCGCGTAACGCCGGCAGCTGCACTCTCAGGATGTTGAGCCGATAAAACAGATCCTGTCGGAATTGCCCCTCCTTCACCAGTCTGGCGAGGGGCCTGTGCGTGGCGCACACGACACGCACGTCGACCGGTACCGGCACGAGCCCTCCCACGCGCACAATCTGCTGGTCGTTGATCGCTCTGAGCAGACTCGCCTGCAGGTTCATCGGCATATCGCCGATTTCATCAAGAAAGAGCGTACCGCCGTTCGCGATTTCGAACTTCCCCGGCTTGCCGCGCGTACGCGCCCCCGTGAATGCGCCGCCCTCGTAGCCGAACAGTTCGGCATCGATGAGATTCTCTGGAATTGACGCGCAGTTGACCCATACAAAAGGCCGATCTGCACGCTCCGACAACGTATGAATCGCGTTTGCGACAAGCTCCTTGCCCGTGCCGGTTTCCCCCTGGATCAGCACGGGCAATGCATTTCTCGCGGCGGTGTGAATGCCGCGCGTGACCCCCTCCATGCGCGGGCAGTGGCCGAACAAATCGCTCTCGCGAAATCGCGCCACCCATCCGGAGTTGTGGTTTTCGACCGCAACACTGCGATCTGACGCAAGCGCATATGCCTTCTTCAGAAGGCCGAGGTTGGAAAACAACGCCATGCCCACGGCACCGACAATCCGGCCGTCCTGATACACGGGCACCTGCCGCGTGATCAGTCGATGTCCACGCACCTCGAGCAGCTGTGCGACGACCACGCTGCTGCCTTGCGCCACGAGATGCAGTGGGGATTCCGGTGATATTGCGGCCGTCACGTGACGGCCGATGAAATCCTCCTCGTTGCCGCCGAGCAGCCGGCAATATGGCCCGTTGATGAACACGATGCGCCCATTCACGTCGACCGCGACGAGACAATCCGACACGTGATCGAGAAGGCTGCGAAAGAAGCTGCTTTCGTCCTGACCGGACGTGAACCAGTGGGGAATAGGCATAGAAATGATCGGATGTCCTTTCTCCTTTTCTGTCATGGCATTGCACACACAGGCTGTTGTGGTGCCGTGGATGGCACTGTGCTTGGCTATCGTGGTTCGAAGGCCTATTCCTGTGCCGAGCTTGAGAAGGTCGGCGCGATTCGACGCCGAACTTCAGCGATTTATCAGCCACCGGTTCGACGATTCGAGACAGGCCGCCGGCCACTCCCGGCGGCCGATGCCGAATGGAAAGTGGCCATGTACCCATTAGCGACGTATTTCGTCTTTTGGACGGTTACGGAAGTCGCATCGAGCTACGCTGGACGTAGTTCTGATGCCAGGACAACGCCTCCTGAAGCAAATGCGGCGTGTGTTTGCCGTAACTCTCGCGACAAGCTCGGTCGAAATAATCCTGCAGCATGGACCGGAAGTCTGGATGTGCACATTTTTCGATGACTTTCCGGGCCCTTTCTTTTGGCGAAAGTCCACGCAGATCGGCCAAGCCTTGCTCGGTTACGAGCACCGCAACATCATGCTCGGTGTGGTCGACGTGGCTCGCCATAGGCACAATCCGCGAAATGGTCCCGTTTTTGGCCGTGCTCGCGGAAAGGAAACAGGACAAGTAGGCGTTGCGCGCGAAATCGCCTGATCCTCCAATGCCGTTCTGGATCCTTGTTCCCATGACGTGCGTCGAGTTCACGTTCCCGAAAATGTCGGCCTCGATCATCCCGTTCATCGCTATGCATCCCAGTCTGCGCACGAGTTCAGGATGATTGCTGATTTCCTGCGGTCTCAGGATAAGGCGTTGGCGATACTTCGCAATATGATTGGCGAACCGCGCAAGACCAGCCGGACTCAGCGAAAGGGAAGTTGCAGACGCCGCGTCCAATACGCCGTCCCCGAGCAGGTCTAGCATACTGTCCTGCAAGACCTCGGTGAAGGCGGTCAAGCCACCGAAACCCTCCTTGCCGAGTTCAGCCACGACTGCATTTGTGATGTTCCCTACCCCTGACTGCAACGGCAACAGCGTTGGCGGCAAGCGCCCATGGCGGATTTCGTGACGCAGGAAATCAATAAGGTGGCCGGCGATCTGCCTTGAAGTTTCGTCGGGTTCAGAGAACGCGTTTGAGCGATCGGGGGCCTCGGTCTTGACGACAGCGAGGATTTTTTCAGGCGGACAACGCAGGTAAGGCCCGCCGATCCGATCGCCAGGGTGAAGCAGTGGGATCGGCTTGCGATGAGGTGGCAAGGCCGTTTGATAGTAGATGTCATGCATGCCATCAAGCCCACTGGGCTGATGCTCGTTGACTTCCAATATCACGCCTGCGGCACGCTCAATCCATGTCTTGTTGTTACCGACTGATGTAGACGGTATCAACTGACCGTCGGGGCGGATTCCGCTTACTTCAATAACAGCGATATCGATATCACCGTAAAAACCGAACCACGCATGTTGTGCGACGTGGCTCACATGGATATCGAGGTAGTCGACTTCCCCTGCATTTATCTTTTCTCGCAATGTAGGATCCGACTGATACGGCAGCCGCAGCTGAATGCCGTCAACGCTGGCCAGCTTTCCGTCGAGTTCCGGTGCGGTAGATGCGCCCGTGAGGAGGCGAACGCGAAAGTCTTCGCCTCGTGCGTGCGCTGCTTCGATCCGCTCCGCGAGCGCACCCGGTACGGCCTTGGGATAACCCGCTCCCGTGAACCCACTCATCGCCACGGTCATGCCAGGACGGATGAGGGCAGAAGCGTCGTGTGCCGACATCACGGGGGTGCGCAGACGCGCATTCAGGCTAGTTGTACTATTCACTTTTTTACCTCATATCAATGTTTTCATGGGTTTGTCTCGATCGTTCACGCGCTCAGGCATCGATCGACTCGATAAACCGCTGAAGTTCCGCATTGAATCGTGCCGGTTGCTCGAGCATCGGAAAATGTGCCGCGTGCGGGATCATCACGAGCTTCGAGCCGGGTATACCGGACGCAAGCGCACGCGACTCTTCGGGCGGCGTGATGCGGTCATCTTCCCCGCAGAGCACGAGCGTAGGCATGCCGATGTCCGCGAGACGGTCGCGCAGGTTGGTGTTGTTCAGAGAGATGATCGCCTGTCTTGCGACGAACTCTGGCGTCTGTATCACTTCGTGCCTGGCAAAATCAACGAGCGAGTCGGACGCGTCTGCTCCGAACGATCGCACGGCCACGTCGCAACTTGCTTGCGCGATGCCGAGCCGTTCGATTGCCGCAAGTACATTGTCTGCTTTCACCGCCTCTCCGAGGCCGCTCGCTGTGGTGTCAACGAGCACGAGGCCGCGCAAACGCCGGGCATGAGCAAGCGCAAAGCGTTGTGAAATGACGCCGCCCATCGAGAGCCCGACAAGGACCGCCGGTTCGAGATTCAACTCGTCGAACAGCATGGCGAGATCGTCGACGAATGCATCGACTGTATAGGCGCGATCCGTCGGACGGCTCGACGTGCCATGACCGGGCAAATTCAGCGCAATGACCTGATATGCATCGGCGAATACGTCCACCTGCTCACGCCAGAACGCACTCGTAGTTGTAAACCCATGACAGAACACGACTGGCTTCCCCTGTCCGTGAAGCTCGACTCGCATGTCCCCGATGTTGATTCGCTGGCTCATATCACCCCTTCTCAAGAATGGCGCAGGAACGACCCTGCGACCTACAATATGCAAATACGGTGCCACTCCATGGCGCAACAACAGCCTGCGAACGCAATGCCAAAACTTATAAGGGAGAAAGGCACGTCCAGCCATTGCAATAGGGGTTCGCGCCAGGCGAGATCATCGCCAGAAATCCTATCTTTGGGATTCGAGTGTCAAATGTGAGACGAATGCTATGCGGACCCCGACTGATTCATGTCCGTCAGGACCGAAGCAGTTCCTTTCGAGGTCTTCCCGGAAACGGCGTCTGGCGAGTCAGCTTGGTTAGCCGCCGAAGTAGATGTCGCAGAAGCTGATCGGACCGACGCACCGGTCCTTCTTTTCCGCGCGGCTATCCTGCTTCGCGAGGCCTTCCGTGCGGGCTCCGGCATTCGTGCGAGCCTGCGACACTGTTTGTGCCGAAGCGTCGACGGGTGGCGCCCCACTTTCCTGGGCATTTGCGGCGGCGGCGGCGGACATCGACACCGCAATCAAAACACACTTGAGCGATTTCATTTGAAAATGAAGATTTTGCATTTAAGAGTCCTATGTTTTACTGTCAAGAGAAAGACACTGTCTACATCTGTCTACATTACGGATAGCACAGAGAATCCTGGACTAAAAATCAAGTGGACGGCTGCGCCTTGAGCAAGGCCCGGGCGCCATCGGCCATCACCAGCAGCGCACCGGCCAGCATCATCACATCCTTCAGCACCAGCCGGCCCGCTCCCGAAAGGTACGGGAAGCCGTGTTGGGCATCACCCAGCGCCGCCACCCAGGCCTCGGGCGTGGTGAACAGAAAGGACAGCGTCACGATGGGAGTGAGGAAGGCCAGCGCCGCCCCCACGAAACCCAGCCGTCGCGAAAACAACCCCGCCAGGGTGAGCAGGCCGATGGACAGTTCCACCGTGCCCAAACCCTTCGAGAAAACGTAAGTGTCGTTCGCGGTCTGCCAAGCCCGCTCAGACGGCTTCAGCTCACCCTCGTGGGTGAGGTGGGTCTTGTACTCTTTAGGGTGTTCGTAGAAGAAAAACATCACGGGGCTGTTGGCCACGAAGGGTGTGATGCTGTCCGCTTCGTAAGGCACGAACTTCAGCGAACCGATCCATAGAAAGACGATTGCGATGGCGATACGCATCAAGTGACTGCCAAAGCGGTTCGAACCGGCAAGCCAGACAAGCAAGGGGCGCAAAGAGTGGGTCATGTTCGGTGCTCAGGCGTTGGCCTGCTCCTCGCCGGTGGTGTCGAAGGCATCGAGCGCACGGGTTGAATAAACTATGGCCGCTCCCGCGTTGATGGCCACAGCCACCCCGAGGGCCTCGGCGATCTCCTCCTTCGTCGCGCCGAACTTGCGGGCCGCGGCGGTATGCACGGCAATACAGCCATCGCAGCGCAAGCTGACGGCAACCGCCAGGGCAATGAGCTCGCGCGTCTTGTCGCCGAGGTGATCGGTCTTCTGACCGGCACCGCTTAGGGCGACATAGCCCTTGACCGTGTCGGGGCTGTGCTTGCCGAAGCCGCTGACGCCGGCGGAAAGTTGCTTGCGATACTGGGTCCAGTCGTGCATGTGCATGTAGATCTCTCGTTGGGTGTAGGTGACACACATAGTAGATATCAAAAGGAAATGGCTTTTGTTCGCGACGCGCAATTCGTATGCCGATCGGCTCAATGAGCAGGACGGTGCGCACCATGGCCGACGCCAGCGACGAGTTGCTTGCGATAATGCTTTCAGTCGTGCATGTTCATAGATCTCTCGTTGGGTGTAGGTGACTCACATAGTAGATATCAAAAGGAAATGGCTTATGTTCTCGACGCGCAATTCATATGCCGATCGGCTCAATGAGCAGGACGGTGCGCACTTTGGCTCGCCCCCCACCCCTGACTCGTTGAGTGCCATCTCACCGCTGCTGCGAGTGCGGCCGGAACTGCAAGAGGTGTGCAGGTTCACCTCGCAATGGAAGACCGTGCACGAAGCGGAATCTCCGGGCTGGGCTCAGTTTCATATTGTGACCAAGGGTAGCTGCTGCCTTGAACTGCAAGGTGGGAAGTGCTTCCAGCTGGAGGCGGGCAATCTGCTGCTGCTCCCGCATGGCGATGCCCACGTCGTGCGCTCGAACCGCCGTGGCCGGAGCACGGGGGTGCCGATTCAACTCGAATGCAACGACGCAATCACGATCAAGACCAACACCGACGATGAGAGCGACACCGAATTGATCTGCGGCCGCCTACACTTCGAAGAGGTTCCCACCAGCCTCGTCATCGCCGCGCTGCCCAAGATGATGCTACTAAGTCTGGGCACGGAGCAGTTGCTTGGCCACCTGCGAATACTGGTGCAGATGATCGATGAGGAGTTGGAGGCTGCCCGTCCGGGAGCGGCGGCCGTCGCGACCGATCTGGCGAGCGCGCTCTTCGTAATCATGCTTCGCACTCATTTCGAGCAGGCGGAATCCGCCAGCGATCTTATAAGGCTGCTCGCAACGCGCGCTTCCGCCCGGGCCGTCAATGCAATGTTGAACGATCCGGCGCATGGCTGGACGTTGGAGGAGCTTGCCGCGGAGTCGCACGTCTCGAGGGCCACCTTGGTGCGCACCTTCCAGAAGGCGGCCGGCATGGCCCCGCTCGCCTTTCTCACCGAATTGCGTCTGGGGTTGGCCCGGCAAAGCCTCACCGCCACGAATGCACCGCTCATGAAGGTCGCAATGGCGGTCGGTTACGACTCCGAAAGCGCCTTCGCGCGGGCCTTCAGGCGACGCTTCGGGATCTCGCCGGGCAAGCTGCGCGGTATCCATCAAAAGCGGGCTGATTGAAACGGGGGTGCGAATGTCTAGTGCAAAATGTCTTAAATCTGCGGATCGTCGTAGATGGTGTGGAAACAGAGCCGCATCAATTTTTCTGCTTATCTGAGATATCGCCTGTCGTTACGACGCGCGGTACGTCGCCGAGCAAATATCGGGGACCGCTCCCGCGCCGTCGAGCAACGTCCTCGGGATTTTGGAGCGAACAGGATTTCAGAGACAGGCACCCACAACCCACGCAGGACGCGAGCTGGTCGCGCAATGCGATGAGCCGGTCGATACGCTCCTGCAGCACAGGCTGCCACGCGCGCGAGAGTCGTTCCCAATCCTGCTTTGTCGGAGTGCGCTGCCCAGGTAACGTTTCGAGGGCCGAACGAATCTCCGAAAGGTTCAATCCGACCGCCTGCGCGGCGCGGATGAACCCGACCCGACGGAGCGTCGCCCTCGGATACTGCCGGTGCCCCCCTTCTGTTCGGGTACCGCGAATCAGACCCTGATCCTCATAGAAACGTATCGCACTCGCCGCTACGCCCGAGCGCTTCGCAAGTTCGCCGATTGTAATTGCCTCGCTCATGACGTTCCCCAGAATTTACTCTTGACTTCAAGTGTACTTGAACTTGAACAATGCCGTTTCTTTCCTTGTATCGTGTGAGACGGCAAAAACGAAGGGAATCACCACGCTCCACATCGTGTGGACCAAGGGGGGAAATATTTGCCCAAACTTTTACTTTTGTCAGAGAATTTCAATGAAAGACAAGCACGCCTCTATTCGGCTCATCGGTATCCCGGGAAGCCTTCGTCGTCACTCGTATTGCACAGCGATTCTGCGGACGCTGCGAGATGAACTCCTGGAGCATGTCACGCTCGATATCTTCGAGCTTGGTCAGATCCCGCTCTTCAACGAGGACCACGAAACTGAAGATTTCCCCTCTTCGGTCCAGACGTTCAAGGACGCTGTCGCACAGTGCGACGGCGTGGTCATCGTATCCCCAGAGTACAACTATGGCATACCAGGCGTTTTCAAGAACGCTTTGGATTGGGCCTCTCGACCCATGAACGCGTCGCCCTTCGCGGGCAAACCGACCTTGGTGATGACGGCCTCCCCCGCCTTCACAGGCGGCGTTCGAGCTCAGGTCCAAATCGCTGAGACGCTACGTGCGATGTTGGCCCATGTCGTTTCTTCTCCTCAAGTGGTGGTTCCCGCGGCACACACCAAGATTGAGGACGGGAGGCTCAAGGATCCTGTCTCGCTTGACTTTGCGATGAAGGCCATTGACGCGCTTGTCGTCGCTATCAAGGAACGCCGACTTATCACCGTTGATTGACGTGAAAAAACCCGCCGCGGCTGGCGGGTTATGGAATAGGGGTCAAGCCAGTCACGCCGCCTTCCGGTTCGGACTGTTTACGTTTTACGACGCCGCCTTTGCCCATCGGCCGCCCGGCTCAGCCGTGCTTTCCTCAAGCGCCAGCGTGATGAATGCCCGTGCTGCCGCGCTTCGATATGCGCCTTGGCGCAGTAGCAACGCAGCGGTTCGCTGCGGCAGCGCCGGCTCCAGGTCCACCAGACACAGTTGTCTGTGCTCACGCGCAATGGCGGCCGGGAGCAGCGTTGCGAGCGCGCTGCGCTGCACGATCTCGATGACCGCGCTGATCGAATTGACCTCCATCGCAATGCGCGGAGCGACGCCATGCTGTCTGCAATATCGATCGATGTAGCGGCGCGTTGCAAACTCTTCGTTGAGCAGCACGAGCGCTTCGCGCTCGAACTCCTGAAGCGTCAGCGGGCCGCGCTTCTTCTTTGCGTACGGGTGAGACTTGCCAACCACCATCGCCAGGGCTTCGACGAACAGCACCTGGGTTTCGATCTCGGGGAATTGTGTATCGCTGAACGCGATGCCGACATCGAGCGCATCTTCATTCAACAACGCCTCCATCCGCTCTTGCGGCATTTCGCGGATGTTCAGCGTGATGTTCGGATAGCGGCGGTTGTACTTCTCCAGCAGTGGACCGATCAGGTAAGCGGTAAATGTGGGGGTCATCGCAAGCCGCAGCGAGCCGCGGCTCAATTCCTGCACGTCGTGGATCGCCCGGCTACCCGCCTCCAAATCCTGCAACGCACGCTGCGCGTAGTGCATATAGGCCGCGCCGGCGTCGGTCAGCTGGATCGTGCGGCCTGACCGGTCGAGCAATTGCACACGCAGGGAATCCTCGAGCTGCCTGATCTGCTGCGACAGCGTTGGCTGCGACACATGTAGCGCCTCGGCCGCACGCGTGAAATTACGGTGTTCCGCGACCGCCAGAAAGTAACGGATATGCCTCAGCAACATGGGTGCCTCCAAACTATTGGTGTTTCCTATAATGGCAATCATAAACCGGTCTTGGACGCTATGGTTCGGCCGGCGCATTCTTCGTCCATCGGTTCTCAACCAACACCCAGATGGAGCGAAACATGCAAGAAATCATCAACGGCTTCCTGAAGTTCCAGCGCGACGCGTTTCCGCAGCGCTCCGAGCTTTTCAAGCAACTGGCCACGAGCCAGCACCCGCGGACTTTGTTCATCTCGTGCTCGGATAGCCGGCTCGTTCCGGAACTTGTCACGCAGCGCGAGCCGGGCGACCTGTTCGTGATCCGCAACGCCGGCAACATCGTGCCGTCGTACGGCCCAGAACCGGGCGGCGTGACTGCCACGGTCGAATACGCGGTCGCCGCACTCGGCGTCACCGACGTGGTGATCTGCGGTCACTCCGATTGCGGCGCGATGACAGCCATCGCCACCTGCAAGTGCATGGACCACATGCCGGCCGTACGCAATTGGCTGCATTACGCGGATTCCGCGAAGGTCGTCAATGAGGCGCGTGAGCACAAGAGCGAACATGACCGGGTCGACTCGATGGTCCGCGAAAACGTGATCGCCCAGCTCGCGAACATCAAGACTCATCCTTCTGTACGGCTCGCACTCGAACAAGGACATCTGGCTCTGCACGGCTGGGTGTACGACATCGAAACCGGCTCGATCGACACGCTCGATGGCACAACGAACCGCTTCGTTTCTCTTGCAGAACATCCGCGCGCTTGCGCAACCCCAGCACGACTGAACCTCGCTGCCTGACCCCCCTGCTGTCAACTTTTCATATCTCAAGGAGCATCATCATGACGCAAACACAATATAGCCAGGCCCCCCGTCAAGCACTGACCGACGCGATCATTGACGCGAAAATTCGCAAGGATCTGACGTTCGAGCAGATCAACGAAGGCACCGGCTTGAGCCTCGCCTTTGTCACCGCCGCGCTGCTCGGCCAGCATCCGCTGCCCACGGACGCCGCGAAGGTCGTAGCCGACAAGCTGGATCTGGGCGAAGACGCGGTTCGCCTGCTGCAAACCATCCCGGTACGCGGCAGCATTCCGGGCGGTGTGCCGACTGATCCGACGATCTACCGCTTCTATGAAATGGTGCAGATTTACGGTTCGACGCTGAAGGCACTGGTCCACGAAAAACTCGGCGACGGCATCATCAGCGCGATTAACTTCAAGCTGGACATTCAGGTGGTCGACGATCCCGAAGGCGGCAAGCGCGCCGTCATCACGCTCAACGGTAAATATCTGCCGACCAAGCCGTTCTGAGGAAGCCAGGGAGTCGTCCTTACGGGAAGGACTCCCCATATTGATTCGGCATACATATTCCAACTGAAAATACAAAGGTCTCAGACGCACTCGTCAAACTTTTATTCTCAATGGAGAGAGTCATGAATATCCGCATTCTTTCTGCCTGATTTATAGTGGAAACGGAAAGTATATGCAATCCAAAAGGCAACCTCTAACGCGCAAACTGACATGGCTGTTCGCGCTTACATCGGGCCTGGTTATCGCCAATATTTACTATTCGCAACCGCTGCTGGCTGTCGTTGCCGGTGAATTTGGTCGCTCGACAACGCATCTCGGCTTCCTGGTTACGTTCGATCAACGAGCCCGACGTGTCGAAGCTATCGCAAAGCACAGTGCTGTACTCGGGCACTTTTTGTGAGCGTCGAATGTATCGGGCGAGATGTCGCGCCAGTGCGCGCCGTGAAGAATCACAAAGTAGTTCATGGCCGGCTCCGTAGTGACTTTCGAGAAATCCTAACGAGACTGTACGGCTATATGATTATCAAAGGCCGCGCGGTGTCGAAAAAGGCGTGGTGACCGGCTGGCCATCATTGGGGCGCCAGCCGTCAGTGACGCGACCGTTCTTCGGTTGCTACGATTTGACATGCCGACATCATGACGTCATGATGTCGGCATGCGTACGAATCGTGACAGCCAACTTCCCCTTTACGCGCAAGTGGAAGCCGCTCTAATGGCCAGTATTGCCGACGGGACCTACGCCCCGGGAACGCAACTGCCAAATGAAGCCAGCTTGCTGTCGACGTTCGGGATAAGCCGGACAACCCTTCAGAAGACCGTGCAGAATCTCATTAGCCGAGGGTTGATTGAAATCCGCCGCGGGAAGGGCACATTTGTTTCACAACCGCGCCTTACACAAGAACTCACTGAACTGAGCGGCTTTGTGGAGGACATGCGCATGCATGGCCGCCATCCGACAGCGCGGCTGATCGGCAAGCAAGTTGAAAACGCGAGCGATCCTGTCGCTCACAAGCTCTCGCTTGAGCCCGGTGCACCGGTGGTCCACATTCAGCGCATACGCATTGCTGATGGGACACCGCTATCGTTCGACGAGACATGGTTGCCGAAGGACATCGGCGAGAAGATCATTGAGAACGACCTGGAGGTCGAGCCGATCTTTTCGTTGCTTGAGCAGAAGTACGATACGCCACTCATCGAGGCGGAGTACAGACTTGAAGCGATCGCTGCAGACAAGGTTGTCGCGCGAGCACTTGAGATCAAGGCGGGCAGTCCGATTTTTCTCATTGAACGCACGTCGTACAGCGAGCAGGGCCGTCCCATCGATTATGAAAAATTGTATTACCGCGGCGACCAGATCCAGTTCGTGACGCACCTCACTCGGCGCAAGCCGCACGGCCGGTAGGGCGGCGCGGGGTCATCATGGATACCGACTACGCAGTCTGGCTGTTTGCCGTGTCGCTTGGGGCTAGTGCGCTAGGCGGAATGCTGGGTATGGCGAGCGGCATTTTCATCGTGCCCATCCTGACCGTGTTCGGCCACATCGATATTCATATCGCAGTGGGTGCCAGCATCGTCTCGGTCATCGCGTGTTCTTGCGGCGGCGCCGCACCGTTTCTTCGTGGTCGTTTGACCAACGTCCGGCTTGCCATTGTTCTGGAAATCGCCACGACGCTGGGGGCATTATCTGGCGTGGTGATGAGCGGTCTCGTCCCAGTACCCGCGCTCTATTTCATTTTTGCCGTGATCCTGATGCTGTCAGCACAGCAAATGCTTGCGAGGCGTTCCGATCCTGTCGTTGCCGCCCCCGCCGCAAGCATCGATTCGTGGAGTTCATCGTTATGTCTGGATTCCCGCTACCCGGATCATGCGCTCGGACGCGAGATCGAATATCGCGTGCATCGCGTCGGGCTTGGCATGTCCTTAATGTACGGCGCCGGACTGATTTCAGCGTTACTTGGCATCGGTAGTGGCGTCCTCAAGATCCCGGCAATGGATACGGCATTGCGCCTGCCGATCAAGGTTTCCTCCGCGACGTCGAATTTCATGATCGGAGTGACAGCGGCGGCAAGCGCTGGCGTCTACTTCGTGCGCGGCGAAATCGTGACCGCGATTGCCGCGCCCGTGGCGCTGGGATCAGTCGTGGGCGCGGTGCTCGGGGCTCGTGTCCTCATGCGGGTATCGAGCGACAAATTGCGCGTGCTTTTCGTCGTCGTGCTCGTGATCCTTGCGGTGCAGATGCTGCTCGAGGCATTTGGTATTCGCCTTTTCGGCGTTTCGGCATGAGATGCGCGGCATCGAATGCGCCAATGCTTGAACGGTGGCTGGCCGGACTACTGTATTACGGCACGTTGGTGGCCGCCAGTACGGTCGCCGCAGGACTCACGATGACGCTGCTGGGCCCATCGGCTCGCGGTTGGCCCTCCGCAACGGCTGTTGTCGGTGCCCATATCACCACTGTAGGAATTGCGCTCTTCATCCTCCTCCCGATCATGCGTCTGATATTAATGCTGGGTGTTTTCCTGCATCAACGCGACTATCGTTTCAGCGCGATTGCCGCACTGGTGCTGATGATTGTGGTTGCCGGATCGATGATCGGCGCATCGTGAGTTGCGGTCATACGATGGGGGAGCGCGAAACTGTTCCATTTTTTGGTTAAGCGCCCGTTGTCGATGGTGTTTGAGACGTTCCATGACGGATCTGCCGCACATGCCGAGGTCCGCATATGGCCGACTTCTGCCTGATGACGCCAGCCTCAAACTGCCTCAGTTCACATCATGCCGCCGGCAGCGCTCCCCGTGCCACCAGTGCCGGATGTAGGTTTGGACGTCGTTGTGAGCGGATGGGCGAGACCCGCCGCGGACAGCAGCGAGACCGCAGCCGGATCGGGCATGCCATTGACGTCGATGGCGCCGGCTGTCGCCAGCACGCCGAGATCGCTGTCGACCCCTGCTTGCCCGACGATAAACGGCGTCGTCAGAAACGCCGGTGCCGTCAGTGTGACCGCATAGTGCTGCTGCAAATTCGTGACGACGGCCGATTGCGCAGCCAGTACATCGGTCTGATTTCCCAGCACCCGCTGGAACTGTGAGTTGCTCGGGAAGCTCGCAATCAGGCTGGTCTCGCTTGTGCCAAGTTGCGAAGCGAGGTAGACAAACATCAGTTCGGTCTCGGGTGTCGTATTGAAAGTGCCGCCGGCAAATGCCAGCGAATGCAGGGTCGTGCTGCCGGAGTTCACAGCGAGGATGCAGGGAAGCGTGGCGTTGAACGTAATACTGTAGTGTCCACCGCCGTCTGACAGAGTGGAGCCCGAACCCGACGCACAACTGAAGGTAACCATCGCGCTGGCGAGCGCCTTGCCGATGGCTGCCGTGCCGGATAGAGCGACGTTTGGCATCCCGTTTCCGCCGCCACAGCCGTTGAGGCCGAAGCAGGCGCTTCCGCCACACGCGACGAGTGTTGCGAGCGAAGCCCCGCAAAGTGCGGCCAGCGCCGGGCGAACGAAACGCACATTGTGAGTGTTCATGGCCGCCTGCCGTCGATAGAAGAAGATAAGGCGAGCCGCCCCACACAAAAGGACCGGCACCATTTTTAATTTTAGGCCCTATACGCCGAAGCCGTTTGTCGCATCAGTCACATTCGCCGCGTTATCGGCCATCGCAGTTATCGGAGATTCGTCGTTTCAGCATTGTGCGAATGTCAGCTTCCGACCGAAGCGTCGGCTTTCGCATGACAGGCAGTGCTCTCCCTCACCGACGATATGCTCTCCGGTGTTCCCACGCCAACCAACGGCACGTATGCAGCAACAGGCGTACCTTTCAGGACAGCGGCGCCACACTCATGCGCCGAAAAGCAGACAGGCTTATACTCGATTTCAATCAACCGGACTCCGGGTATGCCAAACCGCTCCGCTCATTCTGGGCCGAATCAGACTGAACTACCGCTCCCTGCACCGAGCTTCGCGTCAGTGCCCATGGCGGCGCTGATTGCGGTTCTCGCATGGTTGGCCTTTGTCGCGCAGAGCGACATTACGATTGGCAGAATGCTGGTGCGCGGTCTGAGCGTGATAGACGGTATCGAGCGGCTCAGCAGCTACCTGACGAACCTCACGATGCTCGCCGTCGCGATCAGTTTTTCTTGCGTGGCCATGCGAGTGCGCTTCGCACCCGCGCGCTTTTTCCGCAAGTCGACGGTGCTCACCGCGGTCGTCGTCTATGTCGTGTTCGTCGGCGTCGCCTATAACACCCTGCTGCGCCATCTATGGACGCCGTCGGGCTACCGCGCACTGCTGAACGAATTAATGCATACGGTCATACCGCTGCTGTGCGCGCTGTACTGGCTGCTGTTTGTCCCCCGCTTTCATCTCCTGTTGCGCGATTCCCTCTTCTGGCTGGTCTATCCGCTTTGCTATCTCTTAATCACATTTTGGCGCGGTAGCGAAACCGATTTTTATCCTTATCCGTTCATTGATGTAGGCGCACTCGGTTACGAGCGCGTGCTTATCAATAGCCTGTCACTGCTGTTCGGATTTTTCCTTTTGATGGCTGTCTTTATAGCGATCAACCATCGTCGCCCACGCCCGACGCCTGCGGCCGATCCTTTCCAACAGCCCGACGGCAACGTATCGAGCACCCTTCGCTGAACTCGTGACCAACGGGTGGCACGGGCAGCCACCGAGCTCCGACCGAGAGCGTAATCACACGACGGGGCGATTTCGGCGCACCGTTGGAGGGACCCTCGTGCGCCCCGTTCATCAAGATCAAAGACAGGTTTTCCTACACCGCGCGCGCCTGGTCGAATGTTGACTTCCGCACGGTGGAACGAAACTTTTCTCCGGTTTTTGGCGGCCCGAGGTTTTCCGGAAAACGTCTCGAGCCATAAACACGCACCCTCGCAATCGCAAAACTTGAAATCGACGACTACGCCCGCTATACCTCTCAAGACGTCCGTCGTAGATCGGTAAAAAATTAGCGTTGCTGCGGCGCTATCGACGTTTCCCGATGGCTGTGAAGCCCCGAATGGACTACGAACAAGGTGTGAATCCCAAGATCAATAAGGAAAAACATGTACCAGCAGATCTACAACCCGTTGGGCAATGCATTCCTTTCCACGATCGTTGCCGCGATCCCGATTCTGACGCTGCTTTATTTCATTGCCTTGCACCGCCACCGCGATGCGCAGGGCAATGTGCATTTGGGCATCTCGGCGCCCTACGCGGCTTTTTTCGGTGTCATCGCCGCCTTCATTATCTCGTGTCTGGTTTTCAGGATGCCGGTGGCGACGGCCGTCTCGGCCTTTGCGCTCGGCTCCCTTTCCGGATTTCTGGGGATTATCTGGATCGTGTTGGCCGCAATGTTCCTATACACGATGAGCGTCGTGAGTGGAAAGTTCGAGATCGTCAAGGAGTCGATCGTCCACATCTCATTCGACCGGCGGTTGCAGTGCGTATTGATCGCCTTCTCATTCGGCGCAATCATCGAAGGCACCTCGGGATTCGGGACACCCGTCGCGATCGCAGGGGCTGTGATGGTGGGCCTCGGCTTCAGGCCATTTCAGTCAGCGGTGCTGAATCTGCTCGCCAATACTGCGCCCGTCGCCTGGGGCGCGATCGGCACGCCGATCGTTACACTCGCGGCCGTGAGCGAACTCGATCAGCTCACGCTTTCCACGATGGCAGGCCACCAGTTGCCGTTCATATCGGTTCTCGTGCCCTTCTGGCTGGTCGCGACCTTCGTGAAGATGGAAGGGGGATCATGGAAGGAAATCTTCGAAGTCTGGCCGGCGATGCTGTGCGCGGGTGGGTCGTTTGCGCTCATGCAGTTCTACGCTTCCGGGAGCAGCTCACTCCACCTGATGACCGACGTGGTATCGGGCGTCTTTTCGGTGGTCTGCACGGCGCTGTTCCTGCGCTTCGTCTGGCACCCGAAGACACGCTTCCTGCTTCGCTCCGAACGTGAGGCACTCGCGCGAGCGGGCAAGAGCACGGCAACACCGACGACAGAAAGCACCGAGTGGAAGTACAAGTACTCGGCCGCCGAAACCGCCTATGCGTGGATGCCGTGGGTGATTCTGATCGTCTGTTGTGCACTGTGGGGCGTACCGGAGTTCAAGAAGTTCCTTAACAACCTGTTTGCCGGAATCACATTTTCCACGACGATGTTCGGCTCGCCGTTCAAGGGTTCGCTTTCGCTGCCTGTCTGGGACATGCCTGCGCTGCATAACCTCGTGCAACGGATGCCGCCCGTCGTACCCATCGACGCGAAAGCGGAGGCGGCCCGATTCACGATCAACTGGTTGTCAGCCGCGGGCACAGGCGTTTTTATCGCAGCGGTGCTTTCCGGTCTCGTACTCAAGCTGAGCGCAACGCAATGGAAGGACGCCTTCATGCAGACCCTGCGCAGGATGAAGATTCCGGTGCTGGTCATTGCCCAGGTGCTGGGCTTGGGGTTCCTGACGCGCTACTCAGGCACCGACGCAGTCCTCGGTCTTGCATTCACGGGGGCCGGCGTTCTCTATCCGTTCTTCGCGGCGTTCCTGGGTTGGCTCGGAGTCTTCCTGACGGGTTCCGACACGGCATCAAACGCCCTCTTCGGCAGCCTGCAGCGCATCACCGCGCAGCAACTCAACCTGAACCCCATCCTGATCGTCGCGACAAACTCGACGGGCGGCGTAATGGGCAAGATGATCGATGCCCAATCCATCATGGTCGCGTGCGCCGCCTGCTACGACGATCCGAAGGAGCGGTCATTCGCGCTTGGACCGATTTTCCGGACTGTGTTCTTTCACTCGATCGCTGGCGCGGCGCTGATCGGTGTGATCGCCATGCTGCAGGCGTATGTCTTCCCGTGGATGATTCCGATACCACCCGCCGGTTAATAAATGCACTGAGCCAGGGTCTTTGCTGCAGTGCACGCTCGGGTTTGCCCGGTTGTCGCGGACGGATGCGAAGCATAGCCTTCGTAATGCTTTGGTAAGAATCTATTCGCAGCTTGCCAGGTAAGCCAGCCTTACCCGCGATCTGCGCAAACCGCACAGGTATCACGGCTGCGCTCCACAGCTCGGTGCCGGGATGCTTGCCCGCCGTCATAGGGGTCGTGTCAAACGACGCTCTGAATGACGACTGAAGTGACTACCTTGAGCTCAAATGGCTTCGCACAAACCGCTTTATAAGTCACTTTATTTTCAGGTGATCGTCGCGATCGTCATCGGTATTGCGTTGGGATTTTTCGCCCCGCACGCCGGCGAGGCGATGAAGCCGCTCGGCGACGCATTCATCAAACTGATCAAGATGATCATCGCCCCCATCATCTTCTGCACCGTGGTCGTCGGCGTCGCCGGCATGGAAGACATGAAGAAGGTGGGCAAGACCGGGGGATTGGCTTTGCTCTACTTTGAGATCGTCAGCGGTATCGCGCTGGTGGTCGGATTGGTGATCGTCAACGTGATACAGCCCGGCGCCGGCATGAACGTGGACCCGACGACGCTGGACGCGAAGGCAGTGGCTACGGTCACCAGCGGGCGGAAGATTGAGAGCACGACCGAATTCCTGATGAACATTATCCCCTCGACCGTGGTCGACGCGTTCGCCAAGGGCGAGATCCTTCAGGTTCTGTTGTTCGCGCTCCTGTTCGGCTTCGCGCTGCACGCGTTCGGCGGTAGAGGCACACTGATATTCGACTTTGTCGAGAAGATCTCCCATGTGTTCTTCCGCATCGTCGGCATCATCATGAAAGTGGCGCCGATCGGCGCCTTTGGCGCGATGGCCTTTACCATCGGCAAATACGGCATCGGCAGCATACTCTCGCTTGGGATGCTGATGCTCACGTTCTATGCGACCTGCCTGTTCTTCATCTTCGTTGTGCTGGGACTGATTGCCCGGTTCCATGGTTTCAGCGTGTGGAAGTTGATCAAGTACCTCAAGGAAGAACTGTTTATCGTTCTTGGCACCTCCTCATCGGAAGCAGCGCTGCCTCGCGTCATGGTGAAGCTGGAGAATCTTGGTGCGAAGAAATCGGTGGTTGGACTCGTCATTCCTACCGGATACTCTTTCAATCTCGATGGCACGTCGATCTACCTCACACTGGCTGCCGTCTTTATCGCCCAGGCGACAAATACGCCGCTGGACCTCACGCATCAGCTCACGTTGCTAGCCGTATTACTGCTGACCTCCAAAGGCGCTGCTGGTGTTACGGGCAGCGGGTTCATCGTGCTTGCGGCAACGCTGTCTGCGGTCGGACATGTACCCGTTGCAGGTCTTGCGCTTATCCTTGGTGTCGACCGCTTCATGTCCGAAGCGCGTGCGTTGACGAATTTCATCGGCAATGCTGTGGCCACATTGGTGGTCGCCAGGTGGACCGGCGAACTGGACAAACCCAGAATGCGTCGGGTTCTGGATAGCGAGACTCAGGAGGAGGCGGACCAGCCGGAAATGGTGTTTGACCGTACGGACGAAAGGATGCCCCTCGCTACGGCGGGACCGCGATCGCATGACGTATAGGGTCTTTCGACGTGTCGATCACGCGTTGCCTTGTGTCGCTGTAGCGAAAGAACGGACCGGTGATCGCCCATACAATCACAAGGGCGACGCCCACCACAAAGGTGGTGGGCTACCGGTCATCTACTCGCGGCCAGGATGCTTGGCGAGCGTCCTGGCTCGATTCAACTGACCGGCCTCGATAGGATCAACGGGCTTCCCGCGCGATGAAGCGATCGACACTATGCACCCTTGTCATTGCTGCTCAAGCTCCTCCCTCCTCCTGAGTATCGGGCTGGATACGTCGTCATAGCAAACCGTCACCCTATCGAGCGCGGCGAGAAAATCCCTGGCATCAAAAATTTCTCCAAGACTTGAGACACCCCCTCGCGACCTAGCCTTGCCGTTCAGCAGCCGTTGGGTCGCCTCCAATGGCGGCGTTGCTGAGGGCCAAATGAAGACGCCGTCAGAGCGTGAACCCTGACGGCGCCTTGCGACTACCTACTCACTCAGGCCAGATCGAACCGATCCAGGTTCATCACCTTGACCCAGGCTGCGACAAAGTCACGAACGAACTTCTCCTGCGCGTCCTCGCTTGCATAGACTTCGCACAGGGCCCGGAGCTGCGCATGCGAACCGAAGCTCAGATCGACGCGGGTGCCGGTCCACTTTTTCTCGCCCGTCTTGCGATCACGTCCCTCGAACAGCTCCCGTGCCGATGAAACCGCCTGCCATTCCGTACCCATGTCGAGGATGTTGCGGAAGAAGTCGTTGGTAAGCGTTTCCGGCCGGTTGGTGAAGACGCCGCGCGCATTCTTCCCGGTATGCACGTTCAGGGCGCGCAAGCCGCCGACGAGCACCGTCATCTCGGGGGCGGTCAGCGTCAGCAACTGCGCCTTGTCTATCAGCAAAGCCTCGGCCGGAACGCGGAACGTGCCCTTCAGGAAGTTGCGGAAGCCGTCGGCGAGCGGTTCGAGCATCGCGACGGATTCCACGTCGGTCTGGTCCTGCGAGGCGTCCATGCGGCCCGGCGAGAAAGGCACCGTCACCTTGCTGCCAGCCCTCTGCGCCGCCTGCTCGATGGCCGCACCGCCGGCCAGCACGATCAGATCGGCGAGCGAGATCTTCTTGGCGCCCGACTGTGCGCCGTCGAATTCGCCCTGGATCCCTTCAAGGACCTTCAGCACCTTCGCGAGCTGCTCGGGCTCGTTGGCCGCCCAGTCCTTCTGCGGCGCGAGGCGAATGCGCGCGCCGTTGGCGCCGCCGCGCTTGTCCGAGCCGCGGAAGGTGGAGGCCGACGCCCAGGCAGTCGATACCAGCTCGGAGATCGACAGCCCCGACGCCAGGATCTTTTGCTTGAGCGAGGCGATGTCGTTGTCATCGACCAGGAGATGATCGAGCGCGGGAATCGGGTCCTGCCAGAGCAGCTCCTCGGTGGGCACTTCCGGGCCGAGATAGCGCGGGCGCGGTCCCATATCGCGGTGCGTCAGCTTGAACCAGGCGCGGGCGAAGGCGTCGGCGAACTCGTCGGGCTTCTCCCAGAAGCGCCGCGCGATCTTCTCGTAGGCCGGATCAAGGCGAAGCGAAATGTCGGTGGTGAGCATCGTCGGCCGCAGCTTCTTCGAGGGATCGTGAGCATGCGGGATCGTTTCAGCGGAATCCTTGGCGACCCATTGATTGGCGCCAGCGGGGCTCTTCGTCAGTTCCCATTCGTGGCCGAACAGATTCTCGAAGAAGCCCATGCCCCACTTCGTCGGCGTTGTGCTCCAGGTGACCTCCAGGCCGCTCGTGATCGTGTCGGCGCCCACGCCGGTGCCGAAGCTGCTTTTCCAGCCGAGGCCCATGTTCTCGAGATCGGCGTCCTCGGGTTCGGGGCCAACGTTGTCGGACGGACCGGCGCCATGCGTCTTGCCGAACGTGTGGCCGCCAGCAATCAGCGCGACGGTTTCCTCGTCGTTCATGGCCATGCGCGCGAAGGTCTCGCGGATATCATGGGCCGCTGCGACCGGGTCCGGATTGCCTTCCGGGCCCTCCGGGTTGACATAGATGAGCCCCATCTGCACGGCGCCTAGGGGCGTTTCGAGGTTGCGCCCGCTCTCGGTGCGGCTTTCCTCTTCACCGTGCAACTCTTCGTCGGCCACGATCACGCCCTGGTCATCCTCGTTGCCGGCCTCGCCCTTGGCGGCGGCGCCCTTGCCATAGCGGACATCCCCGCCGAGCCACGCCTTTTCGTTGCCCCAATAGACGTCCAGATCCGGCTCCCACGTGTCCTCGCGGCCGGCGCCGAAGCCGAAAGTCTTGAAGCCCATGGTTTCGAGCGCGACGTTTCCGCTGAGGATCAACAGGTCGGCCCAGGAAATCTTCTGACCATACTTTTGCTTGATCGGCCAGAGCAGGCGCCGGGCCTTGTCGAGGCTCACGTTGTCCGGCCAACTGTTGAGTGGCGCGAAACGCTGCTGGCCGCGTCCGCCGCCACCGCGGCCGTCGGCGATGCGGTACGTGCCGGCACTGTGCCAGGCCATGCGGATGAACAGCGGTCCATAGTGGCCAAAGTCCGCAGGCCACCATTCCTGCGACTTGGTCATCAGCTCCCCGAGGTCCTGCTTCAATGCAGCAAAGTCGAGGCTTTCGAACGCCTCGGCGTAGTTGAAGCCCTGGTCCATCGGATTGGACTTGCCGGAGTGCTGGCTGAGCAGATCCAGCCGCAGTTGCTTCGGCCACCAATCGCGATTCGTCGTACCGCCACCGGCGGTATGGCTGAACGGGCACTTTGCATCGTTTGACATGCCTTGTCTCCTAGAGAATACGTATTCACGCGCCAGCAATTACTGGCGCATCGACGATCTCACGCCCTCGTGTCTGGCGGCGCGCTCATTTGTCAAGCATCCCTCACGGCTACGCGATTGTCCTGGTTCGATAAGCAATCCAACTTGAATCGGACGAGCATCGCACGCGTCGGCGTTCATACCTCCAACTAACTAAATATATGCGCGAGAGACAAGCAACAGAATTAGTTTCGTGCAATGCCGTCGATAGGTCAGTGCTATTGCGCGGCCGTCGCCCGTACGCGACTGGATAGCAAAAAACTATCCGCATCATCAATGGAAGCGATTGGCGCTGACCACGCGCGCGACGCGCAGGTGCGGGATACCGGGTCCCAACGCACCTCGACGAAATGCGCGCCGAACGACATGAACGACAGCTTGCCACCGGCGCGCCGTACACCGCGCCTCACAAGCGAGGCGCGGTGAGCGCTACACGAGTTCTATTCTCCCGTGGAAGCACAAGCGGCGGCGCGCTCGGCCTCGAGTTCCTGCAACTGTCGCCACAGGATCTTGCCCGTGGCCGACTTCGGCAGAGAAGGCACGAACTCGACGATGCGCGGTGCCTTGTACGAAGCCATCACCTCGTGTGACCAGTCGAGTATCTCCTGCGCGGTGACGCTACCCGCCTGCGACGGCTGGAGCACGACGAGCGCCTTGACGGATTCGCCACGACGCGGATCGGGCGTGCCGACCACGCAGACCTCCAGGATCGCGGGGTGCCGGTACATCAGCGCCTCGACCTCGGCCGGCCACACCTTGTAACCCGAGGCGTTGATCATGCGCTTGAGCCGGTCGATCATGAAGAAATAACCGTCTTCGTCGATGCGCGCGAGATCACCTGTGCGCAGGAAGGGCTTGCCGTCGAGCTCGATGAAAGCCTCCCGGGTCGCCTGCGGATTGCGCCAGTAGCCGCGCATGATCTGCGGTCCGTTCACGACGATCTCGCCAGTCTCGCCCTGCGCGAGTTCAACGAGCGAAACGGGATCGATGATTCGCGCATCGACGTCATAGACCGGAATGCCGAGACATTGCGCCTTCGGCCGATGGGTCGGGTTGATATGGGTCGCGGCGATCGTTTCCGACATGCCGTATCCCTCGACGAACTCGAGTCCCGTGAGATTCCTGAGTTTAGCGACAATCGCATCGGGCATCGCGGCCCCCCCGCCGCGCACGCCACTCAGTGTGGACAGGTCGTATTCGTCGAGCCGCGGATTCGAGAGGAAATCGACCATCATGGTCGAGATGCATTGCCAGGCGGTGATCCCATAGTGGCCGATACTGCGCGCGGCCTCATCGCGGTCCCAGCGCGGCATCACGACGATCGTCGAGCCCACGTAGAGCGGTCCGTTCATGCCGCCCTGCATGCCCGTGACATGGAAGAGCGGCAGCACGGACAGATGCACACCCTGCTGCGAATTGCAGAACCAGTTGACGCCGTGGACGAGCGTCGCCATCACGCTCCGATGCGTGTGCATGCATCCCTTCGGTTTGCCCGTCGTGCCCGACGTATAGGGCATCACGCAGAGATCGTCGGGACCGGCGGTCGAAGGTCCGGGCACGCGCCGCAGCGCAAGCATATCGGTCCAGAGTGTGACGCCGGGACCTGCGATCGACTCACGCGGGGCCGACACGAACGGCGGCGGCGGAGTGCCGACGGGCTGTTTCAGATAGTCACTATAGGCCGCCACCAGCACGCGGCGAATGCCCTGCTCCGGCCCCTCGCCGACCAGCGGCGCAATCCGCGCATAGAGGTCCTGCGGCACGATCACCACCTCGGCCTGGCTGTCGTCGACGAAATGACGCAGTTCGTCCGTCAGGTTCATCGGGTTCACGGGCACCACGACCGCGTTCGCCCGGAGGATGCCGTAGTACGCAAGGATCCACTGAGGGCTGTTCTGCATGTAGAGCAGTACGCGGTCACCCGCCTTGACGCCGCAGTCCTGTTGAAGAAAACCCGCGATGCGTTCCGACTCGTCCTTGAACTCGCCGTACGTGAGCGCCGTGTCGTAGAAAATGATGAAGGGCTTGTCGGGAAAACGCGTAGCCGATACTTCGACGTTGTACGACAGGCTGGTGTTCGGCAATGGCAGGCTGAGCGACTGTCCTGGCGGCCAGTGCTTATGGTGAAGGGATGACATGTCGTCTCCAGACTGTGCGCGTTGCGCTGACGCCTTGCTTTGGCTTCGGGTTTGCTTTGATATGGCGTTGCCGCGCGCCTCGCTTTGGGCCGTGGTCGTCTTCCCTGCTCGTCTTACTTCCCGCTTCATATTTCCTGCTTCACGTTCCCTCTTTTCGAATTTCCCGCCGCTATTCCTGCTCGAGATACCGGCCGAGCTCCATCTTTGCGATCGCGTTGCGGTGGACTTCATCGGGGCCGTCGGCGAAGCGCAGCGTCCGCGCGTTCGCATAGGCGCGCGCCAGGCCGAAGTCCTCGCTGACGCCGCCGCCCCCGTGTACCTGCATCGCCCAGTCGATGACCTGGCAGGCCATGTTCGGCGCGACGACTTTGATCATCGCGATCTCCTGGCGTGCATCCTTGTTGCCGACCGTGTCCATCTTGTGCGCGGCGTTGAGCACGAGAAACCGTGCCTGGTCGATCATGATGCGCGCATTGGCGATGCGTTCGCGCGTCACGCCCTGCTCAGCGAGCCTGCGGCCGAATGCGACGCGCTTCAGCGAACGTCGGCACATCGCTTCGAGCGCGCGCTCGGCGACTCCGATCAGGCGCATGCAGTGGTGAATGCGCCCCGGCCCGAGCCGGCCCTGTGCGATCTCGAAACCGCGGCCTTCGCCGAGCAGGATATTTGAAACCGGCACGCGCACGTTCTCGAACAGCACCTCGGCGTGGCCGTGCGGCGCATCGTCATAACCGAACACGGGCAGATGGCGCACCACCTTGACACCGGGCGTGTCCATCGGCACCAGGATCATCGACTGCTGCTGGTGACGGTTCGCGTGGCCGGGATCGGTCTTGCCCATGAAGATCAGGATCTTGCAGCGCGGATCATTGGCGCCCGAGGTCCACCACTTGTGCCCGTTGATCACATACTCGTCGCCATCGCGCTCGATGCGCGACTGGATATTGGTCGCATCGGACGAAGCGACCTCGGGCTCGGTCATGGCGAAGCCCGAACGGATCTTGCCTTCGAGCAGCGGTACGAGCCACTGCTTCTGCTGCTCGGGCGTCGCATAGCGCACGAGCGTTTCCATATTGCCGGTGTCCGGCGCCGAGCAATTGAACGGTTCGGCGCCGAGCGGCGAGCGGCCCATGATCTCGCAGAGGGGCGCGTATTCGAGATTGGTCAGGCCCGCGCCATATTGCGACTCAGGCAGGAACAGATTCCAGAGCCCGGCCGCACGCGCACGCTCCTTGAGGGTCTCCATCACGGGTGCGGGCTGCCATGCATTGCCCGCCTTGCGCGCGGCGTCCATCTGCTGCGCGAACACGTCCTCTGCCGGGTACACGTACTCGTCCATGAAAGCGGCGACGCGTTGCTGCAGATTCTTGACCTTGTCTGAATGGTGGAAATCCATGAAGCAAGTCCTTGTCGGGAGAGCGGGATGCCGTGAGCAAAACGCGACATCAAGCGCGCATGGCATCCACCTGTTGCGCAAGCTTCCACGCATGCTCGGCAAGTGGACGCGTGCGTTTGCCGGCCTCGAGGGCACCCGCGCTCGACGCATTGCCCTGCAATGCGCGTGCGGTGATGCCCTGGAGAATACCCACAAGCCGGAACATATTGAATACCAGGTAGTAACCCCAATCGACCTCGGAGACCTCGGCAAACTGCCCCCGTCCCGTGCGCCGCAGATACGTCCGCAGGTAGTCGGCCTCGCTCGGGATGCCGAGCGCGGCGAGATCGGCACCCGCAAGGCCGCGCGCCTCGCCCTCGATCATGCGCCAGGTCATGCAGTGGTAGGCGAAGTCCACGAGCGGATGGCCGATGGTCGACAATTCCCAATCGAGCACGGCCAGGATGCGCGGTTCGTCGGGATGAAGGATTACGTTGTCGAGCCGGTAGTCGCCGTGCACGATGCGGCTTTCGTCGTTCGCGGGAAGATGACGCGGCAGCCAATCGATCAGCTGATCGGCCGCTTCGATACGTTCGGTTTCGGCAGCGCGATATTGCGTGGTCCAGCGTGCGACCTGGCGCTCGATATAGTTGCCGGGACGACCGTAGTCGGCGAGGCCGATCGAGGCGGGATCGATCATGTGCATCGCGGCGATCACGCGGTTCATCTCGTCATAGATCGCGCCTCGCTGCGCGGGGGCCATGCCGGGCAGCGCCGGCTCCCAGAGCACGCGTCCTTCGATGTACTCCATGATGTAGAACGCCGTGCCGATGACCTCGGGTGCCTCGCACAACGCGTATGCACGCGGCACGGGCACCTCGGTGCCGGCGAGCGCGCTGATCACGCGGAACTCGCGCTCGACGGCATGCGCCGAGGGCAGCAGCACACCGGAGGGCTTGCGGCGCAGCACGTAGCGCTGCCCACCGGCCTGGAGCCGGAACGTCGGGTTCGATTGGCCACCCTTGAACTGCTCGACCTCGAGCGGTCCCCTGAACCCTTCGACATGCTCGCGCATATAGTCTGCAAGCCGGCCGACATCGAACGAATAGGTCGGTGCGACAGGTCGCGTGCCCGAAAAATCCGCACTTCCGGAAGCATTCATCAGTGTCTCCGAGAACTGTATGACGTGCCCGCCGTGCTGTGGAGCGCTGCAGGCATGCCGGCCTCGATTCCCGTTTATTGGGAACGAGCCCTGCGCAAGCCGGTCGCTTTGCATTTCTTCTACGGACTTTACAAGGCCTTCTTTCGCTCAGGAAGGGTTGAGCGTGCATCAAGCCCCGATGATCGCACCGCCTGCGAGACCGGAATCAGTCGATTGATTCGGTGCCATCGAACAAGCCGATGCGTGCGTCGAATTCCTTTTGCTGGCGCTGGAACGCTTCATCGAGATGGGCCTGCAGTGCACGTTCGGCCGCGTCCGGATCGTGCGATGCCAGCGCATCGAGCACGTTCTGATGCTGGCTCAGGGTCATCTCGCCGACAACCGGATCCCGTACGGTGATATGACGCACGCGATCGATCGGGGCGCGTACCAGATCGATCAGTTGCGAGACCTTGGGCAGATGCGCGGCGCGGCTGACAGTCGAATGGAAGGCGTTGTCGTGAATGATCGCGGCCACCGCATCGCCGCGCGTGATCGCGCGGCGATGCGCGTCCTGAATCGTGCGAAGCTGCTCGATCTCGTTGAAGCTGATGATTTCCGCGGCGCGCCGGATGCTTGCGGTCTCGAGCACCCGCCGGATCAGCGCGCTTTCCATGAACTGTTCGCGTCTGACCGGAGCCACGAAGGTCCCGGACTGCGCGGCGATCAGCACAAGTTCCTCGCGTGCGAGCTGAAGCAAGGCCTCGCGCACGGGCGTGCGCGAAATGCCGAGCGTCTCGGCGAGCGCACGCTCGAAGATCACATCCATCGGATGCAATTGCATCGTGACGATGGCATCGCGCACCACGCGGTAGATCTGAGCGGACAAAGGCTTGGACCGGTCCAGCACATAGCCGGGCGGCAGCACGCGGGCACCAAATTCCTGCGGATCGTTGCGGTCAGATTTCATGTCGTCCGGGTCTCCGGCGGTGCCGCATGAGCGCACACCGGCCAATGGGTCTCCTGCCTCGAAGTCCTACTAGTATAGTAGGCTCAGCCGATCGCCCGGACTGGCACCCTGCGGCCCGGGTTCTATCGAACCGTATGCCTGACCAGGCTGCGCTTTTCAATCTCCGCCCAGTCCCACTCGATGCCGAGCCCGGCCTGCGTCGGCGCCTGCGCATGGCCGTCGCGAATCACCATGGTCTGCGTGGTCACTTCGTCGAGTTGCGGAATATGTTCGACCCATGCCGAGTTCGGCACCGCGCAGCACAAGCTCACGTGGAGTTCCATGAGGAAGTGCGGACTGACCGCCACGTTCATGCACTCGGCCATGTGCGCGACCTTCAGCCACGGCGTGATGCCGCCAATGCGCCCCACGTCGACCTGCACGATCGAACAGGCGTCGAGCCGCAGGTAGTCGCCGAACTGGCCCGGGCTGTACAACGACTCCCCGACGGCGATCGGAATGCGGCTGCGCGCATTGAGCCGCGCATGGCCGGCGACATCGTCGGCAGGCATCGGCTCCTCGAGCCACGCGAGCCCGATTTCCGCAAGGGCATCGGCGCGACGCAACGCCTCACTGATCGTGAACGCCTGGTTCGCATCGACCATCAGCTCGAATTCGGAGCCGACCGCCTCGCGTACCGCGCTCAGGCGCGCCACGTCTTCGGCCCCGCGCGGCTTGCCGACCTTGAGCTTCGCGCCGAGAAAGCCCTGCTCCTTCGCGGCGACGGTCTGCTTCACGAGCGTATCGACCGGCAATTGCAGCCAGCCGCCTTCGGTCGTATAGCAGGGCACCTGCGATTTCGCGCCACCGAGCAGACGCCACAAGGGCAAGTCGGCCTGGCGGGCGCGCCAATCCCACAGCGCGGTGTCGATCGCCGCCAGCGCGATGCTGGTAATGGCGCCGACCGCGGTCGCATGAGTATGAAACAGCATCGCGCGCCAGTGCGCCTCGACCTCGACCGGGCTCTTGCCGATCAGCATCGGCGCCAGATGATCCTTCAACAAGGCCATGACCGACGACCCGCCTGTGCCGATCGTGTAGCTGTAGCCGATGCCTTCACTGCCATCGTCGCAGACGATGCGCACCACCGGAGTTTCCTGCGTGACAAAAGACTGAATGGCGTCCTGGCGCGTCGTTTTCGGCGCAAGGTCGACCTGCATCAGTTCGATACGTTCGATGATCGGCATAGTGGGATCTGTGTAGGTGCCTGGATAGTTCGCTATCCATGAATCTGTGTCAGGTTCGGGTACGGGTACGGAACCGCGGGTTCGGGGCCGCCGCGAGGCGGCCCGTCGTGGTACGGCATGGCCTCGCGCGGCCTTCTGCTTCAGCCCTTCACACCACCGAGCGTCAGACCCGCGATCAGGTGCTTCTGGACGATGAAGGTCAGGATCAGTGCGGGAACGATGATGATCACGGCCATCGCACACATGCCGGCCCAGTCGATCGTGAACTGCGCGGTGAAGTCCATCAGCCCGACCGGCAGCGTCTTCGTGTCGGTGCTGCGCGTCAGTTGCGAGGCCAGTGCGAATTCATTCCACGCGGTCAGGAAGGCGAAGATGCCCGCCGATGCAACGCCCGATTTGGCGAGCGGAAACTCGACTTGCCAGAACGCCTGCCAGCGCGTGCAGCCATCGATCTCGGCCGCCTCGGCGAGTTCTTTCGGAATCTGCCGGAAAAAGCCATCGATCAGCCAGACCGAGAACGGCACGTTCATCGCGACATACACGAGGATGGTGCCAAACTTCGTATCGATGAGGCCGAGCCACGACCAGATGATGAACACCGGCAGCGACAACGCGATGCCCGGCACCGCACGCGACAGCATCAACCCGACGAACAGGGTGTTCTTGTAGCGGAACTTGTAGCGCGCGAAGGCATAGCCGCCCGCAAGGCCGATCAGGATCGCGATCACCGTGCTCGACACCGAGATGATCAGGGAGTTGGTGAAGTACTGGCGCACCGGAATGGCCGCGACATCGCCGTAGCCGAAGATATTGCGGAAATTGTCGAGCGTGTACGTCGATGCCGCGAAGATGTTGTCGCGCGCGAGGATCGAGACATTCGAGCGGAACGCGTTGAGCACGACCCAAAGGCCCGGCAACAGGATCACGCAAAGCGAGACGAAGACGCCGAAGCGCACCGCCCAGCGCATGAACAAGGCATGAGGAAACCACGGTTTGCGATAGTCGACGGGCGCATCGCGTTCGGCGAGGCGGTCCGCCTTGATCTGCGTGTGCAGCGAAGCGGCGCCGGACACGGTCTGTTCGGTTCGGTTTGAAATCGGCTCGGTCATATCAGGCATCCGCCTCGTTCAGGAACTGCCGCGCGGCGTTGAGCTTGCGGAAAAAATAAAGCGTGAAGGCGATCGACAGCAGCACCGCGATATACGACATCGCATTTGCATAGCCCATGCGCGCGTCCTCGTAGCCCGCGCGCGCGGCAAGCGTCCAGATCAGTTCGGTGCGGCCCGCCGGACCGCCGTCGGTCATGATCTTGACGATATCGAATGCACGCCCGACGTCGAGTGAGCGAATCGTCATCGCGATATAGACGAAGGGCATCAGGAACGGCAGCGTCACGTGGCGGAAAGCCTGCCACGATGTGCAGCCGTCCACCCGTGCCGCTTCGAGCGGATCCTGCGGCATGGCCATGAGGCCCGCGAGCAGCAGGATCGCGAAAATCGAAGTCGAATTCCAGATCTCGGCAACCGCGAGCGAGAAGAACGCGAGCTTGCCGTCGACGAGCCAGGGAATCGCCTGGGTCACGCCGAAGCCATGCTGGAGAATGTGGTTCACGATGCCGATGTTGTCGTTGAACATGAACTTGAACTGAAAGCCCACGAGCATCGGCGAGAACATCATCGGGAACATCACGATCGTACGGATCGCACGTTGCCCGAGCGTGATCTGGTGCACGAGCAAGGCGATGCCCAGACCGAGCAGCATCTCGAGGTTCAGCACGACAGTCAGGAAAGCAATCGTGCGACCGAGCGCAATCCAGAATTCCGTCGAGGCGAACAGGCGGAGGTAATTCTTGAAGCCGATCACGTCGAGGATCGAATCGGGGCGCGTGAGCCGGTAGCTCGTAAAGCTCGTATACAGCGAAAACAGCAAGGGGACCGCAACCACGATCAGTATCACGACAAACGACGGCAGCAACAGGCGGGCGGCCGGCGATATCCTTTGCGACAGGCTCATTGATTCGTTCTCGAACAGTACGGCTCAGGCAAGAAAAGCGGGAGGAAGCCAGCCGCGACGGCCGGCTTCATCCCCAGGCTCACAATCTATTACTTGTAGTAGCCGGCATCGTCCATCATCGCTTGGACCGACTTGGCGGCGTCGTCAAGGGCTTGCTGCGAGCTCTTGTCGCCGACGATCGCCTTTTGCAGTTGCGGCCAGATCAGGTTCGACGCTTCGATCCATTCGGGGATCAACGGCGGCGTGAACGATTCGTCACGCATCGCGCTCGAGAACGTCTGGAAGACGTCGGCCATATACGTGTCGTTCTTCGCCTTGAACTCGGCCAGCGCAGCCTGCTGCGCATCGAGACGCGACGGGATCAGACCGCGGCGCGCTTCGAGCATCTGCGCGTCGTGGCTCGTCAGGAACTCGATGAAGTCCGCGGCGGCCTTCGGGTTGTCGCATAGCGTCGTGATCGAGAACGAATGCGAACCCGACCAGCCCGTGCGGACCCCCGCCGAACCCTTCGGTGCCGGCGCGATGCCCACCTGACCCGCGATCTTGCTGCTCTTCGGGTCATTAAAGTAGCTCGCCCAGCCGCTCCAGTCGAGGTCGAACGCGACCGAGCCGCTCGCGAAACCGTTGCCCAGATCGTCCCACACATAGTTCGGCGAGCCCTTGGGCACCGCACCGGACTTGTAGAGGTCGACAAACCAGTTCAGCGCCTTCACGCCGGCCGGCGAATTGAAGGTCGGCTTCCACTGCTTGTCGAACAGCTGGCCGCCGTTCGCACGAAGCATTTCATAGAAGCGCCCCGAGATCGCCTCGTCCTTGCCCGCGAACTGCGTGCCGTAGAACTGCGGCGGCTTCGCGAAGAACTTGGCTTGCTGCGACGCTTCATCCCATGTCGTCGGCGGCGCGAGATCCTTGCCGAACTTCGTCTTGTAGGCGGCCTTGATCGCCGGGTCGTTGTAGGTCTTCTTGTTGTAGTAGAGCTCGCTGATGTCCGAATGGCGCGGGATCTGCAGCAGCTTCCCGCCGACGGTCGACTGTTCGATCACGCGCGGCGCGAAGTTCGCGATGTAGTCAGCCGGGATCACGCCCTTGAGGTCGCGGAACAAGCCCGGGTACTGCGGCGCGAAGCTGGTGTGGTTCGAGCCGACGCAGTAGTCGATCTTCCGCGCGGCGATGTCCTGCTTGTATTCGCGATCGAGATCGAAGTAGTTCTTGCGCGAGATGATGTCGACCTTCGCGCCCGTCTTCTTTTCCCATTCGGGAATCAGGGTGTACAGCGGCTCATACTGGGCCCCACCGATCAGCTTGACGCGCAGCGTATAGCCGTCGTAGGCGCCGGCGAGCGCGGGCGTCGCGGGCGCAAGCAACACGCCGACGAGTGTCGACGTGAGCAGCAAGGAGGGAATGAAGCGTGCTTTCATGTGGTCGTCTCCATTAGGTACTTCGTTGATTTTTGTAGGTGATGAAACGTTCGGCTCGCGGCCGTGCGGATGCAGGGTGCCGCGCCGTGGATACTCAATGCAGCGATTGCCCGGGCGCTGGTGTCGGCGTCGGCAGGCGGATTTCAGTCTCGCGATCGAACAGGTACAGGCGTCCCGGCTGCGGCGCGAGCCGCACGACCGAACCCGGTTTCGCGTCGAAGCGGTCACGCAGCGTCGCGCTGATCTCGGTTTTACCGAGCGTCATCACGAGATGCGTGTCGGCCCCCGTCGGCTCGGTCACACGAACCTTCGTCAGCAGGCCGACGTCGTCCGTGGCGACGCTCAGATGCTCGGGACGCACGCCGAGCCACACCGTCTGCCCGCTCTTGCCAACCGGCTGACGGGCGGCCACCCAGCGCTGCCCGTCTTCGAGATCGACGAGCGTCTGGCCGTTTTCATGGCGCAGCACACCGGGCAGGAAGTTCATCGACGGCGAGCCGATAAAGCCTGCGACGAACTTGTTGACAGGATTGTCGTAGAGCTCGAGCGGCGTGCCGACCTGTTCGATCAGGCCGTCATGCAGCACGACGATGCGGTCGGCCATCGTCATCGCTTCGATCTGGTCGTGCGTCACGTAGACCGAGGTCGTGCGCAATTCCTGATGCAGTGCCTTGATATCGGTACGCATCTTCACGCGCAGCTTCGCATCGAGATTCGACAGCGGTTCGTCGAACAGGAAGACCTTCGGGTCGCGCACGATTGCACGCCCCATCGCGACGCGCTGCCGCTGACCGCCGGACAATGCACGCGGAAAGCGGTCGATCAGCGCGCCGAGTCCGAGCATCTGCGCCGCGTTCTGCACGCGACGTCCGATCTCCTCTTCGGCCTTCTTCTTCAGACGCAGCGCAAAGCTCATATTGCCGCCGACCGACATATGCGGATAAAGCGCGTAGTTCTGGAACACCATCGCGATATCCCGATCGCGCGGCGGCAGCTTGTTGACGACGCGATCGCCGATGCGGACCTCGCCGCCGCTGATTTCCTCGAGCCCTGCGAGCATGCGCAGGAGCGTCGACTTGCCACAGCCCGAAGGACCCACGAGCACGACGAACTCGCCGTCCTCGATCTTGAGGTCCACGCCGTGGATGATGTGGGTGTCCCCGTAATGTTTCTTGACCTGCGTAAGCGTGACCGAAGCCATTGAATATCCCTGTGAACCAACCGGCACGCAGCAACGATGCTGGACGGGCCGTACCCAATACAGAATTTGCGATTACTTGTTAAAACCCTCGAAGCGAGCGATATACTTGAACAAAGGTTCAATGGTCAGGCCATTGGGCAAACGATAGGTTTTGACAGCAAGGGTTGTCAAGCAATTTGGAACCGGGTTTACCTTGATATCGGCGGTGCTGCGTTGCAATGTATCGGGCACTAAACAACGGCATTTTCAGGGCTCATGGTGAGCGTGCGCGAATGCCGTTAGCTCGTGGGCTAAAGCAGATCTGCGAGCGAGCTCCAACCGTGCGCACGGACCGGGGAACGACTATGACGCCGCGCATCAACCCAATCGCATTCCGAGAGAGAGATAACGAGATGGTGCAAGCGCTTCCGCAGATCGAATCGCGCAGGCTGTATCGACAAATTGCCGAGCTGATTGGGCGGTATATCGACAGCGGCCACTTTCCGCCGGGCACGCTGCTGCCGGCCGAGCGCGAGCTCGCGCAGCAGCTCGGCGTGAGCCGCGCCTCCGTGCGCGAGGCATTGATCGCGCTCGAGGTCGAAGGCCGCGTGACGGTCAGGGTCGGCAACGGCGTGACGGTGCTCGATACGCCGCGCGCGTCTGCCAGCAGCCCGGACGTGGGAACCGGTGCGCCGAGCTACTGGCACGATGTCGGACCACTCGAGCAGATCGAGGCGCGCATCCTCGTCGAATCCGAGAACGCCGCGCTGGCAGCGCGCCACGCGACGTCGGCCGACATCGAGGAACTCGAGGCGCATCTCGCCTCGCTATCGGTCGAGCATCGTCAGTTGCATCACGATCAGCCGGCTGATCGGCGCTTCCATATGAAGATTGCCGAGATGAGTGGCAACCAGGCGATGGTTCATCTGGTCGCCGCCCTGCTCGACCAGCGCAACAGTCCCGTGTTCGCGCGCTTCGAAGATCATTTCGTGACGCCGCGACTGTTCGAGGATGCGAACCAGAATCACAAGCGCATTCTCGATGCGATCAAGGCGGGCGATAGTACGGCGGCACGCGCGGCGATGCGGCGTCACCTGCGGGCGTTGCGTCAGGAGTTTTCTCGCGCATTGTCGAGCGCGGGGGATGAGGTCGCGGAAGCGCAGCCCACGACGTCGGGCGAGATCGAAACTTGATCGTTGAGGTGAGCCATACATCTTGGGGCGATACTCGTTTCCCAGCCAGGCTGGCTCGGCCAAGCCCAGCAATGGGAACATGAAATATAATAAAAACCCTTGTGGAATGATCCACAGGGTGCAGCGAGGCAACGGTAGCAGCGAGGCAAAGCTTGGCGCGCTGGGACATACAGTTGCAAGGCGTCCGCCCACCTGTACCGCGTTACGGCTTTGCAGTCGTATGCGTGGGAATCGCGCTTGGGCTGGCGCTAGCATGCCAACATTATGGCTTCAATGAGGTCGAAACGCCGCTTTTTGACCTGGCCATCGTGCTCGTTGCCTGGTATGCCGGGATAGGACCATCCGGGCTAGCCGTTTTGCTATCGGGGGCCAGCGTCACCTACTTCTTTACCCCGCCCCTTTACTCTTTCGAAATCTCTTCACAAGATCTACCGTACTTTGTTCTTTTCGCAGTTTGGTCGGTAGTTATTGCTTTTTTTGTGACCATTCGACGTCGAATTGAGGACAAGCTTCTCGCCGCGCGGAATACCCTTCAAATGGAGGTGGAAGTGAGTCGGCAACGAGAGACCGAAATTCTGAGGCTCAATCAAGCACTCGCCACACGCGCCGCAGAGCTTGAAGCGACTAACAAGGAATTGGAGTCTTTTTCCTATTCCGTTTCCCACGATCTGCGAGCGCCAATTCGGCACATAATGGGGTTCTCGGAGCTGCTGCAGAAACAGGCGTCCTCTTCCCTTGACGACAAGGGTCGTCGGTACATACAAACGATTCTCGAGTCAGCAAAAAGGATGGGCGATCTGATCGATGATTTGCTGGCCTTTTCCAGGATTGGGCGAGTTGAGACCAGGATGACCGTTGTGAGCCTCGAGCCGCTCGTGAAGGAAGTCATCTCGGACATCGGGCAAGACATAGGGGACAGAGACATATCCTGGGAAATCAAGGCTCTTCCAGTCTGTTACGGCGATCGTTCCATGCTGAGGCTGGTTCTCGTCAATCTTGTTTCCAACGCGGTCAAATTCACGAGCATGCGAACGCGTGCCCAAATCGAGATTGGCTGTATGGATGTCAATAAAAAGGAAGTCGAGATATTCGTAAGAGATAATGGCGCGGGTTTCGACATGCAGTATGTAAATAAACTGTTCGGGGTCTTTCAACGGCTGCATCTGCCGGAACAGTTTGAAGGTACGGGTATAGGTCTGGCTATTGTTCAGCGCATTATCGTCCGCCATGGCGGAAAGGTCCGCGCCGAGGGGGCGCCCGACCACGGCGCCACTTTCTATTTCTCCCTGCCTAAAGCAGAGGGTGCACCGACAAACAGGATTGCGAGCATGCCATGAGCGAACTTGGACGCATTTTGATCGTTGAGGACGACCCGCGAGACGTCGAGCTCACTTTGGCCGCGCTGGCTGAATACAACTTGGCGAACGAGGTTGTGATCACCCGAGACGGAAAAGAAGCTCTGGATTACCTCTATTGCAGGGGAGAATTTTCCTCTCGCTCCAACGAGAATCCCGCGGTGTTGCTACTTGACCTTAAACTACCCAAGGTCGATGGGTTGGAAGTCCTGGAGACAATCAAGTCGGACGAGCGTCTTAAAATAATACCTGTGGTGGTGCTGACATCGTCCCATGAGGAGAAAGACATGGTGAGAAGCTATAAGCTCGGGGTGAACGCATATGTAGTAAAGCCCGTCGATTTTCACGAATTTATCAACGCCGTCAAGGAGCTAGGCGTCTTCTGGGCCCTCATCAATGAGCCGCCGCCAGGCAGTATCAAAAAGGCACGATAATGTCTGCGCTCCGCATTCTGTTGCTGGAGGATAGTAGCCATGATGCCGAGCTCATTCAGGAGCTCCTCGAAGGAGATTATCGCACCTGCCAAATAGACCTCGTCCAGTCTCGTGCGGAGTTCCTGGCCGCTCTAAAAAACCCTGAAATTGAACTGATTCTCGCCGACTATAAACTTCCTTCATTCGACGGCCTCTCGGCTTTAAAACTCGCGTTGAGTTTCCGCCCAGAACTGCCGTTTATCTTTGTTTCCGGCACGCTTGGCGAAGAATTGGCTATTGAAGCGCTCAAGATTGGGGCTACGGATTATGTTCTGAAAACACGACTATCAAGGTTAGTGCCCTCAGTTGAACGAGCGTTGCGCGAAACCAAGGAACGGGTTGAACGCAAGAAGGCTGAAGAGGCGCTACGCCGGAGCGAAATGTATCTGGCGGAGGCGCAGAGACTCAGCCACACGGGAAGTTTCGGCTGGAACGTTACGAGCGGTGAAATTTATTGGTCCGAAGAGACTTATCGAATATATGCCCTTGACCCTGCGATAAAGCCTACGGTTGAGATGGTGATCAACCGGACTCATCAGGACGACCGGGCGCGTTTGCGCCAAATCCTCGACCGCGCCTCAGCCGATAGGTGCGCCTTCACGGCGGAGCATCGCCTGGTGCTGCCTGATGATTCCGTCAAATACGTTCGAGCTGTGGCTCATGGTGTCACCGGCGACAATCCGGATAGTTTTCTTTTCGTCGGAGCGTTGACGGATGTTACAGAGCGAAAGCTCACGGAAGAAACACTACGAGAGCAGGCAAGTTTGCTCAATTTGACGCATGACGCTATTTTCGTTTGCGACATGAACAGAGTCATCACCTACTGGAGTCGTGGCGCGGAGGCGTTGTACCAATGGTCGGCCGAGGAGGCCAAAGGCAAGCTTGCTCCCGAGCTGCTGAAGACGATCTTCCCTGTACCGTTTGAGCGAATCAAGGCGGAGCTGCGTAGTAGCGACCAATGGGAAGGCGAGCTTGTGCGTACGAGGAAAGACGGAACACAGATACCGGTGGCGAGCCGTTGGACATTGCAACGAAATGCGCGGGGTGTGCCGGTCGCAGCTTTGGAGTCGAGCAACGACATCACCCATCGAAAGCGTGCCGAGATAGAGCGCGAACGTTTGCGCCAACTGGAGACAGATCTCGCGCACATCAACCGCGTCAGCATGATGGGCGAACTGGCCGCCTCGTTAGCTCACGAAATCAAGCAGCCGATGGCCGCCGCGGTCACGAGTGCAGGCGCGTGCATGCGATGGCTCGGTCGCGATGCACCGGATCTCAGCGAAGCACGCAACTGCGCCTCGGCAATGGTCGAGGCCGTCATGCGCGCCACCGGCATCATTGACGGCATTCGCTCACTCTACAGGCGAAGCACCCCGGAGCGGGAATTGCTGGACTTGAACGAGATCATTCAGGAGATGGCGGTTTTGCTGCGGGATACCGCCGATCGGAGGTCCGTTTCGATCCGAACCGAACTCGACACGGGACTTCCGAGAACAACAGCACATCGCGTACAGCTTCAACAGGTCTTGATGAACCTGATGCTCAACGGCATCGAGGCAATGCAAGACACGGGGGGTGAACTGATCGTCACATCGAAGAGGATCGAGCATCGCCAGCTATTGGTCTCGGTGAGCGATTCGGGCATCGGGCTTCCCACCGATGAACCTGAGCGCATTTTCGAGGCGTTTTTTACAACGAAACCGAAAGGCACCGGAATGGGACTGTCCATCAGTCGCCGGATCATCGAGGCGCATGACGGTCGTTTGAGCGCGAGTCCAAAAACAGGACGGGGTGCGAAGTTTCAGTTCACCTTACCAGGCGAGGAGACGCGTCCGGAAAGTGTCGCGCTGCTATAAGCCAAGTCAGCCGGCTCGCCCCACATTTGCGGCACCCGCGGCGATCCGCTGTTGTCCCCTACATCGCCGGAAGCCAACGCGGCCAGCCAGCGAACTTGTCGCCCCAAAGGCGGATTCGACGTGCATGTTAGCCACAGCGGAAGTTTTTTGTCCTACGCTATAAGCGCGACCCGCAGCGCGTCCCGAGTTTGCCCCGCATCACGGCCATTGGGCAGAAGCTCTGAATCCGCCGCGCCCGCAGATGCTCCCCCCGCGCGATACAGTCCAATGAGCCGGAAGTTGAGCGTTAGTCGACCTACAGCCTGACTGCAACCCAGGCCGCCGGGGCCGTCGTTCCGACTGCGGCGGTCGTACCTTGACGCATCCACCCTTATGGAGGACGAAGATGTCGATTCGATTAGGAGAAGAAGCTCCCGATTTCACCGCCGAAACCACCGAGGGGACGATCCGTTTTCACGAGTGGATCGGCGACCATTGGGTCATCCTGTTCTCGCATCCGAAGGATTTCACACCCGTTTGCACCACTGAACTCGGATACATGGCCGGACTCAAGCCGGAATTCGATAAACGCAACACCAAAATAATCGGACTCAGCGTGGATCCCGTCAGCGACCACCAGAAATGGGTGAAGGATATCGAAGAGACGCAGGGACACAAGATCAACTACCCGCTGATCGGTGACCCGGACCTGAGCGCCGCGAAGCTCTACGATATGATCCACCCGAACGCCAGCGGCGGCCCGCGCACCGCAGCGGACAACGCGACGGTACGCTCCGTGTTCCTCATCGGACCCGACAAGAAGGTCAAGGCCATGCTCGTGTATCCGATGAGCGCAGGCCGCAATTTCGACGAGGTGCTGCGTCTGCTCGATTCGCTGCAACTCAACGCGAAATACACGGTGGCGACGCCCGTGAACTGGAAACCGGGCGAGGACGTCATCATTCCGACTTCCGTTTCGAACGATGACGCAATGCGGAAATATCCGCAGGGTTTCAAAACCGTGAAGCCTTACCTGCGGTACGTGGCACAACCGAGATAAGGTTCTCGCTGTGCGAAGCGGCGAGCGCCGGGCAATTCGGAGCCCGGCGCCCGTCAATCCGGCGAACTGGCCACTCGGCGCGGGTTATGGCCGTGGCCAATTTGATCTGTCGATGCCGTCCACGCCCGCGCTGGATTTTGCGAGTCAGCCACAGGCAGCGGCTCCCGATCGCGCCACTCGCCGCACTTTGGCATCATGCCGCTCGTGCGGTCGTTCCCACCTGCTGGTACCCCGCCATCTCGAAGCCAATAAGTGTCTCGACGACAGGCATGTCGAATTTTTTGCGGCGAGAGAACGGGATACGCTCGCCGCATGTCGCAGGGATGCCGGTGGCAAATGTAGCGCCCTTGACCTCAGGAAGTCTCTTGATCGATGGTCAAGTCCAGTTCCGCGACCCGAGCCATCAATCGCCGCATCGCCAACGCCCTCTCCGTTCCAAACTCCTTCTCGAAGCATGCCTGCGCCTTCAGCCACGATGCCTTACTTTGCGCCTCGATTTGTGCGCCTAGGGTAGACAACGCGACTTCACGCTCCCGGCGGTCTTCTCGCCCAATTTGAATCGTGATCAGTCCGTCGCGCTCGAGTGGGCGGAGGTTGTGTCCCATCGTTGCCCGATCCATCGACAACACATCGGCAAGCGCGGCCATTGTCGTCGGCCCGCGAGTAGCAAGGAGATTCAGGATCGTGTATTGCGTAGCCCGCAAACCGGTTTCCGCCATGCAGGCATCATAAAAGCGAGTCAAGCGCCGCCCGGCTTTACGCAGAGCGGTGCTGTTACATACCATACCGGGATCGATGGCCTGCCGAGCCGCAGTCATGTTGGATCAAACGTTAGGACCTTTAAGGAAAGAGTAGTGGGCATATAAGACCATTGTCAAGTGAGTTCATCGATTGCCTATCGACACCTTGCATCTGCCGGCATTCATCCTATGCTCGTGACGGTATGGGGTCGAAACGTGCGTCTCTTTTTGCACGCACTGGACCGGTGCTCGAAAAGGATGGTAACCATGAAGATCGTCGTCATCGGCGGCACCGGCCTGATCGGCTCGAAGACCGTCGCCATTCTGCGCCAGGGCGGCCATGAGGTCGCCGCCGCCTCGCCCAAAAGCGGCGTCAACACCCTCACCGGCGAGGGGCTCAAAGAGGCCTTGGCCGGCACGCAGGTGGTGATCGACCTTGCCAATTCGCCCTCATTTGAAGACAAGGCTGTGCTGGAATTCTTCGAGGCCTCCGGCCGCAACCTTCATCCGGCCGAGGCCGCGGCCGGGGTCCGGCACCATATCGCGCTATCTATTGTTGGAATCGACCGGTCGCCCGACAATGGCTATTTCCGAGCCAAGGTTGCCCAAGAAAAATTGATCGAGGCCTCCGGCATCCCCTACACCGTCATCCGCTCGACCCAGTTCTTCGAATTCCTCAAGGGCATTGCCGCTTCAAGTGCGGATGGAAACACGGTCAGGCTTTCACCCGGCCTGTTCCAGCCCATCGCGGCGGACGACGTTGCTGCCATCGTCGCCGATGTGGGACTCGCGTCGCCGCTAAACGGCATTGTCGAGATCGCGGGCCCGGAACGAGCGCCGTTCAACGAAATCGTCGCCCGCTATCTGAAGGCAGTCGGCGACCCGCGTGAGGTCGTGCGTGACCCAGATGCCCGCTACTTCGGCAGCCGGGTCGAGGAGCACTCGCTTGTACCCTTGGGCGAGGCGCGCCTTGGTCGCATCGGCTTCGACGAATGGTTCCGACGCTCACAGGCGGGAGCCTGATCCCGCATCCGTCAATCGAAGGATATGGGAGGGCAAGCTCGCCTGCCCGCTATTGCCTGGACGCGGAGGGGGCCACACCGAGTTGCATCATCAACCCGAGAGTGTCCATGATGATGCGGCTCTCCTTGATCCTGCCCTCTTGAACGCGGTCGATGACCACACCCCAGACGCGTACCGGACGCCCGGTGGCCGGCACGCCGAGAAACTCTCCATTGTGCGTACCCGTCCATTCGAAGCGGGTGACCACCCGGTCTGCTTCGGAGAGTTGCTCCTCAATGCGCCAATGCATATCCGGGAATCCGGCCCGCATGCCCCGCAGGACGTCCTTCAGGCCTTCGAGACCGGGGCCTTGGCCAGGGAATGGGGCCTGTTCCACCATGTCCTCCCAGAAGAACTTACCCGTGGCATCGATACGCCCCTGGTTCAGAACCTCCTCGACAAATCCGCGAACGGTACCACTGATCTCATTCATGGGATGGGCTCCTGGCAGTGGATTGAACGATTAGTGGGCCAGCATCGACCGGAAACGCGGTGCTCGCTGGATCCGTTCACTAAGACTAGTCGAAAAGCCGGCAACCGGGCAAACGCCGCTGAAATAGTGTCCGTTGGACCTTGGGGACGGTCCCACGACCGTATCGCCGCGATCCGTGACTTCCGGTTCGCACCTCATGTCATGGAAAGTCTCACCGTTCAGCGGCTGTGACAGGTTTCACTTTCCCAAGTGCCACCAAGATCTTCTCGGGCGTAATGGGTTGTGAAGTGACTCGGGCATGGAATGGCGCGAGTGCATCGTTTATTGCATTCATCACAGCTGCTGGTGCCCCTGCCGATCCCGCTTCCCCCGCCCCTTTGGCGCCGAGCGCCGAAGTTTTTGTCCGCGTCTCTACGTGAGCGATTTCGATGTCCGGCATTTCGGAGGCCATCGGCACAAGATAGTCTGCCATGCTGCCATTTTTTAGAAGGCCTGCTTCGTCGTAAAGACATTCTTCAAACAGAACTCCGCCAATGCCCTGCACGACCGCGCCACGAATCTGTTCGTCCACCAACATCGGGTTGATGACGCGTCCGCAATCTTCAACGACCCAGTGTTTCAGCAACTTCACCATGCCGGTATCCACGTCGACCTCGACGTATGAGACATGCACGCCGTTGGTAAATACGAATGGATAATCGCGCTGCGAATAGTGTCGTGTCGCGGATAGCTCAGGCTGGAAATCCCTCGGCAGCGTGTCCGGGCGAAAATAGGCCTGATTCGCCAAGTCTCTAAGGTCACTCAGGACGGTGCCGCTTTCTGCGTCCATCACCTGTCCGTTGAAAAGCTTGAGCCCTTCGGGCGAGCGCTGGTGCACCGCAGAGGCAAACTCGATTAACTGCATCCCCAATGCGTTCGACGCCTGAAGCACAGCCTCACCGCCTATGCCGGCCCCTCTTGAGGCCCACGTCCCACCACCATACGGTGTGACTGACGTGTCACCTGTAATGACGCGGACCCTTTCGATTGGCATCGAAAGAGCGTCCGCAGCAATCTGGGCGAAGATGGTCTCGCTCCCTTGGCCCTGCTCTCCAACGCTAACCATGACTGTCATGCCACCACCGGCATCCAGACGGACGGTTGCCCCGTCCTGCGCCGCGATGCGCGCACCACCGATGCCATAGAATGCCGGGCCGGGATTGGTCAGTTCGACCATCGCGGCGATGCCAATTCCGCGAAACACACCGCTCTCCCGTAAACGGCGTTGCTCGTCGCGAAGCCCCTCGTAGTCCGCCAGTTTTTCAATCCCGGCGAGGCACGCGTCATGAGAGAGCCCTTCAAGCTTGATCCCGGATGCCCCCGTGCACGGATAGGCATCGTCATGAATCACATTTATTTTTCTGAACGCAAGCGGGTCCATTCCGAGCCTTGAAGCGGCCAGGTCGACAATCCCCTCGGTGACGGCACATGCGATCGGATGTCCGACTCCCCGGTACTGGCTCATGGGGGGCTTGTTCTGGAACACGACGCGCAGTCGTGCTCTATAGTTCGCATGCTGGTAGGGACCGCCCGTGATGTTGAGAACTTGGTTACCCTCGATGCCGCTCGTCCGTGGATACACTGAATACGGCCCAACGCCGGTAAGATCATCGATTTCGAACGCCAGGATACGGCCATCTTTTGTCGCGGCGAGCCGTGCCTTTACAAGATGGTCTCGCGCATGGACGTCGCTCACGAATGACTCGAGTCGGTCGGCAACGAACTTGACGGGACGTTTCAGAAGCTTCGACAGGGCTACCGTCGCGAAGTCATCCGGATAGGAGTGCACCTTGATTCCAAATGACCCTCCCACGTCCTTGCAGATGACGCGCACGGATGTTTCCGGAAGGTTCAGATGCCGACTGTACAAATCCTGCATCATGTGCGGCGCCTGATGCGAGTGATAGACGGTCAAAGTGTGATCGGCAGCGTTGAAGTCGGCCAGTACCGAGCGCGTCTCCATGGTCACGCCAGTGTGACGTCCGAACCGATACGACTCTTCAACCACAACGTCAGCACTCGCAAACGCAGCATCGACCGATCCGGTGTCGATTGTCCGCGTAAGGCACAGGTTATCGCCCAGTTCCGGGTGAATGAGGGGCGAGTCGGGGTCCAGCGCCCGCTCCATATTCGCGACGACGGGTAGCTCTTCCCATTCAATCCGCAGGTAGGCGAGTGCATCTTCAGCCTGATGCCGGGTTTCGGCAACCACCGCAAAGACCGGTTCGCCTTGCCAACACAGATGCCCACGCGCAAGTGGATATTGCGGCGGGGACTTCATCCCGGGCAAGTGAGCAAGCGTACCCACCCATGGCGTACAGATATCGGCAATATCCTCTGCCCCGAATACCCCTATCACGCCAGGCATCATCGTGGCAAAGCTCGCGTCGAACGAGGTGATGCGGCCATGCGCAATCGGACTGCGCCAGTAAACAACGTGGGCCATGCGTGGCAGCACAATATCGTCCACGTACACGCCTCGGCCCTGCAGTAGTCTCAGAGCGTTCGGTCTCGGCACTGGCGCGCCGATGTAGCGCAGTTCGTCAGCGATACGCTGTTCGCTTTCCAGTGGCTTCAGCATTTTTGCCCCCCAGCAACGCCTCCAGGGCGAGTGCTCAGAACGTCCTCGATCGCGTCGACAATGGCCTGGTAACCCGTACAGCGACAGTAGTTGCCCGACATGTATTCCCGGATCTCCTCGCGGCTGGAATTCGGCCGGGTCGCAACCAGCTCCGCTGCTGCGAGCAGCATACCTGCCGTGCAGTAGCCACACTGCAAGGCATTGCGCGCATGGAAGGCCGCCTGCAATGCAGCGAGATCGCCACGGTCACTTGCACCTTCGACGGTTTCAACCGTGCAGTTTGCCGCCCGGACCGCGAGCACGAGGCAACCTCGCACCATCTGCCCGTTCAGGCGGACAGTGCATGCCCCGCAGACCCCATGCTCACAACCCACGCGAGCCCCTTTAATCTGTAATTCATCCCGCAAGAAATCAATCAGGTGCATCCGGGGCTCGACTGTTGTCGTCACACTCTTTCCGTTGACAACCAGCCGGATGGGTTGACGTTCAGCCATGTTGAGGCACCTCCAGTGTCTGAGCCAATTTCGCCAGTAGTCTCTCGAGGGTCACCCGCGCAAGATGGAGCTTGGTTTCGGCCGAGTTGTAGAGATCGCCTCCGGGGGTGATGTCGAGCGCCCGCGCAAGGTTTGCCGCCGCAGCACGCGTAAGGGGTGTCGTCTCTAGTTGCTGCTCGACCGCATGCGCCCGATCTGGCTTGTTACCGGTACCGAAGAAGACAATTCGCGCATCTTTGAGAAAACCCTCGTTCGAGGCGTCGCCTGTGACGACTGCACCAACGATGGCGTAATCGCCATGACGCCGCGTCAATTCATCGAATGCGTGGATGAACTTTGGTCCCCTGAGAGGGATATCCAACGCGACGATGATTTCGCCCGGTCGTAGCGCAGTCGTGTAGAGATCGATAAAGAACTCGTCGGCCGGAATTCGACGCTGACCTCCAAGCCCTTGTGCAATCACGACTCCCCTCATTGCAACCAGAATGCATGGCCACTCCGCAGCGGGATCCGCGAATGCGATCGATCCGCCGAATGTGCCCAGATTGCGAATGGCACGGTGTGCGACAAAGGGCGCAACTTCCGAAAGCAGTGGGGCATGCTCGCGTACCACAGCCGAATCTTCTATCTCCGCATGTGTCACCAATGTGCCGATACGCAAGACATCGCCAACGACTGACACTTGCTTCAGGTCTGACAGGCCTGTGATGTCCACCAGAATTTGAGGCTCGGATAGCCGCATGTTGATGGTCGCGAGCAGCGTCTGACCACCCGCCAAAATCCTCGCCTCATCGCCATACTCGTCCAGTAGCGCGAACACCTCTTCAAGTGAGCGGGCTCGCACATAGTCGAATTCAGGAGCTTTCATGGGCAGCCCTTCTTATTAGAACGAATGCTTGAGCAATAGGGTGACTGCCACACCAAGCGCGAACCAGCCGACGCGGTAGAGTTCGGCCGCAAGGCCGCCACTCCAAGTGCCGCGTCCCACCGACGTATCGCGCGCAGAAGGCTTCTCGGGAGCGGACCTTGGCAGGTCGGCAATATCCGCGACTTTCGTAGTTGGCGCCGGCTCCCGTCCGCTCTCGCGCGGAAGCGGCTTTCCTGTCAAATAGCGATCTAGCGATCCAAAGAACTCATCGGCCATTTTCTTGGCGGATGAGTCGATGAGCCGTCCACCAATCTGCCCAAGCTTGCCCCCCACGGACGCTTCAACAGAATAGGTGAGTTTGGTCGCACTTCCCTCGTCGGACAGTTCAACCCGCGAGGATCCTTTTGCGAATCCGGCAGCTCCGCCAGCACCCTCGAAGGTGAGCGTGCATCGCTCTGCCGGCGTGACGTCTGACATGAGCATCTTCCCGGTAAATCGGGCGCGCACCGGGCCGAGTTTCACTGCGACCCGTACCCGAGTCTCTTCACCGGATATTTTTTCGATGTCCTCGCACCCTGGAATGCATTCGAAAAGCGCCCGGGGGTCGTTTAATGCGTCCCAAACCGCTTGTCGCGGTGCAGCGACAATCTGCTGCCCAGAAAGCTCCATGGACCTGTCTCCTTTCAATAGCGAAGCACGTTCGACCGGGTCGGTACTGGCATGTATTCCAGCGATACCAGCGTAACATAAATTACCGACCGGCAACTAGTGTCCGGGAAGGTGTCGAAGCTATTTACCGAACGGTACCTCGCGGGTAACCTGATGAGATGACCAAACCGATCGAGAAGGCTTCCGCGACACGCACTGCTCGCATCCCGCCAACGGACGCCGCCCCGCTACGGCGGCGACGCCTCGCGCCTGAGGATCGCGAACGGGAAATTATCGAGGGCGCCGTGAGCTTCTTCGCCGAAGTGGGATTCGACGGAGGGCTACGGGAGCTCGCACAGCGACTTGGCATCACGCACCAGAATCTCTTCCGGTACTTCCCGACCAAGGAGGCGCTGATTGACCGCGTGTACCAAGAGGTTTATCTCAGCCGTTGGCAGCCCGAATGGGAGAGCCTGCTGCGTCAGCCGAAGCGATCACTGGAAGCGCGTCTGACGGATTTCTACAAAGTCTATCTCCACGCCATATTCCGCTATGAGTGGGTGAGGATTTTCGTGTTTGCTGGCCTGAAGAACGTCGGCATCAGTCAGCGCTATCTCACGCTAATTCAGGCAAAGGTCATCGCGCCCTTGGCCATCGAGTTGCGGTCATTGGCAGAGGGACCAAAAGCGCGAAAATCCCCTCCTTCTGCGCAAGAGATGGAAGTGGCTTGGGGGTTGCACGGTGAACTGTTCTATCTGGCCGTGCGCCGTTGGGTGTACAACATGCCCGTTCCGGATGACCTCGACGCAATCATCGAGGCCGCGATTACCCGTTTCATGCAGGGCGCTCCCGCCGCTATGCGTAGCCTTTCAAAGCAACGCCCTAGCGTAAAGACCCGCGCGCAGGCGGCAAGTAATCTGGAGGAACCTAGCCGCCGAAGCCGTTCTCGAACGCCTTTCGCAGATGGGTGACGAACGCGGATACGGCGCGCGGTACATGCGAGGAGTAAGGTCGCAGCACGTAGAGATGGTTGGCGAAGGAGCCGACTGGCAACCAGTTGGGCATCACTCTTACCAGCTTGCCTGAACGCAGGCCCTGCTGGGCGGAAAAGTCGGGAAGCAAGGCAATCCCCAAGTCGTCCAGCACTGCATCGCGTAAGGATTCACTGTTGTTTGCGGCGAATGATCCGGCAATCGGAACCGTCACGCGGTCTGCAACAGCCTTGCGGGTGTTTGTCCGTTCGAACGTCCATGCAGGGACTTCCTGAGCACGAGGATAAAACAGGCAGTTGTGACCAGACAGTTCGTCGGGAGATCGTGGCGTGCCGGCGCGTTTCAAGTACGCGCGCGTTGCCACGATGACTGTCGCCGTATCACAGAGTTTCCAGGCAACGTGCGTGTCTGGCGCTGCCGCGCTATGCCTGATTGCAAGATCGAAGCCCTCCGTCGACAGCGAACTCAGGCGATCGGATAGTTCCAGCTGTAGCCTCACTTCGGGATGGGCACGCAAGAACGGCGCTATGTGCGGAGTAAGCTGCTGCCGCGCGAACGCGACAGGCGCTGTCACCCGCAGGACTCCGCGCGCAACACCGGCCGAATCCCTGACGCTGGAAAAGCTACGCGAGATTTGCTCGTACTGCCCCCCGGTTTCATCCACAAGCCGTTGCCCTGCTTCGGTCAGCCGCATGCTTCGTGTGGTTCGCTGGACCAGGGACACCCCTGCTGCATGCTCCAGTTCAACGATACGTTGGCTCACGGCTGCCTTGCTTACGCCCAGCCGGGTTGCCGCACGCGTGTAGCTGCCTTGCTGGGCAAGTATCGTGAGCCAGTGAAGGTGCGTCCAGAGTGACTCGATCTTTTTAACTTCCATGACGTCTATTGTTCATCATTGAAAACAATCAATTCAATAATAGCGCCTTCGCAAGCCCGATGAAGCTTTCTAAACTTGGCCTTTCTTCATCGAGTTTCCAAGGACTTCATCATGCAAAGCTTCGTCGATACGGCGGCCGTCGGACATTTCATCAATGGTCGCATCGTGCCCGGTGAGGGCACGCGTGTTCAGCCGGTGTACAACCCGGCCACGGGTGCCGTAGCGAGAACGCTGCATCTTGGTGATGCGAGCGATGTGAGCGCAGCGGTGGCAAGCGCCCGGCACGCGTTTCGCGCCTGGAGCAATACGCCGCCGATCCGTCGCGCACGCGTGATGCTGCGATTCCTCGAACTCATGAACACACATCGCGACGAACTGGCGGCCATCATCACGGCGGAACACGGCAAGGTCTTTAGCGATGCGCAGGGCGAAGTATCGCGCGGCATCGACGTCATCGAGTTCGCGTGCGGCATTCCTCAACTGCTGAAGGGAGACTATACGGAGCAGGTCTCGACAGGAATTGATAACTGGACCACGCGTCAGCCCTTGGGCGTTGTCGCTGGCATCACCCCGTTCAACTTTCCCTGCATGGTGCCGTGCTGGATGTTCCCGGTAGCGATCGCTGCGGGCAACGCGTTCGTGTTGAAGCCTAGCGAGCGCGACCCATCGGCGGCCCTGTTCATGGCCCGGTTGCTCAAGGAAGCGGGTCTTCCCGACGGCATCTTCAGCGTGGTGCAGGGCGACAAGATCGTCGTTGATGCACTGCTGGAGCATCCGGACGTCAAAGCGATCAGCTTCGTCGGTTCGACGCCTATCGCCAACTACATCTACGAGACCGCCGCCCGGAACGGGAAGCGGGTTCAGGCGCTCGGCGGCGCAAAGAATCATATGGTGGTGATGCCCGACGCCGACATTGAGCAGGCGGTCGACGCACTGGTTGGCGCAGCGTATGGTTCCGCTGGCGAGCGTTGCATGGCGATCTCGGTTGCCGTGCTTGTCGGGGACGTCGCCGACAAAGTGATTCCGAAACTGGCCGAGCGGGCACGCGCATTGGTAGTCAGGAATGGGATGGACGCGGACGCGGAAATGGGGCCGATCGTCACCCGTCAGGCGCTTGAGCGGATCGAAGGCTGTATCGCGCTCGGCGTCGATGAGGGGGCGACGCTCGTCGTTGACGGTCGTGGTTTGAAGGTGCCGGGGCATGAGGAAGGCTTCTTTACCGGCGGAACGCTGTTCGACCACGTGACGCCTGAGATGCGGATTTACAAGGAAGAGATCTTTGGCCCCGTATTGGCGTGTGTGCGTGCGAATGACTTTACGGAAGCGGTCGACCTGATCAACGCGCATGAGTTTGGCAACGGCGTGGCGGTCTATACCCGCGATGGCAATATCGCGCGCGAATTTGGCCGCCGCATCGAGGTGGGAATGGTCGGCATCAACGTACCGATTCCGGTACCGATGGCCTGGCACGGTTTCGGTGGCTGGAAACGCAGTCTGTTTGGCGACCTGCACGTGTATGGCGAAGAGGGTGTGCGCTTTTACACCCGACAGAAATCGATCATGCAGCGTTGGCCGGAAAGCACTGAGAAAGGTGCCGAGTTCGCGATGCCGACGTCCAAATAAGAATCCGGAGCGCTTCAGCGGCGCGAACTAGACGGGAGACCGTTGAGTCGCGCTCTTCGCGGGAGTATTCGCAGAGGTCGCGCCTTCTGCGCGCAGGACAAACTGAAAGATGGCCCCATGCGGATTGTTTGGGGCTACCCAAATGCGGCCGTTATGTGCCTCGATAATCGAGCGGCAAATCGCCAGGCCCATTCCCATGCCTTCAGATTTCATGGTGAAGAGCGGATCGAATATCCGGTTGATGTCGTGCCGGATGACTCCTGTTCCGCTGTCCGTTACCGATACGGTTACGCTGCCGTCGTCGTCGAGGTCGGATTTTACGCACAGGACCCGCGGCTCATCCACGGCCACCATCGAATCAATGGCATTTGCGATCAAGTTCAGAAGCACTTGCTGCAGCTGGATTTGATCCCCTACTACCGGTGGCAGCTGTTCAGTCAACTCCGTCCGGACCAGTACCCGGTGCTTCTGCAGCTCGGCGCGCATCAAGGGAAGGGTTTCCCCAACGAGACCGTTGACGTCGAACACCGTTCTGTTCAGTTCACCCGTTCTGAACATTGCCCGAACTCTTTGGATCACCGCCGCCGCGCGATGGCCATTAGCGACGATCTGCTCGAGTGTCGCCTTCGTTTCATCGAGATTGGGCGTCGCGTGATTAATCCAGCGCAAGCCCGCATCGGCATTCGTAACCATCGCCGACAATGGCTGCGTGACCTCGTGAGCAATCGTGGCCGCGACTGTCTCCCCGGTCACCAGCCGTGCCTCGCGTTCGCGGCGTTGTGCGAAGACCGCGCGAAGCAGTTGTGCGTAGAGCGTCGTTATCTCGTACAGCAGGACAAACAGGACGAGACTGCCGGACAGGAACCCGCAGACCCGGCCGGCATACCAGCCGAGCGAGTAGCGAGCCGGAACCGGGAAAGAGATCAGACAGATTTCTATCACATACGCGCACATGACCACCATCAGCCACATATCGAGTATTGAACGCCGCCAGACCCAGAGCACGATGAGGGCAAGAACGCTCAACAGCGCCGCGGATCCGGCAGCGTAAAACCAGGCCGTGGAGAGATTGACCGTATCGAGCAGGAGGCGGGGCAGTAGCGCATGTCCGGCTGTGACAATAAATGTCGCTATACACACGACCGCCGCGGTCATGGCAACGCTCAAAAGGATGGCCGCACCCGCGGAGCCTCGCCACAACCGCTTGGCCGGATCGACATCCTTCAACAGGGCATAGACGATGACGAACAGGGGGAAGCCGGCGTGCCACAGAATGTAGAGCCAAGCCGTGGTCTGCTGCCCGGCACCGAGGAGCCCACTTGGCGAGAAGATGCCCGGAAACGTCAGCATCCACGGGATCAAGACGAGCGCTGTGAAGAGATATCCGCTCGCGATGACGAGCAGTGCACGCGAACGCAAAATGGAGAACTGGGCAAACAGCAGGACGGCGGTGATCGAATCATTCACGAACATCGCCGTGGCATAGATCGGGACGAATGCGTCGATCCGTGGCAGATGGACGGGCGAGAGCCGCCCGGCGATGGCGAAAAAGGCGACCAACAAGGCGAGCACGACGGCAAGGGCAAGCCGTCTCTGCGCCCGGCCGGGCGTCAAGCTCGATAGGATGAAATGCTGTTCCTCTGGGGCAACGGCGGCTGTTTTCACCATCGGAGCGACTCTTTGCGGCGGCTGGGACGCGGGGGGGCGAAGCTCACACCGCTTCGCCACGCTTATTCCGCGCTGCCTTGGTTCGCCGCCATTTCTTCAAGATCGCAGTTGGCAGGATTCCCGCGGCGGCGAAGGTGATCGCGCCAGTGACCCACTTCACAACACGTTTCTCGGGCCATCGTCCAAGCTCTCCCCGGCCCCAACCGGTCACTTGACGTGACCCCAATGTATCTCGTTTGCGGGCACTTGTCTTCATCTACCCGGAGACCGCTCATCAGTGTTTCCTTGCCTCCGCGGCCTTCAGGCCTCGCGCCGCATAGTGCACAAACGCTCAATCGCATGAGCCAGGTACCCATCGTGCTGCACGAGCCTCGTCCGGGACGCGAGGCAGCGATCTCCCGTTCAACTGCCCTGCTCCGTCATCCAGTGCGCCGAAACACCCATGCGCCGATGGCCAGCCCGACTGCCAGGAGCGGTACCCAGGCGTCGGGCGTGCCCATTGTTTGCAATGTCGCCCAGCTTGCAACGCACCAGGCTACCGGCACGAAGAATAGCCACCCTGCCCCCCGCCCGGATGCCATCAGCACGAGCCCAAGGGTCGCTATCGCCGTCGGGTCCGGCATGATGCCGAAGACTTCCACCGCCCATATCGATCGCCCTAGCGCCAGCCCGGCGCAAGGGTGCAGCACCAGCGCGTAGAGGAAGAGGCCGAGGCCGGCGAAGCCTCGCATCGACCGCTCGAACGACCAGCGCAGCCGCGCTCCTACTCCGACCAGCAGCAGAGCCTGCAATACGAAGACCGGCGCCACATAGGCGGCCGCCCAATTGATGGTGGCATAGGTCCCCCACAGAAAGCTCCAGGCGACCCAGCCCCAAGCCACGGTCAGCACGCCCGCCACCGCGCGGCCCGACCAGGGACGTGGCCGGAACAAGCAAAGCACGATAGCTGCGCCCGCTAGCAGCGCGAGGACCTGTGCCGGCCACAGCGCCTCGTTGTGCCGCTCGATCAGTCGCCAGTAGCTGCGGGGAGAGAAAAGAAGAAAGTCCTCGGCCGAGTAGGTCCACAAGCGCATCAGAGATCCCGGACGTAGGCCGCCATGCGTCGGCGCATCGCCGCATCGGGCAGCGGCCCTGCGGCGGCGGCCACGTTTTCCCGCACATGCGCGACTTGGCTTGTCGCTGGAATCGCAACGGTCACGGCGGGATGCGAGATGACGAATTTGAGAAGGAACTGTGCCCAGCTGGAGGCGCCGATGTCCCCGGCCCAGACGGGCAGACGTTTGCCCGAAAAGTACCGCAACAGGGCGCCCTGCTGAAAAGGGCGGTTGACGATGACGCCCATTTTCCGGTCCACCGCCAGCGGCAGGATTCGATCCTCCACATTGCGGTCGATGATGCTGTAGCTGACCTGAATGAAGTCGAGCGGCTGGCGGCGCATGATGTCCTCGAAAAGGTCGTGACGCCGGCCTTCCGAAGTCGTAATCCCGACGTAGCGAACCTGCCCCGCTGCCTTCATCGCAAAGAGCGTGCTCAGATTCTCCTCCCAGGCCAGGAGGTTGTGCACCTGCAGCAGGTCGAAGCGTGGAATGCCCCACGCGCGGCGCGACTGCTCGATTTGGGAGGGGCCCCGGCTGCCCGGGGAAGTCCAGACCTTGTCCGCCGCGAACAGACCCGCCGGCCGCCCGAGCTTGCGAAGGCCATACCCGATCACCTCCTGCGCGGAGCCATACATGGGCGAGGAGTCGATCACCTGACCGCCTGCCTGGAAGAAAGCCTGCATGACCGCCGCGCATGCATCGCGCAGCTCGTCGTCCGCTCCGACGTTAAAGGTGATCCATGTGCCCAGGCCAACGCGCGTAATGGCCTCTCCGCTCGAAGGGATAGGCCGCCGCGCGGGTGCACCGGTCTGCGCCCAACTTCCGTCCATGGGTATCGCGGCGGCCGCCGCGGCCGCCAAAGCACTTCGGAGGATGGCTCGTCGTTTCGCCCTCATCTCGTTATCTCCGTATCACGACTTTCGCGCGATGTCAGGGGATCGGTATCGATGGGACATTGCTCTCGGATTCAAGAGCAAGCCGTTCTCGAGTAACCCGCGGGTGGCTCATTTTTTCAAGCATATGTGAAAGATCGAAAATCGCCATCAAAGGCGAAAAAGTACGTCACGAACAATATAGACTCGGCCGGTAGCGGGCTCGCCGTGATGGCCGCTTGGTGCTGCGCGTGACAGGCGTCGGCGCGCCCGCTCCTTCTCCACACAATCACAAAGTGAAGGGGTTTCATGGACGAGAGCTATCCGATGCCGCTGGTCAAACGCGTCATTCTCGTGGTTCTTCTGGGGGGGCTCGTTGGACTGGGCTACGTGGTCTTACATCTGTTCTTGGCGCCCATGGCCTGGGCCACTATCTTCGCCTATGTCACATGGCCCGCCTATCGCCGCTTGCGCTCGCTGATGCGCGGAAACGGTACCGGCAGCGCGCTGCTGATGACGACCATTCTTACGGCAGCGTTCGTTCTTCCGTCGATCTGGCTGATCACGCTGCTGCGTGGCGAACTGGTCGCAGCCTACCAGGCCGTCGCCGGCTACTTCTCCAGCGGCCCGCACCCATTGCCGGAATTGATCGCGCGCATTCCCTGGCTTGGACAGTGGCTGCAAGAGCTTCTGAGCCAGGTAGCAGTTGATCCGACGGCCTTTCGCACGCAGTTGGCGAAGTGGGCTCAGCAATGGACCGGGGAGTTCGGCCAGTTGGTCGGCAGCGTGGGTCGCAATGCGACGAAATTGGGCGTTGCCGTGCTGACGCTGTTCTTCGTGTACCGGGATGGCGAAAGCGCATTGGACCAGGTGCGCCGTGTCTTGCGCCGTGTTCTGGGCGACCGGCTGGACGGCTACCTCGCCGCTATCGGCGGCACAACCAGGGCGGTCGTCTACGGGCTCGTGCTGACGGCACTGGCACAGGGCGCACTTGCCGGCCTGGGTTACTGGGTTGCGGGAATGCAGGCGCCACTGTTGCTGGCTGCGTTTACAGCGCTGATTGCGTTGGTGCCCTTTGGCACGCCATTCGTGTGGGGATCGATCGGTGTATGGCTCTTCATAACAGGACATACACTGGCCGGAGCCGGCCTTTTGCTCTGGGGGGCACTGGTCGTTAGCTGGGTGGATAACCTGATCCGCCCGCTCGTCATCAGCAGCGCTGCCCGGATCCCCTTTCTTCTGGTCGTGTTTGGGGTACTCGGTGGTCTCGCGGCCTTCGGTCTGATAGGACTGTTCGTGGGGCCGGTCATCCTCGCAGTCCTGATGGCCGTGTGGCGTGAGTGGTTGGAGGAACAGGCAACCGCGAGTCCCGGAACACAAAGCTAGTACGGAACACCATATGCAGTGCGGTCTCGCCTAGCGGCCGGCGGTGCTGGTCACACTCAACCGCCCGAGCATCAGCCACACCCGGCTGCGCTCGCCCAACGTCAAGCTGCTGTTGACGACGGCAATCCTGCCGTCGTCGCCGACAGCAAGTTTTTTGCCCAGAAGTCCCTGATGGCTGCCATTCGTCCCGCCCCGGTCGTCCTGGCTGCCTGGCACGCGTTGCGGCGACAAGAAACTGCGGCCATTATCGCGCGAGACCGTGAACTCCAGTCCCTGCGGACGGGTTGAAGTACCTTGGAACAGTTCCCATGCCACGTACAGAGTCCCTTGCCGGTCGACTGCTACAGCCGGATACGCGGCGCCGTTGCCGGCATGTCGCTGCGGCTGCGAGATAACCCGCGGAACGCCGAACTTGCCCGCACCGCTGATCGATTGGGCGTAGCGCACGTGGTAGCGGCGTGACGGCCCGTCTTCGCTTTGCGCATACACCAGGTGCAGCGTGCCGGTTCGCCCTGCGGCCAGCCGTGGCGCGTCGGCATAGCCGGGGCCGGCCCCAACCACGTAGGGTCGGCCGAAAGTTTGGCCGCCGTCGTCCGACTGGCTCACGCTGATATCGGCGCTGCGATCATTGCCGACCGTCCAGGCAAGGTAGACAGTTTGGCGAGGACCGGTTGCCAGCGAAGGGCCACGCGCCGGCCGCCTGCCGTCACCGGCTACACGCACAGGCCGCGAAAAACTGGCGCCGCCGTCGGTCGAACGGGCCAGCCACAGCATGCCGTCGTACTCTGTCCACGCGGCCAGCAAGGTGCCGTCCGGCGCGATCGCCAGGTCAAGGCTGCCGTTTGACCAGGTATCGCGATCGAGTCGGCCTTTGCCATCCCCGCCACGCGAGTTCGACAAATTGATGGGCGCGGAAAAGCTGACGCCACCGTCGGTGGAACGCGCGAACAGGATATCGCCGCCATGCGATCCGCCGGAGAAAATGATCTCCTGCCAAAGCAGAGCGATCTTGCCTGGGTGCCCGGGCACCACCACGATGCGAGGCGCCCAGGAGAATGTCGCCGGATTGCGCGACACGTTGACCGGTTGGCCTTGCGCAATTCCGTTAGCTGATAGCGACCGATAGAGAACATCTTTCTTCTTCTGGTCGACCCATGCCACCTTGAGACCATCGGCGGAATCGAAGGCAACCGTCGCGTCATCGACATAGTCGTAGCGCGAGTCGTTCTGGCGCCACGCCCCTTTGTCGCCGCGACCCTCGGCGATCTGGGCAATGCCGGTCCACTCGACCGACGAGGCAGCAGCCGAGAAAGCAGGCATTGCCGCAAGGGCCAGCAGAGCGGCGGCGATCGTATTCATGGGTCCTGTATGGACTGGAAATCCGCGGTGTTCGCCCGCCAATTGTCGACCATCTTGGCGGGGGTGTCGAATGAGCAGAGGTGGGTCAGAGGCGCGTCACGAACTAACGCGTAAAGACCTTAAAAAAAAACCGCCCGACAAAGTCGGACGGTTCTTCGCCATGCTCATGCCGCAAAGCGGCGGGAAATTACTGTCCAGGCGAACCAATCGACGCAGGTTTTTGCGGTTCGAATATGCCGCCGTGCACGCCAACCACTGCCTCAACATAGTTTGGTGTCGTTGTCGAAGAAACGATATCCCAAACTGCGGAAACCTTCGCATTGCCACCGACGAAGACGGCACCAGCATGATTTTGGGCGGCAACGAGGGTGGCATCTGCGCCCAAGGCCGTTGGAATCGCTATCGTCGTGCCGTCGCCCTGCGCTGCAGCGAGCGGTGTGCCGTAGTTCATTGCGGCCGCGACTTTACCGTTCGCATCATAGACGATCACCGCATCGCCTTTACCCAAACCGATCGGATTCGCTGGGTCGCTATTGACGTTCAACATCGCAACGACCGGAACCGTCGCAGGGAGGCCCCAGGTTCCGCGGAACGTATTTTCGTCCGTTCCTGGCACACCCGGGACAACGACCAGATGTTCACCTGGTTGAAGCAACGTACCGGCCACAAATGCCGCGCTATTGTTGGCATCGTTGACGTCAGCATGATTGTCGCCCCACTTCCAGCCGGTCAGATCAATTGGCGTGCTGCCATAGTTATAGATTTCAAAGAAATCCTGGCCCCCGTCTGCGTTCGAGTTCACCTCCGAGATCAGCACGGTCGGCGCTGGCGCACCTGCTGCTGCAGTCGTGAAGCTCTGCGTCGTGCCCGCATATGCGTTGCCATACAGGTCAGTGATAACGCCACCGGCCAATTGTACGGTGTAACGAGAACTATCCTGCAACGGTGTCGCCAAGGTGATGGTGACCCGACCGCCGTTGAATTTGACCGGGGTCGTGTCATTGACGGACACATTACGCGTATCAGAGCCGTTGCTGATAACGATGTTACCTGTGCCCGCCTGCACGACTTCGCTGAACGACAGTGTCATGTGGTTGCCGATGATGCCTGTCGCGCCATCGACCGGCGCAGTGCTGGTCAATGTCGGGGCTGTGTGGTCAACGGTACCAATCGGCGTGAACGAGAATGTCGATAAGGCGGTCACGGCAGAGGTATCCCCCCCGCTGTCGTCTTGATCGCCCCCTTTGGATATGTGACGTGGTAGGTGGTGCCGGCAACCAGGTAGAACTTCGGATGAATCTTCATCACATTACCACTGAACGTCACTTGCGATGTGTCGCTCACAGGAATCGACCGCGTATCGTCGGCGCCGTTACTGAGAACGATATTACCCGCTCCCGCCGTCACCGGTTGATCGAACGTCAAGTAGAGGTTGTTGCCAATGCCGACATTGTTTGCGCTGGTGGTTGGCTGGAAGATGGTCAGGCCTGGCAGGCTCGGCCCCGCGGCCTGTTCACCGACCACATAAATGGTGCCATCCGAGCCCATCGTCACACCCTCATTCTGGGCAGTGGCACTCATATACAGGCTGCTCACCAAATTGCCGGCACGATCCATCTTGACGATCTTGCCATCCGGCGCGCCGATGATGATGACCTTGTCGTAATCCGGAGCGTTGCTCGCTACGATATTCGACAACGAGAAAACGTCATTGAACGCAGAAAGGCCCGTCTTGGCCGCATCAAACAGCACCGGCGGATTGTCTGTCGTCGGCAATATGGGCGTACCGTCCGAGGCCGTCGCCGACCCGCCTGCGAAATTGATTGCGGCCTGGAAGATGCTGGTGGGCTGCGACTGGCGCACGGCAATGTAGCCGTTTGTTTTGGGATCGAAAGTAACACCCTCAATACCGACGTTGGCAACCGTTGCACCCAATTTGACGGACTGTACGTCTGCTCTGTGCAGTGTTCCATTTGGAACGTAAGTGAACAAATCGACTTGACGGAGACGCTCTTCCACCAATACGAACTTGTTGCCACCGACATAGGTGATGCCTTCAGTGTCCTCGAAGTCGCCGGCATTGAGCACCATGGAATCGATAACGTGACCATCGGTCTTTGCAACCTGCACGACTGAGGTCGCACCGTCGCCAATGACAAACAGCGAATCGGTATCCTTGTCATAGGTCACGCCGGATGCTTCTGCGTTCAACAGATTGGCGCCTGTCGTAGCGAACTGCAGAGGAATCATTGCTGTCTGCGTGTAGCTATTCAAATCATAGGTGCTTTGCGGATCGTTAAATGCAAGCGCAGGACTTTTGCTATCTACTACAGGCACAGCACTGCCACTGTCACCAAGAGTGCTGCCGCCATTATCGCCCCCGCCACATGCGCTAAGACCGGCTGCGAGAATCGCAGAAACTAAGAGCTTTATTGAGAGCGCAACTTCCGCTTCACGGTAAGCGCGCGGCAAACCCATCTTGACGATGCGGTGCGAGATCCTGCCGATCAGTTTGAGTTCGACGACTGCCAGCGATGTGGCAGCAGTTCATCGACACGACTGGCTGCA
>NZ_CADIKM010000010.1 GCF_902859895.1 Pararobbsia alpina
AGAGAGTAAACGCGATCCGCCGCCAGTTTACAAGCGCCGCTCTATGTCATTGAAAGTAAACACGCTTTTTCGCGACCGAGACTCGCCAGTCAAGATGTGTATAACGAGATGCCTACACCCAGGCCTTCCCGAATCTGGCGGAACAAGGCCCTCTCGTGTTCGTCATTCCTCCGGGCGCGACAGCAGGCGGCATTCTTGATTTCTGGGAGCGCCCCATCACCGACACTGGCCAGACCGGGCCGGACAAGGGCAAGGGCGGCAAGTATTTGATACTCGGGCCGAACGACCCGGACATGCACCCGGAGGGTTACTACGTATTCCGTTCGAGCACGAATAACGTCTGGTCAGGACAACGTGCGCTGGACCCGGACCCCGCCAAGGTAAAAGAGGTCATCGCAGGTTTCAATATCTACCCTTACAGTCAGCGGGACAACCCGCCCCCCGCCAGGCACGTGTCTCCCGAAGGCAAGAAGTGGATGGCCTTCCAGCCACGCGGAATGGACTATTGGCGGTTGCTGGCGAAGACGATTGACAGTGAGCCGGTGCAGGAGCGCGACCGGCTGATGATGGCGATGCTCGTGCCACTTGGCATCGAGAAAGGTAAGCCATTCCAGCCCGACGCACGCCAAACGAAGATTCTGACCCAAGCTGTCGAAGTCGGCGAACTCACGGCGCGGGCAAATGGCTACGCGAAGCGATTCCCGGGCTCAACCGTGTGGCCGGGGCATCAGTGGGAGTACTCGCTGTTCCTGAAGAACACGAATCAGGAGTTGCCTGACCGCACACAACTCGACGAGCGTGCCTCGTGGTTCTATGAAGCTGTGGGTGTTACGGACGGGATGATGGGAAAAATCGTCGGCGCTGGCCAAGTCTATCTGGAATCCCAGAAGGACAGCACCGGCGCGTGGCTCGATGGCGGCAAGCAGTATTCGCTGCATGTTCCACCGAATGCCCCGGTGGCCCAGTTCTGGTCATCCACCGTGTATGACAACGAAAGCCGCACGCTCATCGATACCGGCAGCTACCCGGGCAGATCATCGAGAGACGATATCGTCAAGAACGCTGACGGCTCTGTGGACCTGTATTTTGGTCCCGTTCCTCCGAAAGGCAAGCCTCGTTCGAACTGGATCAAGACGTTGCCTGGAAAGGGTTGGTTCACCTATTTCCGGCTGTATGGCCCGACGCAGGCATACTTCGAAAAGACGTGGGTTCTATCGGATATACAGCCATCTCATTGAGTCGGCAAACCGAAGTTCAATGACGCTCGCGGGTCAGGTGCCGCGCGGTGGGAGAAAGCACATGAAGGCCCTGGTCATCGAACATAACGGCGAGCCGTCAGAGGTAGTCCATTCGCGTGATTTGCCCGAGCCCACGCCCGGGCCAGCTGAAGTGCGCGTGAAGATGCTGCTGGCGCCCGTGAACCCGTCCGACTTGCACGTCATCCGCGGACGTTTCGCCCCTCAGCGTCAGCCCGAACTGCCCGCCTCGCCCGGGTCCGAGGGCGTCGGAATCATCGACGCCGTGGGCAGCGACGTGCCGCGCACGCGGGTCGGAGAGCGGGTCGTTTTGCTGGACGTGCCCGGAACCTGGAGAGAGCAAGTCATCAGTCCGGCCGCCCGCGCGATACCTGTACCGGCGGCGATCTCCGACGAGGACGCCGCACAGGCCCTGGTCAACCCGATGACGGCATGGGCAATGACGATGTTGGAGCACCAGCTTGGACGCGGCGACTGGCTTGTCCAGAGCGCGGCCGGCTCGACGGTCGGTCGCCTCGTGCTGCAGATCGCGAAAGCGGAGGGGTTCCGCACCGTCAACCTCGTCCGCCGTGAAGAGCAGGTCGCAGAGATCCAGGATCTTGGCGGTGACATCGTGCTATGCACCGCGGACGAAAGCTGGCCCGAGCAGCTGAAGAAAGCCACCGGCGGCAACGGCATCGTGAGCGCGATCGACTGCGTCGCCGGCCGCACCGGCGCCACGCTTGCGCGTCAACTGGCCCCGAACGGATGCCTGCTCGTCTACGGAGCCTTGTCGTCGCACCGCCAGACCGACCCGGCGGCCTTCGAGATGCCGATTTTCGCCCCGGCGCTCGTCTACTCAGGTGCCGAGGTGCGTGGCTGGTTCCTCTTCTCGTGGCTCGCACGCAAGGGGGTGAGTGAAGGCAGCCAAGCGCTGCGCGGCCTGCTCGATCGCATGGCTGCGGGCAGCTTGAAGCCGCCGGCAGCGCGCCGCTACCCCGTCGATCGCGCACTCGAAGCCTTCACGGCCGCGGAGCGCGCCGCACACGACGCCAAACCGCTGCTGACGTTCGTGGAGGTCTGAGCTTTGCCGTGTCACACCGTGGTGTATGTAAAACGCGAGCAATCCGACGAAAACCGCGAAGCGCTGCTGGCGGGGTACAAAGCCGCGTCGTACGCCTCGATGATTACGGCAATTTGTGCGTCAATTGGTACCAACGTTACGAGTTGATGGATCGTGCGATGTCGCTATTGCTGAGGGTCTAAGCAAGGGCAGAAACTGGTCGGCGATGCGACCGTTTGCATAGTCCGAAATATGATCGCCATAGCTGTAGAGAAACTTGCCGTTCATCGCAATAGGGCACACGCCGCTCTTCAAATCACATAGCACAGATGCCGGATCGTAAACCAGCAGGTCAGGATGGCGTTGTTTCACCTGCTCGATAACGGCTCGATAAGAAGTCGTCCGCGAGAGATTCTTCTGATAGCTGATCGCGCACTTGGCGCTTGCGTTGATGGCTGTGACTCCCAATGCCGCTCGCACGACGTGCAGCGCCAGCGGCTTGCGGTCCATGCAGCTGCGCGGATCCGGCAGGGTCGGATTGTCGACGACCAGCGCGACGTGTTTACCGGCACGTTGCAATGCACTGATCGCACTGTCCAGCCCATCGAGGGCCGCAGACGGATCGCGGCGAGAGTCGCCGGTCCTTTCGTACGTCTGCCCCGTCAATACACGCGCCGCGGTCACCAGCACGACCGTCCCGAGATCGGGATTTGCAATCAGCGCGTGCAAGGCCTTCTGATCAGCCATCACGCAATCCTTCGAATCGTCGCCCACGTATGAGGATGTGCGGCGCATTCCGACCATGGGAGCACAACTGGGACGGCCGATGATCGTCCAGCTTTGACCCGGTGACGATTCGCGCACCAGCCCCCAATAGAGGGCATCGGCCTTGCTGTCGCCCCATACCGCGTAGTGGGATACGGCTCGCTTGTCGGTCTCGCAGAATTGGAACAGGTGCTGATCTGCCGACGCGACACCGCAGCTCGCTTTGACAAACTCATGCCCGGCGCCAAGCTTCGCGGTATTCACATCCGCGTTCGGACTATAGCCTTTGCGGAAATCAAGCCCGTCTCGCATATAGGTCATTTGACCCAGATAAGCGACGACAAGCATGGCAAGGCAGGGCACGAGCACTTTGGCAATGCGTGACGGACCGAACCGAACCGGCCGTTCCACCACGATCGTGGTGAGCCAGGCGAGCCCGACACTGATCGCGACAATTCCCCTGCGCACGAATGCGGGCGAATTGCCTCCTGCGATGATCGTTGCATAGGTCAGCAAGACCCAATGCCACAGATACAGCGGATAGCTGATCTTGCCGAGCCCAACCGCAACCGGATGCGCAAGTACGCGTTGGTTGACCCAGCCCTCGATACCGGCGCCGATCAGCAGGCACGCGCCCAATACCGGCAACAACGCCCACCAGCCTGGGAAAGCAAGCTGGGAATTGAACCCGATGAAAGAGCCGATGCACAATGCAAACCCGAGCGTCGACAACACATTTTGATATTGCGGCGCGAGCAAGATCCGAAAACCTCTTCGGTCTTGCAGTTGTGGCAAGTGCGCGAACAGCGCACCGGCGAGGAGTTCCCACACGCGGCTGCCAGGCAGAAAAAACGCCGCCGCCGCATGGTGCGGAATCAGCAGAACATTCAAAACGAATGAAAGGATGGCGACGCCGACGATCGTGATCAGCACGCGACCGCGCTTGAACGCAAAGGCAAGCAGGAGCGGCCAGAAGACATAATATTGCTCCTCGACGCTCAGTGACCACAAATGCAATAACGGCTTGGTGTCGGCTGCCTGGTCGAAATAACCCGCCTCGCCCCAGAGTACCCAGTTTGATACGAAGCCAACGCCGGCAATGATATGTTTGCCAAGCTGCTTGAATTCGCCGTTGAACAGGCAGAACCAGCCGAGCACGTAAGTCGTAGTGAGTACGAGAGCCAAGGCCGGGAAGATTCGCCGCACGCGGCGCGCGTAAAACGTCGCAATGCTATATCGACCTGCCTGTAGGTCGGTGCACAGAATCCGAGTGATCAGATAGCCTGAAATCACGAAGAACAGATCGACCCCGACAAATCCGCCCGGCAAAAGACGCGGGAACGCATGAAAGAGCACGACCGCCGCGACGGCAACGGCTCGCAAGCCATCGATATCAGGCCGATACCGCGGACGACCTGTTTCAGTCGCCTCGATGGGCGACATGTTCTTTTGACTCATTTTCATTGTGCAGGCCTGCCCTGCTTGCATGTGAACTTTCCGGCCTACCGAGCCGACTGCGCAAGCGGACCTCGTGGACCCCAGGGAGAGCGACTCAGACGCGCTCCCGCTACTTCGCCATTTCGAAGCTGCAGTACCAGCAATTACTCGTTGACGCAGCTTCTAGTCAGCCACGACAAGGGCGGCAAGGTAGGCGTTTGCAAAGTAGATGTTTTCCGGTTTCGCCCTGGTCATCCAACACGATCGAGGGCGCCCAATGCGCTCGTCTTACGCACGCATTAGTCCTCAGTTAACGGCAGGCAGATAAAAGTCTGAAGCGCAGTGACAGCTCTTGATGCGCTGACTTGAGAGAGTGGAAAACAGGACGTGGCCCTCACCTTCCGCCAACACGGTCGAGAGCTGCTGCGCATTATAGAAGGCAAACTCGAATCAGCACAGTCGTTCGAAACGGACGGCGAGCGCATCGTTCGTATCCATGTGCAGCGCAACCCTGAAAAGCTCGCAGGCTTCTCGAACTCAGCAATCCGCTGAAAAAGAGCACAATCGAAGAATCGATCCGTAATCTCGTGTCGATCCGGGCGTCGCAACTCAATGGCTGTGGATTTTGTCTGGACATGCACGTGAAGGAAGCGCGTATTCATGGCGAGCGCGAACTGCGCATCCATCACCTTGCGGCGTGGCGCGAGTCGACGCTCTTCGCGCCGCGCGAACGCGAGCTCTCGGACTTGACGTTCGAAGTGATGGTCATCAACGGATGGAACCGCGCGAACGTCGCGTTCAAGACGGCGCCGGGTTCGTCCGATAAGGCATCCGGTTTCGAAAAGGCGAGCCTCGTCTGAGCGGACGGGTTTCGCTGTTTCTTCAGTGTCGGCCCGCACGGACGGGCCGCGTCACTCAGGAGGACACTACCATGCATCGTTTGAAAAATAGCGCTCTGGCCTTGCTCGTCGTGGTGGGCTCGTCGATGGGCGTGGCTCACGCCGCGGCGCCCGCCGCAATCGTCGCGTCATTGATGACGCAGCCGCTTGACGACTATCCGGGCAAGGAAGTTCAGTTGATTACCGTCGAGTATCCTCCGGGTGCCGTGGACCCCGTCCATCGGCATCATGCGCATGCTTTTGTCTACGTACTGGAAGGATCGATCGTCATGCAGGTCAAGGGCGGCAAGGAAGCAACGTTGACGCCCGGGCAGACATTCTATGAGGGTCCTAACGATATTCACACGGTAGGACACAATGCAAGCCAGACGCAGCCGGCCAAGTTCATCGTGCTGCTGCTGAAGGACAAGGGCGCGCCCATTCTCGTTCCTGAGAAGTAACCGCATCTGCACGCCGCTCTTCCGCCTTGAAAAAAACGGCGGACCCTGTCACAAATGGTAGCGCGAATACGTCTAGTCGCCATGGACTCCACGACACGCGCTTCCATGCCTTTTTGCGCTTTGCTGCCAGTCCGAAACCGAGGCTGGGAATGACGTCCAACTTATTGTGGTGGAGCGGCGAAAATGACTAAGAAATTTGGAGCGACATCGACGACGGACGACGTGCTCTCAGGCGTCGATCTTCACGGCAAGCGAATTCTCGTAACGGGTGTTTCCGCGGGACTAGGCGTGGAGACGGCACGGGCGCTCGCAGCGCACGGGGCGAGCGTTATCGGCGCAGCCAGGAACCTTGAAAAAGCGAAGGAGGCGATTGATGAAGCGCGGCGCGATTCGGCCGCGGCAGGCGGCCGCATCGACCTGATTTCACTCGATCTAACCAGCCTCGAGAGCGTCCGGGCTTGCGCTGACAAGCTGCAAGAGGAAGGCAAACCCCTTGACGTCATCATTGCGAATGCGGGCGTGATGGCGACTCCCTTTGGCAAAACAGTAGACGGATTCGAGACGCAGTTCGGCACCAATCATCTGGGGCATTTTGTGCTCGTGAATCGGGTGGCCTCGCTGATCCCGTCTGGCGGTCGAGTAATCGCACTGGCGTCGTCGGGGCATCGCTTCGCGAACGTGGACCTCGACGACCCCGGCTTTGAGCGTACGCCTTACGAACCGTTCGTTGCCTATGGGCGCGCCAAGACGGCAAATATTCTTTTTGCGCTTGCTTTCGATCAGCGACATCGGGCACGCGGCGTGCGGGCAGCCGCAGTTCATCCCGGAGGGATTCAAACAGAACTCGCGCGTCACATGGAAGAGAGCCAAATGGCGGCGTTTCTGGAAGGAATCAACAATCAGCTTGCGTCGGAGGGAAAAGGACCGTTCCAGTTCAAGACCGTCCCGCAGGGGGCGGCAACTTCGGTATGGGCCGCAGTGGTGGCGTCAGCCGAAGACATTGGAGGTCGATATTGTGAGAACTGCCATGTGAGCGAGATCGTTGCCGACGATGTTGTCATTACACCCGTCAGCGAAGGCGTTCGACGCTATGCGCTTGACCCTGCAAGCGCTGATGCGCTCTGGCGCAAGAGTGAAGAGATGGTTGGGGAATCGTTCTGACACTGTACTTCGAGCGCTGTCGTATCGCTCCGACAAAGTACCTTGTATTGATTCCCTCGCGCCTCTAAGCGGGAATGCGGAAGTCATTTTGTCGGAGAAGCCGGGGGCTTTCGACATCCTTCGGGCATTGTGGTCACGCCTGAAGTACACATATCCCTGCCCTCATACGGCTTCGCGCAGCGCACACAAGGTCCGGACGATTTCATCGACGCAGGTGGACGGATTGGTCATTCCTCGACCCTCTTCGCGTGCTCGAAGCCGTGCCGCATGGGCATATGCCCGGTCGAGATGCGGCATGGTCGCCTCAAATGTGCCACCGCGGCCTTTTTTATAGTCGCGGATGTGGTCGCGAAGCAGGCGAACGACATCGTCGCGATGAATATGGCCCTCGTTGGCCTGGAAGTGAAGCAGGAGCCACAATTCGAAACACGGATTGGAAGGTATAGCGGTGAAAGCAATTGGCTCTCCGAGATCGTTCCGGTGCCGCTGGTGGAGCGCCTGCGAGGCGTGTAGTGCGTTGACGTAACTTTGATGATCGTCTCGGTCAATCACACAGAATACTTGCTCCCATTCAGACGTTTCGAGGCATCGGTCGCGGGCATATCCGACTACCTGTTGCGGACTGGTTCCATACGGGCTGTGACACACTTGGATATGTGCGGAGCTCAGGCCATAAAATCTTCGAATCTCTTCGAAGTATTTCACCTCCGTTTTTTCTCCTTCAGTGACCACGAGAATCCGGTCGTATGTCGGGCGTTTCGGATTCTTCCGCTCAAGCTGTCTGGCTTGCCGTTGTCGCGGATGGTTGTCACGTCCCAAGAGGTTTTTCTCCGGGCACAAAATCCGAGGTCAGGGGCAACGCACCATATCGCCCTTGCAAGTATCCGCGCTCCAACGCCTCGTGCTTGCGTGGACTGAAATCTGTTAGCGGCACGAGTACGCTTGCATGCTCACGATTCTTCTCCATGAACCAAACTTGATCGCGTCGGAAGATATTGGCATCGAGCAGTGACGTGTCATGGGTCGTAAAGATCAATTGCGCCGCAGTGCTACTTCCCGCCGGCCGATGGAACAGTTCAACGAGAAAGCGAACGATATACGAATGCAGACTGCTGTCGAGTTCGTCGACGACGATCACGCGCGCGGCGTTGAGCGCTTCGATCAGCGGGGCGGCGAAGGCAAAAAGTCTCTGCGTCCCTGCGGATTCCTCTTCCATCTGAAATGCGGCCTCTCCCCCTGGTCCCTTGTGGAGGAAGACTGGGAAATTCACCTCCGCCTCGGAGACCGCGTGCCGGGGCTCGCCGTCAGATACTTCGAACCTGAGCATATGTTGCTTGCGCTTGTGCACCGAGACATCGAAGATTCCGACATCGGCGGCGCCGAGGAACGCAAGCAGGGCTGGTTTCTCGACGGCACTACTGGCCCACGAGGTCGATTGTTCGAAAGGCGGCTGGCTTCCCGCGCCGAATACCACCAGACGCTCGACGATCCAGTCGTAGACCGGTCGGAGGCTCTCGCTATTGAGCTGGATAGCCGTCGATAGAAAAAGGGCATTGCGCCGAGTTGCCTGCTGCCAAACCTTGCGCGTCCCGACAAACGAAGACCCGAAGTGATAGACATCCGCTTCGGTCTTCTTGTCGAACTTTCGCTCGAACCAGACCTGGGGCTTTGAGGCCTTGTACACGAGCAGCCATTCTTCATGGATGCCATCAGGTAACAGCGCGAACCCGTACTGGTAACGGATGCCCTGGAGCAGAAACGTGAATTCAAACTCGGAGGGCTGGGCCGACGTTTTCGCATCAAGCTTGAACGGCGCCTGGTTAAGTGGCTGTCCAGGCATCAATGAAGCCGATGTCCTGACGGCGATCTGCGCAAACTGCATCGCCATGATCAGCGCGGACTTTCCGCTCGCATTCGGTCCGTAGATCACCGCGCTGCGCACAAGCGTCGGGAGCGACGTTATCCCGGTCTCGACGGTGTTGGCGTCTCTTTTTTCTTTGTCTTTGCTCGCGGTCATGCTGAGGCACAGATCGTCCCTGATCGACCGGAAGTTTCGGACCCGAAACTCGACAAGCATATATCACCCCCTGAATTACTCATGATTTTGCACAAAAAACGCGAAAACTCAATCTATTTTTAGTTATCGACCGGTTGAGCGCCATGGGATCACAGCTCGCCGACATCGTGATGCCAGTGTTGCATCGGTATGTTGCTTCGCCGATCACGCGCGGAAAATGCGAACGCCGCTGCCGGTCACCGGCTCGGGCGTCGCTCAGACAACCGATTGGAAAGCGGCTTCTTCCCTGATTCGAAGATGACGCACTCGCCTTGATTCGATCTTTTTGTGATCGACTGCCGATAACAAGACAGCGATTATCAAGCGGGGCGACGAAACCTAAGATGCTCCCAGGTTTGGGTACAACCCGAATCGTTTCGCGACCGTGCCGTTGGCACACTAGAGAAAGGAGCATCGCAATGCATATCCGCACGAGCGGCACGAGGATTCACGTCAGGGACCAGGGGGAAGGCGAACTGGCACTGGTGTTTCTTCACTATTGGGGCGGATCGTCCCGCACATGGGACGGCGTTGTCGCGGAGCTATCGAGCCAGTACCGGACCATCGCCACCGACCATCGTGGATGGGGTGATTCGGACGCGCCCGTGCACGGCTACACGATTGCCGATCTCGCGAACGATGCACAGGATGTCATCGAGGCACTGAGTCTGCGGCGCTACGTTGTAGTCGGTCACTCAATGGGTGGGAAAACAGCGCAATTGCTCGCGACGCGCCGACCGAACGGACTGGAGGGTGTCGTGCTGGTCGCACCGTCACCGCCTTCTCCGATGGTCCTGCCCGACGAGCAGCGCGCAGCGATGGCTAAAGCCTACGATTCGCGCGAGTCCATCGAGTGGGTGCTGGACAACGTACTCACAGCGAACGCGCTTGAACCACACTATCGTGAGCAGGTCGTCATCGATAGTCTGCGCGGCGCGCCGCAAGCCAAGGGTGCGTGGCCCAATGCCGCCATGCTGGAAGACATCACGGGCGACGTCGGGTCCATCAATGTGCCCGTCATGGTGATTGCAGGCGAACTGGACCAAGTCGATCGCGTAGAGACATTGCACAAGGAACTGCTACCCCGGATTGCAAGTGCTCGCCTGTGCGTGTTGCCGGACACCGGACATCTTTCGCCGCTAGAGGCTCCTTCTGCACTAGCGACAACTATCCGGCAGTTTGTCGGCGAACTGGAATCGGCACGATCACTAGTAAGCCCGACACGCCGGGCGACGATGGGATACGGAAGCTCAATCTCCAACCCGCTAGGGATCAGTCAAGCCCCCGACGTTGCTACCCAGTAGCATCCGTGCGTGTTACCGCCTCGGGGCCTATGAGCGCGCGCCCGGACTCGCCGTGGGTCGAGGCGTGCGTACCTTGCGTTGTGGCGGGATGTGATCCCACGGTGGCTCGTCGCCAAAGGCAGCGACCAGATAGTCGAGTAAGTGGCGCACTTTGAGAGGCATATGACGTGCGCTCGGATAGACCGCCTGGATCGCCAGTTCCGACGTGTGATACTCCGGCAGCAGCTCGACGAGCTTCCCACGCGCGATCTGTTCTCCAAAAACGAATGTCGGCCCATAGACGATACCGGCTCCGGCGAGCGCTGCTGCAAGCAACATCTGGGTATTGTTGGCTGCCATCCGGCATGGACCACTGACAACGTGCGCACGCTGTTTCGCATCGACAAGCGTCCAGTCTCCGACGGACACGGCTTCACTAAACGTGAGCCGCGGTGCCTGCCGCAGGTCGTCCACGCTACGCGGCGTGCCGTGGCGCCTGAGGTAGTCTGGAGATGCGCAAATGACCATTCGACACGATGCGAGCCGGCGAGCGACCAGCCCTGAATCGGGCAAACGCCCTATCCGGACGGCCAGGTCTACGCCGGCTTCGAGCAGGTCGACGTAGCGGTCGCTCAACGACACTTCAATGTTGACGTGCGGGCGCTTGTGTCGCTTGATCAGCGCGTGGAGATCGTCGTTCGTCCCGCGCGCCTCGCGCATTGTGCTGGTATCACCGTGGCAGCCTGAAACTGACCAGTCGAGCAATGCCGACAATTCACCCCATGAAACTTTCGTCGGCGCATTATGATTGCCGTTTCGACACGAAAAACTGACGCGTCATGAATGACAACGCTCCTCATTTTTTGCAACCCACCTTGGTCGGTGAGACAGTCGAACTCCAGCCCCTTCACCAGAATCATGCCTCCGCTCTGCTAGACGCCGCGGCGGACGGTCAGTTGTGGAACATGAAGGTGACTGTCGTTCCGGGACCGGAGACCGTCGACAAGTACATCGCTTTCGCATTGGAAGGGCGGCAGCTCGGGACTATGATGCCATTCGTGATCGTCAGGCGCGATACCGGCTTGCTCGTTGGCAGCACGCGTTTCTGGAAAATCGACCGTGCGAATAGAAAGCTGGAAATCGGGCACACGTGGTTGAGTCAGTCAGTCCAACGCTCGGGTGTTAACACTGAAGCGAAGTACCTTCTATTGGTTCATGCATTCGAGATCATGCAGTCTGTCCGGGTGCAGTTCACTACAGACGAACTCAACGAAAAATCGAGAGAAGCGATTCTGCGCATCGGAGCAAAGCAAGAAGGAATTGTTCGACACGAGCGCATCATGCCGGATGGCAGGAAACGCAACTCCATACGTTTCAGCATCATCGATTCCGAGTGGCCGGACGTGAAGGCAATGCTGCAAGAGAAAATCGCCCGCCCCTCTCTGCGCTGACCGTAAGTGGACGCCAAGATTTCCCTGTGAACGCCCGCTATTTGGGAAGACTCATGCCCTCGCCCGGCTCGCAAAGCTGAATGCAAGTACGAGTCCGTAGACAGCGGCCAGCACGGCGACGACCAGCCTTCACGGCTGGCTCATACAGCCCCAAAACTGCGATATTCCTCTTCCGCTCGTCTATAACTATCCGAATACGCAGCTACGCGCCCCGATTTGGTGGAGGATCGATCGATATGGCAAACGGCAACTGCGACGTCGTCATCGTTGGTGGCGGGTTGGGTGGAGCGGCACTCGGTCGCGCATTGGCGATTCACGGGATCCGCGTGCTGATCGTCGAGCGCGAGACATCGTTCAAGGATCGCGTTCGCGGCGAGGGCATGCTGCCGTGGGGCGTGGTCGAGGCGCGCGCACTCTGTATCGATGGGCTGCTGTTCGAGAGCGGAGCGCGTGAAATCCGATGGTGGAAGCGTTATCTCGGGTCGGTGGCGCGCGATGGCCGCGACCTGATGGCCACTACGCCGGGGCGTTGCGGTTGCCTCAACTTCTACCATCCTTCTATGCAAAGCACGCTGCTTGACGCCGCCGAGGCGGCAGGTGCCGAGGTACGTCGCGGTACGGCGGTCGTCGCGGTGGAGCCGGGGAATGCGCCGATCGTGACCTTGCGCTCGGATAAGCGCGACGAGCGCGTGTCGGCCCGCCTGGTCGTCGGCGCGGATGGTCGCCGCTCGATCGTGCGCAGCGTGGCGGGCTTTGTCTCGAATCAGGATCCGGCGCGGCTCGTGATTGCTGGCGTGCTACATGAAGGTCTCGCCGCGCCGGACGACGCGGTCCAGTATTTTCAGAATCCGCCGCTCGGGCAGGGGGCGTTGCTCTTTCCGCTCGGCAAGCAGCGGTTTCGGTCGTATTTTGTGTCCAGCACCTCGCAGCGGGCGCGGCCGATCAGCGGCAGCCAGCATGTCGGCGTCTTCATCGATGCGTGTGTCGAGACCGGCATGCCCCGCGATTGGTATGCCGGCGCCAGTGTGGCTGGGCCGCTCGCCGCGTTTCCCGGCGCCAGTTGGGTCGATCATCCGTATCGTGAAGGCGTCGTGCTCGTCGGGGATGCGGCCGCAACCAGCGACCCATCATGGTGCGGACTCGCGCTGACGTTGCGCGATGTCCGGGTGCTGCGCGACTGCCTGCTCGCGACCGACGACTGGCATGCCGCGGCACATGCGTACGCGCAACAGCACGACAAGTACTACGGCGCTCTGCATCGCGTCGAAGACTGGCTCACCCGGCTGATGTACGAAACCGGCCCCATCGCCGACGAGCGACGCGCGCACGCAATGCCTCATCTCGCGAAGGAGCCAAGCCGTGCGCCGGATCTGCAAGGGCTCGGACCGGAGACGCCAAGCGACGACGAGGCGCGCCGCCGCTTCTTTGCTGAGGATGTCGGTTCGACCGCGATTTTGACGCGACCTTAACGGCAATTTGTATAACCTTACAGCAGGCAATTGAAATCGGCGGCGCCATGACACACCCCATGATCAGCCTTCGTGCTCTCCTCAAACCGGGTAAGAATCCGATACAGCACCGGTCACGTCCTGTGACCAACCGCAACGTGATGATGCACGTCACCCTCGACGCGCAACACGCCACCCCACTCCGTCAGGCTCTGACCCGCGATTGCTCCGGTCAGCCGTGGACGATTCGCCTCGCACCGCTGCCTGGAACGGAGCGCATGCGGCTTTCGCTCTACCTGCCCAAGGACGCGGTGAGCGGGGCGATCGAGCGGGTCGCGCATCTGGCTCCGACTGCCGAAGTGGGGCAACTGTTTGAAGTCCCAGACACCCCTACCGACGCCTGGCGGGATTTGATGAACCCTGCGTCCCCTCCGGTTACCGACACGACCGCTCAACCGGGCAAATTGGCGGCTCGAAAGGACAGTATTGCGCAACTGCTCTCGCAGGATCATGTCCTGCTCGGTCTCGAAGTCGACAACCGTGAGTCACTCTTCGTGCAGCTCGGCGACTTCTGCGAACAACGCTTCGGGCTGTCGGCGGCGGCCGTGACCGCGGGTCTTAAAGCGCGCGAAGCGTTGGGCTCGACCGGGCTGGGCCAAGGGGTCGCCGTTCCACATGGCCAAATCAGGGGTGTGCGTCGGGCCATGGCGTTGTATGTTCGTCCGGCGACTCCCCTTCCCTTTGATGCGCCCGACGGAAGTCCTGTGACCGATATGGTCGTGCTTTTGGTCCCGGAATGGGCCAACAGCACGCACCTGCATCTGCTAGCTGACGTAGCGCAACACTTCTGCGACCACAACTTCCGGGAGCAGCTCCATGCCTGTGCCGATGCACGGGCCGTGTGCGAGTTGTTTGCCGGCTACGACGTATCGTAGGCCGCACGGGATGGTCCAAAGACATCGCCTACAGGCGCTATGCCACGGATATCAACGGCGGCACTTCGAGCATAAAGGCGCGCTACCCGCGCATGCGTCGAGTAGGTGGCTTCGTGGATTCGGTCCCGTCGTCGAGTCCTTCGAGATAGCCCTCTCGCTTCAAGAGGTCCGATAGGCTGTCATCCTCCATCGCATACACGCCGCGTGCCGCACGCCAGACGAGTCCCTTTTCCTGTAGAGCGGTGAGGGCTTGCTGCACGTTGGCCGATGAGAGTTCACTGTCGCTCGGAAAGTCCGTGAGTGCGGTTCGATATTTTTCGAGCGTCCGCGATTCAAACGGTGCGTAGCCTTTTCCCGTCGCGGCAAGGACGCGGAGAACAGCAGACTGAATCGGCGTAAGGCTGTGAAAGACGTCCAACAGGTCATCGTTGGCTTGCGCAATCTGCCCCTCTACGACTTCAGCGAACCGACGCTCTACGTCTTCAAGCTTGAGCGATAAATCGAAACGAAGCTGATCTGCGGCCGATCCGAGAATCTCGGGCCGGTTGCCGGCCTGCCTGAAAAGCGGGGCGACCAGCTCCACGGTCAATTTGGCCGGGAGATCGGTCGTGTTATCGCAGAACCACTTCACGTAGTCTTCGCCTAGCGGCGGGAAGTCGATGAGAGGTGCCCCGAAAAACGCTTGGTCCTTGCTTGCGCGCAACATAGCGAGTTTGTCGCGGTTCGACCCGGTACAGACCACGCGCAGGCCGAAATGAGCGGCATTGAGGTCGTCCCGCGCCGCCTTGAGTGAGAACATCGCGTCATTGCCCTGCTGCGTCGTGATTGCCTGCTGCGCTTCATCGATGATCAGAACAATCGGGCCTTTGGCCTCGTCCGAAAGCGCGGCGAGCGCCTGGACGAGCGATACATCCCGACCTAGCCCAATCCGATCCAGCGAAAAGTCGACGCCGCCCAGCTTCGCGCCCGCAATCCCGATGCTCTTTGCAAGTCTCGTCAACGTGAACTCGCTTTTCGCCAGTTCAGCGCGGATAGCTGCGACAATAACCTCCCCAGCGTCGGCCTTTCGATCCGCCCACAGGTCGACGTAGATCACCCGTGCACCCTGGCTTTCGAGGGCAGGCGCAAAATCTGCCCGCATGAAGGTGGTTTTGCCTGTTCGCCGGGGCGCAGCCAGGAAAAGCCCCGAGGACGACGCGGACGTTGGCGAGACGTGCAAAACCTGCTTCGCCAGGCGTGTCGCAAGCTCCGTTCGGTTGAAAATCTGTCCGCCTTCGAAACCTTGAGTGCTGGTAGCCATTGACGCCTCCGTACCATTGCGCTGTGAGTTTATGGCTAATTATAGGCAATTATAGTTGTTTATAGATGCCTATCCTTTCCGGTTCGTTAGCTGGCTTGCCAGCCTCCCGCGCACACCCATGGCGAGCACCCACGAACCGTACACAACGCGTTCTGGAGTTTTTCCCGACCGCCACCGCAACTCGTTCGCCGCCCATCGCCGGCGAATCGAAAAAACGCAAATAAGAAAAAAGCCCGAGTGCCAATGGCACACGGGCTTCAATCAACAATATTGAGACTTAGGAGGGTCTAGAACGGAATATCGTCGTCCATTTCATCAAACCCACCACCCGCCGGCGCGCTCGATCGACCACCGCCGCCCGCAGCACCGCCACCGCCTGCACCGCCGCCCGATCCACCACGGCTGCCACCCGATGCCGCACGAGCGCCACCACCCGACGAACGCGCTTCCGACGGTTCGCGATAGCTACCTTCATCGCCACCACCGCCGCCACCGCCCGCACCACCCCGCCCACCGAGCATCTGCATCTGCTCGCCGACAATCTCAGTCGAATACCGTTCCTGACCAGCCTGATCAGTCCACTTGCGCGTGCGAATGCGGCCCTCAACATAAACCGACGACCCCTTCTTCAGGTACTCGCCCGCCACCTCCGCCAGCCGGCCAAAGAACGCGACCCGGTGCCACTCGGTCAGTTCCTTCATATCGCCGCTCGCCTTGTCCTTGAACCGATCCGTTGTCGCGAGCCGGATATTGGTCACGGCATCGCCGCTCGGCAGATAGCGCGTTTCCGGATCGGCGCCCAGATTGCCGACAAGTATCACTTTATTGACGGATGCCATGATTTCTCCTCTGAATACTTAAAACTATATCGATGCGCGCTGCCGCCCAAGTCGACCAAACGACCGGCCCCGGAACGGTCCGTCACGAACGCGGCCGTCACGCGTGATTCACGCGCGCGTCCACACCACGAGTCGCCAAGGACGTCATTCTACGCACGCTGCGAGTCCGCAAGAAACCAGAGTTTCTGTGCCAGTCTTAGTGCTTTGTACTTGCCGCCTCGGCCCGCGCGCGCTGCGGGGGCCGAGCCATGGTGGCCGCCACGATCAGCCATGCAAATACGAACACGGAGCAGACAGTGAACACCGAGCTTGCGCTCACATGGGCAAGCAGCCACCCACCACCCGCGCCGCCCACGGCATAACCCAAAGACTGCGTCGTGTTGTACACCCCCATCGCCGCCCCCTTGCGCTCACCCGGCGCGAGCTTCGAGACGAGCGAAGGCTGCGAAGCCTCGAGCACGTTGAAACCCAAAAAGTAGATCAGCAAGAAGATCGCGACCGTCCAGATGGTATGCGGCATCGTCGCAAGCAGGATCTGCCCGGCGAGCAGCAAGGCGATCGCCGCGAGCATCACGGGTTTCATGCGTCCATGTTTCTCGGCCACGATGATCGCCGGCACCATCAGCACGAACGACAGGCCCATCACCGGCAGATAAAGCACCCAGTGATGCACGACCGGCAAGCCCGCCTCGACGAGCGCACGCGGAATCACGACAAACAAGGCGATCTGGGTCGCATGCAACACGAACACGCCGAAGTTCAGGCGCAGCAGTTCGGGGTTGTGAAGCACGGTCCGGAACGGCGCCTTGTGGTGAACCGGTTTCACACCCGGATCGGGCACCACCCAAAACACCACCGCGATCGCTGCGACGGCCAGCACGGCGATCAGCAGGAAAATGCCTTTCATCCCGATCCAGCCGAACAAGGGCGCAGCCGCCACGATGGCGACCGCATACGAGATGCCAATGAACCCGCCAACCATCGCCATCGCCTTGGTGCGATTCGCCTCGGCAGTCAGGTCGGCGACAAACGCGATCACGGCGGAGGACACCGCGCCGAGTCCCTGCACGGCACGTCCGAGAATCAACCCGTTCATATCGTGCGCGAGCGCGGCGATCACGCTGCCGAGCGCAAAAATCGCCAGGCCGGTGGCGATCACGGGCTTGCGGCCCAGACGATCCGATAGCCAACCGTAAGGAATATAGAACAGGGCCTGAACAAAGCCGTAGATGCCGATCGCCAACCCGACGGTGGCCGCGTTCTCTCCGCCCGGCACGGTGCGTGCGTAAATCGTAAACACCGGGATGATCATGAACAGGCCCAGCATGCGCAGCCCGATCACGGCCGCCAACGACATGCTCGAACGGAGTTCCTTGGGGCTCATCCGCGATGCGGCCGGGGGGGTGAAAGTGGTCTGCGACATGGGAATAGCTAGGCGAATGGCAAGGGAGAGGCGGTCTGGGTGGACCGATCGGCCCGCCGCAAAAGTGGTTATAGTAGCAGGTTTGGCCCCCCCTACTTTCGGCAGGTTCATGGAACAAATCCGGATCCGTGGCGCACGTACCCACAATCTGAAGAACGTCAATCTCGACTTGCCGCGGCACCAGCTCGTCGTGATTACAGGCCTGTCGGGATCGGGAAAATCGTCGCTTGCGTTCGATACCTTGTACGCGGAGGGCCAGCGCCGCTACGTCGAAAGTCTCTCGGCCTACGCGCGCCAGTTCCTCCAATTGATGGAAAAACCGGACGTCGATCTCATCGAAGGCCTCTCGCCAGCGATTTCGATCGAACAGAAGGCAACCTCGCACAATCCGCGCTCGACGGTCGGCACGGTCACGGAAATCCACGACTATCTGCGGCTGCTCTACGCGCGTGTCGGCACTCCGCATTGCCCAGACCACCACATCCCGCTGCAGGCGCAAAGCGTCTCCCAGATGGTCGATGCGGTGCTCGCGCTGCCCGAGGACACGCGCCTGATGATTCTCGCGCCGGTCGTCGCGAACCGCAAAGGCGAGCATCTCGAACTGTTCGAGGCGATGCAGGCGCAGGGGTTCATCCGCTTCCGGATTCGTTCGGGCGGCGGGACGACGAATGAAGGCGAGGCAAAAGTCTACGACGTCGACACCCTCCCCAAGCTCAAGAAGAACGACAAGCACACGATCGATGTGGTCATCGACCGCCTCAAGGTCCGCGCGGACATAAAGCAGCGGCTCGCCGAGTCGTTCGAAACGGCGCTGCGCCTCGCCGACGGCCGCGCGATCGGGCTCGAAATGGACAGCGAGCGCGAACACCTGTTCAGCTCGAAGTTCGCCTGTCCGATCTGCTCCTACTCGCTGCAGGAACTCGAGCCGCGACTGTTCTCGTTCAACAATCCGATGGGCGCCTGCCCTGATTGCGACGGGCTTGGCCAGATCACGTTCTTCGATCCGAAACGGGTCGTCGCGCATCCGTCGCTATCGCTCGCCTCGGGTGCGGTCAAAGGCTGGGACCGCCGCAACCAGTTCTACTTCCAGATGCTCCAGGGCCTCGCGGCGTTCTACGAATTCGACATCGATACGCCGTTCGAAGACCTTCCGCCCGCGACACGCAAGGTCATCCTGCACGGTTCGGGCAAGCAGGCGATCCCGTTCACCTATATGAACGAGCGCGGACGACCGCAGGTTCGCGACCATGCCTTCGAAGGGATCATCCCGAATCTCGAGCGCCGCTATCGCGAAACGGATTCGGCCGCGGTCCGCGAGGAGCTCGCGAAGTACCAGAACAACCAGGCTTGCCCCGCATGTGAAGGCACGCGCCTGCGCACCGAGGCGCGCCACGTGAAGCTCGGCGACGGTGAAAACGCCCGGCCGATCTACGAGGTCAGCAATATGCCGATGCGCGACGCGCTCGGCTATTTCCTGACTTTGCGTCTTGAAGGCTCCAAGCATGAGATCGCCGACAAGGTGGTCAAGGAGATCACCGCACGGCTGAGCTTCCTGAACAATGTCGGGCTCGACTACCTGTCGCTCGACCGCAGTGCCGACACGCTCTCGGGCGGCGAGGCGCAACGCATCCGGCTCGCCTCGCAGATCGGTTCGGGCCTCACGGGTGTCATGTATGTGCTCGACGAGCCGTCAATCGGGCTGCACCAGCGCGACAACGACCGGCTGATCAAGACGCTCAAGCATCTGCGCGATCTCGGCAACTCGGTGATCGTCGTCGAACACGACGAAGACATGATCATGGCCTCGGACCACGTGGTCGACATGGGCCCCGGCGCCGGCGAGCATGGCGGGATCGTGGTCGCGGAAGGCACGCCCGCGCAGATCAAAGACAATCCCGCCTCGATGACGGGCCAGTACCTGTCGGGCGTGCGCTCGATCGCCCTGCCGGCAAAACGCAATGCGCCCGGCGAACGGCGGCTCTCGATCGTCGAAGCCTATGGGAACAATCTCAAGCACGTGACGCTCGACCTGCCGGTCGGACTGCTCACCTGCGTGACGGGCGTCTCGGGCTCGGGCAAGTCGACGCTGATCAACGACACGCTCTATCACGCGGTCGCGCACCACCTCTACGGCTCGGCGGCTGAGCCCGCCCCCTACGAGTCGATCGACGGTCTCGAGCATTTCGACAAGGTCATCAACGTCGACCAGTCGCCGATCGGCCGCACGCCGCGGTCAAACCCGGCGACCTATACGGGTCTGTTCACGCCGATTCGCGAACTCTATGCGGGCGTGCCGTCGGCCAAGGAACGCGGCTATGAGGCGGGACGCTTCTCGTTCAACGTCAAGGGCGGCCGCTGCGAGGCCTGCCAGGGTGACGGCGTGCTCAAGGTCGAGATGCATTTCCTGCCGGACGTCTATGTGCCCTGCGACGTATGCCATGGCAAGCGCTACAACCGCGAGACGCTCGAAATCCTCTACAAGGGCAAGAACATCAGTGAAGTGCTGGACCTCACGGTCGAGCAGGCTCACGAGTTTTTTCGGCCGGTGCCGGTCATCGCGCGCAAGCTCAAGACGCTGCTCGAGGTCGGGCTCGGCTATATCCGGCTGGGCCAGTCGGCGACGACCTTGTCGGGCGGCGAGGCGCAGCGTGTCAAACTGTCGCTGGAACTGTCCAAGCGCGACACCGGCCGCACGCTCTATATACTCGACGAGCCGACCACCGGCCTGCATTTCCACGATATCGCGCTGCTGCTCGAAGTGATTCACCGGTTACGCGATCAGGGCAATACGGTCGTCATCATCGAGCATAATCTCGATGTGATCAAAACGGCGGACTGGGTGATCGATCTCGGGCCGGAAGGTGGCGCGGGCGGCGGCCAGATCATCGCCCAAGGCACCCCCGAGCAAATAGCAGCGGCGAAGGCAAGTTTTACAGGGCACTATCTCACCCCGCTGCTCGAACGCAACGTGCAGGCGGCGCTCGGCAAGGTTTGAGCGCGGCGCGGCGCTTGCTGGAGGAGCGTCCAGGCAGGGCATGCCGCCGTGCTTGTCAACCAGGCTAACGAAGGAGAACATGCAAGGAAGTTCACCAGAGGAGCGTATCGACCGGCTCGATAGACCGGGCATTGCGCTCATCCGGGCGCGTGGCACACGAGCATGGAGCAAGTCAGGCCCGCTCGTTGCGAGCAGAAAGAGTGACGGAAACGTCGACAGAACGGCACGACACGGCAATCCGTGCTGCCATTCGATTGAAATCAGGATGCCTTCCAGAGCATCCACGGAGGTTACGCGATGTCACGTCAGGCGCCAAATGTCCGCAAAGACAAGCTCGAGCGACCCGCATCGCGGGATACCGGGGCGCAAGACACTGTGCGCCCCGAATTGAGCGCGGAGCGGCGCATGCCCGCACGGGCGCTTCGCACGTTCATTCAGGAGCCCCTGCTGTTCACGAAGATCGAGATCGCGAGTTTTCTACTGGCCGGTGTCGCACTGGTCGCGATCATGCAGCTTCACCTTCTCTCGGGCGTCCTCTCCGGCCTGCTCGTGTTCCAGTTGATCAACCTGACGGCGCCGCTACTGGCCAAGCGGCTTTCGAGCAAGCGCTCGCTCTGGTTTTCGGTCGTGCTGCTGTCGGCGGCCATCATCGGACTCCTGGCCGCGGCGATTCTCGGCACGATCGAGCATATCGAGCGCGCGGTCCCGCATGCGCAGGCGCTGGTCCAGCAGCTTACGGGCATTCTCGACGATGCGCGCAACCGGCTGCCCGAATGGGCGCAGGTCTATATGCCGACCGACAACGCCGATATACGTGACAAGGTGTTCAACTACGCGCGCACCCACATAGTCGATTTGCAGCAGGGCGGCATGAGCGTCGCACGGACTTTCACGCATATCCTGATCGGCATGATCCTCGGAGCGATGGTCGCGATCAGCGTCGCGTCCAATCACGCGCATAAACTGCCGCTGACGGTCGCGCTGGTCTCGCGTGCCTCGCGCTTTGCCGATGCGTTCCGGCGCATCGTTTTCGCGCAGGTGAAGATTTCCTTCATCAACACCGTGTTCACCGGCATCTATCTGGCCGTCGCCTTGCCGCTCTTCCACGTGGGCCTGCCGCTCACCAAGACGCTGGTGCTGCTGTCATTCGTGGTCGGCCTGCTGCCGGTGATCGGCAACTTGATCTCGAATACGGCCATCTTCGTCATCTCGCTGTCGGTCAGCTTGCCCATCGCGATTGCATCGCTGGTGTTTCTCGTGCTGATTCACAAGCTCGAATACTTTCTGAACGCACGGATCATCGGCGGCGAAATCGAGGCAAAGGCATGGGAGCTCCTGCTCGCCATGCTCGTGATGGAAGCGACCTTCGGGCTGTCGGGCGTCGTCGCGGCGCCGATCTTCTATGCGTACATCAAGCGCGAACTGATCATCGCGCGGCTGGTGTGAAGGGCTGCAGCTTCAGGCTCATTGTCTGAAGCTGCCTGCCCCCTGCTTGCCGCCTTGCCTACTTGAACACCACTGTCTTGTGCCCGTTGAGCACGACGCGGTGTTCGACGTGCCACTTGACCGCCCGTGCGAGTGTGACGCACTCGACATCGCGGCCGATCGCGCTCAGTTGATCCGGATCCATGCCGTGATCGACGCGCTCGACTTCCTGCTCGATGATCGGGCCTTCGTCGAGAGCGCCCGTCACATAGTGAGCGGTCGCACCGATCAGCTTCACGCCGCGGTCGAACGCCTGGTAGTAGGGCTTGGCACCCTTGAAGCTCGGCAGGAACGAATGGTGGATATTGATCGCGCGCCCTTCGAGCCGCCGGCAAAGCGCGGGCGACAGGATCTGCATATAGCGCGCGAGCACCACGAGATCGATCTGCTGTTCGTCGAGGATTTCGACGATGCGCGCCTCCTGCGCGGCCTTGGCTGTGTCACTCGCACCGGCAGCGAGCGGCAGATGGTGGAACGGCACGTTGTAGCTGGCCGCGAGCTGATAGAAATCCTTGTGGTTCGAAACGATCGCGGAGATCTCGATCGGCAACTGGTCAGTCCGATAGCGGAACAGCAGGTCGTTCAGGCAATGGCCGATCTTTGACACCATGATCAGCACGCGCGGCTTGACGCCCGCATCGTGCAATTCCCAGCGCATCCCGAAGGTATCGGCGAGCACGCCGAAGTCTCCGCGCAGCTTCTCCTCGCCCGGATCGCCACCGATCTGCTGGAAGTGCACGCGCATGAAGAACTCGCCCGTATAGCGGTCGCCGAACTGGGCCGAGTCGATGATGTTCGCGCCACGCTCGAACAGGAAGCCGGATACCGAATGAACGATGCCCGGCCGGTCCGCGCACGACAGTGTCAGGATGAAGCTGTGCTCGGTGGTCATGCCCTGAATTCCTTTTATTGCTCTGTGTGAAATTGCCCGAGAGATTACCTGAAGGATCGTGCGAGGGGCGATTGGGGCACTGTCCGAAACCCTGTCCATGCCCTGCCCGAAGTACCCGAAGTACCCGAAGAAGTGCCCCGAAGCACTACCCAAGCACTACCCAAAGCACTGCCCAAAGCACTGCCCAAGCACTACCCGAAGCACGGCCCGAAGGATTCCCCGAACGACGACCTCCGAGCTTACCGAAGTAACTGCTCGCCGGCCTCCATGAGCGGAAACGTCGCCAGCCCCGCCAATTCCGCGCGTGTGCCGGCGTCGAGCGCTTCATGCCGGTCCATCCAGTCGAGCGCGGCGAGACTCGCGTCGACCGTCATCCGTGCGTCGGCGATCCACTCCCGCACCTGCGCGATTCCGGCAAGCCGGTGATCGGCCACTTCGCCATCCTGGTTCCGCGGCACGAAGTCCGCATCGAGGTCGAGGTCGAAAATAAACAGCTGCTCGGCCTGCGTCCCCTCCTCGATTTCCTGCAGCACGTGGAGCGTGCCGCCGCGAACGGCCCGCCTGGCCAGGTCTTCGGGGAGGCCGGATTCCTCCCAGCATTCCTTGTACAACGTCTGCTCGACGCCATACCCCCATCCGATGCCGCCGCCGACCAGATTGTCGAGCATGCCTGGATCGGTTGCCTTGCTCAGGCTGCGGCGCGCGATCCACATTTGCGGCGCCTGTGCGTCGGCCAACCGCACGATACCGTTCAGGTGCGCGGCGAAGGTCTGGGTGCCGAAGAATCGAGAAGCCGCGCGTTCGATGAACGCGAGTGGCGGATCGTCGAAGCGGTTGCGCACTGCATAGATCTCGTTGCGCCAACCCGTGATCCGGCCGCGCGCGGCGAGCGCATCGATCACGCCGCCGAGCGCGCGGCTGCGTGCGTCGACGCTCGTCAGCGCGCGTGAGAGCTCGACGCCTCGCGGGCCAATATGGAATACCGACTCCGAACCCGCGAGCAAGGGCAGATCGGTACGGCGAATCCAGCCGACCTGTGTCTCGCCGATCAGAAACGGCAGATGCCGGCTCGGCTCGAAACGGCGCGCGGCCGTCAGGCAAGGAAAGCGCATCAGTCCCCCTCGAACTCGCAGATCGTGAACACCGGCAGGCCGCTGGCCCGCAGGCGCTGCGCACCACCGAGGTCGGGCAAGTCGATCAGCGCCGCGGCCTCGATCACCTTGGCGCCGAGCCGTTCGAGCAGGGCCTTGCCGGCGAGCATCGTGCCGCCGGTTGCAATCAGGTCGTCGATCAACACGATCCGGTCGCCCGCGTCGCAGGCATCCGCATGGATCTCGACGGTCGCACTGCCGTATTCGAGGTCGTACGACTCGTGCACGGTCTTCCAGGGCAATTTGCCTGCCTTGCGGATCGGTACGAAACCGACGTTGAGTTCATAGGCGACGATCGGGCCAATCAGGAAGCCGCGTGCATCGAGGCCCGCGACATAGTCGAGCCTGGCATCGAAATAGCGGTCGACGAAGATGTCGACCAGCGTGCGCAAGCCCCTCGCGCTCTTGAGGACCGGCGTGATGTCGCGAAACTGAACGCCGGGCTCGGGCCAGTCCGGCACGGTACGGACAAGGCTGCGCACATAATCGCGCGCATCGCTGCGCTGCGTCGGCAATTCCGACATGGTGACTCCATTTGTAAAAGATCAGGCGGTGTTCGGCTGGCTGCGCCGGTTTACCGACAATAGTTGTTCAGCTTTCGAAAGCGCGTCGGGCAAACCGCGCAATACGAGGATATCGTCCGCGCGCAGGCGCGTACTCGGGTCCGGTTCGACACCCCGGATGCCGTGGCGGCGAATCGCCGTCACGCTCACCCCGAGCGAATCGAGCTCGAGGTCGCCGAGCGTGCGGCCGACTGCGTCGGCATTGCCGGGCAGCGATACCGATTGCAGACGCACGCCTTCGTGATCGTAGTCGTCTTCCTCGTCGTCGGCACCGTGAAAATAGCCGCGCAGCAGACTGTAACGCGCATCGCGCATTTCCTCGACCCGTCGCAGCACGCGCCGCATCGGCACGCCGACGAGCACGAGTGTATGCGAGGCGAGCATCAGGCTGCCCTCGACGATCTCGGGAATGACCTCGGTCGCGCCCGCGGCGATCAGTTTATCCATATCGGCGTCGTCAACGGTGCGCACGATCACCGGCAGCGCCGGCACGAGCTCGTGGACGTGATGCAGCACTTTGAGCGACGACGGCGTCTCCGCATAGGTAATCGCGATCGCGGCCGCGCGATGCAGCCCGGCCGCGATCAGCGCCTCGCGCCGCGCCGCATCGCCATACACGACTGATTCGCCGGCCGACGCGGCAGCGCTCACTCGATCCGGATCGAGGTCGAGCGCCACATAGGCCAGCCCTTCCTGTTCGAGCATGCGCGCGAGGTTCTGGCCGCTGCGGCCGTATCCGCAGATGATCACATGGCCGCTGGTCTTGATCGTCTGCGTCGCAATCTTCGTCATCTGCAGCGACTGCCGCAACCATTCGGTCGAGGACAATCGCATCACGATGCGGTCGGCATTCTGGATCATGAACGGCGCCACGAGCATCGAGAGAAGCATGGCCGCGAGGACCTCGTTGAGCAATTCAGGCGGCACGAGCGGATTGCCCGAGATCACGTTGAGTATCACGAAGCCGAATTCACCCGCCTGCGCGAGGCCGATGCCCGTACGCATCGCGACGCCCGGCGACGCGCCGAACAGCCGCGCGAGGCCGGTGATGAGCAGGGCCTTCGCGAGGGTCGGCGCGATGAAGAAGAGGAGGACCATCCACGGATGCGCGACCAGGATCGAGGGATTCAGCAACATCCCCGTCGTAATGAAGAACAGCCCGAGCAGCACATCGCGGAACGGCTTGATGTCGTCCTCGACCTGATGGCGATAAGGCGTCTCGGCGATCAGGATCCCCGCGATGAACGCGCCGAGCGCCATCGACAGCCCGAGCTCCGCCGTGACGAAGGCAATGCCGAGCGTCACGAGCAGCAGGTTCAACATGAAGAGTTCCTGCGAACGGCGCCGCACGACGAGATTGAACCACGGCGTCATGAGCCGCTGGCCGACCCAAAGCAGCAGCGCGAGCGCACCGACGATCTTGACGGCTGCGAGCATCAGCGATTCCGCCAACTGGCTGGGATCGCCGCCGAGGGCCTCGAGCAGGATCAGCAGCGGGACCACCGCGAGGTCCTGGAACAGCAGCACGCCCATGATGTTGCGGCCGTGCGCGGAATCGATTTCGAGCCGCTCGGCCAGCAGCTTGGTGACGATCGCCGTCGACGACATCGCCATCGCGCCGCCCAGGGCAAGGCTCGCCTCCCAGCGGAACGGCATGAAGAAATTGAGCAGCAAGCCCGCGCCCATCGCGATCAGGATGGACAGCACCACCTGAGCGAGGCCGAGCCCAAACACGATCTGGCGCATCGCGCGCAGCTTGGCGAAGGAAAACTCAAGCCCGATCGAGAACATCAGGAACACGACACCGAACTCGGCGAGATACTGGACGTGTGGCGCATCCGTTGCGACACCGAATGCATGCGGACCGATCAGGATGCCCACCACGAGATAGCCGAGTATCGGCGGCAGGTTCAGACTGCGGAATACCACGACCCCCACGACTGCGGCAGCCAAAAGCAAGAGGGTCAATTCCAGCGGTGAAGTCATCCGGGCTACGTCTCCAGGTTGCATCGAAGGGCCGGAACCGCCTGTGCGGCTTGGCTGGAAGGGCTTTGTTATACTCCGCGCATGATAGCGAAAATCAATGGCAATCGGGCACTGGAACTGGCGCGCGACGTACTGGAGACCGAAGCGGAGGCGATCCGTTCGCTCGTGGAACGTCTCGACGAGAACTTCGTGCGAGCGGTTGAAATCCTGTTGGGATGCAAGGGACGCGTGGTGGTCTCAGGGATCGGCAAATCGGGGCATATCGCAAGAAAACTCGCGGCGACGTTCGCGAGCACGGGCACGCCCGCGTTCTTCGTGCATCCGGCTGAAGCCAGTCATGGCGACCTCGGCATGGTAACCGCCGACGATGTCTTCGTTGCGTTGTCGAACTCGGGTGAGACCGAGGAACTGCTCAATATCGTGCCGCTCGTCAAGCGCACGGGTGCGCAATTGATCGCCATGACCGGCCGTGCCGAGTCGAGCCTCGCAACGATCGCGAACATTCATCTGGACGCGCGCGTCGACAAAGAGGCCTGCCCGCACAATCTCGCGCCGACGGCGAGCACGACGGCCGCGCTCGCGCTCGGCGACGCGCTCGCGATCGCCGTGCTCGATGCGCGTGGCTTCAGCCCGGAGGATTTCGCGCGCTCGCATCCGGGCGGTATGCTCGGCCGGCGCCTGCTGACCTTTGTGCGTGATGTCATGCGCACCGGCGAGCGGATCCCCCATGTGGGCCTGCACGCGACGGTGGCCGAGGCACTGCTCGAAATCACCCATAAGCGCATGGGGATGACGGCGATCGTCGATGACGCATTCCACGTCGCGGGCATCTTCACCGATGGCGACCTGCGCCGGGTGCTTGGCAGCAATGGCGATTTCCGCAATCTGCCGATCACCGAGGTCATGACGGCACGTCCGCGTTCGATCGGCCCCGACCACCTTGCGGTGACCGTCGTCGAAATGATGGAACGCCACCGCATCGGCCAGATGCTTGTCGTCGACGAGAGCGGCGTGCTGATCGGCGCGCTCAATACGATCGACCTGCTCGAAGCAAAGGTAATGTGATGAGCGAGCACGACCCGGCAGCTACGCTGCACACCCCCATCGCCCGCCCGGTCGCTGAGCCGGCGACGGATGCAAGCGGGCGCGCCGCGCGCGTGCAATTGATGATCTTCGACGTCGACGGGGTGCTGACTGACGGGCGCCTCTACTTCGGCCCGCAAGGCGAGATGCTGAAGGCTTTCGACACCCTCGACGGTCATGGCGTGAAACTGCTGCGCGGGGCCGGCGTGCAGACCGCGATCATCACGGGACGCAGTTCGCAGATCGTCGCGAGCCGCGCGCGCGAACTTGCGATCGACCACGTGTTCCAGGGCGTGCACGACAAGACGGCCGCGTTCGCCGAACTGCTGGCGGCCACCGGCATTGCCGCGGCCGATACCGGCTATATGGGCGACGACTGGCCCGATCTCGCCGTGATGCTGAAGGCGGGTTTCGCCGCGGTGCCCGCGAACGCGCATGTCGAGCTCCTGCGCCGCGCGCACTTCGTTGCGAGCGCGCGCGGCGGATATGGCGCGGTTCGCGAGGTGTGCGACCTGATCCTGCGTGCACGCGGCTACTACGATGTGCTACTCGACCATGCGTGCGGAGGCGCGGCATGACACGTCGCATCCGCCTGCTCCAGTGGTTGCCGGTGCTCGCCATGGCGGCCCTCGCGGCTAGTACCTACTGGCTCCTGCACCTCAATCTGCCGACCATCACGCATCAGCCAATCCGGCCGAAGAGCCATACGGCCGACTATTTCGCCGACAACTTCTCGATCACGACGCTCGACGTGTCCGGGCAGACCCAGTACCGGATCAATGCGACGAAGATGATCCACTATGAGGACGACGACAATATCGACGCGACGCTGCCGTCGATCCGCGCCTTCAACCCGGGCCAGCCGGACGTGACCGCCTTCGGCAACCGCGGCGTGATCAAGGGCGACGGTTCGATCGTCGATCTCTACGACGATGCGCGCGTGCTGCGCGCACCCGGCAGCGGCGACCCCGCGATGTCGGCGTATTCCCAACATTTCAAGGTGCTTGTCAATGACGACATCGTGAAAACCGAAAAGCCGGTTAAACTGGTGCGCGGACCGTCTGTCATGACGGCGAGCGGCATGATCTACAACAATGTCACGCGAGAAATGCACCTGCTCGGCCAGGTGCGCGGCCAGATCGCCGCGTCGGACACGCTACCAGGCAGCTCGAAATGACGCGCCCGCGGTGGTCCACTCGCTCACCCGACCAGCACAATTTGACGCGCTCAATGACTGACCCGTTTGTTCGCCGCTCCCCTCGCAGGGAGCGACTGCTCACCGCACTGGCGGTGCTGTTTGCCGTTCTGTTGCCCGGCGCAGCGGCGCATGCCGAACGCGCGGACCACGACAAGCCGATCAATATCGAAGCCGACAACATGACGTACGACGACCTCAAGCAGGTCAACGTCTTCATCGGCCACGTCGTGCTGACCAAGGGCACGATCCTGATCAAGGCGGATCGCGTCGTCGTGACGCAGGACCCCCAGGGCTATCAGTACGCGGTCGGCACCGAGGACGCAGGCGGCCTCGCGTATTTCCGGCAAAAGCGCGACGGCGTGGACGAATACATCGAAGGCAATGCCGAGAAGCTCGACTACGATGGCAAGCGCGATTTCACGACCTTGACGAGCCGCGCGACGGTGCGCCGCCTGCAAGGTCTCTCCAAAGTCGTCGACACGGTCAGCGGCGACGTGATCACCTACGACGGCCAGAAGGACTTCTACACGGCGAGTGCGACCGGCACGCCGACCAGCTCGGGTAGCGGCACCGGCCGCGTGCGCGCGATGCTCGCGCCGTCGACCAGCACCGGCGCCACCGCAGCCGCAAGCGCGGCCTCGGCCACCGGCGCCGCCGCAGCCGTACCCGCGAGCGCGGCCTCGGGCACCCGTGTCGACGGCAAGGGCAGTCCCGGCGGGCAAAGCGGTGCGGCCAGCGGCGGCAGCAGCACCGGCAGCAGCAACGACGGCCTATCACTGACGCCGAGTAACAAACTTCCCGGGACGAACAAGCCTTGAACGCACCCGCGCTTCCCCAGTTCAACGCGCCCGGCACGACCGCCACGCTCAATGTACGCAACCTGCAGAAGCGCTACGGCGCGCGTACGGTGGTCAAGGACGTTTCGCTCGACGTCAAGAGTGGCGAAGTAGTCGGGCTGCTCGGCCCGAACGGCGCCGGCAAGACGACTTCGTTCTATATGATCGTGGGCCTGGTATCGCTCGACAACGGCGATATCGTGCTCAATGACCACTCGATCAGCAAGATGCCGATTCACCAGCGCGCGCGGCTCGGTCTGTCCTATCTGCCGCAGGAAGCATCGGTATTCCGCAAGCTGACCGCCGAGCAGAACATCCGCGCGGTGCTCCAGCTGCAGGTCGACAAGCAGCTCAAGCCGCTGACGGCGCAGGACGTGACCGAACGCGCCGAAGCGCTGATGGAAGAACTCCAGATCGCCCATCTGCGCGACAGCCCCGCGTTGTCGCTGTCGGGCGGCGAGCGGCGGCGCGTCGAAATCGCGCGTGCGCTGGCGACCAATCCGAGCTTCATCCTGCTCGACGAGCCGTTCGCGGGGGTCGACCCGATCGCCGTGCTTGAAATCCAGAAGATCGTGCGCTTCCTGAAAGGCCGCAACATCGGGGTCCTGATCACGGACCACAATGTGCGCGAAACGCTCGGCATCTGCGACCACGCGTACATCATCAGCGACGGCAGCGTGCTCGCGGCCGGCGCGCCGACCGAAATCATCGAAAACGAACGCGTGCGCCGTGTCTATCTCGGCGAACATTTCCGGATGTAGGTCACGGGCTCGTCGACCGAGGCCAAGGGCGAATCGCGATTGGGGCCCTTGGGTATTGCCCTGGTGACGCCCCTCCGGAGACCCCGCTGTGCTTGCCCCAATGCGGCAGCACAGCGGCACCACGGCTTTTCTTCAGGCCTCTGCACGCCGCATGCCCCCGGGTTCGCCGCCGAGCCCCTATCCCCGCCTCCCTAGTGCCTCGTTCACCCCGCGTCAAGCGCTCTTGCATGGGCTTTTTAGGAGGTTTCCGCTGCGCTGCAAACTCTCTACAATGATTAGGTCCGTCGTCGGAGGCATCGGCCTGACCGACCGCCGACGAGGAACCGACGGACCCCATATCCAGCCATGAAAGCGAGCCTCCAACTCCGTCTCTCACAGCATCTTGCGTTGACCCCGCAATTGCAGCAGTCGATCCGCCTGCTGCAATTGTCGACGCTCGAACTGCAACAGGAGGTGGCCACCGCCGTCCAGCAGAATCCCCTGCTCGAGAACGACGAGGACTGGCTCAGCAGCCCCTTACGCGTAACCTCCGACGGCGCACTGCTGGCATCGCAGCAAAGCGCGCCGTCGACCGCGCCCGAGGCACCGGTCGTGTCGAGCTCGAGCAGCAGCAGTAGCAGCACCGATGGCGAGGAAGGCCGCGAACGCAACGGCCTCGACGATTTCAGCAACGGCGCGGGCGATAGCGATACGCCGTGGAGCCTCGACGACTATTCGCGGCCCGGCAGCGGCGCCGACGACGACGATATGCCGCCGATGCAACTCCAGGAATCGAGCACGAGCCTGCGCGACCATCTTGGCGTGCAGCTCCGCCTGACCAATGCGAGCCTGCGCGACCGCGCGCTCGTCACCTTCCTGATTGAATCGCTCGACGACGATGGCTATTTGTCGGTCTCGCTCGACGAAGTCTGCGCCGACCTCCCAAGCGAACTCGAGATTGACGCGGACGAGGCCGGCGCCGCGCTGGCCCTGTTGCAGAGCTTCGATCCGCCAGGTGTCGGCGCGCGCTCCGCGTCCGAGTGCCTGAAGCTGCAACTACTGCGGCTCGAGAGTTCGCCGGTGCGCACGCTCGCGCTCGAAATCGTCTCACAGCATCTCGAATTGCTCGCTGCGCGCGATTTCACGCGTTTGCGCAAACAGCTCAAGGCCAGCGACGACGAACTGCGCGATGCTCACGCGTTGATCCGCTCGCTCGAGCCATTCCCGGGTGCGGCCTATGGCAAGGCCGAGGCCGACTATGTAGTGCCCGATGTGATCGTGCGTAAGACAAAGGACGGCTGGTTCGCCGATCTCAATTCAGACATCGTGCCGCGTCTGCGTATCAATCACCTGTATGCCAATATTCTGCGCAACAATCGCGGCGATCCGGGCAGCGGATCGCTGCGCCAGCAACTGCAGGAAGCGCGCTGGTTGATAAAAAACATCCAACAACGCTTCGAAACCATACTGAGAGTTGCCCAGGCCATTGTCGACCGGCAGAAGAATTTTTTTGTCCACGGCGAAATTGCCATGCGCCCCTTGGTCTTGCGCGAGATTGCTGATACGCTGGGTTTACACGAATCAACGGTTTCGCGTGTGACGACCGGCAAGTACATGCTCACGCCCTTCGGGACGCTCGAGTTCAAGTATTTTTTTGGTTCACACGTGTCGACCGATACCGGCGGGGCTGCTTCCTCGACGGCGATCCGCGCGCTCATCAAGCAACTGATAGGAGCTGAAGAACCGAAGACACCCCTTTCAGACAGCCGTATCGCTGAATTGCTGGCTGAACAGGGCTTCGTGGTCGCGCGCCGCACCGTGGCCAAGTATCGCGAAGCTTTGAAGATTCCGGCAGTCAACCTGCGCAAGTCACTATAGCCTGCGGCAACCCGCTGTGGGCATCACCCGGCCGTGACGCCTCGTGCGATTCTGGCCGGCCGACGAAGAGCGCGCCTCGACGAGATCTCAGCAAGCCTCGGCTGGCCTGGGTATCGATTGCCGGACGTTCTCCGCTTGCCAGCGCAGCCCGCTGTCAGGCGGGAGGCTCAAGCCGACCGACGGAATCGCGCAGAATACTGCGTTGCGGCTCTCTGTACGGAGAGCACTATGAATTTGAAGATCAGTGGGCACCATCTCGAAGTCACGCCCGCACTGCGCGAATACGTGACGACCAAGCTGGACCGCGTGCTACGCCACTTCGATCAGGTGATAGAGACCGCGGTACTACTGACCGTCGACAATCATAGGGAAAAGGAGAAGCGCCAGAAGGCGGAAATCAACCTTCACCTGAAGGGTAAGGATATCTTCGTGGAGATCTGCGACGTCGATATGTATGCGGCAATCGATCTATTGATCGACAAGCTCGATCGGCAGGTGCTGCGCTACAAGAACAGGATTCAGGGTCATCCGCACGAGGCGCTCAAGTACCAGAGCGAAACTTTGCTCAACGAACAGCCCGCAACGTAGTTCCAACCGAGCGGCACGGCCTGGGAACCATGGCCGGACCGTCGGGACGAATTCACCCCCCGTATCGCCCTGTATCGCCCCGCATCGCGGGGCGATGTCGTTTCCGGCGCGTCGAATTGCGGCCCTGCCTCTCGGCCTTTTTTCTAGCCCGGTTTAAGCCTCATTCCCACCCGCGAGCCGATCCCTTGCAGCGCGGGGGGTTCTGCGTCGCACCATCGCCCGTTTGGCTGACATATAATGTCCCGACTCTTTACGGGGACAAATACAGCCGGAGTACGCGACACGCCGCGCCGAATGCAAATGGTCAATTCGAAGCGTCGTGCCGGATGCGCCGTCCAGAGCGCGATCCGCCTGCCAATATGAATCGTCTAGCCAAACTTCTACCGCTCGAAAACGTCGTCCTAGGCCTTGCCGTTACCAGCAAGAAGCGCGTGTTCGAACAAGCCGGCCTCATTTTTGAGAACCAGCACGGAATCGCGCGCAGCCTCGTTACCGACAATCTGTTCGCACGCGAGCGGCTTGGTTCGACTGGACTCGGCGAAGGCGTGGCCATCCCGCATGGCCGCATCAAGGGGCTCAAGCAGCCGCTTGCCGCATTCGTGCGGCTCCACGAGCCGATCGCCTTCGAGTCTCCCGACGGCCAACCGGTCGGCTTGCTGATTTTTCTGCTCGTACCCGAACAGGCTACGCAGCAGCACCTCGAGATACTGTCCGAGATTGCGCAATTGCTGTCCGATCGCGAAGCGCGCACGCGGCTGACCACCGAGACTGACCGGACCGCTGTCCATCAGTTGATTACCGCGTGGCAACCCTGATGCGCCGCTGCCGCCCCGGCCCCATGTGGGCCCATGTCAACGACCGCGGCTGATCGCCGCGGCCCCCCCATACCGTAGACCATGGACACGTCAAGCATCAATGCGCAAAGCATCTTCGACGACAATGCGGCGTCGTTGAAACTCAGCTGGCTTACGGGTCATGAGGGGTGGGAACGCGGCTTTCTACCCGAGACGGTCGCCACCGCAACGTCGAGCGCCGACCTCGTCGGCCACTTGAACCTGATCCATCCGAACCGGATCCAGGTGCTCGGCGATGCCGAGATCGAGTACTACCAGCGCCAGTCGGAAGAGGACCGCCGCCGTAACATGGCCGAGCTTATCGCGCTCGAGCCGCCGTTCCTGGTCGTCGCGGGCGGCATTGAAATCCCGCCCGACCTCGTGCTGCGCGCGACACGCTCGTCGACGCCGCTGTTCACGACGCCGATGTCCGCCGCGGCCGTGATCGACAGCCTGCGGCTCTATATGTCGCGCATTCTCGCGCCGCGCGCGACGATGCATGGCGTATTTCTCGACATTCTCGGTGTCGGCGTGCTGCTGACCGGCGATTCGGGCCTCGGCAAGAGCGAACTCGGCCTCGAGCTGATCAGCCGCGGCCACGGCCTCGTCGCTGACGACGCGGTCGACTTCGTGCGGCTCGGTCCCGACTTCGTCGAAGGCCGTTGCCCCCCCTTGCTCCAGAACCTGCTCGAAGTCCGCGGACTGGGCCTGCTCGATATCAAGACGATCTTCGGCGAAACCGCCGTGCGCCGGAAGATGAAACTCAAGCTCATCGTTCAACTGGTGCGCCGTCCCGACGGCGAATTCCAGCGGCTACCGCTCGAATCGCAGACCATCGACGTGCTCGGCCTGCCGATCAGCAAGGTCACGATCCAGGTCGCCGCGGGCCGCAACCTCGCGGTGCTCGTCGAGGCCGCCGTGCGCAACACGATCCTGCAACTGCGCGGCATCGATACGCTGCGCGACTTCATGGACCGTCAGCGGCTGGCGATGCAGGATCCGGACAGCCAGTTTCCCGGCAAGCTGATCTGAGCGGTCGGCTTGCATCGGCGGGGTTGCATCAACCGAGTTGTGTCGGCCAGATTGCATAAACCGGCTTGCCTCGGGCGGCCAGGTCCGAGGGCCGCATGCGAAGTCCGAACCCTGTCCGCGATCCCATTCTGACGGTATGATGGGGTGAAACTCCTTTTGCCCCATGCGTATTATTCTGATCACCGGGATCTCCGGCTCCGGCAAGTCCGTCGCGTTGAACGCACTTGAAGACGCAGGCTACTACTGCGTCGACAACTTGCCTGCCGGCTTCCTCCCCGAACTCGCCGCCTTCCTCTCGCGGGATGGTCAGACACGTCTGGCCGTCGCGATCGACGCGCGCTCGGGCGCATCGATCGCCGACCTGCCCGCGGTGATTCGCGAGCTGCGCACACAGCATCAGGTCAGCGTGCTGTTTCTGACCGCGAGCACGACGGCACTGATCCAGCGCTTCTCCGAGACGCGCCGCCGCCATCCCCTGTCGGGCAACGCCTCCAACGACCCCGGCCTTGGCGCCGACTCGCTTGCCGATGCGATCGAGCGTGAACGCGACCTCCTCGCGGGGCTCGCCGAACTCGGCCACCAGATCGACACGAGCAATCTGCGCGCGAATGTGCTGCGCGCCTGGGTCAAGAAGTTCGTCGAGCACGAGCATTCCGGTCTGCTGCTGATGTTCGAGTCGTTCGGCTTCAAGCGCGGCCTGCCGCTCGACGCCGATCTCGTGTTCGATGTGCGCAGCCTGCCCAACCCCTATTACGACCATCGCCTGAGACCGCTCACGGGCCTCGACCGGCCGGTCATCGAGTTTCTCGAGGCCGAGCCCGATGTGCTCGATATGATCGACGATATTTCGTCGTTCCTGCACAAATGGCTGCCCCGCTTTCGTGACGACAACCGCAGCTACCTGACCGTCGCGATCGGCTGCACGGGCGGCCAGCACCGGTCGGTGTACATCTCCGAGACGCTCGGCAAGCGCTTTGCGGGTGAAGCGCAGGTATTGGTCCGGCACCGCGAGATCGCACCGCCGGACGATCTCAGGAAAACCGCCTGACCCATTGCATCACGATGCGGAGCGCCATGTCATCCATCCTTGCCGACCTGCCGCTGTTCCCGTTGCATACCGTGCTTTTCCCCGACGGCCTGCTGCCGTTGAAGATTTTCGAAGCACGTTATCTCGACATGATGCGAGACTGCCTGCGCGAACAATCGCCGTTCGGCGTCTGCATGATCAAGACCGGAAATGAAGTCGCGCGACCCGACGAGCCGACCGTGCCCGAGAATGTCGGCTGCCTGGCCCATCTGGTCGACTGCGATGTTCAGGAATACGGCCTGATGCAGATCAGGGTCAGGGGCGGCCAGCGTTTTCGCCTGCTCTCCACGCGGCTCGAGCCGAGCAGCCTGTTGCGCGGCATGGCCGAACCGATCGGCGATGACTCGGTGCCCCAGGGTACGCAGCATCTCGCCGCGCATGCGGCGTGTGCCGAGGTACTCGAGCGCATCATCAAGGGCGTCTCCGAACGCGACCCGGCCAATGTGCCGTTTTTCCAGCCCTATCGGTTCGACGACGTGGTCTGGCTATCGAACCGGCTTGCCGAAATTCTGCCGATTCCGCTGCGCGCGCGGCAGAAGCTCATGGAGATCGAAGACGCGGAAGCGCGGCTCGAAATCGTGCACCACTTCATGCAGCAGCATCAGATGCTGTAGCGATCGGGCAGGCCTGCTCCCGCGGTCGAAGCGCGAGGTCGTCTCCGGGAGACGCTGGGCAACGCCCAAGCCGGATCATAGGAGCGTTCCTGTAAGCCCCTGCAGAAGCTTCTTGACTGGCGCGGGCAGGCCCACCGAGTCGAGATCCGCAAGCGCGACCCAGCCTGCCTCGGCCTCGGCGAGCTGAAGTGTCTTTGCGGCAACGGGCAAGTCGAGCAGCAGCGGTTCGATCTCGAGCCGGAAATGCGTGAACGTATGCGAGATTGGCGTCAGGGGCTGGAGTTCGACCGCACTGTCGTTGATGCCGATCCGGTCGGCGATGCGCGCAAGCGTCGCGGTGTCCTCCCCTTCGGGCAGACTCCAAAGACCGCCCCAGATTCCGCTCGGCGGCCGACGCTGCAGCCAGACCTGTGCGCCACGCCTCATGACGAGCATCAGCGTATGCCGCACGGGCACCGCCTTACGCGGCCGCGCGGCGGGTAGCTCGCGCTGGCGCCCGGTCGCGTTCGCCACGCAATGAGCGGCAAACGGGCACCGCGCACAATCGGGCCGGCCACGTGTGCAAAGCGTCGCACCAAGGTCCATCAGCCCCTGCGTGTAGGCATCCATGCCCACATCGCCCACGGGCGGCAACAGCGATTCCGCAAGCAGCCACATCGCGTTCTCGATTTTCTTTTCGCCCGGAAATCCTTCGATGCCGAACACGCGTGCGAGCACGCGTTTCACATTGCCATCGAGAATCGTCTCGCGCACGCCGAACGAAAAGGCCGCGATCGCCGCGGCCGTCGAGCGCCCAATACCGGGCAGTTCGGCGAGGCGTTCGGCCGAGATGGGAAATTCGCCGCCATGCTGCTCGACGACGGCCTGCGCGCAGCGGTGCAGATTGCGTGCGCGCGAGTAGTAGCCGAGCCCGGCCCACAGGCTCATCACGTCGTCGATCGGCGCCGCCGCAAGTGCTGCGACTGTGGGAAAGCGCTCGAGAAAACGCGCGTAGTACGGAATCACCGTCGACACCTGGGTTTGCTGCAACATGATTTCCGACAGCCATACCCGGTAGGCATCACGCGTGTTCTGCCAAGGCAGGTCGTGACGGCCATGCTCGCGCTGCCAGGCAATGAGGGTTGGCGCAAAGCCGGCGACCATCGATTCGCGCGTGCTGGCGGGGCCCAGCGTCTGGGCAAGCGAAACGGCCTGTTCGGTTGCGGTTTTACGGCGGGTGGCAGACAAAGGCTTCATCGTCGAGGGTTCAATGCCTTGCGAGTGGGGCGTGTTGGACGGATCATTGGACGGATCATTGCACAGCTGATCGCGCGACTCTTTGCACGACTCATGAAGCGGCCATGCAGCTATCGCAGACTATGGCACACGGCATGGACCGATTCGCTCACCGCTGGCACTGAATGCAGTAGAACGTCGAACGCTGCCCCTGCACGATCTGCCGGATCGGCGTGCCGCATACACGGCAAGGTTCGCCCGCGCGGTCATAGACAAAATAATCGAGCTGGAAGTAACCGCGTGCGCCATCGCTGCCGACAAAGTCGCGCAGCGTACTGCCACCCTTGGTAATCGCCTCGGCGAGCGTATCGCGAATCGCCTCGGCAAGCTTTTCATAACGCGCCTTCGAAATGCGTCCGGCTGCGCGGGCGGGATGAATGCCGGCGCGAAACAGACATTCCGAAGCATAGATATTGCCGACGCCGACCACGATATCCCCCGCGAGCAAGGCCTGCTTGATGGACATTGAACGTCCACGCGTCCGGTCGAACAGAAGCTGCGTCGTGAATTCGGGCGAAAACGGCTCGACGCCGAGCGGCAACAGCAAGGGATGCCGGGCCACGTCGCCCGCTTCACGCGGATGCCAGAGCACCGCGCCGAACCGTCGCGGATCCCGCAGCCGCAGGACACACTCACCGAATACGATATCGACGTGATCGTGCTTCTCGGGCCGCGTCTCGAGCGCCGAGCGCGGCAGGATTCGCAAGGTCCCGGTCATGCCGAGATGGACGATCAGCCAGCCCGTGTCGACCTCGATCAGTAAATACTTGCCGCGCCGTTCGACGCGCTCGACCCGGCGCCCTGCGAGCATCGCATCGAGGCCGGACGGAATCGGCCAGCGCAAGGCCGGCGTACGCACATCGATGCGCTCGATATGCTGGCCGGTAATGTGCGGTGATATGCCGCGGCGAGTGACTTCGACTTCCGGCAACTCTGGCATCTTGAAATGGTCTGCTGTCTTACGAGCGGGGCAAGTTGCGCGTTATTGTAGCCACCCGCGTTACAATCAATGCAAACCTGGCCCGGATATTTATGGACTTCTCTTTCGCGGAGCTTCTCACGAAGCGGTCGATGCCCCAAAACTCACCAACGCGCGCTTTAACCCGTTTCAGCGCTGCGATGCTGGCGGCCTTTACTCTGATGGTTTCCGGCGCGCAGGCGCAGCAACCCTCGAGCGATCCGGACGACGACGCCGTGGCGAGCTCCGTCGTCAGCAATGTCACGGCCAATGACGAGAAGGACCTGCCGGACGTCCCGCTTACGGGAGAGATCCTGTTCCAGGTGCTGGCCGCGGAAATCGCGCTGCAACGCGGCGAACCGGCGCCCGCCTACCAGACTTATATTGCCCTCGCGCGCTCGACAAAAGACCCTCGCATGGCACGCCGCGCGGCCGAGATCGCCTTGCGCGCGCAGAGCCCGGCGGACGCGCTGACGGCCGCCCGGCTCTGGCATGAATATTCGCCGAGTTCGAATTCCGCCGCGCAGCTTTCCGCGTCGCTGCTCGTGCTCAACGGCAAGCTCGACGAAGCCCGGCCGCTGCTTGCGGCCCAGCTCGCGGCAGTGCCCGAAGAGCAGCGCACGAGCGCGATCGTTTCGCTGCAATTGCTGATTTCGCGCGGCCCCGATCGCGAGGGCGGCCTCAAGCTGCTGCAGAACCTGCTGCAAAACGATATGACGCGGCCCGAGACGCCGCTCGTTATCGCGCGCCAGCAATTGATCGCCGGCGACCCGGTCGGCGCGCGCCAGTCGCTCGAACAATCGCTCAAGCTCAAGCCCGATTTCGCGCCGGCTGCCTTGTTGCTTGCCCAGATCGGTCCGGATGAACGCAAGGAGGCGATTGCGCTGATGGAAAAGGCGGTGGCCGCCGCCCCGACCTCGCGTGACCTGCGCACGACGCTTGCCCAGCTCTATCTCGGCGACGAGCAGATCGACAATGCGCGCAAGCAATTCGAGGCCATGCGCAAGAATGATCCGAACGATCTCGCCCCCCTGCTTGCACTCGCGCTGATCGACCTTCAGCAGAAGCAATACGACCAGGCGAGCACCTATCTCCAGCAATACGCGGTGGCTGCTGAGAAGCAGGGCACCTCGTTGCGCGTCGATGCGGGCCAGGCCTACATCTACCTTGCTGAAATCGAGATCAGCCGGAAGGACTTCGCAGCTGCGGAAAAATGGCTCGACAAGGTCAGCGAGAACAGCCCGGAGTTCGTCACCGCCCGCATCACGCGCGCCCAGGTCGTGGCCCAGCAGGGCGACATCGACGGCGCCCGCAAGGTGCTCGCGGCCTTGCAGCCGCTAGCACCGAGCCCACGCGACGAGGCCGCAATCGCACGCGCCGATGCCGGCATCCTGTTCGACGCCAAGCGCTACGCTGAGTCGCGTGCGCGGCTCGATGGCGCGGTCGCCGAGTTTCCGAATGATCCGGACCTGCTATACGACCGTGCGATGTCCGAGGAAAAGCTCGCCGACTGGCCCGCGATGGAAGCCGATCTGCGCAAGCTGATCAGCATGCAGCCGAACAATCCGAACGCCTACAATGCGCTCGGCTATTCGCTCGCCGATCGCAATGAGCGACTTGCCGAAGCAGAGACGCTCGTCGAAAAGGCGACCGCGCTGTCGCCTCGCGATGCCTTCATCATGGACAGCCTCGGATGGGTCAAGTACCGCCAGGGCGACAAGGACCAGGCGATCACCCTGTTGCGGCGCGCGTACCAGATCCAGCCGAATGCCGAGATCGGCGCTCACCTCGGCGAAGTGCTCTGGGTCGCGGGGCATCAGGACGAGGCGCGCCAGGCCTGGAGCGAAGCACTCAAGCTCGAGCCGGGCAACGACACCGTGCTTGGTACGCTCAAGCGCCTCGACGTTCCGTCACCCTGATATGCGCGCGCTCCCATTCCACGCCGCGCTTTCGGCAGCGGCGCTCGCGCTGCTGCTGAGCGCCTGCGCGCCGACACAGGTGCGGCCGCCTTCGGCTGAACAGACCGCCGCGACCGCGCGCACACAGGTCGACTACGATGGTCGTTTTGCCATCAAGTACAACGATCAGAACGGTACCGAGCGCAACGCCTACGGCAATTTCACCTGGCATCAGCAAGGCGACACGATCAATATCGAACTCAAGAGCCCGCTCGGGCAAACCCTTGCGATCATCGAGTCCGCACCGTCGAGCGCCACGCTCCAGTTGCCGAACAAGCCGCCGCAGTTCGCCGCGAAAGTCGACGACCTGATGCGTGATGCGCTCGGTTTCTCGCTGCCGGTCTCAGGGCTGCGCTACTGGCTCGAGCCAGCGCCCGCGCCAGACTCGAAGGCGACTATCGAGACCGATCCGCACAACGGACGCATCAAGCAGCTGGAGCAGGACGGGTGGACCGTCGACTATTACGAATACACGCCCGAGAACAACGTGAAACGGATGAATCTCTCGCATGAGAATCCACCGCTTGCGATCCGGCTGGTACTCGACCGCTGACCCGGCGCGCATCGGGCAACGACCGGGCGCGCTGATGGCTCTGGTTTGGCGCTCGACGCGCCCTTGCCTGGCTCCTGGTTCCTTGCCTTCGGCCCTGCATCCCTGAGACGCTTTTTTCCGCTCCCACGAACACGCTTCATCGATCCCGTGACAACTGCATATAGCGCGACGCTGCGCGACTGCCCAGCCCCCGCGAAACTCAACCTGTTCCTGCACATCACGGGCCGCCGTCCCGACGGCTACCATACGCTGCAGACCGTGTTCCAGCTCGTCGACTGGGGCGATGTCCTTCATTTCGGCCGCCGCGACGACGGCGAGATCCGGCGTGTCAGCGAGCTCGCGAACGTGCCGGCCGATACCGACCTCACCGTGCGTGCCGCGCGCCTGCTGCAGGCGCATACGGGCACGCGCTACGGCGTCGACATCGAGATCGACAAACACCTGCCGATGGGCGGCGGCATCGGCGGCGGCAGCTCCGACGCCGCGACCACGCTGCTCGCACTGAATCGCCTTTGGCAGACCAGCGTGCCGCGCGCCGAATTGCAGCAAATCGCCCTCAAGCTTGGCGCCGATGTGCCGTTCTTCATCTTTGGACAAAACGCATTTGCGAGCGGAGTCGGTGAAGATCTTGAAGCGGTCGAATTGCCCTCACGGCACTTCCTCGTGGTTACACCGAATGCACATGTTCCGACTGCGGAAATTTTTTCGGATCCGGAATTGACACGTTCCAGTCAAGCCGTCACAATGACGGACTTTCTTGCACAGAACGCCAGCACGAAGGGATGGCCAGACAGTTTCGGCCGGAACGACATGCAAAACGTGGTTGCAAAAAAGTACGAAGAAGTTGCGAAAGTGCTCGATTGGTTGGATATAATCGCGGCCTCGCGCATGACGGGTTCCGGGGCGTGTGTGTTCGCAGCGTTTCCCAGCCAGGCAGCAGCACTCGATGCGCAAGCGAGAGTGCCGGCCGGATGGAAAAGCGCAGTAACCGCAAGTCTGCAGCGTCATCCGCTGTTCAACTTCGCGTCATAGAGTTTGCGTTGTCGGGTCGCCTACGTGCCCGGCAATCTACAGGTTAGTGTAGGGGAGTCGCCAAGTTGGTTAAGGCACCGGATTTTGATTCCGGCATCCGAAGGTTCGAGTCCTTCCTCCCCTGCCAAATATCTCGCTTTTTGCCAGAGATTGCGTCCAAGTGCCCTGCGCTGGGCGCTCATTTGCAGGTATACGATGAGTAGCGACGGTCTGATGGTTTTCACTGGCAATGCCAATCCAGGGCTTGCACAGGAAGTAACCCACACTCTCGGTATCCCGCTCGGCAAGGCAATGGTCAGCCGTTTCTCCGACGGCGAGATCCAGGTCGAAATCCAGGAAAACGTGCGCGGCAAGGATGTCTTTGTGCTGCAATCCACCTGTGCGCCGACCAATGACACCTTGATGGAACTGATGATCATGGTCGATGCGCTCAAGCGCGCATCAGCCGGCAGGATCACCGCGGCGATTCCGTATTTCGGCTATGCACGCCAGGACCGCCGTCCGCGTTCGGCACGTGTCGCCATTTCGGCCAAGGTCGTGGCGAACATGCTGCAGATCGCCGGGGTCGACCGGATCATCACGATGGATCTGCATGCCGACCAGATCCAGGGTTTCTTCGACATTCCCGTCGACAATATTTACGCAACGCCGATCCTGCTGCAGGACCTGCGCAAGCAGAATTACGAGAATCTGCTGGTCGTCTCACCGGATATCGGCGGTGTGGTTCGTGCACGAGCGCTCGCGAAGCAGCTCAACACGGATCTCGCGATCATCGACAAGCGGCGCCCGAAGGCGAACGTTGCCGAAGTCATGAATATCATCGGCGATGTTTCGGGCCGGGCCTGCGTGATCATGGACGATATGGTCGATACCGCGGGTACGCTGTGCAAGGCCGCGCAGGTGCTCAAGGAACGCGGCGCCGTGACGGTATTCGCCTACGCGACGCACCCGGTGCTCTCGGGCGGCGCGGCTGCCCGGATCGCGGCGTCGGAACTCGACGAACTCGTCGTGACCGATACCATTCCGCTGCGCGAGGAAGCGCTCCAGTGTTCCAAGATCCGTTCGCTGTCGAGCGCACCTCTGCTTGCGGAAACGTTCAAGCGGATCCGCCGCGGCGAGTCGGTGATGTCGCTGTTCGCGGAACAAGGTTTCTGAGGCTTGTTCAGGGTTGTTGGACAAGTGTTGTTGAAGGTGAAGTGAGAATTTCCCGATACGCGTCCGTATCGGGAGTCGGAGCGACGCATACGGCGTCGCTTTCGTTATTTTTGAAACTGGACTCATCGAGTCCTAATCCACTATCTGGTCGCGGATAGTTTTTGGAGAAACCCCATGAAAGTCGTCGCTTTCGAGCGCAGTTTGCAGGGAACGGGTGCGAGCCGCCGCCTGCGCAATTCGGGCAAGACCCCGGCCATCGTTTACGGTGCCTCGGCTGAACCCCAATTGATCGAGCTGGATCACAACGCACTGTTTCACGCGCTCAAGAAGGAAGCCTTCCATTCGTCGATTCTCGACCTGGAAATCGCCGGCAAGACCGAACCCGTGCTGCTGCGCGACGTTCAGTACCACCCGTGGAAACAGATCATCCTGCACGTGGACTTCCAGCGTGTCGACCCGACGAAGAAGCTGCACACCAAGGTGCCGCTGCACTTCATGAACCAGGAAAGCTCGAAGGCCGTGAAGTTCGGCGGTGCGGTGCTGACCCACGTCATGAACGAAGTCGACGTCGCCTGCCTGCCGGGCAACCTGCCGGAATTCATCGAAGTCGACCTGTCCGCAGTCGAAATCGGCAAGTCGCTGCACGTGAAGGACCTGACGCTGCCGAACGGCGTCGAGCTGTCCCAGCATCTGGAACAGGAAAACCCGGTGTTCCTGTCGGTCACCGTGCCGGCTGCCGTGATTTCCGAGGAAGGCGAAGCTGCCGCTCCGGCCGAAGGCGCCGCACCGGCTGCCTGAGTCCGGCAACGAGATGGAATGCGCGGCACCAAGATGCCGTGCATTCTGTTTCCGCGCACCCGTGCAGCGATGCTCTGGCGCGCAACGCCCAATGCTATGCTCTCGATCCGTTTCGCGACGGTCGAACTGATCCGCCGCGGCGTATTGCCCGGCGGTTTTTTTTCGCGTTTTTTTTCGCTCTTCGACTTCGCATTCCATGATCAAGCTGATCGTCGGTCTCGGCAATCCGGGCGCGGAATACGCGGCGACGCGCCACAATGCGGGCTTCTGGTTTGTCGACCTGCTCGCGCGTGAAGCCGGTGCGACGCTGCGCAGCGAATCACGCTTCCACGGGTATGCCGCAAAAGCGCGCCTGCATGGCGAAGAGATCTGGCTGCTGCAGCCGCAGACCTTTATGAACCGCTCGGGGCTGTCAGTCGTCTCGCTCGCGCGTTTTCATAAGATCCTGCCTGACGAGATCGTCGTCGTGCACGACGAGATGGATCTGCCGCCCGGTGTCGCGAAGCTCAAGCTCGGTGGTGGCAGCGGCGGGCACAATGGCCTCAAGGACATCAGCGCGCACCTGACGACGCCGCAGTACTACCGTTTGCGTATCGGCGTGGGCCATCCGCGCGACCTGATTCCTGGCGGCGGCAAGCCCGACGTGATCAATTTCGTGTTGAAACCTCCGCGCAAGGAAGAACAGGAAACGATCGACGCCGCTCTCGAACGCGCGAGCGCTGTGATGCCGATGGTCATCAAGGGCGAAGTCGAGCGCGCGATGATGCAGTTGCACCGGCAGTAATGAAGTGGGCGTAGTTCGGACGCGTTATCGGGTCGCGTTGTACAGTCGATAGCACCCGTGCTGAACCGTGGCACGGGCGGCATTGTCCAGCGCCCACGCAGTACCGTCACCACCAGGCAGCATCCCTACCGCAGAACATCATGAGCCGATTCTGGAGCGACATCGTCCACCGCCTGATTCCGTACACGCCGGGCGAACAACCGGTGCTCGCGCACCCCGTCAAGCTGAACACGAACGAGAACCCGTACGGCCCGTCGCCGCGCGTGCTCGAGGCGATCAAGGCGGAGCTCGGCGATCATGCGGACGCGCTGCGCCGCTATCCCGATCCGACCGCGCGCACGCTGTGTGAGACCATCGCACGGCACCTCGGGGTGCGGGCGGGCCAGGTCTTCGTCGGCAACGGCTCGGACGAAGTGCTCGCCCATGTGTTCCAGGGCTTGCTGCGCCACGCGCACCCGATCCTGTTCGCGGATATCACCTACAGTTTCTATCCGACGTATGCGCGGCTGTTCGAGATCGACTATCGGCTCATTCCGCTCGAGGCGGACTTCTCACTCGATGTCGATGCCTATCGCCAGCCGAACGGCGGCATCCTCATCGCGAACCCGAACGCGCCGACCGGCCGCGCATTGTCGCTGAAGTCACTCGAACGGCTGCTCGATGCGAATCCGGATTCGGTCGTCGTCATCGATGAAGCCTACGTGGATTTCGGCGCGGAGTCGGCGGTCGGCTTGATCGACCGGTATCCGCAATTGCTGGTCGTGCAGACCTTGTCGAAGTCGCGTTCGCTCGCGGGCATGCGGGTCGGATATGCGATCGGGCATCGCGATCTGATCGACGCCTTGACGCGGGTCAAGGACAGCTTCAATTCCTACCCGTTGGACCGGCTTGCCCAGGTCGGCGCGATTGCGGCTATCGAGGATGTCGCCTGGTTCGACAAGACGCGGCAGGCCGTCATGGCAAGCCGCGAGACGCTGAGCGCGCAGCTTGAGGCACTCGGTTTTCGCGTGCTGCCGTCGGCCGCGAATTTCGTCTTCGCGACCCATCCCGATGAGGATGCGGGCGCGATCGCCGCGGCCCTGCGTGAGCGTGAAATATTTGTCCGGCATTTTCGCCTGCCGCGGATCGAGCAATTCCTGCGAATCTCGATCGGGACGGATGCCGAATGCGCGGCGCTGGTCACCGCATTGAAGGAACGAGCCAGGGTGACGGAATAGCGGGTCGGCTTGCGGGTCTCAGTGAGGAATAATAATCGCGCCTGGTCGTCCGCTCGAGCCGATGCGCTGTTTCGAAAAAACGCGAGATGCGGCTGTGCGGGTTCGGCTATCCGTTTTTCGCAGCCGTGAGCCGCAGGTACTTGGCCATCAACTGGTCTTTCGACTCGACCCAGTCGGGATGCAGCGGAATGCAGTCGACCGGACAGACCTGGCGGCATTGCGGCTCGTCGAAGTGGCCGACACATTCCGTGCACTTATTCGGATCGATCTCGTAAAAATCGATCCCCATCGCAATCGCATCGTTCGGGCACTCGGGCTCGCATACGTCACAATTGATGCATTCGTCGGTTATCAACAAAGCCATAATATTCGGTGCACCGCGTTATTCGCGCTTGAGCACCGCCACCTTCTCCATCAAGCGTTCCTCGACCGAGGGGAACACGAATTTACTGACGTCGCCGCCCAATTGGGCGATCTCACGAACGATGGTGCCGGAAATGAACTGGTACTGGTCGGAAGGCGTCATGAACATGGTTTCGACATCGGGCAGCAGGTAGCGGTTCATGCCGGCCATCTGAAACTCGTATTCGAAGTCCGACACGGCGCGCAAGCCGCGCACGATGACCCGCGCGTCGTTCTTTCGGACAAAGTCCTTGAGCAGGCCCGTAAAACTCTCGACCTCGACATTCGGATAGTGCCCTAGCACTTCGCGTGCGATATCGAGCCGCTCTTCGAGGCTGAAAAACGGCTTCTTGTTCCGGCTGTCCGCCACGCCGACCACGAGCTTGTCGAAAATGCTCGAAGCACGCCGCACCAGGTCTTCATGACCGCGCGTCAGCGGATCGAATGTGCCGGGATATACCGCAACCACCATAGCTTTCTCCTCTTTGCGCCGCGCGACTCGCGCATTATTCATCAATTTCGCGGCGCAGCAAATGATAATGCACGAGGCCGGCCTTGCCTTGACGGTCGACCGACCATCCTGGTGGTAATTCGTCGGCCGCTTCCTGGGTCGCTTCGTTCATCGCCCCGCTCGCGCCTTTCGTCGTTTCCGTTGCCTTTTTAGTCATCCCGACTACCCTGTCGATCGGTACCGCAGCTTCGACGTACAGCACGCCACCCGGCGCGACGAGCGGCATGGCGAGCTTCAGCGCATCGCCGAGCAATGCCGAATCGAACGGCGGATCGAGAAACACGACGTCGAAGCTCGACGGCGGAAGATTCGTCGCGAAGCGGATCGCATCCGCCTCGGCGATTTCGACTGTCACCGCCCCGAGCTTGTCCTTGATCGCGTGCAATTGCTTCGCCGCGCGCGGATGCCGTTCCACCAGGACGACCCGCGCCGCGCCGCGCGAAGCGGCTTCGAAGCCGAGTGCACCGGTGCCGGCGAAAAGATCGAGACAGCGCAGACCGTCCAGCGTCTGCCCGAGCCAGTTGAACAGAGTTTCGCGCACGCGATCGGGAGTCGGACGCAGGCCGTCGATCACCGTGACCGGCAGCGGCGTGCGTTTCCATGCGCCGCCGATGATCCGCACCTGCTGGGGGGCGTGGCGAAGTTTGACCGCGGGCGGACGCGGCGTGGCAACAGACTTGTTGGGGCGCGGCATGACGAATTCCTTCGAGAGCCTCGGATTATGCCCGATGAGCTATGCACGGTGCTGCTCACGATACCCGCCTGCCCCCTGGACCCTCGCGGAGACCGCCTCTGTTAAGATTCGCGTTCACCGACCCGACGCCCTGACGGGTGCCGACCTTCCCGCCATGTTCAGCTTTTTCAAACGTTTCAAGTCCGGCTCGAAATCTTCGAGCGAGGCATCCTCGACAACGCCCGAACCGGCTCCCGAGACGCCGGAAGAATCGCCAGCAGCGCCTGTGCCCCCCGCTCGGGCATTCGCGCCGCATGCTCCAGCGTCGTCCGCAACTGCTTCGGTCTCCTCGCCGGCCCATGCTATGCCGGCGCCGGCACGCACGGATGCGGACCGGCCCGGACAGACGCCGAACCGAGGTGCTGATTTCGGTACGCCGGCTCCGGGGTCCGCTCCGGCATCGACTCCCGCAGCCGCGTCCATCCCGGCCACGCCCCCCGTTCAGCCTCGCGCGGCTTTTGCCGCCGCGCCGGTTGCCCGCGAAGCCGTGGAAATCGAGGAAACCATCGTCATTCCCCCGCCTCCGGTCGAGCCCGAGGCGAAAACATCGTGGCTCGCACGGCTGCGCAGTGGACTGTCCAAGACCAGTTCAAGCCTGAGCGCCCTGTTTGTCGGCGTGAAGATCGACGAGGCGCTCTACGAGGAACTCGAAGCCGCCCTGCTGATGGCCGACGCCGGTATCGAGGCCACCCAGTATCTGCTCGACGCGCTCCACGAAAAAGTGCGCGCCGAACGCCTGACCGACGGCGCGCAAGTCAAGGCCGCGTTGCGCACGCTGCTCGTCGAATTGCTCAAGCCGCTCGAACGCTCGATGGTGCTCGGCCGCGCCGAGCCGCTGGTCATCATGATCGCGGGCGTCAACGGCGCGGGCAAGACAACCAGCATCGGCAAGCTCGCCAAACACCTGCAGGGCTTTGACCAGACTGTTTTGCTCGCCGCGGGCGACACGTTCCGCGCAGCAGCGCGCGAACAGCTCGCGATCTGGGGCGAACGCAACAAGGTGACCGTCGTCTCGCAGGAAGGCTGCGATCCGGCCGCGGTGATTTTCGACGCGGTCGGCGCTGCCCGCGCGCGCAAGATCGATGTCGTGATGGCGGATACCGCGGGCCGGCTGCCGACCCAGCTTCATCTGATGGAAGAACTCCGGAAGATCAAGCGGGTCATCGGCAAGGCGATGGTCGATGCGCCGCACGAAGTGCTGCTCGTACTCGATGCAAACACGGGCCAGAATGGCCTCGCGCAGGTCAAGGCATTCGACGATGCGCTCGGTCTGACCGGCCTGATCGTCACGAAACTCGACGGCACCGCGAAGGGCGGCATTCTCGCGGCCATCGCGCGCCAGCGGCCCGTGCCGGTTTACTTTATCGGCGTCGGCGAAAAGGTCGAAGACCTTCAGCCGTTCTCGGCTGAAGAGTTCTCGGACGCGTTGCTCGGCTAATGGCGCTTTCACTCATGGCAACAACGACGCCGCGATCGACCACATGACGATGCCAATCACGCCGTCGAGTATCCGCCACGAGATATCACGCTCGAACACGGGCCGCAACAGCTGTGCGCCGAACCCCAGCGTGAAGAACCACACCACCGACGCACTCATCGCCCCGAACGCGAAATAGACATCGCCGGGCCAGCCGTTGCGCGCACCGATCGCACCGAGCAGTACGACGGTATCGAGATAGACGTGCGGATTGAGCAGCGACAGCGCGAGCACGGTCAACACTGTCGTGCGTACGCTCGCGCCTTCAACGGCGCTTGCGTCGAGGTGTCCGGCGCCCCGCCATGCGGCAACAAACGCACGCAGGCCGTAGAGAAACAGGAACACCGCGCCGAACCATCTGACAATGGTCAGAAGCAGGGGCGAATGCTGGATCAACACCCCCATCCCTCCGACCCCGAGCGCGATCAATGTCATGTCGATCGCCGCGCAGATCGACACGATCAGCAGCACATGCCGCCTCATGAGCCCCTGCTTGAGCACATAGGCGTTCTGCGCGCCAATCGCGACGATCAGGCTCGCGCCCAATCCGAAGCCTGACGCATACGTCGCCAGCGCCTGATAGGACGCGAACGCCTGCGCCATCAGCGAGCGCGGACCTGAAGCTCGCCGACGCCCGCGACGCCGCCCTCGAGCAGTTGCCCGCGCTGCACCGGACCGACACCCGACGGCGTGCCGCTGAAAATCAGGTCGCCGGCCTTGAGCTCGAAGAACCGCGACAGATAGGCGATGGTCTCGGCGACCGACCAGATCAGCTCGTCGAGGTTGCCACGCTGCGCCTGCTTGCCGTCCACGTCGAGCCAGATCGCACCGCTCGTCGGATGTCCAATGTCTGCCGCCCGGTGGATCGGCCCGATCGGCGCGCTGCCATCGAAACCCTTGGCGACATCCCACGGACGACCCGCCTTCTTCGCCTCGGCCTGGCGGTCGCGGCGCGTCATGTCGAGGCCGACCGCATAACCGAATACATGTTCGAGCGCCTGCTCCACGGCGATGTTCGAACCGCCCTTGCCGAGTGCGACGACCAGCTCGATCTCGTGATGCACGTCTTCGCTTTCAGCCGGGTAGGGGAATTCTCCAACCGTTCCCTCGGGGATCGAGATGATCGCATCGGCTGGCTTGGCGAAGAAGAACGGCGGCTCTCGATTCGGGTCCCCGCCCATTTCGCGCGCATGCGCCTCATAGTTGCGGCCGACGCAATAAATCCTGCGCACCGGGAATTGTTCGGCCGCGCCCGCGACCGGCACCGACGCGACAGGCGCCGGTGGGAAAACGTAAGTCATGAAACCTCCGAAAGGAAAGACCAGACGGCCTTGAATCCAGCTGCTATGTTACAGTCCACGCCGCCGGCCTGCCCCGCCCGGGTACGAGCGCTGGTGTGGAACTTGCACAGCACACGTTCGTCCGCCCGAGCCATGAGTTCGTCCATGCCGCCGCCCTCTGCTCCGCGCAGCCCCTCCAAGGGGACAGCCCTGCGCATCCTGCTCGTGCGCGACCCGTTCAATTCGCGCGACGAAGACGTCGAGGCGATCCGCGCGGGTCTCGCCGATGCGGGCTATCAGCTTGTCAGCGTCGCCGATGCGGACGTCGACCTGCCCATACTGATCGACGAGTCGAAACCCGATCTGCTGATCATCGAATCCGAAGCCGCGGCGCGCGACGTGCTCGAACATGTCTGCGTGTCGACCCGCAACGCGCCGCGACCGATCGTGCTCTTCACCGACAACGACGATGCCGAACGGATGCGCACCGCGTTCGCGGCCGGCATTACCGCCTATATCGTCGACGGGCTCACGGCCGAGCGCGTCAAGCCGGTGCTCGATGCGGCGCTCGCACGTTTCGGCTTCGAGCAGCAATTGCGCGACGAGCTGGCATCGACGCGCAATCAGTTGTCCGAACGCAAGCTCGTCGAGCGCGCGAAGGGCATGCTCATGAAACAGCTCGGAATCACGGAGGACGAGGCTTATCACCGTCTGCGACGCCTTTCGATGGAAAAGAAACTCCGCCTCGCGGACGCGGCACAGCGGATCATCGATATCTCAGCGGCGCTGGACGAATAAGGGATCCGACGGCCTGCCGGAGGGTCGATTCGGCTTTCCGGCGCAGGGATTGAATCAGCCGTGCCGGCCGCAGAATTAAAGCGGCCGCGCCGCCTATTGTCGCGATCGCGTGATCGACCGGACGCGTGCCCATTGCCGCGCACCACGCGACAGCATCGTGCACTACGCCGCAACGCGGGGCACCGCGACGCTGCATCGCCCGGCATTCACCCGCATGCACGCGATGAAGCTCCGCACAGACGCGTGAGCCTTGCCAGCAAAAGCATTGCAGCCTTCTTTGCGCTTTGCACAACCACAGTGGCATGACGCTTGCGTAGATCTCACCCGAGCCAACGAAGGCTCGCGGGACGAGCGCCATGCCGGCGATCTCCCTGGGACAACGGCGTCCCGATCCGACACGTCTTCGACGTCCGGATCGGGACGCTTTTTTTTGCCGATCGATTCGAGCCATGACCGACACCGTCGACAGTGCCAATGAATTGCCAGCCCACGCGCCGGATGCTGCGCGCGCCGTGGGCGCCGACGCGCGCGAGGCCGCGGCACCCGCCAGCGGTACGCCGCCCGCCGCTGGCGCCTGGCTGGCCGGCTCGGACCGCCCCGAAAAAATCGAGATTCGCGTCGGCTTCCTGCCGCTGACCGATTGCGCTCCTGTCGCGATGGCCATCGCGCTCGGTCTCGATCAAAAATACGGTATCCGAATCGTCGCGCGCCGCGAGGCATCCTGGGCCGCCGTACGCGACAAACTCGTCAACGGCGAGCTCGATGCCGGGCACGCCCTGTACGGCATGGTCTATGGCGTCGAGCTCGGTATCGGCAGCCACCAGAGCGCCATGGCCGTGCTCATGACGCTGAACCAGAACGGCCAGGCGATCACGCTTTCCTCGCGGCTCGCCGCGGCCGGCGTGACAGACGGCGCCTCGCTCGCGGCGCATCTGCGCGCGGATGGGCGCAGGGCCGTGTTCGCGCAGACCTTCCCGACCGGCACCCATGCGCTCTGGCTCAACTACTGGCTCGCCGCACATGGCATCGATCCGCTGCGCGACGTGCGCACGGTCACCGTGCCGCCACAACAAATGGCCGCGAACATTGCCCAGGGCCGCATTGATGGCTTCTGCGCGGGGGAACCGTGGCACGCGCATGTGATCTCGAGCGGCACGGGTTTTACCGCCGCAACCTCACAGGATGTATGGCCCGACCATCCCGAGAAAGTCCTCGCGTCCACGGCCGAGTTCGTGCAACGCCATCCGAACGCCGCACGCGCATTGATCGCCGCACTGCTCGAAGCCGCTCGCTTTATCGACGCGTCCGCCGAAAACCGCTCGCGCACGGTCGCGACGATCGCATCGGCCGACTACATCGACGTGCTGCCCGAAACGATCGAGCCCCGCATGCAGGGCCGCTACCGCAACGGCATTGGCCGTACCTGGGACGATGCGCATCCGCTGCGATTCCACGCCGAAGGCGCGGTCAATTTCCCCTACCTGTCCGACGCGATCTGGTTCATGACCCAGCAGAAACGCTGGGGCATGTTGAATGCCCACCCCGACTATCTGGCGATCGCGAACCGGGTCAACCGCCTCGACCTCTATCGCGACGCAGCAGCCGCCGCCGGCGTGCCGCTGCCCGGTCACGCATCGCGGCACTCGACGCTCATGGACGGCACGGGCTGGAGCGCAGCCGATCCGCGGGCCTATGCAGACACCTTTTCGATCCATGCCTGAGCGAATGAAATTGGAGAACACAGTGATGACCAAGCAAAAACTGGTGATGGTCGGCAATGGCATGGCCGGCGTGCGCACCCTCGAGGAACTGCTCAAGCACGCGCCGGATCTCTACGAGATCACGGTGTTCGGCGCGGAGCCGCATCCGAACTACAACCGGATCCTGCTCTCGCCGGTGCTGGCGGGTGAACAGACGATCGACCAGATCATTCTCAACAGCTATGACTGGTATGCCGAACACAACATCACGCTGCATACCGGTAAACAGATCGTCAGCATCAACCGCGCGCGCCGGATCGTCACGGCAAGCGACGGCACGACTGCGCACTACGACCGGCTGCTGCTCGCAACCGGCTCGAATCCGTTCATCCTGCCGATACCCGGCAAGGACCTCGAAGGCGTAGTCGGCTATCGCGATATCGCCGACACGCAAGCGATGATCGATGCAGCCACGACCCACAAGCACGCTGTCGTGATCGGCGGCGGCCTGCTCGGTCTCGAAGCGGCCAACGGTCTCAAGGTCCGCGGCATGGAAGTGAGCGTCGTGCACCTGGCCGACTCCCTGCTCGAACGCCAGTTCGATCGCAATGCGGGCACGCTGCTGCGCAAGTCGCTCGAAGCGCGCGGCCTCACGTTCAAAATGGAAACGCAGACCGAGGCGCTGATCGGCGACTCGGCTGACGGCACGGCGGGCCGCGTGCGCGCGGTGCGCTTCAAGGACGGTTCCGAAGTCCCGGCCGACATCGTCGTGATGGCGGTCGGCATCCGCCCGAACACGTCGCTCGCGCAGAGCGCGGGCCTGCACTGCGATCGCGGCATCGTTGTCAACGACACGATGCAGACCTTCGATCCGCGAATCTACGCGGTAGGCGAATGCGTCAGCCATCGCGGCATCGCCTATGGCCTCGTCGCCCCCCTGTTCGAACAGGCCAAGGTCGCGGCGAATCATCTCGCGCATTTCGGCATCGGCCGGTACGTGGGCTCGGTGACCTGGACCAAGCTCAAGGTCACGGGCATCGACCTGTTCTCGGCGGGCAACTTCACCGGCGGTGAAGGCACCGAGGACATCACCTTGTCGGACCCGCTCAGCGGCATCTACAAGAAGCTCGTGATCAAGGACGACAAGCTCGTCGGTGCCTGCCTCTATGGCGATACCGCCGACGGCGCCTGGTATTTCCGGCTGTTGCGCGAGGGCCGCAATATCGCCGACATTCGCGACACCCTGATGTTTGGCGAATCGAGCCTCGGCGATACCGGCCACAGCGGTGAGAGCCGGGCGATGTCGATGGCACCCGAGGCGGAAGTCTGCGGCTGCAACGGTGTCTGCAAGGGGACGATCGTCAACGCGATCAAGGGCAAGGGCCTGTTCACCCTCGAGGAAGTGCGCAAGCATACCAAGGCTGCGGCTTCGTGCGGTTCGTGCACGGGACTCGTGGAACAGATCCTCATGAACACGCTCGGCGGTGATTACTCGGCTTCTCCGAAAGCTAAGCCGATGTGTGGCTGCACTGACCGTACGCATGCCGAAGTACGACAGGCGATCCGCGAGCACAAACTGCTGTCGATTCCCGCGGTCCAGCGCTTTCTCGAATGGCGCACGCCGAACGGCTGCGCAAGCTGCCGCCCGGCGCTCAATTACTACCTGCTGAGCACCTGGCCGCACGAGGTCGAGGACGACCCGCAGTCGCGTTTCATCAACGAGCGCGCGCACGCGAACATCCAGAAGGACGGCACCTTCTCGGTGATCCCGCGCATGTGGGCCGGCGAAACGAACTCGAGTGAACTGCGCCGGATCGCCGACGTTGTCGACAAATACCAGATCCCGACCGTCAAGGTGACAGGCAGCCAGCGCATCGACCTGCTAGGCGTCAAGAAGCAGGATCTCCAGGCCGTCTGGAAGGACCTCGGCATGCCGAGCGGTCACGGCTATGCAAAGGCGCTGCGCACCGTGAAGACCTGTGTCGGCTCCGAATGGTGCCGCTTCGGCACGCAGGATTCGACCTTGATGGGCAAGCAGCTCGAACGCGCACTGTGGCGCATGTACGCACCTCACAAGGTCAAGCTCGCCGTGTCGGGCTGCCCGCGCAACTGCGCGGAATCGGGCATCAAGGACGTCGGCGTGATCGGCGTGGATTCGGGCTGGGAACTCTACGTCGCCGGCAACGGCGGCATCAAGACCGAGGTCGCGCACTTCTTCGTGAAAGTCCGCACGCACGAGGAGGTACTCGAATACGCGGGGGCGTTCCTGCAACTCTATCGCGAGGAAGGCTTTTATCTCGAGCGGACCGTGCACTACGTGAGCCGTGTCGGTCTCGAGTACGTGAAGAAGAAGGTGCTCGACGATGCCGACAACCGCCGCGCACTTTGGGAGCGACTTCAGTTCACGCTCAAGGACGAGCCCGATCCGTGGCACCAGCCTGTCGAGGCCAAGCTGGACTTGCGGCAGTTCGCGCCGCTTTCGCTTACTGCCGAATAGGGGAAACGAATCGTGCGAATCATGCGAAACGTACACCAGGTACGAGCGGTAGAGGCCGTGGAAGCCGTGCAAGTCGAAAAGGAAGTTGCACGAGCGCGGCGTAATGAAACCATGCGCGCAAGGAACAATCATGACTGTCAGTGAATGGCTGTATGTCTGCGAGGCAGACGATATCCCCGCACTCGGCGCGCGCGTGGTCGAGCGTGCCCATGGATTGCCGATCGCCGTGTTCCGCAATGCGGCCGACAATGTATTTGCCCTGCTTGATCGCTGCCCGCACAAGGGCGGCCCGCTGTCGCAGGGGATTGTCCATGGCGACCAGGTGACCTGCCCGCTGCACAGCTTCGCGATTTCGCTGGACAGCGGCCTCGTGCAGGCGCCCGACGAAGGCTGTGCGGCGATCTTCGCCATCCGGCGCGACGGGCAGGCGATCTACCTGAAACGCAGCGAAGTCGCATCGATCGGGATCGACGACGGGGCGGGCGCACCGCAGCCCATTTCGTTCGAGACCCGACGCGCATGATGACGCCGCTGCGGCCCGGCGAAGTTCGCAGCACCTGCTGCTATTGCGGCGTGGGCTGCGGCGTGATCGTCGAGACACAGGAGACGGCTCGCGGCGCGCGCGAGATCACCGGCGTGCGCGGGGACCCCGACCATCCCGCGAATTTCGGCCGCTTGTGCTCGAAAGGTGCGTCGCTTCATTTGAGCGCGACCGGACATCGCTATGAGCAGACTCGCGCGGCGCACCCCGAAATGCGCATCGAACGCGGCGAGCAGCGGCGCCGCATCAGCTGGGACGAAGCGCTCGCGCATGTCGCGGGGCGGTTCGCCGAGATCGTGCGCAAACACGGTTCCGATTCGGTGGGCCTGTATATTTCGGGCCAGTTGCTGACTGAGGATTACTACGTGTTCAACAAGCTCGCAAAGGGCTTGCTCGGCACGAACAATATCGATTCGAATTCGCGACTCTGCATGAGCTCCGCGGTGTCGGGCTACAAGCTCACGCTCGGCGCCGATGCGCCGCCGTGCAGCTATGACGATCTCGATCATGCGGGCACGGTGTTCATCGCGGGAGCCAACCCGGCCTTCGCGCATCCGATCCTTTACCGGCGGCTCGAGGATGCACGCGCGGCGAACCCCGCCATGCGCGTGATCGTCGCCGATCCGCGCCGCACCGACTCGGCGAGCGATGCGACACTCCATCTGCCGATCGCGCCCGGCACTGATATCGCGCTATTCCATGCGATGTTGCATGTGATGCTCTGGGAGGGTCTTGTCGATCGCTCATTCATCGAGGCGCACACCGAAGGCTTCGATGCGCTGCGCGATACGGTCCGCGACATGACGCCCGCCATCGCGAGCGGGCTGTGCGGCGTGCCGACCGACGATATCGTCACGGCCGCGCGCTGGTTCGCCACCGGGCCCACACTTTCGCTCTATTGCCAAGGCCTGAACCAGTCCGCGTCGGGGAGCGCGAAGAACGCCGCGCTGATCAATCTGCATCTGGCGAGCGCACAGATCGGCAAGCGCGGCGCCGGCCCGTTCTCGCTGACGGGGCAGCCAAACGCAATGGGCGGACGCGAGGTCGGCGGCATGGCGACAATGTTATCGGGCCATCGCGACATCAACAGCGCGGCCGATCGCGACGAGATCGCCCGCTTGTGGGGCGTCGACGCGCTTCCCGCGACGGCGGGCAAGACCGCGGTCGAGATGTTCGACTCGCTGGCTGACGGCTCGCTCAAGGCGGTCTGGATCGTCTGCACGAATCCCGCGCAGTCGATGCCCAACCAGTCGCTCGTGCGCCAAGCGCTCAAACGGGCGGAATTCGTCGTACTGCAGGACGCGTATGCGAATACCGCGACTGCACCTTTCGCGGACGTCCTGCTGCCCGCTACGACCTGGGGCGAAAAAGAAGGGACCGTGACAAATTCCGAGCGCCGCATTTCACGCGTGCGCGCGGCGCGTGCGCCGTATGGCGAAGCGCGCGACGACTGGCGGATCGCCGTCGACGTGGCCCGGCGGCTCGAGGCGCAACTGCGTCCCGCGCAGCCGAGCCTGTTTTCCTATCGAACACCAGAAGCAGTCTGGAACGAGCATCGGGCGACCACCATCGGCCGCGATCTCGATATCGGGGGGCTTTCCTATGCACTACTCGAGGCGCAAGGCCCGCAACAATGGCCTTATCCGGCCGGCGCGGCAGGAGCGACTGAGCGACTTTATCTTGACCACCGCTTCGCTACGCGCGACGGCCGCGCCCGCTTCGCGAACGTCAGCTACCAGCCCGTTGCAGAAGCGGTCGATGCGCGGCATCCGTTCGCGCTGACGACCGGCCGCCTGCGCGACCAGTGGCATGGCATGAGCCGCACTGGCACGGTCGAGAAGCTGTTCTCGCACATGCCAGAACCCTGCGTCGAGCTCAACGCGCGCGATATCGAACGGCTGGGGCTCGACGAGGGGGCGCTCGCGCACCTGACCTCGCGCCGCGGCAGCATCGTCATGCCCGTGAAGTCGAGCGAGGCCATGCAGCCGGGGCAAGCCTTCGTCGCGATGCATTGGGGAGAGGAATTCCTCGGCGGGCAGCCCGGCGGACGCGTCGCGCATGGCGTGAATTCGCTGACGACCGGTGTGTACGATCCGGTGTCCAGGCAGCCCGAGCTCAAGCATGCGGCGATCCGGATCATGAAGGCCGAACTGAGCTGGCAATGGACCGTGTTCGCCTTGCTGCCCACGGAACGCGCGCTCATGCTGCAGCAGACGATGCGGGCCTACCTCGCGCGGTTTCCGTTTGCGAGCTGCGTGCCGTTCGCGGCCGGCAGCCAGGTCGGTCTGTCTTGGCGCGCAGCCGCGTACGATCCTGCGGAGATCGATCTCCAGCAGGAGATTGAAGCCCACTTTGGGATCGTCGCCGGAGCGCCGGATGTGCTCTTCTACAAGGACACGCGGCGCGGTACGGTGCGACGGCTGCGGGTCGAGGACGGCGTGTTGCGGGCAGTCTCGCTCGCAGGAGACATCTCGGCCGCGGGCTGGCTGCGTGAGTACCTCGACACGGCGACGCCGGTGGACGGGCTCGGTCGCCGGCTGCTCGTGTCGTCGAGCATCCCGCCGACGGAGAACATCGCGCCGCGCGGCAAGACGGTCTGCAACTGCGTCGCCGTTGGCGAGCGAGAAATCGTCGACCTGCTCGGCGCACAGCCCGCTTCGGCCGACCCGGCCGCGCGTCTCGAAACCCTCAGGCAGCGGCTCAAATGCGGCACGCAATGCGGATCGTGCATTCCGGAACTCAAGCGGCTCGTCGGGTCGACGCGGGCTGTTCAAGCAGCTTAGCTCGGAATGCCGGGGGTTCGGGGTCACCATCGGTGCACCATCGCTGCGATACGGACCTATCGCAGGGTCGTACACCACGGCCCTGACGCCGGCAGGCGATAATGTGGATCGAGCCTTCTCCAGAATACGCGATGACTGAATTGACGTTCTCCTGCGCACGCTTCATCAAGGAAATCGGGCGTGGCCCCAACGGCGCACGGCCGCTGTCGCGCGAGGACGCGCACGATCTCTATTCGGCGATGCTCGACGGCCGCGTCACGGATGTCGAACTCGGCGCCGTGCTGCTCGCCTACCGGCTCAAGGGCGAAACGCCAGCCGAACTCTCCGGCATGCTGGCGGCCGCCCATGAGACGCTCGAGTTGCTGCGCACCCCCGCGGGCGCGCATCGCGGCGTCTCGATCCCGAGCTACAACGGCGCGCGCAAACAGGCCAACCTCACGCCACTGCTCGCCATGCGGCTCGCGCACGAAGGTGTGCCGGTGCTCGTGCACGGCGTGACCGAGGATCCGGGCCGCGTGACCAGCGCGGAGATCTTCGCCCGCCTCGGCGTACCGGCCGCGGCCAGCATGGCCGATATCGACGCCTCGCTTGATCGCGCGAAGATCGCTTTCGCACCGATCGCGACCTTGTCGCCGCAGCTCGCACGGCTGTTGTCATTGCGCCGGGTGCTCGGCGTGCGCAATTCGACGCACACACTTGTCAAACTGCTGCAACCGTTTCGCGAACCGGGTCTGCGCCTCGTGAACTACACGCACCCGGCCTACCGCGACAGCCTGTCGAGCCTTTTCAGCGATCATCCGGAGATTGGCGCCGGCGGCGCGTTGCTCGCGCGCGGCACCGAAGGCGAGGCCGTCGCCGACACGCGGCGACAGGTCCAGATCGACTGGCTGCACGATGGCCTCGTCGAAACGATCGTCGAACCCGAGCGCCGGGATCCGGATACGCCCGCGCCCGCCCTGCCGGAACGCGACGCCGATGCTACCGCTCGCTGGATCGAGGCCGCCCTGTCGGGACAGGTGCCCACGCCGCCTGAAATCGAACGACAGGTCGAGACCATCAAGCGGCTTGCCGCGCATCCGGAGGTTTCGGCTTGAATTTCAGCCTGAGCTTTCACTTGAATTTCAGCTTTGAGTTTCCTGTTGACACGCCTCAGACCGTCCGCCTATATTTGCCTCTATGCAATCGACCGCACCTTCCACCCTCCGCATTGCCCGCCTGCTATCGCAGCGGCTAGCGCTACGCCTCCTACCGGCGCTAGCGTAAGGCCCTGCGCGTAAGCGCTCAGCAGTTTCTGTTTCTCCCCGTTTTCAGGTGAAGTGGTTCACAGACGGCCCGAGGCTATCCGCCCGCCGAGCTCACCATTTCGAAACCTTGGCCGCCAATCCGCGTCCAGCCCCGGAAAAGACGATGTTCCGCACCGCCCATCTCGATCTCGCTCTACCGCTACCGCTACCGATCGGCTGACGGAACGCGCGCCCTGTGGCAATTCCGTTCGCCTCACGCCACATCCTTTGAATCCCCCCGCTTTCGAGGCGAACATGCTCAAGAATCCGTCCACCAAGTACCAACCGTTTCCAGCCGTAGCGTTGAACGGCCGCCGATGGCCCTCGCGCACGATCACCCAGGCGCCGATCTGGATGAGCACCGACTTGCGCGACGGCAACCAGTCGCTGATCGATCCGATGAGCATCGACACAAAGATCGAATTCTTCGAGATGTTGGTCCGCATCGGCTTCAAGCAGATCGAAGTCGGCTTTCCGTCTGCCTCCCAGACCGAATTCGACTTCGTGCGCCGCCTGATCGAGGAGAACCGGATTCCGGACGACGTGACGATTGAAGTGCTCACGCAATCGCGCGCCGAGCTGATCGAACGCACATTCGAATCGCTCGATGGAGTACCCCGCGCAATCGTTCACCTCTACAACGCGATTGCGCCGTCGTTCCGCAAGATCGTGTTCGGACTCGGCAAGGACGAGGTCAAGGCACTTGCGGTCGAAGGCACGCGACTCATCAAGCAGATGGCTGCGGCGCGGCCGCAAACCGAATGGACATACCAGTACTCGCCGGAGACCTTCAGCATGACCGAACTGGGTTTTGCGCGCGAAGTCTGCGATGCGGTCGCCGGTGTCTGGCAGCCAACGCCCGCACACAAAATGATCGTCAATCTGCCGGCCACGGTCGAGGCAGCCATGCCCAATGTGTTCGCCGACCAGGTCGAATGGATGGACCGCAATATGGCATTTCGCGACAGCATCGTGCTGTCGGTCCATCCGCACAACGACCGCGGCACGGCGGTCGCCGCCGCCGAAATGGCATTGCTCGCCGGTGCGGACCGCATCGAGGGCTGCCTGTTCGGCAACGGTGAACGCACCGGAAACGTCGACCTCGTGACGCTCGCGATGAACCTCTATACCCAGGGCATCTCGCCGGGCCTCGATTTTTCGGACATCGACGCCGTGCGCCGCACCGTGGAGCGCTGCAACCAGTTGCCCGTGCATCCGCGTCATCCGTATGCGGGAGACCTCGTATTCACGGCATTTTCGGGTTCGCATCAGGACGCGATCCGCAAGGGCCTCGCCCAGCAGCGTGCCGACGCGATATGGGAAGTCCCCTATCTCCCGATCGATCCGGCCGATGTCGGCCGCAACTACGATGCGGTAATCCGCGTGAACAGCCAGTCTGGCAAGGGCGGCACGACCTGGCTGCTCGAGCGCGGGATCGGCGCCACGCCGCCGCGGCGCATGCAGATCGAATTCAGCCGGATCGTACAGGGCGTCGCTGACCGCTCGGGCGTCGAAGTCACGCCGCAGGGCATCTGCGAGTTGTTCCGCAAGACTTATTTCGACGCGAAGGGGCCCCTCGCACGCGCCACGGCCGATACGCTGAGCTGCAATGGGCGCAGTTTCCCGACGCCGCCGGCTGGCGCCGACGCGGCACAGTACGCCGCGAGCATCGCGAAGGCGATCGGACGGTCCATCGTGGTGGTCGATATCGAAGAGCAGCGCACGGCAGAGGGCAAGGTCGCCGTATTTGTCGGCGTTCGGATCGGCGCGGCGGGCGAAGTGGGCCAGGCCGGCATTCATTGCTACGGTGCTGCGATCCGGGAATCGAAGGAGATGGCCGTAATCGATGCGGTAATGGCATCGGTCAATCGGGGCATCGGCGTAACGGCCCCGGACGAACAGGCCGCGCTTGAATTTGCTTGATTCGCGGCCTTGGCGGAAAGGTAGGCCAGATGCCGACTGGGAACCGTCGAGGCAATGCGTAAAACAGCGACATAGTCCGAACCGCGCCCGAACTGTGCGGTTCACCCTGCCTGAACGTGCCGGCGCGGGTGGCGCTCAGTCCGTCGCGCAGCGCGTCGCCTGCCACGCCGCGAGCCGCCAGCCAGCCTTCTCGTGGACCTGAATCGCCGTGTAGGCAATCAGAAACAGCAAGACGCCGCTGTTCGCCTCGAGCTCGACGAGCGCACGGCCGGTCACGATGCAGGTATCTTCGCGCGCGAGCAGAATGTCCTGTGTCTGGACTTCGATCTGCCGGTAGCGGCGCTTGCCGTTCGTAATCGCCGCGAGCAGCTGTGCCTTGTTCTCGCGCTTGCCGTTGGTATGGATATAGCTGACGTTGTCGGACAGGAGGGCCTCGAGCTGCTCGCCGTCCGCGTCCACCATGGCCCGGAACCGCTCGCGTTCAAGCTCCTTGACCTTATTCACGATGGAATCGTTGAATTTTGCCGCCATCCGGAACCTCGCCGCCTGGGAAATGCACCCGATCGATTCGCTGAAATTTACACCACGTTGGCCTCCGTATCCTATGTGTGTCGAAATTCGAGCCGCCAAGCAACAGACGCGAAATCTCCGCGGAACCCGGGGGAACCGTGCAGGTCTACCCATTTAGATGACTATCATCATCCAAGCTTTGATAGGTACACGGGAACCCTTACGTGCTAACCTCCTCTAACACTTAGCACTCTAATTTGGAGAGTGCTAAGATGGAAACCGATGCCTTTAAGGAGCTTACCGAGTGAGCACTGCCACGACTTTTCCGAAAGCAAACCGTTCCACCGCACCTACCGGCGCCCTTGCGCTGGCCGGGAACGCGATGTTGCCGGGTCAGCTTGGCAATATCGACGCGTATATCCAGTCGGTCAACCGGATTCCGATGTTGACGCCGGGTGAAGAAAAGCAGCTGGCAGCCGACTATCGCGAACGCGGTGACCTCGGTTCGGCGCGCCGCCTGGTGTTGTCGCATCTGCGGCTTGTGGTGTCGATCGCGCGCAACTACCTGGGCTATGGCCTGCCGCATGCCGATCTGATCCAGGAAGGCAATATCGGCCTCATGAAGGCGGTCAAGCGCTTTGATCCCGAACAGAACGTACGCCTGGTGTCGTATGCGATGCACTGGATCAAGGCCGAGATTCACGAATATGTGCTGCGTAACTGGCGCATGGTGAAAGTTGCGACAACCAAGGCCCAGCGCAAGCTGTTTTTCAACCTGCGCAGCCACAAGCAGGGCCCGCAGGCCTTCTCGCAGGATGAGATCGACGGTCTGGCGAAGGAACTCAACGTCAAGCGCGAAGAAGTCGTCGAGATGGAAACACGTCTGTACGGCGGCGATATCGCGCTCGAAGGCCAGGTCGACGATGGCGAGGAAAGCTACGCGCCGATCGCCTATCTGTCCGACACGCGCCAGGAGCCGACCGAGGTGATCGCCGCGCGTCAGTTCGACCATCTGCAGTCGGACGGCCTCGCATCGGCACTCGGATCGCTCGACGAGCGCAGCCGCCGCATCATCGAAGCCCGCTGGCTCCATGTGTCGGACGACGGCACGGGCGGCGCGACCCTGCACGATCTTGCCGCCGAATTCAGCGTATCCGCCGAACGGATCCGCCAGATCGAAGCCAGCGCGATGAAAAAGATGCGCACAGCGCTTGCCGCAGAGGTGTGACGCCCCGCGGCTCCCCGCAGTGGTGAGTCTCTCGACTCAGCACCGCTGATCAGATCAAGACAACCAGCATGGCCTCACGGCAATGCTGGTTTTTTTTCGTCCACGTCTGCGGCATTTTGTCGCATCGCAACACGACACCTCCTTGTCCCGTGGGCCTGTCAAGACGGCGACGCCTACCTGCGACAATCTGGCGCATGGTACGCAATTAAGCGGATTCCTAAAATCGTTGCAGGAATTGTCGTGCGCGGAGCCGGTTCCCCTCTTTTCCGGTCCGCCTAACGTCGAAGCGGCATTCCAAAAGACAATGAACCAGCTTCTCTCCGTACTCTCCCGTGCGCGCCGGGGCGGCTCCCTGAAGGTCGAACTGATTGTGGTACTGGCCGTGAAAGCCGCCCTGCTTTTCGCACTCAAGGAACTGTTCTTCAGCCATCCCGCCGCCGAACACATGCATCTCCCCCCGGCCGACGTCGCCCGAGCCTTGCTCGACACCCCCGCGTCCACTCAAGGAGCCGCTCATGCTAAGTAGCGACGTCGTCGAGCTCTCGCGGCTGCAGTTCGCCGTGACCGCGCTCTACCATTTCCTGTTCGTCCCGCTGACGGTCGGCCTGGCGTGGCTGCTCGTGATCATGGAGTCGTGCTATGTGATCACCGGCAAGATCGTCTACAAGGACATGACGCGCTTCTGGGGCAAGCTCTTCGCGATCAACTTCGCGATGGGAGTCACGACCGGCATCACGCTCGAATTCCAGTTCGGCACCAACTGGTCGTACTACGCGCACTACGTCGGCGATATCTTCGGGGTGCCGCTCGCGGTCGAAGGAATGATGGCCTTCTTCCTCGAGTCGACCATGGTCGGCCTCATGTTCTTCGGCTGGGACAAGCTCTCGCGCGGCAAGCATCTGATGGTGACGTTCCTCGTCGCGCTCGGCTCGAATCTGTCAGCGTTGTGGATACTGATCGCAAACGGCTGGATGAACAATCCGGTCGGCGCCGCATTCAACTATCAGACGATGCGCATGGAACTCACGAGCATGGTCGACGTGATGTTCAACCCCGTCGCGCAGGTCAAATTCGTGCACACCGTGGCGGCCGGTTACGTGACTGCCTCGATGTTCGTGTTCGGGGTCTCATGCTGGTATCTGCTCAAACGGCGCGATACCGCGTTTGCGCTGCGCTCGTGCGCGATCGCCTCCGCCTTTGGCCTTGCCTCGACACTCTGCGTGATCGTGCTCGGCGACGAGTCCGGCTACACGACGGGCGAAGTCCAGAAAGCCAAGCTCGCGGCGATTGAATCGGAATGGGACACAGCACCCGCCCCGGCCTCGTTCACGCTGTTCGGCATTCCGAACCAGAAGGAACAGCGGACCGACTATGCGGTGAAGATTCCTTACGTGCTCGGCCTGATCGCGACGCGTTCGTTCGACGACGAGGTAACCGGCCTCAAGGACATCATCCATTCGAACGAGGCGCGCGTGCGCAGCGGGATCATCGCGTATTCGGCCTTGCAGGAAATGAAATCCGGCAGTCCCACAGCGGCTGCGCGCGCCGCTTTCGAAAAGCATCAGCAAGATCTCGGCTATGCGCTATTGCTGCGCCCGATCGCGCCACGTGTGGTCGACGCGACCGATGCGCAGATCGCCCAAGCCGCAGTGTCGTCAATTCCCAAAGTTGCGCCGGTATTCTTCTCGTTCCGGATCATGGTCGGAATCGGCATCCTGCTGCTCCTGACATTCGTGCTCGCATGCTGGCTATCGATGCGCGGCAAGCTCGAAAAACCTCGCTCGCGCTGGTTCCTGCGCTGGGCGGTCTGCGCGATACCGCTGCCCTGGCTGGCTGCCGAATTCGGTTGGATCACCGCGGAAATGGGACGCCAGCCATGGACCATCGCGGGCATCCTGCCGACGAGCGCATCGGCGTCGACCCTCACGCCGAACGATCTCTATTTCAGCCTTGGCGGCTTCGTGCTGTTCTACACCGTGCTCTTCGTGGTGGAGATGTTCCTGATGTTCAAGTATGCGCGGCGCGGCCCTTCCTCCCTCCACACGGGCCGTTACCACCACGAACCGCGGGCCGTCCAATGAGCGCGGATGACCAGACGCGCCGGTCGCACGAATCACACAGGCAGCACAAGGCTCGCCCACGCTCAACGCCGACAATGAGGAACCGCGATGTTCGACTATGAAACCCTCAAGCTGGTCTGGTGGGGCCTACTCGGCCTGCTGATGATCGGCTTCGCGCTGACTGACGGCTTCGATCTCGGCATCGGCACCCTGCTGCCCTTCATCGGCCGGACCGACACCGAGCGCCGCGTGATCATCAACGCGATCGGCCCGACCTGGGAAGGCAACCAGACCTGGCTCATCACCTTCGGCGGCGCGAGCTTCGCGGCCTGGCCGATGGTCTATGCGACATCGTTCTCGAGCTTCTACGTCGCCCTGCTGCTCGTGCTGTTTGCGCTTTTCATGCGGCCGGTCGGCTTCGACTATCGCGGCAAGATCGACAACCCGCGCTGGCGCAGTGCCTGGGACTGGGCCTTGTTCGCGGGCAGCGCGGTGCCGTCGCTGGTGTTCGGCATCGCGTTCGGCAATCTGCTGCAGGGTGTGCCGTTCTTCTTCGACGGCGATCTTCGCTCGACCTACACGGGCAGCTTCTTCGGCTTGCTCAACCCGTTCGCGCTGCTGTGCGGCGTGCTTGCCGTGTCGATGCTCGTCGCGCACGGCGCCGCGTTTCTGCGGATCAAGACCGAGGGCATCGTCGCGCAGCGCGCCAAGCCTGTGCTGCGCATCGCGACGCTGCTCACGCTCGTGCTGTTCGCCGTCTGCGGGTATTTCGTGCTCACGCGGGTGCCCGGCTATCTGATCGTCGGCCATGTCGACGGCAACGGCGTCGCTAACCCGCTGAACAAGGAAGTGATCGCCGCGCCCGGACTCTGGGTCACGAACTACGGCCGCTACCCGGTCACGCTGCTTGCGCCCCTCGTCACGACTCTCGCCGGCCTGATCGCCTGCTTGAGCGCCGGCCTGCGCAACGGGATCGCGACATTTCTCGCGACGGGGTTGCAGATCATCGGCGTGATCCTGACGGCGGCGTGCGCGATGTTTCCGTTCGTGATGCCGTCCTCGCTCGACCCGCGCAGCAGCCTGACGTTATGGGATGCGGCATCGAGCCGGCTCACGCTCGAAATCATGCTGTTCATCAAGCTCGTGCTGGTGCCGGTGATCTTTGTCTACACCGGCTGGGTGTACCGGGTGCTGCGCGGCAAGATCAGCGCGGAGACGATTGAACGCGATTCCCATGTGATGTACTGAAGGAGCTCGACGATGTGGTATTTCAGCTGGATTCTCGGGGTAGGTGTCGCGCTCGCGGCGGGCGTGATCGGCGCACTGTGGTTCGAAGCACGCGAGGATCGACAGGCAGCGCATCGGCAGGCCCCGCCGCGTGAAGCGTTGGGGCCGGGTGCGCGGAAGACCGCATAAAAAAAGAGGGCGGCCTTTTCACGGGCCGCCCTTCCAATTATCGCAATGTCTTCACTACTACTGCATCACTGCATACTGCAACATCTTCGTTACGACAGCTTCACCGCAACGACCTTGCTCCTGCATCTTCGCTGCATCGCGAAGCGTCAAGCGGGTTGCGGCGCAGCCCCACCCGCGGGCAGGCGCGCACCGAGCACTTGTGCATAGCGCTGGGCGGCATTGCCCACGACGATATGGAACGTGTCTGCGCCAACCCATGCGACATCGAGCGTATCGAGACGCGCGCGGTCGACTGCCTCGACATCCCGCACGACGACACGCAAACGCGTGGTTGCCACCGCATCGAGCGCGGCGACATTGCCTGCACCGCCGAACACGGCAAGCCAGCGCGTCGGCTCCGGATCGAGCGGGCCCAGGTCGGCCGGCGCGACGGGTGCCGCGGCAGCGGCGGCAGCCGGTGCGGCGACACGGCCCGCGCCGCTTGCGACTTCCTGGCGAATTTCATCCGAGATCAAGTCCGCTTCCGGTCCGATGATCACTTGCACCGTCGTCTTGCCCTGACGCAACAAGGCGCGTGCGCCCGCAGCCTTCAAGGCCGGCTCGGACACGAGATCGCTGTCGACGACGTTCAGGCGCAGACGTGTCGTGCAGGCATCGATGACCGTGAGGTTGGCCGCACCACCGAGCGCGGCGATGTACTTGCCCGCACGCGTATTGGCCGTGACCGGCGCATCGAGACTGCCGCCAAAGACCGGCGAGGGAGCCTCCGCCGCCGCGATTTCGGCATCGCTCTCACGACCCGGCGTCGCAAGGTTGAGCTTCTTGATGAAGAAGCGGAACAGGCCGTAGTAGACGAAAAAGTAGGCGATACCGATCGGAATCGCTTCCCAGCCCTTGGTCGACAGACCGTAGTTGAGCACGTAGTCGATCGCACCCGCAGAGAAGGTGAAACCGAGCTTGATGCCGAGCGCGCTGCAGATCGCGAGCGACAGGCCCGTGAGCAGCGCGTGGATCGCGTACAGAACCGGCGCGAGGAACATGAACGCGTATTCGATCGGCTCGGTCACGCCCGTCAGGAACGAGGTCAGCGCCATCGACAGCAGCAGCCCACCGACGATCGCGCGGCGGCCCTTCGGCGCAGCGTGGTACATCGCGAGGCATGCGCCCGGCAGGCCGAACATCATGATCGGGAAGAAGCCCGCCATGAAGCCGCCCGCGGTCGGATCACCCGCGAAGAAGCGGTGCAGGTCGCCCGTCACCACCTTGCCGTCGGCGCCCGTGAAGCTGCCGAATACGAACCAGCAGAGGCTGTTGATGATGTGATGCAGCCCGGTCACGAGCAGCAGCCGGTTCAGCACGCCGTACACGAACGCACCCAAGGCGCCCGCGGTCACGATCCAGTTGCCGACGTTCGAGATCAGCACCTGGACCGGCGGCCACACGAAACCGAAGATCGCACCGAGTATCAGGCAGGTGAAGCCTGTGACAATCGGCACGAAACGTCGCCCCCCGAAGAAGGCCAGGTACGAGGGCAGCTTGATGTCCTTGTACCGGTTGTAGAGCATGCCCGCGACGATACCGTCGATGATCCCGCCAAGCACGCCCATGTCGAGCTTGGGATCGATCGACTTGAGCACGGCGACCTGCACGAGATAGCCGATCGCACCTGCGAGACCCGAGGTCCCGTTGTTGTCCTTCGCAAAACCGACGGCAACGCCGATCGCAAACAGCAAGGCGAGATTCGAGAAAATCGCGTCGCCCGCATTCGCGACCATCGGGATATTGAATACATCAGGCTGTCCAAGCCGCAACAAAATCCCGGCTACGGGTAGCACCGCAACCGGCAGCATCAGGGCGCGCCCCAATCGCTGGACCTTTGCAAATGGATTGGTATCCATATAGTTCTCCAGAAGTTCTCGTCGTTGATTTACTGGCTGGTGCACTTCCCGCACCGCGCTTCCCCTTTTGCGAGCTGCCGGCTTTGTCTCCTCCAGGCGCCCTCACGTCCGGCCTGCCGTGTCTCGTGCATCTGCTGCCCCGTCGTCGACGTTCGGGGCAGCAGACAGGCGAGACAGGGTCAGGCCGGCACGTCAGGTTCTCCTATTCGAGCGGCCAGATCTCGCGGCTTACTGCTCTTACTGCCTGTGCCGACTCGAGCGCCAGAGCATCCTGAGCACGCTGACGGCACAATTGATAGTCCAGCTTACGGACACGGGCCTTGATCCCAGGCACCGACACCGGATCCACGGACAATTCGGTCACCCCAAGGCCGATCAGCAGCGGCACCGCCACCGGATCGCCCGCGAGTGCACCGCACACACCCACCCAGCGGCCATATTTCGCCGCCCCTTGCGCGGTTGCTGCAATCAAGCGCAGCACGGCCGGATGCAGGCCGTCGGCCTGGTCGGCGAGCTGGGCCTGCATGCGGTCCATCGCAAGCGTGTACTGAGTCAGATCGTTCGTGCCGATCGACAGGAAATCGGCGTAACGCGCGAGCTGGTCGGCGAGCAGCGCGGCCGACGGCACCTCGATCATCACGCCGACCTCGACCGGCTCGGTGCGGCCGACCTCGCGTTGAAGCTCGTCGATGCGTGCGCGCAAGCGGATCAGTTCGCCCGCATCGGTCACCATCGGCAGCAGGATGCGCACGGCGCCATGGGGCTGCACCGCGAGCAGGCCGCGCAACTGGTCTTCGAGGAGGTCGGGGCGTACCTGCGCGAGACGGATCCCGCGCAAGCCAAGCGCCGGGTTCGGTTCGGGCGGCAGGGTCAGGTAGTCGACTTCCTTGTCGGCACCGACATCGAGCGTGCGGATGATTGCGGTGCGCCCCTGAAGCGCGCCGACGATCGCCTGATAGCTGTCGCGATGCTCCTCGACGGTCGGGGCCTGCTTGCGATGGATGAACAGCAGTTCGGTGCGCAGCAGCCCAACCGCGTCGGCACCGTTGTCGACGGCGATCTGTGCATCGCCGGCCGTCGCGATATTGGCCGCGATTTCGATCGCCCGGCCATCGCTCGTCGAGGCCGCCTGCGCAGCGCTCTTGCGATTGAATTCGCGGACCGATGCAAGGCGCGCGCGCTCGGTACGGGCACGGTCGATATCGAGCGTCGTCGGCGCATATTCGAGGCGGCCCGCGCTCGCATCGACGACCACCGTCGTGCCGTCGGGAATCGCATGCAGCGCGTCGCCGACGGCGACCAGCGCCGGAATGCCAAGCTGCCGCGCGATGATCGCCGCATGCGAAGTCGCGCCACCGCGTGCGGTCACGAGCCCGGTCACGCGCGAGGTGTCGAGATCCGAAAGATCGGATGGCGTGAATTCGTCGGCTACGAGCACGGCTTCATCGGGCAGCGTACGCGTGCGGGTCGCGCTCGACAGGCCGAGCGCGCGCAGCACGCGCTTCTCGATATCGCGCAGATCGGCAGCCCGTTCCGCGAGCAACGCATCGTCGAGCCGGCCGAGCATCGCGGTCTGCGTGCGGATGGCTTCGCGCCACGCGAAGCCCGCGCTCTTGCCGAGGCTGATCAGATCGCGCGCCGCATCGACAAGCGCCGGGTCCTCGAGCAGCACGCGGTGCACCGCGAAGATGCCGGCCTCGCCGACCGCGCCGCGCTGCGAGGCGTTGTGCACGGTCGATTTGAGTTCCTGGTCGACCGCCTCCAGTGCCTTGTCGAGCATGCGGCTTTCAGCGGACGAGGTCCCGCTCGCGAGTTCGGGCGGGGTGAGATCCGCGTCGTCCCATCGAACCAGGGTGCCGACACCGACCCCCGACGAGGCGGCGACGCCTGCCAGGGTGTTCGGATCGAGCGGCCTGCCCGGCGCACCGTTCGCGCGCGGCGGCGGCGGTGGCGAAATGGCGCCGGCCGGCAGTTCCTCGCGCTCGGACTGCGCCTCGTGTTCGAGTTCGGCGACCACGGCTGCGAGCGCGGCTTCGGCGTCGTGGCCGGTCGCGATCACGGTCACGCGCGCGCCCTCGCCCGCGCCGAGGCCAAGCAAGCTCACGATGCTGTTCAGCGGCGCATGGCGCCCACCGTAGTGGAGCTCGACCTTCGAAGCGAACTTGCGGGCGGCTTCGCGCGCACGCGCGGCCGGCCGTGCATGGAGGCCGCCCTTATGTGCCAGCGTGACGTCGGCACGCGCCTCGGTGGACGAGGTGGTGTCTGCGAGCGCCGGCTCGGTGACAACGGTGCCGGCCGAGGCCGCCGCAGAGATCGCGACTGCTGCCGCCGACGCGGTGGCAGCCGATGCGCCGGAGGCGGTGGTTGTCGCCGCAGCTGCCGTTGCCGCGCCGGCCACCGCCGAGCGCTCGGCATCGGTCGCGCCGTGGCTCACGACGGCACTGCCGCTCGACACCAGCGTCAGCAGCATGGTGCGCCCCGCCTGCATCGGGCCGCTGCCGCGCCGGGCGATCTGGAACGCGTCGCCGTTTGCAATGGCCACGACAGTGACGAGGCTGTGCGCGCGCCGTGCAATGTAGTCGGCGTCGAATTCGATCAGCGGCTGTCCGGCCACGACGCGTTCGCCTTCGCTGACCTTCGGTGTGAAACCTTCTCCCTTGAGCTCAACCGTATCGATGCCGATATGCAGCAGCAATTCCGCCCCTTGAGCGGTCGTCAGCGTCACGGCATGGCCGGTCCGCGCGAGATGCGAGACCGTGCCGTCGCAGGGTGCGACGAGCAGGCTGTCGAGCGGGTCGAGGCCGATCCCGTCGCCAAACAGCTTGCCGGCGAACACGGGGTCCGGTACGTCCTCGATGGGTACCACCGGGCCGGTCAATGGCGCGAGCAATACAATTTCGTGATCCTGGCGATTCATTGCGACGCCTCCTCGGCGTATGTCATGCGATTGATGTCCGCGCGACGGACTCAATGGGTTTCAGTCACTTTCTTCAGATGACGCGGCGTATCGGGATTGCGTCCGCGCGCAACGGCCAGAGCGGCTGCCATCACGTAGAAACTGACCACCGCGGCAATCGGGTCGAGCATCGGATCGGCCGTCGTCACGAGCGGCAGGTCGCGTTCCGCGACATCGTCGGTAGCGGCGAGCAGCACGCGGGCCCCGCGTTTGCGCATATCCGCGGCCAGCGTCAGCAACCCTTGCTGAGCCGGTCCGCGCGGCGCGAACACGAGCAGCGGGTAGTCGCGGTCGATCAGTTCCATCGGGCCGTGCCGGACCTCGGCGCTCGAAAACGCCTCGGCCTGGATACCCGAGGTCTCCTTGAGCTTGAGTGCCGCTTCCTGCGCGATCGCGAGCGACAGGCCGCGGCCGATCACCATCATCTGGTCGGCATCGCGCAGCGCTTCGACCGCGGGCGACCAGTCGAGCGCGCCGGCCGCGCGTAGCGCGTCGGGCAGCCCTTCAAGCGCCGCGAGCAAGGACGCATCGCCCTTCCAGTGGGCCACCAGTTGCGCGGACATCGCGAGCATCGCGATATAGCTCTTGGTCGCGGCGACCGACAGCTCCGGCCCCGCGAGCAGCGGCAGCGTGTACTCGCAGGCATCGCCGAGCGGCGAGCCCTCGACGTTGACGGCCGCCACCGTCAGCGCGCCGGCGGCGCGAAGCGCCGTCATCGTGCCGACCAGATCGGGGCTCTTGCCCGACTGCGAGAACGCGAAAGCGAACTGATGCGCGACCTTCAGCGGTGCCTGCTCGAGCGTCGCGATCGACATCGGCAATGAGGCAACCGGCAGGCCGATCACACTCATCGCGAGTCCCGCGAAATAGCTTGCGGCATGGTCCGAGCTGCCGCGCGCGACGGTCAGCGCGACCTGCCGTTCGCGCGAGGCGAGCACGTGTGCGACCTGTTTCACGGCCTGCGGCGCGGCAAGCTGCGCGGCGACCGCATCGGCCGACGCGAGCGCTTCTTCAAGCATATTCGACGACAATTTCCTCTCCTTCCACATAAGTCATCTGCAGGGCAAGCGCGCGGTCCAGCAAGACCAGATCGGCCCATGCCCCGACTTCGATACGGCCTCGGTCGGTGATACCGAGATAGTCCGCCGCATGACGCGACAGCCGGTTCGACACATCCGCGAGGGGCAGGCCCAGCGACACCAGATTGCGCAAGGCCTTGTCCATCGTCAGCGTGCTGCCCGCGAGCGTGCCGTCGGACAGCCGCACAGCCCCCAGGCATTTGACGACGCCCTGGCTGCCGAGCCGATATTCACCATCGGGCATGCCGGCGGCCGCGGTGCTGTCGGTCACGCAGTAAAGGTTCGGAATCGCGCGCAAGGCCGCGCGAATCGCACCCGGATGAACGTGCAGCAAATCGGGGATCAGCTCGGCATAGTCCGCATGTGCGAGCGCCGCGCCGACCATGCCGGGTTCACGGTGATGCAGGCCCGACATTGCATTGAACAGATGCGTGAAACCGGAGGCGCCGTGACGCAGCGCATTCACGCCCTCGTCGTAGCTGCCCAGCGTGTGGCCGATCTGCACGCGCACGCCACGTGCGGTGAGCTCCGCGATGATGCGCGGATGCCCGCTGATTTCAGGTGCGAGCGTCACGACCTTGATCGGCGCGATGCTCAGGTAGTCGAGCACTTCGTCGAGCACCGCGACGATCGCCTCGGGCGGCTGCGCGCCGAGCTTCGACGGGCTGATGTATGGGCCTTCGAGATGCACGCCGAGCATGCGCGCCGCACCCGTCGGCCGTTCACGCGCGATCTCGCCGAGTTCGACGAGCACGGCACGCAAGGTATGGCGCGGGGCGGTCATGGTCGTCGCGAGCAGGCTGGTGGTGCCGTAACGCGCATGCAGACGCGCCATCGTCACGGCGGCCTCGCCGCCCTCCATCGTGTCGGCGCCGCCACCGCCGTGCACGTGCAGGTCGATAAAGCCCGGCAGGATGTAGGGAGCGTCGTTGCGCGACGGATCGACGGGCCCGGCCTCGATCAGGTCGAGCGCAACGATGCGTCCCGCTTCGATCTCGATTCGGCCATGGCGCCAGCCGGCCGGTGTCAGGATATTGCCAGTCAGCACATTCGGTCCTTCATGTTTGGCGCGGCAGAGGCAAACGTCTAACGTCTGAGTTCCGCAACGAAGTCGTAGTAGTCATTGCGGCAATACGTGTCCGTCAGTTCAATCGCGCGCTGCTCGGCCGTGTAGCCAATACGGGTGATCAACAGCAGCGCCTCGCCGGGCGCGATGCCCATGCGCTCGGCGATTTCATCGGTCGCATTGACCGCACGGAAATGCTGCAAAGCCCGCATGATCGACAGGCCGCGCCGGTCGAGGAATGCGTACAGCGAGTCACCGACCGCGCTCGGATCCGGAATCAATGCAGCCGGAAACGTCGAATGCTCGATCGCCATGACCACATCGTCCGCGAGCCGCAAGCGCCGCAGCCGCGCAACCGCCGCGGTCGGCGAGAGACCCAGCTGGATCACCTCGGCGCGATTGGCCGGCACGATTTCCCGCGTGATCCACTGCGAGCTCGGCGTAAAGCCGCGCCGCCGCAGCATCTCGGAGAACCCCGTCAGTTGCGACAGCGGGTCTTCGAGACGCGGCGTGATGAAGCTGCCCGCACCCTGCGTGCGGCGAATCAGGCCCTGCTCGACGAGCAAGGCAATCGCCTTGCGCGAGGTCACGCGAGAGACACCGAGCGCTTCGGAAAGCACGCGCTCAGAGGGCAGGGCTTCCCCTGCCGACCACACTCCCGCCTGGATCGCGGCGGCAAGCTTGCGCGCGAGTTGCAGATACAGCGGCGTAACGCTGTCAGGATCGGGTTTCAACTCTTGCCAGCGTGTCTCCATCGGACTTCCGTCGGCTGCGTATTGCAGCTGTTGTTTGCGGGCCATTATAGGACCAAAGTAATACCAGTCAACCTTATCAAAAATACTGTTCTAATTTGCTGAAAGGCTTGACCAGAAAGGGTTTTGAGACGATTCATGAGAATTAACTGAAAGTATTATCAGGGTATGTCCTAGTCCACGTTAGTACCAGTCGATAGCACGCAAAGGATAGGAGGCAAAGCGGATAGGAAGGGTCGTCGAAATCCGGTGGCAATGGATGTCTATGGGGCTACAGGGCTGCAGGTTGTGAACGGGGACTACGTTGGGGCTGGGGCTGGGGCTGGGGCTGGGGCTGGGGCTGGGGCTGGAGCTGGAGCTGGAGCTGGAGCTGGAGCTGGAGCTGGGGCTGGGGCTGGGGCTGGAGCTGGAGCTGGAGCTGGAGCTGGAGCTCGGGCTGGGCGGGCTGAGGCTGGGCGGAGGCCGAGGCTGGGCTGGGCTGGGCTGGGCTCAGGCTGAGGCTCAGGCTGGGCCGCGGCTGGAGCGGCCGGGGCGACGCGCGTCATTGGACCCTTCGATGGAAAACGATCGACGGACCGACGGATGTCCCGGTTTTGAAACGGGACCCGCCTTGGAAGAATCGTCTGGGTAAGCGCCGCTCACCGCGCCCTAAGGTCCGAACGCCGAACCAGACCTCAGGACTTGAGCAGTAGCTTGAGATCGTGGACCCACGGATCGGGCCCCTGGCCATCACGCACATACAGGCGCAAATGGCCGTCCGGATCGAACACATAGCTCGCAGCGGTGTGATCGAGGGTGTAGTTGTCGGCAGTCGTGCCGGGCACCTTCGCGTAGACCAGCCTGAAGTTCTTCGCGAACGCATCGCGCGCGGCATCCGAAGCTGGCCGCAGCGCGGCAAAGGCCGGGCTGAAGGCATGCACGTATTGCAAGAGCACCGGCGGTGTATCGCGCGAAGGGTCGAGCGTGACGAACAGCACCTGAACGCGTGATGCATCGGAGCCGAGCTGCTTCATCGCTTCGCTCAACTCGGCCATCGTCGCGGGGCAGATGTCCGGGCAGTGGGTATAGCCCACGAACAGGATGACAGCCTTGCCCTTATAGTCGGCAAGCGTGCGGACCTTGCCACTGGTGTCAGGCAGCGAGAAGTCGGTCGGGAAACTGGTGTTGCCCGTGATGTCGATGTTCTGGAAGGCGGGCTTGGAGCAGCCAGCGAGAAGGATCCCGAGTGTGCCGATTACGCACCATGCGAGCGCAACCGCCCACCCCCGCGAGACCCGGCCCTGCAAACTCCACGTATCCCACATGCCCCACGTTCCCCGAAAGCGCGCTTCGAACATTCAGAGGCCAATGCCGAGCGGCACGTAGTGATCGATCAGCAGGGCCGCGAACAGCAGCGACAGGTAGACGAGCGAGTAGCGAAACGCACTTCGCGCGAGCGCATCGTCGTAGTGGCGCCAAAGCTTCCACGCATAGCCGAGATAGATCGCGCCGAGTATGACCGCCGAAGCAAGGTAGACGAGGCCGCTCATGCGCGTCGCATAAGGCAGCAGCGTGACGCCGAACAGCACGATCGTGTAGAGAAGAATGTGCAGGCCGGTGAACCGCTCGCCGTGAGTGATGGGCAGCATCGGCAGGCCGGACTTTTCGTAGTCGGCGCGGCGATAGAGCGCGAGCGACCAGAAATGCGGCGGGGTCCACGCAAAGATGATCAGGACGAGGATCCAGGCATCGGCAGGCAGCGCGCCCGTGACCGCGGCCCAGCCGAGCGCGGGCGGCATGGCGCCGGAGGCGCCGCCGATCACGATGTTCTGCGGCGTCGCGGGCTTGAGAATGATCGTGTAGATCACCGCATAGCCGACGAAGGTCGCGAAGGTCAGCCACATCGTGAGGGGATTGGTGAACGTGTTGAGCGTCCACATGCCGAGGCCGCCGAGGATCGACGAAAACACGATGATCTGCACCGGCGTGATCTCGCCGCGTGCCGAGGGGCGCCAGGCGGTCCGGCGCATCATGGCGTCGACCTTCTGCTCGACCAGGCAGTTGACCGCAAACGCGGCGCCCGCGAGCAGCCAAATGCCGATCGTGCCGCCGATCAGCGGTTTCCAGGGCACCATGCCGTGCGTCGACAGGAACATCCCGATCACCGCGCAGAACACTGCAAGTTGCGTGACACGCGGCTTCGTCAGCGACCAGTACTGGGCGATGCGATTGCCGGGCGACGTCGATAGGGCAGATGCGGTCATGGCGGGATCAGGCGCTCACGCCAAGCTGCGAAGGTGCAGTGACGGAATTTGCGCGACGGGAGACGAAGCGAAAGTTTAGCATGCATAGCAAGAGCAGCAGGACCGCTGCACCACCGTTATGCGCGACCGCGACGGGCAACGGCCAGGAGAGCAGCACATTGGCGAGGCCGCTGGCGAGCTGAATCACGAGCACGGCGAGCAGGCCCGTCGCGAGACGACGCAGCGCCGGGTCGGTGCGCAGCCGGAGCGCGAGCGCCCCGACGTAAAAGAACACGACGAATGCGAAGGTCCGGTGAGTCCAATGAATCGCGACCAGCGCATCCTGTGTGATGTATCCGCCATCTCCGGTACGGCCGAGCGCACGCCATAGATGAAAGCCGTTCACGAAATCCATGGCGGGCAGCCACTGGCCGTTACACGTCGGGAAATCCGTACACGCGAGCACCGCATAGTTCGTGCTGACCCAGCCGCCTAGCGCGATCTGGATCACGAGCAGGGCCAGGCCCAGCAGCGCCGCGCGGCGCCAACGCGCGCTCGACGGCAGGACGAGCAGCGCGGAAGATCTTCCGCCGGCATCCGCGCCCCGCCCCGCCACCGAAGCCGACCTGCTCGCGGCAAGCAGGCCGAGTCCGGCCAGCAAGGCGAGACCGAGCAGCAAATGGGTCGTGACGATGACGGGCTGCAACTTGAGCGTGACGGTCCACGCACCGAACGCCCCCTGCACCAGGACCAGCACCAGCAGCGCGGTCGGCCCCCACGGGTTGATCGCGAGGCGCCTGCGGCGCAGCCACGCGATCAGCACCTGCGCAATGATCAACACTCCGACGGCCATCGCGATATAGCGGTGGACCATCTCGATCCATGCCTTGCTCATCGTCACGGGCCCGCTCGGCATGGCTGCCTGGGCCGCATGAATCTGCGCATGGGCAACGAACGGCGACGCGGATGCATAACAGCCGGGCCAGTCAGGGCAGCCGAGCCCGGAGTCGGTCAGCCGCGTAAAGCTGCCGAACATCACGAGATCGAGCGTAAGGAAGGTCGTGACCCAGACAAGCTTGCGAAACTTGTCGGGGTCGCCGCTGCCCCACACGTACGACAGCGGCACGAGCGCGACACACAGACCGATCAGTCCGAGCTGAAGTATGAACATCGTGCTAGCTCGGCTTGCCCAGACCCGTATTGATCTTCAGCAGCTTGCTCAGATCGCTCTTCATCTTCGACGGATCGGGGTTTTTCGGGAAACGCATCATCAGGTTACCGTTCGGATCGACGAGATAGATATGGTCGGTATCCTGCGTTCCCGGCGCGGCCTGCAACCAGCCCGCAACCGCCGCGGGATCGGCGACCAGCATGCGCGTGCCGCCATAGGCCTTGAGCACCTTGTCGGGCACGGGGTCCGCATCGGTGCGCAGCCAGACCGTGCGCACGCGCTCGCGCTCGGCGCCCTGCGTGAGCCGCACCTGCCGCATGAAATAGAGCTTCTGCGCGCACGCGTCGTCACAGGCACTCGGATTGACCGCGACCATCAGCCATTGGCCGGTGAGCGTGCTCAACAGCATATCCTTGCCCTGCTCGTCCTGGACATGGAGATCGGGTGGGATCGGCCGCTGCGGCTCGACGAGCTCGCCGTAGTTGGTCATGCCACCGCGCGGCTTGATCACGTAGTAGGTCAGGTAAGACGCGATCACAGGCGCCACACAGATGCCGATGATCAGCAGCAGCATCCAGCGCCCTCTGTTCCAGCTGCCGCGTACGGGTTGCGGGTCTTGCGAGCTTGGGGAGCGATTCGAATCAGTCAAACTGTCCATCCTTCATTCTTTGTCTTGCGAATGTGAACGCGCCGCACGCCGCGCGGCATAGAGGCCGAATCCAAGCGCGGCGATAGCCATCGCCCACCATTGGAACATATAGCCGTAGTTGCGCTGTGCATCGGCGGTCTGTACGGGCCAGTCACGCACGAGGCCATCGTCGAGCGCGCTGGTTTGCTGGATCACGAACGACTGAAGCGGCAAGCCGGTCTCGTTCGCATACTCGTCGATCGAGAGATTCTGCCGAATCTTCGTATGCGGCGCCGAACCGCCATGGCCCAGCTCGAATGCCTCGCTCGCATTCGCGCGCGCGACTCCGACGATTTCGACTTCGTCGGCCGGCGTCCTGAACGAACCGATCTGCGTGCGATCCTCCGAATTGCGTGGCAGCCAGCCGCGATTCACGAGCACGGTACCGCCGCCGTCGAGCGCCAGCGGCATCACGACATAGAAGCCGGGCTGGTCCTGATACGGGCGATTGTCGAGGAGAACGACGCGCTCCGGCATCAGGCGGCCGCGAGCGACGACCCGATGATATTCGATCGACGCGAGAGGCAAGCGCTTGCCGTCGATCGGAATCGGCGTCTCATACCGATACTCGAGCATATGGGCGTTCAGGGCTTCGCGCTGGTGCGCGCGCGACAACTGCCAGAAGCCGAGCCGTGTCGTCAGCACCACGACTGCGAGCACGAGCAGCGCAGGCCAGAATGAAATCTTCAGCTGCCCTTTCAGCACGGCCGCCCTCCCTGCCCTCGGGCACGGGGTATGCGGGATTCCGAGGCACGGCCCGGAATCTCCCACGCCGGCCGCGCGCCGCGACGCTCAGGCCGGCAACCCGGCGGGGCCAGTGCGATAATCACCGGCATCGCCATCGTGGTTCGATTCATGCACATCCTTGTTCCCATCGCTTTCGCCCTGATCATCGCCAGCATGGCCTCGGCCCTGTATTTCATGATGCACGACAAGGGCAAGTCCAAGCGCATGGTCTGGTCCCTCGCGACTCGCGTGGGCCTGTCGATCAGCCTGTTCCTGTTCATCCTGTTCGCCCACTGGATGGGCTGGATCCAGAGCACCGGCATACCCATGGGCCGCTGAGCCTGCCCACCCTGCAAGCGACAACGCCGCCCGGAGGGGCGGCGTCGTGCTTACAGCGGGGCAGTCGAAGGGGCCGGCCGCGGAAGTAAGCCCTCCCGCGCACCGCCCCCATGCGAGGCCTTCGCTTACATCCAGTAGACCACCACGTACAGCCCGAGCCAGACCACGTCCACGAAGTGCCAGTACCAGGCGGCGCCTTCGAATGCGAAGTGGTGATCGGGCTTGAAGTGACCGCGAATCACACGCACCAGCACGACCGTCAACATCAGCGCACCGAGCGTCACGTGGAAGCCGTGGAAGCCGGTCAGCAGAAAGAATGTCGAGCCGTAGGCGCCCGAGCTCAGCTTCAGGTTCAGCTCGTTGTAGGCGTGGAAATATTCGAAGCCCTGGAAGAACAGGAAGGTCACGCCAAGCAGGATTGTCGCCGCGAGCCAGAATATCGTCTTCTTGCGATGGTCTTCGCGCAGCGCATGGTGAGCGACCGTCAGCGTCGCACCCGAGCTCAGGAGCAGTGCGGTGTTGATGGTCGGCACCGGCCACGGGGTCATCGACTTGAAGTGGGCCACGAGGTTCGCCGGGCCATTGTTGGGCCACACCGCCGCGAAGTCGGGCCACAGCAATTTGCTGTCGAGGCTGCCGAGCGCCACCTGGGCAAATTCACGCGTGTAGAACAACGCACCGAAGAACGCGCTGAAGAACATCACTTCGGAAAAGATGAACCAGCTCATGCTCCATCGATACGACTTGTCGACGTGCAGGCCATACCGGCCGCCTTCCGATTCGGAGATCGAGTCGCCGAACCAGTGCCAGAGCACGAACAGCAGCCAGGCGAGCCCGACCACGAAGCCGAGTGGCGCAAGCGCCTCGCCATTGAGCCAGGCGGCCAGCGAAAACATCATGCACAACAGACCGATCGCTGCGGTGATCGGATGCCGCGATGGCTGCGGAATAAAGTAGTAAGGGCTCTGGTTCTGAGCGTTCATCTTGGATTCTCCACTTCGATCCGTTTTTGGTATTCCGTGACTTCGTTCACTTCGCCGTGACGAAGTGCACCACCGTGATCAGCAAGCCGATAAAAACCGCCATCAACAGGAACGCCGCGATGACGACATGAATCGGATTGAGCCGTGCCGCGTCGCGCTCGAGATCGCTCCGCTTGCGCACCCCGAAGAACGACCAGAACACGGCCTTAAACGATTCGCCAAAACGGATCGGCCGGTTAGTCGCCGCCTTGTCGGCCTCGTCGTCCGGCCCGCCTGCTGCGTTCATCGTCACGACCTTCGATTCAGTGTGCATGCAACTGTTGGATGATCGCACTGGCAAAAAACACCGCCGCAACCGCGCACAAGATCAGCCCAAGGCGCCAGTTGCTGCGCCGCACAGCGGCCTTTCGTGCTGCCGCGTCTTCCGGCAGTGTCTTTTGTCGATGCACCGTCATTTCACCGTCCTGCTACTCAAGCTACTCATACAAACCCTGTCCTGCTCGCGCTTGCAAGGCGCCCCGGCGGCGTGGCTGCAACAGCAGCACGGGGCGGGGCGCCATCCCAATCAGAACTTACTCGACCGTCGGCGGCGTTTCGAACGTATGGAACGGTGCCGGGCTCGGAATTGTCCATTCGAGGCCGGTCGCGCCGTCCCACGGCTTGTCGCCGGCCTTCTCGTGTTCGCCGTGGCCGCGATAGGTCGGCAGCGCGACGAAGAACAGGAAGTAGACCTGCGAGAGACCGAACCAGAACGCACCGATCGTCGCGATCTGGTTGAAGTCCGTGAACTGTGCCGGGTAGTCGGCATAGCGTCGCGGCATGCCAGCCAGTCCCAGGAAGTGCATCGGGAAGAACGTTACGTTGAAGCTGATCAGCGAGCTCCAGAAATGGATCTTGCCGCGCGTCTCGTTATACATCCAGCCGGTCCATTTCGGCGACCAGTAGTACCAGCCCGAGAACAACGCGAACAGCGAACCCGCGACGAGCACATAGTGGAAGTGGGCCACCACGTAGTACGTCCCGTGCATCGCGATGTCGAGCGGCGCGACCGACAGGATCAGGCCCGTGAAGCCGCCCATCGTAAACACGAACAGGAAGCCGATCGCGAACAGCATCGGGGTTTCGAACGTCAGCGAACCGCGCCACATCGTGGCCGTCCAGTTGAACACTTTCACGCCGGTCGGCACCGCGATCAGCATCGTCGCGTACATGAAGAACAACTGGCCGGTGACCGGCATGCCGGTCACGAACATATGGTGCGCCCAGACCATGAACGAGAGCACGGCAATCGACGAGGTCGCATAGACCATCGAGCTATAGCCGAACAGGGGCTTGCGCGAGAAGGCCGGCACGACCTGCGAGATGATCCCGAAGGCCGGTAAGATCATGATGTAGACCTCGGGGTGCCCGAAGAACCAGAAGATATGCTGGTAGAGCACCGGGTCGCCGCCGCCGGCCGCGTTGAAGAACGAGGTACCGAAGTGGCGGTCGAACAGCACCATCGTGATCGCGCCCGCGAGCACCGGCATCACGGCGATCAGCAGGAACGCGGTGATCAGCCAGGTCCACGCGAACATCGGCATCTTCATCAGCGTCATGCCCGGCGCGCGCATGTTCAGGATCGTCACGATGATGTTGATCCCGCCCATGATCGACGAGGCACCCATCAAGTGGAGCGCGAAGATCCCGAGGTCCATGCCCGGACCCATCTGTACCGACAGCGGTGCGTAGAGCGTCCAGCCGGCCGCGGTCGCGCCACCCGGCACGAGGAACGAGGCCGACAGCAAAACGCCCGCGATCGGCAGCAGCCAGAAGCTGAAGTTGTTCATTCGCGCGAACGCCATGTCCGACGCGCCGATCTGCAGCGGCACTATCCAGTTCGCAAAGCCGACGAACGCCGGCATGATCGCGCCGAACACCATCAGCAGGCCGTGCATCGTGGTCAGCTCGTTGAAGAATTCCGGCCGCATGATCTGCAGACCCGGCTCGAACAGCTCCGAGCGGATCAACAGCGCCATGACGCCGCCTATGAGGAACATGATGAACGAGAACAACAGGTACAACGTACCGATGTCCTTGTGGTTCGTCGCGTACAGCCAGCGGCGCCATCCGTGTGGAAGGTCGTGCGCGTGGTCGTGACCCTCGTGCGCGCCATGGCCGGCGTGTTCGTGATCGGTGATCGTGGACATGCTGATTCTCCTAGGTCTTGCTGCCGTCGCGCGCGGCGGCCACTTGCTTCGGCTGGACAACTTCGCCCGTGTGGTTACCCCACGCGTTGCGCTCGTACGTGACCACCGCGGCGATCTCGACATCGCTGAGCGTCTTGTCCCAATTCGGCATCGCCGGCTTGCCGGCTTCCTGCTTGCCGTGCAGCACAATACTAATATGGTCCGAGAGCGGGCCCTTGACGAGCGCGTCGCCGTCGAGCGCCGGGAACGCGCCTGCGCCCTTGCCGTTCGCCTGGTGGCAGACCGCGCAGTTCGTCGTGTAGACCGTCTGGCCGCGCGTTTGCAGCTCCGCCATCGTATAGGTCTTGTTCGGATCGTCGGCCGCGGCGCTCATCTTCTTCTTCTGATCGTCGACCCACTTCGCATAGTCGGCGTCGGAGAGCACATCGACCACCACTGGCATGAAGGCATGGTCCTTGCCGCACAGCTCGGTGCAGAAGCCGCGGAAGGTACCGACCCGATCGGCCTTGAACCACGTGTCGCGCGTGAAGCCCGGAATCGCATCCTGCTTGACGCCGAACGCCGGCACGTACCACGAGTGGACCACGTCGGCGGCCGTCGTGATGATGCGGACCTTCTTGTTGACCGGTACGACGAGGGGGTTGTCGACTTCCTGGAGGTAGAGGTCGCTCTTCGGCTGGGTGCCTTCGACCTCCGCGCGCGGCGTGGTCAGCGTCGAGATGAACGAGATGCCTTCACCCGGGCCGTTGACATAGTCGTAGCCCCATTTCCACTGATAGCCGGTGACCTTGACGGTCAGGTCGGCGTTGGAAGTGTCCTTCATCGCGACGACGGCCTTGGTGGCCGGCAGCGCCATCAGGATGACAATCAGGAACGGCACGACGGTCCAGATGATTTCGACCGTGGTGCTTTCGTGAAAATGCGCGGGTTGATGACCACGCGATTTACGGTGCGCGAAGATCGAATAGAACATGACCCCGAACACGCCGAGGAAAATCACCAGACAGATGATCAGCATCATCGTGTGCAGGCTGTAGAGCGTCTCGGCAATATTGGTCGCCGGCGTCTGAAAGTTCAGCTCATACAGCGCGGGACCGCCCGGACTGTCGTTGACCGCCTGGGCCACCCCGGCGGTCAGCAAACTTCCGCCCGCGAGCAGAACCGCGAGGGCTCGCTTCTTTATTTTCATGGCTTCCTTACCCAAAATTACCTCAAACCCTCGCCGTTCGATGTCAGGCACAGCGTCGCAACCAGGTACGCAGCTCGCTCGCAAATTGCGCGCGGCGGTGCCAGGCCAGATGCTGCCCGATCATGACGGATTGTCCGGCGGAGTGCAGCGTGATTCGATCGCGAGGCGTCGCACCAGGCTCGACCCTCACCCAGCGCGGATTGAATTCGAACAACGAAACCCGATCGGCCGACACCCGCTCGATGACGAGACGGTGTTCGCACAGGCGGATATATTCGTAATCGACTGCGTGCCGTGCATAAATCACAAAAGCAACTCCCACTGCGAGCAGGTCCAGACCGGTGAACGGCAATACCAGCCACGCTCCCCAAAGCACGACCGTCAACCCGACCAGCAACGACACGACACACAGTGACGCGTAAAAGAAGAAAAACTGGCGTGGGGATACCGAGCAGTTACGCTTGAGCATCCAGTCCTTGAGCACCGGTTCGTCCTCGACCCCTTCACTGTAAGCGTGCATTACCGGCCTCGTAGGACCCCACTCGCAAACGGACGCATTATAGGCGGGTTTGCCCCCGCACGACAAGCAACCTCGACCCGCGCAGAAGGCACGCCGGACGGCCGTTTCCGGGCGTTCGACGAACCTTTCAGTCCGCCTCCGGCACACTGTGCGCATTGATTACGCACGGCCGCGCCGGCCGCCGATCTGATCCGCGCGGACGATTGCATGGCCTTCGGGCGTCATCGTCTGCACGGCCTTCCATGCATGGCCGTAGACGAGTTCAAAGGTCAGCGCGAGCGTCCCGTCGGAGCGTCGCGCGCGCTCCAGCGCGGTGCACAGTGCGGCTCGCCAGCGTTTACCCGCGAGGCCTTCGAAGGCGCGATCCGCGAACGGATACGCGCCCCAACGGCGCACATCGGCGAGCAGTTTTTCGGCGCTCGGATAGGTCACGGTCAAGCGTTCGACGTCCATCACCGGGACCTCGAAGCCACTGTTGACAAGCATGTCTCCGAAGTCGTGCATATCCGTGAATGCGATCACGCCCCGATCGGGGGGACCGGGCGGCGGATTCAAAACCGGTCGAGCGGCGACTTGTCCGGCGGCCGCACGGTTGTCCGACCCAATTTCGGCCAGGGCGGCGCGAAGCTCCTTGAGGGAATCGGGTCCGAGCGTGCTGAACATCAGCAGGCCGCCAGTTTTCAAGACACGGTTCCATTCGGGAAAAACTTCATGTGGCCGGGGATGCCAGTGCAGCGCAAGATTCGACCAGATCAGGTCGAACGCGGCCGGTGCAAACGGCAACGCGCCGAAGTCACCCTGCACGAGCGGCGGACGGCGCGCGGTGAAGCGGTCGCGAATCGCGCCCGGCAGGAGCCGTTGCAGCCCGCTTGCGGGTGCGATGAGGCTCGCCACGTGCGAGAGCATGCGGCCCGACGCATCGATGCCGAATACCGTCGACTGCGCAAAGCGCTCCGCAAGCGAGGCAAAATCGTCGCCGCGGCCGCAGCCCGCGTCGAGTACCGTCGTAGGCGCGACCTTTATGTAATCGAGCCGCTCACGCATTCGTTGCGCGACTTCGCGCGGCAGGAAGGCAACATCACCGAACGACGCGGCACGCCGGTCGAAAATACGGGTGATGCGACGGATATCAGCATCCGGCCGGACCGAATCGGTGTAGGAGGAGGACATCGGATCTCAGGGTTCGCGAACGTCCGCGACGAAGCTGGGCAGTATACTCGCTCACCGATTTTCTCCATGCCCGATGAAACGTGCCACCGACCTGTTCTCACGCCTGATCGCGGGCGCGCTGCCGCTTGCGTTGCCCAGCGCATGCGCGGGCTGCGGGGTGTCGGGCGCGCGCGTGATCTGCGGCGGATGCGCGGCCTGCCTCGAAGACGCATGCGTACGCTGCGCGCGTTGCGCGCTGCCACTGGCGGCCTCGGAGAGCGCCCCTGCGCCGAGGGGTTTCGCCGCGGCCACTGTGCTACACGGTGCCGAAGCCTCCCATGCGCTGCCAGACCCGCTGGCAAGCCTGGCGAATGACGGCGCATGCGTGGACTCGGATCGCTTACCGCAGCCGCTGCTTTGCGGCCGGTGCATCGCCGCTGCGCCGGCCCTCGACGCGGCGCTGTGCGTCGCCGACTATGCGGCGCCCGCCGACGCTTTCGTACTCGCACTCAAATTCCATCGGCGGCTCGCGCTGGCCGGCTGCCTCGCGTCGACGCTTGCCCGACGCGCGCTCGCGGCCGGCATCGTGCTGCCCGATGTGATCGCGCCGGTGCCGCTCTCGTCGCGCCGACTTGCGTCGCGCGGTTATAACCAGGCGTGGGAAATCGCGCGTCCGTTTGCCCGTCATCTGCGCCGACCGGCTGTCGCGCGGCTACTGAAGCGCTCCCGCGATACGCGTGCGCAAGCCGAACTGCCGGGCGCGGAGCGTCATCTCAATATGCGGGGCGCATTCGACGTTCCGCGAGCGGCGGCTGTCCGTGCGCGCCATATTGGCCTGGTCGACGATGTGATGACTTCTGGCGCAACGCTGGACGCGGCCGCCCGTGCGTTGAAACAGGCCGGCGCCGCGCGCGTCACCGCCTTCGTGATCCTGCGCACGCCGAAGCCCTGAGACCCTGAGTACCTTCCACTATGTTCAACGTCGTCCTGGTTCACCCCGAAATTCCGCCGAACACCGGCAACGTGATTCGCCTGTGCGCAAACACGGGCGCACGCCTGCATTTGATCGAGCCGCTCGGCTTTCCGCTCGACGACGCGAAGATGCGGCGCGCGGGCCTCGACTATCACGAGTATGCGCAGATGTCGGTTCATCCCGACTGGGCGGCCTTTATCGCCAAGGAACAACCCGTCCCCTCGCGCATGTTCGCTTTCACGACACGAGGCTCGAGCCCCTTTCACGGCCGCGCATTCGAGCCCGGCGACTGGTTCGTGTTCGGCTCGGAAACGCGCGGCCTGCCCGCCGATGTGCTCGCGCAATTCGACAGTACGCAGCGTGTGAGACTGCCGATGCGCGCGGGCAATCGCAGTCTCAACCTGTCGAACACGGTCGCAGTCGTGGCGTACGAAGCGTGGCGCCAGAACGATTTCTCGGGTGGAGAATAAGAAGATACGGCTCAGGCAACGCCGATATTTTCCGAACGGGCATCGCGTCTGAGGAGTGCGTCGACCGCCGCCCCTGGTGAAACGCCGTCGAACAGCACGGCGCAGACCGCTTCGGTGATCGGCATCTCGACGCAATGTTCGCGCGCGAGCGCCGCGACAGCCTGCGCGCAGCGCACCCCCTCGGCGACGTGCCCAAGACTGCCGAGAATGTCCGCGAGCGAGCGACCCTTCGCAAGTTCGAGCCCGACCGTCCGGTTGCGCGACAGATCCCCGGTCGCAGTGAGGATCAAATCGCCCACGCCCGTGAGGCCGGTGAACGTATCCGCATGCCCGCCGAGCGCCACACCGAGCCGCGTCATCTCGGCCAGGCCGCGCGTGACGAGCGCCGCGCGCGCATTGAGGCCGAGCGCGAGTCCGTCGGCGATCCCCGTCGCGATCGCAAGCACGTTCTTGACGGCCCCGCCGACCTCGACGCCGATCACGTCGTCGCCCGTATAGATGCGCATCGCACCCGCGTGGAAGGCCTCGACGGTACGCTTGCGGCATTGCGCCGACACGCTCGCGATCGTCAGCGCCACCGGCAGATGCGCGGCGACTTCGCGTGCGAAGCTCGGCCCCGACAGCGCGCCCGCATGCGGATGCGCGCCGAGCTCCGCATCGACGACCTGATGCGGCAGCAGGTGCGTCTCGCGTTCAAAGCCCTTGCACAGCCAGATCAGGTTGGCCGGCACGCAAGCCTGCTCGCGCATGGCGACGCAGCTTTCGCGCAGGCCCGCGACCGGCGTCGCGACGACCACCAGCGCGTCGTCGTCGCAGGCATGGCGAACCGCCGAAGGCAGATCGCTTTCGAAGTGAATCGAATCAGGAAGGACGGTGCCGGGCAGATAGGCATCGTTGCGGCGCTCACGCGCAAGCGTGGCGACCAGCGCCGGATCGCGCGCCCACAATACGGTGTCGTGGCGCTCGCCGAGATGCGCGGCAAGCGCCGTGCCCCACGCGCCCGCGCCGAGCACGACGACTTTCATCGAGCGTACCGCGGCCTAGTGCGTGCGCGGCGCGGTTTCGCCGATCACGATCGGGTTGTCGCCGCCGTTCGAGGCAACTTGCTGCGCCTGGAATTGCGCGAGGCGTTGCTCATACAGCGCCTGAAAGTTGATCTCGGCGAGATGGATCGGCGGAAAGCCCGCACGCGTGACCATGTCGGCGATATTCGAACGCAGATACGGAAACAGAATCGTCGGGCAGGCAATGCCGAGCAGCGGATCGAGCTGGTCGGCCGGGATGTTGCGAATATCGAAGATGCCGCCCTGCTTGGCTTCGACGAGGAAGGCGACCTTGTCCTTGACCTTCGCGGTGATGGTGCCCGTGACGATGCTTTCGAACACGCCTTCGGCCAGTTTCTCAGCCTTCACGTCGACTTCGACCTCGACCGACGGCATTTCCGTTTCGAGGAAGATGCTCGGCGAATTCGGCTGTTCGAGCGACAGATCCTTCAGGTAGATACGCTGGATGTTGAAGAACGGCTGGGTATTCTGCTGGTCTGACATAAAAAATTCCTTGGTGGAAAAACAATGAAACGTATGCCGCGCTACCATGAAGAAGCGCCCAGCAGGCGAAAACCGCCCTGCGAGGCGCACGGATGAAACACCCAGCTGCGGCAGGCCTGCTGTGTCCGGAAGTCAGGAACAGCCAGCCGTGCCGCCCACCGCGCTCAGATCGTCTGCAGCAGCGGTACCAGTCCGCCCTGTCGGTCGAGCGCCGAGAGGTCATCGAAACCGCCGACATGCTGCTCGCCGATAAAGACTTGCGGCACGGTGCGGCGCCCGGTGCGCGTCATCATTTCCTGACGCCGGCCGGGCTCGCGATCGATCAGGATCTTCTCGACATGCTCGACGCCGCGCGCCTTCAACAAGCGTTCGGCCATCTGGCAATACGGGCAGACCGTCGTGCTATACATCACGACCTTGCTTTCGACCTGCGCTGCATTCGTGCTGGACTCACTACTCATGGTGCGGCTCTCCTTATTTGACCACCGGCATTCCGGCAGTTTGCCACGCCTCGAGCCCACCCTGCAGCGAATACACTTCGGCATAGCCCGCATCAGTCAGGACTTGCTCCGCCTTGCGGGCGCGCTGGCCGTTCTGGCACACGAGCAGCAGCGGCGTGCCCTTGTTCTTCGAGATTTGCGACGCCTTCGCCGTCAGCTCTTCGAAAGGATAGTTGCGCGCCTGCGGCAAATGCCCCTGGCCATACTGCTCGGCGGTGCGCACATCGAGCACCACCGCGTTGCGGCGGTTGATCAACTGCGTGGCATCGGCCGCGGACAGCCCATGGCCGCGCCGCGTGATCGTCGGCCAGGCGAGCAGCACACCGGAGACGAGCGCGATGGCGATCAGCGCAATATTCAGATAGTTGGCAAAGAAGCTCACAAAAGTCCGTTCGGTAGAGAGGCGAGCCCGCATTATAAAATATCTGCTTGACGCAACGGCTCGCCGACTTCGATCATTTGAGGTTCCGGATGCTTAAAGTTCGACAGACGGCCGCCTCAGGCAGCGTCGGCGGCCTCCCGCATCCCTTTCAACCCTGAATCCCCTCGGAAAGCTCCCATGTACAAACTGGTCCTGATCCGCCACGGCGAATCGACGTGGAACAAGGAAAACCGCTTCACTGGCTGGGTCGATGTCGACTTGACAGAGAAAGGCGCCGCCGAAGCGCGCCAGGCGGGACGATTGCTCAAGGAAGGGGGCTACCGTTTCGACATCGCCTACACCTCGGTGCTCAAGCGCGCGATCCGCACGCTCTGGTACGTGCAGGACGAAATGGACCTCATGTATATCCCCGTGGTCCATGCGTGGCGCCTCAACGAGCGCAGCTACGGTGCGCTCGCCGGCCTGAACAAGGCCGAGACGGCGGCCAAGTATGGCGACGAGCAGGTCCTGATCTGGCGCCGCAGCTACGACACGCCGCCGCCCGCGCTCGAACCGGCGGACGAACGCGCGCCGTTCGCCGACCCGCGCTATGCGAAGGTGCCACGCGAACAACTGCCGCTGACCGAGTGCCTCAAGGATACCGTCGCGCGCGTGCTGCCCGTCTGGAACGAATCGATCGCGCCAGCCATCAAAACCGGCAAAAGCATCGTAATATCCGCCCATGGCAATTCGCTGCGTGCGCTGATCAAATATCTGGACAATATTTCCGATGATGACATCGTCGGGCTGAATATCCCGAATGGCGTGCCGCTCGTCTATGAACTCGACGCGGATCTCAAGCCCATCAAGCATTACTATCTCGGTGATCCCGACGCGATCGCGAAGGCTCAGCAGGCAGTCGCCAGCCAGGGCAAGGCCGCCTGAAGCCGCTTTCGAACCGTTTATATCGTCCTTGCGCAAGCGACTTAAGAATCTTGTTGCGCATGGGGTTGTGAACCTTGTTATGCGCCCCGCGTCGAACCTCTGATTCGCCGCGGGGGCAAAACAAGGTCCCTTCCCCATATGAAACTCAATGCTGCTGGGCAAACAAGCGGCAAGCGAACGGCATTGCTGCGTCCATCTTCGTTATACTGCCCACCAACGGCGACGAAGCCGGCCGTCTTATCTTTCCGATCCTTATGCGCAAATACGTGAAACACTTGGCCCTGATCACAGCCGGCCTCTTGACCGGTGTGTTGGCCACCCACCAATTTTCCGTCGCCGCCTCCGCCCCCGATAACGCCGTCACACCGTTGCCGCTCGAGCAGTTGCGTCTACTCGCGGAAGTGTTCGGCCAGATCAAGCACGATTATGTCGAGCCGGTGGATGACAAGAAGCTGCTGACGGCGGCCATCAAGGGCATGGTATCGAGCCTTGATCCGCACTCGTCGTATCTCGACAAGAAGGATTATCAGGATCTGCAGGAACAAACGCGCGGACGTTTCGCGGGCCTCGGCATCGAAATCGGACAGGAAGACGGCCTGATCAAGGTCATCTCGCCGATCGAGGACACGCCGGCATTTCGCGCGGGCATCCGCCCGGGTGACCTGATCACGCGGATCAACGACAAGCCCGTGCGCGGCATGACGCTCGACCAGTCGGTCAAGCAGATGCGCGGCGAGCCGGGTACCAAGGTTACGCTGACGATCTACCGCAAGACCGATGAACGGACCTTCCCCGTCACCGTCACGCGCGCCGAGATCCGCATCCAGAGCGTGAAGGCCAAGATGATCGAGCCCGGCTACGCATGGGTGCGCATCACGAGCTTCCAGGAACGCACCGTGCCCGATCTCGCCGCGAAGCTCCAGGACCTCGCGCGCCAGGACCCGCATCTCAAGGGTCTCGTGCTCGATCTGCGCAATAACGGCGGCGGCCTGCTGCAAAGCGGCGTCGGTGTCGCCGGTGCATTCATGGCTCCCGATTCGGTCGTCGTTTCGACCAATGGCCAGATCCCTGACTCGAAGCAGTCCTACCGCGATACGTTCTCGGACTACCGCCTGCCTTCGTTCGACAGCGACCCGCTTGCCAACCTGCCGGCGATCTACAAGACGGTTCCGATCGTCGTGTTGACGAGCCCGTACACGGCGTCGGCTTCGGAAATCGTGGCCGGTGCGCTCAAGGATGCGCATCGCGCGATGACAATGGGCAAGACGACGTTCGGCAAGGGATCGGTGCAGACGGTGCGTCCGCTGACCGCCGATACGGCGCTGCGGCTGACAACGGCGTATTACTACACGCCGTCGGGCCGTTCGATCCAGAACAAGGGCATCCGTCCAGACATTCCGGTCGACCAGTTCTCCGACGGCGACCCCGACGATGCACTCGTCACGCGTGAGGTCGACTACACGAACCATCTGGCGAATCTGCAGGATGCCAACGAGCAGGCCGAGCAGGAAAAGCGCGAGCAGCAACGTATGGACGCGCTGCGTGAGCTCGAAGAGAAGAACGACAAGATGACGCCGGCCGAGAAGGAAAAGCTGCGTAATCGCCTGCCGGTCGAGTTCGGCAGCAAGGACGACTTCATGCTCCAGCAGGCCCTCAACGAGTTGCAGGGTAAGCCGGTCGTGCGTTCGAAGTCGCCGTTCGAGCGTGTGCTCGCCCAGACGGCTAGCGACAAGACGGATGCGTCCGCTGCTGCAGCGTCAGTTGCAGCACCGGCGACCCCGGCTTCGCCCGCCAGACCCGCATCGCCGGCCATGCCGGTCTCGGCACCGACGGGACAACGCTGATGTGACGGCGCCGATCCGGGCCTACCGGGTTCAGCTCAGGATTTAAGTCGTAAAATACGAACGGCCGGTGCATTGCGCACCGGCCGTTTTTATTTGCCTGCTATCGATGAACGACGATCAACTCCTCCGCTACTCCCGCCACATTTTGCTCGATGAAGTCGGCATCGAGGCGCAGCAGCGCTTTCTCGACGCGCATGCGCTGATCGTCGGCGCCGGTGGTCTCGGCTCCCCGGTCGCGATGTATCTCGCGGCATCGGGCGTGGGCCATTTGACGCTCGTCGACGAAGACCGCGTCGACCTGACCAATCTCCAGCGACAGATCCTCCACACCACGCAAAGTGTCGGGCAGCGCAAGGTCGACTCGGGCCGCCAGACGATCGAGCGGCTCAACCCCGACATCCGCATCACGACGCTCGCTTGCCGGGCCGATGCCGCCACACTCGATTCGCTCGTCAGCGACGCGACCGTCGTGCTCGACTGCACCGATAATTTCGTGACGCGCCATGCGATCAATCGCGCATGCGTCGCGCATCGCGTCCCGCTCGTATCCGGATCGGCGCTGCGTTTCGACGGCCAGGTCAGCACCTTCGACGCACGCTCGCCCGACTCACCGTGCTACGCGTGCATCTTCCCGCCCGACGAGAATTTCGAGGAAGTCGCCTGCGCAACGATGGGCGTGCTTGCGCCGCTCGTCGGCATCATCGGTGCCGTGCAGGCAGCCGAGGCATTGAAAGTGATCGGCGGCTTGGGCAAACCGCTCACAGGAAGACTGCTGATGCTCGACGCGCTGAGCATGCAGTGGGACAGCTTCAGGGCGCCGCGCCAGACGAGCTGCCCCGTATGCGGCGACGCGTCACACTCACCGCCACACACGGCCTGATCAGCAGCGCGCAAGCCGCGTGAGCGCGGCCTGTTGTTCCGCCGGCTCAAACGCGGCGAGTACATCCTGGACGAGCTTCTCGACCGTCGGGATATGCGTGCGCAGCACTTCCTGCTTGACCTCGAGCACCTGGCTCGGATGCATCGAGAACTCGGTCAGGCCCATGCCGAGCAGCAGGCGCGTCAAGGTCGGATCGCCGGCCATCTCGCCGCAGACCGCGATGGGCATTCCGGCCTTCTTCGCCTCACGCAGGGTCAATGCAATCAGGTGCAATACGGCCGGATGCAGCGGATCGTACAAATGCGCGACCGCGTTGTCGGCACGATCGATCGCAAGCGTATATTGGATCAGGTCGTTGGTGCCGATCGACAGGAAATCGAGACGCTTGAGGAACAAGGGCAAGGCGATCGCCGCGGCGGGAATCTCGATCATCGCGCCGACCTTGATATTGCGGTCGTAGGCCTGCCCGGCGATATCGCACTGGCGCTTCGCTTCGGCGATCAGGTCGAGCGTCTGGTCGATCTCGCGCGCATGGGCGAGCATCGGAATCAGTATCCGGATCGGACCGAACGCCGAGGCGCGCAGGATTGCGCGCAACTGCGTGAGGAACATCTGCGGTTCCGACAGGCTGTAGCGAATCGCGCGCAGGCCAAGCGCCGGGTTCGGCGGGACTTCATATCCGTCGCGGCCTTCATCGCGATAGTCGAGCGGCTTGTCGGCCCCGACATCAATGGTCCGGATCGTCACCGGGTGACCGCGCATGCCTTCGATTGCGCGGCGGTAGGCGGCGAACTGCTGTTCCTCGTCGGGAGACTGATGGCCGCGGTTCATGAACAGGAATTCCGTGCGGAACAATCCGACTCCAACTGCGCCGGCCTCGAGGGCGACATCCGCATCCTCGGGCAGCTCGATGTTCGCGCACAGATGAATCTCGGTGCCGTCGACCGTTTGCGCCGGCGCGAACTTCAGCCGCAGGAGCTTGCGCTGCTCGAGCGCTTTCTCGCTTTGCCGGTAGGTGTATTCCTCGAGCACGATCGGCGCTGGATCGACGATCACGATGCCCTGGTCGCCGTCTACGATGATCATGTCGTGCTGGCGGATCAGCGCGCTCGCCTGCTGGACGCCGACCGCCGCGGGAATGCCGAGGCTGCGTGCCACGATCGCCGTATGCGACGTGCGCCCGCCGAGATCCGTCACGAAGGCGCGGAAGGTCTGCTTCTTGAACTGAAGCATGTCGGCCGGCGCAATATCGTGCGCGACGACGATCATGTCTTCGGGGGTGTCGCCGTTGAGGCCATCGGCGGGCACGAACGAGCCCGCGAGTGCCTTGAGCACGCGCTCGACGACCTGTTCGATATCGGCCTTGCGTTCGCGAAGGTATTCGTCTTCGACGTCGTCGAAAATGCGACCCAGCAACTGGAGCTGCTCGGTCAACGCCCATTCGGCGTTGTAGCGGCGCGTACGGATCAGCTCGACAGTCGCCTCGGCGAGCATCACATCGCGCAGGATCAGCGTATGGACATTCAGGAATGCGCTCATTTCACCCGGCGCATCGGCGGGTAGTTCGGCGCGCAGCGTATCGAGCTCGTGCTGAACCGCATTCTGCGCGGCGCAGAAACGCAGGACCTCTGTTTCGACCTGATGCGGCTCAACGAGGTAATGGTCGACATCGAGCGCAGCCGGCGCAATCAGATACGCCCGGCCAATGGCAATGCCTCGCGAAACCGGAATTCCGTGCAGCGTGAACGACACGCGCGCCTCCTTAATGAATTGTTCTATGGCGCCAGCGGGTGGCGCAGCGCAGCTTCACGCGTTGAATCGCGGATACCGCACTGCCGCATTCGTCAATCCCGCTCTTGCAGTCCAGGGATAGACCGTGCGACACATTATAAGGTTCGCTGCAGGCGTCCCGCAGCCTAGGGCCGCGGTGTTCCGGGGCGTTACGCGATGCCTCGCGAGGCTTACTGGCCTTCGCCGAACTTGTCCGCGATCAGGGCGAGCAGTGCCTGCATCGCCTCGGCCTCATCGGTACCTTCGGTCTCGATTTGCACCGTGCTGCCGATGCCGGCCGCGAGCATCATGACCCCCATGATGCTCTTCGCATTGATGCGTCGTCCGTTGCGCGTCATCCAGACTTCCGACTGATAACGAGCGGCCAGTTGTGTCAGCTTGGCCGAAGCCCTTGCATGCAAACCTAGTTTATTGACAATCTTCGTTTCTTGTTGCTGCATGGTGCTCGGTTTCAGGTATGCAAGAAGTAAAAAGTGAGGCCAGAGATGTAACGTTCGAGGGGGTTGGCGAGGGCATCACCATCTGGATACCCTTCGCACCGCCCGCCAGCGCCTTGTCAGCGAGCGTATCGAGCGGTATCGACCGGTAGCAGACGGCGCGCACGAGCATTGGCAGGTTCACGCCCGAGACCACGCGGACCTGCGGCAGTGACGAGAGCCGCGACGCAATATTGCACGGTGTCGCGCCATAGAGGTCGGTGAGCACCAGCACGCCATTTTCCTCGCGCAGCCGCTCAACCTCCGCGCTGGCCTGGCCCAACACGCCCACGGGGTCGTCGGTCGGTGCGATGTCCAGCACGCCGATGCGGGCCGGCAGCCCGCCGTAGATGTGAGCGATACAGTCCCGCAGCGCGCTGGCGAAAGGGGTATGCGCAATGATCAATATGCCTGCCATGAATTGCTCGAAGGTCCGGACACTGTCCCGTCAACTTGATTGTACTCGCGACTGGGATTGCACCGGCGGGTCGAGCAAATAGCCAACAGGCCCTTGATTTTCTGACGAAAACCGCAATCGGCAGGCGCGGACTGCACGGAACACCGCCGCAGGGGGCTCGCACGCCATGCGCACGGCTTCCCGTTCAGCCCACGGCCGCCTCCAGCGCGTCGACAAACATCGCCGCGACGTCGAAACCAGTCTGATCCATGATCTCGCGAAAGCATGTCGGGCTGGTCACATTGATCTCGGTCAGCCATGCGCCGATCGAGTCGAGGCCGACCAGCAGCAGCCCGCGTTCGGCAAGCACCGGCGCGACAGCGTGCGCGATCTCGAGATCCCGGGCGGACAAGGGCTTGGCCACGCCGAGCCCACCCGCCGCGAGGTTGCCGCGGACTTCGCTGCCCTGCGGAATACGGGCAAGCGAAAACGGCACCGGCTTGCCGCCGATCAGCAGGATGCGCTTGTCGCCCTCGACGATCTCGGGGATGAAACGCTGCGCCATGATGGTCCGCGCGCCGTTGTCCGACAGCGTCTCGATGATCGAGCCGAGGTTCATCGCATCGTCCTTGACCCGGAAGATCCCCATGCCGCCCATGCCGTCGAGCGGTTTGAGAATCACGTCGCGGTGCTCGGCATGGAAGGCACGCAGACGCTCCGTATCACGGGTGACCAGCGTGGGTGCGACGAACTGCGGAAATTCGGCGATCGCGAGCTTCTCCGAATGGTCGCGGATCGCGCTCGGACGATTGAAGACTTTCGCGCCCGCCCGTTCGGCATGGTCGAGGAGCCAGGTCGCGGTCACGTACTCCATATCGAACGGTGGGTCTTTGCGCATGAGCACCGCGTCGAAGCGCGTGAGCGGGCCGACGGCCGCGGCTTCGACACGGAACCAGACCTGCGGTTCATGAATGCGGTGGTCGCCCGTGAGGGTGATCGCGCGGGTGCGCGCCTCGACCACCCCGCCCGCGAGCGAGAGCTCGAATGGCTCGCATGCGTGGATCGTGTGCCCGCGGCGCGCGGCCTCGGCCATCATCGCGTAAGTGCTGTCCTTGTAGATCTTGAAGTGGTCGAGCGGATCGGCGATAAAAAGAATGTTCATGACGGCGAGGGAGCGAATAGGGGCTGAAAGGACAAAACACGCAGGGAACACCGGTGGCAGACATCGCAGCGCCGGCCTGGGACGGCGGACGGCTCGCGAGCCGCCTGCCTCAGACCTGGATGGCTTCCGGGTCGGTCTTCTCGAGCTCGATCGACGCAGCGAGTAGCGCGAGGCGCGCGACCACGCCATACAGGTAGAAGCGGTTCGGGGGCGCCGCGCCGGCCTTCGCGTGGACGTCGGGCAACGCCGAATGCTCGAACGGCAGCGGCACGAATTTCATGCCCGGCGCGTTGAGGTTGTCCTCACTCGAACGCGTGTTGTGGACACGATAGAAGCCGCCGACGACATAGCGGTCGATCATGTAGACCACGGGCTCCGCCACCGCATCGTCGACCCGTTCGAACGTATGCACGCCTTCCTGGACGATCACATCGTGAATCTCGACCCCGTCCTTGCCGACCGCCATCCGGCTGCGCTCGCGCCGGCTCAGGCCGGCGACTTCGGACGCGTCGCGCACCGTCGTCACGCCCATTCCATAGGTGCCGGAATCGGACTTGATCACGACATAGGGCGCGTCTTCGATGCCGTATTCGCGATATTTGCGCGCGATCTTCCGCAGCACCGCGTCGACCTGCGCGGCAAGCGCTTCTTCACCGGTGCGCGCCTCAAAATCGACGCCCCGCACGTTCGCGTGATACGGATTCAGCATCCACGGGTCGATATCGAGCATCTTCGAGAAGCGCTTGGCGACGTCGTCGTAGAAGTTGAAATGGTTCGACTTGCGGCGCGTGCTCCAGCCCGCGTGCAGCGGCGGCAGCAGGTATTGCTCGTGCAAGGCCTCCAGTATCGGCGGTGTGCCGATCGAAAGGTCGTTGTTAAGCAGGATCGAGCACGGATCGAAATTCTTGAGGCCGAGCCGGCGGTGCGAGCGCTCGAGCGGCTCGATCACGATCTTCTGGCCATCGGCGGCGGTTAGCGAGAGGGGCTCGCGCAGTTCGTCGTCGAGCGCGCCGAAGCGCACATTGAGGCCCGCTTGCCGCATGATCAACGAGAGGCGCGCCATGTTCTCGAGGTAGGACACCTGGCGGCCCGAGCCCGCATGGCGCTCGGGAATCACGAGCAGGTTCTTCGCATCGGGGCAGATCTTTTCGATCGCGGCCATGGCCGCCTGCACGGCGAGCGGCATCGTCTCGGGTGGCAGGTGGTTGAAGCCCGAGGGAAACAGATTGGTATCCACCGGCGCGAGCTTGAACCCCGCGTTGCGCAAGTCGACCGAGCAATAGAACGGCGGCGTGTGCTCCTGCCATTCGAGACGGAGCCAGCGTTCGATTGCCGGAGTGGCGTCGAGAACCTTCTGTTCGAGGTCGAGCAGCGGTCCGTCGAGCGCCGTGACGAGATGCGGAACCATGGGGGTCTCAGAAACGGGGGAACGACGATTGTAGGGTATCCATGCAGTCGATCTGGGGATGACCGGGCTTTTTGCAAGTTTTTTTCCACGAATGCCGGACCCGGAACGACAAAACCCCACGTTCCAGAAAAACGTGGGGTTTTGTCAGCAAGCTGCCCCGCCGGAGCAGGGACTTTTTTCATCGAACAGACGGTACCCGGGAGAAGGCGGGCCCACCGGGAGCGGGCCCTTGAAGCGCTGCTTACCCCATAAAAACCGTCAGGACTGAACGTCAGCCGGTCTTATTCGACGTGTTCGCCGTGCAGCACGACGTCGAGACCTTCGCGTTCTTCTTCTTCCGCCACGCGCAGACCCATCACGACGTCGATGATCTTCAACAGGACGAAGGTCACGACACCGCTGTAGATCACAGTCGTCAGCACGCCCTTGGCCTGGAGGATGAGGCTGCCGTCGGCGCCGCCGATATCCTTGACCGCGAACACGCCGGTCAGCAGGGCACCGACGATACCGCCGATACCGTGGACGCCGAACGCGTCGAGCGAGTCGTCATAGCCCATCTTCGACTTGAGCCACGTAGCCGCCCAGAAGCAGACCACGCCAGCGACCACACCGATCACGAGCGCTCCGATCGTACCGACGAAACCCGAAGCCGGCGTGATGGCGACCAGACCGGCCACCGCACCCGAAGCAATACCGAGCACCGACGGCTTGCCCTTGAAGATCCACTCGGCGAACATCCAGCCCAGTGCGGCGGCGGCGGTCGCGACTTGCGTCGTGAGCATCGCAAAACCGGCACGGCCGTCAGCGGCAACTGCCGAACCCGCGTTGAAGCCGAACCAGCCCACCCACAGCATGGCCGCACCGACCAGGGTCAGGATCAGGTTGTGCGGCGCCATCACTTCACGGCCGTAGCCGACGCGCTTGCCGAGCACCAGGCAGCAGACAAGGCCTGCCACACCGGCGTTAATGTGCACCACCGTGCCGCCCGCAAAGTCGAGGATACCCGCTGCGGCGAGCCAGCCCGTCGGTTCCCAGACCATGTGCGCGATCGGCGAGTAGACAATGATCGACCACAGCGACATGAAGACCAGCATCGACGAGAACTTCATCCGGTCAGCGAACGCACCGGTAATCAGCGCCGGCGTGATGATCGCGAAGGTCATCTGATAGACCATGTAGACCGATTCCGGAATCGTCGGCGCAAGGTGGCTCACCGTGAGCGTCGTCGCCTTGTCGCCCTTCACGTAGGCGAGGCCCTCGAGAAAGACGCGCGAGAAGCCGCCGATGAACGAGCCGCCGGGCGTGAACGCGATGCTGTAACCGACCACGACCCAGAGAATCGTGACCACACAGGTGATCGCGAAGCTTTGCATCAGGGTCGCGAGCACGTTCTTCTTCCGAACCATGCCGCCGTAGAACAGAGCCAGGCCCGGGATCGTCATGAACAGCACGAGCGCGGTCGAGGTCAGCATCCAGGCGGTGTCGCCCGAGTTGATCTTGGACGAGTCGACCATCGACGGCGCCGCCGGTGCGGCCGGGGCCGCGTCGGAAGCCGGTGCGGCGGCGGCGGCCGCTGGAGCACTTGCGTCGGAGCTGGCCGCCGCGGCCGGAGCGCTGGCATCGGCAGCCGGTGCACTGGCTGAATCGGCTGAAGCGGAAGCCGCGGCCGGAGCCGAAGCGTCGTCGGCGAGTGCCGATGTGACGCCCGCCCCCAGCAGCGAACCCGCCATCAAAAGGGTTAGCAGAAATTTGCGCATGGTCGGAATCCCCTGTTTCTTAGAGAGCATCCGCGCCGGTCTCGCCGGTGCGGATACGAATGACTTGTTCGATTGGCGTTACGAAGATCTTGCCGTCGCCGATCTTGCCCGTGCGCGCCGCGCGTTCGAGGGCTTCGATGGCCTGCTCGACGATATCGTCCGACACGGCGGCTTCGATCTTGACCTTGGGCAGGAAATCGACCACATACTCCGCGCCGCGATACAACTCTGTATGGCCCTTCTGACGGCCGAACCCTTTGACCTCGGTCACCGTAATGCCCGAGACCCCGATGCTGGATAGGGCCTCCCGCGCTTCATCGAGCTTGAACGGCTTGATGATTGCTGTAATCAATTTCATAGAAAACTCCGTCAAAGAGAGTGCGAAACGGATGGATGAGCCCATACCTCGCCGGCGGCCGGCGGAACCCGCACCAGCCAGCGCCGCCGCGCCGGGCCAGGGCTCGCTGTGCGACGATGCTGCACGCAAGAAGAGCATTGACGCTTCGCTTGCGCAGTTATTGGGTCAGCGTGTTACTTGATTATGATTCGACTCGCCGCCGTGCTGGCGCAGGTAACAGCAACCTCTGTGCCATGCCATACCCGCGGATCGGACAACTTTTCCGGGTGCTACGGCAAATGACTCATTTACAAGGGAATTACGGGGGTCGGCCAATCGTCTAACGCGCCCGCTCGGGTGCTGGATCGGGCCAGTCTTCGTGCTACAGTTGTTTGAATAGAGATCGGGCAACGGCCCGGCGCTTCGAAACCGGGCGCCAATGCACCATAAAGGAGCGTGCGGCAGCGCCGGCAAGGCGCACACCCGCAACGCGCACGACTGCTGTGCGCAAAGCCTCGAAGCGATGCATGCAATGGAGAATAGTAGATGAAACCGAACGAAGCATTCCAGGACATTCAGAACAAGATCGGCGAGATGTTCCGTAACTCGCCCGCGAAGGACGTCGAACGTAACGTGAAGGCGATGCTCACCCAAGGGTTCGCGAGGCTTGATCTCGTGACGCGCGAAGAATTCGACGTGCAGGCACAAGTGCTCGCGCGCACGCGCACCCGCCTCGAGGAACTCGAGCGGCGTGTCGCGATGCTCGAGCAACGCGCGTCCGCGCCGGAGGCGCCGTAACACCCGCCCCTTTTTCCGTCGTTTTCCTATGTCCCTGCCTGTCGCGGTCGTCAAAAGCCGCGCGCTGACGGCTGCGCGCGCGGTTGAAGTCACAGTCGAAGTCCACCTCGCCAACGGCTTGCCGTGCTTCGCGATTGTCGGGCTCGCCGACACCGAAGTCCGCGAAAGCCGCGAGCGTGTGCGCGCCGCGATCCAGAACTCGCGTTTCGAATTTCCCGCTCGCCGCATCACCGTTAATCTCGCGCCCGCAGACCTGCCGAAGGCCGCGGGACATTTCGATCTACCGATCGCGCTCGGCATCCTGATCGCGAGCGGCCAGTTGCCCGCGCACTGCGCGGGCGGTGCCGAGTTCGCGGGCGAACTCTCGCTGACCGGCGAACTCCGTGCGATGCGCGGCGCATTCGCCATTGCCTGCGGGATCGCGCAGAGTGCCGGCGCCGTCGGCGCGCAGCCGCGCCTGTTCGTGCCGGAGGCGAGCGCCGGCGAAGCCGCACTCGTCGAGGGCGTCGCGGTCTATGGTGCACCAACGCTCGCTGCGCTTTGCGCGCAGCTCGCCGGCTTGCCTGGCCACGAACTGCAACGGATCGAACCGCGACGTACGGCATCGGGCCACCCAGGCGGGGCGGGCTCGGACCATGCCGGGCATCCCGGACAGGGCGGCGCGGAATCTGGCCATGCCGGCGCTCAGGCCGGCGTTGAACGAAAGACCGGTGATACCCCTGACCTGGCCGATGTGATCGGTCAGGCCGCCAGCAAACGCGCGCTTGAAGTCGCGGCGGCGGGCGGCCATCATGTGTTGATGATTGGACCGCCGGGCTCCGGCAAATCGATGCTCGCCGCCCGCCTGCCAGGCATCCTGCCGCCAATAAGCGACGACGAGGCCTTGGCCTCTGCCGCGCTGCTCAGTGCAAGCCACTCGGGCTTCAATCCCGCGCATTGGCGCAGGCGACCGTTCCGGGCGCCGCAACATTCGGCCACCGCGGCGTCCCTGGTCGGCGGCGGCAATCCGCCGCAGCCCGGCGAGGTCTCGCTGGCTCATCATGGCGTGCTCTTTCTGATGAATTGCCCGAGTTCGAGCGGCGCGCGCTCGACATGCTTCGCGAACCACTCGAGACCGGCCATGTCTCGATCTCGCGCGCGGCACGGCATGCCGAATTTCCCGCGGTGTGCCAGCTCGTCGCCGCGATGAATCCCTGCCCGTGCGGCTGGCTCGGGGATCCCGGCGGCCGCTGCCGTTGTCCTGCGGAGGCCACCGCGCGCTACCAGCGCAAGCTTTCCGGCCCTCTGCTCGATCGTCTCGATATCCTGATCGAAGTCCCGGCCCTGTCGCCGGCCGAACTCACCGAACCGAGACTCCACGAAGCAGAACCAAGCTGTGCGGTCCGTGCGCGCGTTGGCGCTGCGAGGCATCGGCAGATTGCGCGCCAGGGCGTCGCCAACCGGTTGTTGAGCGCCCGGCAGGTCCACGAGGTTTGCGCGCTGGATGCCGACGGCACGCGCCTGCTCGAACGCGCCGGTGCGCGGCTCGGATGGTCAGCACGCGCTAACTTTCGTGTGTTGCGTGTGGCGCGGACGATCGCCGACCTTGCGGGCGAGGAGCGGCCGACTGCGCGGCATGTTGCCGAAGCCATCCAATACCGGCGCGCCTTGCGTAGCGATTGATCCAATATCGCACTTGTCAAGTCTTGACTTATGCACAATGTGTGAGCTGCCCCACATTGGGGACCGCTGGCCCGGCATAGTGCCCGGTCATTGCAGCCAAGTCCCTGATTTATATGAGAAGCACGAGGGTGCGCAGTTTCAAGGCAATCCGTCGGAAAGGGCCGCCCCGCGCGGCTTTCAGGCTGTCAGGGGGGCTTACCCACATAGTTATCCACAGGATCTGTGGATAGCCGGAATTAGGCTGAAGAATCCGGGGTTTAAGGCCGACATCTCGAAAATTTCTCCCGGGATCTAAGTAGGCAATCAGCCTGAATCTTCACACCGGGATTGGCGCTTCAATAGAGCCGAAGCGAATCGAGGAATTGCTCGACCTGTTCGGGGGGGATCGGCTTGTCGGCGATCACGACCGCCTGAACGACGCGCTGGCCGCGAATGGCAAAACGGGCCGATACCATCCGGTGCTCGGAACGACCGGCGACCTTGCCATCGCCCGACAGCGCTTCGCCGTCGACGAACTTGCCGTCCTCGGTCAGCGGGATCTGTATCTTCCGCGGCCTCATATCGATGCCGATATTCCGCGCGAGGCCGCTTTCGAGCAGGTCGAGGACGGCGCGTTGAAGCTTGGGATCGTCGCTGGGCAATTGCACGGCACCGACCGCGAACGTAGCATCGCCTGCCCGGGCAGCCTGCATCTGCATCTTGAGCTGGTGGCCCGCGATCGGCAGCATGCGTTCATCGAGCGTCGGCTTGGCGGGGTACATCACCGAAAACCGGCCATCGTCGTTCGTGATCGTGCGCCACTCGAACTTCGGAGAACAGCCAGCGAGCGCAGCCGAGGCGAGCAGCAAGATCATCAACCAACGGGTTGGGGTGCAACGGAACGGCAAAGACACGGGCATCGGACGAAGGCTCAGAGAGGGCGTTGGAACCGGATATTATCCGTCACGCGCGCCGGACTCTCTTTCCACTTTCCTTGCCGCGCGCCTTTCAACTCACCTGCCGCCCCACCGCATACGGGCCGCGCCGCTGCGCGGCTTCCCGACGCTCGAGGCCGAGCGCGGGGCCACGTTCGGCGCTACAATACTGGCCAATTTCCACCCTTACTCATCAGGCGTTGCCATGTCTCGTACTGCCTCCTCGAAGACACCGCTGATCGGCGCCGCGATCGCACTGGTCGCCGTGGTTATCGCGCTCGCGGGCTGGTTCGCGTTCAACTCATCCAAGCCGGTGCCCGCGGCCACGTTCACGCTGCTGTCCGGCGAGAAGATCTCGACCGATCAGCTCAAGGGCAAGGTCTACCTGATCAACTTCTGGGCGACCGACTGCACCACCTGCATCAAGGAAATGCCGCAGATGGTGAAGACGTATAACCAGTTCAAGGGCCAAGGTCTCGAATACATCGCCGTCGCGATGAACTACGATCCCCCCTCGTACGTCGTGAACTACGCCCAGACACGCGCGTTGCCGTTCAAAGTCGCGATGGACGACGGTTCCGCCGCGAAACAGTTCGGCAACGTGCAGCTCACGCCGACCACCTTCGTCATCGGCAAGGACGGCAAGATCCTCAAGCGCTACGTCGGCGAGCCCGAATACGCGGAACTCGACAAACTGCTCAAGGACGCGCTCGCGAAGCAGGTTTGAACACCGGGGTCCCGCGCGGGAAATCCCGCCGCGGCTGCCCGGTACGATCCGATGAACAAAAGCGCCCGGCAAGCTCATGCTTGTCGGGCGCTTTTGCGTCTGCCGTTGCCGCGTGGCGCGACCATTCTTCAATCCCCAAGCGCCATGCTCCTGAGGGCCGAGCTTCCTCGGATTGCCAGCAAAACGCCGACGTCCAATGACACATGGCCGACTTCCTTTCCGCCCCCGTCGAAGACGTCACGGCATCTCCATAAAGCTTCTGATGGATAGCACAAAGCGTTTTTAGGCATCTCATAGGATGCACTAATCGCAATACACTTTTATCGACCGAAATTATGGCCTATAGTGCATCCCATGGACATCACTAACCTCGATAAAGCATCCGATCAGAGGCCTAAATCCTCAAAACAGCCCCTTCCGCTGCCAGTCCAACGCGCCCTGCGGAAATTGGGCAACGATCTGGCTTTGGCGCGTCGTCGCCGGCATATGACGCAGGCCTCCGTTGCCGAGCGCATCGGTGCCTCCCGGCCCACGATCCAGCGCATGGAGCAAGGGGATCCGCGCGTGCCCATTCACTTCATCGCGAGGGCGATGTACCTATTCGGTGAAATCGATGCGATCAACGAGCTGATGGATACTGCCAGGGACGATATCGGGCTCACCCTGATGGACGCCCAGCTGCCACAACGAGTGCGCAACAGGAAAAAGGGCTCTGCACCCTCGGGCGCGCTATGAAACCGGCAGCAGTTCGGAAAGTCGACATCCGGAAACAGATCGATGTGTGCCTTGGACAGGTGGCAATTCCGAAAGGCAAGCTGACCTAGGCTTGTCGCAACAAGAACTCGATGATTTTGCGCCTGCCTTCGAGCATGCGGAACTCGAGGCTGCGAAGCGCTTGCTGGGTGCGTGAGGCCTGGCTGCTGCGAGAGCCCCCACCTTGAAGGTGGCTGATTGCCCGCGCTACCGGGCGGTAGCGCGGGCGAGTCCCGGGTCGGCCCCGAGGCTTGCGTCATTTCACCTCAAACCACGCCGGCCTCATGGGCCTGAACGTCCGCGTGATAGCTTGAACGGACCATCGCCCCGACTGCCGCATGCTCGAAGCCCATCTCGTAGGCGGCCACTTCATAGCGCTTGAACGTGTCCGGGTGAACGTATTCGCGCACGGGCAAGTGGTGTTCGGACGGCTGCAGGTATTGGCCAACCGTCAGCATGTCGACATCGTGCGCGCGCAGGTCGCGCATCACCTGGAGAATCTCTTCCTCGGTTTCGCCCAGGCCGACCATCAGGCCCGACTTGGTCGTCACATCCGGATGCGCGGCCTTGAAATTCTTCAGCAGCATCAGTGAATGCTGGTAGTCCGAACCCGGGCGCGCTTCCTTGTAGAGACGCGGCACGGTTTCGAGATTGTGGTTCATCACGTCCGGCGGCGCGGCGTTGAGGATCTCGAGCGCGCGGTCCATGCGGCCGCGGAAGTCTGGTGTCAGTATCTCGATGCGCGTCTGCGGCGACAGCTCCCGCGTGCGCTCGATACAGGCGACGAAATGCGCGGCGCCACCATCGCGCAGGTCGTCACGGTCGACACTCGTGATCACGACATACTTGAGTTTCAACGCGGCGATCGTGCGCGCCAGGTTCTCGGGCTCATTGACGTCGAGCGGATCGGGACGTCCATGGCCAACGTCGCAGAACGGGCAACGCCGCGTGCACTTGTCGCCCATGATCATGAAGGTCGCCGTGCCCTTGCCGAAGCACTCGCCGATATTCGGGCAGCTCGCTTCCTCGCAGACCGTATGGAGATTGTGCTCCCGCAGAATGGTCTTGATCTCGTTGAAACGCGAACTTCCCGTGGCAGCCTTCACACGGATCCAGTCGGGTTTCTTGAGTTTTTCAGCAGGGACGATCTTGATCGGAATGCGGGCGGTCTTGGCCTGCGATTTCTGTTTGGCCGTCGCGTCGTACGGTGCCGGCGAAACGTCCGTCGGATTCTGCGCGGCGGTGCCGGGAGCTGGGGTAGTCATGTCGATTCCAATTAAAGGCTCGAACGGAACGCTTCATCCCGATCGAGAAAGACCCTGCGGGACGCTTCGTCCATCAAGGCCCCTCACGCCGCCAATGCGGCATTCCGATCGCCGATCGAGGCGATCAGGTGTTCAGCGAGTGTCTGCGCGGCCTCGGCCCAGGACGCCCGGCTACCGAGCGCGGCCATGTCCACGGTACGCAGCCCCGCATAGCCGCAAGGGTTGATGCCGTCGAACGGCCTCAAGTCCATCGCGACGTTCAGGCTGACCCCATGATAGCTGCAGCCGTTGCGGATCTTCAGGCCCAGCGCGGCCACCTTGGCCCCCGCCAAGGGCCCATCGGGAACATAGATTCCCGGTGCGCCCGCCTTCCGAATACCGGCCAGATTATACGCCGCGAGCGTATCGATCACCGCCTGCTCGATCCGGTGGACCAGTTCGCGAACCATCAGTTTGCGGCGCCGCAGGTCGAACAGGACGTAGGCCACCACCTGGCCCGGACCGTGATAGGTGATCTGCCCGCCGCGGTCGACACGCACGAGAGGAATCTCGGGATCGGGCGCGAGCAGATGCCCGGGATCGCCCGCCAGGCCCAGCGTATAGACAGGGGGATGTTCGACGAGCCAGATTTCGTCTGGCGTGCTCGCGCTGCGCGCCTCGGTGAATGCGCGCATCGCGTCGAAACTGATCGGGTAGGGCTCAAGGCCGCGCCAGCGTGCGGTTACGGCGGGGGTGACCGACGTATTAGCAGATGCGAGGCGGGATTCGACAAGCGTTTCGTCCATGATGGACGCAGTTTACTCAAAAGCAGCCCACTTCACCGGAAACTCGCGGCCAGCTTCATCGGCTCCGAACGTCGGCGAACGCTCCAGATATCGACTTCGCAACGCCGCCCCGCCCCGCCCCGCCCACCCCACCCCGCTCTGCTCTGCACCGCGGGGCTGCCCTGCTCTATTTGCCTTAGTCTGCTCGCGCGCCCGAGCCGCCGGAGCTGCTCGACCTGTCTTCAACCGATCCGCATGCCAAGCTTGGAACCGCTGAAGACCACAGCCTGTGCATACGCCAGCCAGTCGCCCACCCAGTCTGCAAGCCTTCCGCGCATACCGCCCTTGAGCGTCACCATCAGCCGGGCCGGGCGAGGTCCGTCGACGCTGAGCCACAGGGTCTCGCTCGGGCGCAGCGCCAGCGTGTCGCCGTCGTGCAGGAAATAGTCGGCTTGGTCGTTGCTGCGTGTGACCCAAAGCCGCTCGCCGCAGACCCGCAAAGCCTCGCCGCGCCGCACCTGGATGCCAATCCGCTCGCCGGCCGCAAGTTCGAATGCTACTGTTGAGTAAATCTCGTTCATGATGGGCTCCATCTCGTATTCGACTGCCATGGAACCTATGATAGAAGCGAAGGCACAAAACGCTTAACGAGAAAAACTCGATTGATAGATGAGCCAAACTAACCTATGCAAGCCCCGCTGCGACGCCTGCCCAACCTGAGCGCCCTGCGTGCTTTCGAGGCCGCGGCGCGCCACCAGAGTTTTGCGCGCGCGGCGGCCGAGCTGTTCGTCACGCACAGCGCGATCAGCCATCAGATCAAGGGATTGGAAAATGAACTCGGGGTGAGCCTGTTCGCCCGGGTCGGGCGGCGCGTCGTGTTGACGGAACTCGGTAGCGAATATGCCGAGCAGATCAACTCGGCGTTCGTGCGCATCGCACAGGCCACGCAGGGCTTGTCGAAAGACGTACGGGAACGCCGGCTCGTGCTCACGACGATCCCGTCTTTCGCGGCACGCTGGCTGGCGCCGCGGATCGGCCGCTTCATGATCGCGCACCCGGAACTCGACGTCGAACTGCGCTCGTCAACCGAGCTTGTCGATCTCGATCAGTCGGAGGTCGATGTCGCGATACGTTTCGGCACCGGCGCCTACCCCGGTCTGCATGTCGAGAATCTCATGCATGAGACGTTCTTCGTTGTCTGCAGCCCAAGCTTCAATGGCGGCGTCCAGCCCACGACGCCCGCCGAGCTGCCCTCGTTCCCGTTGCTACGCTCAGATAATGAACGCTGGCGCATCTGGCTCGATGCGGCAGGCCTGCGCGATGCGCCGGAGCCCGCCCGGGGCCCGATCTACGAGGATTCGTCACTCTTGCTCGAGGCTGCCATCGGGGGTCAGGGCATCGCGCTGGTCCGCTCCTCGCTCGCCGCGGACCCGCTCGCGGCCGGCCGGCTCGTTCGACTATTCGCGAATATCGTCACGCCTTCGCCTTGGAGCTACTTCCTGGTGAGTTCGAAGGCGAAAGTCCAGCGCCCGGCAGTGCGGGCGTTTCGCGACTGGGTCCTCGCCGAGGCGCAGGCGTTCACGGCCGGCACCTGACGAAGATGGCTACATGACGACCGACACCATCGGATGCGCCGAGAGCGCCCGATAGATGTCGTCGAGCTGCGCCCGGCTGAGCGCACGCACGGTGCAGGTCAGGCCGATATAGTTGCCGCCGCTCGAAGGGCGGGTTTCGATGCGGCCACTGTGAAAGCCATCGTCGAATTTCTGGATGACGAGCACGACTGTGTCGGCGAATTCGGGGTGCGACTTCCCCATCACCTTGATCGGGAAATCACACGGAAATTCGAAGACGGAGTCATCGGAGGAGGAAGTCATATCGATTTCGGTTCCTTGTCTGTCCCTGCCGGGCGCGACTCGCGTGCCTACTTCTTCTTGTTGAACGACAGCATGGCCGAGTCCCACAGGCGGCCAAGCAACCCGGCCTGCGGCACGGCTTCGAGCGCGACGAGCGGGAAGGAGGTGAGGTCCTTGCCGTCCATCTGCACCTTGATCGTCCCGACCGACTGGCCGGCGGCAAGCGGTGCGAGCAGCGGATCGGTGCGTTCGACCACCGGCTTCATCTTGTCCGCGGCCCCCTTCGGTACGGTGATCAGCGGATTCGCATTGACGCCGAGCGTGACCGAGGACTTCGCCCCCTTGTAGATGCGCGCGGTCTCGATGACCTGACCCGGCTTGTAGAAGCGCACCATGTCATAGGCCTGATACCCATAGTTGAGCATCTTCAGGCTGTCCTGCACGCGGTCCGATTCCTTCGTCTCACCCATCATCACGACTACGAGGCGGCGCTCGACGTCAGGCGAAGAGGGCAAGGGGCGCTTGGCCGACGCGATCAGACAGTAGCCCGCGGCCTGGGTATGTCCGGTCTTGAGGCCGTCGACGGTCGAGTCGAGCCACAACAGGCGGTTGCGGTTCGGCTGCTTGATCTTGTTGTACGTGAAATCGCGAATCGAAAAAATCGAGTAGTAGTCGGGGAAATCACGAATCAGCCGCGCCGACACGATCGCGAGATCGCCCGCCGTCGTGTAGTGATTCGGATCGGGCATCCCGTTCACATCCGCAAAATGTGTATGCGTCATGCCGAGCTTCTGCGCTTGGGCATTCATCATTTCGACGAAGTGACTCTCGCTGCCGCCGACCAGTTCGGCGAGCGCGATTGCCGCATCGTTGCCCGACTGGATGATCATGCCGTAGACGAGGTCGTGCACCGTCACGGGCTTGTCGGCCTCGATGAACATCCGCGATTCGTCATGGCCGACCCGGCGAATTGCCTCGCTCGGCACCACCGACTGCTCCATCGAGATCTTCTTCGTCTTGAGCGCGTCGAAAACCAGATAGGCCGTCATCAGCTTGGTCAGCGAGGCGGGCTCGACGCGCTCGTCGGCATTGCCCGAAGCGAGCGTCTGGTTGGTCGTGGCATCGACCAGCACCCAGGAACGCGCGCTCACGGCGGGCGGAGGCACCTGTGCCTGCGCGAACTGCGCGCTCAGCGGCAGCAGCGCGACGAATGCCAGGGCTCGCGAGGCACGCTGAAACACGTTCGAGGCACGCAGGGAGCGAACAGGGTTCGCGGCAAAAGCCATCGGACGAGCGACCCCGGAGACCGCGGCGCGAGCCGCGTCAGGAATCGCGACAGTGGAGGGTACGGAAGTCGTCAAGGAAGTTGAAAAGCGGCGACGGGCGGTGAAGCGGCTCGAAAACGATACGAAGGCAGGAAAGCGCATAGGGTCTGGGTGAGCTGAATTTCGGCAGTTCGGAGGGGCGACACAACACAGGCCAACGCGCGGGCCGTCGCGGCAGCAACGGTACCTGCGCGCATGGATGCCGGCGAGCGGTCCGGAATCCTGCGGCGGCGAAGCATGCGGCACGGGTCGACAAACCCGCCGTGACGCAAAATCCGCTCGATTATACGCGCCAGGAATCCGTGATTATCCGGCGCAGGATATGAAGTTTGCGATGAAAGAAGTGCTCGGCACCGGGGATCACCGTCACCGGGAGCTCCTGCGGGGCGGCCCAGTCGTACACCGCCTGGATGGGTACGGTCTCGTCCAGGTTGCCATGGATCACGATCGTGTCAGCCGGCACATTCGCCACCTCCCACTTGCTTGCGGCAGTGCCGACCAGCACGAGCCGTTGTGCAGGCGTGCCTGCGGCTTCGAGCCGCTCGGCGACATGCGAGAGCACATAGGTACCGAACGAAAAGCCCGCCAGTACAAAGGGCTGGCCGCGATACCCCCGCGTGCCGCGCAAATGGTCGAGCACCGCAAGCAGGTCGTCCTGCTCGCCGACGCCGTTGTCGTGCACGCCCTCGGTCTGGCCCACACCGCGAAAATTCGACCGGATCACGACGTAGCCGAGTTGCACGAGCGTGCGCGCGAGGGTCTGCGCGACCTTGTTGTCCATGGTGCCGCCAAAGAGCGGATGCGGGTGCGCGACCAGCGCGATACCGCGCGGCGCGGCACCCTGCTCGCGCACGGCGTCCGGCAAGTCGAGCGCGACTTCGATCTTCCCGACCGGTCCGTCGATCAGATATTTCTCAGTATGCACATTCATCGCAGCGAGCCTCGTCAGTTGCGATCGATCAGCAGCCGCTCGACGACTTTGCCTTCGACAAGATGTGAATCGATGATTTCGTCGATGTCGGTCTCGTCGACATAGGTGTACCACGTGCCCTGCGGATAGATCACGACGACCGGCCCTTCCTCACAGCGGTCGAGGCAGCCCGACTTGTTGATGCGCACCTTGCCCGGCCCCGCGAGGCCGAGTTTCTTCACGCGCTTTTTCGCATACTCCTGCATCGCTTCCGAGCCGCAGTTCGCGCAACTCGGACGATCGCCCGTCTCGCGTCGATTCAGGCAGAAAAATACGTGATGTTCAAAAAACGAAGCCATGATTTTGAGGACCACTCGAAATGTACCGCCACTGCATGTGCATCGATTCCGTATCGACATCTGCATCCATCGTGGCAACACGATTGCCGCGCCGCCCGAGTGGCGGCGCGGCAATCACCTATAGATTTTGCGCGGCAAGCCACGCAAGCAACTGGCCGATCGCCGAATCGCTTGCGAGCGACAGCGCATGCGCGCCGCCGGCCGCGTCCGCCGAGGCGGAGGGCGAGGTCGCGACGAACGACTGCTGCGCGATCAGCGTACTGCCGCGCAACAAAGTCGCGCGTAGGCGGATCACGCCCTGGCTCACGCCGGGCTTGTCGAACACCTGCGTAAATTCGTCGAGATCGACCTTGAGCACAGGCACGGCGGGCCCGCCGTCACTGCTGTCGAGCACGTGCCCCCGCCGGGCGATCTGGTCGCGCAGGCGCGCGGTCAGCAACTGCGGCGGCGGTTCCGTCCAGCGGCTGCTCGCATAGACGTGCATCTGGTGATCATCGGCATAGCGCAACCGGTACTGGAACGTGTCGCTGCTCAATGCGGGAGGTGCCGCGACAGGACTCACACGGATCGCCACCGCTAGCCGAACGGGCGGCGTGCCGCCCTCGTCGGGCAAGGCACCGAAGTCATAGCGCGCCAGCGCGGCCGCGGTCCGCCCACCGCCGCCGGCCGAGCATCCGGACAGTGCGGCAAGCGCGGTCAGTGCGGCGAGCGCGAGCGACATCAGCCGGAACGAAAGGGACATCTTGCGTCGCATGGTCAGCATCCTTGTCCGCTGGTTTTCAAACGTCGATTTCCGCGCATCGCGGCCTCATTTTCCATCGGTTGCCGCGGGCCACGCAAAACCCGCCTCGCCGGGGCCGGGCTTCGGCGTCGGCTGACCGAACAGCAGGCCGCGCGGATTGCTCGACAACTGGTCCGCCGCGCGATTGAATGACTGCGTCGCCGCGCGAATATCGTCCGACAGCGAAGAGACCCGCGGCAGGGTTTCGTAGTTCAAGGATGCAGTGATCGCCTGCATCGAATCCGACAGCTGCGTCACCGCGGTCCCCGCCTTGTTCGCGGCTTCGCCGACCTTGTTGAGGTTCGACATCAGCGGGCCGTTCGGATTGTTCAGGTTGAACGCCAACGCATGCACCGAATCGAGGGTCCGATCCAGTTTGCCGATCGTCTGGGGCAGGCGGGCCACCACCGGGTTGGCGTTCTTTGCGAGCAGGGCGATGTTGTCGGCCGCATGCTGGATGCTCCGGCTCGTCTGCAGCAGTTGTTGGCGCGTCTGCTCGCCGACTAGCTGGTTCAGCGAGACGGTGACCTGCTCCATCTGCTTGATCATCGCTTCACCGCGTTTCTGCATGATGTCGAGCAGACCCGGCTGCAGCGAGAGTTGCGCGACCTTGCTCTCGCTCGACGGTAGTGGCGTCGGATCGGCTCCCGTGTCGTCGAGCTGCACGAAGCCGAGCCCGGTCACGCCCTGGTAGCCAAGTGTCGCGAAGGTCGAATGCGTCATCGGCGTATCGGGGTTGACCGCGATACGGACCATGATGACGCCTGGGTTCTTGGGGTCGAACTGGATCGAGCGGACCTTGCCGACCGGAATGCCGCGATAGCGGACGATCGAGTCGGGATTCAGCCCGGTCACGCTGGCCTTCGCGACAAGGTCGTAGGGCACGCGCACCGCGCGGTCGTGGTTGAACCACGCGAGCACCAGCACGACGATCGCGAGCAGGCCCAGCGTGAAGGCCCCGGCCCAGAATGCATGTGATTTGTTTTCCATGACTTGCTGTCTCCCTAGCGCGCGATATCGGCGGGTACCGGCGCGAGCGCCGCGTCCGGCAAGCGCGCGCGCCGCTCCGGCGGCAACGCCTGGAGCGCACGCCGGCCACGCGCCCCGAGGAAGTATTCGTGAATGAACGGGTGGTCGATGCCCGCGACCGTCTCGAGCGGCGCATTGATGATGATCTTGCGGTCGGCGAGCACGGCAACCCGCGTCGAGAGCGAGGTCATCGTATCGAGGTCGTGCGTGACCATCACGACCGTCAGATCGAGCGCGCGGCGCAGGCTTGCGATCAGATCGACGAACTCTTCCGATGCCTGCGGATCGAGCCCGGCCGTCGGCTCGTCGAGAAACAGCAACTCGGGCTCGAGCGCGATCGCACGCGCAATCCCGACGCGCTTGATCATGCCGCCCGACAAGGCGGCGGGCATCTTCGTCGCATGGCGCGTGGACAGTCCGACCATTTCGATCTTCAGCATGACGAGGTCATGCAGCAGGTCGGGGGGAACGTGGCCAAGTTCACGAATCGGCTGCGCGATGTTGTCGAATACGCTCATCGCCGAGAACAGCGCGCCGCGCTGGAACAACATCCCCGAGCGCGCGCGGATCAGCCGCGCGTCGCGGCCCGAGACCTTCGAGAGATCGTGACCGAGTACCCGGATCGTACCGGCAGTCGGCGCCTCGAGTCCGAGGATCTGGCGCACGAGTACCGTCTTGCCCGCCCCCGAACCGCCGACCAGCGAGATCACCTCACCATGCTGGACTTCGAAATCGAGATCTTCGTGCACGACCGCGGAGCCATAACGCTTGAGCAGGCCGCGCACCTCGATCGCGGGCGGAGCATTCAAGCCGGCGCCGCCTGTGGTACGCGGACCGTTCATGCTGGCGCCGGCTGTGTTGCGCAGCGTGCTCGCGGACGCGACCGTGGCGCCGGGCCGGTTTCCCTGGTTGCGGCCGGCCGCGCGCGACGATGCATCGCGCATGGCGTCGCCCAGCCTGGAATCGAGAGGAGAGTTCATCGCAGCCCCACCCGCTGGAACATGATCGCAAACACCGCATCGGCAAGAATCACGACCGTGATCGAGGCAACGACCGAGGCGGTGGTGCCCGCGCCGAGGCTCTGCGAATTCGGCTTGATCCGGAAGCCGAAATGGCAGCCGGTCAACGCGATAAGCATGCCGAACACCACGCCCTTGAGCAGACCGATCCAGACGTTGCGGATCGGCACGACATTGGGCAACTGGTGCAGGAACAGGCTCATATCGATATCCAGCGCGAAGTGCGCGGCGACGGCACCGCCGAACAAGGCAATGATATCGGTCCAGATGATCAACAGGGGCATCGCGATCGCAAGCGCGATCACGCGTGGGAACACCAGGCGCAGACTGTGCGGGATGCCCATCACCTGCATCGCGTCGAGCTCCTCGGTCACGCGCATCACGCCGATCTGCGCGGTGATGGCCGAACCCGAGCGCCCCGCGACCAGAATCGCGGCGAGCACCGGGCCGAGTTCGCGGATGATCGTGAGGCCGAGCACGTTCACGATATAGGTGCTCGCGCCGAACAAGCGTAATTGTTGCGATGACAAATAGCTCAGCACGATGCCGATCAGGAAGCCGACCAGCGCCGTAATCGGCAGCGCACGCGTTCCCGCTGTGAAGACGTTCGCCGAGATCTCGCGCCAGGGCACCTTGCGGCGACCGGCCAGCACGCGCGCACAGTCGAGCATGAACTCGCCGAACAGCGCGATGCCGTCGGTCATGTGATGCAGGAACTTGAAGATCGACAGGCCGAGACCCGTCACAGGGCCGATCTGCTCGGGTTTGTCCGGACGCTCGAATTGCGCATCGAGCGCGGCAATCCGGTCGAAGATCTGGCGCTGCATGTCGGTGAGCCGAATGATGTCGGGCCACTGCCTGCCCCAGGCGTGCCATAGCGCCTGGCCGCCCGCATGGTCGAGACGCTCGATCGCGCTCAGGTCCCATTCATGTCCGTTCGCCTGATCGAACCGGCGCAGTTTCTTCGATACCCCGCCGCGCTGCTGGTCAATCGCGAGTGCGAGCGCGGTCCACTGGCCCGACAGGCGCACGATCGGACCGTCGGCGCCGGTGTCGATCTGCAGTTGCGGAGGAGTATCGAATTCCAATGGGCTCGCCAATGATCGATTGATGGAAACAGAGTGCTCGCGGCATTGTAACCAACCCCTCTTGGTAAGCAATCGACGATCGCAGGGATAGCCATCCCGCTGAGGGGGCAAGGCGTGGGCGTGCTCGTTACAATAAGCGCATGAGCGAAACCCATTCGAACAACCCGAACGACTCGAGCCGCGCCGTACCGCACACGGCCCACGCAGATCCGAAGCGCGCGGAAGGTGCCGCGAGTGGCGACACTGACGCGCGCCAGACTTCCGTGCATCCTCCGGCGGGCGCCGCGCCTGGATACGCGCCGCAAGCGCCTGTCGCCGCCCCGGACGGTACGGACGGTACGGATGTTCCCGAAGTTCAGGACACCGCCGGGCTGGGAACGATCGACCGCGACCGTCTCGATTCGCAACTTGGTGAGTCGGCGCGGGCCTGGGCAATTGATATTGTCGAGCAGACCACCTCGACCAATGCCGATCTGCTGCAGGCCCTTCGTGCTGATCGGGCCGAGCGCGTCCACGGTGGCGCGCGTACACATGAGACGCGAAGCCATGCGGGCTGGCCCTGGCAAACGAGGGTCAAGGTCGCCTATGAGCAGACCGCGGGGCGCGGCCGGCGCGGCAGAAGCTGGGTCGCACAACCGGGCGATGCCTTGTTGTTTTCGGTTGGGGTGCAGGTGCCACGCGGTGTCGACGGACTGGTCGGCCTCAGTCTGGCGGTCGGCCTGGCCGTGTACGAAGCACTGTGCGAACTGCCAGTCGACCGTTCGAAGCTCTCTCTCAAATGGCCGAACGACGTGCTCGTCGACGGCGCGAAGGTATCGGGCATTCTGATCGAAACGGCGGGCGGCGACGCGCACGCGACCCTTGTCGTGGTCGGCATCGGCATCAATCTGCGCGGCGCGGCAAAGCTTGCCGCGCATCTCAAGGCAGGGGGCGCGAAGGTGGCAACCGCGCACGCGGATGCCGGCACAACGACACACGCAGGTACCGGGGTCGACGACGTCGACGCCAAAGGCAACGATGGCCAAAACGCGGCCCCCGCCTCCGACCTGCCCCCCCCCACGCCCCCGACTGCGCTCGACGCAATATGGGATGCGCCCTCGATGACCGACCTGCTTGCCGCACTGCTGAACACGCTCGCGAGTACGTTCGAGCGTTTTGGTGCGCAGGGCTTCGCCCCCTTTCGCGAGACCTGGTGCGAGGCGGACGCCTACCGCGATATGGCTGTCGCCCTATATGAAGGCGGCGCCGTCGCCGTGCACGGGATTGGACGCGGGGTCGATGCGCAAGGACAGCTGCTGCTCGAGACCCTGCAAGGTCTGCGCACGATCGCGAGCGGCGACGTGTCACTGCGCCCCGCATGAGCCGCGCGCTGCTGGTCGACGCGGGCAACAGCCGGGTCAAGTGGGCCCTGGTCGAGGGCTCGCACACCCTCGCCGACGGCGTCTTCGTCCACGGCGAGGAAGCCAGCGAACGCTCACGGCTCGCGGCCCTGCCCCGGCCCGCCGCTGCCTGGGTGTCGAACGTCGCGGGGCCCGAAGCGGCCGCACGGATCGGGGCGCTTATCGAGGCCGTCTGGCCCGGCCTCGAATGCCGATGGGTGCGCGCCCAGGCAAAGCAGGCGGGCATCACGAACGGCTATGCCGAACCCTCGCAACTCGGCAGTGACCGCTGGTGCGGGATGATCGGCGCACGGGCCGCCTACCCGGGCGAGCACCTTCTGATCGCGACGCTCGGTACGGCGACGACCGTCGAAGCCCTGCACGCCGACGGCCGCTTCATCGGCGGACTGATTGCGCCGGGCTGGACCTTGATGATGCAGTCGCTCGGCCAGCACACGGCGCAACTCCCTTCGCTCGATGCCGTAGAAGCACGACAAATCTTGCAGGGAAAGGGGGAGACCAAGGGAAAGGACAAGGCGGCAGCAGAACATATCGGCAGCACATTCGCATGCGATACTCGCAGTTCGCTCGGCGAGGGTTGCCGGATCGCCCAAACCGCCTTTATCGAACATGCGTGGCACGATGCGGCCGCAACCTTCGGCTCGACCGCGCGATGCTTACTCAGCGGCGGTGCCGCCGATGCGGTCAGCACGAGGTTACGGATACCGTTCACCCGGCATGAAGGGCTCGTACTGGCTGGCCTCGCATGGATTGCCGCAGCGCCTGTCTAGGCTGACGCGACTGGACGCGCGCAGCGATGTCCGATATGACGATTCGTTTGACGAACCAAGGAGTGGGGACGATGTTGCGCTGGGTGATCGCTTTTCTGCTTATCGCTAATCTTGCGGCGTTCGCCGCGGTCAGTGGCGCGTTTGGCCCTTTGCCGTCCGCAGGCGACCTCGAACCGGGTCACATCAGTAGCCAAGTTCACCCCGAACACCTCGACGTACAACTGGCGGCAGCTGCACCTTTGGCCGCTTCAGCTGTCGTCGGTGCGCCTGTCAGTACCGACGTACCTGACGCGGCGTCTCTGCCCGCCTCCGATGCGACGGACTCCGCGGCCGCCGCGGCATCGAATGTCGCGGCTTCGGACGCCGCAGCGGCGGCTAGCGCGCCGAGCGCACCTTCCTCAGCAGCGCAGTAGTCGAACGCTGGTGCTCGAACGGAATGGCCCGCACATTCCCGCCCCAGCCGCGGACCAGGGCCGATTCGGGCAACGTGTCCATATCGTAGTCCCCACCCTTGACGAGTACGTCGGGGCGAAGCTCGCCGATCAGCTCGACCGGCGTCGATTCCGTGAACAACACGACCCAGTCGACGCTCTCGAGCGCAGCCAGAAGAGCCATGCGGTCCGCTTCGTTGTTGATCGGCCGGTCGTCGCCCTTGCCGAGCATGCGGACCGACGCGTCGCTGTTGACGCCGACGATCAGGCACGCGCCAAGCGCCCTGGCATCGGCGAGATAAGTCACGTGGCCGCGATGCAGGATATCGAACACCCCGTTGGTAAAGACTACGGGCCCCTGTAGCGTCGCGCGCAACGCGGCAAGTTGCGCGCGATCGACGATCTTGCGTTCAAAAGTCGCGGTCATCCGACTTCCTGACACCGGCCTCAGGCCAGTTGCTCCGCGGAACCTTCATCCTTGGCCGCCGCTTGCAGACGCTGCACGACTTCCTTGCGGTAGCGGTTCAATTCCTGCGCGGTCGTGAAGGTGCGCTCGAACAGGACCGACAGGTTGTGCAGGATGCGCTCGACGACCTTCTTTTCCCAGTTGTCGTCGAAGCGGATCTGCTCGTCGAGCCAGTGTTCGAGCCATTCGGGGTCGGGCAGGCGCGACTGGACGGTGTCGCGCGGAAACAGGTCGCGATTCACGTGCAGATTGGTCGGGTGAAGCGGCTTCTCCGTGCGACGCGCGGAAGCCATCAACACACCGATCTTCGCGAATGCCGCGCGCGCCGTATCGCCGAAGTTCGCGAGCGCCTTCTTCATGTAGCGCAGGTAGGCGCCGCCGTGCCGCGCTTCATCGCGCGAGATGGTTTCGTAGATCTGCTTGATGACCGGCTCGGTATGCCATTCCGCAGCGCGGCGATACCAGTGGTTCAGACGGATCTCGCCGCAGAAGTGCAGCATCAGCGTCTCCAGCGGGGGCGCCGGATCGAAGGTGAAACGCACGGCATGCAATTCGGCCTCGGTCGGCACGAGTTCCGGCTTGAAACGGCGCAGATACTCCATCAGCACGAGCGAATGCTTTTGCTCCTCGAAAAACCATACGCTCATGAATGCTGAGAAATCGCTGTCGTTATGGTTATCGCGCAGGAACATCTCGGTGGCCGGCAGTGCCGCCCACTCGGTGATCGCGTTCATCTTGATCGTCGCAGCCTGCTCGTCGGATAGCAAGGAAGCATCGAACCGATCCCATGGGATGTCCTTCTCCATATCCCAACGGACCGATTCGAGTGATTTGTACAGTTCTGGATAAAGCATCGTTTCCATTTTCCTACCCCTTTTCAGCGCACTGCCTGAAGCTCGCCGTCCTCGCGTCCGGTTGGACGCTACGGATCCGACTTCGGTCATCGCGCCAGCCAACCTGGCAATGCAAGGTCAACTCTTTATATATTACGCAGCAAATTGCGTGACCGATGCAGCGTCGCGACTATTTTGGGTCTGCCCGCCGCCATTGCGCCCAGGCATCGTGCGATGTTCTCCCAGCTTTCCCTAGCCGCGAGAAAGCCGCAGATTTTAGCATGGTGTAGTGGGGCGCAATTCCGAGGCAAGCCCTGCGTCCGAAACTACGCCACACGCGAAGGTAGCTGACACACAGTTCTGCTGTTCGTTCCCGTCGGCTCGATTTCCGGCGGCATAGGGGTCGGTTTCGAGTGAAACACAGCCCGCGCCTGAATACTTCAAGATCGATTCAGCATCAGGAGTCCGAGGCCATGCTGCTCGCTCAGCGTCGTGGTCAGCAACACACAGGACATGCACCCCACCCGAGGTGGGGCATCAGATTCATCACGCTGCGAAAACGGGCATAAGACCTGAAGTCGACAGCGGCAGCCATTGCATTTGTCGACGCGATCACACCGTCGCAAACTTGAATTCAATCGCGCGCTAACGGATTCACCTGTAAAACGCGATTCTTGCGATATTGCCGCGCAAAAGATCCTGCCTCTGTTCGTTCCATCACGACAGTTGAGCCCGTATGGTTGCCGGTCTCCCTATGGTGGTCGGCCATACAGGAAACACGCGATGAACCATGCCCTCTTTTCAAGCCAAAAGGGAGCCCGTTTCCCGAAAGGAAGGTCAGCGGTCCTATTTCAAAGGACGAGTGCTTTTCGAAACCAACGGTACGCTGAGCGATGCCTTGTCCGCGGCACGCATGGCCGCCTTCGGCGGCTTGGTGGTGGACCTCGCGACGGGTTTCGCTCGAGCCTTGGCGGGAGGTTTGCTCGTGGCCCTGGCAGCGCCGTCTCCGTCGGCACTCGCGGATTTGCTCCCGGGCCGGGTCCGGCCACCGCCCGCATCGGTCGTCTTGCCCCCTGTGCCTGTCTTCGCCGCATCCTGCACGTTCGCCCCGGACATATTGCCTGCCGCAGTCGCCGCGGCGGGCATGCCGGCAGCCGCACTCGCCGCGGCGAGGCCCGCAATCTGGTTGAACTGGGATTGGAGCAGATTCCACCACCCGTTCGGATCGAACGCCGCGCTCATTGCCGCCGGGTCAGAAGCGGGCGCCTGCGGCGCAGGCGGGGAGCTCGTGCCGGACTGCCCACCCTCGCGCCCTGCTTCGCCCGCCGGTGCGCGGGTCGGCGTGCGAGAAGCCGCAGCCTGTCTCGCGGTATCGGCCGCCGATTCGGCGGCCCGGGTCCCTTCGCGCGTGACGGCGGCGCCCGCCTCGGCCGCCGCGGCGACCGACGATTGGGCAAATGCGCCGAACGCACGCAGCGTCGCGAGCGTCGAACGCTGGACTTCGAGTGCCTGGATCGCGGATTGAAGCATGTTCAGGTTCAGCTTGAGCCATTGCTCGACAGCGCGCATCTCCTCGATGCGTTTGTCGAGTTCCTCGACATTGGTCAGGGGCGCGACCAAATTCGACATCGCCGACAGCGAGGGCGTCCCGCCCATGCCGGGCATCGAGAACGGCGCAGCGAACTGAGCGGCGAACGGTCCTTCGCGGAACATTCCCCACATTTTCTCGAACATGTCATAGCCAAACGGTGTACCTGCGGACTCAGTCATCGACACCCCCAAGAATACTCATTGATGCATCTCCATTGACGCCTTTATCGGGCGTCCTTCTCGGCGTCTTTCATTGCCCTCTCACCCACACCCCCTCAATGACTTCAATTCACCTAGTGGCGTCGCCTGATCCCGTCCCCACGACACGCCCTGTCTGGTATCGCCCTCAGGCCGCACCCTCGACCGGCGCAACGGCCTGATCGATCGCACCGAAGATCGACTTGCCATTCGCATCGAACATCTCGATGCGCACGCGATCGCCGAAGCGCATGAATTCCGTGCCCGGCGCGCCATCTTCGAGCGTCTCCAGCATGCGCTTTTCGGCGATGCATGCATAGCCTTTGGCGCGGTCGGTGTTCGAGATGGTGCCCGAACCGACGATGGTGCCCGCGCGCACATTGCGCGTCTTCGCGATGTGGGCAAGCAACTGCCCGAAATGGAAAACCATATCGGTACCGCAATCGGGCTGGCCCACACGCTTGCCATTCCAGTGCACCGTCATCGGCCGATGCACGCGCCCTTCGCGCCAAGTCTCCCCGAGTTCGTCGGGCGTCACCGCGACCGGCGAGAATGCCGTGGCCGGCTTGCTTTGATAGAAACCGAAACCCTTCGCGAGCTCGCCGGGAATCAGATTGCGCAACGACACATCGTTGGCGAGCATCACCAGGCGCACGGCACCGAGCGCGGCATCAGCGCGCGTGCCCATCGGCACATCGGTCGCGATCACTGCAACCTCGGCTTCGAAGTCGATCCCGAAATCTTCGGATGCGCAGACGATGTCGTCGAGCGGTCCAATGAAGTCGTCGCTACCGCCCTGGTAGATCAACGGGTCGGTCCAGAATTCAGCGGGCATCTCGGCACCCCGCGCCTTGCGCACGAGCTCGACATGGTTCACATAGGCCGAGCCATCAGCCCATTGATAGGCTCGCGGCAAAGGAGCCATGCAAGCCTGGGCGTCGAAGTCGAACGCCTGCCGCGCGCGTGCCTGGTTCAGGGCTTCGTAGAGCGCCTGCAGTTGCGGCGCATGGAAATTCCAGTCGTCGAGCACGCGCTGCATGGTCGGCGCGATCGCATCGGCGATCGCTGCGTGGCGCAGGTCGCGCGAGACGACGAGCAGTTGTCCGTCCCGGGTGCCGTCTTTGAGTGTGGCCAGCTTCATCGTGTGGCAGGGAACTAGTTGTAATCCGGGTATTCTACAAGTGGTGCGGCATCGCGCCGCCAGCAGGTGCATGCGAACCACCCCGATGTACCGGATGACGACTTCGAACCGCTTTCCTTTCCATTCTTTTCCCATTGCCCGGCGTCGCTGGCCACGCTGGCTGGTTGCGCTCGCGGTCGTGCTGGCCCTGCACTTCGTCGCGGGCCTCTGGGTGATCCGCTTAGGCGGACCTTCAAGGCTCGACAAGCAGGACTTCAAGGTGCCGGTCCAGATCGCGCTGCTCAAACCACAGGCCGTGCGCAGCATGGCGGATGAGCATTCGCCGAAAGATGAGTCGAAAGACGGACCGCAAGCCGGCGAAGCAGGAAAAACCCCTGCCGCCGCGCGCAAGGATGCGCTGCAGGCGAGCATCGGCGAATCTCATAAATCGACCAGGCCACCTGTTCCGAACAAGCCGCCCGTGCGCGTATCGAAGCCGGCTACCCCGGTGCAGGCAGTTGCATCTGCACCTTCTTTAGCGGCGGCGTCGACGGCGGCTGCCGCCGCGTCCCCCGCTTCGGCTGAACCCTTGTCGACGGCAGCAAGCTCGCCGGCAAGCGCATCTGCTAACGCAAGCGTACCTTCGTCCGCCAGCGCATCGACGGCATCCGCTCCCCTCGCCAATTCAAACGCGGATTCGACGGCAAACACGGGCCACGCCGGCCCAGGGGTTGCCGCACCGGCGGCGAATGCACCGGCAGGCGAGAAGTTCTCCTTGCCGCCGCCGGCCGACCTCCACTACGCCAGCTTCTACAACGGCGTGCAGAACCCATCGGGCACGATTCATTGGGCAACGGATGGCTCGACCTATCAGATGATCGTGTCGATCCCTTTGCCGTTCGTCGGCACTTACTCATATATAAGCGAAGGCCGGGTCGACGCATATGGGCTCGCTCCACTGCACTATACCGAGCAGCATGGCCGGCGCGGCACGGATCTCACCACGTTCGCGCGCGGCGACGATACCTCGAAGCCGCATGCGGTGTTTAGTCGCAATCCCTCGAGCGTCGATCTGCCTCCCGGTGCGCAGGACCGCTTCAGCATGTTCATGCAACTCTCGAGTCTCGTGCGTGGCGATCCCGCGCGATACACGCCGGGGGTCACTCGCGAGTTCTTCGTGCTCGACAACGACAGCGGTGAAACCTGGCCGATCGAAACCGTCGGCGACGAGAGTGTGCAGACCAGTCTCGGTTTCGTACCGGCGCGCCACTTCACACGCCTGCCCCGCCGCGAAGGCGACCGACGCAAGGTCGATGTCTGGCTCGCCCCGTCGCTCGGTTGGCTGCCGATCCGCTTCATGCAAACCGAGCCCAATGGCACAGAGATCGAATTGCGCTATACGGGCGCGGACGCGCCTCGTGCCGACGCCCATGCAAACGATGCCGCAAACAGCCCATCTGGCGACCCGGCAAGCAGCGCGGTAAACAACACGCTGCCCAGTCCGCACAGCGCAGCCGGCAGCCCCCTCGAGGAGCGCGTCAATCCGTAAGGCTGGCAACGTTTGCTTACAGGGATACCCGCGCAGGCGCGCGGCGTGCTGTTTTCCCTGGTGTCATCCCAACTGGCGTCTCGTGCGTTGTGCAGTAAACGCATCGACAGGAACGCATCGAAAGCGAACTCGCGAGAGACTGCAAGCATTGAAATGATTCGGCAGGGTACAGGGAACGTGCCCGCAAGAGACGAGCACAGAGCCGACGAACATGCTTGAACGAAGCGTGCGTAAAACGATAGTGGAACATTCAAACGCCCTTTACGTTGCCCGCGCGCAACTCGAACACGGGGAAGCTTGAAAGGATCGCGTAGTCTGAATGCAGCGGTCTGGATTTGCGACTATGCTGGAAACGTTTCTACAGGGCCCTGTCTAATCAGTAGATTCGGAAGCGACGCTGTCGGGCGCGTCCGGGTCGACCTCTTGAATTCCGACCAACCCGCTCCATTTATGTCTCAGCGAATAGAGCAGCAGGATGAGGAGAGTCGCCATGCAAATGATTTACAACAGCCCGAACTATTGCGTCGTCGAGTTCCCGGCGCAGGACGACAACGTCGCGCTGACGTCCGGCGGTTATGAGATCGTCGACAAGAACCTGCAGCGCGAACTCTACATTGATGGCTTTATGGCGGTTCGCTTTCGCGAACACGTGCAGAAGCTGATCGAAAAACAGCCGTCGCTTGACGAGGTCGATGAATTCCTCGGTCAGTTCGACAGCCTTATGCAACAACCCGTCATCCTGCACTAAACACGCGCGATGCCGGTTGCAGGCCCCGATCCGCGATGCGGACGGGGCCTTTGTCTTTTGTACAGACCCCCTGCAGCACTCAATGCGACGGATCACCACGGAGGAACAGTGCCAATTCTTCAAGATTGCGTCTGCGATTCGCCCTTTTTTAAGATAGGAGTCTTTGTATCCAAATGTGAATCGGCCCATACCCGGTAAAATAGCGGATTACCCGTTTCAGCAGCCACCGCCAGGACGAATACCGGCCCGGACAGTGTCCGCATGACGGCGCGTGCCGAAGTGTTCCCGCTGTTTCAATCAATGTTTTCGACCACGAAGATCATGAGCCAAGCCAGCCCTCTCACCCCAGCCAGCGACCCTCGACGCTATACGCGCGGCGCGCAGATGCCGGCACTGTTGAAACAGCGGATCCTGATCCTCGACGGCGCGATGGGCACGATGATCCAGCAGTACAAGCTCGATGAAGCGGCCTACCGGGGCCAGCGCTTCGCCGATCTCGGCCGCGACATCAAGGGCAACAACGAGTTGCTGTCGCTGACGCGGCCCGACGTGATCCAGGAGATTCACGAGCAATACCTCGCGGCCGGTGCGGACATCATCGAGACCAATACCTTTGGCGCGACGCGCGTCGCCCAGGCCGATTACCGGATGGAAGATCTCGCCCGCGAGATGAACCTCGAGTCGGCCCGGCTCGCACGCGCGGCCTGCGACAAGTATTCGACACCCGACAAGCCGCGCTTCGTCGCGGGCGCGATCGGACCGACGCCGAAGACCGCGAGCATCTCGCCGGACGTCAACGACCCAGGCGCGCGCAACACGAGCTTCGACGAACTGCGCGACTCGTACTACGAGCAAGCCAAGGCCTTGCTCGAAGGCGGCGCCGATCTGTTTCTCGTCGAAACGATCTTCGACACGCTCAACGCGAAGGCCGCACTGTTCGCACTCGATGAGCTGTTCGAGGACAGCGGCGAAGTCCTGCCGATCATGATCTCGGGTACGGTGACCGATGCGTCGGGACGCATCTTGTCCGGCCAGACGGTCGAGGCGTTCTGGAACTCGCTGCGCCATGCGAAGCCGCTGACCTTCGGACTGAACTGCGCACTCGGCGCAGCACTGATGCGCCCGTATATCGCCGAACTCGCGAAGCTCTGCGACTGCTATGTCTCGTGCTATCCGAATGCGGGACTGCCGAACCCGATGAGCGACACCGGGTTCGACGAGACGCCGGAAATCACCTCGAGTTTGCTTCACGAGTTCGCCGATTCCGGGCTCGTGAACATCGCCGGCGGCTGCTGCGGCACGACCCCGGCGCATATCGCCGCGATCGCCCAGTCGCTCGCCTCCGTCAAACCCCGCCAATGGCCGAACCAATACCGGACCGCCGCATGACCGTCGATACCCACTCGCCGCTCGACAATACGTCTTCAACGCCAAACCAAGCCACGCGGCTGTCGGGACTCGAACCTTTCAATTTCGGTGAAGGCTCGCTGTTCATCAATGTCGGCGAACGCACCAACGTCACGGGTTCGAAGGCATTCGCGCGGATGATTCTCAATGGTCAGTTCGACGAAGCACTCGTCGTCGCGCGCCAGCAGGTCGAGAATGGCGCGCAGATCATCGACGTGAACATGGACGAGGCGATGCTCGATTCGAAGGCGGCGATGGTTCGCTTCCTGAACCTGATCGCCTCCGAGCCGGATATCGCGCGCGTGCCGATCATGATCGACTCGTCGAAGTTCGAGGTGATCGAGGCCGGCCTCAAGTGCGTGCAGGGTAAGGCGATCGTCAATTCGATCTCGATGAAGGAAGGCGTCGAGGCGTTCAAGCACCATGCGCGGTTGATCAAGCGCTACGGCGCGGCCGCCGTCGTGATGGCATTCGACGAGCAGGGCCAGGCCGACACCTTTGAACGCAAGACGTCGATCTGCGAACGCAGCTACCGGATTCTCGTCGACGAAGTCGGCTTTCCGCCCGAAGACATCGTGTTCGACCCGAACATCTTCGCGATCGCGACCGGCATCGAAGAGCACAACAACTACGCGGTCGACTTCATCAACGCGACGCGCTGGATCAAGGAGAACCTGCCCGGCGCGAAGGTCAGCGGCGGCGTCTCGAACGTCTCGTTCTCGTTCCGCGGCAACGATCCCGTGCGCGAGGCAATTCATACGGTGTTCCTGTATCACGCGATCGGCGCGGGCATGGATATGGGGATCGTCAACGCGGGCCAGCTCGGCGTCTATGCCGACCTCGACCCCGATCTGCGCGAACGCGTCGAGGACGTCGTGCTGAACCGCACGGTCGCCGGCGAGCTTACGCCGACCGAACGCCTGCTTGAAGCCGCCGATCGCTTCAAGAGCGGCGCGGCGAAGCGCGAGGACAATCTCGAATGGCGCGAGAAAAGCGTCGGAGAGCGGCTTGCGCATGCGCTGGTCCGGGGCGTCACGACGTTCATCGTCGAAGACACCGAGGAAGCCCGCCAGCAGTTCGAGCGCCCGATCCAGGTGATCGAAGGGCCGCTGATGGACGGCATGAATATCGTGGGCGACCTGTTCGGCGCGGGCAAGATGTTCCTGCCGCAGGTCGTGAAGTCCGCACGCGTGATGAAGCAGGCCGTCGCCCACCTGATCCCCTTCATCGAGGAAGAAAAAGCGAAGCTCGCCGCGACGGGCGCCGACGTGCGTTCCAAGGGCAAGATCGTGATTGCGACCGTCAAGGGCGACGTCCACGATATCGGCAAGAACATCGTGTCGGTCGTGCTCCAGTGCAACAACTTCGACGTCGTCAATATGGGAGTGATGGTGCCGTGCGCCGACATCCTGGCGATGGCGAAGAACGAGAATGCCGACATCGTCGGCCTCTCGGGCCTCATCACACCAAGCCTCGAGGAAATGGCCTATGTCGCAGCCGAGATGCAGCGCGACGATCATTTCCGGCTCAAGCAGATTCCACTGCTGATCGGCGGCGCGACCACCTCGCGCGTGCACACGGCCGTGAAGATCGCCCCGCACTATGAAGGCCCGGTGGTCTATGTGCCGGACGCCTCGCGTTCAGTCTCGGTCGCCTCGAGCCTGCTGTCCGACGAGGGGGCGGCAGGCTACCTCGAGGAGCTCAGGAGCGACTACGAGCGGATCCGCCACCAACATGCGAACCGCAAGGCGGTGCCGATGGTCACCCTCGCGCAGGCGCGCGAGAACAAGCACCGGATCGACTGGACCCGCTTTACGCCGGTCAAGCCGAAGGTGCTCGGACGGCGCGTCTTCAAGAACTATGATCTCGGCGAGCTCGTCGACTATATCGACTGGGGGCCGTTCTTCCAGACCTGGGATCTGGCCGGCTCCTATCCCGCGATCCTCGACGACGAGATCGTCGGCGAGTCGGCGCGGCAGGTGTTTGCCGACGGCAAGCGCATGCTCTCGCGGCTGGTCCAGGGCAACTGGCTCAAGGCCAATGGCGTGATCGCGCTGCTGCCCGCGAATACCGTCAACGACGACGATATCGAGATCTACACGGACGACACCCGCAGTGAAGTGGCGCTGACCTGGCGCAATCTGCGCCAGCAGACGGAGCGGCCGGTCGTCGACGGGGTGCAACGTCCGAACCGTTCGCTCGCGGACTTCATCGCCCCGAGGGAATCGGGCGTGGCCGACTATATCGGCATGTTCGCGGTGACGACAGGACTCGGCATCGAAGCGAAGGAGGCGACGTTCATGGCCGACCACGACGACTACAGCGCGATCATGCTCAAGGCGCTCGCCGACCGGCTCGCCGAGGCGTTCGCCGAACGCATGCACGAGAAGGTGCGCACTGACCTCTGGGGTTATGCGCTCGGCGAACAGCTGACGGGGGAAGATCTGATCGAGGAAAAGTATGCCGGTGTGCGGCCCGCGCCGGGCTACCCGGCCTGCCCCGATCATCGGGTCAAGAAGCCGATGTTCGAGGTGCTCCAGTGCCACGACATTCACATGTCGGTCACAGAGTCGCTCGCCATGCTGCCGGCCGCGAGCGTATCGGGCTTCTATCTCGCACACCCGGACAGCACCTACTTCTCGGTGGGCAAGATCAGCCAGGACCAGCTCGAGGACTATGCGCGCCGCGCGGACCTGCCGCTCGACGTCGCGCGCCGCGCGCTCGCGCCTCAGCTATAAGGCGGGAGCTGAAGGGTTGACGATCCCTATACGGCCGTCAACCCTTCGGTGCGGCCATCAACCCTTCGATGCAGTCATCGACCCTTCGGTGCGACCGTCGACCTTCGGTGCCTTAACCCTTGTTGCTCAGGCAGCTCGACATGAAGGCCTTGCGTTCATCGCCCTTCTTGCCCGTTGCCTGCTTGTTGCAGTCGGTCATGCGCTCCTGCTGGGTCATCGGCTTCGCGGGCGCGTTTGACAGACACGAACTCATGAAGGCCTTGCGTTCATCGCCCTTCTTGCCGGCGGCCTGCTGGTTGCAAGCGGACATCTTGTCCGTCTGGGTGCTGGCGAGGCCCGGCAGCGCGAAGCTGACGGCCAGCGCGGCGATGACTACGGCTATGGCATTGCGCATCGTAACCTCCGTTGAGAAAGTCTTACACGCCCCAAACGATATCCGCCTTCATCTTCTGTGCGTGCCGCATCATGTCGAGAAACGGATAGGCGCGTTGTGCAAGGCCCACGGGCAGATCGCGCTCATGCCGGTCGTCATGGTGGTGAACCGAGTCGTGCTGCGTCTTTGCATCCTTGTCGACGACGATCGCGGCCTCGAGCTTGACGATCGCCACCTCGAGTTCGTCATGGGTGATCACGCCACGTTGGCCAAGACGCTTGCCGATGATTCCCAGCAGAAGCTGAGCCAGGTTATCGAGCATCATGACTTCCGGCGCGGCACTCGATTTGAACGTGATCAGCATGGCGACTCCTTGGTTTGTTGTGCATTCGGTACCAGGTACCCAAACAAATTCGCGCCGCCGCGCGAGCGGCGCATGCCAGTTTCCATCATAGCACCTGATAAACTCGCTTTTTTCGAAGCCTGACGGGCGTGACCCGCCACCCGGCAGGCCGCCGCCGCGGCCCTGCGCAGGTGAGCACGGCCCCCGCCCAGGCGCTGTCCTAGCTGCTTTGCCGAGCCCTTCATGCTGCCTCAACAACGCCTCAAGATCGAATCCATCCTGGCCGATGCCGCCGCCGCGCTGATCGCCGCTTCCGGCCTCGAGGCTCCACCCGCCGCGCCCGCGATCTCGCTCGACCGGCCGAAGGTCGCCGCACATGGCGACGCCGCAAGCAATCTCGCCATGCAACTGGCGAAGCCGCTCAAAATGAACCCGCGCGAACTCGCGCAAAAGCTCGCCGATGCACTGCGCAACGACCCACGCGCCACCGGCCTGATCGACTCGATCGAGATCGCCGGACCCGGCTTCATCAACCTGCGCCTCGCGCTTGCCGCCAAGCAGACCGTCGTCGCCTCGATCTTGTCGGCCGGCGCGGACTTTGGCCACGCCCCCGCGGACGCGCCGCATGCGGGGCAGCGCGTCATGATCGAGTTCGTCTCGGCCAACCCGACCGGTCCGCTGCACGTCGGCCATGCGCGCCAGGCCGCGCTCGGCGACGCGCTGGCGAAGCTGCTCGAAACGCAGCGGTGGGACGTCCACCGTGAGTTCTACTACAACGATGCGGGCGTGCAGATCGGCAACCTTGCCGCGTCGGTGCTCGCGCGCGGCCAGGGCCATAAGCCCGGCGACGCGGCGTGGCCCGCCGGGACGTACAACGGCGAGTACATCGCCGACATCGCGGCCGACTATCTCGCGGGCGCAACCGTCGCGGCCAAGGACGGCGCACCCGTCAAGGCCACGGGCAACCTGGATGACGTCGAGGCCATCCGCCGTTTCGCGGTCGCCTACCTTCGCCACGAGCAGGATCTCGACCTCCAGGCCTTCGGCGTGCAGTTCGACTGCTACTACCTCGAATCGTCGCTGTACGACGAAGGCCGCGTCGCGGACACTGTCGAACGGCTGATCAAGGCCGGCAAGACGTACGAGCTCGACGGCGCGCTCTGGCTGCGCACGACCGAGGACGGCGACGACAAGGACCGCGTGATGCGCAAGTCCGACGGCACATTCACGTATTTCGTGCCCGACGTGGCCTATCACCTCTCGAAATGGGAGCGTGGCTTCACGAAGGCGATCAATATCCAAGGCACCGACCACCACGGCACGATCGCGCGCGTGCGCGCGGGCCTGCAAGGGGTCGGCCTCGGCATTCCGAAGGGCTATCCCGACTACGTGCTGCACAAGATGGTCACGGTCATGCGCAATGGCCAGGAGGTCAAGATCTCCAAGCGCGCGGGCAGCTATGTGACGCTGCGCGATCTGATCGTCTGGTCGGGCGGCGGCAGCACCGCGCAGGACGATGCCGCGGGCGCCATTGATTCACCCGAGATCATTCAGCGCGGCCGCGATGCGGTGCGTTTCTTCCTGATCTCGCGCAAGGCCGACACCGAATTTGTGTTCGATGTCGATCTCGCGCTCAAGCAGAGCGACGAGAACCCCGTCTACTACGTGCAATATGCGCACGCCCGGATCAGTTCGATCCTGAACACCTGGGTCGCCGAGCACGGCGGCGATCTCGCGCGGCTGCCGGGCCTCGGCGCCGGGGACCTCGCGCCGCTCGACTCCGAGCGCGCGCAGGCGCTGCTCGCGCGCCTCGCCGAATATCCCGACATGCTCGCCCACGCCGCCGACGAACTCGGCCCGCATGCGGTCGCGTTCTATCTGCGGGATCTGGCCGGCGAGTTTCATTCTTTCTACACGGCCGATCGCGTGCTCGTCGACGATGCGGCCCTGCGCACGGCACGAATCGCCCTGCTGGCAGCGACGCGCCAGGTCTTGGCGAACGGTCTGGCGACGATCGGCGTCAGCGCCCCGCAGAAAATGTAACCGGCCCCCGTCTATAATCGATCACTGTTCCAGGAACCTCACTCGCGATGGCAACAAAACGTCGAACATCTTCAAATCAGGGTGGCAGACCGTCGAAGCAGGGTGGCGGCACGTTTGTCGGCATCGTGCTGGGCTTGATCGTCGGTCTGGCGATCGCGGTCATCGTCGCGCTCTACATCACGCGCTCGCCGACGCCGTTCGTCGCGAAGCTGACCGGCGGCGCCGCGAGCGATGCAAGCGCCGCGTCCGACGTGGACCTGAACCGCTCGCTGCAAGGCAAGGCACCGGGCCAGCCGGTACCCGGCGCGGCCGCGCCGGCGGCGCCGGCCGCGAACATCGGCAGCCCTGAACCGCAGATCATCGAAGTCCCGCCGTCGGCACCGGCCACCACCGCCACTGCGCCGACCGTCGTGCCGGGCAGCGGGGGTCCGGTGGCCAGTCCGGGCGAAGCGCCGGCGCCGCAGGCACCTCAGGTGCAGAAGCCCGCGCCGAGCGCGAATGCCAATGTGGCAGCCCTCGCGCCCGCACCGCAGCCCAACGCCGGCGCGAACGCGGCGGCCAACGATGCGAATTCGGGCTACCTGCTCCAGGTCGGGGCCTACAAGACCGAGGCCGATGCCGATCAGCAGCGCGCACGGCTCGCCTTCCAGGGCTTCGAGTCGAAGGTCACGCGGCGTGATGCCAGCGGCGTCACGTACTTCCGCGTGCGCGTCGGTCCGTTCACGAAATTCGCCGATATGAATGCCGCGCGGCAGCGTCTCTCCGATGCGGGCATCGATACGGTCGTGATCCGCTTCCAGAAAGAACAATGACATCACAGCCCACGCGATGCACGCCCATGGTGAGCTCAAAAGCAAACCGGCAGGCGGGCAAAGCGTGCGGCGACAAGCACACTGTAAGCCTTCAGCAAGAGGGGGGCGCGGCTGAACCATTCACCGCGCGTCCCGTCTGAAAACGAGCGTCTTAATTTCCCGAACCAACTATTTCCATGAACAAACTCATTCGTACGCTGTTCGCGTCACTGGTCCTGGGTGCGGCTTTTGCCTCGGCGCCTTCGTTCGCGAGCCCCGCTGCGCCCGTCAACGGCAAGGATTACAAGACTCTCCCGACCCAGCAAACGGTCGACGTGAGTGCCGGCAAGATCGAAGTCACCGAATTCTTCTGGTACGGCTGCCCGCACTGCAACGAGTTCGAACCCATCCTCGAAGGCTGGCTCAAGAAGCAGGACCCCGACGTCGTGTTCAAGCGCGTACCGGTCGCGTTCCAGCCGCAGTTCGTGCCTCACCAGAAGCTGTACCACGCCTTGGTTGAACTCGGTGTCGAGCCGCAGCTCACCTCGAAGATCTTCCATGAAATCCATGTCGAGAGGGACTACCTGCTGACGCCGGAAACGCAGGCCGACTTCCTTGCGAAGAACGGCGTCGACAAACAGAAGTTCCTCGCCGCTTATAACTCGTTCGCGAACGACAGCATGATCAAGCGCGACGACCAGATGATCGAGTCCTACCAGATCGACGGCGTGCCAACGATTGCGGTGCAGGGCAAGTATGAAACCGGCCCCGGCATCACGAACAGCCTGGAAAGCACCTTGCAAGTGCTCGACTATCTGGTCGCGCAGGTCCGGGCGAAGAAGATGTAAGAAGGCTCCCGCCCCACCGGAACGATCCGCGGTTTCATTGCCATGAACCCGCGGATTTTTTTTAACCACCGCGAGGCCTGCCGATGCGAGCGCGCACTCCCCTGAAAGTGTTCATCACTGGCGCATCGAGCGGCCTCGGTCTGGCACTGGCGACCCGATACGCGGAGCAAGGCGCGACGCTCGGGCTCGTCGTGCGCCGCGGCGATGCGATCGAGCCCCTTCGGGCACGCTACCCGAGCCTGCGAATCGCGGTCTATGTGACCGACGTGCGCGACCATGCCGCGCTCGCGGCCGCCGCACAGGACTTTATCGCCCATGCGGGTTGCCCGGACATCGTGGTCGCCAATGCCGGCATCAGCGCGGGGGCAGTCACGGGACGCGGCGACCTCGATGCGTTTCGTACGATCATGGATGTCAACTATCTTGCGATGGTCGCGACCTTCGAACCGTTCATCGGTCCGATGACCGAGACACGCACCGGTACGCTGGTCGGCATCGCGAGCGTCGCAGGTGTGCGCGGCTTGCCCGGTGGGGGCGCCTACAGCGCCTCGAAGGCCGCGGCGACGCGCTATCTCGAAAGTCTGCGCGTCGAGCTGCGCGCAGCGGGCATCGCGGTCGTGACGATCGCCCCCGGCTATATCCGCACGCCGATGACGGACGGCAACAGTTATCCCATGCCCTTCCTGATGGACGCCGACGCGTTCGCCGTGCGCGCCGTGCGGGCGATCGCGCGCCGCGTGAGGTTCACCGTGATTCCCTGGCCGATGCGGTTCGTCGCAATGCTGCTGCATGTGACCCCGCGCTGGCTCTATGATTTCGCTTTCGAACGCGCTCCGCGCAAGAAGCGCGCAGCCGACTGAGATACGAGGATTTATCCCTGATGTCATTCCGAGCAACTCTGAAGGCAAGCGCTACCGCGTTCGTGATGGTGCCGCTGCTCGCCCTGGCCTTCGGCCCGGGCGCCGCGCTTGCGAAGCCGCTGGTCGTCTGCACTGAGGCAAGTCCCGATGGCTTCGACGTCGTGCTGTTCAACTCGCTCGTGACGACCAACGCATCGGCGGACGTGATCTTCAACGGACTCGTTGCGCTCGACGAGTCGAACGACAAGATCGTGCCCGCCCTGGCCGACAAATGGGACGTCAGCACCGACGGCCTGAGCTATACCTTCCATCTGCGCGCGAATGTGCAGTTCCAGAAGACCCCCTGGTTCACACCGTCGCGGCCGCTCGACGCCGACGATGTGATCTTCACCTTCACGCGGATGCTCGACCCCAAGCAACCCTGGCACAAGGTCAGCGGCCCGAGCGGCTTTCCGCATGCGCTGTCGATGCAGTTACCCAAGCTGATCAAGTCGATCGACAAGGTCGATGCACAGACGGTCCGCTTCACGCTCAGCGAGCCCAATGCGACCTTCCTGCCGATCCTGAGCATGGGCTTCGCTTCGATCTATTCGGCCGAATACGCGGATCAGTTGCTCAAGGCCGGCCGCACGGCCGATCTCAATGCGAAGCCGGTCGGTACCGGTCCGTTCATGTTGCGCAGCTACCAGAAGGACGCAGTGATCCGCTACGACGTGAACCCTGGCTACTGGGGGCCGAAGCCGAAGGTCGACAAGCTGATCTATGCGATCACGCCTGACACCGCCGTGCGCATGCAGAAGGTCAAGACCGGCGAATGCCAGATCGCGCTGTCGCCGACGCCACAGGATGTGCTCGCGGCAAAAAGCGACAAGAAGGTGAAAGTCAGCGAGCGGCCCGCCTTCATGACCGCCTTCGTCGCGCTCAATACGCAGCACAAGCCCTTCGACAATCCAAAGGTGCGGCAGGCCCTCAATATGGCGTTCGACCGCGCGACCTATGTGAGGGCCGTGTTCGACGGCACCGCGACACCCGCTGTCAATCCCTACCCGGCTGGTACATGGAGCTATGCGAAGGATCTGCAGCCCTACCCGCACGATCTCGCCCAGGCGAAGAAGCTGCTCGCCGAAGCGGGCTACCCGAATGGCTTCCCGACGACGATCTGGACGCGGCCGACCGGCAGCGTGCTGAACCCCGACCCGACACTCTCGGCCGAATTGCTGCAAGCCGATCTGGCGAAGATCGGCGTGACCGCGCAAGTCAAGGTCGTCGAATGGGGCGAGCTGATTCGTTCCGCCAAGCAAGGCCAGCATGATCTGCTCTTCATGGGGTGGGCCGGCGACGACGGCGATCCGGACAATTTCCTGACACCGCTGTTCAGCTGCGCGTCCGTGCAATCGGGAATCAACTTCGCGCGCTATTGCGACCCGGCACTCGACAAGCTGATCGCCGATGGCCGTTCGACGACCGACGCGGGCAAACGATCGGCCAGCTACCTGAAGGCGCAGCAGTTGATCCACGACCAGGCGCTCTGGATCCCGCTTGCCTACCCGAGCGCGGCCGCCGTGTTGCAATCGAACGTCGACGGCTATCAGGTCAGTCCGTTCGGACGGCAGAATTTCGGCAACGTGACGGTGAACTAGATCCCGCTGGGTACGAAGCGGATCACGCCATCCTCGCCGCGCACGCGCCGAAGCTCGCCCGCGTGCCAGAGCAGGTGCAGGTGGGCGAGCGCCTCGCCCATCGCAAACGTCATCTGATGCGTGTCGAGCTTGCGCTTGAACATCATCGGCAAGATATCGGCGGCACTGCAAGGCTTGGCGGCGCAAGCCTCGCGGACCTCGTCGAGACGGGCGGCATGGTGGTCGCGAAGTTGCGCGAGCCGGGTATGAAGGCCGCGAAACGGCTTGCCATGCGAAGGCAGCACGAGCGTATCGGGCGACAGCGAACGAAAATGGTCGAGCGATTCGAGAAACCAGGCGAGCGGGTTTGCTTCGGGCTCGACATCGAACACCGAGACATTGGTCGAGATGCGCGGCAGCACCATATCGCCCGCGATCAGCACCTCGTCCTGCGCATCGTAGAGCGCGCAGTGTTCGGACGAATGACCGAAGCCCGTGATCACCTGCCAGCCGCGCTCGCCGATCGCGACCACATCGCCTTCGCGCACGCGGCGGTAGGTCGCCGGGACCTGTGGCACGAGCTTGCTGTAATAGTTCTTGCGCGCGCGGATCTGCGCGATTGCGTCGGCATCCTGCAAGCCGTGCAGCATGAAATGCCGCGCGGCGGCATCGCCACCCGCGCTCGAACCCGAGACGTCGCCGGCCGCCAGGGTGCGGGCGGTCATGTATTCACCGAGCGACATCCAGAGCCGCACATCCCAGCGCGCCCGGTCGCCGCCTGCGCAGATCCAGTGCGCAAGACCGACGTGGTCGGGATGGAAATGCGTGACCAGCACCCGCAGCACAGGCAGTCCGTCGAGGTGTTCGTCGAACACGCGCTCCCAAAGCGCCTTGATCGAGGCGTCGGTAACCCCGCAATCGACGATCGTCCAGCCCGCCTGGCCCTCGATCTCGTCGCGCAGCAGCCAGACGTTGATGTGATCGAGCACGAAGGGCAGCGGCATGCGCAGCCAATACACGCCGGCTGCGACCTCGAGGCGGTGCGCCGGCTCCGGCAGGGACTCGCCGAGCGGGTAGTTCAGTTGCTGCTCAAGGACATTCATGGAATGTGTCAGGAAATCGGCTCGCGCACGCCGCGCTGGCCTGGGTCATCGGCGTCCGTGCGACGGCACGGTTGCGCGTTTGCGCAGTTGACGATAACGTAAAGCTCGATTGTAATCGCCGGAACGCACCGGCGCTGCGCGTACCCTCTCTGCGGGAATCGGTCAGCGAAACCTGCCCGGTCGGCCCGTTGAGGGCGGCTGGCCGGAACGGCCTGGTGCGCGCGTCCGGTGTGAGCTTTTTGCGCTCCCGACTATCTGTGTCCTTACCTGTCGTGCTATACCCAAGCTCCGCTCATGAGCGCCCATTACACGATTACTGAACTCGCACACGAATTCGACATCACCCCGCGCGCGATCCGCTTCTACGAAGACCAGGGGCTGCTCGCGCCGAGCCGGGAAGGTGCCGGCGGCCAGCGGCGCGTCTACTCGGGGCATGACCGAACGCGCCTCAGGCTCACGCTGCGCGGCAAGCGGCTCGGCTTCACGTTGACCGAAATCCGCGGGCTGCTCGATCTCTACGAATCGCCGACCGATACCGTGCCGCAACTCGAGGCGTTCCTCGCGACGATCGCCGAACACCGCGCCGTGCTCGAACGGCAGCTCGAAGACCTCACTGCGACCCTCGAAGACCTCGCACAATACGAGGCGCAATGCAGGGCGCTTCTCGACGGTGCCTCGCCTGACGATGCGGCGAATGCCGCCTGACTTTGAAAAGACCAACCCATGACTGTCCAAGATCCGCATGACGCACATCAACTCAGCCTCCAGGAGTTGTTCGCCAACAACGAGCAATGGGTCGCCCACAAGCTCGGCGAAGATCCCGATTTCTTCAGCCGCCTCAAGGACCAGCAGTCGCCCGACTATCTGTGGATCGGCTGCTCGGACTCGCGCGTGCCCGCGAACGAGATCATCGGCCTGCCGCCGGGCGAAGTGTTCGTCCATCGCAATATCGCCAATGTTGTCGTCAATTCGGATCTCAACTGCCTGTCCGTGATCCAGTTCGCGGTCGAAATACTCAAGATCAAGCACATCATGGTGGTCGGCCACTATGGCTGTTCGGGGGTCGCCGCGGCGGTGTTCGGCAAGCGTGTCGGCCTCGCCGACAACTGGCTCCGGCACGTGCACGACGTGCATGACAAGCATGCCGCGCTGCTCGCCGAATGGCCGCTCGGCGAAGCGCGCCACCGGCGCCTGGTCGAACTCAACACGATCGAGCAGGCGGCCCACGTCTGCCACACGACGATCGTCAAAGACGCCTGGGCACGCGACCAGTCGCTGACGATCCACGGTTGGGCCTATGGGGTGCATGACGGTCGCCTGCGCGACCTCGGCATGACGGTCGACTCGCCCGAGGCGCTCGCACCGATCTACAGCGCGTGCATTGCCTCGCTCGCGCGCGGCGGCACACCGCTCAACTACGTACCCGCCGATCGCCGTCCCGAGGAACCGGCGCTTGGATAGACCTGTGTGAATTCCTGAGGGCCCCGCCCGAGAACAGCGCTTGCGACGCGAATGTCGCGGTATCTCGAGTCGGCGCCGTGGTCGCTGCACTTGGCGAAAACAGACATGATGGAGGCAAGCATGACCGATTCAGTCGTTATCGTCGCCGCGGCACGCACACCGCTCGGCGCCTTTCAAGGCGAGTTCTCCTCACTGAGCGCGGCTGAACTCGGCGCGGTTGCGATCGCGGCGGCCGTCGAGCGCGTGGAACTCTCGCCGGCGGCGGTCGACGAAGTGCTGATGGGTTGCGTGCTGCCGGCCGGCCAGGGGCAGGCGCCCGCGCGGCAGGCCGCGCTCGGTGCCGGACTGCCGCTCGGCACGGGCTGCACGACGATCAACAAGATGTGCGGCTCGGGCATGCGCGCGGCGATGTTTGCGCACGATATGCTCGCCGCGGGTTCGGCCGGCGTCATCGTCGCGGGCGGCATGGAGAGCATGAGCAATGCTCCGTATCTGCTGCCGAAGGCACGCGCGGGCATGCGCATGGGTCATGGCCAGGTACTCGACCACATGTTTCTCGACGGCCTCGAAGACGCCTACCACAGGGGATCCGACGGCAACGGACGCTTGATGGGAACCTTCGCCGAGGCCTGCGCGGACGAATTCGGCTTCACGCGCGAGGCGCAGGATGCCTTTGCCATCACATCACTCGAACGCGCGAAATTCGCGAACGACAGCGGTTCGTTCAACTGGGAAATCGCCCCCGTCACAGTATTGTCGCGCAGCGGCGAGGTCCGCGTCAGCAAGGACGAACAGCCGTACAAGGCGCGCGCCGACAAGATCCCGACGCTGAAACCGGCATTCCGCAAGGACGGCACCGTGACGGCGGCCAATTCGTCCTCGATCTCGGACGGCGCGGCCGCGCTCGTGATGACGCGCGAATCGACGGCAGCGCGGCTCGGCCTTTTGCCGCTTGCGCGCATCGTCGGCCACAGCACTTTTGCGCAGGCCCCCGACCAATTCACGACCGCGCCGGTCGGTGCGCTCGCGAGACTCTTCGAGAAGACCGGCTGGCGCGCGGACGAAGTCGATCTCTATGAGATCAACGAAGCCTTCGCGGTCGTGACGATGGCGGCGATGCGCGAGCACGGCTTGCCGCACGAGAAGGTCAACGTGCATGGCGGCGCATGCGCGCTGGGTCACCCGATCGGCGCCTCGGGCGCACGCATCATCGTGACCCTGCTCGGCGCACTGCGCCATCAAGGCGGCCAGCGCGGCGTCGCGAGCCTCTGTATCGGCGGCGGCGAGGCGACCGCGCTGGCGCTCGAAATCATGAACTGAAGCGCGACAACGTCCGGGCTCACGACGAAACCGTGAGCGCGGGCACGAGTCGGCACCCGCAAAGAACGCATGAACGCAAGACACACCAAGACTGCACCCCACCCCGCCGCGTTACCCTGTCCCTGCGGCGGCTACGTGGTCACTGCCGCGCCCGCACCCGGCGAACAACACGCCGTGCCGTCACCCGGCACAGTCCGCCTTCCCGCGAGCCCGGCAGCCAGAAGTCAGGCCCCGGGCAAGACCCAGGGCAGGATCCTCTACGGCAACTGCTGCGCACGCCTGATCGAGTCAGGCGAGATTCCCGTGAACGCCGAACAGCTGATGCGTTCGCGCTACACCGCCTACGTGCTCGAACGCTTCGACTACCTGCGGGAAACCTGGGATCCCGCGACATGCCCCGCGGATCTCGGCAGCGAGCCCGGCCCGCAATGGCTGGGACTGGATGTGCGCCGCCACGAGCCACTCGACGACCGACATGCGCTCGTCGAGTTCGTCGCGCGCTACAAGGTTGGCGGCCGCGCTCACCGTCTGCAGGAGCTCAGCCGCTTCGTTCGTGGCGAGGACGGACGCTGGAGATACGTCGACGGCCAGATCTCCGACCGATGAGCGTGCCGCCACCGTGAGCGCCCGCACGCCCCGCCCCCTGAAGGAGCATGCGCGTTGACCGAGACTATCGACAATTGCGCGTTAAACCCCTGAACGTCAGGCAACCGGCCCTCAAGCCATAATTTCCGGGCCAGAACGCGAAATGACGACGCTCTCGCAGAAGCGCAATCTTTAGCTGATAATCGGCGTTCCAGCCGCGGCCGGCTCCATGACTTTCCGACCTTCTTGGAACGCCTTTCGATGAACGCGTCTTCTCCCCTGCTCCAGCGCATCAAGCTCGAGCGCCATGCAGTGGCGCGCAATGCGGTCATCGCCACCGTCACGCTCAACCGGCCGGCGCTGCGCAATGCATTCGACGACATCGCGATTGTTGAACTGACGGGTGCGTTCCGAGCCTTGTCCGAGGACCCACAGGTCCGCGTCGTCGTCCTGGCGGCCCAAGGCCCGGCATTCTGCGCAGGTGCCGACCTCGGCTATATGCAGAGAATGGCGGGCTTCTCCGACGCACAGAACCGCGCCGACGCGATGGGCCTCGCGACGATGCTCAACACGATCTACAGCTGCTCGAAGCCGGTCATCGCACGCGTGCAGGGCGACGCGTATGCGGGCGGCATGGGTCTGGTCGCCGCGGCGGATATCGCGATCGCGGCCGAAGGCGCGCAGTTCTGTCTCTCCGAAGCCCGGCTGGGCCTGCTGCCGGCGACGATCGCGCCCTATGTGATCCGTGCGATCGGCGAACGCGCCGCGCGCCGCTACTTCGTGAGCGCGGAACGTTTCGATGCGGCTGAAGCGTTGCGACTCGGCCTCGTGCATCAGCTTTGCCCCGCCGAAACGCTCGACGCGGTCGTCGACACGATCGCGCGTGCGATCGCCGCGAACGGACCGCAGGCCGTGGTCGAATGCAAGCAACTGGTGCGCGAGATTGGCGGCCGCGCGATCGACACCGACCTGCTCTTCGATACCGCCGAGCGAATCGCGCGCGTGCGCGGCTCCGACGAAGGCAAGGCCGGCATCGCGAGTTTTCTCGGCAAATACTCACCGCCGTGGACAGCCGGCGAATAGTCGAAAGGACCTCATAACTTGAACCAGCGATTGAACCCCACCCCGGACAGCGACTGGGTCGCACGCAGCAAGCGCGCGGTCTGGCATCCGTGCACGCAGATGAAGCACCACGAAACGCTCCCGCTGATCCCGATCGCGCGCGGCGCGGGGCCTTGGCTCTACGACATGAACGGCAAGCGTTATCTCGACGCGATCAGTTCATGGTGGGTCAATCTGTTCGGCCATGCGAATCCGCACATCAACGCGGCGCTCAAGGCCCAGCTCGACACGCTCGAACATGCCATGCTCGCGGGCTGCACCCATGAACCCGCGATCGAACTCGCCGAGCGTCTGTCGGCGCTCACCGGCGGCGTGCTCGGCCACGCGTTCTATGGTTCGGATGGTGCGTCGGCCGTCGAGATCGCGCTCAAGATGAGTTTTCACTTCTGGCGCAATAGCGGTCGGTCGAACAAGCGCGAGTTCGTCTGCCTCGCAGGCAGTTACCACGGCGAGACGATCGGGGCGCTTGGCGTGACCGATGTCGCGATCTTTCGCGATGCGTACGATCCCCTGCTCCAGCGCGCGCACACCGTGCCCGCACCCGACACACGCCTGGGCGCGGCGGCGACCGAGACGAGTCTCGCCGCGCTCGCCGGATTGTTCGAAACGCGCGGCACGCACATCGCGGCGCTTATCCTCGAACCGCTCGTCCAGTGTGCAGGCGGTATGGTCATGCATCCGCCGGAATACATCGCGGCAGTACGGCGTCTTTGCGATGCGCATGAGATCCATCTGATCGCCGATGAGATCGCGGTCGGCTGCGGCCGTACCGGCACCTTCTTCGCCTGTGAACAGGCCGGCGTCTGGCCCGATCTGCTGTGCCTGTCCAAGGGCATCACGGCCGGCTACCTGCCCTTGTCGGTGGTGCTATCCCGTGACACGATATTCGACGCGTTCTACGACGACGACAGCGCGCGGGCATTCCTGCATTCGCACTCGTACACGGGCAATCCACTTGCCTGCCGCGCGGCGCTCGCGACGCTCGACCTGTTCGCACGCGATGACGTGCTGAACGCGAACCGTGCCAAGGCCGCGCGCCTGGCTGCCGCACTCGAGCCACTCGCGAAGCATCCGGCCGTGCGCGCGCTGCGCCAGTGTGGGACGATCTTCGCATTCGATGCGCTCACCCGGCCGGAATCGGCGAAGACCTTCTCGCGGCGGTTCTTCGAGACCGCGCTGCGCCATGAGATGCTGCTGCGCCCGATCGGCACGACGGTCTATCTGATGCCGCCGTATGTGCTCAGCAATGAGGAAATCGATCTGCTCGCATGGCGTACGCGCGCGATCTTCGAACATGTGATGGCACTGGACCTGTAGTCGACTATGCGATTGCTGGATGATCTGAATCAGGGCCTCGCGGACCTCGCCGCGCAGGGATTGACGCGTCGGCGCAAGACCATTGAGACCGGCTGCGCCGCGCATATGCGCGTCGACGGCCGCGAGATCGTCGGTTTCGCGAGCAACGACTACCTGGGGCTCGCCTCGCATCCGGCGCTGGCCGGCGCGATCGCCGAGGGCGCCGCGAAATTCGGCGCGGGCAGCGGCGGCTCGCATCTGCTCGGCGGCCACTCCGATGCGCACGCCCAACTCGAGCAGCAGCTCGCGGCATTCTGCGGCGGGTTTGTCGATGGCGCGCGTGCGCTGTATTTCTCGACCGGCTATATGGCGAACCTCGCCGTGATGTCCGCACTGAGCGCGGCGGGCGCGAGGATCTATTCCGACCGGCTCAACCACGCTTCGCTGATCGACGGTGCGCGGCTCTCGCGCGCCGAGGTGCGGATCTATCCGCATGGGGACGCGGCGGCGCTCGACGCGCTGATCGGGGCCGACGATGTCGCCGATACGCCGGCGCCGGCTCATATCGGCAACGCCGCGCCGGTGCGAACCGCCGACGGTCGCACCTCATTCACGATGAACGCAGGCACGCGCGGCAGCAGCGCGCGCGCCTCGGTCAAACTGATCTCGACCGACAGCGTATTCAGCATGGACGGCGATATCGCGCCGCTCGCCGCGCTGCTCGAGGTCGCGCAGCGGCACGAGGCCTGGCTCGTCGTAGACGATGCGCACGGCTTCGGCGTGCTCGGCGAACAGGGGCGTGGCGCGCTCGCCGCGGCCGGCCTGCGCTCGGAGCACCTCATCTATGTCGGTACGCTCGGCAAGGCGGCGGGCGTTGCGGGAGCCTTTGTGGTGGCGCATCCAACCGTCATCGAATGGCTGATCCAGCGCGCGCGGACCTATATTTTCACGACGGCCGCGCCGCCCGCCGTCGCCCATGCCGTCAGCGTGAGTCTCAAGTTGATCGCCGGTGCGGAGGGCGACCGGCGGCGCGCGCACTTGAGCCATCTGATCGCACGCACACGCACGATTCTCGCGGGTACGCGATGGCAGCCCGTCGACTCGCATACGGCGGTGCAGCCGCTCATCATCGGCACCAACGAAGCGACCCTTGCGCTTGCCGCGGCACTCGACGAGCAGGGCCTCTGGGTGCCGGCGATCCGGCCACCGACCGTGCCCGCCGGCACGTCGCGATTGCGCATCTCGCTGTCGGCCGGCCACTCCGACGACGATCTCGACCGGCTCGAGCGCGGCCTGCGTTCGGCCGGCCCGACTGTCCGTGCAGCCTGATGAACGAGGAGCACCGACCATGACACATCGTGGCCTGTTCGTCACCGGCACCGATACCGAGGTCGGCAAGACCTTCGTCTCGACGGCGATCCTGCATGCGCTGCGCAGCTTCGGTATCCGGGCCGCCGCAATGAAGCCGATCGCGGCCGGTGCCCAATGGCGCGACGATGCCTGGCATAACGACGACATCGACGCGCTCTGCGAAGCGGCCTCCGTCTCGCTGCCGCCTGAGATCATGACGCCCTATCTGTTCCCGACACCGGCGGCGCCGCATCTGGTCGCCGCAAGCGAGAGCACGTCGATCGATATCGCGCGAATCGTCGCCTGTCACAACGATGCGCAGAAGCTCGCCGGGTTCGTGCTCGTCGAGGGGGTTGGCGGTTTCCGGGTGCCGCTCGACGATCGCGTCGACACGGCTGACCTGGCCGTTGCCCTCGGCCTGCCCGTGGTCCTCGTCGTCGGCATACGTCTCGGGTGCCTGAACCATGCCCTGCTGAGCGCGGAGGCGATCGTCTCACGCGGCTGCACGCTCGCCGGCTGGGTCGCGAACCGGATCGATCCGGATCTCGAGTTCGCCGACGAAAACATCGCCACGCTGCGCAACCGTTTCGCGACGCCGGGCCGCGGCGGTGTCGCCAGCCTCCCCTATTCGGTGCCCATGCTGGGCATCGTCCCGTTTCTCAAACCCGCCGATCCGCGCATCGCCGCCGCCAGCCTCGATGTCGCACCGCTCATTGCGCTGGCGGATCGCGAAGGAAAATCACGATGACCTACGATTCCCCCGTTACGCCGCCCGCCGCCCAGACAACCCACCACGCCGCGGGCACCTCAGGCGGCGACACCCATGCCGGCTCCGGTACGCATACCGGCATCGCTGAATCGGCTGCCCATCCCGCACGCTGGACCGTTGCCTCGGTTGTCGCGCTGTATGAACTGCCATTCAACGACCTGCTGTTCAAGGCGCAGCAAGTCCACCGCGAACACTTCGATCCGAACCTCGTGCAGCTTTCGACGCTGCTCTCGATCAAGACGGGCGGATGTCCGGAAGACTGCGCCTATTGCCCGCAGTCGGCCCACTACGACACCGGTGTCGACGCGGACAAGCTGATGCCGCTCGACGACGTGCTGCAGGCCGCCCGCGATGCCAAGGCTCACGGTGCGACGCGCTTCTGCATGGGGGCCGCCTGGCGCAGCCCGAAGGACCATCATCTCGAACAAGTCGCCGACATGGTCCGGGGAGTGAAATCGCTCGGCCTCGAGACCTGCGTGACGCTGGGCATGCTGAGATCCGAACAGGCGCAATCGCTGAAGAATGCGGGGCTCGACTACTACAACCACAATCTCGACACGTCGCCCGAGTTCTACGGCCAGATCATCAGCACGCGGACCTACCAGGACCGGCTCGATACGCTCGACCACGTGCGTGATGCGGGCATCAATGTCTGCTGCGGGGGGATCGTCGGCATGGGGGAATCGCGTCGCGAGCGCGCGGGCCTGATCGCGCAGCTTGCGAATCTCGATCCGTATCCGGAGTCGGTACCGATCAACAATCTCGTACAGGTCGAAGGCACGCCGCTCGCGGGCACTGCGCCAATCGATCCCTTCGAATTCGTGCGGACCATCGCCGTCGCGCGCATCACGATGCCGGGCGCGATGGTGCGGCTGTCGGCCGGACGCGAACAGATGGACGAGGCGCTGCAGGCGCTCTGTTTCGCCGCGGGGGCGAACTCGATTTTCTACGGGGAAAAACTGCTGACGACGGGCAACCCGCAGGCTGAAGCCGACAAGGCACTCCTCGCACGCCTCGGCATGCGCACGGAGATCGGGCAGGCGTGAGGCCTAGCCGGCGCGGAGAGTTCCCCCGCGCCTCTTCACGCCTTACTTCTTCGCTGCGACGATGATCTGGTCGTAGCTGCCACCGTCGGCGAAATGCGTTTGCTGAGCTTTCGCCCAGCCGCCGAAGACATCCTCGACCCTGAACGTCTTCAGGGGCTTGAACTGGTCCGCGTGTTTGGCGAAGACAGCCGGATCGCGCGGACGCAGATTGTGTTCGGCGATGATCTCCTGCCCCGCGGGCGAGAACAGGAAGTCGAGATACGCCGTCGCGACCTTGCGTGTGCCGCGCTTGTCGACCACCTTGTCGACGATCGCCACCGGCGGTTCGGCCAGCAGGCTCGTCGACGGATAGACCGCTTCGAACTGGCCCTTGCCGAGGTCATTGCCGATCAGAATCGCCTCATTCTCGAAGGTCACCAGCACATCGCCGATATCGCGCTGCATGAAGGTCGTCGTCGCGCCTCGGCCGCCAGAGTCGAGCACGGGCACGTTGTGGAACAGTTTCGTCTCGAAATCGCGCGCCTTCGCCTCGTCGCCGCCATGCGAAGTGACATAGCCCCAGGCGGCCAGATAGCTATAGCGACCGTTGCCCGAGGTCTTCGGATTCGGGATCACGACCTGCACGCCGGGCTTCACGAGATCGTCCCAGTCCTTGATGTGCTTCGGGTTGCCCTTGCGGACCAGGAAGATCATGGTCGTCGTATAAGGGCTGCTGTTGTTCGGAAACTTCGCGCGCCAGTCGGCCGGCACGTAGTCGCCGCGTTCGTGAAGCAGGTCGATGTCGTTCGACTGGTTCATCGTCACGACGTCGGCCTGCAGGCCCTGGGTGACCGCCATCGCCTGTGCGCTCGACGCGCCGTGCGACTGCTTGAGCTCGACGGTCTCGCCGGCCGTTTTCTTGTAGGACGTGACAAATGCGCTGTCGATGTCCTTGTACAGTTCGCGCGTGACGTCGTAGGAGACGTTGAGCAGCGAAGTATCCGCATGCGCGACACCCGCCGCCATGCCCAGACCCGCCAATACCAGCGCGCGCCACCGGCTCGCCCGTTTCGCCATCATGCTTTCACCCCTATTCTTTTAAGAAAGCCGATTGTAGCGGAGCAGGCAGCGCCTCCCGATCTCGCCCGTGCGACTCGGCTTTACAATCAGGTGAATGTGCGTCGGACACAGGCGTGTCGGCGCCATCGAACTGGAGAGAGACAGATGAAGTTGCCGCGAAAGGTCAAGCTGGTCGAAGTCGGTCCGCGCGACGGCCTGCAAAACGAAAAGCAGTTTGTCTCGACCGCGGTCAAGGTCGAGCTGATCAACCGCTTGTCGGCCGCGGGCTTCCCGAACGTCGAGGCGGCTTCGTTCGTATCGCCGAAGTGGGTGCCCCAGATGGCCGACGGCAGCGACGTCATGCAGGCAATTCATCGGCGACGCGGTACGATCTATTCGGCGTTGACGCCCAATATGAAAGGTCTCGAGGCCGCGCTCGCCGCGCGTGTCGATGAAGTCGTGATCTTCGGCGCCGCGAGCGAGGCGTTCTCCCGGAAGAATATCAACTGCAGCATTGCCGAGAGCATGGAACGCTTCCGCCCCGTTGCGCGTGCCGCGAAGGACGCGGGACTGCGCGTGCGTGGCGCGTTGAGTTGCGCATTCGGCTGCCCCTACCAGGGCGATGTGCCGGTCGCATCGGTGGTCAGCGTCGCGCAGATGTTCGACGAACTCGGCTGCGACGAAATCGATATCGCCGATACGATCGGGGTGGGCACCGCCGCCCAGGTCGGCACGGTATTCGATGCGGTTACACGCGTGATCGACGGTTCGCGACTATCGGGTCATTTCCACGATACCTACGGGCAGGCGCTCGCGAATATCCTCGCGGCACTCGAAACCGGCATCACGATTTTTCATGCATCCGTCGCCGGACTCGGCGGCTGTCCCTACGCGAAAGGCGCGACCGGCAATGTCGCGACCGAAGACGTGCTGTACCTGCTCGACGGACTGGGGATCGAGACTGGAGTCGACCTCGCGGCCGTCGTCGCGGCCGGCGATTTCATCTCGACCGCGCTCGACCGGCCCAATGGCTCGCGCGCCGGCAAGGCGCTGCTCGCCAAGGCCGCGGCCTGAGAAGCCTCGTCACTCGCAACCTGCAAGCCTGCGACCCGTAACATCAGACTCTTGAACATGAACGAAACCTCCTTCGAAGCGCTGCCGGATGCCGCGAAACGCGTCGCACTCCTGCTTGAAGCCCACGGCTATGCAAAGCCCATCGTGATGCTGCCCGCGACCGGCAGGACCTCCGCCGAGGCGGCTGCGGGGCTTGGCTGCGCGATTGCGCAGATCGCCAAATCGATCATTTTCCGGCGCGTGAGCGACGATGCGCCGGTGCTCGTGATCGCCAGCGGCGCGAATCGTGTCGATGAAGCGAAGGTAGCCGCTCGCGTAGGCCCGCTCGGCAAGGCCGATGCGCGCTTCGTGCGCGAGCAGACCGGCTACGCGATCGGCGGCGTCTGTCCGATCGGCCATGCGACAAAGCCTGTCATGCTGATCGACGAAGATCTGCTCGCCCTCGACAGCCTGTGGGCCGCGGCCGGGCATCCGCATGCCGTATTCAATCTCTCTGCGCAAGAACTGGTCGCCATGACCGGCGCGCCCGTGGTCGATGTCGCCTTGCGTGCGGATGCCTGACCTCCGGGGACGCCATCGAATCCGAGGACTCGCTCCACACATGCCAGTGGGCAGGGATGGGCCTCGCCCCTACAATAGAACGATCGTTCGCTGATGACCGCGATCCCTCGGTACAGATGAACGCCCCGCGCGGGCGTCCACAGGAGATTCGTGATGGCCCTTCCCGCCGTACTGCAGAACCTTGCGCTACCCGTTGTCGGCTCGCCGATGTTTATCGTGAGTTATCCCGAACTCGTACTGGCTCAATGCAAGGCCGGCATCGTCGGATCGTTTCCTACGCTCAATGCGCGGCCGGCCGAGGCGCTCGGCGATTGGCTCACGCAGATCGAGGAAGAACTCGCAACGTTCAAGCGCGCCCATCCTCAGGCCAAGGTCGGGCCGGTGGCAGTCAATCAGATCGTTCATACGTCGAATGCGCGGCTCGAACACGACATCCGGGTCTGCATCGAGCACCGTGTGCCGATCTTCATCACGAGCCTGCGGGCGCCACCGCGTGAAATGATCGATGCGGTGCATGCCTACGGCGGAATCGTGCTCCACGACGTGATCAATCTTCGGCATGCGCAAAAGGCGCTCGAGGCAGGAGTCGACGGGCTGATCCTCGTCGCGGCGGGTGCGGGCGGCCATGCTGGCATGCTTTCGCCCTTCGCGCTGGTCGGTGAAACGCGGCGCCTGTTCGACGGCCCGCTCGTATTGTCGGGATCGATCGCGACGGGGAGTGCCATTCTCGCGGCGCAGGCGATGGGTGCCGATCTCGCTTATGTCGGCACGCGATTTATCGCGACTCAGGAAGCCCATGCGGCGGAACACTACAAGAAGGCGATCGTCGATGCGAAGGCATCCGACATCGTCTACACGAACCTGTTCACGGGCGTGCACGGCAACTACATCAAGCAAAGCATCGTGAACTCGGGACTCGATCCGGACAACCTTCCCGAGTCCGACAAGACGCGCATGGATTTCGGCGACGGCGGTGCGAAAGCCAAGGCCTGGCGTGATATCTGGGGTGCCGGACAGGGTGTCGGCCTGATGGACGACGTGCCGACGGTCGGCGAACTCGTCAGCCGGCTCAGCGCCGAATACGAAACCGCCCGCAACCGAATCGGCGCAATCTAAGGCGGCCGCCCCCTTTGGTTGAGCCCTTGGGTTGAGCCTTTGTGAGTTGGGCCCTTGGGTTGGGCTCTTGGGTTGGACCGGCCGGCGCTACAGGCTGAACATCGTCGCTGAAAAGGTGAGCTTCGCGAGTACGATCAGCAGGACCTGGATGATCAGGAACAGCACGAGCGGCGACATATCCATACCGCCGATCAATGGAATCGCGCGGCGAATCGGATTCAGGAAGGGCGCGGTAAGCTGCATCGCAACCTGCATGGCGGGCGAGCGCGGGTTGACCCACGAGAGCACGGCAAGCAGCAGGGTCGTCCACAGCAGGAGCGAAAGCCCCCATTTGCAAACCGTCAGCAAAGCAATGAGCAGCCCTTGCGGGAACAGCCCCAGCGGCGAACCACCCGCGGCGCTCACGACCAGAACGAGATACAGCACGGCGATCAGATAGGCCGCGACAATACTTGTCCAGTCGACATTGCGCACATTCGGAATGATCTTGCGTAACGGCAACACCAGCCAATTGCTGAGCTGGTAGACCCCATGCGAGACGGGATTGAACGGTGGCAGGCGCACGGCCAGCATCCAGGCACGCAGCAGGAGCACCGCTCCGAATAGGGAAAATAGTGTGTCGAGCAAAAAACTGGCTACGTCGCCGAACATTGAAACTCCTCTGTGGACTCACTTGACTTATGCTCCGGCGAATTGTCGCATGAGGCACGCTTTGTGCGGCACTGAGCCCGCGACGATCCGGTGGGCGACTGCGTGGAGTTTCGTGGGGCCGAACCGGACCCGCGGACGCAAGGACACACCGCATCTCGAGAAAATACGGACGAAAAAAAACCGCGACACGCAACTCGCGGCAAGACTTTGATCTGAAGGGTTAGCGGGGGATCTGTCGCGTTAGCGGAGGTTCGGACCGCGGGTTCGGACGATCAATTGGAACGGTATCCGTTACGGAGGTCCTGAACTTGCCGGCTGGGTTCGCTCTGATTCGCGGGAGCGCGCGTCGAACGTTCGGCGTTGTAGCGGTTGACATCGGTCCGGATCGAATTGCTACGCGGCGCGTTCTCAACCGGCGCACGGGCATTGCCGTGAAGATCCTCGCTTACCGGCGTGAAACCACCCACCCCCGAGCGTAAGGTGCCGGCCAGCGCATTCGTGCCGAGGCATGCCGATAGACAGGCAACGATCAGCAGGAGCGCTTTGAATCCCGTTTTGAATCCCAACCACGAAGGCATGATATCGACTGCGTCACTCATAGAGGTGCAACGGCAAAACCATCGCTGGAGTCCTCGGCCGACCTGTCACGTGATGCGTTCATCATGCATCGACAGGCGTTGCCGATGACGCCAATTTAGGTACCTGCCGAAGCGCTGTCGAGTGTAAAAATGTTAGGTAGAAAGCGTGGATGTAACTTCCTGTTACCGTATAAAAGTCCTGTTCGAATAGGGACTTAACAGAGATCACGCGGCGGCCGGCGGGCGACGCCGGGAGGCGCGGCGGGCCCATGCTTGATCGTCTGCACGACGCTTTGGAACACATTCGAACCTTGCCTCGGAATGGAATTTCATTGAAGCGTCCGGACCGCAAGAACCGTTCACTGTCCTGGCGCAACCATCCTGGAAATCCCGTGATTGAATAACAAGGCGCGCCTTGAAAAGCGAAGATGAACAGTCGCACATTCTCTCAGCGCATCAATTGAAGCGCGAAATGAATTTGCCTGTTTAATTTCGGAGATGGACAATCCACGCACTTGTTCCTTATTTTCCCTTCTCATGTCGCGCCCTCGATTCCTGCCGGACAATTTCACGCTATCGCTGATCACCACCGTCGTGATCGCGAGTTTGCTGCCTTGTCGCGGCGGCGTCGCGGTCGCCTTCAACGGCCTGACCACCATCGCCATCGCGCTGCTGTTCTTCCTGCATGGGGCCAAGCTCTCGAGCGAAGCGATCGTCGCGGGTGCGACACATTGGCGGCTGCACCTGCTGGTGTTTTGCTCGACCTTCATCATGTTCCCGCTGATCGGCCTCGCGCTCCAGCCGATCTTCGCCCCGCTGATCACCCCCGCGCTCTATGCGGGCGTGCTGTTCCTCTGTGTATTGCCGTCGACCGTCCAGTCGTCGATCGCCTTTACGTCGATCGCGCGCGGCAATGTGTCGGCTGCCGTCTGCAGCGCATCCGCTTCGAGCCTGATCGGCATTTTCCTCACGCCGCTCATCGCGAGCCTGATCGTGGAAACACAGGGCAGCGCGCACACCTCGGTGCTCGAGTCGATGGGCAATATCGTGCTTCAACTGCTGGTCCCGTTTGTCGCGGGCCATCTGGCACGGCGCTGGATCGGCAGCTGGATCGAGCGCAACAAGAGCGTGCTGCGCTTCGTCGACCAGGGTTCGATTCTGCTGGTCGTGTACGTCGCGTTCAGTGAGGCCGTGGTGGAGGGGCTCTGGCACCATATGACGCTCACCTCGCTGTTGCTGTTGGCTGTCGTGTGTGGCGTGTTGCTCACCATCGCGCTGGTCATCACCAGCGTGGCCGCAAAGCAGTTCGGCTTCAACAAGGCCGACCAGATCACGATTATTTTTTGCGGCTCGAAGAAGAGTCTCGCTTCGGGAATTCCGATGGCGAAGGTGATCTTCGCGAGCAATGCGGTGGGCGCGGTCGTGCTGCCCCTGATGCTGTTCCATCAGATCCAGCTGATGACCTGCGCGGTGCTCGCACAGCGTTGGGGCGCGCGGGCCGACGCCGGCAACGCGAAACTCGCGCCGTCGCCGCGCGCCTAGCGTGGCAGGCTCCTGTAGCGTACATGCACAGGTGATTGATCCGGGTACCAGGCCTTTGACAGTGCGCTGCAACAGGCCTTTCTTCAACGCCGTGATGCGCCCTCAGACGCCTCCCCCTAGGTTGGCCGCATGTAGTCTTGACGCACTGCGGTGAAATCTTTACATCCACCTTTCATCCCTTGAAGGGCGCGCCCCGGTTCCCAGCCGCTCCCAGCCTCCGCACACGCGCTCTCCCGTCGGTCGCCAGCCCTCAGCCCCTGGTCCTTTCGAAGCCCCGGCCCAGCCATCCTCTCCCGCAAGCATTCCGTAGCCAGGCACACGACTTGCCATCCACGTAGGACATTCAGGCGAAAGCGAGGCTTCGGGCCCGCGTTCAAAGGATCCTCTCGTGAACCCTATGCTTGGCTCCAAGCAATCTCCGCCCCACCGCGGACCCGCACCCGGGGATTCGGAAACCGCCTTCCCGCCACTCACGGGACTTTCCCCCACCCAGACCTCACGCGACGCACGCAGCCAAGACGACGCGCAGGGCAGCACTCGCGAGCGCGTCACCGATGCCCCTTCCGATCCGGTGCTGACGGACGCGGTGACCCAACTCGGCCGGTTTCTCGCGCATCTGTCCTTCGAACGCGATGACCCTGCCGATGTCGGCCGCGCGCTTGCCGTCCTGGTCGACGGCGGGCTCGACCGCCTGCCTCTGCCGGGCAAGGGCCGCACGCTCGACCGGTGGCGCCTGCTCGCCACCGTGGCGGAGCATGACCTCGGTCTCGTCAAGCTGTTCGAAGGCCATACCGATGCACTGGCGATCCTGGCCGAATTGCACGCGCCCACGCCTCCAGCGGGCAGCCGCTGGGGCGTGTGGGCTGCCGAGGCACCCGATTTGCGCCTGCGCCTCGAGCGCCGCGAAGGTGAGGGCGCGGACCCGGACGAGGTCGTCCTGTCCGGCACCAAGACGTGGTGCGCGGGCGCCGCTTCGCTAACCCATGCACTCGTCACGTGCCGCGACAGCGCGGACCGGCCCCGGCTCGTTGCCGTCGCACTGGATCAACCCGGCGTACGGATTTCAACACGCAACTGGCACGCGGTCGGGATGGCCGCGACCGCGAGTGCCGACGTCCACTTCGAACACGTCACCGCGCATTTGATCGGCGGACCGGGCGCCTATCTGTCGCGGCCCGGCTTCTGGCACGGCGGCGGGGGGATCGCCGCGTGCTGGTTCGGGGCTGCGCAGATGCTCGCGCGCACGCTTCACGGCGCCGCACGCGAGAAGCGCGACGGTCATCGGTCCGCACATCTCGGCGCGGTCGACGTGACGCTCGACGGTGCCGCCGCGGTTCTACGCGAAACGGCGGCCTGGATCGATCGCACACCGCGCGCCGATCCGATCCGGCCCGTGCTGCGCGCACGTCTTCATGTCGAGCAGGCGGCCAGCGCCGTCCTCGAGCGCGCGTGCCGCTCGCTGGGCGCTGGTCCGATGTGCCGCAACGAAGCCTTTGCTCACTGTGTTGCCGATCTACCGGTATTCTTGCGACAAAGCCACGCAGAGCACGATCTCGCTGCGCTCGGCGACCTCCTTGCACAACAAGAACAGGACAATCTCGGATGGAAGCTCTGAAACCTCGCATCTTCGCCGGTGAAGGCACCCCTGAATCGGACTGGCTGAACTGGAACGGTCTCGCGGCGCTGCACGAAATAGGGCCCGAGGCCCTCGTGCCGTTCGATTCACGCGCGGTGTTTGTCGCGCCGCACCCCGACGACGAGGTGCTCGGCATGGGCGGGCTGATGGCCCGGCTCGCCAAGATGCAGCGGCGGCTCGCGCTGGTCGCGGTCACCGATGGAGATGCCAGTCATCAAGGCTCGTCGTTGTGGCCGGTCGAACGATTGCGCACGGAACGCCCGGTCGAGACACGCGCAGCGCTCCAGCGCCTGCATGCGTCCAATGTGGAACTGACGCGCATGCAGATCGGCGATGGCCAGGTCCGGTATGCGGAGTCCCACCTCACAGAGCGCCTCAAAGCCATGTTCCGGAGCACGGACGTCGTGATCACGACCTGGCGCTTGGACGGCCATCCCGATCATGAAGCAACCGGTCGCGCGACCGCTCAAGCCTGCCTGGCGACCGGCGCGACCCTGATCGAAGTCCCGGTCTGGACATGGCACTGGGCGAGCCCGGGCGATGCGCGCGTGCCGTGGAGCCGGGCGCGACGTCTTTCGCTCGATGCAGGGACACATGCGCGCAAGCGTGACGCGGTGCAAGCGTTCACGAGCCAGATCGAGGATGACCCATCGACCGGCAGGCAGGCCGTTCTTTCGCCTCATGTGCTGGATCGCCTGCTGCGCGACTTCGAGGTGGTATTCGTTTGAGCACCGCCCCTCCCGCCCACTTCGCGATCCGCGTTCAGTCGCGGAACTAGAAGGCCTCGCCCCTAACAGGACATCGCAGGGCTTTTGCGATGGACTCCGCTAACCGACGAATCTGCCTGCCGTCGACAACGACGGCAACAGCACCTGCGCGCAGGGCCATGCGAGTAGCGATCCCTCGGACAGCCGCCCGATGCCGGGCAGCCGGGCGTCATATCTGCCGTCTTATGGACTGCGGCGAAACAACTTGACGAGCTCGGGGTCGCACGAGGCCCGCAGCCGCCCGTCGGGCAGGCGCGCGACGACCACGTCGCCCATTTCCGGCGTGGTGACCACGACTTCATCATGGATGGCCAGTAATGAAGTGAGCCGGCGCTCACCTTCGAGAATCACCACCCCGTCGTCGGTTTCGCGAATCACGATTTCGGCTGTCACTTTGCACCCCCTCTTTTCCCTTCCCAGGCCCACCCGCGTCTTTGAAGCCGGATACGTTCGCCTGACGGTTTAGTGCGTAACGGCAGCGGGCAGAAATTTCTTTAGAGTGGCCAAGAAAAGTAGAACGGGCCGGCAATATTTGCCGGCCCGTGTCGGGAAAGTGAACGGTTGAAACTAGGCAGGAATGACGGTCTGGGTGACTGTCTCGAACAAATAATTGCGGATGGTCGAACGGCTCTCGTGCGGCATCGAGACGAATTCGAGTCCGTAGCGGCACAGGCCGTCGTCTTCGCGCTTGTTGCGGATGATCGTCGTCAGCAGCACCGGTCGGTCCCATCCGCCCGAACGCAACTTGAATGACATCTTCACGCGCTCGCCGACTTCGAAAACGGCTGCGCTCGAGGTCGCACCCGCGCCGATCAGACTGATGTCGGACAGCTTCACATCGAAAAGCTGGGGCTGGAGCCCATTGCTGAGCAGCTTGGCCGGCACGTCGGCTTCGACGCGCACATGCTGGCGCACCGGAATCTCGCGCACGAGGCTTGGGTAGTGGAGATGCAGATATTCGAAGGGCTGGGTACACACGCGCTGCACGAAAGTGCGGAACTCGTAGATATGCCGCCCGGAGAACATCTTCGCGCTGAGTTCCTGCCCATCGTAGAGCGCGTCGACCGGGAAGCCCGTGAGAGGCGTGACCATGATGCTCACGTCTTTCATGACCCCGAGATACGTGACCCGGAACGGCGCATTGCTCGCCTCGTCGTCGGTCAGCGCGGACAACTGGAATGCCTCGACGCCTTTTCGCAGTGACGGAAACGGCACATCGTCGCGCCCGGCACGGGCCTCGGCCGCCTCGATATCCGCGCGTGGCGCCGATGCGGGAGGCTTGCTCGACATCAGCAGGCCCTGCGGCCGTTCCACCTCCTCCTCTCGAAATGCGCCCATCTGGCGCACTTTCGCAAGCAATTCGATGCTGTTGATGATCTGCCCGCGCTGCAGCAGCAACTGCTTCGTCTCAGTATAAATCGCATGCTCGAGAGGCTTGCCGAGCTGAATGTCGGCTTTTGCCAGCTTGATCAACGGCATGAAAACTCGCCCCGGATGTTGTGTTTTTCTGTGAAGCGTCAAGTATAGGCGCGCGCGGTCTTCAGGAATAGCTGATGGCTCGGCGCGAAATGCGCGTAGAGCGGCAGGATCGCACCGCCCATGGCACGCGCATCGGCACCGGTGCGCCCCTGCAGCAGCATGGGCCGAACGATGCCCTCCCAGCGCTCGGCATCGAGCGCGCGGGATGTCGCGACGATCAGTTCGGCGATCAGCCCGGGGGCGAGCGAGCCATCGATCACGATGGCATCGAGATCGAGCAACGCAGCCGAGGTCGCGAGGGTGGCGGCGAGCGACTGCGCGGCATCGTTGATCCACCGGCCGGTCACGGTGCGCAACGCATCGGACAGCGCGCGTTCGTCATAGGCGGCAGAGGCCGGCATGCCCTCGCCGCGAACGGCCTGTTCGAGTACGAGCCCGGAAGCCCGATGCAGCAGTTGATGCGCCGAATCAAGCGGCACCGAGCCGATCGCTCCCGCGTTCCCATTGGGGCCGTGGTGCAGGCGGCCGTCGATCACCAGGCCGCCGCCGATGAAAGTCCCGATAAAAACATACAGGAAGTTGTGCACGCGCTGGCCGTGACCGGTGACGAGCTCGGCCGCGCAGGCGGCCGTCGTGTCCTTGGCGAATTCGATCGGCAGGCGCGTCATCGACTGCACGCGCTCGCGGATGTCGAGGCCGCGCCAGCCGTCGAGCACCTGGCCCGGCGCCCCCAGCAGGTCGCGCCAACCGCCGATCCAGAGCGGCGCGGCCACGCCGATCCCGACGATCCGCGCGGCATGCCGGCCGAGCCTGCTCTCTATGAGTTCGAGCTTGCGCGCGATCGCCGGAAAAATGATCTCAGGGTCGGGATAGTCGTATTCGACGATCTCGCGACAGCGGACCTCGCCCGAAAAATCGAGTGCCAGCACGTCGAGGCTGCGCCGGCCGAGCTTCACGCCGAGCGTGAACGCGCCGTCGGGGTTCAGCGCGATCGGCACCGAAGGCTGCCCGATGCGCCCTCGCAAGCGCTCCTGCTTGACGACGAGCCCGTCCTTCAGCAGGGCGTTGATGATGACTGAGACCGTCTGCATCGACAGGCGCGTGACCCTCGCGAGTTCGGCCTTCGGCAATGCGCCGTGCAGGCGGATCGCCTGCAGCACGATGCGTTCGTTGAACTGCCGCATGCCGACATGGTTCGAGCCGACCGTGCTCGCGAGCGGCGTGGCCGTACCCGGCGCCTCGGCCACGTGCGCCGCATCCTGCCTGGTCGGATTGTCCATAGGTTTATTGCAAGGTAGCCGCCCCCGTCATGACGGCGACCGCATGGTTCATGTCGATGTCCCGCCGGTTCACGAGCGCGACGCGGCGGCCAAGCCGCTGGATATGAATCCGGTCGGCGATTTCGAATACGTGCGGCATATTGTGACTGATCAGAATGACCGGCAGCCCCTTGTCGCGCACGCGCCCGATCAACTCGAGCACCATGTTCGACTCCTTGACGCCGAGTGCGGCGGTCGGCTCGTCCATGATCACGACATGCCGTGCGAACGCCGCCGAGCGCGCGACCGCGACGCCCTGCCGCTGGCCGCCCGACAAGGTCTCGACGGCTTGTTTCATCGAACGGATGCCGATCTTCAGGCTCGCCATATGGGCGTTCGCCTCGGCCAGCATGCGGCGCTTGTCGAGCAGATGGAAGGCCTGGCCGAAGAAACCGGGCCGGAAGAGTTCGCGGCCGAGAAACAGGTTTTCGGTAATCGTCATCGCCGGCGCCACCGCGAGATCCTGATAGACGGTCTCGATACCCTGCGCGCGCGCATCGAGCGGTCCGCGGAAATTGACCTGCTTGCCATCGAGAAACATCTCGCCCTCGTCGGGACGCACGGCGCCCGACAGCACCTTGATCAGCGAGGACTTGCCCGCGCCGTTGTCGCCGATGACCGCGAGAATCTCGCCGGGCAGCAGCTCGAAGTCGGCGCCGTCCAGCGCGGTCACGTGGCCGTAGCGCTTGACCAGGTTGCGCGCGGCAAGGACAGGCGTCGGCTCCGGGGCCAAACCCGGGGTCGGATCCGGCGCAAGGCCCGGCGCACGACCCTGCGCGCCCGGGTTCGTTGCTTCGAATGTGGACATGATGCTTTCCTCAGGCGCGCCGCGAGATCTTGTCCGCCGAGACGGCGAGGATCACGAGAATGCCGGTAACCAGAACTTGATAGACCGAGGAGACACCGATCAGCGTCAGGCCGTTGCGGAACACACCGACGATCACCACGCCGAGCAGTGTGCCCATCATCGTGCCGCGGCCACCGAACAGACTCGTACCGCCGAGCACGACCGCGGTGATGCTGTCGAGATTCTCGGTCTGGCCCGCCTGCGGGTCGCCGACGCCGGTGCGCGCGACCGCGAGCAGCGCGGCAATGCCATAGCTGAGCCCCGCAAGCGTATAGACCGTGATCAGGATGCGCTGAGTCGGCAACCCCATCAGCCGCACGGCTTCCGCGTTGTTGCCGAGTGCATAGACGTGCCGGCCCGGCGCCGTCTCGCGCAGCACGAACCAGGTGAGGAGGTAGAGGATCAGCATCATCACCGTGCCGTAGGTGACCGTGCCCGCGCCGATCCCGAAGGTATTGCCGAAGAAGGTCAGCGGCGTCGGCAGGTTCGAGATGCTTTCGGCATTCGAATAGATCTGTGTGATCGCGAAAGCGATGTTCAGCGTGCCGAGGGTGACGATGAAGGCGGGCAGCCTGACGTGGGTGACAAGCACCCCGTTGATCAGGCCGAACAGCGTGCAGACGCCCACGCCGAGCACGATCGCCAGATACGGATTGAGCCCGTTGGCGACTGCGACCTTGCTCATCACGACCGAACCGAGCGCCATGACCATCCCGCACGAGAGGTCGATGCCGGCGGTCAGTACGATGAGCGTCTGGCCGATCGCGATCACGCCGACCACCATCGACTGCTGGAGGATCAGCGAGAGATTCTGGACCGACAGGAAGCGCGGTGTCTGCAACGTGAAGAAGATGCAGGCGAGCAGCAGCGCGATCAAGGGGCCGAGCATGGTCAGCGGCGGCAGACGATCGGTGAACTTGCCCTTCTGTCCTGCAACAGGCGAAGCCGGCGAAGCGTTCATCTTGGACTCCTTGAAGCGGCAGGCAACATCGCGCGATGGGCCTGCCATAGACCGGTCTTACTTGCTTCCCCAGCACTCGTTGAGACCGAACGTCGTGTCCTTGCTGCTCACGCCGCTCTCCGGCTTGTCGGTGATCAGCGTCACGCCCGTGTCGGTATAGCCACTCGGCTTCTTGCCCGTCTTCGCGTACTCGAGGCCGGCCTGCACACCGAGCGACGCCATCTTCAGCGGATACTGCTGGGAGGTCGCGGCGATCTGCCCGGCCTTGACGTTGCGCACGCCCTCGCAGCCGCCGTCGATCGACACGAGCAGCACGCCCTTCTCCTTGCCCGCGGCCTGCAGTGCGCGATACGCGCCGGCGGCGGCCGGCTCGTTGATCGTGTAGACGACGTTGATGTCAGGGTTCTTCTGCAAGCAGTTTTCCATGGCGGTCTGGCCCTTCGCCTGATCGCCGCGCGTGTCCTGGCTGCAGACGATGGCCGGATCGCCCGCCTTGATTCCATACCCCTTGAGAAAGCCGTCATGGCGGAGCACCCCGACGCTGATCCCCGGCGCGAGGTCGAGTGTCGCGATCTTGGCGGGCTTGCCCGCCATCGCGCTCTTCGCATAGGCGCCAATCAACTCGCCCGCCTTGTAATTGTCAGTCGCGAACAAGGCATCGGTCGCATCCTTCGGTTCGGTGGGCGTATCGAGCGCGATCACCAGGACGCCCGCATCACGGGCCTTCTTGATGCTCGGCACGATCGCCTTGGTGTCGCCCGGCGTGATCAGAATGGCCTTGGCGCCCGCGCCGACCATGTTTTCGATCGCGGTCACCTGCGTCGCGTTGTCCCCGTCATAGCGGCCCGCCGCCGTCAACAGTTTCGCGCCTCCGGCATCGGCCGCCTGCTGCGCACCCTGCTTCATCTTGACGAAAAACGGATTGGTGTCGGTTTTCGTGATCAGGCCGATGACCGGCTGGTCGGCAAGCGCGGCGGCGCTGCAAGTCATGGCGAGTGCGAACAGGGCACGTTGCATTTTCTTCATGTCTTCCTCCAGGTTTTTGTCGTCGGAGCGCAAGGGTGAACAGATGCTCCCGGATCACTAAATCATTCTCCGTGAGTTAATAAAGCAGCCGGCGAATACAGAGTCAAGAAACAACGCGCGGAAAACGGGTAAACGACGACGGATCAGATGCCGGTTCGACCGGTTTGGGCGATTCGGACGATTTATTTTGGCAAGAAACTTGGACTACATGGCATTGCTGCCACGGGTAGCGCGGCTTACACTTCTTTCCATCGGTGCTCTCGAAAACCGGGCAACGCCGGTATCCAGTACTGACTTCCGGCGGCCATTCCGGCGCTCGTTTCCGTTGCTCCTGTCCGGCGCCCATGTCCCGGCGGCCATGTTTCAACCATCCCTAGCTCGGGAGAAACCATGCCCTCGTCCCACTTGCCCCACAAGATCGTGCTGATCGCTTTTGACGGTGCGCAGATGCTCGACATCACGGGTCCGATGGACGTGTTCGCCGAGGCCAACACCGCTTGCGAAGAGAGCGGCCGGCCGCCGGCCTATGAGATCGTTTTCGCGGGTCCACGGGTGGGGCTCATCCCCACAGCGTCAGGCGTGGAACTCAACGCCAAGGTCTCTTTCTTCGACGAAAACCTCGTTGCCGACACCCTCGTGGTCTGCGGCGGCCGAGGCGCGCGGATGGCCGCCGACGACGCCGCATCGATCGAGACGATCGGCAAGCTCGTCGATCGCGCCAAGCGGGTCGTGTCGATCTGCACGGGCGCGTTCGTGCTCGCGGCGACCGGCCGGCTCGACCGGCACCGTGTGACGACCCACTGGAAATATTGCGACACGCTCGCGCGGCGCTTCAACGCGATCGAAGTCGATGCCGACGCGATCTTCATCAGCGACGGCAAATACTTCACCTCGGCCGGCGTGACGGCGGGGATCGACCTCGCGCTCGCCCTGGTCGAGCGCGATCTCGGCCGGCCGATCGCGCTCGAAGTCGCCCGCGAACTCGTGGTGTTCCTGCGCCGGCCCGGCGGCCAGTCGCAGTTCAGCGCGCAGATGGCGGCCGATGCGAGCGCGGTCGATCCCGACCGATTTGCCGAGCTCACGCGATGGATGGCCGACCATCTGTCCGACGACCTCTCGATCGACGCCCTCGCGACACGTGTATCGATGAGCCCGCGCAACTTCGCGCGGCGTTTTGCCGCGGCGCTCGGCATGCCGCCGGGCAAATACGCGCAGGCCCTGCGCATGGACGCCGCGCGGCGTCTGCTGACCGACGGCGAGGTGCCGCTCGCGATCGTCGCGCGCCGGTGCGGTTTCAATTCGCTTGAAACGATGCGGCTGTCGTTCCAGCGTCATCTGAAAGTGGCGCCTCAGGATTTCCGGGCGCGTTTCCATCATCGTGGCGCGCCATCGCGTGCCGCGATGGTATGAGGAGGCATCATGCGTGAAGTACGGACATTCGAACTCGAAGAGCACGATGCAGTAGGCTGGCGCGTCGGGCAATCGCAAGGCATCGAGGTACTCGAAGGACAGATGTGGCTGACCTTCGAACGCGGCTCGGAAGACATCTGGCTGATGACGTCTGAGTCGGTCGAACTGCCGGCGGGCACCCTTGCATGGATCAGCGGCTGGCGCGGGCCCTTGCGCTTCCGGGTGTTCAGCACGGTCGACGCGAAGGCGATCGCGCGGGCCAGGACGCCGGCGGCGGCACGTGTGCCGCGCTTGCTGCGTGGCTGACGGCGCGCCGCTGGAACAGCATGCGGCGTGTCATGAAAGCGATAAAATACGGGCTGTATAAACGATTTTTACGGTGGCTTTATACCGGCCACCGAAAAATTGCCCGCTTCGCTACCTCGGCTGACCTACCTTTACGTCAGACGCGGAACACAACCACGGATCCCCCGTCGGATGGTCCGCTCCAAGTTCAAGTCTTTTGACGTAGATGGGAATCAAAAACAAATGAGCAAGATGCTCTCAAGTAGCGTGACGTCCGCGATCGCCGCTGGACGCCCCTTGTTTCTCCCCCGCCAGGGGGCCGCTTCCTCGACCGTGCATCCACCACGATCGATCTCCCGCCCAGTCCAGCTCGTTCAGGCGCAGCGCGTGCGGCTCGACGTCACCCTGCCAGTGCTCACGCACGACACGGTTCACGATCAGCTTCACGATCTGCTGCACTGCGGACTTGGCGCCTATATCGCCGACATCGATGTCGGCGAACGCAAGATCTGCGTCGAGTTCAACCTCGCGCACGACGATATCGACTTCGCCTTCCATACCCTGATCTCGAAGCTCCCCGAGGCGATCATCGGTCCATTGAGCACGCGCGATTCGAGCGCCGCCGCGGACCTCGCCCACCGCCCGAGCCCACGCTCGTCGAGCTGAACGCCTCGCTTTTCCCCGGCCTACCGCCTGACGCTACGAGCGACTCCCGACGGCCGGGTCAGCGATGCATCGAGACCATCCCAAGACAGCTTCAGAACCTGCGCGCTCCCGCGCGGGATGCTAAGGTACGACGTTGCCGGACCCACCTTGCCATTGCGCCACGAGGCGCGGGCCGTGGTCCGGTGCTTCGGACCACAGGCATCGACATGGAAGATGGGAAGCACGATCAGGGCGTAATAAGCAGGACATTCAGGGACGGCATGCTCGAGGTCGGCGACGGCCATTCGATCTATTGGCGCAGTCATGGCAATCCGGCCGCCCCCACGGTCGTGATCCTGCACGGCGGGCCCGGTGGCGCGCTGAACCCGCGCTGGGCCGACTTCTTCGACCCGGCCAAATGGCAAGTCGTCATGTTCGACCAGCGCGGCTGCGGCAAGTCGACCCCGTTCGGCGAACTGCGCCACAATGGACTCGCTGAGCTGGTCGACGACATCGAGAAACTGCGCATCGCACTCGGCATCGACCGATGGGCGGTGTTTGGCGGTTCGTGGGGCACCACGCTCGGCCTCGCTTACGGCATCCGGTATCCGGAGCGCTGTCTCGGCTTCTTGCTGCGTGGGATCTTTCTCGCACGACAGCAGGATATCGACTGGTTTCTCTGGGATGTCCGGCGCGTCTTTCCCGATGCGCACCAACGCTTTCTCGATGCGATCGAACAGGCCGTGGGCCGACGGCCGGCCAATCTTCGCGAGGTGCTCGACCTGACCGAAGCCCCGCTCGCGCGTTTCGACACGAACGGCCAGCGCCTCGCACAGGCATGGACGCGCTATGAGCACAGCCTCTCGTCGGTGGGGCCAATGCCCGCGGAACCACCGGCTTCGGGAACGTCGGAAGGACGGCCTTCGGCATCTTCGGCATCTTCGGCATCTTCGGCATCTTCGGCATCTTCGGCATCTTCGCCTTCGTCGCCTTCCTCGGCGTCTGCAACACCGTCTTCACCGCGAGCAGCGAGCGACCCGGCCATCGCCGGCACATCCGCTGTCGCATCGGACGTAACGACGGGGGACACGGCGTCCCCGAGTTCATCGAATGTACCGGCCTCGGCTATTTCGATGGCCTTGCTCGAGCGGCACTATATGGCAAACGAATTGCCGCCCGCCCCGCTGCTCATGGGCATCCACCGGATCGCGCATCTGCCCTGCTACATCGTGCACGGGCGCTTCGACATGGTCTGCCCGGCCGACCAGGCACAGGCACTCGCCGATGCATGGACGAGCGCCCGGCTTTCGATCGTCAACGCGTCGGGACACTGGACTTTTGAACCCGGCATCGCGGCGACACTCAGGCGCGATGCGGGGCGCCTGCTCACCGACATCCGCACACAAGGCCTGCAGGCCTGAACCCCAGGGGAGGACTTCCATGAACGAAGCGAACGCAATCCAGAAGCGCGCCGAAGAAGCGCAGGCCATCGAACGCGTGGTGCTTGCCACGCAGAAGGTGCAGACCGCGTTCAAGTCGCTGCAGTCACAGTTCCCGCCCGAGGGCAGCGGGCAACCGTCGAAGCTCGCGCTGCAGGTGCTCGACGCGGCGCTACAGGAACTCGAGGACGCGCAGATGGCTTTCGACGCCTTGCTCAATGACCTGCTCGACGGCGAGCGCTGAAACGGGTGTCCCGGCATGGTGGCCCGGGGCCGGCACCGCACCGCACCGCGGGTTCCATCAAGGATACTTTGCGTCATGCCCGCGATGCCGCACTGGCACTCTCCACGCCACCTGGCCTACGTCGGCACCTTGAACGCTTTGCGTGCACGCAGGGCGAGCGCGCGTGAGGCACAACCTTCCTCGTGGTCGTTCACGAGACCCATCGCCTGCATCAGCGCATACATCGTGGTCGGGCCGACGAATTTCCAGCCGCGCCGCTTGAGCTCCTTGCTCAGCGCGATGGACTCCGGCGTGAGGGCGAGCGTGCCGAGCACGTCTCGCGTGAGCTTGGGGGGGCGCGTCTTCGGGTCGGGCTCGAACCTCCACAGAAAGGCGGCCAGCGAGTTTTCCTGCTCGAGCAGTTCGAGCAGACGCTGGGCATTGTTGATCGCGGCCTCGATCTTGCCGCGATGGCGGATGATGCCCGCATCGCCGAGCAGTCGTTCGACATCGCGTTCGCCGAAACGCGCCACCTTGGCGGCATCGAAGTTCGCAAACGCGGCACGGAACGCCTCGCGCTTGCGCAGGATGGTCAGCCAGCTCAGTCCGGCCTGAAAACCTTCCAGGCAGATCTTCTCGAAGAGACGGCGGCCATCGCTGACCGGATACCCCCATTCGGTGTCGTGATAGTGCTGGTACTCGGGGATGTCCCCGCACCAGTGGCACCGCGCGACTATCGCCGTATCTTTCGAGGTGACCATGTCTGCCTTGTTCGATGAATCAATGGAAGCAAAAGGTGCAAAGGGCACGCAGCTCGCGCAGGGCGAGCCGGTGCGCTCAGGGTGCGGCGTACTGGCCCGTGCCTTCGGGCCACGGCGTGAGCAACTCGAAACCGTCATCGGTCACCACGACCATATGCTCCCATTGCGCGGACCACGAACGGTCCCGCGTGACGACGGTCCAGTTGTCGTCGAGCACCTGGGTGGCCGCGCGGCCGGCATTGACCATCGGCTCGATCGTGAAGACCATGCCCGGCTTGAGACGCGTGCCCGTGCCGGGCTGGCCGTAGTGAAGCACCTGCGGGTCCTCGTGATAGACCTTGCCGATGCCGTGCCCGCAGTACTCGCGCACGATCGAATAGCCTTCGCGATGCGCGACCCGCTGGATCGCATGGCCCACATCGCCGAGCGTCGCGCCCGGGCGGACCTGCCGGATCCCCGCGACCATCGCCTCGTAGGTGGTCTCGACGAGGCGCTTCGCGTCCTTGCCCGGGGTGCCGACGTAGTACATCCGGCTCGTGTCGCCGAAGTAGCCATCCTTGATCACGGCGACGTCGATATTGATGATGTCACCGTCCTTGAGTTTCTGGCCGGCGCTCGGAATGCCATGGCAGACCACCTGGTTCACCGAGGCGCAGATCGTCTTCGGAAAACCGTGATAGCCGATATTGGCGGGAATCGACCGCTGCCGCCCGACGATGAAGTCATGGCAGATTGCATCGAGTTGTTCGGTGCTCACGCCCGGCCGCACGTGCGACCCGATCATCTCGAGCACATCGGCGGCGAGACGGCCCGAGATCCGAAGCTTGGCAAGGTCGTCGGGCGTTTTATAGGTAATGGCCATGCAGGCAAGCTCAAGGAAGAGAAATCAGGCAGACCGCGCCGCACACGGGACGCACAGGCAACGGTGCCATTTTATCGGGAGCAGGGGCGCTTTGCTTGCGCAATGTAAGGCGCGCTTCACACAGGCGTGTTGATCACCCGAGCCGCCGGATCGCCATCCTCGAGATGCTGTTCGCGTTCGGCCCGACGATCCGCCGCCTCGTCGTCGGCCGCATCCCGGGCGCGCTGGTCGTCCGACACCGGCACGCGTCGCGCGCCGAACTGCGACTCGGCCGCCAACACACAGGCCTCGGTCATATCGCGGAGGGTCGCGACCAGGTTCGCGTTGCCGAGATCTCCCACGGACGGCGCGCCCGGCGTGGCCCCATGCACCCATTCGCGCCCGAGTCCGAACACGATGGTCGCACCCGGCACGCGCTGCTGGACGCGGCGAATCAGATAGCGCAGATAGAACGGCAAATATTCGGCATCGAACGAGATAATGCAAACGAGCGGAGCCAGTTCGAGTTGCTCGACCGCGCGCCCGTCGCGCGCGAAGGACTCGGACTTCGCATGTCGAACTTCGAGCCCGTGCTTGCCGAGCAGTTGTACGGCGATCGCGGCGATCAGGTCGTCGAGCTCGCCGCGCCCGGAGATGCAGAGCACCGGCACGCGACCGCCCGCTTCGGTGCCGTCGACCGTCGGGACCAAGGTCTCGCCGCCCGCGAGCACATCGTGCGGCAGCGCCTCGGGCCCTTCGGTCGCCGGCACGCGCGCCAACGGTGCGTCCTCGACATCCTCGAGCCCCTCGACGAGGTCGAGCGTCGCCTGCTTGATGCGCTTGAGCTGCAATTCGGTCACGACGCCGCGTGCCATGTCGTTGTAGGCAAGCCGCAGGCCCTTGATCGCGACTTCGTCGTAGTAGGCGCTCAGCGAATTGTCGCGCAGCAGGACCTCGGCCTGCGACAGCGCCTCGTCGGGATCGCCCGCGAGAATGCGCTGGTAAAAGTTCTCGTCCGGTGTCAGCGCGGGTCGATCGCCGAACAGCACCTCAAGGAACTGCAGGCGGTCGACATGGCGGCCGAGAATCACCAGGCACAGCGTGAGCGGGGTCGACAGGATCAGGCCGATAGGCCCCCAGATCCAGCTCCAGAAGATCGCCGCGACGATCACCGCGAACGGCGACAGTCCCGAGCTATGGCCGTAGAGCACCGGCTCGATCACCTGCGAGGCGAGAATCTCGACGAAGCCGAACAGGACGAGCGTCCAGACCATCATGGTCCAGTTCGGCTGGACCGCACCCGCGAGCAGGATGGCCATCGCGGCCGCGAGCCATGAGCCGATATAGGGCACGAAACGCAGCAGGGCCGCGAGCACCCCGAACAGCAGCGCACCCGGCAAACCGATCACCACGAGCCCGATCGCGATCACGGCACCGACGCCCGCGTTCATCGAAAGCTGTGCGACGAAGTAGCGGCTCAGTCGGCGAGCGGCCTCGTCCATCGCGGTCGTGGTCCGGTGCAGGTCGCGCGAGCCGACGAGCCGGATCATCCGGTCGCGCAGATCGCCCCGTTGGAGCAGGATGAAGATCGCGACCACGAGGACGATGCCCGAGGTCGCGAGCGGATTGACGACAGGCGACAGGAAACGCTGCGCGAGATCGAGCGGCGAGGCCGATGGCTCGTGAACCTCGACCGGCAGCGGACGCACGTCGGCATCGGGGTTGTCGGGCTGGGCCACTGCATTGTCCTGCACGTGCTGGCCGCTTTCCTTGAGCGCATGCGAAGCGCGCGTCAGCAGGTTGTCGGCGCGGCCGAGCGTTTTTTCCTGGACTGTGTTGATCTTGTCCTCGATGGTCGCCTGATAACGCGGCAGAGACGAGGCGAGTTGGGCAATCTGCACGCCGATCAGGCCGCCGACGGCGAGCACCACGAGCAAGGCGACCAGCACGGCCGCGATGACCGACGTGATCCTGCCTATGCGCAGAAGGCGCAACCAGTCGGCCAGCGGCGCGAGCAGGAAGCTCAGCAGAATCGCGAGGGTAATCGGAATCAGCACCGTGCGGCCGAAATACAAGGCGCAGACGATCACGACACTGGTGATCAGCGTCGTCAATACCCGGATGCCGGGCGCTTCAGCGGGAGCGACCTGGGCGGGCGGGCGCGGCTTGGGAACGCCATTCATAGGATTCTCGCAAATGAGCTACGGCGAAACGACGGTGCAAGGCGCTGGCACAGGCCGACCGGCGTTAGTTTTAAGCAAGGTGCATTCCCGGATCTGGCGCGGGTCTGCAAACTGGCGTCCGTCTCATAATAATGGACACCTCCCGCGCTTCCGTAGCGTCATTCGTTTGAGTCGTGTGTTTGCGGTAACAATCCGTTAGCGCAATCGACATCCTGCTGGGCGGTGACTACGCGGGCGGCAGGATGCACAGATCCCCCGCGTGAACGCTGCCTTGAAAGCGGATTCGATGGTGTGCCGTCGCGGTTTGGTCGCTTCCCACATCGGCGAGGCCCCACATGGGGGGCCCGCATGCGTCACTTGCTCTTGCAGACGATTTGTCCGGCAATCGCCGGCCCGGTGTCGGGCTGGATTGCATCGAAGGTGGCGTCCGGCGCGTCGTCGGTGTAGACGCTGTCTCCGCTGGAATTGAGAAATTCGGTATGAACGACCTTGGCCTGCTGGTGCGCACAGTCGAATATCATGCGCGTGAGGGTTGTCGTGAACACGATGCCACTGACCATCTGTGGCGTATTAAACGCGGTCTTCACCACGGTGTGCCGCGTCCCGTCCGGAAAGATGTCGGCGGCCTTGCGCTTCATCAACAACGTCTCGGAGCTGCTCTGTGCGATCGGCACCCAGTCTTCAAGCGGCTGCGCCGCGGCGACCAGGGGTAGCAGTGCGCCCAGTGCGATAAGAACCTTCTTGTACATGACTATCCTCGAAAGACGAGGCTCCAGTCTAGCCGACTGCAGGATCGAGCGCCGCGCCACCCGCCGGATTGCTCCAACGCGTGCGGCTTGGTAGCGCGCTCGCAGCATGGCCGGGCACCCACGCGCGTCCACGGCGAGCCTGTCCTCGCGTGAGCTTCCGGGTCGAAATAGGGGACGACGCGCGACGGCAAAGGGCTGCTGACTGACATGACTCAAGGAATGTGCGCCTGAGTCCCGATGCTAGAGTCAAAAGTTCGACCCTCGGCCATCATGACACTTCGTACACGAAAGTATTTCGCCCGCGCGCATGCTCACCGTTCGCTCTTGCCACTCTCGCTCGCCCAGCTCTTCCTTTTGCCTGCATCGGCCAATGCCGAAGACAGTGACTCATCGCACACGCTGCCGACCGTCACAGTCGTCGAAGCACCCGCCGCGGGTCGCCCGCCTCTCGATCCCGATCTGCCCGCGTCCGTGGAATCCGTCACGCGCGCGCAGTTCGAGAACTGGAATGTCGCCAGTACCGAAGACACGCTCAAATACATGCCCGGCCTCGCCGTGCGCAAGCGCTTCACCGGTGACCTCAATTCGATCATCGCGGTCCGGGGGACCAGCAGCTCGCAAAGCGCGCGCGGTCTCGTCTATGCCGACGGTCTGCTGATCAGCAACTTTCTCAATAACACATTCTCGACCGCGCCACGCTGGTCATTGGTATTTCCGAACGAAATCGAGCGTGTCGACGTGATCTATGGTCCGTACTCGGCGCTCTATCCCGGCAACTCGATTGGCGCGACGGTTGACATCACGACACGCATGCCGGAGCGCTTCGAAACCGACGCGCAGATCAAGGGCTTCACTCAGCATTTCGATCTGTTCGGCGTCGACGGCCACTACAACGGCGGCGAGGCGAGCGCATCGGTCGGCGACAGGATCGGCAAGTTCTCGTTTCTCGTCGGCGCGCATCATCTGTCGAACACGAGCCAGCCCCTCACCTTCGCGACGCTCGCGCAGTCGACGACGCCGGCCAAGCCGACCGATACGGTGGTCAGCGGCGCGCACTTCTACAACGATCAGAACAACAAACCGACCGCCGTGCTCGGCATCAACGGCGAGGGCATCGAACGCACCCTTCAGGACCAGTTGAAGCTCAAGCTGCAGTATGACTTCACGCCGACGCTCACGGGCGGCTTCACGCTCGGCTACTGGCACCAGACCTATGACAGCGAAACCTCGACCTCCCTGCGCGACGTGAACGGGAACCCCGTCTACAGCGGCGAGCTGAGCATCGATGGCCAGCACTACACGGTGCCCGCCGCCGCGTTCGCGCCGAGCCGCGGCTACAGCGAGAACTGGCTGTACGGGCTGTCACTGCGCACGCATCGCGAATCGGGATGGAACGCCGAGGCCATCGCCTCGAACTTTGACGTGAGTCAGAGCGTGGCGCGCACCGCGGCGTCAGGGATGCCGGAGAACGGCTCAGGCTCGGAACCCGGTCAGATCAGGTTTGGCGACGGCACCGGCTGGAAGACACTCGATCTCAAGGCGACCTACACCCCCGCCGAGCGGCGCGCCGGCTTCGGCGCAGGCGCACATACCTTGAGCTTCGGCTATCACTACGACAACTACTTCGTCGACGACCGGACCTACAAGACGTGGAGCTGGAGCGACGGTGATCCCACCAGTCTCGCAAATGCATTCAAGGGGAGTACCCGGACGCAGGCGCTCTTCGCCCAGGATGCGTGGCGGTTTCTGCCGCGCTGGCAGCTTGTCTATGGCATGCGCTACGAGGACTGGCGCGCGTACGGCGGTGCGCGCAGCGTGGCCGATTCGACGGTCGCTTACCCCGAGGCGGCCGCGCAGCACTTCTCGCCAAAGGCATCGCTGTCGTTCGACGCGACCCAGGACCTGACATTGCGCGCCTCGGTGGGCAAAGCCTACCGGTATCCGACGGTCGGCGAGTTGTTCCAGGGGCAGATCAACGGCTCATCGATCGTCTTCAACAATCCCAACCTCAAGGCGGAGGAGGCACAGTCGAAAGAACTCACGGCCGAGTGGGCCCATTGGAACGGACTGTTTCGCGTGTCGCTGTTCCAGGACGATGTACGCAATACCCTGTTCCGGCAGACCGATATCACCGTGATCCCGAACATCACGAACGTGCAGAACATCGACAGGGTCCGTTCGCGCGGGATCGAAACGAGCTATCAGGGGGAGGACGTCGGTATCCGCGGGCTGGACTTGCTTGCAAACATCGCATTCACCCAGTCGAAAATACTCGAGAACTCGCGCAATCCCGAGACAGTCGGCAAACACTTCTACCGCATCCCCCTCTGGCGCGCGAATCTGGCGACGACGTATCGCGTCAATGAGCGATGGGCGGGAACACTCGGCGTTCGATTCTCGGGGCGGCAGTACAACACGCTGACCAATACCGACACCAACCCCGATGTGTACGGGGGCACCAGCAACTACACGGTTGCGGAGGTCAAGCTGACGTACCGGCCGAACAAACACAGCAAGGTCGGCATCGGTATCGACAACCTTTTCGATACACGTTACTTCGTCTATCACCCTTACCCTGGCCGCACGCTCTATGTTGAAGCTTCGCTCGCTATCTGAACAAGTGCGCGAGAATCCTTCTCCATCAGGACTAGTCTTTACCCACATCCTACTGTCGTGAATTAAGGATACGAAGCATCCCGGTGATTTCGTGCGGGACGAGGAAGCCTCGTCAGATGACGGTAGCGCCGGGCGGAGAATCGTTGCGGCGATTCAGGTAGCCGCCGAGAGTGGCGGCAATTCATAGCACCGCCTGGCCCAGGGATGGCGCCTGATCCGGTGGGCGGCGTGTGCTATTGGATGATTTCAGATGAATCCGAATTTGTATATGTATGTTTGAGTATTTCAATTAGATCGATTGATGGGGATAGTCGTCAACGACTGTCAGCGGGGCTTGTGACTGCCCGATGTGTGGGACACGATGGTGTCGTCGTACGGACCGCCTTTCTCCCTCCGGCGGGGTGGCTCGCACGATTCGATTTTGTGTTCCGTCGATGTCAACGTTGCCCGGCGCGCCATTTCGATAACGCTGAGGTACGCGCCACTAAAAATATCGCATAACTAAAAATAGACGAGAGACCACTATGAGCTTCACGCTGTGCGATCGGGGCAGTCGCCGGCGGCAGAGAGCACGCACGCTGACGATTGGCGTCAGCGATGATGCCGCGACGGGCCGGGCAACAGGGACATCACGGGGAAGCGTTGGTTTGTCATCTGCCGCCGCGTTGTCGCGCATTGATCTGCTCGCCCTGCGCCCGGTTGCGTTCGCCGCGCTCTGCATGCTGGGCCTGCTGCCCGTCGCGGTCGAGGCGCAAGTCGTGGCGGCGCCTTCGGGAAACAGCAAGCCGGTCGTCGGCGTGACGGCCAATGGCACGCCGCTCGTCCAGATTTCGACGCCGAACGGCGCGGGCGTGTCGAACAACAACTTTACGCAGTACAACGTCGGCAGCAAGGGTCTGATTCTCAACAATGCGACCGGCCATGTGCAAACTCAACAGGCCGGACTGGTCGGCGCGAACCCGTCTCTCGCCGGCAGTGGCGCGCGGGTCATCGTCAACCAGGTCGTCGGCGGCAGCCCGAGTCAATTGCTCGGTTACACCGAGGTCGCGGGTCAACGCGCCGATGTGATCATCGCGAATCCGGCGGGCATTTTTTGCAATGGTTGCGGCTTCATCAACACGAATCGCGGCGTGTTGGCGGCCGGCACCCCCGTCTTCGGCGGAACGGGCAGCCTCGATGCGTTTCACGTGACGGGAGGCCAGATCCAGATCGGATCGAACGGGCTGAATGTGAGCGGCATTGATCAGGTCGACCTGATCGCTCGTAGCGTAGCGCTCAATGGGCAGGTTTGGGCGAACAAGGCGCTCAATGTCGTCGCGGGTCACAACCACGTTCGCTACGA
>NZ_CADIKM010000011.1 GCF_902859895.1 Pararobbsia alpina
CTTCGTCCAGGTCGCGCAACCCATCTCGGTGCGCAACGACCTCGGCCTGCGGCTCGCCGCGCGGACCTTGTGGCCGCTTGCGCTGCTATTGCCCGGTGCGCTGATCCTCGTGCTGGTTGTCGTGAGCCGTGGGCTGCGCCCCGTGCACGCCCTCTCGCGCGCGCTTGGCGCGCGCTCGGCGAATGTGCTTCATCCGATCGATCCGCCCGAACACGTGCCCGTCGAACTGCGCCCCCTCGTCGACGGCCTCAACGACCTGCTCAGGCGGCTCGACCTCGCACTCCAGGGCCAGCGCACTTTCATCGCCGATGCCGCCCATGAACTCCGTTCGCCGCTGACCGCGCTGCAGTTGCAGCTTCAACTCGCCGTGCGCGCCGGGACGGTGAGCGGCGACCCGGCCGTGCTCGCGAAACTCGACGAACGCCTCAAGCGGACCATCCACCTCGTCAATCAGCTGCTCACGCTGGCCCGTGAAGATGCCGCCATGAACGCGCTGACGGCATCATTCGATCTTCATGCGCTGGCTGCCCAGATCGTCGCGGACGCTTCGATCCTCGCCGAGCAAAAGCAGATCGACCTCGGGCTCGAGCCCTCGGGGCTGGCCGCCGACACGGCATCTTGCCAGATCGATGGCGAAAGCCATGCCATCGGTGTGCTGCTCGGCAATCTCGTCGATAATGCCATCCGTTACACCCCGCGCGGCGGCAAGGTCGACGTATCGATCGAGCGCGACGGTCACGGCGTCTGCATCGAGGTATCGGACAACGGCCCCGGCATCGAAGAGGGCGAAATCGAGCGCGTATTCGACCGCTTTTATCGAGGCGAAGGCGTGACGCAGCTGGGTTCGGGCCTCGGTCTCGCGATCGCGAGGCAGATCGCCCTGCGCCATCGGGCCACGTTGTCGATTCGCAAGCGCAGCCACGCGGGAGGGCTTGTTGTAAGAGTCGAAGGACTGCGCGCCGTCGAGCGTTCAGAGTGAACACACCCGCTGCGGCGAACCCCATGCCCCATACCGACAACGTACTTCTCTCCACCTCCGGCGTCACGCGCCGCAGCACCGAGGGCGACCGGACCCTGCTGTCGCCCACCGACTTCACGCTGTGCGAAGGCGACCGCGTCGTCATCGCCGGCCCGGCCGGCTCGGGCAAGAGCGTGTTCATGCGTACGCTCGCCCTGCTCGACCGGCTCGATGGCGGTGTCGTCGCCTGGCGCCACGCACCCGTCGGGCACCACGACATCCCGGCCTTTCGCCGCCGCGTGAGCTATATCGCGCAACGACCGGCCATGATCGACGGCTCCGTCGAAGACAATTTGCGCTATCCGTTTTCCCTGAAGGTATATCGCGACCTGGCGTTCCGGCACGAAGCCACGATCGGGCTCGTAGCCGCCGCGGGCCGTGGCGCGGATTTCCTCGGCAAGCCCGCGGGCGACCTCTCGGGGGGCGAGGCCCAGATCACCGCGTTGATCCGGGTCCTCCAGCTCGATCCCGAAGTGCTGCTGCTCGACGAGCCAACGGCCGCGCTCGATCCCGCCTCGACGCGGGACATCGAGGCCCTGATCGACACATGGCTCGAAGGCGGCAGCGGACGCGCGGCCATCTGGATCTCGCACAACGACGCGCAGGCACAGCGCGTAGGCCGGCGCCATCTGTTCATGAACGGCGGCGTTCTGCGGGAATCCGTCGAGGCGAGCCCACGATGAGCGGATATCAGAACCTGAGCCTCCTTGACCTGGCTATCGCCGCATCGCTGATTCTTGTGAACGGCGCGTTGTCGATTGCGCTGAAGCTCGATCTCGAACGCAAGCTCGCCTGGGCGGCGGTCCGCACGGTCGCGCAATTGCTCCTGATCGGCTACCTGCTTGACCGCATCTTTGCCTTCGACCGATGGTATGTCGTGTTGCCTGTCATCGCTATCATGACGCTGATCGCGGGTTTGACCGCTTCGAACCGCGGCAAGCGCACGTACCGGGGCCAGCGCGTCGATAGCATCGCCTCGATCTGGGGGAGTTCGTGGCTGGTCGGGGCGATCTGCCTGTTCGTCATCATTCGCGTGCACCCCTGGTACGAGGCGCAGTACGCGATCCCCCTGCTCGGCATGATTCTCGGCAACACGCTGACCGGCGTCTCACTCGGCATCGAGAGGATGACGCAGGAACTGACGGCCGGGCGCGGCCTGGTGGAGATGTCGCTCGCCCTCGGTGCCACGCGCTGGGAGGCAGCCCAGGACGCGATGCGGCAGGCGGTGCGAGCCGGCCTCATTCCGACCTTGAACCAGATGGCCGTAGTCGGCATCGTCAGCCTGCCGGGCATGATGACGGGCCAGGTACTGGCCGGCCAATCCCCTTTGCAGGCCGTGCGGTATCAGATCGTCGTCATGTTCCTGCTGGCCGCATCCACCGGACTCGGAACGGTCGGCGCGGTGATGCTGACCTATCTTCGACTGTTCACGCCGGAGCACCGGTTCGCCGCTGAACGTCTCGTCAGCGTGGCGAAAAGCGGGACTTAGTGGATGTGATGCGCCTGCCCATCATGCCGAGCAAGCGTGATACGCAAGCAATTCGACGAAGAGTGTGCGCAGGGTCGACCAGTTGCTGCCCGAGCCGGCCGGTTCGATGCGCACGCCTTGATCGTGGCTCTTGCGTTCCATGATGATCCCCTGTGTGAGTGTGTTGCCCCGATTGTCACAAATGGGCAAGCACACGTCACATTGATTGATCAAATCCCGGGGATAGCGAGGCCCGATGGAGCGAAGCGGCTGTTCAAGCCCTCGATCGTCTCGACGGTCTCGCGCATGAGCGCGGCGACCAATTCCGCGGCGGGCAATGCACGTGACAGCCGCACGGCCTGGCCGGCCCACTGTGCCGCATATTCTGAATTGCCTTGCGCCTTTGCGGCTGCGTGCAGCGCCTTGCCGGCGTCGTATGCGATCGGGTAGTCCGGTACTGCGGGGCGTTGCGGATCGTGGTCGAGTTCGCTGATGCGGTTCTCGATGCCGCGCGCGGCACGTCCCGAGATCGCCTCGATGAATGTAGTGCGACTGTGCGGATCGACGAGCGCCGCACGATAGGCGGCATCGGCGCCGGATTCCGGTGACGCGACAAACGCGGTGCCAAGTTGTGCCGCCTGCGCACCCAGCGCGAGCGCGGCTGCAATGCCTGCGCCGTCCATGATGCCGCCCGAAGCGATCACCGGTAGTGGACTTTCCCGCACGATCAGCCGCACGAGCGCCATCGTGCCGAGTGCTTCATCGCGCAAGGCAGGATCGAACGTGCCGCGATGACCGCCGGCTTCGACGCCCTGCGCGACAATGCCGTCGATGCCCGCCGCCGCGATCTGTGCCGCATCGTCGAGATTGGTCGCACTCGCCAGCAGCACGATGCCTGCGTCCTTCAGTGCCGCGATTTTCTTCGCGGATGGCAATCCAAAATGAAAACTGACCACTGCGGGACGCTCATCCAAAAACATCTCGAACATCGCCTCGTCCGCGACGAAGCTCGTGTAGATCTCGCGCAGCGAAGCCGGCGCAGTCACGCCGAAGCGCGCGAAGTGCGGCGCAAGGTACTGAAGCCAACGTGCCTCGCGCGCCGGATCGGCTACCGCGGGTACATGGGTAAAGACATTGACATTGAACGGCCTGTTGCTCGCTGCGCGGATCTCGTGAATGGCGGCCCGGGCGCCGTCGGCGTTCATCGCACCGACCCCGAGCGAGCCGAGCGCACCCGCGTTCGAAACCGCCGCGGCCAGCGCGGGCGTGCCGACACCGGCCATCGGCGCCTGGATGATCGGCACCGCAATGCCGAGCCGGACAAGCAGATCGTTGCCTCGGTGATGAGGGGAGATCGTCATGGTAGGGTCCTCGAAAGGTTCTTACCCTCAGAGTAGTTCAATACCATCGAGCTGTGCGGCACAAGTGTCCCGCACGATCGAAACGAAGTCGCGGAAGAAAGGCCGGTTCGCAAAGCTCTTCGTGCCCGTCGCATACAGCTCGCTCCATAAGCCTCGTGCACCGATCCGCTTGGCAAGCACATAGTCGTGGCCGACATAGTTCTTCACCCCCCAATTGGGCAACGCCGCGATGCCGCGACGACTGGCAACCAGCTGCATGATCGCGATGGTCAATTCCGCTGTCCGTCTTTCCAGCTTGATGCCGGCAGGCTCCAGCACATCGCGGATCAGGTCGATGCGCATTTCCGGCACCGGATAGGTGATCAGCGTCTCGCCGCGAAAATCCTCCGCCACCAGTCGCCGCTTGCCGCGCAGCCGGTGTTCATTCGCCATGACCGCAAGGATCTCAAAACGAAACAGCGGTGAAACGTGAATGCTTTTCTTCGTGTCCGGCAGGGATCCGATCACCACGTCGGCCTTGCCGTCGGCCAGCAGTCTGATCGGGTCCGCATGAAAACCCGCGACGAGATCGACTTCGACTTCGGGCCAGCGGCTGCGAAACTCGTCCATGACCGGCATCAGCCAGTCGAAGCAGGTGTGGCACTCGAGCACGATGCGCAACTCGCCGCGCGTGTCGCCCTTGAGCCGTGCGATATCCCGCTCCGCCGCGCTGAACGCGGCCATGGTCTCTCGCGCGAGCGCCAGAAAACGCTCACCCGCGATCGTGAAGCGAAGCCCCTGCCGTGTCCGTTCGAACAGCGAGACGTCGTAGTGCGTCTCGATGTCCTTGATCTGATGCGAGAGCGCGGACTGGCTCAGATTGACGCGCTCGGCGGCCATGACCAATTTGCCCGATTCGGCGATGGCCACGAGCGAACGCAAATGGCGAAGTTCAAGCATGAGGGTCGCTTTCGATGATCGATGCAGTGGAGGCAGATACAGTGAAGGCGCCTATCCTTGATATGAACCACATTCATACCAGGATGAAAACATGTCGCTTGATGAATAGTAGCGTGAACCACACACTGCACGCCATTCAATCTCTGGAGATGCACATGGCCCGCACCCATCTACTCGGTTTTCCTCGCATCGGCGCGAACCGTGAGCTCAAGTTCGCCCAGGAGTCGTTCTGGCGCGGCGAGTCCGATGAAGCCGGCCTGCTCGGCGTCGCGAAGGAACTGCGTCGGCGCCATTGGGAACTGCAACGCGCCGCCGGGCTCGACTTCGTCGCGGCAGGCGACTTTGCTTACTATGACCAGGTGCTCAGCACGAGTGCCTTGCTGGGTGCCCTGCCCGCGCGCTTCGGCTTCGACCCGGCCGAACTGTCGCTTGCGCAGTACTACGAGCTCGCCCGCGGCAACAAGGCGCAGCCCGCCATGGAGATGACGAAGTGGTTCGACACGAACTACCACTATCTCGTGCCGGAACTCGACGCGGAAACGACCTTCGACCACGGTGTCGACTGGCTGTTCGAGGAGATCGACGAAGCCCTCGCGCTGGGCCTGCCCGTCAAGCCGGTGCTGATCGGACCCGTGACCTATCTGCGGTTGTCGAAATCGCACGTGACCGGCTTTGACCGGCTGACCTTGCTGCCCGCGCTCGTCGCCGGGTATTCGCGCGTCCTGCAGCGGCTGAAGGAACGCGGCATCGAGTGGGTTCAGCTCGACGAGCCCGCCTTATGCCTCGATCTCGAGCCGCAATGGCTCGATGCCTTCACCGCGGCGTATGAAGCGCTCGATGCCGCTGGTCTCAAGATCCTCCTGGCAAGCTACTTCGAAACGGCCGCCGACCATGCCGGGCTCGTCGCGAAGCTGCCCGTCCAGGGCGTCCATATCGATCTTGTTCGTGCCGCGGGACAGCTGGATGCGTGGCGGGCCGTATTGCCCGCACAGACCATCCTGTCGGTCGGCGTGGTGGACGGACGCAACATATGGCGCTCCGATCTGCGCAAGATTGCAAGATCGCTCGCCTCGCTGCAGGCGGAGCTCGGCGAGCGCCTGTGGATCGCGCCTTCCTGCTCGTTGTTGCACACACCGGTCTCGCTCGGGGCGGAACGCAAGCTCGATGCCGAGATCAAGTCCTGGCTTGCCTTCGCGACCGAAAAACTCGACGAGCTCAGCGTGATCGCCCGCGCCGTGAACGAAGGCGAAGCTGCCGTCGAGTCGCAATTGTCGGCTTCGGATGCGGCACGCTTCGCCCGCAGGACATCGAGCCGGGTCGTCAATCAACTGGTGCAGCGAACATTGGCTGCGGTGACAGACGACATGGCCACCCGCAAGAGTGGCTTTGCCGAACGCAACCGCCGCCAGCGCGACGCACTGCAACTGCCTGCGCTGCCGACCACCACGATCGGCTCGTTTCCGCAGACGCCGGCGATCCGGCAGACCCGTGCCGCATACAAGCGCGGCGAGCTGAGCGCGCTCGAGTATCTCGAACGCATCCGTGCCGAAATCGAAACGACCGTGCGCCGGCAGGAAGCGCTCGGGCTCGATGTGCTCGTGCATGGCGAGGCCGAACGCAACGATATGGTCGAGTATTTCGGCGAGCAATTGTGGGGCTATGCGTTCACCGAGAACGGCTGGGTGCAGAGCTATGGATCGCGCTGCGTCAAGCCGCCGATCATCTACGGCGACGTCTATCGGCCGGAACCGATGACCGTCGAAACGACACGCTATGCCCAGTCACTGACACGCAAGCACATGAAGGGCATGTTGACCGGCCCGGTGACCATGTTGCAATGGTCTTTCGTGCGCGACGATCAACCGCGTTCGACCACCGCGCTGCAACTGGCGCTGGCGATTCGCAGCGAAGTCCGCGACCTCGAGGCCGCGGGCATTCGGGTGATCCAGATCGACGAGCCCGCCTTCCGCGAAGGCTTGCCCTTGCGCAAGGGCGACTGGGCGGCTTATCTGCTATGGGCAGTCCGCGCGTTCAGAATCTCCGCCGCGTCGGTCGCCGACGAAACGCAGATCCATACGCATATGTGCTATTCGGAGTTCAACGACATTCTGCCGTCGATCGCCGCGATGGATGCAGACGTCATCACGATCGAAACGTCGCGTTCAGCCATGGAATTGCTCGACGGATTCGGTGAATTCGACTATCCGAATGAAATTGGACCCGGCGTCTACGACATCCACTCTCCGCGCGTGCCGAGTGTCGAGGCGATCGAGCGGCTGCTCCTGCGTGCATGCGAAGTCATCCCCGCGGAACGCCTCTGGGTCAACCCGGACTGCGGCCTGAAGACGCGGGGCTGGCCGGAAACGGAAGCCGCGCTCGCCAATATGGTGCAGGCCGCGAAGACATTGCGCGGCAAGCTGGCGGCGTGAGCGGTCATGGTTCCTGAATCCCTTATGCGTCTGCCTCCCTGGACGTCGGCACGCCGTCTAGGTGATTTGCTTGCTTGCGATCAACCAACTTAGTTGATAATGTTTCAACACCAATTGAAGATAAGAACGACCCTTAAGCGTCATCGTCAACGGAGACAAGGGTATGACTGTCCTCAGCGAAGCCGTGCCGATCCATTGCCAGCGAGCTTTGCTCGCCAGTGTCAGCCTCGCCGCGGTGCTTGCGTGGTCGCCACCGGCCGTCGCTGCGGACGTGAGGGGCGAGCTTGTCGTCATCGACTACACATCGGGTTCCGAGCGTGATCTGATCAGCGACCTCGAAGCGACCTTCGTCAAGGCGCACCCCGGTGTAAAGTTCCGCGAAATCAGTCTTACCGTGCAAGGCGATGCGCGCGGAGCGATTCGCACCTCGCTGATGGGCGGCGAAAAAGCCGATCTCCTGATCAACACATGGCCCGCATTCCGCGCCGAACTGGCCGGCGCCGGCATGCTGCGGCCCATAGACAAGCCATGGGACGCCAACAAGTGGAGCGATAATCTCGCGGACGGCTGGCGGCGTCTCGGTCAATCAAATGGCGTGACGTATGGCGTCACCTACACATACGGCGACCGCAGCGGCATCTTCTATCGGCCCGATGTCCTCAAGAAAGCCGGCATCGCGACTCCGCCAGCCAATTGGGCCGATTTCCTCGCCTCGTTCAAAAAGCTCAACGCGGTCGGCGTCACGCCGATCGCGATGCCGGGCAAGGTCTGGGCGCATGCCGACTGGTTCGAAACCCTGCTGCTGCGCACGGGCGGAGTCGAGACCGCCTCGAAACTGGCCGCGCACAAGATCGCGTGGACCGATCCAGTGGTCAAGAAGGCGCTCCAGCGATTTGCAGAAATGCTCAAGGCCAATTGCTGCGGGACGGCGAACCAGATGCTTGCGACCGACTGGGACAACGCCGCCGACGAGGTGCTCAAGTCCGGCACGCATGGCTACGACCTGATCGGGATGTGGGTCAACACACGCGCGCAGGCCGACTACAAGCTCAAGGAAGGCACCGACTACGCACTCTTCCAGTTCCCCGCAATGGGCCTCGGTCATGACGACACGACGAGCGTCGACACGAAGGAATTCCTCGAGCTCAATTCCGGCTCGAACCAGGCGGCCGCAGAGGCGTTTCTTGGCTGGGTGACCGGTGCCGAGGCGGTGACCATTCTTGCAAAGCACGGCGCGGCATCGCCAAGCAAGAAGACCAACCCCTCGCTCTATGGCCCGGTCATCGCAACTTCGATCAAGGCGGTCGAATCGTCGAAGACCCAGTTCGTGCTCGGCGATCTGCTGCCCGGCGATCTCGTCGATGAGTACCGGGTGCAGTTACAGCGCTTCCTGCAGGACCCGTCGGATGCCAATATCGACAAGGTCCTTGCGGCCATCGAAGCAAAGGCGGCCGAGTCATACAAATGACGGGCCCCGCTCATGACCGGCACGGCGGGCCAGATAGCGGGCGGCGGGCGAGCGGCGAAAGCGAGGCCGATGCCGTGGGCAAGACCGCCACGGCCGCCTCCGGCACGCAGCAAACGCACGACACCGCGCGCCGCCGCAGCATGCACGGGTGGCGGCTCGGTGAAACGCCGGCCGCTTACCTGCTGCTCGCGCCCGTACTCGTGCTGTTCGCGTTCGCCGTGGTGTATCCCTTGCTCGACACCATCCGCCTGAGTTTCTACGACATCAAGGGCCTCGGCCGGCCTCGCTTCTTCGGGTTCGGCAACTACACCACGCTGTTCCGGGACGTCAATTTCCGGCAGTCCTTGTCCACGACGTTGGTCTGGACGCTCGCGACAACTGCGCTGACCGTCGGCATCGGCTGGTTTCTCGCGATCATTTGCTCGTTCGCGCCGCTCGCGACTGCCCTGCCGCGCGTCCTGATCTTCGCGGCCTACGGCATTGCCGAGACGGTGACCGGCTTTATCTGGCTGGGCATCTTCCGGCCCGACGCCGGAGGTCTGCTCAATGCGATGCTCACCGCCACCGGTCTAGGCGGGCTCTCACATGCCTGGCTCGGCGATCCGTCGACCGCGCTCGGCGCGCTTATCGTCGCCTACTCGTGGGCGCAAGTCGGCTTGCCACTGATGCTGTGCTTCGCCGCGACGCAGGCCATTCCGCAATCGATCATCGAAGCGGCCTATATGGATGGTGCGAAGACACTCTCCGTCATGCGCCACATCGTCATGCCCCTGTCACTTCCCGGCGTACGCGTCGCGATCTTCATCAACCTGCTCGGCAGCCTTCGCGCATTCGATACGATTTTCGTCATGACGGGCGGCGGCCCCGTGCGTTCGACCGAAACGGTCGGCTTCTTCATGTTTCGCGAGTCGATGACGCAATTCAAGCTCGGCTACGGCGCGGCCTCTACGGTGGTGCTGCTGATTGCCGTGCTCGTCGTGTCGATCCCGGCGATCATCCAGCGCACGGCGGGAGCAAGATGATCATTCGCGCACCTCGATGGGTTCCAGTCACGGCGGGCGTCGTTGCGTTCATCTGGGTCATTCCGATCATCGGCGTGATCATCACGTCCTTGCGGCCGGTCGACGAAGTCGTACTCGGCTGGTGGTCCATGCAGAAGATCAGCTTCACGTTCGATGCGTGGGTCACGGTCTGGAAGCAATATCCGCTCGCCCAAGCGTTCTGGGTCACGCTGAAGCTCGCCGGCACCGCGACCCTTGCAACGATGATTCTGACACCGGCGGCGGCCTATGCGTTTCACTTTCTCAGGTTCCCGCTGCGCCGGTTTCTGCTGATCATCATCATCAACGCTTTCGTCCTGCCGCAGCAGGTCGTGATCATTCCGCTGTTCCAGTTGTGGCGCGACTGGGGGCTGATCGACAACAGCCTGTCCGTGCTCATTCCGTATGTGGGCCTGTCGTTCGCGTGGTCAATCTTCCTCGTCAAGAATTTCCTCGAGGATTTCCCGCGCGAGCTGATCGAGGCCTCGAAGATCGATGGTTGTGGGCCGCTCGCGACGTTCTTTCATATCGTGCTGCCCAACGCAGTTGCGCCGATCTTCGCCGTTGGCATCCTGCAATTCCTTTGGACCTGGAATTCGCTGCTGTTACCCCTGCTCTACCTGCGCTCGCAGATTCCGCTTCCGGTGGTGTTCGCCCAGATCTCCGGGACGTTCGATTCCAACTGGAACCTGCGCGCCGTCGCGGCCATCGTGACCACGATCGTGCCGCTCATCATCTTCATTATCTTTCAACGTCAATTTGCCGGCGGCTCGACCAGCCGAAGCGGCACTAAGGAATAGTGATGCCTGATCGACAAACCACCCCGCTGCGCTACCGACACATCCATCTCGACTTTCATACTTCGGAACACATCCCGGACGTCGGCGCCGACTTCGATGCGGCCGACTTCGCCGCCACGTTCAAGGCGGCCAATGTCGACTCGGTTACCGTGTTCGCAAAGTGTCATCACGGCTGGTCGTACTATCCGACCGAGGTCGGCAAGCCGCATCCGCACCTGCGCCGCCCCGACCTGATGGGCGACATGCTGAAAGCCCTCGCTGACGCGGGCATCGAGAGTCCCGTCTACATCTCGGTCCAGTGGGACGAGCTGAGCGCGCGCGAACATCCGGAATGGCGTGTGATGAGCGCGACCAACCGTTTTCAGCATGCGATGCCCGGCGACACGTCGAGCAGCAGGCAACTGAGTCCCGCATGGCACACGATGTGTCTCAACCACGCGGGTTTCCGACACTATATCCTCGGCCAGGCACGAGAAGTCGCCACGCGCTACACGACGCAAGGCTTCTTCTTCGACATCATCCAGACCCCGGACTGCGTCTGTGCCGCCTGTCTCGCCCGCATGGACGCGCACGGACTCGATCCCGAGAACCCGCTCGATCGCCGCAGGAACGACGAGGCGGTCAACGAGCACTTCCGCCGCGAGATCAGCGACACGTTGCTCGCGGAATTCCCCGCATTGCGGATCTTCTACAACGCCGGCCACATCGGCAAGCAGGGGCCGGACCGTTTCAAGACCTATACCCATCTCGAACTCGAGAGCTTGCCGACGGGTGGCTGGGGCTATGATCACTTTCCGTCGAGTGCGCGCTACGCCGCGACACTTGGCATCGACTTCCTCGCCCATACGGGGAAATTTCACACGAGCTGGGGCGAATTCGGCGGGTTCAAGCATCCGCAGGCGCTCGACTACGAGTGCGCGCAGATGGTCGCGCTCGGTTCGAAATGTCTTGTCGGCGACCAGCTCCATCCGAACGGCGCGATCAACCACGATACCTATCGGAGCATCGCGCCGGCCTATGCTCGCGTCAAGGCACTCGAACCGTTTCTCGAAGGCGCGACGCAAGTCGCGGAGATCGCCATCCTGTCAGCCGAACACATGAACCCGGTCGGCGCACGCAATCATCCAAGCGACGACGGCGCGGTGCAGATGCTGCTCGAACTGAAACGCCCTTTCGATGTCATCGATTTGAGCGCACCGTTCGCGCGATATCGCCTGATCATCCTGCCTGACGTCATTCCCGTCGACCCTGCGCTTGCCCTCCGCCTGGCGGACTTCGTCGCGGCGGGCGGCAAGCTGATTGCCTCCTGGCATTCCGGACTCAATGCCAGCGGCGCGTTCGCGATCGATGCCGGCATCGTTCGTGGCGCACAGGCTGTCGCCTACCGGCCCAACTACGTGAAGGCAAGCCCGGAACTCGACAGCGCAATGCCTGAAAGCGCCTTCGTGTTCTATGACGAAGCAGAGACCGTCACGGCGGCCGGCGCAACCGTTCTGGCCGAAATCCACCCTTCCTACTTCAATCGTACGTTCAAGCATTACGCTTCGCACCAGCATGCCCCCGACGACCCCTGCGCAGCCGCTTTGGGCGCGGCCGTCACCGAGTACAAAGGTATCGGTTATCTCGCTCATCCGGTGTTCCGACTCTATCGCGCGATGGGACAGCCGCTCTATAAATACGTCGTGCGAGGTCTGCTGGACCGCCTGCTGCCCGACACCGCACTGACCACCGACCTGCCGTCGGCGGGTCGCGCGACACTGATGCGCCAGGCCGGCAAAAACCGTCACATCCTGCATCTGCTCTATGCGACGCCGCAGATACGCGGCAAGGACGTGCGGGGTGACGACGGCAGCTCACGCGTGATGGAGATGATCGAGGACGTACCGGCGATCGGTCCGGTAACGGCGGCCGTACGGCTGGATGGGGCACCTTCCCGGGTCTACGATGCGCTGACCGGCAGGGACCTCACCTGGACACGCGGCGAGGATGGGAGGGTCAGTGTCACTCTGCCGCGCCTTCACATCCACGCGGCAGTGGTTTTCGAAAGTGCATAATGCGGCCTTGAAAAAGCGGTGGCACGGGTCATTGGAAGGCTTGCAGGCAGGCAATGTTTTATGATCGAAGAACTTGGCGGTGACGCCGCGAAGCGACGTCCCGCAACTATTCTCGATGTCGCGAAGACAGCGAATGTCGCAGTCGGCACGGTGTCGCGGTATTTGAACGGATATACGATCCGGCGCGGCAATCGCGAACAGATCGAAGCGGCGATCGAAGCGCTCAACTATAAGCGCAATGCGGTAGCAGCGGCCATGAAGTCGGAGCTGAGCCATCTTGTCGGCCTGCTCGTGCCGACCTTCGATGAGTTCCACGGCGTGCTGCTCGAGCACCTGTCGCGGGCAATTCGCCGCGACGGAAGAGCGTTGCTTATCTATTGCCACGGCGCGGATCCGAAGATCATGAGGGAAGCGCTCGATTATTTCGCGACCCAGCGCATCGACGCGCTGATCATGGCCGGTGCCGAGGAGGTCTATGACCGCGTCGACGAGTTGATCGGCAGCGGGCTGCCTGTCGTGTTCTACAACAACGACCTGAAGGGCTTGCCCGCGGACCGTGTGTTTGTCGAAAACCGCAAGGCAAGCCAGCGCGCCGTGCGCCACCTCCTCGACCTGGGCCACCGCCGTATTGCGATCCTGTCGGGCGATCAGCATGACAGCTCTGGGCTGGAGCGATATCTTGGGTATGTCGATGCACTCGGGGAACGTGGGATTCCCGTAGATCCGCAATACGTCGTGCAGGGAGGCTGGACGATGCTGGGGGGTGCCGACGGCGTCAAACGGCTGTTGGAACTCGAGGAACCGCCGACCGCGATTTTCTCGGCAAACTATCCGATGACCGTCGGTGCACTGAGGTGTTTGAAAGAACAGGGCCGCAAGGTGCCGGGCGAGATTTCCCTGGTCTCCTTCGACGACGTGCCGTTGTTCGGTCTACACGAGCCAGGAATTACCGCCGTCGCCCAGCCGGTGGAAGGTATTGCCGAAGCCATGGCCAACGTGATCGCCGCGCGGCTCGCCCGGCCGGACCCGAGGGCGAGCCGCGCGATCATTCTCGACTGCGACATCATCCTCAGAGGGTCGGCTCGCCCCTTGGCATGACAAGAGGCACCCTTTATGACGTCATTCAGTCATGGAATAGGCATAGTGCCGATAGTGGCCCACATCGTGCGTGTGAACAAAGCCCACCTTCTCGCAGAGCAGCCGGGCGAAGCTGTCGGGCCGGACGCCGAGAATCAGCTTGTCGAAACCCTGCGCGCGGGCATCGGTGATGCAATAGTCAAGGAGCCGGCGGCCAAGGCCGTTGCGGCGCCGTTCCGGCAGCACGTAGATCGACGTCAGCACCGCCGCGCGCCCCTGGGCGACCCAGAAGCAATAGCCGGCGGCCTCCGATCCGGATTCGATGATGAACATGCGGTCGAGCGCAGCCATCCATTGCGCGAGATGGACGCGCATGGCGTCCTTCCAGGGCACTTCGATCTGCGGTTCGCTTTGCCGGATCGAATCCAGCTCGCCGATGTAGACCACGGGCAAGTCGGACGCGAGCGCACGGCGAATCGAATACTGGGTCTGCATAGGTCGACGCGATCGCAAACGAGGAAATGATCGGGAGAATAGCAAACGTCCCGGCCCCCGTCTCCGCGGTCGATTCTGCCCGCGCCGGCTGCGTCCCTGAGGGAGGGGGTGGCGCAGTCATGTCGGTGTAGCGTAAATTGCTTAATACGGCAGGTTAATCGTAGTGGCAGCATGGCGCGACGAGCGCCGAAGCAAGGGCAATCGAATGACGACGACCCAAAAGCGGAGCGCATTTCCCGGCGTGATCCCGAACGATGGCAGCGCACCCTATTGCAATCGATGCAAGGCGACCGTCGACAGCTTCAAATACCGTCCTGGCCTGAAAGTGCAGGATGGCTGGCACGCCTCGGTTCTCGAATATGCCGGCGACGATGTGTTGGTGATCCGTTGCCACGGGCAGAAATGGGTGATGCGCAGGGATCTGCACGGCCAATGGTGCGTGGACGCCGTGTCCATCGACCTGAGCGCGGTGGGCCCCGCGCGCGTGGCATCGGGCCTGCCGCCCAAGAAGCACCGCCGTATCGCGAGCTTCGTGTTGCGGGCAAGGCACAAGCTGAAAGTCGAGTGAAACGGCAGGGTCAGCGTGTGAAGCAGATAAGGCCGGCAGCTACCGTGCCAACGTTCCGTTGACAGGAAGTCGTCAAGATAGCGGCCCGCCCACCGTTCTGCGCGACCCGGTTATTTCGCCAGGGCGCTGGCTTGGTCAAGCAGCTTCAGGTCTTCCGGAGACAGTTGCAGGCGCGTCGCCGCCACCAGGGTCTCCAGTTGTTCCACCGAGGTTGCGCTCGCAATCGGCGCCGCCACGCTCGGCCGCGCGATGATCCAGGCGAGAGCCACGGTCGCGGGCGTCGTGTCGTTGCGCTTTGCCACCTCGATGAGCTTGTCGACGATCCGCAGCCCGCGGTCGTTGAGATATTTTTCCACCAACGCACTGCGCGCAGCCTTCGCCATGTCCGCCGCCGAACGGTATTTCCCGCTCAGGAAACCGCTCGCCAGACTGAAATACGTGACCACCGTCAGTTCATGCGCCTGCACAACCGGTTCGAGATCGGTCTCATAACCCTCCCGATCGTAGAGGTTGTACTCGGGCTGAAGCACCTCATACGCCGGCAAGCCTGACTCCTTCGATACCTTCAGTGCTGCCTCGAGCCGTTTGCCCGTGTAGTTCGACGCACCGATCACTCGCACCTTGCCCGCCTTGACCAGCTTCTGATACGCGCCGAGCGTCTCTTCGAACGGCGTCTTGTCGTCGTCGAGATGGGAGAAATAGACGTCAATGTAATCCGTCTGCAGCCGGCGCAGCGAATCGTTGACGGCTGCCTCGATGTTGGCGGCCGACAGCCCCGGCCGCGTACGCCACATGCCAACCTTGGTCGCGAGCACGATCTTGTCGCGCTTGCCACTTTCCTTGAACCACTTGCCGATGATCGTTTCGGATTCGCCGCCCGGATGGCCCTCGGCCCACTGCGAGTAGCAGTCGGCGGTATCGATGAAGTTCAAGCCGTTGTCGACGAACGCGTCGAGGATGGAGAACGACGCGCGCTCATCGGCCGTCCAGCCGAAAACGTTGCCGCCGAAGACGAGGGGGGCAACTTGAAGGTTCGAGGTTCCGATGGTGTGTTTTTGCATTCTTTCTTTGCTTACGATGCTGGGTTGGAAGGGAATGGAAGAGGATACGCGCGAATGCAGCCGCTCGCTTGGTGGCCCCAGGCGCGCGGCTCGTCGTCGGTGAAGGTGTTATCCATGATCTGCACAAGCGTTGATGCAATTGGAAGGGGGAACTCCCGACAAATGTCTAGGAGAAACCTTAAGCCGCCCCCTCCAATGGGTAGGCAGTCCTCAGATGTGGAAATTGCCTGGGCACGACCTCGTGGAATGGGATTGACTGCATGAGGTACCGGCGGTATCTTTTCTCGCGGGGTACCATGTCCCCCACGCCGCCTTACAGTCCCTTTTGATTCCGTGCCGGCTGTGGAGGCTTGTCGGCACAGAACCTCGGACCGAAGCCATGCGTATCTCCTTCCACGACGCCTCTATCCCGACGCGGGCCGTCAAGCGGCTAAAACAGCGGCTTTCTCTTAAGGAATCCCAAGCACGACAGATCACCTCCGAAGTCTTCGGCTATAGAGACTGGACGGACCTCCACAACGAACTGGGCAGCAAGGCAGCTTCCGCGCTTGACGAGGCGTGTGACAGCGCGACTCTGGCCGAGAGACGCAAATATCAGGCGTCGCAATTGCTTGCATCGTCAGTTGATCTTCACGGTGAGTCCTCAGATGACTTTGTCCAGTGGTGGCAACCATCGGCCGCGCATCCGCTGGAACTGGGCGGGGGCTCGACAGCAACGCCGTTTGCCGGCTCAAAGGAAGATCTGAGTTTTCACGAGGCGCTAAGCACCTTGGCTGAAGCCGTGCACCATCCGGTTGGCGACTTCGAGCACGCGCTCATCACAGGCATACACAGAACAGAAAACGAAAGCTTGCTGAAACATGCGGAAGCGATTACGGATGAGTTGCTAAGCGGCAATCGAAACCGAGAACCCGAAGTGGCTCGTCGCCTCCTCGAGGCTTTGGCCTCGCGAGGACTGCCCCGGTCGATACTCAACCTGTCGACCAGTTTGGCGCTTGGCGACGGTGGACCGAAAGACGAAAAGAGAGCCACGGATTTGCTGGAGCAGTTGGCCGAATCCGCTTCGACTCCCGTTGATCTGAAACGGATTGTCGAATCACGCCTGGGCCCCGCCTACGCACTTGGCACGCGCGGAAAAACAGTATCTCAATAGGGTGCTGCAGTTGTGGCAGCGGGCGGCTCGCTTCGGCGCGAATACTTGGATCACTGATGATCCCATGAGGGGGATCTATCTGCGGAAGCGTGAGTGCCGCGAGCACACTTCATTTTCCCCTTGAAGACCCTATGCATGAACTCAAAATGCCGAGCTGTCCTTCAAGCTAGCCCCGATCGCGTTCAAGCGGATGCCGGGGCGGTGGCAAAGGCATGCGCAGCAGATCAGAAAAACCCCCAACGCTGACATTCGCACTAGCAATCGCTGCCGCTACCCTTGGCGACATCAACGCCTGCAGTTCATCCGCGTGGCGATAGAACCGCATCCCTTGGCTCAAGGGGAGATCCCCATCCACAGCGGGATGGCAATAAAGCTCCCCCACGCCAGCAGGCAACTCCGCCAGCGCGGCCAGCAAGGTCGCTTCATCCATCTGTCCGGTCCCTGCGATGCCAACGACATAGTCATTGTGCGCAATGCCTTCGCGGTCCAGTCGGGCTCGCATCATCGCTATCCATGGCCTCAGCCACAGCGGCGCGCTCATCTCGAACGGCAGACGCATGGCGCGCATCCCATAGTCGCGGCCGATCTTCAGGATCAACCCCAGCACGGTAGGATGCATATGAAAGTGCTTGTGCGTGTTGACGTGATCGAGTGTCAATCCGGTCTTCGCAAAGGCGTCGAACTGCGCCCGAATCTCGCGCTCGAGCTGCTTTCGCACGTGCGGTAAAAAGAAGAACCGTACGCCGTCACGCGCCATATTGCTGCCGAAACGGCCATGCTCGTCGAGCAGCGCCGCGATTTCAGCACGCGGGGTGACGGCATCGCCATCTGCCAGCACCAGATGTAGGCCGACCCGCAATTCCGGCAAGGCGTGCGCCCGCGCCACCGCATCGGCGGCCGCTGGCGCGCCGACCATCAAGCTCGCAGTTGTCAGCACGCCGTGCCGATGCGCCCGCTCGACCGCCAGATTGACCCGTCGATGCAGGCCGAAATCGTCTGCGGTAATGATCAGTCCGCCCGACTTAGGCTCCATCGGATGTCTCCATCGCACCCGGCGGCGCGTCCCTGCCACGTGTCACGGACGTGGAGGCCCCCACTGGCACGCGCGCGCCACGCCACACCACATGCGATCCGAATGCGGCCGCGAGCCACTGCAAGGCCAGCAACGTATCGCGCAGCGGCGTGAGCGGCAAGTCGCGCCAGAATGTGCGATCACGACGCGCGGCACGTAGATGCAGCAGCATGCGCCCGGCAAAGCCACACATTATGGTGGCGCCGCTCGCCAGCGTCGCCCACGGATGCAAGCCGGCGGACGGACCCGTCGCGAGGCGATCTGTCAGCCACGCCCCGGCAAAGAGCCAGGGCGACGGGAAAGTGATGAACAGAAACGCGAAGCCCAGCGGATTCACCGAGCGAATCGTGCGGAGCCAGCGCGTTTCACGCTGCCACAAGTCGGAGAAATTCGGCTCGACGACATCCGTGACCACCATCACGCGCGAGAGCACCGTACGCAGTCCGAGCGCGCGCACGTGTTCGGCGAGCCAGTAGTCGTCGGCGAGACAATTTTTCAGTGCTTCAAAGCCGCCGATGCGCCCGAGGGTCGCACGGCTCAACGCCAGGGTCGCGCCGAATCCGAAGCGTCGCGAACCGACCGCGTGCGCGACCCGCACGGATGGAGCGAACCACTCGTTGACGAACAAGGCCCCGACGCGCGGCCAGAATCCACCGACTCCTCGCGCCACGTAAAGACAGGTGACCACCCCCACCTGCGGATCGGCGAGCGGCGCGGCTACGGTTTCGAGATAATCTGCTTCGACGGCGATGTCACTATCGGCAATGACGATCACATCATGGCGCGCTCGCCCCGCCATATTGATCAGATTGCTGACCTTTAGATTGCTGCCGTGTACGCGCGAGTCAATTGCAAGCTCGATGTCGTGCGATGGATAGGCGGCCTGCAAACGGCGCACCACGGCGATGGCCGGATCGTCCGGCGATGACACGCCGAGCACGAGTTGAAAATGCGGGTGCCGCTGCTCGCAAAAGGTTCGGAGGTTTTCGTAGAGACGGGGTTCAGCGCCACAGAGGGGCTTGAGTACGCTGACACCGACAGGCAAAATCGGATGCGCCGCACGCGTGGCAACCTTCTCCCGTCGTGCCGCGAAAAACGGCATGGCCACCGCCGCCAGCATTGCGTAAAGCGAAACGGCACCGCAGCCGGCTAGCAAAGCCCACTGGTATCCCGTCAGTACGTGCATCGACATCGCCTGGTTCCCTCAACGCACGGCGAGCACGAACGGCCTGCCTGTAAAGCGCAGATGAAGAATGACAAGCCAGCGTCGCGGGCAGTTCGCAGCGACCGAGACGGGGCGCGTGGGCAAGCTTTCAGAGCTTGCGTGGTGGCTCTTGACGGCGAATTCGAATGCGGCGTATGCCCATTCGCGCAGCACAAGCACGCCGCTGATGATCGCTGCAAGCGCGATTAGCCGGAACGAGGTTGAAGCGAAGACTTGTTCGGAAATCGGCAAGACCAGCAGCGCCAGGGATACCAGGGCCTCGAGGACCACGGCCGTGATCGAAGCCGCCATCAAATGGGCTCGCAGCATGTCGACGATGACCGGCTTCATCGCTTGGCCTCGTGATCTGATGAGATGATGGGTGGCGCGATTCATTTTTGTACAGCACCGGACGTGCATTGCATCGACGTACTAACGTTAGAATTTCGAGAACCTGGCTGCAAGCGCATGTTTCGAGCGACGATGCTGCGCTCCGACAGTTGGCTTATGAGCGGTGATAATAGCGATTCGACCTGAAGGAAACCTTAAGGAACGCCGGATAGAAAGCGGACCGTAAACATTGCGGCTACATTTCGAGTCTGCGTCCCGGCAATCGCCTGATCGCAGCGGCTGCCCTGAACACATTTTGGATGGAACCTCTGACCCCATGCGTGTACTTCTTGCAGAAGACGACGACCTGATCGGCTGTGGCATCGAAGCGGGGCTTCGACAAGCCGGTTTTACGGTCGACTGGGCTCATGACGGCAACGAGACCGAACTCGCACTCGGCACCACCGCCTACGCGCTGGTGATACTGGATCTCGGTTTGCCCAGGATATCGGGCATGGAGATCCTGAAGCGCTTGCGTGACTCAGGCAAGGAGGTACCGGTGCTGATCCTGACGGCGAAGGGCACCGTCGTCGATCGCGTGGGCGGCCTCGAAGCCGGGGCCGACGACTATCTTGGCAAGCCCTTCGACCTGACTGAACTGATCGCGCGTTGCCGGGCCCTGCTGCGCCGCGCACAAGGTCGCAGTGTCGATCTGATCCGCTATCAGCATCTGACTGTCAACACAGCTGCGCAAACCGTCGACAACGGCGGGGCACGTGTATCCCTCACCGCGCGGGAATGGGCGATCCTGATGCAATTGCTGACCAACCAGGGGATTCCTCAATCGCGTGCTCGTCTCGAAGAGAGTTTGTACGGCTGGCAGGAGGAAATCGAGAGCAATGCGATCGAGGTGCACGTGTCCAACCTGCGCAAAAAGCTCGGTGCCAAATTGATCAGAACGCTGCGCAATATCGGCTACATGATGGAGAAAGCTTGATGTCGGCTTCGATCCGCTGGCGCCTGGTGCTGCTGGTCCTCGCCAGCATCGTGCTGATATGGGGCATGACGCTCCTGTCAAGCTACGGCCAGGCCACGCGCGAAGTCGGCGAATGGGAAGAAGCGCGCCTCGCGGAGCTTGCTCAAATCCTCGCGCTGCTCGACCAAACCAACCTGAACACGCTCGCCAATGCGCGCATCGACGTTCGGGAAGAAGAAAAAGGCGGTGACCCCGGCGCGAGCGACAGCGACGACGACGACACGCTGCCTCGTGACGCACTCTTCCAGGTACGAGGCGCGCACGGCGACGTGCTGGCAGGCAGCCCGCAATTGCATACTTTGCATGCGTGGGATCTGCCGGTGCCGCCCAAAAGCGGGACGCAAGACATCACACTGGGCGGCCAGAGATGGCATTCGTTCACCTTGCGCGACACCGCGCTCGGCCACACCGTCCGCGTGTTCGAACTGGCCAATACGCGTAGCGACCTGGTGAGCGGCGTCGCGAGCCGGATCGCCCGGCCCACCCTGATCGCGCTACCCGTGCTGGCTCTGCTGGTGTGGTTCAGCATCGGCTGGAGTCTGGCGCCACTCAAGACCCTTTCAGGCGCGATCCGCGTGCGCGACATCAACCGGCTGGAACCGGTCGACATCGGCCACGTGCCAATCGAGGTGCGGCCACTCGTCGATGCGATCAATCTGGTGCTTTCACGCTTGCGGCACTCGGTCGAACGCGAACGCGCATTTACCGCCGACGCCGCGCACGAACTGAAGACGCCGCTCGCCGCAATCAAGGTCCAGGCACAGGTCGCGCTGGCCGAACCGGACGCCGCGTTAAAGCAATTGGCGATGGAGCGTGTGGTGCAAGGCGTCGATCGGAGCGCGCGGCTGGCGGAACAGTTGCTGCTGCTCGCGCGTCTCGATGTGCAGGAGAGCATGTCGGCCACCCCACTCAAGCCCGTCATGGTCGCAAAAGATGCGCTACTGGCCAACGAGCGAAACGCGCGGCAGAAGAACATTCGTGTGACGCTGAGCGGCGACCCACACGCCGAGATCAACGCCGAACCGGTGCTGATCGGCATCCTGCTCGACAATCTGCTCGATAACGCGATCAAGTACGGGCGCGCGAACGGTAGCGTCGAAGTCGCTGTCCACCATGCTGACGACCGCGTGCGGATCACGGTCCGCGACGACGGACCCGGCGTCGCGCCAGGCGACCTCAGCTATCTGACGAACCGGTTTTTCCGTGCACCCGGCACTCAGGCTACGGGCAGCGGCCTGGGCCTCTCGATCGTCGCGCGGATCGCGGAGCATTTCGATGCAAGACTGAACCTCGGCACGGGCATCGCTGGGCGCGGGCTCACAGTCGAAGTGTCGTTCCCTGGTCACGTCGAAGCGGGCTGAGATGAACCGCCCTGCGCAGGCAGGCCGAGCTCGTCCGATTCGGTGCGGAGATCGAGTGCAATGAAATCGACGAATGCACGGACCCGGTTGGACATCTGGTGCCGCTGGGAATACACAGCGTAGATATCAGCGTTCGGCGTGTCGTGTTCGGGCAGTACCGGGACCAGGGTGCCCTCTGCCAGATACTGTTTGATGTCCCACTCGGCCCGCATCAGGATGCCATGTCCCTCGAGAGCCCACTTCACCGCGATCTCGCCATCATTGGTGGTCAGACTGCCGTTGATTCGCACAGCCTCCGTCTTGCGGGACGCGCCCCGCCCCGACGTCAAACGCCATACCCCATACGCCTCGTCACCCTGTCGAATGCCGATGCAGTTGTGCCGGGTCAAATCGTGTGGAGTCAACGGCATCCCGCGTGATGCGATGTACGAAGGCGCGGCGCACAGCACCCTGCGGTTCGCGGCAAGGCGACGAGCGATCACCCGAGTGTCAGGGGGTTCGCCAAATCGGATGCACACATCGAACGTGTCATCGGTGAAAGGCGGCGGCGTGACGGACAACTGAAGTTGCGCGGACACTTGCGGGTAGGTCGCGACAAACCGCGCAAGCACCGGAGCGACATGGCTGCGCCCGAAGCCGAGTGTCGCATTGACACGCAGCAACCCCTTCGGATTCTTCTTCGCACTTCCCAGCAGCTCGGCGAGTTCGTCCATGTCGTCGAGAATCCGGCGCGCATGTGCCAGATACAGATCACCCTCCGGGGTCAGCGTCATGCGGCGCGTCGTCCGGTTGACGAGCGTCACGCCGGCGCGCGTCTCCATCTGCGTCAAGTGCTTGCTGACGGCGGCGGCCGTCAGGCCCAGTTCGCGCGCGGCGGCGCTCAGACTGCCTGAAGCGGCAAGGGTCGAAAAGAAACTCAGATCGGATGGCTGGACAATGGGCCGCATGGTCCTCACTTGTGAATCAAAGTTAAGGATGCTTTGAGTCTAGCACCAGTTTCCACACCAGCGGGCAGGTAAAGTTCTGGCATTCTCACCGCACTCCAGAGACACGCATGAAAACTTATCGCATCGCAACCATTCCCGGCGACGGCATCGGCAAAGAGGTCATTCCCGCCGGCCGCCAGGTCCTCGAAGCGCTCGCCAAGGCGGACCCGGCGTTCGCATTCGAATTCGAAGACTTTGATTGGGGCGGCGATTATTACCGCAAGCACGGCGTGATGATGCCGGAGCGTGGACTCGACTCCCTGCGCGAGAAGGACGCCATCCTGTTCGGCTCGGCAGGCGACCCGGACATTCCCGACCACATCACGCTCTGGGGTTTGCGCCTGAAGATTTGCCAGGGCTTCGATCAATATGCGAACGTCCGGCCGACCCGCATTCTGCCGGGCATCGATGCGCCGCTCAAACGTTGCAAGCCGGCAGACCTCGACTGGATCATCGTCCGCGAGAACTCCGAAGGCGAATACTCCGGTGTGGGCGGCCGGGTCCATCAGGGGCACCCCATCGAAGCCGCGACGGACGTCTCGATCATGACCCGCGCCGGCGTCGAGCGGATCATGCGCTTCGCGTTCCGCCTCGCGCAATCCCGTCCGCGCAAGCTCCTGACCGTGATCACGAAGAGCAATGCGCAACGCCACGCGATGGTGATGTGGGACCAGATCGCGCTCGAAATCTCGAAGGAATTCCCGGACGTCCAGTGGGACAAGGAGCTCGTCGACGCAGCGACCGCGCGCATGGTCAATCGCCCCGCCACCCTGGACACGATCGTCGCGACCAACCTGCATGCCGACATTCTTAGCGACCTGGCTGCCGCGCTTGCCGGCAGCCTCGGCATCGCGCCCACCGGCAATATCGATCCTGAGCGTCGCTATCCGTCGATGTTCGAGCCGATCCACGGCTCCGCCTTCGACATCATGGGCAAAGGACTGGCCAACCCGGTCGGTACCTTCTGGTCGGTCGTCATGCTGCTCGAGCATCTCGGCGAACGCGAGGCCGCGAAACGTGTCATGCAGGCGATCGAAACCATCACGGCCGATACCTCGCTGCATACCGGGGACCTTGGTGGCACGGCGACGACGGCACAAGTGACGGCGGCTGTTTGCGCGCAGCTCGCAAAAGCAACGGTTGCCGCGAGTCGCGCGGCGTGAAAGTAACGTGAAGGTCAAGCAAGCGCGATAGGCCCGCTTTCGGACCGCCGTTCGCACCACGCGCCCGCCCGACGGCGGGCGCGCCAAAAAATAAAAAGACCGGACCGAACGGTCATCGCGTCCACCCAGTCTTGTTCCACTTTTGATGGGCACGGCTGAAGGCTCCAAGGAGGAGACAATGATTGCCGATATCGAAGCCCGGGTCTCCCGCAAGCTCATGTTGCGGATCATTCCGTTCGTGATGCTGCTGTATTTTGTGAGCTTCCTCGATCGCGTCAATGTGGGATTCGCTGCGCTGACGATGAACAAGGCCATTGGACTCTCCCCGACAGCGTTTGGTCTGGGTGGTGGATTGTTCTTTATCGGCTACTTCCTGTTCGAGGTACCGTCGAACCTGATCCTTCATCGAGTCGGAGCGCGACTGTGGATCGCTCGCGTCATGATCACCTGGGGCATCGTCTCCGCGGCCTCGGCTTTCGTCGTCGGTCCCCAAAGCTTCTACGCGCTACGCTTCGTGCTCGGCATCGCGGAAGCGGGCTTCTTTCCCGGCATCATCCTGTACCTGAGCTTGTGGTTTCCAATCCGGCAGCGCGCAGCGGCGGCAGCGTGGTTCATGGCGGCAGCGCCCCTCTCCACCGCGATCGGCTCGCCGATTTCGGGCGCGATCATGAAGCTCACGCCGATCGCCGGATTGGCCGACTGGCAAATGCTGTACATCCTGGAAGCGATACCCGCCGTCGTTCTCGGCTTCGTGGTCCTGCGGTACATGACGGACGCACCGTCGCAAGCCCGCTGGATGCGGCCCGACGAACGCGAGTGGCTGATTGCCAGGCTGAAGGCGGAAGCGGACGCGCGAGCATCGCACGCCGGTCATACCGCAGGCGCGTTGAGCGCATTGCGGGACCCGCGGGTCCTGGCGCTTGCGCTGATCTATTTCGGCACCTCGGCCGGTCTTTATACGCTCGGCCTCTGGGCTCCGCTGATCATTCGCCAATATGGATTCGGCTCGTTTGAAACCGGCCTTATCGCGGGCATTCCCAGCGTGCTGGCCGTGGTTGTCATGATCCTCTGGGCAAAGCACTCCGACCGCACGGAGGAACGCACATGGCACGTGGTCATACCGTGTGTCGTGGCCTGCCTCGGCTTTGTCTTTGCCGGTGAGGCCAACACGGCTTTGCTGATCGTCTTGGCACTGGTCATCGTGAACATCGGTATCAGCGCCGCCAAAGCGCCGCTTTGGGCCATGCCAAGCATGTTCCTGTCGGGCGCCGGGGCGGCGGCCGGCATCGCCATGATCAATTCTGTCGGCAACCTGGGTGGCTTCGTCGGCCCGTTCGCGATCGGCTGGCTCAAGAACGTGACGGGCGGGTACGCCGCGGGCTTATATGTCGTCGGTGCGACGCTGGCTGTCTCCGCGGTGGCGACATTGATGTTGAGCCGGCAGGCAAAGCAGCCACATGCGGGAGCGCGCGCGCCGCGGGTCGATGTCAAGTAGCCTTGTCGGCTCGCCCCTTTTGGCTTGACCCTTTGAATTGACCCTTTGAATTGATCGCCGGACCGAACCGAGGTCCGGCCTACCTACCGTTTCAAGGCGCCTGCGACATCAACGGGATCATCGCCGTACTCGAAACAGAGTGTCATATTCTTCGTTTAAGCTTCGTGCACCCAAGCACAGCGAACAGAACGAATGCGAAGCCCATACCCCTACGATGTATGCGCCTTTATGAGCGCGTCAGCGTAAGAATGAATGCAATGGTATGGTGTCGCCTCTTCTGAGCTCGAGGACATTCCGATTCGGCTCAGCACCGCGTAGGGGCCACTGTGCCGACAGTTTTTAATGCGAGTCTGACCCAACGCATCGATCAGTCCGGCAAGCCCGCCTTATTTTCCATGTTGTTCGATTAAATAGAAGCAAAGCCATGTTGATGGACAGTAACTTGCCGGCGGCCACGCCCGCGCCGGACGGTGGAGACACGTCGTCTCTACGCCAATGGTTGGCAGTCGGAGCAGTCACAGTAGGTGCATTCGCGTTTGTCACCACCGAATTCCTCCCGGTCGGTCTGTTGCCGTATATCGCCAAATCGCTGGACGTTTCACCGGGCACAGCCGGTTTGATGGTCACGGTACCCGGCATCATTGCAGCCCTCTCTGCGCCGGGGTTGATGCTCGGAGCAGGACGCATGGACCGTCGACAGGTCTTTCTGTGGCTGATGGCCCTGCTGCTGGCTTCCAATCTGCTATCGGCGTTCGCGCCGAATTTCCCGCTGATGCTATTGGGGCGTGCGCTGCTCGGTGCCTCCCTCGGTGGTTTCTGGACCCTCGCAACGGCTGCGGTCGGGCGGCTCGTCCAGCCCAGAGACGCCGCCAAGGCGACGGCTGCGATACTGGCCGGCGTGACCTGTGCGACGGTGATCGGGGTTCCTCTCGGTACTTTCATTGCAGGTTTCGCATCCTGGCGCCTGTCCTTCATGGCGACCGGTGTACTCGTGGCCGTCGCGCTCGTGGCGCAGCTCTGCTTCGTTCCGCCACTGCCATCGAGCGCCGCTCTGCGCTTCTCCGATCTTGCCTCGCTCATGAGGCAACCGCATTCCCGCAAAAGCATGCTCATGGTGGTGCTTGCGTTCGGTGCGCATTTCTCGACCTACACGTACATCACGCCGTTCCTGTTGCACAACGCGGACTTCGGCATGTCCACCATCACGTGGGTGCTGCTTGGATTCGGCATCATTGGCTTTGTCTCGAACTTTGCCGCTTCCATGACGGTCGACCGGAGCCTGAAGGCGTCGATCGCGGTCATCCTTTCGCTCATGTTGCTCGCGCTGTTGTCGATGCCGCTCATCCGGCATTCGCCATTGGGGGTGACACTCGTCGTCCTGGCATGGGGCGCTTCGTTTGGTGCGCTTCCGCTGGTGTTCAGCGTATGGACCCAGCGTTCGACGCCCGATCTTCCGGAAGCGAGTTCGGCGCTTTTCATCGGCACGATCCAGGTCGCCATTGCCGTCGGCTCCCTGGTTGGCGGCACCGTGGTCGACGAAATCGGCATTCCCGCCGATTTCATCTTGGGCGGCACCCTCGCTCTGCTGGCGCTTGCCGCGCTCGCCAGCTTTGGACGAAAGACAGCACTCAGCAATGCGCCGTTCGCATGAAGGCGACGCCTGATTGAGTCAAGCGCGGGAGGTCTTCCCGCGCGACCCGGTTCGCCACCCGATCCGCACGCCGATCTCGCAAGCCCCGCCCTCCCTGAAAAGCACACCCGTGCAATAATTGCTCCGCCTGCGGTGCGCACCCTGCGCGACGATACGCTGGCCGCGATGGCAGCGGGCCGACCCGATACGATGCTGCGCGTGCTTGAAGTGAAAGCATCGGCTGCGGAAGCGACGCTCGAAGTCACCGACACCGCCATGCGTATCTGCGGCGGGGCGGCCTTTCGCAAGGAAGTCGGCATCGAGCGTCTGTTCCGCGACGCGCGCGCCGCCTCCATCATGGCGCCGACCTCGGACGTGCTGTACGACTTCATCGGCCGTGTGCTCTGCGATATGCCGCTCGCCTGACCTGGAAAAACACGCTATGTCCAAACATGTCCCCCTCATGCTGGGTGCGGTCGCCTATGCGCCCAAGGTCGTCACGATCTGGGAAGGCTTCAAGGCTTTTTTCGCAGAACGCGGCTGCGCCTTCGACTATCTTCTTTATTCGAATTACGAACGACAGGTCGAAGCCCAGTTCGCGGGTGACATCGCCTTCGCGTGGAACTCGCCACTCGCCTGGGTACGGGCCGAACGCATCGCACGCGCGCGTGGCAAAACCGTCCTGCCGCTTGCGATGCGCGACAGCGACATCGACCTGCATTCGATACTCGTGGTATCTGCCGGAAGTGCCGTGCAAGACCTCGCCGGATTGCGCGGCACGACCATCGGTTTCGGCGCGATCGATTCACCGCAGGCCACGCTGATACCGCTGGATCATCTGCGCCATGCCGGCGGACTCGTTGCCGGACGCGACTATGCGGCGCAAAATTTCGATGCCCTGGGTGGCAAGCACGGGGATCATATCGGCGGTGAACGCGATGCAGCGGCCGCGCTCATGCGGGGCGAGATCGATGCGGCGTGGATGATCGCAGGCAACTACCGGCTGTTTGCGAACGAAGGCACACTGCCGGCGGGCGGCACGCGAATCGTCGCCACCACCGCAGCGTTCGATCACTGCAACATGACGGTGAGCCCGGGCGTGGCGCAGGAAGACATCCGCCGCTTCGGCGACATTCTGCTCGCGATGGACTGGAACGAGGCACAGGTGCGCCCGCTGCTCGAACTGGAAGGCCTCAAGGCCTGGCAGCCCGGGCGCGCGAGCGGCTACGCCCTGCTCGAACGCGCGGTGACGGACGAGAACTTCTATGACGACCAAGGCCGCATTGCCAACCCCGCTTATCGATATTGAGGCCCTCGGCTTCGATTCCGGTGCGCATCTGCTGGTCAAGTGGTGGTCTCAACGAAGAGGTATTCGATGCGCTGATTCTCGTGGCGGCCGGTGAACTCGCACCGGCCGCCGTCGCGCGCGGCTATGCGCGCGTGCAGAGATTGATGCTCGATATGGCCGATGGTCGCTATGCGAGACTGGTCAGGCTCGGTTTCGAGCGCGACAAGGCAAGAGAGCTTACGTCGCTACATACCCGCAACTTCATGTAGTCAGTCCAGGCTAGCGCGGATTGCGGCGTCGAGAATCATCGCATTGGCATTGATCGGTTGTTCCGCCCCGCCACTGCGCGGACGATAGATCGAATCCCCTAGTCGTATGGGAGATCCTGACAACGCGCATATGCCCTCGCAGCGAGCAACGCCCAATCTCCAGGTTTGCTCGACATAGTGGCAGAAGGTCGAGTCACGCCACGAGACCAGCACGGTCGAACTGCTCTGGCGCTCGACGACCGTGATCACAGCCGTACTGGGATTGCCATCCGAGTCCAACCGAACTTTCCCGTCAGCCGTTGCATTCGCGGCACTCTGTTGCCGCGAGATTGCACGGATCGGCGTGGTGCGAACCTGCGCGATACCTTCTTGCGCCGTCCTGAGAACGAGGTTGGCGACCCGTTCCAACGCGGGCAACGATCTGGACGCTTTGCGCGGCTCTTCGCGCCGGCTTTTGCGATCCGGCAACACGGTCAAATCCGCCGCACGTGCAACTGCTCTAGTGCCCATCTGCTTCCTTCTGTCAACGGTCGGAAAACGGTCCGAGTCGCGTTTTCCCACGGAGTCATTCTGGGACGCACGAACGGTCGGCGACGTGACGCTCGGATTACAAGCGCGTCATGCTGGCGTGCGCATGAGCCTCTGCACTGTGAGCGCGGATCAGACACTTTCAATTCAACTCACGCACCTGACGGGAGCATTCGAGGGCAACGCCGACGTCCGGTTCCGCTTGCCACAAGTGCATCAAGCTGTACGTAAGCTCCCACTTGTAGACTGGGCGACGCAACTTGGGATCTCGGCAAGTCCTCCTGAGCAAACGCTCAAGCCGAGTCAGCCGGCGCGTCCCCGCTCGATTCACCTCAACAAGAACGACGAAAACGACTTTATCAATGAAATTCACCCAGTCTTTTGTGTTAGCGTGCGCCATGTTTGCGGCGGCCCAGGGCATCGCAATGGCCGACAATGGCGCGCCTGCAACCTTGCAGGTACCGGCGAAGTCGCTGCCTGTGCCAACGGATGTCAGTCCTGAGTTGCAAAAGCTCATAGCGGCACCGCTCAACCCCGCCTGGAACGACTTGTGGACGACGGGTGAGCAATGGAGAACCGCAGCCAATGCGCAGGCCGCCAAGGTCGTCACGACCCTTCCGGCCATGCTCAAACGCCTGCATGTCACCGAGAAGTCCGAGACGATCGACGGGGTCAAGGTCTATGAGGTCACACCCGATTTCATTCCGCCTGAACACCGCGACAAGCTGCTCATTCATGTTCACGGTGGCTGCTACGAGCTGTTTCCCGGCGCGTCGGGAACGACCGAGGCGATCTTGATGGCGGGACTTGGCCATTACAAGGTGATCTCCGTCGACTACCGGATGCCTCCTGAAGCGTACTTCCCCGCGGCCCTTGACGATGCGATGAAGGTCTACAAGGCATCGCTGACGACAACCGATCCGAAGAACCTCGGTGTCTTCGGCACCTCCGCCGGCGGTGCCTTGGTGCTCGAGATGATGCTGCGGGCAAAGCAAGAAGGGCTGCGGATGCCGGGCGCGATTGCACCGGGCACTCCCATGTCGGACATCACGAAGACGGGCGATTCGTTTTATACGAATGAGAAAGTCGACAACGTCCTGGTATCCCGGGATGGGTTCTGCGATGCCGCAGCGGTCGTCTACGCGCACGGTCATGATCTCAAGGATCCTCTGCTGTCGCCTGTCTATGGCGACATGCACGGCTTTCCGCCCGCCATCCTGACCACTGGGACTCGCGACCTGCTGCTGAGCAACACGGTGCGTGTGCACCGCAAGCTTCGCGAGGCCGGCGTCGACGCGCAACTCGAAGTGTTCGAGGGCATGTCGCACGCCCAATACCAGGTTGATGACCGCATTCCCGAGGACCGGGAAGCATTCGGTGAGATCACCGAGTTCTTCGACAAGCATCTCGGCCATTGACATCGCCTGCTGCCGCCCGGATTTCGGGCGGCAGGTCATCCATCGCGATCGTCCCATCGAGGGCGATGAGCACGGCACCCTCGATTGCATTGCGCAACTCGCGCACATTGCACAAAACATCAACCCAATCAAACGTTTGGCAGAAAATACCGAGCCTGCAAGAGATGGCACGGTTCATGCGGTTATCAAAGGACGGAATCACCAAAGACGCCAGTGATTCTTTTGCCAGCTTACGGCAATGAGCTACCTGCCGCACGAAGGATCCTTTTGTATAGGTTTTTTATCCCGGAGGAGACTATGACGACCATCCTGATGCCGGCATGCTGTGCTTTCTCATCATTCTCGCATTCGTGTTGGTATTGATACGCGAGACCATCAAGCGAAGCAACGTCTCTTCCGATGGCTGAGAAGATTGCCCCCTCTGAGACCGGCTGAAAATTGGAGAGCACTATGTTTGACGACTCGATACTCCTGTCCTTCTCGTGCGCATGGGACATGCAGGGACTGGAGCAGTGGACAAAGGCCTGGTATGAGCAAGCCGTCCAGGCGGAATTCATCCAGCCGCCCTATCACGCCGACGCCGATGGCCTGGAGCGTCTTCGGGGTTACTTCAATGTCGGTCTGTCTCCCGCCGAAGCCGCTCAGGCGTACTTCGGCCGCAAGCACTAAGGCGGGGACACTCGCGAGACTGGCGTTACCGCTTCGCGACAGGCATCCAATCCCGTGCACAAGGCTTTTGTACAGAAACTGTGCGCCCTGCTCATATCGAATGCCTTGATTTGCTTGCGATTGGACGTTCAGGTCAGACACGGTTAAAATGCGTGCCACGGAGATGGCATTCCTCCATTAACCGCCGGCGCAAGCCGGCTGATGATGCCTACGTATCCCTGGACGGGAGCCGTAGGCATTTTTCTGCGGCGTTCTGCTGCCCAGGTTTGTTTCCTCAAACCTCTGATTCCATGAAACGTCTCGCGACTATCGAACAGGTCGCGCTGCTACCGCATTTTGTGCGCTGGCTTGCGTTGTCTGTTCTCCTCGGTGGCTTGTCCGGCTCTGCCTCCGCATTTTTTCTCGTCGCGCTCGAATGGGCGACCGATACGCGTGTTTCTCACGCGTGGCTCCTATGGCTATTACCCGTGGCGGGCTTCGTGACCGGATGGGTGTACTACCGTGTTGGTCAAAGCGTCGAAGGCGGCAACAACCTGCTCATCGATGAGATTCACGACCCCAAGAAGGTGGTACCGAAACGCATGGGCCCGCTCGTGCTCGCGGCCACTGTCGTGACCCATCTTTTCGGCGGCTCGGCCGGTCGAGAAGGCACCGCAGTCCAGATGGGCGGTGCACTCGCCGACCGCATCACGCACACATTGCGGCTCAATCGTGAAGACCGTCGCACCTTGTTGATGGCCGGTATTGCAGCCGGCTTCTCTTCTGTCTTCGGCACCCCGTTGGCCGGAGCGATTTTCGGACTCGAGGTGCTCGCAATCGGCCGGCTCCGCTATGACGCCTTGCTCGCCTGCTTCATGTCTGCCGTCGTCGCTGATCAGGTCACGCGACTCTGGGGTGTTCATCACACGCTCTATACGATTCCATTCATTCCCGAGGTTTCGGCGATGGGCCTCGTGTCGGCCACGCTCGCCGGTATCGCCTGCGGCATCGTCGGGATGCTGTTCGCCGATACGACACACTTCCTTTCCGGCTTCATCAAGAAGCGGATCACGTACCCGCCGTTTCGGCCTGTCGTCGGCGGCATCGTCGTAGTCGCCTTCGCGCTTGCGCTCGATACCCCGCAATACCTCGGGCTCGGCATTCCCACCATCGTCAGTTCATTTCAGCACCCCCTGCCCGCCTATGATTTTCTCGGGAAGTTCGGCTTTACCGTCGTGACGCTGGCATCCGGCTTCAAGGGCGGCGAGGTCACGCCGCTGTTCTATATCGGCGCCACCCTGGGGAACGCACTCGGCTATGTGCTTTCACTGCCGTTTCCGGTCCTTGCGGGCCTGGGATTTGTTGCCGTATTCGCGGGTGCGGCCAACACGCCCATTGCCTCGACGATTATGGCCATCGAGCTTTTTGGCGGCCATATCGGAGTCTATGCCGGTACGGCCTGCATCGTGGCGTATCTGTTCTCCGGCCATACCGGCATTTACCGCGCACAGCGGCTCGGGCAGCCAAAGCACTTCGCTTTCCCGAAGGGGATTCGCCTGGCGGATATCCCGGCGAGGCGACGCGCTCGCCTCGCGCCGGACAAGCCGGATGCTGCGCCGCGGGACTCCGTTTGAGCTTTGAGCTCGTTTTACCGATTCCTTTTTTATGCGCTGTTTTTACGCGTTCTTGACAGCTCGCCCCCGCCGCTTCGACTAACATTCTTGTGGACTTGCCGACCGAAGGCCGGTCCGGATAAGGTCAAAGGCAGGGGTCATGTTCGGTCTGGTCATTCTGTTTTTTCAGCTTTTTGTTTGTCTCGTTTTATTCGCTGTTGGCCTATGGTCCGTGGCGAGGCCGAAGCATCTGCAGCATTTCATTCACTCGAACTTCGCGCTTCTCCCCGCGGTCCGCAAAGGCGTGCGAATAACGCCAATCTTCATCCGCCTGGCCGGAATGTATTTGCTGTGGTTTGCCTACACCCTCACCATCAGTTTCCACGAAGAGATTCTGTGGGTTGAACGACAGTTCGAAATACGGCCACCCGGGTCGTGACCTCCAGGTTTCGTTTACGTGAAAAGAAGCCGATACTGGATTAGGCGGGGCCGGTCATTGCACGGCTTCCGCGCTGCAAATATCCGGGACCTCGGTAATGAAATACTTCGGTCGGTTTTTGCTCGCGGTCTTCGCCGTGAGCCTGAGCATGCATTCCGCCTGCGCAGAAGAAACTGCTGCGCCCCGGTACAGGATCGGGGACGCGTGGTCCTTCGTTTCCGTCGACGCGCTTTCCCCTGCCCGCAATATACGATTCACGGAGACGATCACACATCGCACACCCGATGGTGCCGATCTCCGGGTCGATGACGCGGCAGGCCACACCTGGCAAAAAGCGCTGGATGCGGATGGCAATACCGTGCGCTCGCTCAACTATCTTCCGAATCCGACTGACCGCCGGCTCAAGTTTCCGATGTCGGTGGGCATGCGCTGGACGGTTGACTATGATCTCGGCCCGCTTCACTTCACGTTCAATCGTCAAGTAGTGGGATTCGAAGAGGTACAGACCCGGGCCGGTACATTCAAGGCCTATCGTATCGAGGGCTCGGGAACGGTCAAGTCCGCCGGCCAGACCAGCTCGGGTGAGGTCACCGAGACGAGCTGGTACGCGCCGGCCGCCAAGCGCATCGTCAAGGACGACTGGCACTCGAAAATTCAAGACCGCCTGCCAGCACAGGTGCATATCGAACTCGTGCAGATGCTGATCGCCAAGTCAGGCGAAGCGCGCTGAGCGGGTCCCTCATGTCGACGTCGGCCGCGATGCGCAGGTCGCCGTTCTCGTTGTCGAGCCAATCGACTTTAAGGCCCGGAGAAGTCGTCACGACAGAGGGAGCGACTTCAGCCACCACCGAGGTCAGTTTCCGCGCCTTGCTCTGTCAATAAAGTTTCGCCATGCGTTTTCTGTTGCCTAACTAGGCCTCCATACGAAGCGTGAGAAAGATTTTTACCGACTGCACACCGGGTACGCGTTTTGCGATCTGCGCGGCTCTTTCCGCCTGCGACGCTTCGGGGACAGCGCCCATGAGAACGACCGCTCCGTCGCGCGCCGTCACATAAACCTGTACCGCATCAATGGCACCGTCCCTCACCACGGCATAAAGTACTTCTTTCGCGAGTGCGCAGTTGGCAGCCTGCGCCGCCTCGGAAGCTTGTTTCGAAGGGGCTTCGCTGACCGCTTGATCTGCCGCGGACTGTGCCTGTACGTGAAGCGATATCGCGAAAAGGAACGCACCACTCGCTACCTCCAACCTTCGCATCGTCTTCATGTCGCTCTCCTCGTTATCCCACTATGGAAAGGGCTACGGTCTTCCTATGATGTCCTAACCTGTTTTTTGCGTCCCACACCTTGTCAGTGACGCCAATCAGTGCTTCCCTTCAGCCATAGCGGCAATACGCTTGTTCGATTCCGCGACGAACGACAGTGCATCATCCAGTGCGTCGTTCGCCTCTTTGGTGGAGGCATTCACGCGCTCGATCGGCGCATTGATTTCCTGTTCGTCGTCTGATGGGGTAAATCCCTGCGCAGCCTGGCGCATCAACTCACTCACGTCCAGGCCGAGACGCTTTGCGGTACTCACGATTGCGCGCTTTTGAACCGCCGTTACCTGCACGACAATCCGCTCCGTTGCAGCAGCCATTTCCATACTCCTATGTACATGCACGTGGTATGTACATTTAAGGTTGTTTCAGGAGGTGGTCAACTGGTTTTTGTGGTGCGACTCTTTGCACTTTATCGGGGGGAACCTCAGCAGCACCGTCACGCCGCGAGCCGCGTCCAGTCCCAGGTGCCGGCCGACATACGGGGCGCTCTCGCGCCAAGTACTTTTCCGTGTGAATGACCAGGCGGCAGCGAGGACAGCGCCAACGCACTTGATGGCGCTACCGTCAGGGTTCCGATTGACCGTCGTGTTGGGCTTGCTGTCCTGTTCAATGGAAACAGCGTTGCCTTCCCCGTAGCGGCGTTTCTGATGAGCGCCGACCTTCTGCGCCAAGTTCTTGTGCCTTATTGATGTCGCCCTTCCTTTGAATGTACTCAATGAGTAGCGTCAAGCGCTTTCACTTCGATTCTCAAGAATCTCTCGGACGAACTTCCAAGCCATATCTGGCATGCTCCGAAACTCGCTCGAATCAGGCGAAAGCAGCCAGTTATCCAGCGTGCGCTTCTTCGTTCCGATCCGCTCCGCGAACTGCTCACGCGTCATGCCCAGCTCGCTCATCGCATGACGCAAAAACTCCTGCTGCGTTTGTGGCATACCCCTCTTCACGCTACGACCCCCGACTTGTGCCCACAAACTTCGTCATACATCGCATCTGGCGCGATATCGACGCCGTTCGGCCAGACCACCACCCCATCGCGGATCGTCGCCAGCGCAAAATAGGACTCGTCGGCCAGCGGGGCAAACACGCCCCTGAAATCGTCCTTCGACATATCCACGACGCCCCTTAATCCGTCTGCAAAGCCGACTTCGAGGCGATGACCAGGCAACACCGTCAACGCCGTCACGTTCCATGCAATCATGATGCTCACTCCAAGGGGGAGATAGGTTTCGGTGTCGCCAGCGCGCGGCACAGTTCCCAATCCTCGTTGAGTTCGGCCCGGTGTTCCGAGGCCCATTCCAAGACCAGCGCGAGTGCCCGTTTTGGCAGTGAACCCCGGATGACTTCTAGCGTGTCTATGCGGATCAACGCCTCGAAGTCCCCGTATCGGGCGTGAAAATGCAGGGTTGTGGTCTCGCCAGTACATGCTGATGACGATTCCGAAAAACGCGCTGATGGTCGGCACACGGATCTCCTGAAATATACTCACCGAGTATATTAGTACAGGTTGCCTGGAGGGTCGAGCCATCTTCACGCCGCGAGCCGCGTCCAGTCCGCCGACCCGCGACGCACGCATTCCAGCATGATCGAAGCCAGTTCCTCCACAGGCGGTGCCATGACCGCCGAGCCACGCACGAGCGAGAGCGGCAACGAGGGTAGTGTGGAAAGTCCATACGTACGCGCATCGAGCGCCCGCACGGCTGGCGGCAAGCCATAGCGCGTGCGCACGGTCAAACCGAGCCCAGCCGCCGTCGCCGCCCATAAGCCCGACAAACTCGGGCTCGTGAACGCGAGCCGCCACGCAATACCCTTGCGATCAACTGCCGCCGTCGCCGCGCTGAAGAACACACAGGGCCTGTCGAATCCGACCAGTGGTAACGGTTCACCCGCATCCACGCGCCACGACAACGACGACGAGACGATCCAGCACATCGGCGGATTGGCAATCAACTGTTCGTTACGACCCGCCGCCCTCGCCTCGAGCCCGGCCGGATCGGTGCTGCCCCAGACCAGCGCAAGCTCGAGATCGTTCGTATCGATCCGCTCGATCAGCTCCTGATTGCGCGCAACCCTTGCCTCGATCCGGACCTTGGGATGGGCACGCGTGAATCGTCCCAGCACATCGGGCAGCATCGCCTCGCCAAAATCCTCCTGAAGCCCGAGTCGGACCCAGCCCTCAAGAACGGGGCGACGCATCGCCCCAGCCGCGTCGTCATTGAGCTCAACCAGCCTGCGTGCAAAGCCGAGCATCGTCTCGCCCGCTTCGGTCAACGCGAGATTGCGGCCCGCCTTCACAAAGAGCGGCGCGCCCGCCTGCTCCTCGAGTTTCTTGATCTGCGCACTCACGGCCGACGTCGACCGGCCGACACGGTCGGCAGCCTTGGCGAAGCTGCCGAGCTTTATGCCCACGACAAACGTGCGCAACGAAGCGAGATCGAAGGAACTTGCCACCCTGGCCGGCAAGGAGCGAGCCGGCACAGCACTCGGTATGGCAAACACGACGGTGTATTTCGGCCTGTTCCTGACGCCGCTGCTGATTCCGCATCTGCTTGCCGCTGGATCCTGGGCGCTGGTATGGTTTGCGGCAGCCGCCTGCCCGCTGATCGCCTATCCCCTGTTTCCGAAGCCGGCAGGCAAAGTACGGTGAGCAACAGCGAACGCCGCATTGAGCGTCAGAAAGGTCGGCGATGCCGTCCGCGCTGTCCTTCCTCCCTCTGAAGAAGGACTGCCGCGCACTTGTTCAACGTCGGCCCGGAAGGCGCGAGGCGGTCCGGAAAATGATCCGGCATTCCTAAGCGCCCCTCGATTACCCGCGCCTACGACGGCAACTCTTCGCCCTTCGTCTCCGGCGCAAACGGAATCACGGCAAGACCGATGATGAACGCAATCGCCGTCAGCGCGATCGGCACGCCGAGCGTCTTCATGTGAAGCACCATGGCACCGATCCCGAAGTTGACGATCGCGCCGAAGAATCGCCCCACCGAGGTACAGAATGCGAACGCCGTTGCCCGCACACGTGTCTCGAACTGCTCGGGCAGCCACAGGCTGAAGAGCGCGAAGTTGCCGCCGAAGAATCCAAGCACGAACAACAGCGCGATGAATGGATAAAGCCCGTTGGACAAATAGAACGCCCAGCCGAACGCAAGCGCGATCGATACCGCCATGCCGATGAAGTACACGGCGAGAGTCCATCGCCGCCCGATACGCTCCGCGATCGGCGGCAAGGCAAGACAACCGATGATCGTGCCGATCGACAACAGGCCCGTCGCAATCGATGCCATACGCACCGCATCGGGTTTCGCCATCCCGGCCTTCGTCGCAAGCTGTATCACGGCTGAGGGCTCATAGACGGCGCCCGCCCACAATCCGATGATGGCCACCGTCAGCAAGGTCGCCGCAACCAGCGTGCGCCGCCTGTATTGCCTGGAGAATATCGCGCGCAGAGGGCTCACCTGCCTGACCGCATGGGCCACGTTGCGCTCCCACTTCTCCGTTTCCTTCACGCGCAGGAGCACGACGATCGACACGATCACGGGCAGCACGCCGACCAGGAACATCGCACGCCATCCATAGGTCGCGCCGATCGTGTAGTTCAACGCCGCGGCGAGGAAGAAGCCAGCGTAGTAACCCGTCTGAAGATACCCGGCGCCCATCTTGCGGCGGTCCTCGGGCCACGCTTCGGCAACATAGGTTCCCGCCAGGGCCCACTCTCCGCCGATGCCGATGCCCGCGAGAAAACGATAGATCCCGAGCGCCCATACGGACTGCGAAGTGGCCGCGAGCCCCGTGAAGATCGCAAAAGTGAAAATCGTCGCCGCCAGCACCTTGGTGCGCCCGAACCGATCCGCAAGCGGCCCCCAGATAAACGACAGGCCCCATCCGACGAGGAACAAGGCGAACAGGATCGATCCCGCCAGGCCGACATTGGCGGGTGTCGCTGCGTAGCCGGATTTCGGCAGTAGTTCCGTCAGGGCGGGGGCCAGCACGAGCGCATAGATGAACGAATCCATGCCATCGAGCGTCCAGCCCGTCCACGCACCCCAGAAGCCGGTAATCTGCGAGCGGTTCAGGGGCGTGCGCGCAGATCGCGCGGTCGTTGCGATGTGATCGGGTGCGCTCGGCATGGCATTGCTCTCCAGTAGGCAAAAATGTCAACGCACCTTTCGCTGTACTGATCATGTTCGGGCGAGCCGGACATCGCGCAGCTTGTGCTAGTGCATTTTTATATATAATATTTGAACATCGAGCAGCGGCCACTCCGCACTTCTACCTACTATCGTCAAGTCCATGTCAATCGACTCCGTGGGCGCGGCAGAGTCCGCGACGTTTCATGAGGCCCGTTTCGAGCCCCGTCAGAGCACCTCGCGCTATATCGCCGATGCCCTGCGCAACGCCATTGTCGAAGGCTCGCTGCTGCCGGGCGAGCCGCTGCGGCAAGACGCCATCGCACGGCAGTTCTCGGTCAGCGCGATACCGGTTCGCGAGGCGTTCCGCCAACTCGAAAGCGAGGGCTGGGTCACGACCGAGCCGAATCGCGGCGCCTCGGTCAGTCTGCAATCGGCCGACGAAGCGCGCGAGATCTATGAGATCCGTGCGTCGCTCGAGAGTCTCGCGATCGGCATCGCCATCGATCAGCATACCCCGCAGACCCTCGCGCAATGCCGCGCGCTGCTCGACGCCGCGGCGAACGAGCCCGACCCCACCCTTTACGTGGTGCGCAACGAGCAGTTCCACATGAGCCTGTACGCCCCCGTCAACCGCCCTCGCCTGATGGAACTGCTCGGCAGCATGCATCGGCGCGGCGAACGCTATCTGCGCCTCAAGCTCGTCGTCCCTTCGTTCAAGGGCGAATCCGACGGCGAACATGCGGCGATCCTCGAAGCGCTGGTCGCACACGACATCGAAGCGGCGCAGACACTTGTCGCGCGGCATTTGCTCGCGACGGGCGAGCTGATCTATCGCTTTCTCAACGAAGCGCAGATCCTCACGCCACCCAAGCGGGCAAGAAAACGCCGCGCGCTCTCCAAATGAGGCCAAGGCCAACGATGCATTCATCCCCCTCAGCGTCACCCCGGCAGTGGAACACCCGAGCGCTCGAAAAAGCGCGCCGCCTCAAACAGATCGAAGGCTGGCTCGACGAGGGTGCGCTGAAAAGCGAACGCATCGTCGATGCACTCGAAGCCCTGATCGCGCCCGGCGACCGCGTCGCCCTCGAGGGCAACAACCAGAAGCAGGCGGACTTCCTGTCGCGCGCCTTTGCGAAAGTCGATCCGTCGCGCGTGCACGATGTCCATCTACTGATCTCGAGCATCAGTCGCCCCGAGCATCTGAGTCTGTTCGAACGCGGCATCGCGCGGAAGGTCGATTTTTCATTTGCGGGACCGCAAAGCCTGCGCGTCGCGCAACTGCTCGAAGACGGGCTGCTCGAGATCGGGGCGATCTACACCTACGTCGAGTTGTATGCACGCATGTTCATCGACCTGACCCCGCAAGTCGCGCTGATCTGCGCCGTGCAGGCCGACCGGCACGGCAACCTCTACACAGGCCCGAACACCGAGGACACCCCGACGATCGTCGAGGCAACCGCGTTCCGGCACGGCATCGTGGTGGCGCAGGTCAACGAAATCGTCGACGAGCTGCCGCGTGTCGACATCCCGGCTTCGTGGGTCGATGTCGTGGTTCAGGCAGACCAGCCCTTCGCGGTCGAGCCGCTCTTTACGCGCGATCCGCGGCATATCGGCGAACTGCAGATCCTGATGGGGATGATGACCCTGCGCGGCATCTACGAGCGCTACGGCGTCAAGACACTCAATCACGGCATCGGCTTCGATACGGCCGCCATCGAGCTGTTACTGCCGACCTATGGCGCTTCGCTCGGGCTCAAGGGAAAAATCTGCACCAACTGGGCACTCAACCCCCACCCGACACTGATTCCCGCGATCGAAAGCGGCTGGGTCGACAGCGTGCATTGCTTTGGCAGCGAAGTCGGCATGGAGAACTACATCGCGGCGCGTTCGGATGTCTTCTTCACGGGACGCGACGGCAGCCTTCGGTCCAATCGCGTGTTATGTCAACTGGCCGGGCAATACGGTGTCGACCTGTTCATCGGTTCGACGCTGCAAATGGATGCCGACGCGAATTCGTCGACCGTCACGCTCGGCCGGCTCGCGGGTTTCGGCGGCGCGCCGAACATGGGCCACGATCCGCGCGGGCGACGTCATTCGAGCGAAGCATGGCTCGCGTTGATGAAAGACACCGGGCCTGTCAGCCGTGGCCACAAGCTCGTGGTGCAAACCGCCGAGACCTATAAGAAAGGTGGCGAACCGACCATCGTCGACACCCTCGACGCGATTGCCGTCGGCGAGAAGAGCGGCATGCCGATCGCACCCGTGATGATCTACGGGGACGACGTCAGCCATGTCGTCACCGAGGAAGGCATTGCGTATCTGCATGCGGCGCAAGGGCAGGAAGAACGGCGGGCGGCGCTGTCGGCCGTCGCCGGCGTGACCCCGGTCGGCATGCGTGCCGACCCTGCGAAGACAGCCGAACTCAGACGGCGCGGCATCGTTGCCTTTCCCGAGGATCTCGGCGTGCGGCGCGGCGAAGCCAAACGTTCGATGCTCGCCGCGCGCAGCATCGACGACCTCGTCGCATGGTCGGGCGGTCTGTACGAGCCGCCGGCACGCTTCAGGAGCTGGTGAACCTCATGCCCGCTCTCGCCAATGCCAAAGCCGCCCGCTCCGACGCCCCGGTTCCTTCCGGGACGCCTCGAGCCGACCGCGTCGATGCTTCGATACCGCGTTCACCTCATCGAGGCGCCTTTGTGAGTATTTCGAATCTCGCTGATCACGCCGTGCGCGCCTTGATCGATGAAGCCTGCCTGACACCGAAACCCGGACTGGTCGATCAGCGCGGCAGCGGCGCACATCGCGATCTCGATCTCGATACGATGTTGCGCTCGGCGCGCTCGCTGCATCCCACTTTCAACGCCATTGCCCAAGCCAGCGCACACGAACCGCCATCCCAGTCACTGCGCGAACGCCTGGCGCAGATAGGCCGCGACGGCGAAGCCGCGATGCTGCGTGCAACGGGCCGCAGCAACGCACACCGTGGCGCAATCTGGATCGTCGGCTTGCTGTGCGCCGGCGCCGCCTACTGTATGAACGACAGCGCATCCGCGTCCGGCAACCGCGCAGCGCTGTTCTCCACGGCCGCCCACATTGCCCGCTTCGACGACCGCCATGCGCCGGCCGTCGTCTCCAGCAGCAACGGTGCGCGCGTCGCCCGGCAGTACGGCGCAAAAGGCGCGCGCGGAGAAGCGCACGACGGCTTCCCGCATGTGACGGAGGTCGGCTTGCCCGCCCTGCAACGCGCACGCGATGCGGGCCTGAACGAAAATGACGCACGCCTCGAAGCCTTGCTCTCGATCATGGCAAGACTCGAGGACACCTGCCTTCTGCATCGTGGCGGGCACCCCGCCCTCGAAGCCGCACAGCAGGGCGCGTCACAGGTCTTCGGCGAAGGCGGTCTCGCCACCGATGCGGGCCGCACCGCCTACGCCGATCTCGACCGCCGGCTGCTCGTCCTGAACGCATCGCCCGGCGGCTCGGCCGACCTGCTCGCCGCCACACTGTTTGTCGATTCGCTCTGACGCAATAAACACACGCGAGGAAACACACCATGGAACAGTTACGCTACGACTATCCCGCTACGCGCCCCGTCACCCGGCGTGCCCATGTCGGCGTGGTCGGCTCGGGGGATCTCGAAGTCCTCCTGTCTCCGTCCGGCTCCGCCGACGCCGAAGTCGTGATTCGCACGAGCGTCGACGGGTATGCACATGTCTGGAAAAGCGTGCTCGACCGGTTCTTTACTCGCTACGACGGTGCCGTTCGGCTCGAACTGAATGATTTCGGCGCGACGCCCGGCATCGTCATGCTGCGTCTGGCCGAGGCTGTCGAAGCCAGCGAGGGCGATACCCCATGAACGCGCACGACACCTTCATCGCCCAGCACAGCTTCATCGAAATGGGTGCGCGCGAACGCGCCCGCTCCCTTCTCGATCCCGGTACCTTTCGTGAATTGCTCGGTCCCTTCGACCGGCTCGAATCCCCGTGGCTCGCCATGCAGGACATCGTCTGCCAATCCGACGACGGCGTCGTGGTCGCACGCGGTCAGCTCGATGGCCAGGCGGCCGTGATCGCCGCGATCGAACCCGCCTTCCAGGGTGGCAGCATCGGCGAAGTGTCCGGTGCGAAGATCGCCGGCGCACTCGAACTCGCTCTGCTCGAATTCGAAGCAGGGCGCGACATTCGCCCGATGATCCTGTTCGAAACCGGTGGCGTGCGATTGCAGGAAGCGAATCTCGGTCTCGCCGTCATCGCCGAAATCCACGCAGCCATCGTCGCGCTTCGGCGCCACGTCCCCGTGATCGGCATCATCGGCGGGATGGTCGGCTGCTTCGGCGGCATGTCGCTCGCCGCCGCTCTGTGTACCGAACTCGTCATGACGCGTCAGGCACGCCTCGGCATGAACGGACCCGAAGTGATCGAGCAGGAAGCCGGCCTCGAAGAACTCGATGCGGCAGATCGCCGCCTGATCTGGTCCATGATCGGTGGCGAACAACGCGTGAGCACGGGACTCGCCGATACCCTCGTCGAAGACGACGCCGGACAGGTCCGCGCCGCAGCCATCGCCGCCTTTGAACGAGGCGTACCCGAACAACACCGAAGCGCACAGGTACAACAGCAACTCGAACGCCTCGCCCAAGTGAACCCGGCCGCGATCGATCCCGCGATACTGCGCGACCTCTGGCATGGAGCCGCACGATGACAACGCCCTCCCTCTCTCGTGGCCAGATCTGGTTCGATGCCCTGAGCGCATGCCAGACAAACCAGAGCGGACCGATCCGCCATGCCGACGCAACCCTGGGCGATTCGAAAGTGCGCTACCTGGCCGTCGTACCGGATCCGCAGAATCGCTTCCCCCGTGCGACCGACAACGTCATGGGCCTCGAACAAGGATGGCTCCTCGCACGCGCCGTTCGCGAGGCAATCGATGCCGATCGCGATGCCCCTGTGAAACGCCCCCTCATCGCGATCATCGACCTCAAGAGCCAGGCCTACGGACGCCGGGAAGAACTGCTCGGCATTCATCTCGCATGCGCGGCTCCCGTCGACGCCTACGCGAGCGCGCGTCTGGCAGGTCATCCCGTGATCGGCCTGATCGTCGGCCCCGCGATGTCCGGCGCCTACCTCGCGCATGGCTACCAGGCCAATCGCATCCTCGCCCTCGACGCCCCCGGCATCAGCGTGCATGCGATGGGCAAGGAGGCGGCTGCCCGCGTCACGCGACGCAGCGTCGAAGGCCTCGACGCACTCGGCGACACCGTGCTGCCCATGTCCTACAAGATGAGCGCCTACGCAAAACTCGGCCTGCTGCACGAACTGATCGAAGGCATCGACGCCGACCAGCCGGGAGCCACCGGGATCGAACGCGTACGCCGCGCCCTGATCGCCGCGATCGAAGACGCACGCAACGGCCCGAACGACTTGTCGAACCGCCTGCGATCGCCCGACGCCCAGCGCATGCGTGCCGCATCCATCGAAGTGCGCCGGCGTCTTGCCGAACAATGGAATGCGCCTTGAAACTGCACGACCTGCTGCGCATCGCGCCGTCCTCATGGAGCGATGCGCCCGCGTGGGTCGAAGCAGCGCTGATACGCGCCCCTTTTGCCGTCGTACGCCGGGCTCTTTTCTCGAACGGCCGGATACCCATCGGCCTGCGAGGCTCGACCCGAAGCGAACGCTTCGGCACATGGGTTGACGAGAACCAGGTCTTGAACACGACCAAGCCCGAAGACCTTCTCGCAATCGAGCCACGGCGCGACCTTCCCGCCTTTGCCCTGCTCAGGCAGATCATCCCGATCTGCAGCGCCACCGCCCTCCCATGGGGCCCTACGGGGAGCGCGGGCTTCGAACTGGCAAGCGGCATGCCGACCCTGAGCGAGACGAGCGATCTCGATCTCGTGATACGCATGCCGACCCCCATGCGTGAAACCGATGCCACCGCGCTCTTCGACACATTGACCCAGGCCGCGCGCACCCAGCACATCCGGATCGACATCCAGGCCGAGACACCGAACGGCGCCTTTTCTCTCGCCGAATATGCCCGTCCCCACCGACACATACTGCTGCGCCATACCGACGGCCCCCGGCTCGTCGCCGACCCATGGCACGACGACGCGCGATATCGCCGACAGCCATGACACCCGGCAGACCGCCCCGTGATCGCCAATCGCCAGAACGCCCGTCAGACCACCCCATGATCGCCTACCTGTTTCCCGGCCAAGGCGCCCAGCGTGCCGGCTTCCTGCATGCACTCGACCATCCCGAGGCCGTGGCGGCGATCAGTGAAGCGTCCGACATCCTCAAACAGGACATCCTCGCGCTCGACAACGAAGAGACCCTGCGCTCCACCGTCGCCGTGCAGATCACACTCGTCGTCGCCGGCGTCGCAACCGCGAGGGCACTCAGCAAGGAAGGCATCGAAGCCGACGCAGTCGCCGGCCTGTCCGTCGGTGCCTATGGCGCCGCGGTGGCCAGCGGCGCCATCGCGTTCGCCGATGCGCTGAACCTGGTACAGCTCCGCGCCCAATTGATGGAAGCCGCCTATCCCTCCGGCTACGGCATGCTCGCCATCGTCGGCCTGAGCGAACAACAAGTCGGACGTCTACTCGGCGACGATGCCTACCTCGGCAACCTGAACGCCCCCCGCCAGATCGTCGTTGCAGGCAGCGACACAAGCCTCGCACGCGTACGTCAACGAGCCCTCGAGCAGGGCGCACGCAAAGCCGAGCGTTTGGCGATGAACGTCCCATCGCACTGCATACTGCTCGACAAAGCCGCCCAGGAATTGAGCCGGGCCGCGAGCGAGATCACCTTCAACAAGCCTCGCATCCCGTACATCGGCAATCGCGGCGCACGCGTACTACGCGAAGCCGACGCCATTCGCGAAGACCTCGCCACCAACCTTCGCTACCCCGTCCGATGGCACGAATCGACCATCGCACTCAGCGAACTCGGCATGCGCGTGCTCGTGGAAATGCCCCCTGGCCGAACCCTCACACTACTCGCGAGCGAAGCCCTGCCCGAAATGGCTACCGTCGCCCTCGAGTCCATGCCGATCACTTCAGCCGCTTCCCGAATTCGTGCCCGACTTGCCGCCCTCTAAAATGATCGAAACGCGCAAAATAAACCCCACCCACTTCTGATTCGATACACTATGCGCATACCCGCGCCCTTCGATCGCAGCGCAGCCGGCCCACCCCACCCGCCCCAATCACCATGAAAGTTGCAAAACGCCGTGAGGCCATGCTCAAAGCCGTGTTGTCCGGCACCAGCGACGTCAGCGCTTTGTGCGAACACTTTGGCATGTCCGAGGCCACCGTCCGGCGCGACCTGCGCGCCTTGGCCGACGAACGGCGAATCTTGCGAACCTACGGCGGTGCCGCCCCTTCCGTGGGCACCCACGAGCCCGAGGAATCCCTCGACATCCGCCGAGAAAGCTTTCGCGCGCAAAAAGAAGCCATTGCGCGCGCCGCCGTCCTGCACATCAAGGACGGCGACACCATCTTCCTCGACGGCGGCACCACCACCGCCGCCCTTGCCCGCTATCTTGTCGCGCGGCGCGACGTCCATGTCGTCACCAACAACCTGCTTGCCGTCGGCATCCTTGCCCCGAGCGAAGTCCGCGTGACCCTCGTGGGGGGCGACGTGCGGCCGAGCAGCCTGAGCACCCTCGGCCCTTTGGCCGAAGTCGCGCTGAGCCGCGTATCTTTCGACAAAGCCTTCCTGGGCGCCGACGGCGTCGTAGCCGGGCGAGGCTTATGCGAAGCGAGCGCAGAACAGGCATGGCTCAAGGAATGCGTGATTCGGCAGGCCGCGAACGTCTTCGTGCTCGTGACCTCGCACAAACTCGATCACGCGAGCCAACAGCACTGGACCCCGCTCGAACGTCATTGGACGTTGATCACCGACGCCGCCCCAAATGCTCCCGAGCTGGTGACATTTGCGTTGCGCAACGAAATAACGATCGATACCGCGGCGTAGGCAGTTCAAAGCCGGCAGGCAGGCCGAGCTCGACACTCGGGCGAAACCCGGCACTCACGCCAAACCCACCGCGAGGCCAAATCCAGCTTCCAACCCGAAATGGGGCTGAGAGAGTGGACGGAGCGGGGCCGGTCGCCCGCAGCATGTTCCGCGGAGGGCGAGCGGCCCCGCTCTGGCCGCTTGGCTGGGCGTGGAAGGGGCTGCGGGGACCGCTCCCCTCTAAAGCGAAGCAAAACCCCAGCAAAAATTGACCGATCCAAGCGCTAGGTTAACTACTTAATGATCGATTCAATCATTTTGCCTTAAACTCTCGTCTCAGACTTCGACAGACATCCGCGATCGTCACCAGCATTTCAGCGAGCTGACGCCACCGCGATCCGGCGACTCAACCTTGGGCAATGGAAATGCATCGAGATCGCGCGCGGGCCCTCGCCCACGATCGGTATCATCAAGCAGGCTAGAACGCATGAAGAACGCATTGACCGCATGAGAATCATCCAGCCAGCCAGCGACGAAAAAAACAGCGCGACGAGCCTGCTGATCATTGCCGACGATCTGTCCGGCGCCGCCGATTGCGCGATCGGTTTCGCGAGCGCGGGGCATCGCACGGTCGTGACGCTCGACAGCACGCGCGCACCCAACACGCACGCCGCGATCGACGTCATCGCGACCGACACGGATACGCGCCGATCGAGCCCGGAGGCCGCGGCTCGTCATACCGTCGACGCGTGGCGGACGCTGCATACGCCCGGCCGCCGACTCTACAAGAAGATCGATTCGACACTACGTGGCAACTGGGCCGCCGAAGTCGCCGCGTTGCAGCCATTTGCGGGACTCGCGATCGTCGCACCCGCGTTTCCCGCGACCGGGCGCACGACACGCGGTGCGCGCGTGTTCGTCAACGGCTCGCCGCTCGAGACCACGGACACGTGGCAACTCGAGAATGCGGGCCAACGAGCGGATATCGCTGAACGGCTGGGCAACGCGGGGCTTTCGACCGCCGTGCTCGCGCTCGATGCGGCCCGGGACACACGCGAGTCGCTGGTCCGCGCGGTTGCGATGCACGCGATGCGCGGAATCCAGGCCTTGATCGTCGATACCCAGACAAGCAAGGATTTGGCGCTGCTCGCACAAGCGAGCGCCGCGATGGACGAGGCGCTGTTCTGGGTCGGGTCGGCCGGCCTGGCGCGCGAAATGGCGTTATTGCCCGACCTGTTCGGCGCGTCCGCGAACGGGCACGCCGCCTCTCACGTATCGCCCGCGTCGCCCGCACCGTCCGCATTGCAGCAAAGCGGCCCGATCCTGGTTCTGGTCGGAACCTTGTCGGCGGTGTCCGATGCGCAGTGCGCGATGTTGCGCGACGCTGCCGGGATTGCCGAACTCGTGGTGGCGCCCGCGGTCCTTCGCGCCGGCCCCGAACATATGCAATGGCCCGCCCTGCAGGCGCGCATCGGTGCGCATCTGGCGTCACAGGCCGATCTGCTGCTGCGCATCGGCCGCGACGACTTGTTCGACCCGGCCCAGGGCGCGCACCTGAGCACCGCGCTCGGCCACCTGATCGCGCCGCACTTCGGCAAGATCGGCGGCCTGATCGCCACCGGCGGCGAAACCGCGCGCGCGGCACTCCATGCGACGGGCATCGACAGCCTCGAACTCGTCGCGGAAGTCGAACCCGGTGTCGCAATCGGCAGACCCCTCGATGCGCGCACTCGCGAGGGCCACGCGCATCGCCCCTGCATCGTGACCAAGGCGGGGGCCTTCGGCACCGCGCAATCGCTGCATGCGGCATGGCGGCACCTGCGTGATTCGACCTATGTGTAAGCGCGCGTAGCACGCACCCACCCCACACCCACCCGACTCATGCCGGGTCGCGGCCGAACCTCGGGCGCGCCGGCGACAGGAAGCAAAGGAAACGAGGCATCACATCATGAGCAACCAACTTCCCATAATCGGTATCACGATGGGCGACGCCACGGGCGTCGGTCCGGAAATCATCGTCAAGAGCCTCACGCACGACATCGTGTTCAAGCAATGCCGTCCGCTCGTGATCGGCGATGCACGCCGGCTCGAAGAGGCCAACGCCATTGTCGGAGCAGGCATGAAGGTCCGGCGCATCCGCGATGCATCGGAAGCGCATGCGCAGCCGGGCACGATCGACTGCATCGATCTCGACCTGATCCCCGACGGCCTGCCGTTCGGCAAGCTGTCGGCCGTGGCCGGCGATGCAGCCTACCAGTACATCGCACGCGCGGTGGAGCTCGCCCAGGCGCGGAAGATCGACGCGATCTGCACCGCCCCACTGAACAAGGAAGCGCTGCACGCAGGGGGCCACAAATACCCGGGGCACACTGAATTGCTTGCCGAACTGACCGGCGTACCCGAAGTGTCGATGATGCTCGTCGCGCCGCAGTTGCGCGTGATCCACGTGACGACGCATATCGGCATCATCGACGCGATTCGCAAGATCGAACCGGGCCTCGTCCAACGCACCATTGAGCGCGGTAACGCGACGCTGATGAAAGCCGGTATCGAACGACCGCGGATCGGCGTGTGCGGCATCAATCCGCATGCGGGCGAAAACGGCCTGTTCGGCTATGGCGAGGAAGAAGAGAAGATCGTTCCGGCGATCGCGATACTGCAGGCACGCGGCCTCGACATAACGGGTCCGCTGCCCGCGGATACCTTGTTCTACCGCGCGGGCCGCGGCGATTTCGATCTCGTGGTCGCGATGTATCACGACCAGGGGCATGGCCCCGTCAAGGTGCTCGGCCTCGAGGCCGGCGTCAACATCACGGTGGGACTCGAAGTGATCCGCACCTCGGTCGACCACGGCACCGCCTTCGATATCGCGGGCAAAGGCATAGCCGATGAACGCAGCCTGCTCGAAGCATTGCGCCAGGGAGCGGAACTGGCAGACCGGCGCACGTAGGCACGCCTCGGATTTTTATCGCTGACCTGCACGAGCACGGCTTGAGATACTGGGTCGATCGTAACTACTTATTCATTGGAGTCGTACAGGTATGTTTCGTATCGCTGTAGTGGGATGTGGTGTGGTGGGTTCCTCGTGGTCGCTCGTGTTCGCGCGTGCCGGTTTCGAGGTGTCCGTGTACGACGCGTCGCCGGCGGCCGTACAAAGTACGCTGACGTTCGTGCGCGCAGCGCTCGAGGATCTCGCCGCACAGGGTCTGGGTGGCGATGAGGATGTGCAGACCGTATGCGCGCGGCTGAAGCCCGCGCATTCGCTCGAAGCAGCGCTCGAGGGTGCCAGCTATGTGCAGGAGAGCGCACCCGAGCGGGTCGAGATCAAACGTGAACTGTATGTGCGGCTCGACGCCATCGCCTCGCCGGAGACGATTCTCGCGAGCTCGACCTCCGGGCTGCCGGCCTCCTCCTTTACAGACCACCTGCCGAATCGGGCACGATGCCTGGTCGTGCATCCGATCAACCCGCCGCACCTCGTCCCTCTCGTGGAACTGGTGCCTGCGCCGTGGACCGATGCCGCCGTGGTCGAACGCGCGGCCGCGCTGATGGAACGCGTCGGCCAGGCTCCGATCAGGCTGGCTCGCGAGATCAACGGCTTCGTCGTCAACCGGCTGCAGAGCGCCTTGCTGGGCGAGGCATTCCGACTGGTCGAAGACGGCATTTGCAGTGCTGCCGATGTCGACAAGGCCATCTCGGATGGACTGGGACTTCGATGGTTCTTCATGGGCCCGTTCGAGACCATCGACCTGAACGCGCCCAATGGTATCGCCGAATACTGCAAGAACCTCGGCCCCATGTACTACGGTCTCGCCCGGGAACAGGCCGACCCGCGTGAATGGAGTGCCGAACTGGTCCAGTCCATCGAACGGCAACGGCGCGAGCGCACCCAGGCAAGCGGCCTCGCCGCGCGGCGCGCATGGCGCGACCGCTGCCTGGCCGCATTTGTCGCTGCCAAACGACGTGTGTTGGGTTGATTGCTCGCTATTGCTCCCCTTCAAAGCTGATGAATTGCGCCGACGACCAGATCTTGCTGTCGTGACGCTGCCGGCCGAAGAAGTAGACGGGCCGGAAACCGAACGGTGCGTTCACGGGTGCGACTTCGATACTGCCGGCCAAGTCCACCGGTTCGTCGGACTTAGCCGACATGGAACGGTTTAGGACGTACATCCCCGGGGTGGGCGGCTTGCCGCTCATACTCAGAGATAACCTGGGCGCCGAACAACAGGAACGCGGCCAGCGCCTCCAGGCTGAACAGAACCACGATGGCCGTCGTCAGCGAGCCGTACACGACACTGACTTGTGACAGCGTGGCGAAGTACCACACCAGCACGTGCCGGGTGATTTCCCACAAGATCGCCGCTATGATTGCACCGACCAGCGCATGTTTGAGCGCCGGACGGCCGACTGGGATCACCAGGTAGATCGAAGTCAGTACGAAGATTTCCCCGGCGACGCCGAGAAAATAGAGCAGCACGCGCGCCAGCCCGCTCAAGGGCATGTGCCATCCGAATACATCGATGCTCTCGGCGCCCACCGCGTGCAGGAAGCTCGACACGAGCGTAACGACCAGCACCCCGACACCGAGCGACAGGCAATAGCAGTACGGCAGCAAGGCCGACACCAGGAAATGGCGCCGCCGTATTGCAACGCGATGGACAAAAATGATCGACATCGCGTTTTCCAGCACCGTAAAGGCGAGCGAACTGAAGAAGATCATCGTCACGAGCAGCACCCAACCGATCACGGCGCGATGTGCCACGAAATTCGCGAGTTCGCCGGCTACGGCCTTGGCCTGCCCGGGAACCAGCCATTCGAGTAGCCGGGCGAGCGAGTCGAGCAGGACTTGCTGTTCGACGAGCCCCGACAGGCCGATCACGATGAGGATCAGCAAAGGGACAATGGACAGGAGCGCGTAGTAGGCCACGGCACCCGCGAGCAGCATGCCCTGATTGGCACGAAAGGCTTTCAGGGTTTGCATCAGGAATTGAAAGGGATGCTCCGCCACATTCCGGAAGAACGGATCGAATAGGGGCCGCATGATGCCTCCGCCGCGCGAGCGGGTTTGACCGAGGTGAGCGTGTCGCGCCCGCGCTTGATCCACGTTCTCAGCAAAAGTCGGTCCGGGCCGGAAGCTTGCGGGTTTCCGGTCGGCAGCCAGGTTGGAAATGCTTCTTATACAAGTCGTGGTCTGTAAATTCACTTTACAGCCCAACGCCTGTAATGTCCTAATACAGGCCATGTATTGTATTTTCTCTATACAGATCATAGACTGTATCAATGAAAAGACGTGGCCGGAGGAGGCAATGGACTATCCCGTCAAGACGCTAAGCCAGCTTCGCCCCATCCTGCAGGGTTTTCGCAAGGCGGCCGGCCTGACCCAGGCGGCGATGGCGGAGCGCTTGGGAATCACCCAGCAAAGCTATGCCCAACTGGAGGCCAAACCGGCATCTGCGAGCGTGGAGCGGCTGTTCAAGATCCTGCGTCTGCTGGATGTTGACATACAGCTATCGTATGCGGCATCTCCGCAGTCCAAGGCCGAACCCGCTGCCAAACTCGTGGCAAAACGCGCTAGTAGCGCCGATCAGACACGGGTGAGTCGGAAGAAGGAAAACCGCCAGCCCCGGACGACCGGGGTCAAGACACAAGCCGCAAAAGCGGCCGCCCCGACCCGGCCTCCCCCCGTCGTCGTCGCAATGAAGAAGAAGGAAAATTGGTAAGCATGCGCCGTCAATCTCGTACGCAGCGACTCAATCTCTGGATGAACGGCATTCCAGTGGGCTACTGGGAAAAAGGCCGGGACGGGGAAGGTCTAGGCTATTTCGACGAATGGATCGCCGACGATCAAGGCCGCCCCCTCTCGCTGTCGCTTCCCTTTACCCCCGGCAATCAGCCTTATCGCGGCGAGCTTGTCACCGCCTTCTTCGACAACCTGCTGCCGGACAGTGATGCAATCCGGCGCCGGCTGGCGCAACGTCACCAGACGGGAAGCACCCGGCCCTTCGACCTCCTGGCCGCCCTGGGCCGGGACTGCGTCGGCGCCATACAACTGCTCGCTCCAGAAGATAGTCCGGCGGATCTCTATGGCATTGCGGGAGAGCCGTTGGCCGAAGCTGACATCGCGCGTCTACTGCGCAATGCGACGAGCGCGGCGCCGCTCGGACAATATGATCATGACGAAGATTTGCGAATATCGATTGCCGGCGCACAGGAGAAAACGGCGCTTCTGCGGCATGACGGGCAGTGGCTCCTTCCGGCAGGCAGCACGCCGACCACCCATATCTTCAAGCTGCCGCTCGGCCTGGTAGGCAACATGCAGGCGGACATGCGAACCTCCGTCGAAAACGAGTGGCTTTGCTCGAGAATCGTAGCCGCATACGGCCTACCTGTTGCTCCCTGCGAAATCGCCAGTTTCGAAGATCAGAAGGTACTCATCGTCGAACGCTTCGACCGCAGGTTGTCCGTTGATGGAAGCTGGATTGTTCGCCTTCCGCAGGAGGACATGTGCCAGGCCACAGGTACGTCTCCTTTGCACAAGTACCAAGCGGATGGAGGGCCTGGCATCGCCGCAATCATGGATCTGCTGCTCGGATCGGAAAACGCGAATCAGGACAGACGTCATTTTTTCAAGGCACAGATGGTGTTCTGGCTGCTTGCCGCAACCGATGGCCACGCCAAGAATTTCAGTATTGCCCATCTGCCGGGCGGCCTCTATCGATCTACCCCGCTCTATGACGTACTTTCCGCGCACCCGATCATCGGCAGCGGTCGAAACCGGATAGCCCGGCAGAAAGCGAAGCTCGCGATGGCGGTACGCGGCAGCAGCCATCACTATCTGATCGACAAAATCCAGCCTCGCCACTGGATCGCGCAAGCGCGTCAGGTGAAGCTTGGGGACGGCATTGCCAAGGAAATCATGGAAGACGTCGTCGACTCGACGGATAAGGTAATCGGTTCCGTAGAAGCTCATTTGCCTTCGGGCTTCCCTGATGAACTTGCGGATGCCATCTTGTCCGGCATCAGGAAGGAAAGCACCAGATTGGCAAAAATGTCCCAGATGACCGCTTCGTAACCAAATTGGCGAACGGGCATCAAATCTCTTTGATTGCCCGGAAGATGTTGAGCCAAACCGATAAATTAATACGCCAATAACCAGAATCGGCCGAAGGGGACCGGCGGTCTGCTGAGCATCGACGCCACCTTCGAATGAGGGACGGACACACGAGTCACCCATCGCGGCGCCTTCAGTGCGCCGCCACAGCCCACTGGACGCCCGTTTTAAGGGTTTTCCCTAAAGTTTTCCCGTAACCGGCCGATAACACAAACAGATTCCCGTTGCGTCGCAAGCGCCGAAGTCCCTACCCCCCCACCTCATGAAAACAACTTCAGTCGGAACACGGATCGCAGGCGGCTTCTCTGTCTTGCTCCTCGCCCTGGTGATCCTCACAACGGTCGGCATCGTTCAGGTCAACCACATTAATTCAAGCCTGACGACAATCAACGACGTGAACAGCGTCAAGGAACGCTACGCGATCAATTTTCGCGGCAGCGTCCATGACCGGTCGATCGCGGTTCGTGACCTGACGCTGGTCTCGGCCGCCGAACTGCCATCGGTGATCGCACACGTCGCGCGGCTCGAAGCGGACTACCAGGCATCCGCCGAGCCTTTGGACAAGTTCTTCAATTCCAGCATGCCCGTGTCTGACGAGGAACGCCAGCAGCTCGCGAAGATCAAGGCTGCCGAAGCGAAAGCGATGCCGCTCATGCATGACGTGATCGCCCTGCAAAAAGCCGGCGACACGGACGGGGCGAGGCAGGAGGTACTCGAGAAAGCGCGCCCTGCCTTCGTCGATTGGCTCGCCGCGGTCAACGGCTTTATCGACATGGAAGAAACCCTGAACGAAATTCAGGGCAAGAAGGCACGCTCCATCGGCGTGCACTTCGAATTCCTGATGCTGACCTTGACCGCCGTGGCGATCGCATTCGGTGCGATGGTCGCCTGGACGATCACTCGCAGCATTACGCGCGCGCTCGGCGGCGAGCCGGACGACGTCAAGCGAATCACGAATGCAATCGGCGACGGCAATCTTGCCGTACCGGTCACCCTGCGCGCCGGCGACACCGACAGCATCCTGGCATCGCTGAGCCGCATGCAGGCCGCGCTTCGCACGGTAGTGAACGACGTACTGCACCATGCCGACGGTGTGTCGTCGGCAAGCCAACAGATCGCGCTAGGTAGCGCCGATCTCTCGCAGCGCACGGAAAGCCAGGCGCAATCGCTGCAACAGACCGCGGCATCGATGGAACAGGTCACCGGCACCGTGCGCAACAACGCGGCCAATGCGCAGCAGGCGAGCACGCTCGCTTCGACGACGGCCACCGAAGTCGAGCGTGGCAGTGACATGGTTCAAGGAATCGTGCAAACCATGAGCGGCATCACGGCGGAATCGAACAAGATCGCGGACATCACGTCGGTGATCGAGGGCATCGCGTTCCAGACGAATATTCTCGCGCTCAACGCGGCGGTCGAAGCTGCGCGGGCGGGCGAGCAAGGGCGCGGCTTCGCGGTGGTGGCGACCGAGGTACGCTCGCTGGCCCAGCGTTCGTCGAGCGCGGCGAAGGAGATCAAGGTATTGATCGGCAACTCGGTGAAGCGTGTCCATGAAGGTGCGGCCGAAATCGAGGGTGCGGCGGGTGCGATGTCGCAGATCCTGACTTCCGTGCGCCGCGTCAACGGCATCGTCAACGAGATTGCGCAGGCATCGATCGAACAGGCCTCGGGTGTCGACGAGGTCGGCCGCGCCGTCGCTCATATGGATGAGACGACGCAGCAAAACGCGGCACTTGTGGAACAAACGTCAACAGCAGCGCTGTCGCTCGACCAGCAGTCCCGCGAGTTGCGGACTGCCGTGGGGGTCTTCCGCACGCATTGATCCTGCGTTGAGGCGGCCGGCATCCTGCAAGGCGCAGTTGCCGGCTGCGGCGCCGCGTAAGAACCCGCGGCAGTCGGCATCAGATGCCGCTATTTCATGCAACGCAGTTGCGCGCTCCCCGAGATCTCGGCACCGTTGAACGAGCAGTCTTTCTTGACCGGCGGAACCCAACCGTGCTCTGTCATACGTCCATTCTCGGCGCTCGCTTTACTGTCGCTCCAACCATGCGGACCGGAATCCGATGACTGGGTACTCGCGCCCCAGCCGTGCTGTTGCGTTCCCGACTGTCCGTCGTCCGACGACTGTGCGTAAACAGCCGCGACCATACCCATCACAACCCCGGTGAAAAGTATTTTCTTCATGATGTTCTCGTAGCATTGGTCTGTACTTCTTCAGGCGCCGGTCGTTGCCGATCGCTCTCGTCATTTCGGAAATGCCGCGTCGGGCCTTTCCGAAGACCGAAGTGTAACCTGCCTCTCGTGTCTCACGAGCAAGCGCGCCTGCCCAAACCTGGCCTGGAGATCGAGGCAGCGCGCATCAAAGGCCGACTGCCGCGGGGTTCAATTCGATGTGCAGGATCACCAGCCATCGCTTAGGGCAATCCGCGGTGATGCCCAGTGACCGGTGGGTATCGTCGACCGGTGCGATGAGGCCCTTCTCGCGAGCCATGGAGTACGCGCGTCGCGCATCCGACTGGAGCCACGAGCCGACGAGGAAGCACGTGACAAAACTGAACACCGACACGACCCTGTGCGGTACGTTCGGGTCGATCATCCCCGCGAGGTACAGGAACGCCGTCATCAGAATCTCGTTGGCGATGATCGAGGCAAGAATGACCTTCAGCATTCCCCTCAGTCGCATGACTGTTCTGGATGGCACGATCAGCGTGAGGTATTTGCGCGAGTGGTCTTTGAGGGGAGTTTTGTCGTTCATTGTCATGCGGCGCGCATGTCGCTCGCCTGCGATTTTTCGGCATCGGGCACGTAGGTAGCCAGTGCCAGCCCGCGCGTGGACGCGACCGTCTTGCTCAGGATCGCACTGACATAGTGCTTGCCTTCGAAATGGGCCGAGCCGGCGATGCCGAAACCCCTGCCTTCGTAAAACGAGATCAGGTGGGATGCGGGCGACGGTGTGTCGAGTGCAAGCACTTTGTAGCCGCGTATCGCTGCCCAGCCCTCGGCGAGTGCGAGCAGCGACTTGCCGATTCCCCTGCCCTGATACGCTGGATCGACGCCTAACTGATGGATGCTGGCGACGTCCTTGCGCCTGTAAAGCTCACAGCGCGCGTTTTCATCGGGCTCGTTCAATGTCATGGTCCCGACGAGGCGATCGTCACATACGGCGACATAGCAGTCGCCGCGTGTGAGCCGCTCAAGCGTCGTTCGACAAGACTGATCCACACAGGTGCAATTGAGCCCCATCGCCCCAAGTCGGGCGAACGATCGGTGCAGTATCTCAGTCAGTTCATCGAGCGAATCACGAGCCGGATCGAAGCGACGCAACACCAGGCGATCCATACCGCGACAGCCGTGTGCGGCCCACACAAGGGTTTTGACGAGTTCGAGCGATTTCGACATGACACTCTCGGTGCAATCTTTCCACGCCCAGTGTAGGGTTCACCGTTTGTGCGTCGCAAGAAAAAATGTCGCAAAAATTGGAGGTACGGCGCATGGCCAGCTTCGGCCGGTGGCCGAATTCTCTGCAACTGCCGCAAGTACACGCTTGCGCATCGTCGCACCGACCTTACCACGATCGCGCATCGCGTTCGAAACAGTCGCCGGCGTAACCCCCGGCATGGCAAGCGGCTTCGATCAGTGAGGTCATATTCTCGAAATAGTACGGCTCTGCACCATCGTAAAGGCGTGCGCCCTACCTAATTGTTCTTGAGCCGCGTTTAACGCTTGGGCTACATTCTGCGCCACAGATTTAGCGCATCGTCCTGGAGAACTCCCCTCATGTCCGATCTGCGTCTCGGCGTCTGCTATTACCCCGAGCAATGGCCCGAATCAATTTGGCAAGCCGATGCGCAACGCATGCGCGAGCTCGGCATCGAGCAGGTCCGCATCGCGGAGTTCGCCTGGAGCCGCATGGAGCCCTCGCCCGGCCAGTACGACTGGGCCTGGCTCGATCGCGCGATCGAGAGGCTTGCCGGAGCCGGTCTCAAGATCGTGATGTGCACGCCGACCGCCACGCCCCCTAAATGGCTGATCGACGCCCACCCGCAGATCCTCCCGGTCGGCGCCGACGGACATACCCGGGCATTCGGTTCGCGCCGTCACTACGATTTCTCGTCGCCTGAATACTTTGAGGCGGCCGGCAAGATCGCGCGCCAGGTTGCCCAACGCTACGGCCAGCATCCGGCTGTCTCGGCCTGGCAAATCGACAATGAGTTCGGCTGCCACTCCACGGTGCTGTCGTATTCGAAGCATGCAGTCACGCGCTTTCGGCAATGGCTTGCCACGCGTTACGGAACGATCCAGGCACTCAACGAAGCGTGGGGCACGGTGTTCTGGAGCATGGAGTACCGCACGTTCGACGAGATCGATGCCCCGGTCGGCACAGTCACCGAGGCGCATCCCGCCCATCGTCTCGACTACCGCCGTTTCGCTTCGGACGAGGTCGTGCGCTTCAACCGGATGCAGGTCGAGATCGTCCGCGAGCATTCGCCGGGCCGCCCGGTCGTGCATAACTTCATGCAGCTATTCTCCGAGTTCGATCACTACCGCGTCGCGGCGGACCTCGATGTGGCCGCGTGGGACAGCTATCCGCTCGGTGGCCTCGAAGAAGCGTGGTTCGATGCGCCGACCAAGGCGCGCTGGCTGCGCACCGGCCATCCCGACTACACCTCCTTCAACCATGATCTCTATCGCGGCATGTCCAGGCAACCGTTCTGGGTCATGGAGCAGCAGCCGGGCCCGGTGAACTGGGCGCGCTGGAATCCGGCACCGCTGCCGGGCATGGTCCGGACCTGGAGCTGGGAAGCGTTCGCGCACGGCGCGGGCTGCGTCTCATATTTTCGCTGGCGGCAAGTGCCGTTCGCACAGGAACAGATGCATGCGGGCCTGAACACACCTGACAACCAGCCCGACATCGGGGCCGGCGAAGCGCGTCAGGTCGCAAGCGAGATCGCCGTATTGCCGGCGACGCTCGAGCAGCCTCACTCGAAAGTCGCGCTCGTGTTCGACTATCAGTCGAAATGGCTGCTGGACATCCAGCCGCAAGGCATCGACTTCAACTACACGCGCTTCGCGTTCGAATACTACTCGGCGCTACGTTCGCTCGGGCTCGATGTCGATATCGTTTCGAAGGAGGCCTCGTTCGACGGCTATCGCCTGATCGTCGTTCCGTCGATGGCAATCGTCAGCGACGACTTCGTCACGCGTCTCGGCCAAAGCGGTGCGCAGCTCGTTTTCGGGCCGCGGACCGGCTCGAAGACCGACGTATTGTCGATTCCCTCGAACCTGCCGCCAGGCCCCCTCACCGCCCTCCTGCCCTTGCGCATCTGGCGGGTCGAATCGTTGCGGCCGAATACCGCGCTCGAGTTGATGTACCAGGGCAAACCCGGCACGGCTCATCACTGGCGCGAGTTCATCGAGGTGCCGGTCGAGGCCGCCGTACTGTCGACCTACCCGGACGGCGGCGCCGCGGTGATCCGCCATTCCCACTGTTTCTACCTCGGCAGTCTCTTCGATGAAGCGACCACGCGCGCCGTGATGCGCGATGCCGCGCGCGCCGCGGGCCTGCAGGTCGAAAGGCTCGACGAGGGCGTGCGCCTCGCGCGCCGTGCGGGCCTGACGTTTGTCTTCAACTATGGCGATTCGACTTATGCCGTGCCGCCCGACGCGACGTTGCTGTTCGGAGAAGCCCAGGTCGGCCCGCAGCAGGTGACGGTATTCCGGCCGGCCGCGCTTGGCCAGCCCGGACAAGTGAAGGAGGCGACAGCCGCCGCAGCGTCGTGACGCGAACATCGACAAAAACATTGACAGGAGACACGAGCATGAGGAAGTTTCGGTTGGCGGTCATTGCCGCGACGTTCGCCGCAGTGGGTCTGGCAAGCGCTGTGCATGCGGGTGAACTCGACGTGAATGTCGCGTTCAAGGGGGCCAGTCAGCGCGCTGTCTGGCAGTCGGTGTTCGATGATTTTCACAAGGCCAACCCCGATATCGAGGTCAAGGCTTCGTATATCGACGAGGAAGCGTACAAGGTCCAGCTGCCGCAGTGGCTGTCGACCGTCGCACCGGACATCGTCAACTGGCACAACGGCGAACGCATGAAGTATTACGCTCGGCGCAACCTGCTCGAGGACCTGAGCACCGACTGGGCAAAGAACGGCTGGAGCGACGCATACGCGTCGACCAAGGAGGCCTCGACGTTCAATGGCAAGCAATACGCCTTGCCGACGGTCTACTACTCGTGGGGCATGTTCTATCGCAAGGACTTGTTCCAGAAGGCCGGCATCGCAGCCGAGCCGAAGACATGGGATGAATTCCTCGACGCCGCGAAAAAACTCAAGGCCGCCGGTATCACGCCGATCGCCGTCGCGGGCCGGGATGCATGGACACTTGCGGGCTGGTTCGACTATCTCGATCTGCGACTCAACGGCAACGCATTCCACCAGGAGCTGATGGCCGGCGACGTGCCCTACACCGATGCGCGTGTGAAGAAGGTCTACACCACATGGAAGCAACTCATCGACGACAAGGACTTCATCGACAACTCGCTGTCGTACGATCTCGATGCCGCCCAGCCTTTCCTGTTCCAGGGCAAGGCGGCGATGATGCTGATGGGCACCTTCATCTCGGCGGGTTTTCCGGCAAGCGTGAAGGAGCAGATGGGCTATTTCCAGTTTCCGATCATCGATTCGAAAGTGCCGACCGCGGAAGACGGTCCCATCGAGTGCCTGAACATTCCGTCGAAGGCCAAGCACAAGGCCGAGGCACGCAAGTTCATCGCCTTCGTGGGTACGCCTGAAATCAGTGCACGGCTTGCCGAAGGGCTCGGCTCCTTGCCGGCGAACAGCAAGTCGCCTGCGCCGGCCGATCCGATCAACAAGATCGGTTTCCAGATCCTGTCCGGTACGAAGGGCGGCATCGCGCAGTTCTACGATCGCGACATGACCAAGGAAATGGCGGACGAAGGCATGAAGGCCATGCAACAGTTCATCGCCGATCCGACCAAGATCGATGCCTTGCTCGCCCAGCTCGAAGTGACCCGCAAGCGGATTTACCACAAGTCCTGAGCGGCATCCGCATTGCCTGCCGGTTGCCGCGTTCACGCGCGTGCACCCGGCAGGGCTTCAGGAGGATACATGCCGACCATCCCGCATACGCTGGCGCACGCGCCGGGCCGAGAACCCGCCCGTCGACGCGATCGTTATGCCGGCAGCCACCGTCGCGCCGCCTTCCTGTTTCTGTTGCCGGCCTGCCTGATGGTGGCGGTCTATGTCGTCTATCCGATCCTTTCATCGATCTGGCTCAGCTTCTACGACTGGGACGGCATGGCCGACAAGACCTTCGTCGGGCTCGGCAACTATGTCGAACTGTTCCGCGCGCCGACCTTCTACACCGCGCTCAGGAACAATGTGCTGTGGCTCGTGTGTTTCCTGCTCGCCCCGCCCGCGGGTCTGGCCGTCGCCCTGTACCTGAACCAGAAAGTTCGCGGCATGCGCGTGGTCAAATCGCTGTTCTTCGCACCATTCGTACTGTCGGGCGTGGTCGTCGGCTTGATCTTCAGTTGGTTTTACGATCCCACCTTCGGCCTGCTCGCGAAAATCCTCGGCCATGGCATACCGGTGCTCGGCGATGCGCGCTACGTGAACTTCGGGATCATCTTCGCCGCGCTCTGGCCGCAGACTGCTTACTGCATGATTCTCTATCTGACCGGCCTGACGTCGATCAACAACGAAGTGCTCGAAGCCGCGCGCATCGATGGTGCGCAACGCTGGAAGATGCTCTGGCATGTCGTGCTGCCTGAGTTGCGGCCGGCGACCTTCATGGCGATCGTCGTGACGATCATCGGCGCCTTGCGCAGCTTCGACCTGATTGCGGTGATGAGCGGCGGCGGCCCATACGAGAGTTCGACCGTGCTCGCCTATTTCATGTACGACCAGGCGATCAAGTACTACCGGATCGGCTACTCGGCGGCGATCGCCGTCGTGCTGTTCGCGATCATGCTCGTCTATATCGTCTACCACCTGCGCCGGATGTTGCGGAACGAACGCTGAAGGAGAATGCAGAATGTATCCGCTGCCAATTGAAAAATGGACGCCGGCGAGCCGCACGCTCTACAGGATCTCCTTGCCGATCGCCCTGTTCATCTGGCTGCTGCCGATGCTCGCGGTGCTCGTGACCTCCCTGCGTTCGGCCGACGAACTTGCGCGCGGCAACTATTGGGGCTGGCCCGAGCATCTCTCGCTGATCGCCAATTATCGCGACGCGCTGACCACGTCGCCCGTGCTGCACTACTTCTGGAACAGCGTGCTGATCACGGTGCCGTCCGTGCTCGCCTCGATCGCGCTGGCGTCGATGGCTGGCTTTGCGCTGGCGATCTACCGATTCCGCGGAAATGCGCTGCTGTTTGCCATTTTCGTGGCGGGCAACTTCGTGCCAGTGCAAATCCTGATGATTCCGGTGCGCAATCTGTCGCTGCAACTCGGACTTTACAACACCGTGTGGGCGCTCGTGCTGTTTCACACCGCGTTCCAGACCGGGTTCTGCACGCTGTTCCTGCGCAACTTCATCAAGCAGTTGCCCTTCGAGCTGGTCGAGTCGGCGCGCATCGAAGGTGCGAGTGAATGGCGCGTGTTCCATACGATCGTGCTGCCGCTGATTCGTCCCGCACTCGCGGCGCTGGCCGTGCTGGTGTTCACGTTCGTGTGGAATGACTACTTCTGGGCGCTGTGTCTGACACAGGGTGATGAAGCTGCCCCGATCACAGTCGGTGTCGCCGCGCTCAAGGGGCAATGGACCACTGCATGGAATCTCGTCTCGGCGGGGTCGATCCTCGCGGCACTGCCCTCCGTCGCGATCTTTTGGGCCATGCAGCGCCATTTCGTCGCCGGTCTGACTTTCGGCGCGACGAAGGGGTGAGCGGTGTGAAAGCTCCTGTCATTCACGCATGCGCGCTTTATCTCGATCCCGATCGTATAGCGTCCGCCCGTTCACGTCGACTCCGTTGACATGCGCTTGTGGCGTCAACCACCCGTCTCACCGGCGTGATACTTGGCAACCGCATGGCTCATGCTGAAGAACATCCGATCGTGCCCGAGCGTTTCTCCCAAGGGAGAGCGCCGGACCATCACCAGTACGCCGGGATTCAGGCCGACGAGCCAGACCGTGATTCCCTCGTCCTCGCGCAACTTCTTCTCCGCTTCAATCAGCATCTTCAATGCGGTGTACTCCAGATCGAAGACTCCCGCGAGATCGAGCACCACCACCTTCGGCCTCACCGCGGTAATCGGCGACCTAATCTTCTGGCCGATACGCTGCGCATTGGCAAAGAAAATTCGCCCCTCCGGCCTCAGCATCAGCAGGCCGGGAAAGGTTTCATCCTCGGGATGCTCGCCCGACTGCGGACGGAACACATTCGTGCCGGGCTTCCTGCCAAGAATATGAACCGGTGGATCCGACACCTGGTGAGCGAGCGCCACCAGCGACAGAATGATCGCGACGACAATCCCTTCCAGTGTACCGACGAGCACCACACCGACCAGCGCGACCACCGCCCAGATGAACTCCGTGCGTCGGACTTTCAGGATATCCCGGAACTCCGACGGCTGGATCAACCCGACCGAGTACACGATGACCACTGCGGCCAGCGTGGCTTCCGGCATCAGCCCGATGAGAGGTGCCAGCAACAACATCGTGCCAAGCGCGGCTAACGAGGTGAACAGTCCGGACAGTTGAGATCGTGCGCCCGACAAGCGGCTCACAGCAGTCTGCGTGGTCCCTCCGCCGGCGGCCATGGCGCCCAGAAACGCGCCACCAAGATTCGCCAGCCCCGTCGCCAGCAACTCTTCGTTTGGCTGTGGCACCGGCTCGCCACGCTTCGCGAACGCGCGTCCGGCCGCGATGGTTTCGGTAAAGCTCATCAGAGCGATGCCTAGCGCCGGCGGCCAAAGCGCCATCATCATCGGAAGATCCGGCAACGTGAGCGCAGGCAGTCCCGTCGGGACATGGCCCACCGTCTCCACCCCGTACGCCGACAGGCCGAACAGGTCCACGCAGGCAATCCCGGCCGCCACCGCGATCAATGGCGCAGGCGCACGCGGGAGTAAACGCTCCATGGCGATCAGAAGGCCGATCATGACGGCGCCGACAGCCACAGTGGCCCATGACGCTTGCGGAACCCCCTGCACGATGGCGAGCAGGTTGTGTAGAAACGAGCCTTTGTGAAAATGGATGCCAAGCAGTTTCGGCACCTGGTCCACGACTATGACGATCCCGACGCCTGCTTTGAAGCCGATCAGCACCGGTTCGGAAATGAAATTCGCGACAAAGCCCAGCCGCAACAGTCTCGCGACGATCAGGATCGCGCCCACCACGCATGTCAGTGTCGCCGAAGCCGTCATCAGACGGGCCGTATCGTTCGCGGACGCCACGCCGTCAAGCGCACTCGCGACCAGGATCGCGATCGTTGTCGTCGTGCTCACGCTGAGGACGCGCGACGTTCCCAGCAAGGCATAGATCAGCATCGGTACGAAGGCGGTGTACAGACCGACCTGAACCGGTAGGCCAGCGATCGTCGCATAGGCGAGCGCCTTCGGGATGACGACCGCGGCCACGGTCAGCCCCGCGACGATATCCGGCCTGAACCACGCGCTCTTGTAATCGCGAAGCCACTCCGGGAAAGGCATGCGGATACTGCCCGTCGAAAATCGCAGCGGCCGGCGGTCCAACTGGCTAGGAAGCCTTCGTTGACGTCTAGCGCATTCTGGCTTCATGGAGCTTGTCGACGGGAGCGGCCAGGGTCAGGACTCGCGGCTATATACTTAAACGGATAGCCATTCCCGACTCCATGCTGCGCATGCTGACCTAAGGCATTTTTTGAAGATCCTTTCATAATTTAGGCGTCGGGACGAAGACCAGCAATGCGACCTTGGTCCAATATCGTGACCGCCCTGACCGTCGTACGCTATCGCAGGTAGTGCGGCAGCGCCACGACGGGACAGGCGCAGTCACCAGCAGGGACCCGCCACCGGCAATAAGAAATCGGCGCACCACCTGGCATCGTGATCAGTTGGAAGGAGCAGTCATGAAACGGTGGAGTGAAAGACTGTCGCAAGCGGTGTGCATGGGGTTCCTTGTTGTAGCGATGATGGTTTCGAGCGGCGTGAGCGCCCAGAGTCCACCGCAGCAGCCGACCTTCAAGCCAGAGGAGCTCGAGGCGCTGGTTGCACCGATCGCGCTCTATCCGGACTCGGTCTTGTCTCAGGTTCTGATGGCCTCGACCTATCCGCTCGAAATCGTGCATGCCGCGCGTTGGGTCAAGGCCAATCCGAACATCAAAGGCGATGCCGCGGTGAAGGCAGTACAGGACCAGCCCTGGGATATCAGCGTGAAATCGCTTGTCGCCTTTCCGCAGGTGCTCGAGCCCATGAATGACAAGCTCGACTGGACCCAGAAGCTTGGCGACGCCTTCCTCGCGCAGGAAAGCGACGTGCTCGCTGCGGTGCAGCGACTGCGCGCGCGTGCTGAGCAATCGGGCAACCTGAAGTCCAATGAGCAACAGAAAGTGATCACGGAACCTGCGCCGGCTGGCGGGCAGGCCACACAGACCATCGTACGCATCGAACCGGCGAACCCGGAGGTGATCTACGTGCCAGCCTATAACCCGACGGTCGTGTACGGCGCGTGGAGCTATCCGACCTATCCTCCATACTACTGGGCACCGTACCCGGCTTATTATCCCGGCGCCGCGCTCGCCACCGGATTTGCCTGGGGCGTTGGCCTCGCCGCAGCGGGAGCCGTCTTCGGCAACTGCAACTGGGGGGGTGGGGACGTGAATATCAACGTCAACAAGGCCGTCAATATCGATCGCAACTTTGATCGCACCAATGTTCAGGGTGGCAAGTGGCAGCATGACGCGAGCCATCGCCAGGGTGTCGCCTACCGCGACAACGCGTCCCGCGAGAAGTATGCAAAGAATGTCTCCGGCGCCGACGCGCGCGGTGACTTCCGTGGCCGCACCGGTGACGCAGGCGACCGAGGTGGTGTAGGCGACCGAGGTGGTGTAGGCGACCGAGGCGGCGTAGGCGACCGAGGCGGTGTAGGCGACCGCGGTGGTGTAGCGAACAACGCCGGTATGGGCGACCGCGGCGGTGGAGGGAATGCAGCCGGCGTCAGCAATCGCGCTGGTGGAGCGAATACCGCCGGTGTCAGCAATCGCGCGGGAGCAGACCGCGCGAGTACCGGAGGCGGCCGCGACAATGCCTTCCAGGGTGTAGGCGGCGGGGGTGCCTCGCAGCGGGACTTCAACCGAGGACAATCCAGCGCGCAGTCTTCGAGCTTCAGCAGACCGAGCGGCGGGGGCGGGATGCGCTCGGGCGGTGGCGGACGTGGCAGGCGCTAGGGAGGCACGAGCATGAAATCACTACTACGATTTCCGGCGGCCCGGTACGCCGCTATCAGCAGTTCGGTCGCCGTTGCGCTGGCACTCAGCCTCGGGTCGCCGCTTGCTGCCTGGGCGCAGAAGGACTTCAAGTCGCCTGAAGAAGCCATGACTTCGCTCGGCAATGCTGTTGCGAAAGACGACGAGGCAACATTGAAGGAATTGCTGGGTGCCGACTTTCGGACACTCATCCCGCCCGTGGGTGCCGAGGCCCGGAGCCGCTTTCTGACGGCCTGGAACACATCACATGCCGTTCAGGCGACGGACAGCGAACGTGCCGATATCACGGTGGGCAACGATGGCTGGACGCTTCCCATCCCTCTCGTGAAATCGGCCAAAGGCTGGCATTTCGACACGCGCGCCGGAGCCGAGGAAATGCGCTTGCGCCGCATCGGACGCAACGAGCTTGCCGTCATGCAGACGATGCTGGCGGTCTACGATGCGCAGCGCGAATATGCCGAGACCGACCACGACGGCAGTGGCGTGCTCGCCTATGCGAAGAAGCTATCGAGTTCGCCTGGCAAGCGGGACGGCCTGTACTGGCCGACTGGTCCTGATGAAAAGCCAAGCCCGCTTGGGGCCGCCTTCGTGACGGCGGGCGCGAAGGCCGGGCAGGCCGGCTACTACGGCTACCATTACAAGCTGCTCACCTCGCAAGGCCCTCACGCCCCTGGCGGGGCGTACAGCTATATCGCAGACGGCAAGCTCTTTGGCGGCTTCGCCGTCATTGCCTGGCCAGTTCGCTATGGGGATACCGGCATCAAGAGCTTCATGGTCAGTCACGTGGGGCAGGTCTACGAGCGTGATCTTGGCCCCGACGGCGCGGCGAAGGCGGCGGCGATGAAGTCATTCGACCCCGGCCCCGGGTGGGCAAAGGTGTCACCTTGATGCGCCTTCTGCTCGCCGCTGCCTGCGGCGCCCTCGTCGCGCTATCGGCATGCACTTACTACACCGCCCCGGCCGGCACCGTCGTGATGACGCCAGCCAGCTACGATCGCTCGTTCGCCGCCGCGGCAGGTGCCATGCGCGACGAAGGACTGGCTATCACCGTCCAGGACCCGGCGAACGGCACCGTCGTTGGAAATTTCGACAGAAGCATCGTGACGGCCAGCGTGCGCCAGCAGACCGATGGCAGCGTACGGGTGCAGTTCGACTCCAGTGACGGACGCGACCCGACATTGCTTCAGCGCATCTCGCGCAGCTACGACCGTCGTATGGGACGATAAAAGTTCTCAACATTTAGTTGCCGTAGTCTTCTCCTCCGCATGCGCGTGCAACGCCGGCGGCGTAGCGTTTCCGCCGTGTGTCTGGAGGAAGTCGCAGGCATTGACAATGTCGTTCGCGAGAAGCTCCGCCACATTGCGGTTGATGTGCGGCCGGACCACCACCCGCAGGCTCGTCACCTCCTCGGCGTTTGGCGGCATAGAGTAAGCCGAGAGCACCCAGCCTTTCTCGCGTACCTTGTTCGATACATCGAATTCGTTGAAATTCTTGATTCTCTTGGCGAGCGTCACCGCTACCACGGGTATCCGCTGCGCCTCGTTCATGACAGTGAAGTACTCGCTCTTGACAAGGATCTCTCGTAACGCGATCGCATTGTCCAGCGTATGCTGCATGACTCTCCTGTAGCCTTCGAAGCCGAGCCGAAGGAACATGTAGTACTGAACAGCGACCTGAAAGGCGTTGCGACTGAAGTTCAGCGTCGCGGTTGGCATTTCGCCGCCCAGATAATTGACATAGAAGACAAGGTCCTCGTTGAACACCTTGCGTTCGCGGAAAATGACCCACCCAAGGCCGGGTGGCACAAGGCCATACTTGTGTCCCGAGGCATTGATCGACTGCACGCGCGGCAACCGGAAGTCCCATTTGTAGTCGGGGTACAGAAACGGATTGACAAAGCCGCCCGATGCGCCGTCGATATGCATGGGAATCGCGATGCCGGTTTTCTTCTCGTAGGCGTCAAGCCAGTCATGAATGCCCTGGATGTCGTCGTCCTCGCCAGTGAAGGTCTGCCCGGCAATCGCCACGACGGCGATTGTGTTTTCATCGACGTACTTGTCGAGCTCTTCCGCCGTCAATCGATAGTTCCCCGGCCGCAAAGGCACGATGCGCGGCTCGACGTCGAAATAGCGAAAGAATTTTTTCCATACGATCTGCACGTTTCCGCCCGTCACCATATTGGGCTTGCTCGCGTCCTTTCCTTCCCTTTCCCGCTTCTGCCGCCAGTTCCACTTGTGCGCAAGACCGGCCAGCATGCACGCCTCGGAGGAGCCCACCGTTGCCGTACCGTAGGGCTCCACGCCCTTGGGGCCGTTCCAGAGCTGATGCAGCCACTTCACCATCCGCGTTTCCATCGCGAACACCTGCGGATACATGTCGTGGTCGATGTAGTTCTTGAATATGTTTCGCTTTGCCGTCTCCGCGGCCTCCGGTTCAGCCCACGTGGTCACGAACGATGACATGTTCAGCATGGGGTTCGCATCGGTCCATTCGGCGCTGATGGCAACTGCTGCCGCTGCACGTGCGGACATTCCGTCTTTCGGAAACTCGTCCTCCGGGATCGAGTAGTTGAATTCGTCATAAGGCGTGATCTTCTCGATTGGCGTACTCATCCGGCGCTCCTCATCGTGAAAAGAAGTTTCTTACGAAGGCGTGAGCAGTTGGCAGGATCGCCAGACTATCCAGGGCCTGATGTCTATAAGACCTTGTTCTTGTCGAGTTTCTTGCCGGTCGCGTTGTTGTAACGATCGACATAGTCGGCAAGCAGTGTCCGGATGGCTTGCCCGATCTTTCGGTAATCCGACTCGTTCAGATTGGCGAGCGACACACGTCCGGACGGATGCGGCGTGCCGAATCCGCGTCCGGGCAGGAGTACGACGCGCGCTTCGCGGGCCAGCCTGAAGAGCAACTCCGATGGCTCGGTATTCTTGATGATCCACTCGACAAATTCGCGGCCGTACGCGCGCTCGCTGAGGAACTCCATGTCCAGGATCGTGTAGTAATCGACCTGATTGGGATCGTCGTCCTCGAAGGAAATGCCGATCTCTTCATAGAGCACGCGCTTGCGATTGCGGATCAGGCGCTTTAACGCACACTTGTACGAATCGGGCGTGTCCATCAGCGAGAACAGCGAAAACAGCACCATCTGCACCTGTTGCGGCGTCGACAGGCCGGCCGTATGGTTCAGCGCGACCGTGCGACTGTCGGCGACGAGCCGGTCGATGAACTTGAGCTCGTCCGGCTCCGTCGTGATCGACTCGTATCGCGTGTGCAGTTCCTTCTTCACGTCCTTCGGCAATTCGGCGATCAGGCGATCGAGCACGTTGTCGCGATGCGTCGCAATCGTGCCGAGTCGCCAGCCGGTCGCGCCGAAGTACTTCGAAAACGAGTACACGAGAATCGTATTCTTCGGCGCGAGCGCGAAGAGCGAAACGAAGTCATCGGCGAAGGTGCCGTATACGTCGTCGGTCAGCAGAATCAGATCAGGTCGTTCCTTGACGATATCCGCGATCTGCTGAAGACTTTCATCGCTGATTCTCACCGACGGCGGATTGCTGGGATTCACGAGGAAGAACGCCTTCACCTTCGGGTCGCGCAGCTTGTCCAGTTCCTTCTTCGAGTACTGCCAGTTGCTTTCGACGCCGGCGTTCAGATTCACGACATTCAGTTGATAGTCGTTGAGCCGCGGAATCTCGATGTATGGCGTGAAGATCGGCATGCCGAGCGCGATCGTGTCGCCGGGCTTGATCAGCCGGTTTTCACGCATCGTGTTGAAGATATAGGTCATCGCCGCGGTACCGCCCTCAACGGCGAAGAGGTCGAATTCGCCGACGAACGGATGCCTGCCGATCATCTCCCGCCGCAGATATTGCCCGACGATGATCTCGGACAATTTCAGCATCCGGTCCGGCACCGGATAGTTCGAGGCGAGAATGCCCTCGCACATCTCATACAGGAAGTCGCCCTCTGACAATCCGAGCTGATCGCGCACATACGACACGGCGCTCGCCAGGAAGTCGATGCCCGGCACGCCTTTGTTCTCGCGCAGGAACAGTTCGAACCGCTCGGCCAGCCCGTCGCGCTTCGGAAAGCCGCCGAGCCCTTCCGGCATATAGGCAAACGAACGCTCCGCTTCGCGCATCGCAAACAGACCGAGTTGCCAGAAGCCATGGCGCGGAATGGTCGCGACGAAGTTCGGATTGCCGCGGCCGGCATTGAGCATCGAAAGGTTCGCCGGTCGCTGAACCGCGCCACCGCCCGCCGCCTTGATCAATTCGTCTTTGAACTCAAACGGACTGAGTGCCGCGAGCCTTGCGGCCTTCCCGGCCTCCATCTTTTCCGACTTGGACATGTGCTTCCTCCAGAACTTGGTTTTGCGGCCGGACCTCGGCGGCACCGATGCCTGCGGGCTAACTCAGAATCATCACGACCACCATGCCCCAGATAGTCAGGAGCGTGTTGCCGACTGCGTAGGTCACGGTGTATCCCAGTCCCGGGATCTGACTCTTCGCAGAGTCACAGATCATCCCCAATGCCGCCGTCGTGGTTCTCGCTCCGGCACACACGCCCAGCAGGATGGCGGGATGGAAGCGGAACACATAGCGCGCGATGAACATGCCAAGGATCAGTGGAATGGTGGTGGCGAAGATGCCCCACAAGAACAGGCTGACACCGAGGTTCTGCAGGCCGGCAACGAAGCCGGGTCCCGCGGTGAGGCCGACCACGGCGATGAACACATTGAGTCCGACCGAGTTCATGAACCAGACCGTAGGCTCCGGGATACGGCCGAAGGTGGGGTGTATCGCCCGCAGCCAGCCAAACACGATGCCCGCTATCAGTGCGCCACCGGCAGTCGACAGCGTGATCGGAATGCCGGCGACATGGATGACGATGGCGCCCACCATCGCGCCAACGGTAATTGCCAGGCTGACGAACGCCACGTCTGTCAGGTTGGTCGGTCGATCCAGTACACCGAGCACTTTCGCGGCGGCGCTCGTGTCCTGCGTGCGTCCGACGATCGTTATCGTGTCGCCCCGTTGCAGCTTTGTGCTTGGCAAAATGGGAATCTGCGTTTCCGTGGGGCCTCGCTTGATCTTCCTGAGAAAGACGCCTCGCGCAAGCGGCAAGCCGGCGAGTTCCTGCAAGGTCTTTCCCTCCACTTCCTTGCTGGTCACATACACGTCCACCCCTTCTACCGGTACTGCCAGCAGTTCCGGGTCGTCGACTTCCACCGCTCTCCCCTTGCGGACCGGGACGAACGAGTCACCGCCGTTGCCGGAAGTCGTGCCCCCTGCCCCGAGCGCCGAAAGCAGCTGCTCGCGGGGGCCGGCTACCGCAACCAGATCATCAGACTGCAGCACGAAATCCAGGCTTGCCTCGTGGATAACGCCCCCGCGCCTGATGCGCTCAATAAACAGCCGCGTCCCTTCGGGCCGAAGTGCTTCAACCTGGCTCACCGTCTTGCCGCACACGACGCTTTCTGGCTGAACCCGATAGGCGCGCAGCTCATACCGGTGCCAGGCCTGGCCCACACCACCCAGTTCCGTGGTACCGCCCAGACTGGCCTCGTACTCCTTGCATGCTGCGACCAGGTCGATGCGCAGCAGCTTCGGTCCGATCGTCGCAAGGATCACCGCCGAGCCTATCGTGCCGAAGATATACGACACGGCATAGGCGGTGGGCATCGCATCCAGCAAGGCCTTGGCCTGCTCGGGGGGCAGCGCGAGCCGGTTGATGGCGTCTGTCGCCAGTCCCATCGAGGCCGAAATCGTCTGCGAGCCGGCAAAGAGTCCCGCGGCCGATCCTATGTCATAGCCTGCCAGCTTCGCCGCGACAATCGGGGCGGCCAAACACAGCAGACATTGAACGACAGCAAACAGTGCCTGTGGCAGGCCGTCTTTCGCGATACCACGCACAAACTGTGGGCCGACCCCGTAGCCCACGGCGAACAGGAACATCAGGAAGAAAACCGATTTGACATTGGGCGAAACCGTGATGTGAAGCTGCCCGATCGCAATGGCCACCAACAGGGTTGCCGTCACGGCACCCAGACTGAAACCCTTGAAGCTCTTCCCGCCAACCCAGTAGCCGATGCCAAGAGACAGAAATATTGCAATCTCGGGATACTGCCGTAATGTGTCTGCTAGCCAGGACATGGTAGCCCTCGTCTGTGGTTACCCCCGATCACACAGAATGTGAGAGGTATCTGTAAATGAATCATTAACTCACTTTATTTTTCGGCGCCGTATGAAGGAATACGAAACCTTGTCCGGATGAGACTGGCGTGTGTCACCTGGCGGCAATCCTTCGCTTTTTCGTTGACCAGACTCGACAGCCGATGGATATGCATGCTCAAAGGATGGCTTACGACTTGTCACGCGACAATAGGACTTTGGTCCGATAGATCCAGAGCGAACGCCTCGACCTTTATCACTCGCGCGAGACGCGGCGATGAAGACAACATTCCGGCAGATCGCCGCCTACACTACTCGATGACGAATCTGGCATTGTCGTTCGGGCGAACCATCCGCCGCTCGGTTCGGGACGCGTCGGTCCGCGCCGTACGAAGGGACCAAGGGGATCGGTATGGACAAGACAGTTTCGCGGAAGCACCCGGGCGCTGCGCCCGGAACCGTGATTCCGAAGTTATCCGCTGACGAACGTGCTGCCAAAGGGCGAGCGCTCCGCGACCAAGTGCCGCGTACGTCCCACGCCGGATGGAAGCCGCGGGAGGATCGCCGCGATCCGGTCGAACTCATCTGCGAGGCGAATGCGGGCCGTATGCTCCAGTTGATCCCCATCCGCCTCGGACGCATGTCGGCGTCACCCTTCGCGTTCTACCGTGGTTCGGCCTCGCTGATGGCGGCGGACCTCGCGACGACGCCCACGAGCGGAATTCGTGTGCAGGCGTGCGGCGACGCCCACCTGATGAATTTCGGCGGGTTCGCCACGCCGGAGCGCAATGTGATCTTCGACATCAACGATCTGGATGAGACATTGCCGGCACCTTTTGAATGGGACCTGAAGCGGCTTGCTGCGAGTGTCGTGATTGCGGCGCAACACCTGGAGCTTCCGCGCAGCGACGCCGGACGTGTGGCCACTGACCTCGTGCGCGAATACCGCGAACGGATGGTCGACTACGCATCGATGCGCGTGCTCGAGGTCTGGTACGACAGGATCGATATCCAAAAATACGAGGATCGGTCTGCCGATCCTGTCGTCATGGCGGAGATGCGCAGGCGGATAGCGGAACGGATCGAAGCGGAAAAGCGCAAAACGGCACCTGAGCATGTGTATCCAAAGTTCGTCTCCGACGAAGGAATACGGCCCAGAATCAAGGACGAGCCCCCGCTGATTTTCCACCCGACTCCGGACCTGGCTCCCGGACTTGAGTCGGGTTATTCGGAAGCCCTCGCCGTGTATCGCGAGAGCCTGCCCGAACATATCCGGACGCTGTTTGACCGCTTCCACCTGGCCGACCTCGCAATCAAGGTCGTCGGCGTGGGAAGCGTCGGGACGATGTGCGGCGTGGGCCTGTTCATGGCCTCGGACAACGATCCGCTATTCCTTCAAGTGAAGGAGGCTCGGGCCTCGGTTCTCGAGCCGTATGCCGGAAAGAGCCTGCATCCGAATCATGGCCAGCGCGTCGTCGTGGGCCAACGCATGATGCAGTCCGCGAGCGACGTGTTTCTCGGATGGACCCGCGGCATGAACGGCCGCGATTTCTACGTTCGTCAGCTTCGCGACATGAAGATGTCCGCGATCATCGAGGACTGGGATACGGGACTGTTACGACAATACGCGAGGATGTGCGCGCATGCGCTGGCTCGCGCCCATGCCCGCTCCGGTGATGCTCCGATGATTGCCGGCTATATGGGTTCCGGGCAGACCTTCGACGATGCGGTCGGCGAATTCGCGACTGAATACAGTTCTCAGAACCGGAGCGACTATCGGGCATTCATCAGGGCGATCAGGGAAGGTCGGATCGAGGCACAAGCCGATGGCTGAAAGTCCATCGTACGCCGTCACATAAGCACGGGTGCGAGAAGCTGGCCCCTCCGGCCGATGGCCCCCATCCTTTCACGCGTTCCATCAGACACATGTCATCCGATCGGCCAACCCCTGAAGGCAGGCAAGCGGCAAACACGGCGCCGGGATGGTTCCGCTGGCTGCCGGGCCTGGGGATGCTCAAGACGTATCAAGCCAGTTGGCTGCCAAAGGATCTGGCTGCCGGCCTGGTATTGACCACCATGCTGGTACCCGTCGGCATTGCCTATGCAGAGGCATCGGGAGTGCCCGGCGTCTATGGCCTCTACGCGACGATCGTTCCGCTGCTCGCCTATGCCATTTTTGGTCCCAGCCGAATTCTCGTCCTGGGTCCGGACTCCGCACTTGCAGCACCGATACTTGCCATCGTCGTACAAGTCGCGAGCAACGATCCATCGCGTGCTATTGCTGTGGCCAGCATGATGGCGATTGTTTCCGGCCTGTTCTGTATCGTGATGGGACTATTGCGACTCGGCTTTATTACGGAACTGTTGTCCAAGCCGATTCGCTACGGCTATATGAATGGAATCGCGTTAGCCGTCCTGATCAGCCAGTTGCCCAAGCTCTTCGCTATTTCGATTGACGAGCAGGGACCGCTGCGAGACCTCCTGAGTCTCGTCAATGCCATTGCTGACGGGAAAGCCAACTGGTACAGCTTCGCGGTGGGCGCGGGGAGTCTTGTACTGATCCTGTTGCTCAAGCGATTCGAGAAGCTGCCATCTATCCTGATCGCGGTCGTCCTGGCGACGCTGTGCGTCACCGTGTTCAACCTGGATAGCGTTGGCGTGAAAGTGCTCGGAAAGATTCCGCAGGGCCTGCCAACTTTTGCGTTGCCATGGGCGAGTGATGCTGATCTGGTGAAGATACTGCTCGGTGGCTGCGCGGTCGCACTGATATCGTTCGCGGACACCAGCGTGCTGTCGCGAACCTTCGCGGCACGTTTTCATAGTCGCGTCGATCCTAACCAGGAGATGGTAGGTTTGGGGGCGGCCAACCTGGCGGCAGGGTTCTTTCAGGGCTTCCCGATCAGCAGCAGCTCCTCGCGAACACCCGTGGCCGAAGCAGCAGGTGCGAAGACGCAATTGACGGGCGTGGTCGGCGCGTTGGCGGTGGCGACCCTTCTGATGGCAGCGCCGAATCTGATGCGGTATCTGCCCAATAGTGCATTGGCTGCCGTCGTCATAGCCGCGGCCCTCGGCCTGTTTGAAATCGCGGACCTCAAGCGCATCTATCGCATCCAGCAATGGGAGTTCTGGCTCTCGCTCGCCTGCTTCGCCGGTGTCGCGGTTTTCGGCGCGATTCCGGGCATCGGCATGGCGGTGGCGATCGCGATCATCGAATTTCTGTGGGACGGCTGGCGGCCTCATTTCGCCGTTCTCGGTCGCGTCGAAGGTTTGCGCGGATATCACGACATCAAGCGCTATCCGCACGCCACGAGAATCCCGGGGCTCCTGCTGTTTCGCTGGGATGCCCCTCTATTCTTCGCCAACGCCGAACTCTTCCAGGAGCGCCTACTGGAAGCCGTGGAGGAATCGCCATCGCCCGTAAAGTGGGTGGTGGTCGCGGCCGAACCCGTGACCAGCGTGGACGTTACGTCCGCCGACATGTTGCGGGAGCTGAGCCGCATACTGAATGAGCGCAGCATCGCGTTTCATTTCGCCGAAATGAAGGATCCCGTGCGCGACAAGCTCAGACGTTTTGGGCTGATCGACGTCATCGGCGATGAGCGCTTCCATCCTACCGTGGGAAGTGCAGTCGATGACTACCTCGACAAATATGGCAGTGCATCCGAAGAGGCTCTCCCCCACGGACAGCGGTCGTGATCGACCTTTCCCTGGACTCAAAAACTCACGGCAAATCCAAACGACACACCGTGCACATTGTGTCCAAAGACGTATCTCATGACTGCACGCGTGCGGGTGATGACGATGGGATAGGTGCTGCTATCCAGTTCCAGACCTACGCCCAACGACGTGAGATCGTTGAAACCGAGTACCCCCGCGCTGTCACCGAAGTAACGGGAGTAGGCGAATTCCAGCACATAGCGGATCGGCCGGTCCAGGGCGTGCCAGCCTGTAGGCGCGCGCCAGCGCGTCCACAGGCTCACCTGCTGCGCCATGGCCGAACCCTGAACGGCGTCGGAAGAGCCACCGAAGCTGCGCAGGTAGATATCGGTCGCGCGCAATTCAGCGTCAATTTCGTATGCTTCGCGGTAGTGTTCATAGTCGAGCATCAGCGAGCCACCATAGCCATATGCGTCCAGCGACCCGTTCTCGAGGAACTGGAGGTCGCTGTCCGTCACACGGTTGATGATCGACTGCCCTACTTTCAGATCGCTCGAAACGCGTCCGATCGTACCGTTGAGAATCGGACGGAACACGAGTTCATCGGTGACCCGGAAATCCCAGCCGATACCGACCGTGCCACTCAAGGTGTTCCATCGGGTCGGCAACGGACGCTGCTCGGCACCGTCCGTGGCAATGAACGTCGGGTCATAGCGGCTATAGGCAAGCGTGCCCTCAACATATAACGGAAAGGACTTGCTGAGTGCGAATCCGCCTCCCAGTTGCGACTGACCGAAGGCTGGGTTGTCGGTGGCACCATTGTTGATCGAGAGCGAACTGGTGGTGACATCGGGGACTGTCGTGTAGGTCATGACAGCAAGCACAGCGTCGGCGTGCTGCTTCACGTTGCCGCCGACAATGGTGCGGCTCGACAGTTGACCCGGTGTTCCCTGGGCGTGAGCCTGAAACGGCAACGAGGTAAGGAGCAGACCCACACTCATCCCCCAACAGAATGTGCAACGCCACCGCTGCCGCCGGAGGGTGGTCCTCTCCTGGAGTCCTCGCCGATCGCCGTGTCGACTGCAAGCCGACTCAATGGTCCGAAGCCGCATCATTCGCTCCTGTCAATTGACGCGTAGGTTGCTTCCCAGGTTGATGACCGACATCCGACTGGCGTCGCCCGTCACATTTCCGGTCGTCCAGACCAGAATGTGCTGGACCACTTAGACATCTCATGACGTTGCACAACGAGTGTGTGCGACGTCATCGTACGCGTTGCCGGTTCTCAAAAATCTGGAGCATCAGACACGCGTAGACCGTGACCGCCAGAAAGAGCCCCATTCGCACTGCAAACGCCCTGTAGACATCCTTCCCCGCCACACTGTCCTGTACGGATTGGCCCAGCAGGATAATCATCGTGACGAGGCTGTTGAGCCAGAAGCCGGGCGAATATCGGCTCGGGCTGATGCCATACAACTTGCGCCCGACCAGCAAGCCGAATAGCAGCATCCACAAAAAGAACATCCACAGATCCACGAAGAACCTGAGTGCAAACCAGAACACAATGGCGAGCAAACCGCCGAGCAACGTAGAGCCGAGCAGCTCGCGCGCCGCACCCCGGGCCGTCGTTGCGCAGCTCTGTCTGCCGAGGCTCACGGATTTCATGATGATGGGCATGTAAGCAGCGGGGTCGCTCATGGCAAGCAGCCACGCGGGCATGACGACGAGCGCAGCGCGTAGCGCGATCCGGCTAGTCTGGTTATCCGGCATGATGCGGGCGGCAGGCTCCGGCCGTGCGCTCACGGGTTCGGGAAACAGTCCGTGAGTCAATCCCGATACCAGCACGGCGAGCAACAGCCCCTTCACCAGCGCGCCGACGACGGTCACGGCCAACTGGAAGTCAGCCGTACCCGCTGCGGAAACCATCGTCAGCCCGGCCACCAGAAAGGTGGCGACCAGATTATTCCCGCTGCGCAAACCATAGCGAAAAGCGAGAAAGAGTGTGATACCGATCAGCAACACGCCGGCAACCGGGTAATAGCGAAGCACCGGGACGAGCAACAGGCCACTGCCCGTTGTCAACGCCACGACCAGCGTGAAAGCCAAGCCTGCCTTGAGCGACAACGGCCGGTTCTGCGTCGCGAGCAAGAAGACGGCAAACACCGGCGAGACGACCGGAATCGGCAGGTCCAGCGCAAAACTGACTGCGAGGCAAAGCGCCGTACCGACAGCAATGCGAAGCGCACGATAACTGAGGCGCTGGGAATCGGGTTGCATGGTCGTCTCAGTAAAGATAGGAAAGCCAGCTCATCACACGAAAGAAGATGCGGCCGAGTGGATTGAGCGGATTGCCCGGACCTGGAAATGCCATCACCTCGGCCTGCCCGCCTACACGAACGTTGCGAAGACGCGCACGCTCGCTTTGTTCAAACTCGACGATCACCGGAAAGCGTTGAGCGGGGCGCAGCCAGTCGCGGCTGTTCTGCACGCTCGGCAGACTGCCGGGCGGCGTGCTCTGGCCCACGCTCACGCCGTAGCCGATACTGCGGATCCGCCCTTCGAATATCTCGCCTGGCAGCGCGTCCAGGGCGATGGCCACGGGCGTGCCCGGCTGAAGGTGGCCAAGGTTGTTCTCGGTCATATCCGCGCTGACCCACACATCGCGGATCGCGATCAGCGTCATGACCGGGTTGCCCGCCGCCGCGAACTGGCCGACTTCGGTGCGCAGATCCGTGACGACGCCCGCCGAGCGCGCCCTTGTCCGGGTATTCGCAAGATCGAGCTCCGCCTTTTCCAATGCAGCGGTGGCACTGCGCAACTGCGCATTCTCACTCTCGCTGCCGCCCTGTTGTTCGCGCGCGCGTACCACCTCGGCACGAGCTGCCGCAACCTGACTCTGTGCCTGTTCGCGCGTCGCACGCGCCACTTCGAGGCGCCGCAGCGAGACGGTGCCCTCATCTTCCCGGTACAACCTTTCGAGGCGTTCGCTGTCCTGGCGCGCCTTGAGTTCGTTCGCGATCGACGCGCGCAACGATGCGAGCGCCGAATCGATACCCGCTGTGCTCGCGCCGATCTGTCGGCGCGTCGACTCGAGATCGGCCCGCGTGCGATCGACGGCGATCCGGTACTGCTCGCCGTCCACCTCGAACAGCACATCACCTGCGTTGACATCCTGGTTGTTGTGCACGAGGACGCGAATCACGCGTCCCGATACTTCCGCGGCGACGGGCACGACATAGGCCTGCACCCGTCCCTGTTGCGTGTAAGGCGTAAAGCGATCGGCGAGCAAGTACCAGGTGAGGCTCACGATGATCAGGCCGACGACCCACTTCACCGCCTTGCCCGAAGGGTCGGCGGCAGACGATGGCGTGGCGGCGGAGGGATCGGGCGTGTCGCTCATCGGGACGAACCTTCTGACGGGCCGGGGGTGGAGGACGGCGCATCAAGCTCGTTCAGCAATTCGCCCCAGTCGGTGCGTCGCTGCATCTGCTGGCGGGTCGCGGGATCGACGAGCGGCTGCTCCGTGTACCAGCCTCCGCCGAGTGCCTTGTAGAGCGCAATGAGACTGCCCACCGCATTGCTGCGGTTGACGACGTACGCGTCCTGCTGCGCGAATAAGGCGCGCTGCGCATCGAGGACCCGCTGGAAGTCCGAGTACCCCTCCCGATAGATCGTATTCGCGAGCGTGAGCGAGCGGCGCGCGGCCCCTTGCGCGTCGTTCAGGATAGTGTCCCGTTGCAACGCGGCAATCAGTGCCGTGGCAGCATCGTCGGCCTCGCGGGCCGCCTCGCGCACGGTATTCTGGTAGGCAACGGTCAACTCCTGCAGGCGGGCGTCCTGCACCCGCACATTGTTAGTGATCCTGCCGTGATCGAACAGATTCCACGTGACGCTTGGACCGCCGACGACGGCCAGCGTGTTCGGTGCACCGGTGAGCGAACTGGCGCTCCAGGAAAGCGAGCCCAACAGCGACACGGACGGGTACAGATCCGCTTTCGCCACGCCGATGAGCGCGGACTGCGCGGCCATCTGCAGTTCGGCCGCGCGAACGTCCGGGCGGCGAAGCAGCAGATCGGCCGGGACGTCCTGCAGCACGGCCCGGTCGACGAGGGGAATCACGCCTTCCCTGCCCGCTTGCACATCGAGCTCCGCCAATGGACCAGGCGGCCGCCCCATCAGCACGGACAGCGCATGACGCGCGAGCACGATCTGGCTCTCGAAATCGGGGATACTGCTCAGTGTGCCGAGGTACTGCGTCTTCGCCTGCTGAAGGTCGAGTTCATCACTTTCACCGCTCTTGAAGAGCTTTTGCGCAATATCGTAGCTGCGCTTTTGCAACTGGGCATTTTCGCGTGCGATACGCAAACGCGCCTCAGCCGTACGCAGCGTGAAATAGGTATCGGCAACCTGCGCGTGCAGTAGGACCAAAGCGTCATCCCGATTGGCTTGCGCGGCAAAGAATGTGGCGTCGGCCGACTCGATCGCGCGGCTGAATCGCCCCCAGAAATCCAGTTCCCAGCCGATACTGAAGCTCATCCCGTACTGCCAGTAGCCGCCCGAGCGCGGGTTGAATCCATCCGAACGCTTGCGCGCCGAGTACAGCACATCAGCATTGGCCTGCTGCAACTGTGGGTAGCGTCCCGCGAGCGCGATGCCCAGTTGGGCGCGCGCCTCGATCACGCGCAGGCCGGCAATCTTCAGGTCGCCGTTGTTCGCATCGGCTTCGGCAATCAGACGTTCGAGATTCTGATCACCAAAAATCCGCCACCATTGCCGTGTGTCAGGCTGGGTCCCCTGCTGCGTGACCTGCTCGATCGACGTACTGCTCCAGTGCTCGCTCCAGCTCTCATGCTGCGGATGAAAGTCCGGTCCCACTTGCATGCATCCGCTCAGGCAAGCTGCCCCGAGCAGTACCGCCATTCCGAATGGGCGCATTAAGGGCAACACGGGATTTGTCCCCGCAGCCTCAAGGCTGCGTCTATTCCTGGACACGCTCAGGTTGCGGCTGGTCTTTCACCCATCGCCAGATCAGCCGGATAGGAGATCACCACAGGGGCGGCCGCGAAGATAATTTCCTTGGTCTTCATTTCTGCGCTCCAGGGAATGAGCCCTGGGTCCGCAGCCTTTCATGCCTTTGCGCACACGTATCCGACATGAAGGGCGAGCGTGACCCTCCAATCACCTGATGGGCTCTTTTCAGTGTATGCGCTGTGTCATCCGGGCGTTATTGGACCTTGGTCCAATAACGCAAACGGTCGTGCGTCGTCAAATGATCTGCGGCATTCCGCACTCGCGCAAACACCTCGATGGAGTGCACTGTGTGTCCGGTCTTTTCTAGCCTGGCAATGCTCGATCACATAACATCTAACTGTACCGATCGGACGGCAAGTACTAATCTAGTATGCGTTCCAGCATCTGCTCACAGTGCAGCGTCGCCGCTTCGACCGGTCAGCGGATTCATCCGCCTCATCATGCGACCCTGTGGGATTGAAGCCCACGAACATTTCGCTGCCTGACGGAACGAACGGGGAGTGACCATGACGATAAGGATTGCACGACTCTTAAGCATTGGCTTCGTCGTCCTATTGGCTGGCTGCCCATCGAAGCAAGAGGATCAGCAGGCTCAGACTCAGCCCGCTTCGGCGCCTGTCGCGGCGCCGGCCGCAGCCCCGGCCCCTGCTCCAGCCGCAGCCTCTGTTGCGGACGCAGCGTCTGCGCCACTTCCGGCCTCGACGCCCGAGCCTCAGGCCCAGCAATTTCCACCGGAGGAAATCGAGGCGCTGGTCGCGCCGATTGCGCTCTATCCCGACTCGCTGTTATCGCAAATCCTGATGGCGTCGACCTATCCGCTCGAAGTCGTGCATGCTGCCCGCTGGGTGAGAACGCACAAGGACCTGAAGGGTGAAGCCGCTGTGAAAGCGGTGGAGGACCAGCCGTGGGACGTCAGCGTCAAGTCATTGGTGGCATTTCCGCAAGTGCTGGAACCGATGAACGACAAGCTCGACTGGACCCAGAGGCTCGGAGATGCGTTCCTTGCCAATGAAAAGGACGTGCTCGACGCCGTGCAGCGATTGAGGGCGCGTGCACAAAAATCCGGACACCTGACGTCCAACGCGCAACAGAAGGTGGTTGTCGAAGCACCTACCCCGAGCCAGGGCGGCCAGGCGGCCGAGGCGCCGCAAACCATTGTGCGCATCGAGCCATCCAATCCCCAGGTGATCTACGTGCCCTCCTACAACCCGAGCGTCGTCTACGGCGGCTGGAGCGCTCCCGCTTACCCGCCGACCTACTGGCCGCCGTATCCGGCCTACTACCCCGGCGCCGCACTCGCGAGCGGATTTGCATGGGGGGTCGGCATCGCGGCAGCAGGCGCAATCTTCGGCAATTGCAACTGGAACAACAATGACGTCAACATCAACGTGAACAAGGCCGCCAATATCTCCCGCAATTTCGATCGTACCAAGGTAGAGGGCGGCAAGTGGAACCACGACGCGGGTCATCGTCAGGGCGTCGCCTACCGCGACAACGCGACGCGTGACAAGTACGCCAGAGGTGCGCAGGGCGCCGACGCGCGACGCGACTATCGCGGGCGCACCGGCGGCGCGACCGAGCGTGCGAGCGTCGCCAATCGGGCGGAAGCCGGAAATCGCGCGGGTCGCCAGAACAACGTGAGTGCTGCCGACCGCGCAGGCCGAACCGCGGGTGTCAACGATCGGTCCGACCGGGCCAATCGAGGTGCTACAGCCAGCAATCGAGCACAGACGTCCAACCGCACTGCCTCAGCCAACGATCGTGCACAGATGTCCAACCGCAACGCCGAAGCCGGCAATCGCGCACAGTCGTCCAACCGAAGTGCCGCAGCGAGCAATCGCGCACAGTCGTCCAACCGAAGTGCCGCAGCGAGCAATCGCGCGCAAACGCCCACTCGTGCCGGTTCGTCAAACGCGCAATCCGGTCACAGAAGTGGCGAAGCTTACTCGGGAGGCAGCCGCGACTCGGCATTCCAGGGCGTCGGCGGAGGCGGCGCGACGCAGCGTGACTACAATCGCGGACAAACCAGCCAGCAGGCCTCGAACTATAACCGTGGGAGCGGCGCAGCCCGTGGTGGTGGAGGCGGAGGCGGAGGCGGAGGCGGAGGCGGAGGCGGAGGCGGAGGCGGACGTGGCGGTGGCCGGCGTTAGTTCGTCATAGCCCATTTCGCTCGCGCCGCAATATCGCGGGTTCGACCGTTGACCGATGGTCTGCGGCGCGACTGCTATCCCTATCATGAAACCCGATCGGTATCTGCGAAGACCTTGTCGGCGAGACGCACCAGTTCTGGCAGCGACTTCGCCTTCATTTTTTCCATGACGCGCGCGCGATGTATCTTGATGGTCTTCTCCGCCGTACCCAGTTCGCTCGCAACCTGCTTGTTCAGGCACCCTGCCACGACAAGCGTCATGACCTCACGCTCGCGAGGCGTCAGCCGGCTTGCACGATGCTGGATGTCAGCCAGTTCCCGCCGTGATTCCAACATCCTGCGCGAGCGTTCAAGTGCACGCCCGGTCGCATCGAGCAGGAGGCTATCGCGCACCGGTTTGAGCAAGAAGTCTGTCGCGCCGTCCTTCATTGCCTCGACGACCGCACTGACATCCCGATGTCCGGAAATGAAAATGATCGGCAGTGTCGCATGCAATTTGCGCTGCACGGTCAATCCACTGCGCTCGGGCAATTGAAGGTCGAGCAACGCGCAGGCTGGACAATGAGCGAGATCGGCATACCCCAGAAACGTATCCGCACAATCGTATGCCTCGACCCGATAACCAGCCGAGCGAAGCGGCCGCGCCAATGCGCCGCGCATGTCGTCGTCGTGGTCCACGACAAAAACCATCGAGCATGTCTCGTTCATGATCGTTCGCGCGTACAGCTTTGGTGCGCTGCTGCAATGCTCACCACCAGGAAGCCGTGTTGCACAAGAACATTCATGGCGTTCTCTCCGTGCCCCGGGGTTAGCAGTGATTCGCCAGAGTCAGAATCTCTCCGCTATGTACTTAAACGGATAGTCGGGTTCTTCATAGCCGTCTGGCTTTTGCCGCTTGGGCAAAGTCACTTTCTTGCGGGGCATCGCTTCGTAGGGAATCTTCTGAAGCAAATCACTGATGATATTCAGCCTCGCACGCCGCTTGTCGTTCGAAACAGCCACGAACCACGGGGCGATCGCGCTATCGGAAGCGCGGAACATCGCGTCGCGTGCACGCGAGTAGTCATACCATCGACTATAGGATTTCAGGTCCATGTCGGATAGTTTCCAGACCTTGCGCCCGTCATGGATGCGCTCCTCGAGCCGGCGAGTCTGCTCCTCCTGGCTGACTTCCAGCCAGTATTTGAGCAGGACGATACCGGACCCGACGATCGCCTGCTCGACCAGCGGCACCGCCCTCAAGAAGTGCTGCACGTCCTCCTCGGAGCAGAAGCCCATCACCCGCTCGACGCCTGCGCGGTTGTACCAACTGCGGTCGAAGATCACGACTTCGCCTCCAGCCGGCAAGTGCGGCAGGTAGCGTTGAACATACATCTGGCTCTTTTCACGTTCGGTAGGCGCGGGCAGCGCGACCACGCGGAATATGCGCGGGCTGACGCGCTCGGTGATCGCCTTGATGGTGCCGCCCTTGCCCGCACCGTCGCGTCCTTCGAAGACAATGCAAACCTTGCTGCGGGTTTGCACCACCCATTCCTGGAGCTTGACCAGTTCCACATGCAACTGGAATAGAGCCTTCCTGTAGTCCTTGTACGACAGGTTCTTGCTTTCCAGGGACCCGTCCTTCCTGAGCTCAGTCTTTGCCATTCCCGTCTCCATGCTGCGCACGCTGACCTATGGGCATTTTTTGAAGGTCCTTTCACAATTTAGGCGCACGGACGAAGAGCGGCAATGCGACCTTGGTCCAATACCGTGACCGCCCCGAGCGTCGTACGCTTCATGGATCGGTCCTCCAGCCACACCACCCGGTGATTGTCCGTCCGCACTAGGAGCGTTCATGAGCGGTACCGGCCCGACCCATCTGGACGACGTCGAAACACGCGAGCCGATCCTCGATACCGTCGATCGGGTTTCAGAAGCGTGCTTCGGATTGTTCATGGCGCTGACTTTCGTTGGCGCCGTGTCGGCTGCCACGGCAGGAGAAGATGCCGGTCGAAAAATGCTGTACACGGCACTTGGCTGCAACCTCGCATGGGGATTGGCCGACGCTGTCATGTATCTCGTGCGCACCCTGACGAATCGCGGTAGGCTACTCACGCTTGCCCTCACTGTAAAAAACGAGCCGGCCGTGGCCGCCGGGGTTCGGGCGCTCCGCGACGCGTTGCCGAAGACGATGAAGCCGCTCGTTGCCGATAGTGAACTGGAGCTTATCCGCGCGCGTATTGCCACCATGACGACCCTGCCACACCGTCCGCGGCTGAGGCGCAATGACTATATCGGCGCGGTGGCGATTTTTGCCCTTATCGTGCTCTCGACCTTCCCGGTGGCATTGCCGTTCGTCCTGTTCAGGGACCCCTCGACTGCCTTGTTTGTCTCGCGTGTGCTGACGTTCGTCATGTTGTTCTGTGCTGGCATCGCGCTAGGCCGCCATGCAGGATTCGGCGGGTGGAGAGCGGGTGTGGCGATGGTGGCCCTCGGCGTCGCGCTGACCGTGGCGATCATTGCACTCGGCGGATGAGCGTGGCGACTGCAATCAAAGGATTCGGAGGAACATCATGGCAGAGTTATGGATAGGCAATGTCGATCCAGACACCACCGATGAGGAGATCAAGGAATTCTTGAGCACATATGGGTTCCCGCCCTTCGATGACATCCAGCATATCGCGAGCGAGGGTTCGCGCCCCGCCGTCCTGTTGAGCTTCGGGGAGGTTGGTCCGGAAACGCTGCGCCGCCTGCAGCCCCGAGTACACAATATGTTCTGGAAAAATCGGACGATCACCGTGCAGGTCTTGACGGAACGCTCCGAATGAGACCTAAGCCCACAGGGGTCGAATTTGATTAGCGTCCTCACCGGTTCCCCGCGAAGCCAGCACGCGCATGTGGGTTTCGGATCTCTTCACGCGCGCTTACTTCGTCAAGCCGGAAAAAATGCCGATAGATAATCTAGCTCGCTCTCGTGAGCATCACAATGTAGGTGACTGTTGAGATGACCATGATGCAGACGCCAACCGCGACCTTTGTTTTATTGAATTCGACCAGGCCGTTTATACAAATGCCGATGCCGGCAACAGCCGTTAGCGAGCCGATTGCGGCAATCACAACCCTCAGCTTGTTCCGTGCCCGCGTGCGTTGTTGAGGACTTGCCTGCGCTTTCCATTGGCTGAGTTTCACGAGACCCCCGCGCGACATGAGCGTGTTGCGGCCAAAAACCACGCAGCGGCTAGGCGAGGTGCGCCAACGCGCTGTCCATCCGGTAGCACTGCTATGTTGATTATAGTCATCTAAACTCCGCATCAACGAATATAGACGGGCGCATCAGACGCGAACCTCCTTTGGGCGTTCTGCTTAGCGTCCTCGACTACGGCGTGCGGTTCTGCCACCCTCACCTCTTCAGCTTGGCGCGTGAGCCCATCAATCTGCGTTTGCAATTCCTTGTGTGACGCCATGAGATCTCACGCTCCATTGGACCAAAGTCCAATTGCGCTCGACCAGCGTCACTACCAATATTGATTTCATCGAACTCCGTGCGTGGCAACGGACTCCTCGATGGACACGTACCCAGACGTATCGTGTTGCCTGCACATGGGTGACTGGCAAGCAATGACTTGCCACGGTTTGGCACGCCGCTGCGGGCGATCCTCGGCCGCCCGTTGAGCCTGTTACCTGGCCTACCGATGTGAACCGTTGTGACGACGTGCAGGGAGCCCATCGATGTTGCCCACGCCCACTTCCGAGAAGGTACTGTCCCGTGGACTGCTCGATGCGCTGATCCGGGCCGGACTGATCGCTGTCCTGGCGATTTTCTGCTTTGAGGTCGTCCTCCCGTTCCTCAACCTGCTCGTCTGGTCCTTGATCCTGGCGGTCACCCTTTACCCGCTGCAGGTGAGGCTGAGGCCCAAATTGGGCAACAAAGACGGATACACCGCCACGCTGATTGTCCTGATCGCGATCGGCATCATCATCGTGCCCACCTACCTGTTGGGCGTCGCCATGGTCGAATCCGTGGCAAATGGCATGGCCATCGTCAAGACCGAAGGTTTGCCCATTCCGCCACCACCCGACTCGATCGCCACTTGGCCGCTGGTCGGCCCACGTCTGCATGACTTCTGGCAGCAAGCCGCCACCAACATGACCGGCCTGGCGCAGAGACTCGCACCGCAGATCAAGGACATCAGCCGTGTGCTGCTTGGCATCGTCGCGAACCTGGGCAAGGGACTGCTGATCTTCGTCTTCGCCCTGATCATCGCGGGCATCCTCATGGCGTATGGCGAGAAGGGCACTCGCAGTGCCGTGCAGATTACCTCGCGCATCTTCAGCCCGGAGAGAGGTCCGCGCATCGCCGTGCTGTGCACCGCCACCATTCGCGCGGTGGCCCAGGGGGTCGTAGGCATCGCTTTTATCCAGATGCTGTTGATTGGCGTCGCCTTCGTGATCAAGGGTATTCCTGGCGCCGGCCTGCTGGCTTTGGCGGTGCTGCTGCTTGGAATCCTCCAGCTGCCGGCGACGCTGATCACCATTCCGGTGATCATTTTCGTCTTTGCCACGGAGGGTGCAAGCGTGGCGACCATCGTCTTCTCGATCTATGTGTTCATCGCGGGGCTGGCCGATAACGTGCTCAAGCCCCTGTTGCTGGGCCGTGGCGTCGACGTGCCAATGCCGGTGGTGCTCATCGGCGCTCTGGGCGGCATGGTCACCGGTGGCGTCATTGGCCTGTTTATTGGTCCAGTGGTGCTCGCGGTGGGCTACAAGTTGTTCTGGCAGTGGGTTGAGGACCCGTCGCCAAGTGGTGAACCAGACGAGCAGAAGCCGATTTGACGCGGGCAGGCTCACACCATGTCGCCTTTGAATTCTCCGAATCGCTCATGGCTCATCTGCGCGCTCTGCCTCACCGGTTACGCACGTTTGGGGCGGGCGTCTGAAGGCAAATGGTCCGCGTGCCTTGTGTCGAGTTGAGTTCTCACCGGTGACGGAGGAAAAGCATGGGCCCTGCAATCGTCGACGTAGTGGAACAAAAGCGCCTGAACGACGCGCGTGAGGCGCAAGTACCGTGGAAAAAGTGGGGCCCTTACCTCAGCGAGCGGCAGTGGGGGACGGTCCGGGAGGACTACAGCGACGGCGGCGACGCCTGGAACTACTTCAGTCATGATCAGGCGCGCTCACGCGCCTACAAGTGGGGCGAGGACGGGCTCGGCGGACTTTGCGACGACAAGCAGCGGCTGTGCTTTGCACTGGCGTTGTGGAACGAACACGACCCGATCTTGAAGGAGCGTCTCTTCGGCCTCACGAACAGCGAGGGCAACCATGGCGAAGACGTCAAGGAGTATTACTTCTACCTCGACAGCACGCCCACCCACTCCTATATGAAGTACCTCTATAAGTACCCTCAGCGAGAATATCCTTACCGGGACCTGGTTGAGACCAACCGGGGACGATCCCGGGAGACGACCGAATACGAACTGCTCGACACGGGTATCTTTGATGATGACCGGTATTTTGACGTGTTCGTCGAATACGCCAAGGCGGGTCCGGAAGACATCCTCGTGCGTATTTCCGTGCACAACCGCGGACCGGAAGCGGCACGACTGCGGGTCCTGCCGACACTATGGTTCCGCAACACATGGTCGTGGGGTGAGGACGATCGCAAGCCCTCGCTGAGCGATGCGGGTCCTGGCGCCATTCGGGCTCTCCATCATGAGCTGGGCGAGTACTGGCTCCATTGCGATGGCTCCCCGGAGTCGCTCTTCACCGAAAACGAGAGCAATGCGCAGCGTCTCTCGGGTCAGCCCAACGCGTCTGCCTACGTCAAGGATGCGTTCCACGAGTACGTCATCTCGGGACAGAGCGGCGCGGTGAATCCCGCCAAGACGGGAACCAAGGCTGCGGCCCACTATGTCTGTGACGTGCCAGGTGGTGCCAGCATGACCATCCGGCTGCGCCTGAGTGCAAGCAGAGTGGACAATGCCTTTGGCGACTTCGAGGACGTATTCAATCGGCGTATCGCCGAAGCTGATGAGTTCTACGCGCGGATTGCGCCGCCATCGTTGAGCGAAGATCAGCGCCGGGTGCACCGCCAGGCGTTGGCGGGAATGCTGTGGAGCAAGCAGTACTACTACTTCGACCTGGAGCACTGGCTGCGCGAGCACGGGAGTCATCCATTGCTCGACACCGTTCGCCACGACGTGCGCAATACGGAGTGGTTCCATATGCTGAACGCCGACGTGATCTCCATGCCGGACAAGTGGGAGTATCCGTGGTACGCGGCTTGGGACCTGGCTTTCCACACGGTCTCCCTGGCACTCGTGGATTTCGATTTCGCCAAGGAGCAGTTGCTGCTGATGCTGCGTACCCTGTACCTCCACCCAAGCGGGCAGATACCCGCCTACGAGTGGAATTTCAGCGATGTGAATCCGCCGGTGCATGCCGCGGCCACGCTCTGGCTGTACAAGTACGAGAGAGAGTTGGGCCGGGCTGACCCGAAATTCCTCGAACGCTCGTTTCAGGGATTGATGCTCAACTTCAACTGGTGGGTCAATCGCAAGGACCCTGCTGGGCGCAACGTCTTCGCCGGAGGTTTTTTGGGTCTGGACAACATCGGTGTATTCGACCGCAGCGCGCAGCTTCCGACCGGCGGATCGCTGGAGCAGGCGGACGGGACGGCATGGATGGCGTTCTATTGCCAGAGCATGCTGGAGATCGCCATTATTCTGAGTGAGCACGACCGGGTCTACGAGGAGGTCGCCTTCAAGTTCGTCCAGCATTTCATGTGGATTTCCTATGCGATGGACCGGCGCGGCGAACATCAAGACGAGATGTGGGACGAGCAGGACGGCTTTTTCTATGATCTGCTGCGGCTCCCCGATGGCCAGACGATGCGTTTGAAGATAAGGTCGATGGTGGGGCTGTTGCCGCTGTGCGCATCGACAGTGTTCGAAGCGGACTCCGTCATTCACTATCCGAAACTGATGGAGCTGATCGCACAGTTTCGGCGCCGCTACCCCGAGTTGGTTGCCCATGTGGCCCCGACCGATGCGGGTTACATCGGCCATCGGGAACGGCGGCTTCTATCGATCCTCAACAAGCGGAAACTCGAGCGCGTGCTCGGCTACCTGCTCGACGAGAACGAGTTCCTGGGGCCGCACGGCATCCGTTCGCTCTCTCGCCATCACCTCGACCATCCGTTTGTGATTCAGGTCGGGGGACAAGAGTACAAGGTGCAGTACCTGCCGGCCGAATCGAATACCGGCATGTTCGGCGGCAACTCCAACTGGCGCGGTCCGGTGTGGATGCCGGTCAATTTGCTGATCGTCCGGGCGCTGGTGAACCTTTACAGTTTTTTCGGCGATGAGTTCAAGGTTCAATGTCCGACCGGTTCAGGGCAGCACATGACGCTGTTCGAGGTGGCGCAGGAGCTCATCCGCCGGTTGACGGGCACGTTCCTGCGCGATGCCAACGGGCGACGACCGGTCTACGGCGGAACGGCCAAGTTCCAGAATGATCCGCATTGGCGCGACCTGCTCCTGTTTTACGAGTACTTCCACGGCGACAATGGCGCGGGCCTTGGGGCCAGCCACCAGACAGGCTGGACGGGTCTCGTCGCCCCTCTGCTGGACTTGTTTGGGCGTGTCGACGCCAAAACCGTGCTGGAAACCGATCGCGGGCGCATGATGGCCGGGATCATAAGGGAACGGGTAGACGGCCAAGGCATAGGCGAGTCGTGAAGGAGCGAGTATGTTCGAGCTGCGCTACCCGGTGCTGTACCAAATCAACACACGCGTATGGTTGACTGAGTTGTCTCGCGTGCTGGGCAGGAGCGCGACGCTGGACGATATTCCGGATACCGAACTGGATCACTTTGCCGAGTTGGGTTTTGACTGGATCTGGTTGCTGAGCGTCTGGCAGACCGGCCCTGCGGCGCAGGCGATCTCGCGAGCGAAGACCGAATGGTGTCGAGAGTTTGCCGAAACGCTAGCGGACCTCAAGGAAGAAGACATCGCCGGCTCTGGGTTCGCGATTCAGAGCTACGCTGTCCATCGCGATCTGGGCGGCGCTACTGCGCTGGCACGATTGCGAGAGCGGATGCAACAACGCGGACTGAAGTTGATGCTCGACTTCGTGCCGAACCACATGGCTCCGGATCACCCGTGGATCGACGAGCATCCGGACTACTTTGTCCATGGCAACGAGACTGACCTGGCTCGTTCACCGCGCAACTACTGCAGGGTGCAAACAAGAGCCGGACCGCTGCTGCTTGCCTATGGCCGAGATCCGTACTTCGATGGCTGGCCCGACACGCTGCAGCTCAACTATGGCAATCCGGACCTGCAGCAGGCGATGATCGGTGAGCTGGAGAGAATTGCCGGGCAATGTGACGCGGTGCGCTGCGACATGGCCATGCTGGTCTTGCCCGACGTGTTCGAACGGACCTGGGGCATCCGAGCCGATCCCTTCTGGCCGACGGCCATTGAATCGGTGCGGCGCAAGCATCCGCAGTTCCTGTTTATGGCCGAGGTCTATTGGGATCTGGAATGGACGATGCAGCAGCAGGGGTTCGACTACGCCTATGACAAGCGACTGTATGACCGCTTGCGCGATGCGTACGCCGTGCCGCTACGCGAGCATTTGCAAGCCGGGCTCGATTGTCAGGACAAGCTGGCCCGCTTCCTGGAAAACCACGACGAGCCCCGAGCCGCGGCGACCTTCGAAACCGGCAGACACGAAGCCGCGGCCATCATCACGTTTCTGTCACCCGGCCTGCGCTTGTTCCACCAAGGCCAGTTCGAGGGTCGCAGGAAACGCATTTCGCCACACCTGGTCCGCGCGCCATTTGAGCCTGTCGACGCGAGCTTGAAAGGTTTCTATGAGAACCTCATGGCGGTGCTGCGGCAGCCGATCTTTCGAGACGGCGCGTGGAGCTTGCTCGAACGCGTGCCGGCCTGGGAGGGCAACTGGACCTGGGACTGTTTCATCGCGTGGTCCTGGCAGCGAGACGAGGGCGAGCGGCGACTCATTATCGTCAACTATGCTGGCAACCAGAGCCAGTGTTATGTCCGATTCCCGTTTTCGGACGTGGCCGGCCGTATAGTGCGGATGAAGGACATGATGGGGTCGGCCGGTTTTGATCGCGACGGTAAGGACCTCATTGCGCGCGGTCTTTACGTGGATCTTCCGCCATGGAGCTACCATGTCCTCGAAGTGACCCCGTCGTGAAGGCCGCGTTCGAAGCCAAGCGTGAGAGCGTTGCAAACCCAAGCTGTCAATCGCACGCGAACTGAGCCACTTCCGGGGGCTCCGCTCGCCGTGCGTGAGCCGAGCTCCCCCGTGCACGGTTGTGCGTTCAGGCCGCGACGACGACGTCGATGCGCAACGCTTCCCCACCGGCTGCGATCGCGAGCAGGCGATCGACGTTCGGATGCGCACCCGGACGGTTGCGCGCGTCGGCCGTGTGCTCGGCGAACACCGCGAGGCCATGCTCGGCTGCCTTGGCGTCCAGCGTACCGAACGCTTGCAGCAGATAGTGGTACACCGCCAATGAGCCCTGCTTGCCCGGCCTATTCTCGATGCTTGACACCACTGTGCCCTTGCCGTCGACCAGATCGATACGCTCGATACCGTCGATGGCAGGCAGTTGGGCGAGGTTATCCTTGAATACGTTGCTCGGTCGAATCACTGCAAACACTCCGCTTGTTCGGAAAATTACTTGGCGAGCCGTATCTTATCCGATCGGGTGTTTCAGGCAACCGGCTTGCGCCACACGCTGGCGAGCCACGGCTGCCGCTCACGCGGCAAGCCGGCAGGCCGGTAATAGTGCTCGAGTTCGACGAAGCCCGCGTCCGCCATGTATCGGCGCCATGCTTCGAGATCATGGAAGACACCGTAGCGGCCCTGGTTCCAGCCTTCCTGATTCGCGCCGCGCGGGTTGGAGCTGAACAGGACGCCGCCGGGCTTCAGTGTCGCGTGCAATTGCCGCAACACGCGCGGCAATGCCTGACTCGGGACATGGAACAGCGCGGCGTTGGCGAAAACGCCATCAAAGTGCTCGGCCGGCAAATCGAGATGCAGGAAATCCTGATGCCAGACGTCACAGCCCGTCGCGTCACGCGCCATCGCAACGAAGGGCTCGGCGCCATCGAGGCCGATCGCGCGATGGCCCAGTGTGGTGAAGGCCTTGAGATCTCGCCCCGGCCCGCAGCCGAAATCCAGGATCGTAAGAGGGGTTTCGACTTCGATATGGCGCAGCAGCGCCGCGATGTTCTGCGTGACGTCATGGTCGCAGGTGCCGATGCGAAAATCTTCCGCATGCACCTCGTAGTGCTGCAACGTGACGGCACTGATCTTGTCGAGATCGCGGGGGTCGAGTTCCATGCAGGAAGTATATCTCTGGGCCTGTCCCGCACGACGACTCTGCTGCCAAGCAACGCATCAGCCATCGTGATAGTCTCTTGTCCTTCTAACAAAGGATAACAACCATGAACGTCGCACCATCCGCCTCCGGCATGGCCCTGCAAGTCATCGCACAGCAAAATGCGCAGGCGCATCTCAGTGCCGGGGTCAACACGCAGCAGACTGATGCGCTAGCCCTGGTCGAGACGGCTGCATCCACTTCGCTCGCCAGCGGCGGCACGCTAGGGACGATGATCAATACGTTCGCGTAATCGTCTCGTGGTGCCGTTCCAAGTGCGAGTTTAACCGGTTGATGCAATGACAGGCGTCATGTTGAACGCAGGAGATGTCGCACGACGCCGTCAAGTGAGTGCGCGCTGAGCGTCACGACGAAGTCGCAGTGGAACGGTCATACAATGGCCCTTATACTAAAGTCACCTTCCTAGGACCACCGTCTGGTTCTTGAGCCGATTGCATATTGCATGAGTTCGTGTCGTGCTCGACCAGGAAAATCGACATCGCCTCGCGCAATGTCCGCGCTTTCTCGCGCAAGCCTGCCGATGCCGAAGCCACGCCCTTGACGTGCTGAACGTCGCGCTCCAGCATCGCGTCCATCTTGCCCATGCCCTGACTGAACTGATCGACATCGCGGCTCTGGGCATCACTTGACGTGCTGATCTGCTCGATCAGCCTGGCGACGTCTTCCACATGGCCGACAACCTGCTGCACGGCCGCGCCGGCACGTGTCGCGAGCGTCGAGCCGTGCTCGACGCGCTGCAATGAATCCCCGATCAGGTCCTTGATTTCGCGTGCGGCGCTCGCGCTTCGATGGGCGAGCGTACGGACCTCCTGGGCCACCACCGCGAAACCTCGTCCGTGGCCACCCGCACGGGCCGCCTCGACCGAAGCGTTCAGCGCCAGGAGGTTGGTCTGAAACGCGATACTCTCGATCATGGCGATCATGTCGCCCATCCGATGCACGGCCTGATCGATCTCGTTCATCTTGTCGACGACCTCGCCGACGGCTTGTCCGCTTTGCTGTACCACGATCGACGTTTGCCGCGCGAGGCTGTTTGCCGATGCCGCATGTTGCGCGCTTTCCCTGACCCGCTGCGCAATGTGCTCCATCGCGGTGTTGGTCGCATTGAGCGTTTCGGCTTGTGTCGTGAATTGCTGCGACAAGGTGTGGTTTTCGGCAGCGATGTTGTCCGATGAACCGGTCATCCAGTCGATCGTCGCCGTGATTTCGCGCATCGTATCGTGGATGGCGTCGAGGGTGTCCTTGAAGGTGCGGCTGCTGCTCCCTTCGAGCTTCATGGGCGGGAGGCGCAGATCGAATTTGCCTGCTTGCCGTGAGAGGTTTTCGCCAAGGACGGCGAGTTCCAGGCCCGTTTGGGCATCGGCTTTCATATGCAGCGAGATGAAGATCAGCAACCCGGCCTGGACGACAACGTAGGCCGCATGCAAGAGCACGGTCGACCACGCCGGCTGTGTGAGGCAATAGACATCCAGCCCGGCAAGCTGGAGATAGTTGAACGTGAAGTGGTGCACCGCGATGACGCCGGTGGCGCAGAGGATCGGTCGCCAGTCCCGATAGGCCAGCAGGAACGACATCAGCACAAAGACGCCAAAGTGCAATTCGCTCAGGCCGCGTTCCTGATGAATCTGCAATGTAGCGAACGTCATCAGACTGGCGGCCAGAAAGAGGCGCGTCACGAGTGCACCTGCGCGCCAGTAAGTCAGCATCGACGCGACCGCGGCGGTAGGCAGCCCGACCCACAGTACGGCGTTCAGGTTGTAGTTGCGTGTCGCCAGCACACAAGAGATCGCGAACAAGCCCCAAACGACGGCAATCAGGAGCCTGTCGGCTTTTACATATACCGTATGCAGCAACTCATCCGGCTGATTCATGCGGGTCTCCCAGTTATCCATTCCAGTTGGTCTGGTACAGGCGCGACTTGTCTGCGTCGCGGGATCAACCTCTCACGCGGGCTGCAGTTCATGATGAGAAAGGCCGGCGACGCCACTCAGAAATTGTTGAAAGGCCGCGGCAGGCAGCGGTTTGCTGAGCAGAAAGCCCTGCATTTGATCGCAATCCAGGGAGGCAAGCCTTTCCATCTGCGTTTCCGTTTCGACGCCTTCCGCCACCACATCCATATCGAGGGCACGCGCAAGGTTCACGATCGTCGACACGAGCGCGAGCCCCTCTCTTTCATGTACATCCAGCCCCTGGACAAAAATGCGATCCACTTTGATCTGTTTGATCGAGAATTGTTGCAGGTACGCCAGACTCGAATAGCCCGTGCCAAAATCGTCGATGGCCATATCGTAGCCGAATGCCCGGAATTTCTGGATGGTCGCGGACGTTTTGTCCATGTTTTGCATAGCGACACTCTCGGTGATTTCGAACATCATGCGTTCAGGAGCAATGCCCGCCGATCGGACGATGTCATCGATTCGTTCGACCAGGTCACGCAAGTTGAACTGTATCGGCGACAAGTTGATCGCAATCTGGATCGCCGGTAGTCCGCTCGCATCTAAGTCGGAGATCATGCGACAGACTTCCTTGATGACCCAATCGCCAATCTGGATGATTTGCCCGGAGCGTTCCGCAACCGGTATGAATTCCAGAGGGGGAATATCACCGAGATCGGGATGGTGCCATCGAAGCAGCGCTTCCGCCCCACTCAGTGAGCGATCAGCGATTCTGAATTTGGGCTGAAACGAAACGCTCAGTTGCCCCTCCTCCAGCGCGCGTTGCAAGTCATGCTGAAGGATCAGCGTCTTGAGCGCAGACGTATTCATCGAGGGCTCGAAATGCCGGAAGGTGTTGCGCCCGCTCTGTTTGGCAGAGTACATCGCGACATCCGCGCTATGCAGCAATGTCTCGACGTTGTGACCATCGCGCGGAAACACTGCAATTCCGATACTCGCGCTCACCCGCAGCCGCACGCCGTTGATTTCGATTTCCTGGCAAAGCTCGTGCAGGGCGCTATTCGCGACTGCTCCGGCTGCGGACGCTTCGAGCAATCGATCCATGACAATCACAAATTCATCCCCGCCGATCCGCGCGATCATGTCATCGTGCCGTAAGATCCGCCGCAGCCTGTCACCGCAGGTCTTGAGCAGATCGTCCCCGACGGCATGGCCAAGCGAGTCGTTGATGGACTTGAAGCCATCGAGGTCGACGAACAACACGGCAAACATCTGTCCGCCGTGGGCGCAGGCATCGATCGCCTGCTGAATGCGCCCGGTGAGCAGCAGGCGATTTGGCAGCTCGGTCAATGGGTCGTGCGTACCGAGATACTGTAACTGGCTGTGTGCGTGCTTGAGCGAGTCAGACAAACGGTTCGTGTGAAGTCCGATGAAAATGAGCGTGCCGATCAATACGACCATTGAACTCGCCAGTACCGCCAGCGCGAGCCAATCCGCATCGATCTGATGGGTGGAAAGACCGAGACTTCCCGCAGCAAAGTTCGCCGCATCCATTCCCGTGTAGTGCATGCCGCCGATGGCCAACCCCATGACGATCGCGGCACCGAGCCGCTTGAAGACGAGGTTGGGTTGCTCGGATGTGCGTAGCGTGAAGGCCAACCACAGCGCCGTCATCGACGCCGCAATGGCAATGGCGACCGACGCCATCACGACCCAGGATGTGTAACGAATCGGCGGGCACATCTGCATCGCGGCCATCCCCATGTAGTGCATGCCGGCGATGCCCATGCCCATGATGGTTCCGGCGACGCACAGACGCATGCGCGAGACGGCTCTCCCGCTCACGGTGGCTAGTGCGAGGAGCGATGTCGCAGCACTGACCAGAAGCGAAACTGCCGTCGTCAAAAGGTCGTATCCAACCGGAATGGGCAACGAGAAGGCAATCATGCCGATAAAGTGCATTGACCAGATGCCCACGCCCATGGCGGCGGCACCGCCGAGTAGCCACCAAAAGCGTTGCCTTGCATTGGGCAATAAAACGAGTCGTCCGGATAGCTCCAAGGCCGTGTAAGAGGCAAGGAACGCAATGATAAAAGAGAGAAAAACCACTAAAGGGTTGTAGATACCGCTCATCACCGTAGTTCCCCAAGGGGTATTACACAACGATTGTTTCGATGGGACAGCGTCTTGCGAATATGAGCGCTATGGCGTGAAGGCATTGCCGCGGCGGCTCCCCAATACTGGTAAATCGCCCTCAGGCAGTGGACTCAAGGCATTTGCTTATGCATTGCTTGCCCGTTGCTTGAGTTGCAGGCCGAAAGACCTGGAAACAACGGATGCGAACAGTAGTGATACGCCGAAAACGGCCCAACCGACCGCAGAGTCACGCTACTGCAGGCCATTGACTGATAATGATTGTTAGGCTTGTCAATAACGAATTGCGATACCCCGGGGCAGTGTAGCATCAGCACAATTAAAAAGACAAACAAAACCACGATTAAGAACACAACGTGAACACCCGAAATAAGCCTCTAAATCGCGACGTTAGAGAGAACCGGGAAAGCGCCGCAGCAATGGCCAATCACGCGTCGACTCCAGCACGCAACTCCATGATCGATGCCCCAAAGAGATCGGCACAGTCTCAATAGAATGGATCTGCATGTAATGAAGGGAGCGAATCCTTGAGTGTCATTTATCGTGCGCAATTCGAAGAGAATCACAAAGTGTCTGATGCACTGCCCGAGCGACGCGCGGCTCAGCGAGGCCCGCCTCGCGCAGTACGCGGAAGTGGCGCGAGATGATCGATTTGGGACGGCCTGCCCCAAGTTCACCGGAAGGGGCCTCGCTCACACGAGACAGATGTCGCACCGCGTGGCACAGAGCATGAAGATCCGCTCAAGGGTACATCCTGGGGCCGGAATGGTAGTGGTTGGGCATCCTGCAAATGTAAGTCGTTTCTGCGATACTCGTTCGTTCGATTTTCATCGAAGTATCGAACGACCTTATCCACGGAAGCCGCCTGATGTCCGCACTATTCGAACCCTACAAGCTCAAAGACGTTGCTTTGCGCAACCGCATCGCGATTCCGCCGATGTGTCAGTACACCGCTGTCGACGGTCTGATCAACGATTGGCATCGTGTGCACATCGCCGGCCTCGCACGCGGTGGCGCAGGGTTGGTGATCGTCGAAGCGACGGCCGTCTCGCCTGAGGGTCGCATTACGCCGGGCTGCTTGGGGATCTGGAGCGACGAGCAGGCGCAGGCCTTCGCGCCGGTCGTCGCTTCCATCAAGGCAGCCGGTTCGGTGCCGGGCATCCAGATCGCCCACGCCGGGCGCAAGGCCAGCGCCAACCGGCCGTGGGAAGGTGACGACCATATCGCCGCAGACGATGCGCGCGGCTGGCAGACGATTGCGCCCTCGGCCGTTGCCTTCGGCGCCCACCTGCCTAAAGTGCCCAAGGCGATGACTCTCGAGGACATCGCGCGCGTTCGTGAGGATTTCGTTGCGGCAGCCAAACGCGCTCTCGATGCCGGCTTCGAATGGCTGGAACTGCACTTTGCTCACGGCTATCTCGGTCAGAGCTTTTTCTCGACACACTCCAATCAACGCAACGACGCTTACGGCGGCAGCCTCGAGAACCGCAGCCGCTTCTTGCTCGAAACCTTGGCCGCAGTGCGCAAGGTCTGGCCCGAGCATCTGCCTTTGACAGCCCGCTTCGGCGTGATCGAGTACGACGGACGCGATGAGGAAACACTCGCCGAATCCATCGAACTGGCGAAGAACTTCAAGCGGGAAGGCCTGGACATGCTGAGCGTGAGCGTCGGCTTTTCCACGCCGGCAGCGAACATTCCATGGGCGCCCGCATTCCTCGCGCCGATTGCCGAGCGCGTACGTCGTGAGGCGCAGCTCCCGGTTTCATCGGCTTGGGGAATCGATACGCCTGCACTCGCCGATCGCTCAGTCAAGGACAGCCAGCTCGATCTCGTGATGGTCGGGCGCGCGCATCTGGCGGATCCCCATTGGACGTATCGCGCTGCGCGCAATCTCGGAATCGATCGTCCTTCGTGGACACTTCCCGCACCGTACGCGCACTGGCTCGAACGCTACACAGTCAGCTGAGCAACGCCATCAAGAGCCGCACTCATTTCTGAGCGCGGCTTTTTCATCGGCCTCGCAGGTGGCGATCGAGCAGCGGAAGGGGCGCTTACGTAACGCGTTTTCGTATGCGTTCATTGCATTTCGATATCGCGCGTTTGATCTCGGAGTTTTCCCTTATCCGCATTCGTTTGGGTTCGTGTAGAGTGGCGCAGTCTACGCTGTGCGCCTACGCCATGAATCCCAATCCTCGCCAGATCAAGCTGCTCGAAACCGTGCGGGCCCGAAGCTCGGTCACGGTCGAGCAATTGGCCGAAATGTTGGACGTAACCTTGCAGACCGTGCGCCGCGATGTCCAGCGTCTTGCGGACGAGGGGTTGCTGGCTCGTTTTCATGGCGGCGTGCGTGTACCTAGCTCGACCATCGAAAACCTCGCCTATCAACAGCGTGAAACACTCAACGCGGATGGCAAGGCGCGCATCGCGCGAGCGGTCGCCGCGCAAGTACCCAATGACTGTTCGCTGATTCTCAATATTGGCACCACGACCGAGGCGATCGCAAAGGCCCTGCTCCATCACCGCGGCTTGCGCGTCATCACGAACAACCTCAATGTCGCGACGATCCTGAGTGACAACCCCGCATGCGAGGTGATCGTCGCAGGAGGTTCGGTACGCTCGCGCGATCGGGCCATCGTCGGCGAGACCACGGTCGATTTCATCCGGCAGTTCAAGGTCGACATCGCCGTGATCGGCATCTCCGGCATCGAAGCCGATGGCTCGCTGCGCGACTTCGACCTGCGCGAGGTCAAGGTCGCTCAGGCGATCATTGCCCAGGCGCGCGAAGTCTGGCTGGCCGCCGATGCAAGCAAGTTCAACCGGGCCGCGATGGTCCAGCTCGCCGACCTCTCGCAGATCGACTGCCTGTTCACGGATGCGCCCCCGCCGCCGCCTTTTCCAAGCTTGCTCGAAAGCGCGCAAGTCCGCTGCGTGATCTCCGGCGAGGCGGGCGAGGCCGTGTGAAATTCAGTTGGCCGGGAAATCCGTGGCAATGCCGACCGCACTCCACGCTTCGATTTCCCCGAGGCGCCGCTTGAGTGTCGTCTTGACCGCGTCGACTCCCCAGGCCCCGAGCACGAGGTGCCGCGGCGGGTTGTCTTCCTCATAGACCTTGATCATGGCCTCGGCGGCGCGCACGGGGTCGCCCGCCTGCTTGCCGCTGTTCTGCGCCGTGGTTTTCATACGTGCGCCGACGGTGTCCGCGTAGTCTTCGATACGATTCGGTGTCTGCTTGAGCGAACGCCCTGCCCAGTCGGTACGGAAGGGACCCGGCTCGATGCACGTCACCTTGATGTCAAGCGGCTTGCATTCGATCGCGAGCGCATCGGACCAGCCTTCGACCGCATGCTTGCTCGCCGCGTAGTAGCCGGAGCCCGGGAAGCCCGCGAGGCCCGCGACCGACGTGATGTTGATCACATGCCCCTTGCGCTGCGCACGCATGAGCGGCAGCACGGCTCGCGTAATCGCGAACAGGCCGAACACGTTCGCGTCGAACTGCGCACGAATCTCGGCTTCCTCGCCTTCCTCGACCGACGCCTGGTAACCATAGCCGGCATTGTTGACAAGCACGTCGATCCGGCCGAAACGTTCCTGTGCGGCTTTGACGGCGGCGGCAACCTGAGTCGCGTCGGTGATGTCGAGGTCGAGCGCCAGGGCGCGATCTTCGGCACCGGTCACGAGATCGGCGACTCGTGTCTTGTCGCGTGCCGTCACGATTGCGCACCAGCCGCGCGCGAGGACGAGCCTCGCCAGTTCCTTGCCGAACCCCGTCGAACAACCGGTAATGAACCATACAGGCAACGATGATGACGCCATGGGTTAGCTTCCTTATTGTGAGAGAGAGTCGATGCCGGTACTTGGTCGCCCGATCCAGCGCTGCGCAAGGCATGGCCTCGACGGGGCGTCCGCCGCAGCCGAGCGTGTTTACCGAACTTTCACGCAACAGGCATCGATGTGGAAACCTCAAGCATGCCGCAAAAACGAAACGCCTGCTGCCGCTCGGACCGGCCGCAAGTTCTTGAAAGCATCAGCGACACGGTTGATTGAGAGGCACGGTGTGCCCACGGCAGCGTGGAGTACGGCGTTTGCATAGACTCCCATTCGCCCCGACTCCATTACGCTCGGTTACCGGGCTTGTAATGGAATGCGAAAGACGGTCTATTCGTTGGATTGGACGGGCATGCGAGGCCTATATTTCTATCACCTTCCTGGAGCATAAGAATGCACATTCATAGTTTGCCACCCGCAAATAGCACACTCGCCAGCCTGGGTGTCACCACGACGGCGACTTCTCCCTCTACCAGTACAACGCAACTCGTATCGCTTGGAAACCCGAGCAGCTCGCAATCGGGCAATTCGCTACTGCAGACTATCGGACAAACCCTTGCCACGGTCGGACTGACGCCATCGCCCGACGCAAGCGGCTCGGCGGGTGTGGCGGCCTCATCCTCCACGAGCGCCGTGGGGGACAGCCTCGATGACCCAGTGGATTCGACCGCCGCGAACGACCCGTCGTCCACCGCTTCTGCCAATTCCATCAACCCGGCCATGCAGCAGTTCATCGGCGCACTCTTCCAGGCGCTTTCGAGCTTGCAGCAAGGTGCACAAGGCAATTCACCGGGCTCCGATCAAAACCAATCGAGCAATGCAGTCAGCAGCTCGCCCATGTCCGGATACAACAGCCTGAGCACCGCGCTCAACGCGCTCGCCCAAGCCGTCGGATCGAACGCGGGGGCCTCCAGTCAGAATGGCACGACGGACGCACAGGACGAATCGGGGTCCGGCTCCGACGGAGGGGCTGATTCGTCGAACGCGTCGAGCAATTCGGCAATCTCGACGCTCCAGCAGGATTTCAACAATCTCTTCGGTTCGAACGGCGAAACTTCAGGAACATCGTTGCAGACATTCCTGCAGACGCTCGAGGGCACGCTCAATCAAGGTTCGTTCAGCTCGAGCGGCAGTCTTGTGCAAGCGTCTGCCTGAACGCCCATCGCGCGACCAGGGCACACCTGCGCTGTCCCGGGTTCAGGCCACCAATGCCCGCACCTCGCGCTGAATGCGCGGGGTAATTTGCAGGACTTCCTTGGCAAGATTGATCTGCATGGCGGCCATTGCGACATCGAAGATCTGCTGCTTCAGTTCGTAGTTGCCTTTGCTCTTCAGCCAGGAAAGCACGGCTGCCAGATGCCACACCGTCGTACTCCCCTCATGGATCGGCGCGGGAAAACTCGTGGCATGCGTGAGCATGAGCTTGCGCATGTTTTGTCGTGATACGCCGACGACTTCAGCCACATCGGTCAGACCGACGAAGTCGGGCGCCGCCTCGATCAGCCTGGCCGAGGGGATCACACCCTTGACGTCCGACAAGGCGCTCACGAGCGCAGCCTCCGCACTCGTGGCCTCCCGGGTAAATTCCAGCGCGATGCGACCGGGCTGGCCCACCCCGATCAAAGCGTCATCACAGCCTGCCGCACCCAGGCGCTCCACGAGTTCGTCGTGGTCGCAGTCTTCTTCGGAAAGCTGGAATTTGAAGGTGAACGTGTATTCCACTTGATTACTCCTGAGGCACAAGGGTTTTCGGGCGGGCTTGCCGACTCCGATGGGCAGCGCAGTTGTCGACGACACGCTTCAAGGCGCGGGCGTGATTGCCAGGATTCTTTGGGGTACTCCACACGCAAGCGATGCAAAACTCCCCACAGCGGCAATCATCGTCCTTGTAGGGACAATAGATCTCCCCCAGGCATGAGCACCACCCACCGCAATACGCCAGTTGTTGGCCTCGGCATACCTGAGCGCGTGTTCAACCTCTTTCTTCGGGTGGTTTGCTCGAATCATCCATGCCCTCCAAGGTACGTGACCATCTCAAGGTTGTCAAGTGACAACCCAATCCAAAGACATCGACTCAACAGGAAACAAGAACGATATCGAGGCCCCGCGTTGTTGGCTTGTCGAAAACTACCAAAATAGGGACAACCGGAAATGGGCAGGTGTCTGTGCGCAAGCGTCCGGCGACACGCTGCCGCACGAAGACCATCGCGCCACGTTCGCCAATGAGGAGGGTCGACCCCCACAGGCATCATTGACACGCGTCAGCGAAACGTCAATCAACCCGTTCTATAATCGTAAACGGCTAGCTCACTCGGAAGCACTGCCCGCGTCCTCGTGGAGGAGAATGGAATGAACGCAGGTGGCGAGTCACCCACCAGTCCGGCAGTTCGCGCGCGCGAAGCCGGTGTGCTGGTTACGGAACGCCTCACGATGCGCCCGGCGCGCGACCCGGACTTCGCGGCCGAGAACGCCGCGCTCGTGGCGCTCGCTCAAGCGCTGACTGGCCCTGACGAATCGTTTCTCCAGTTCCTCGCCGAACTCGCGCTCGTGCTCTGTCACGCCGAAAGTTCGGGTGTCAGCGTGCTGCGCGCGCCGGACGAAGGGGGTCCCTGTTTCGACTGGGTTGCTGCGGCGGGCCTGTGCCGACCCTCTCGCCATGCAACGTTTCCATTTGAAGACAGCGCAAGCGGAATCACGGTCACGCTAAATGCGCCCCAGCTTTTCAGCTATCCACGAAAGCATTTCTCTTATCTGAGCACGTCCAGGCCCGACATCGTCGAAGGACTCGTCGTCGTGATCCCCGCCGGTGAGGGAGCCCACGGGACCCTCTGGGTCGCCTCGCACAGCGAAGACAAGCAATTCGACCGCGAAGACTGCCGCGTGTTGGACAGCCTCGCACGTTTCGCGAGTGCTGCGCTGAGCTTGCGCCAATCGAGAAGGCAGGCCGAGGTCGAAGCCGAGCAAACGCATCGCGCGGGTCGGGCGCTCGAGCAGTCCGACGCGCGACGCGAGGAATTCATCTCCATGCTCGGTCATGAGCTGCGCAATCCGATGTCGCCGATCGAAAACGCCATTGCGATTGCCAAGCGCTCGGTGGCCGCCGACGAAGTCGCTGTGCGTGCGCTGACGATTGCCCAACGGCAGATGCGGCAACTCCGAACCCTCGTCGACGATCTGCTCGACGCCGCACGGGTACGACAAGGCAAGCTGGCATTGAAGCGCAGCCACACATCATTGAACGAAGTCGTGTTCGATGCGCTAACAGGCGTGCAGCATCATATTGATGCGCGGCGACACACGCTTGTGCTCAAGGGCGTTGAAACCAAGACCTTCGTGTTCGCGGACCATGTCCGGCTGAGCCAACTGATCGGCAACCTCGTGTCGAACGCCGCGAAATACACGCCGACCGGCGGACGCATTGAAGTCGCCGTGCACTCGCGCGCGAGCGAACTCGCCGACGACGTCGAGCCGACGGCGGAGAACCGTGTGGTGACCATCACGGTTCGGGACAACGGCGTGGGCATCGATGCGGACGTGCTGCCCAAGGTGTTCGAACTCTTCGCGCAGGGTCCGAGCGCAAGCAATGCGCGCGCCGAAGGCGGTCTTGGCATTGGGCTCGCGCTGGTGAAGCGCATCGTGGACCTGCATGACGGTTCGATCGAAATCGTGAGCGAAGGGGCCAACAAGGGGACGCTCGTTACGCTGCGGCTGCCGATTCTGAGCCGCAAGCCCGACCGTGTCGCGCAGGTCGAAACGCTCGAGGCACCGCCAACGCGGCTGTTGCTCGTCGACGACAACCCTGACGCACTCGCGGCATTGGGCATGTTGCTCGAACTCGACGGGCATGAGGTCCGCACGGCATCCAGCGGCGCCGATGCGCTGGAGATAACCCGGGAGTTCGTGCCGGAAGTCGCGCTCGTCGATATCGGCATGCCGGGTATCGACGGCTTTCAACTTGCTCATATGCTTCGGGCACGTGCCGAGTTCGACTCGACCCTGCTCGTGGCGCTGACAGGTTACGGCTCCGAATCGGACAAATCGCGCGCCCTTGCGGCTGGCTTCGACTTTCATCTGACCAAGCCCCTGTCTCTCGATAAATTCCGAAATGTGCTGAGCCGCAGAGCGGGCCGCACGATTGGAGGGCTGCTTTGAATCTGGCCTAGGCCTGCAAACAAAGCCCGCCTCAAAGCTGCTTCAGAATCTCGCGTGCGATCGTGTCGAGCGTCACGGTGCGCTCGACACCGCCGCGCTTGATCGCCTCCTTCGGCATGCCGAACACGACGCAGCTTGCCTCGTCCTGCGCGAGCCATCAGGATCACATCGGCGGTGTTCTTGGGCGGCACGGCAAGGAGCGACCCGTGGCGCGCGACGAGGCGACGCACGTTCGCGCGCGCCGCCCCACGGACGGCAGTCCCATCGGAATGCCCGCAAGAGATTCATTCAGATGGAGATGCCGCAGGTTATTGCCACGCACGCCAACACAATATAAGATCATCATACAACTTGGCGATGGCAATCGTTCCCAATAAGGCAATATCAGCCCCGACGGGATCGAAGATCTGTCGCCCCTCTGGAGCGAGACAAGCCCATGAAGATCGTGGTGACGGGAGCAGCAGGCTTTCTAGGCAAGCGCTTGATACGTGCCCTGCTGGAGCGTGGCAGCATGACCGACAGCGCGGGCGAGCGCCGGCCGATCGAACACATCGCCGCCTTCGACGTGGTGCCGCTCGAGGGCATCGATGACGCGCGGGTGCAGGTCAGCACCGGCGATCTTGCCGACCCGGCCCATCTCGAACGTCTGGTCGACGCGGGCACGCACAGCGTGTTCCATCTTGCCGCGGTCGTGTCGGGGCAGGCCGAGCAGGATTTCGATCTTGGCATGCGCGTCAATTTCGATGCGACCCGGGCCTTGCTCGAGCGCCTGCGCGCACTCGGCCAGCGGGCGAAATTCGTCATGACGAGTTCGGTCGCGGTATTCGGTGGCGCACTCCCCGCCTGCGTCGACGACAGTCAGGTCTGGGCACCGCAGAGTTCCTACGGCACCGAGAAAGCGCTCGCCGATCTCCTGCTGGCTGACTACAGCCGGCGCGGTTTTGTCGATGGTCGCAGCCTGCGCATGCCGACCATCGTCGTACGGCCCGGCAAACCGAACCGCGCGGCCTCGAGCTTCGCGAGCGGCATCATCCGCGAGCCCCTGAACGGCGAGCCCGCAGTCTGTCCGGTCGATCCGCGGACCGTGCTCTGGCTGATGTCGCCGCTGCGCGCGATCGACAATCTGATCCATGGCCACGAACTCCCCGCCGCGCAGTTGAGCGCCGGCCGCGTGATCAATATGCCGGGTCTGTCGATCACGGTCGCCGACATGGTGGCCTCCTTGCGGCGTATCGCGGGCGATGAGGTTGCCGCACGCATCGCCTTCACGCCCGATCCCGCGATCGAGCGGATCGTCAACTCATGGCCCGGCAATTTCTCGGCTCGCTACGCGCGCAGCCTGGGCTTCGTGCACGACGACGGCTTCGACAGCGTGATCCGCGCGTTCATCGCCGACGCTTCCACCGTCGCAGCCTGAGCCGACGGTGCAGACCCGCCCCTCCTGGAACCCGAACCCTTCCTTCTCATCATGACGTCCGCTCCTGTCCTGCTCGGCTGCATTGCCGACGATTTCACCGGCGCAACCGATCTTGCGAACATGCTCGTGCGCGGCGGCATGCGCACGGTGCAGACCATCGGCGTACCGCAAGCGCCCCTCGACCAGCCGGTGCAAGCCGTCGTAGTCGCGTTGAAGTCGCGCACGGCGCCGCGCGAAGCCGCGGTCGCCGAATCCCTGGCTGCGCTCGAATGGCTGCGCGCCGCGGGTTGCCGACAGTTCTACTTCAAGTACTGCTCGACCTTCGATTCGACCGCCGAGGGCAATATCGGGCCCGTCGCCGAAGCGCTCATGACAGCGCTCGGCACGCGCTTCGCGATCGCCTGCCCGGCGTTCCCCGAAACAGGCCGCACGATCTATCGCGGCAACCTGTTCGTCGGCGACATGTTGCTCAATGAATCGGGCATGCAGAACCACCCGCTCACGCCGATGACCGACGCCAATCTCGTGCGTGTGCTGCAGCAGCAGACACAGATCAAGGTTGGCCTGTTGCGCTATGACACCGTGCAGCGCGGTCCAGAAGCGATCGCTGCCGCGCGCGCGGACCTCGTCGCGCAGCAGGTCGGTCTCGCGATCGCCGACGCGATCTCCGACGACGACTTGTACAAGCTCGGCGCCGCCTGCGCGGACGATCTGCTGTTGACCGGCGGCTCGGGCCTCGCGATCGGCCTGCCCGCCAATTTTGCACGCGCGGGACTGTTGCCCGAAACCGGGCACGCCGAAGACCTGCCCACGATCGACGGCCTCTCGGCCGTGCTGTCGGGCAGTTGCTCCCGCGCGACGCGCGCCCAGGTTGCGCACTGGACCGACGCGGGCCGGCCCGCGTTCCGGATCGACCCGCTCGCCCTGTCCTCGAACCCGGCTGTCGTTGAAGAGGCGCTGTCGTTCGCCGCGCGGCATATCGCGCACGAAGCTGTGCTGATCTATGCGACGAGCACGCCCGAGGAAGTGATCGCGGTCCAGCACAAGCTCGGCACGGCGGCATCGGGTGCCCTTGTTGAAGATGCGCTTGCGGCGATCGCGCAAGGTCTGCGCGAACTCGGCGTGCGCCGCTTCGTGATTGCCGGCGGCGAGACCTCGGGCGCGGTCGTCAAGGCACTCGGGGTGAATGCGCTGCAGATCGGTCCGCAGATCGATCCGGGAGTACCGTGGACCGCTTCGCTCGGCGCTCCCCCCCTCGCCCTCGCACTGAAGTCCGGCAATTTCGGCACCACCGATTTCTTCAGCAAGGCACTCGCGGCTTGCGAGCTGTCCGTACGATGAGCACCACCATGTCTTCGCGAAGCATGACCGAAAACGCACTGCGCGAGGAAATCGCGCGGACCGGCGCGGATCTTTACCAACGCCGCTACACCGTCGGGTCGGCCGGCAATATCAGCGCGCGGCTCGAAGACGGCTGGCTGATCACGCCGACCGATGCCTGCCTCGGCCACCTCGACCCGGCGGCGATTTCAAAGGTCAATCAGGCCGGTGAATGGATCGGCGGCGACAAGCCGTCGAAAACACTCGCGCTGCACCGCGCAGTCTACGATCACCATCCGTCGATGCAGGCCGTCGTGCATACCCATTCGACCCATCTCGTCGCCTTGACGCTTGCGGGCGTCTGGCACGAGAACGATGTACTCCCGCCGATCACGCCTTACTACGTGATGAAAGTCGGCCATATCCCGCTGATTCCGTATTGCCGGCCCGGCGACCCGGCTGTCGCGCTGCGCGTGCGCGAACTGGCAGGCGAAGTCCGCGGCGTGCTGCTCGAAAGACTGGGCCCCGTCATGTGGGGATCGAGCGTTTCGCAGGCCGCATGGGCCATCGAAGAATTCGAGGAAACCGCGCGGCTGTGGCTCATGACCGAACCCCGGCCTGCTGCGTTGAGCGAGGCACAGCTCGAAGAACTGCGTACCGTGTTCGCGGTGCGCTGGTGAACCCGATCAACCGAATCTGATGAACTGACCAAGCGACCAGGCGCCCCACCGACATGCCAAGATTTGCCGCCAATCTTTCGATGATGTACCAGGAACACGCGTTTCTCGACCGCTTCGGCGCGGCTGCGCGCGACGGCTTCAAGGGCGTCGAATATCTGTTTCCCTATGAGTTCGATGCCGGCGAGCTTGCCGCGCGCTTGCGCGAACATGGCCTGACGCAGGCGCTGTTCAATGCGCCGCCTGGCGACTGGGCAAAAGGCGAGCGCGGCATCGCCATCTTGCCGGGTCGCGAGGACGAGTTCAGGCGCGGCGTCGAAACGGCGATCCGCTATGCGCTCGCGCTCGGCAACAAGAAAATCCATGTGATGGCGGGCATCGTCGGTCCCGATGGCGATCGCGCGAGACATCGCGCCATCTATCTGACCAATCTCGCCTACGCGGCGGGCGAAGCGGCCGCGCATGAGCTCATGATCGTGATCGAGCCAATCAACACACGCAATATGCCGGGTTACTTCCTGAACCGGCAGGACGATGCACACCAGATCCGCCGCGAAGTCGGGGCGGCGAACCTCAAGGTTCAATTCGACCTGTACCACGCGCAGATCGTCGAGGGGGATCTCGCCGTCAAGCTCCGGCAATTCATGCCGGATGTCGGCCATATCCAGGTCGCGGGAGTGCCCGACCGTCACGAGCCCGATGAAGGCGAAGTCAATTTCTCGTATCTGATGAAATTGATCGACACGCTCGGCTACGACGGCTGGGTCGGCGGTGAATATATCCCGCGCGGCAAGACGTCCGACGGGCTCGCGTGGCTCAAGGCGTGGTCGTGACATAGCGCGGTAGGAGTGAAGGACGTAGGGACGTGAGCACGTAGAAACGGAGTCGGTGCGGTGCAGTCAGTGCGCCCCGCACTTGCAAGCGAAGTACAACCACGCATCGGTCAGACGATGCAAGGAGATGTGCGATGTGGTTCGCCGGACAAATCGAGCTGCTGTCGCTGATCGAACGCAATTGCCTTGACGAGGCAATGCCCGCCTTCAGCGATCACAGGACCGTTCGCAAGAACACCGTCGTCTATACGCCCGACGATCAAAGCAACTACGTTTACGTGCTCAAGAGCGGCAGCGTCCGCCTGTACCGTCTCACCGAGGACGGCCAGGAGATCACGCTGTCTTTCATCAAGCCCGGCATGATGTTCGGCGACGGCGACGTGCTCAACGAAGCCCGCTATTCACACCACGCGCAGACACTCGGGCCGAGCGTGATCTGTCATGTACGCCGTGCGGACTTCAGGGATCTGCTGAACCGCTACGACGTGATCAACCAGTTCATCCTCAAGAGCCACTACCGGCGCTGGACGGAAGCGCAGCAGTTGATCGAGAACCTGTCACTGCACGATGTGCGCAAGCGGCTGACCAATATGTTCGTGATGCTCGCGAAGCAGATTGGCTGCGAATTCAGCCATCACGGCAATGCCGACGCGGTGCTGATCGACTTGTCGATCACGCAGGACAAGCTCGCCGATTTCATCGGCACCTCGCGCGAATCGGTCAACCGCCATTTCAAGGATCTCCGGGCGGAAGGCATGGTCGATATCTACCAGCGCAAGGTGGTGCTCACACGCAAATTCGTCGCGCGCTATCTGCCGGCGCTCATGCGGGCGCCGGATCAGCTTGCCCCCGGCGGCGCCCTGACGCCCAACCGGCCGCGCGTGGAACTGAACGGCGGCCAGGGCCTTCAACTCAAAGCGCCGCTAGCGCGCGCCTGACAGCCTCGACACCGCTACGCGGGCTCGACAGCACCGGCACGCGCGTCTTGCCGAGTGCCGGAACCAGTCGGGCCATCGAGACCTGGGCCAGGACGACGACGTCGACTTGCTCGGCGAGCGCCATGATGGTCTGCTTCAGGATCGTGTCGTGGCGTTCGCCGTCGCCGGCCAACAGCGCTTCGAACGCCCCTTCGGCAATTCGTTCGGTGACGCTGATCGAGCGGCCGTGTTCCGCGGCTTTCTTCTGGATGAGGCGCGTGGTCGGCTCGAGCGTGGTCTGCACGGTCGCGACGACACCGATGCGCGAGCCGATCCGGCTGGCTTCCTCGGCCATCGATTCATCAACCTTGACGATCGGCGTGCGGATCATGTCGCGCAGCAGGTCGGTCGCTTCGCCGACCGACGAGCATGCGTTCAGGATGATGTCGGCGCCCATGGCCTGGGCATTCGACATATACGTGTAGAGCCGGCTCGTGACTTCCGGGGTCAGGTGGCCCGCGGCGCGCACGTCATTGAGCAGGCTGTCGTCGACGATATTGATGATGCGCGCATCGGCCATCACTTCCTTGAACTGGTCCTTGATCGGCTGCACCGTCACGGAACCCGTGTGAACTACGACAATCGTGGTCATTTCAACAACTCCAGTAAGTGCCCATTCGCTGGTGCCGCGACGGCTGCCAGCGCGGCGAAAACATTCAAATACCTTCGATGCACGTCCCGGGCGGAGCGGCTCAAGCCGTCGCCGCGGCCATCACGCGTTCCTGCGTGGCCTCGGCGCGCGGCAGTTCGCCATTGATGCGCCCCTCGCGCACGACGAGAATCCGGTCGCTGACCGCGAGCACCTCGAGCAGGTCAGACGAAATCACAATGACGGCTATCCCCTGGGCCGCAAGGCGCGCGAGCAGCGCATGCACTTCGGCCTTGGCACCGATATCGATGCCGCGTGTCGGCTCGTCGACGATCAGCACCTGCGGATTGCGTGCGACCCATTTGGCGATCACGACCTTCTGCTGGTTGCCGCCGCTCAGGTTGACCACCTTCTGCTCGAGCGTCGGCGTCTTCACGCCGAGCGTGTCGACGAACTCACGGCAACGTTCATCCTCGCCCGCGCGATCGATGAACTGGAACGGCGAGTAGTGTTCCAGATGGGTGAGGCTGAAATTCTCCCGCACGCTCATGCCGAGCACCAGGCCCTGGGCCTTGCGGTCTTCCGTGACGAAACCGATGCCCTGCGCGATCGCGTCGTGCGGATTGCGAATCGTCACGGGCTTGCCGTCGACGAGGATCTGCCCCGTATAGGGCCGCATGCCGAAGATCATTTCGACGATCTCCGTGCGGCCCGAACCGACCAGGCCCGCGATACCAAGAATCTCGCCGCGATGGAGCCTGAAGTTGATATCGCGGATGCGCGCGTCCGCCGCGACCTTGTGACGCATCGCGAGATCACGGACTTCGAGCACGACTTCCGTGGTCGAGTGCGAGACGGGTGCCGCATAGAGTTCGCTGAGCTCGCGGTCGACCATCTCCCGCACGAGCAGCTCACGCGTCATCTCGGCGATCGGGTGGGTGCCCACCGTTGAGCCGTCGCGCAGGATGACCACGCGGTCCGCCAACTCGAACACTTCCTCGAGACGGTGCGAAATATAGACGATCCCGATGTCCTGCGCGCGCAGGCGCTTGATCATCTCGAGCAGGGTACGTGTTTCATGATGACTCAGGGACGCAGTCGGCTCGTCCATGATGATGACTTTCGATTGATACGAGATCGCCTTGGCGATCTCGATCATCTGCTTCTGTCCGACACTCAGCTCGCTCACGCGCGCGGTCGGATCGAGGTCCATGTCGAGCGTCGCAAGCACCGCGCGCGCCTCGTCGTTCATCTTTCGCATGTCGAGCAGCCCGAAGCGGCTGAGCGGCTCCTTCGCGAGAAAGATGTTCTCCGCGACCGTCAGATTCTCGACGACCGAGAGCTCCTGATAGATGATGCCGATCCCCAGGTCGCGTGCATGATTGTTGTTGCGCAGCTCCACCGGCGTGCCGTCGATCAGGATACTGCCGTCGCCGTCGTGCCCGAATACACCGGTCAGGATCTTCATCAGCGTGCTCTTGCCGGCGCCATTCTCGCCGGCAAGCGCAAGCACTTCACCGCGGTGGACCTGCAGGTTCACATCCTTGAGCGCCTTGACGCCTGGAAACGTCTTGGAGATATTGCGCATCTCCAGAAATGGCATCATGGCCGCTCCTTTCAAGTGTTCCTGCATGGTCCTGTCGCGCCTGTTTCAGACTGATTGATGGCCTGGCGAACTACTTCGTGTAGCTGCCGAGGTTGTCCTTCGACACGACTGTCACGCCCGTGTCGATATCCTTCGGCGCCGTTTCCGTGCCCTGGATCTGCGCGACCAGATGTTCGACCGCGAGGCTGCCCATCGTGACCGGGCGCTGAACCATGATGCCCTGGATCGTGCCGTCCTTGACGCCCTTCACCGTGTCAGGCAGATCGTCGAAGGCGAGCACTTCGAGCTGGCCCTTCTTCGCGCCAAATTCCTTCGTATCGAGCACCTTCGCGACAGCCGGGCCACCGACCTGACTCACGCCAAAAATCCCCCTAAGCTGGGGATGTGCGCGCAGCGTCGTTTCCGTGACCGAAACACCCTTCGCGAGATCGTCATCCGTACCCTGAGTTTCGACGATCTTGATGTCCGGATACTTCGTGAGGCCCTTCTTGATGCCGGAGATCCGTTCGTTGAGGTTCACGGCACCTAGCTGACCCGTGATGATCGCAACCTCGCCCTTGCCGTCCAGTGCCTTGGCCATGGTTTCGGCCATGGTCTCGCCGGCCGATACGTTGCTCGTGCCGATATACATCGAGCGGCCGCTCTTGGGCGAATCCGAGTCGTACGTCAATACCTTGATGCCGGCCTTCTCCGCGCGCTTGACGACGTTTTCGACCGACTTCGGCTCATTGACCGAAATCGCAATGCCGTCGACGTGCTTCGAGATCAGATCCTCGATGATCTGGACTTGCGTGGAGCCTTGCGTGTTCTGCGGCACGACCCACTGGTATTTGATGCCGAGCTTGTCCGAGGCAGTCTTCGCGCCGGTGTTGCAGTCGTCGAAGAACGGTACCGCGACTTTCGGAATCACCGCCACCGAAATGTCCTTGACTTCCTTGGCCTGCGCGATCGTGACCATCGCCAGTGACATCGCGGCAGCACCTGCCGCAAGCGCAAGATTGAAACCTTTCATGTTGTCTCCTTACTCGTTTTGATAGTGGAAAACAGGTGAAATAGAACCGGCGCCCCGCGCCGGACCCTCACTTCGGTCAACGCCCCTTGCGCCGGATGCGCCAGATATCGATGCTCACGGCGATCAGGATCACGCAGCCCGTGATGGCTTGCTGTGCGTAGGTGTTGATATTGAGCAGCACGACGCCGTTCGAGATGATGCCGGCCAGCGCCGCGCCGATGATCGCGCCCTCGACGCTGCCCGCGCCGCCCGAGAGACTCGCGCCGCCGATGGCCGCGGCCGCGATCACGTCAAGTTCGGCACCGAAACCCGAGGCGGGTTCGGCCGAGACGAAACGCGAGAAGCTGATGATGCCGGCGAGCGAGGCGATCAATCCCGAGAGCGTGTAGACGATGAACTTGACGCGGTTGGTGCGCACGCCACTGAGCCGCGCGGCGACTTCGTTGCCGCCCGTCGCGTAGACATGGCGCCCGAAGCGCGTACGGCGCATGAGAATCGCGAAGCAGACGGTCATCACGATCATGATGACGACCGGAAACGGCACCAGGCCGATATAGCCCTGACCGATATAGGCAAAGCTGTCTGGAATGTCAGGCGTGACCGGCACGCCCTTGGTGATGATGTACATGAGCCCGCGGCCGATGCTTAGCGTACCGAGGGTTGCGATGAACGGCGGCAGTTCGATGCGTGTGATCAGAAAGCCGTTGAAAGCGCCGACCGCGACTCCCACACCGAGCCCGCAGAGCACCGCGGGGAACGCACCCCAGCCCTGCTGGAAGGCCAGCGCCGTCATCAGCGACGACAGTCCCATGACCGAGCCGACCGACAGGTCGATGCCGCCCGTGATGATCACGAGCATCATGCCGATCGACATGATCGCGATCAGCGAGAATGAGCGAAACACGCCCATCAGGTTGTCGGTCGTCAGGAAATACGGCGAGAAGAAACTGATCAGGATACCGACAAGAATCAGCACCGACAGAATGTTGAGCTCGCGAATCTTGAGCCAGCCGCGCAAGGTATCGAGCAGCGACGTCTGCGCTGGAGGCGGTTCTTTTTTCGATGGAATTGCGCTCAACGTATGTCTCCTGACCCTATAGTTCGCCGGCATCGGGAGCACCGGCTTGCAATGATCATAGGCGCGTCGATCATTCGAATCTGTGACGGCCGTCATACAAACGTATTGGGGTTGTCCCAGGGGTCGATCGGGCGTGCCCAAGGAGTCGGCGCGATCTATGACGGCGGTCACAGAACTTCCTCCCCGAACAAGCTAGGATGCACGAGCAATGTCAGACAAATGGTCTGAATTTTTTTCCCGAATCAAGGAGCGAGACGCATGACGAAGCGAGTGATTGTTACAGGCGGTAGCGGACTGGCCGGCAAATGGGTCGTCGAAGACCTCGTCGCGCACGGCTACGAAGTGCTCAACGTCGACCGCGTGCCAATGGCCAAGGGCACCGCGCGCACGTTGCTCACGGACCTCACCGACGCGGGACAGGTGTTCAATGCGCTGGCCTCCAGCGTCAAGCTGCGCGAGTTCGACGAAGACATCGAACCGAAGCCGATCGACGCAGTCGTGCATTTCGCCGCGATTCCCCGGATTTTCACGACAACGGACAACGAGGTGTTCCGCATCAATGTGATGGGCACCTACAATGTGCTCGATGCCGCTTCGAAGCTCGGCATCAAGAAGGTCATTCTCGCCTCGAGCGAGACGACCTACGGCACCGTATTTGCGCATCGCCATCGCGATCCGGTCTATTTCCCGCTCGACGAGGACTATCCGGTCGACCCGATGGACAGCTACGCCACCTCGAAGATCATCAACGAAGTGACGGCCAAGGCCTTCCATCGCAGGACCGGCATGGACGTCTACTGCTTCCGGATCGGCAACGTGCTCGACCCCGTCGACTACGAGAAGTTCGCGACCTGGAACAAGGACCCGTCGCTGCGCAAGCGCATCACGTGGAGCTATATCGACGGCCGCGATCTCGCGACGGCGTGCCGGCTCGGCATCGAAAAGGACGGGCTGGGCTTTGAAGTGATGAATGTGGCGGCCGACGATGTGTCGTCCGACCTGCCGACCGCCGAACTGATCAAGCGCTTCTACCCGAATGTGCCGGTCAAGAAGTCGATGGGCGAGTTCGAGACGATCCTCAGCAATGAAAAGCTCAAGCGTCTGCTCGGCTGGAAGCAGGCGTACAAGTGGCGCGAGCAGGTCAAGAAGTAAGGCACTAGCCGGGAAGAGAGGCAGGCATGGGGTCCGGACAGTCCGGACCTACCGGACTCCAGGTCTCGCACAATCGACCGACGCAATGCAAAGCGCCTCGTTCACATCGATCTCGTTGGATCGATTGCGAAACGAGGCGCTTTTCAATTCCAGCAGCGCATGCCTATACCACAGGCATGCGCTGCGCACGGGTCACTGCTTGGCGGCCGGCAGCTCGATCCCGGGAAAGATCTTGACCACGGCCGCATCGTCCTCGCCGCCATGGCCCGCCGACGAGGCCATCATGAACATCTGGTGCGCCGCGGCCGAGAGCGGCAGCGGGAAGCGGCTGCGACGCCCCGTGTCGAGCACGAGACCCAGATCCTTGACGAAGATGTCGACCGCGGAGAGGGGTGTGTAGTTACCCGACAGGATGTGCGGCACGCGGTTCTCGAACATCCACGAATTGCCCGCGCTGTGGGTGATCACCTCGTAGAGCGCATCCGGATCGACCCCTTCGCGCAGCCCGAGCGCCATGGCTTCCGCCGATGCGGCGATATGTACGCCCGCCAGTAGCTGATTGATGATCTTGACCTTCGAACCGACCCCATGTGCGGCGCCGAGCCGGTAGACTTTCCCGGCGATCGCCTCGAGCACCGGCTCGCAGAGCGCATAGGCGGAGGCAGGCCCCGAGCTCATGATCGTCATCTCACCCGATGCCGCGCGCGCGGCGCCACCCGACACGGGTGCGTCGAGCATCTGCAAACCGGCCGCCTCGATCCGCGCGGCCAACGCCACCGCGAATTCCGGCGCCACCGTCGCACTGGCGATCACGAGCCCGCCAGGTTTCATCGCGGCGACCGCACCGTTCTCACCGAACAGAACCGTCTCGGTCTGCGCGGCATTGACGACCAGCGTCAGCACGATGTCGACGCGCCGCCCGAGCTCCGCGGGGTTCGCACACGGGATGCCGCCGTCCTGTTCGAATTCGCGCAATATCTCGGGCCGCACGTCGCAGCCGTGCACATTGAAACCCGCGCGCAACAGCGAGCGCGCGACCCCGAGACCCATTGCACCGAGACCGATGACCCCTACATTTTTGTTAGACATGGTTTTGCGATCACTCGATAGACAGGAAACACGCGCGGGTGTTAAAGCCTCGCCTCGGCGAGCCGGCGCGCGGCGTTGACCATATGTGTCTGCGCGGCAAGCCGCGCACTCGCGGATTCGCGGGCCCGGACGGCGGCCACGATCGCCGCGTGTTCCTCGCGGACCTGCCGCGAAAAATCTTCGCGCGTCGCTTCGTTGTGGCGCGTGACGATCATCGCGGCTTCAAGATACTGATGAAGGAAGCTCAGCGTCTTGAGAAAATAAGGATTGCCCGTGGCTTCCGCGATCGCGCGATGAAACGCCACATCCTCGGCCACGCCGTCGGCACCTGCCGCGACGGCCGTCGCGATCGCCGCGAGTGCCTTGTCGATCGCGTCCATCTGTTCGTCGGTGCGGCGCAACGCGGCCTGGGCCGCCACTTCAGCTTCGATGGCGCGGCGCAGCTCGAGAATCTGCCACACGGCATCGGGCTCGATCGCCTCCGCATAGTCGATCCTCAGCGGCCGCGCGACACTGCTCGACGTGACGAACATGCCGCTGCCCTGGCGTGACTCGATCACACCCTCGTTGCGCAGACGCGAAACGGCTTCGCGGATGACGGTGCGGCTGACTCCGAAGGCCTGCGCGAGCGCGGCTTCGGTGGGCAGCTTGATTCCCTTGGCGAACACGCCATTATCGATCTGCGCCAGCAGCTTTTCCGCCACGCTGTCGCTCATCGTCTGAACAGGAATCTTCTCAAACATGGACATAAGGAATTTCAAGTTATCTGGTCATAATATAACTTATGTGAAGACCATCGGAAAGTTCCGTGAAGCCTGATTCGCGTCTCTTTGAGGCCCGAAATACGAAGTGTTGCAAGCGGGATGTGACGGCGATCACAAGTCCCACGCAAATGGGTTCGGGCACGGCAGAATCGGGCCATTGTGCGATACCCGTTCAAGGGAGACATGGCCGTGCTCGAGTTCGACGAATACAGGCAGTGCGATGCGACGCAACTCGCTCAGTGGGTCGCCAATGGCGTCGTCAGTCCACGGGAACTCCTCGAAACCGCGATCGCGCGCGCCGAAGCGGTTCAGCCGACGATCAATGCGATCACCCAGAAACATTTCGACCTCGCCCGCACGGCCATCGACCAAGGTCTGCCAACGGGCCCGTTCACCGGCGTACCCTTCCTGTTGAAAGACGTCTCGGTGCAAATGGCTGGCACCTCGACGAGCAACAGCAGCAAGCTGTATGCAGGGGTGATCGCCCAACAGGATTCGACGCTGGTATCGCGATACAGGCAGGCCGGCCTCGTGATCTTCGGCAAGACCAACACACCGGAGATGGGGCTCGCCGCCTCCACCGAAACGGCACTGAACGGAACGACACGCAATCCCTGGGACCTGAGCCGGACCCCGGGCGGTTCGTCGGGAGGCGCGGCCGCGGCGGTGGCCGCCGGCATCGTGCCCGCGGCACAAGGCAGCGACGGTGGCGGCTCGATCCGGATTCCCGCCTCCTGCTGTGGCCTGTTCGGTTTCAAGCCGACGCGCGCTCGCACGCCGCTCGGGCCTTTCGTAGGTGAGGGCTGGGGCAGCATGGCTTCGGTCCACGTCCTGACGCGCAGCGTGCGCGACAGCGCCGCCCTGCTCGACGCGACCCAGGGTCTCTCGCCAGGCGACCCCTATGCCGCGCCACCCGTGGCACGCCCCTACGTCGAGGAAATGACCACGCCACCGGGTCGCTTGCGCGTCGCGCTTCAGCTCGCCCCTCTCTCGGGCTCGCCGGTCGACGCCGCATGCATCACGGCTGCGCGGGATGCCGCACGCCTGCTGGAAAGCCTCGGCCATGAAGTCGAGCAAGCGCTGCCGCCCGGCAATGCCGAGGAACTGAGTACCGCCGCATGGGCGCTGGTGGCGGTCGGCGTCGCGGCGACCCTGCACCGCCGGGCCAGGATCCTCGGCCGTGAATTGCGCGAAGACGACGTCGAACCCGTAACGTGGCAAGCGGTACGCCATGCCGCGACACTGAGCGCCATCCAACTCGAAAATGCACGGCTGGCGATCCACCTTCAGGGCAGGCGCATGGCAACCTTCCATGAACGCTACGACATCGTGCTGAGCCCCACTCTCGGGCAAGTACCGGTTGCACTCGGTCCGCAGAGCATGAGCAACCCCGATCTGGACGCTTACTCCGCCGCGCTGAAGCGCTTCACCCCTTTTACCAGTCTGTTCAACATGACCGGCCAGCCAAGCATGTCGGTCCCGCTTCACTGGACACCTGACGAGCTTCCAGTCGGAGTCATGTTCAGCGCGGCCTTCGGCAACGACGATCTGCTGTTCCGGCTCGCCCGCCAGCTCGAACAGGCGCGCCCGTGGTTCGACCACGTTCCGTCCGTCTGAGGGCTCATGCGACGTGCCTGGTACGGTGCTTGCGTGCTTCGACCGATAGTCCAATTCCGACGGAGCACCGATGCCGATCGAAGCGACATGGTTTGTCCTGATCGGCGGCCTGCTGATCTTCATGGCGCTCGCACGCGGCGTGATTTCAAACTTGCCGATGTCGGGCGCCATGGTCTACCTCGTGGTCGGCTTCGTACTGGGTCCCGCCGTCACGGGGCTGCTGACGCCCGAGCTCCACGGCCACGGACATGTGATACGGCTCGCGACCGAAACAGGGTTGGTCGTCTCGCTGTTCGCGATCGGCCTGCACCTGCGCGTGCCGCTTGCCGACAAGCTCTGGCGATTGACGCTGCGGCTGGGCGTCGTCGCGATGGTGCTGACGATCGCGATCATGACGGCGATCGGCTACTACGCGCTCGCCCTGCCGATCGGCGTCGCCATCGTGCTCGCCGCGACCCTCGCGCCGACCGACCCGGTCCTCGCCAATGAATTGCGCCCCCGCGAGGCCGGCGACGACGAGCCCTTGCGATTTGCGTTGTCCAGCGAGGGCGGTTGCAACGACGGGGCTGCCTGGCCATTCATCCTGCTCGGCCTTGCCCTATGCGGCGTCGACAACGCCGCGCAGCAGAGCCCCGGCGCCTTTCTGCTATCGGTGCTCTGGGGCGTCGGGAGCGGTATCGCGATCGGCTGGGGATTCGGCACGGGAGTGGTCGCGCTCGTCACGCGCCTGCGCACGCGTTTCAACGCAGCACTGGGCCTCGAAGCCTTCTTCGCGCTCGGCCTGATGTCGGCATGTTATGGGGCGGCGCTGCTGATCCAGGGTTATGGATTCTTGGCCGTCTTCGCGGGCGGCGTCGCCTTGCGGCGGCGCGAACGGGCCTTCACCGGCGACAAGCCCCCGGCGGCCGCGCTCGAAAGTGTCGAGCAGGGTGAAATGGAGCAGGCGGCGATGGACCCCGATCTCGCCCATGCCGTGATGGCCGAGTCGATGATGGCGTTCGCCGTCGAAGTCGAACACCTCGTCGAACTCGTACTGATGCTCCTGATCGGCAGCGTCGTGTCGGCGCACTGGCGCGAGTTGCTCGACTGGCGCGTAGTGGGACCGGTTTTTCTGCTGCTCGCCGTCGTGCGGCCCGTCAGCACCTCGGTGGCGCTGCTCGGCTCCTCGCTGTCGCGCCACCAGCGTCTGCTCGCAGCATGGCTCGGCATCCGCGGCGTCGGCACGTTCTACTATCTTTTGTTCGGCATCGAGCATGCTCCCGGCCCGATGCTCGACCCGATCGTGGCGATCGTGCTCGCCGCGATCGTCGGATCCGTATTTCTGCATGGCGCGACGGCGACGGCCTTGCTCAATCGGTATTCGACACCCTCCCCGCCCCAGAGGATCCCTGAAGGTGGAACCTAGTGCGCGGGCGACGTGTTCGAGGGTTCCGGCACGTGGCCGTCTCCCGCTGGCCGGGTCGCCAGTTTCAAATAGGCCGCCGCGAGGCGACGCAATTCGTCTTCGCTGGCGTCTTCAATGCCGATCATCGTGTTGCTCGCCGCGCGGTGCGAAGCGATCAGTTCATTAAGCTTGAGATGGAGAGCGACGCTGTCCTTGTTCTGGCTCTGTTGGATCAGGAATACCATCAGGAAGGTCACGACCGTGGTACCCGTATTGATGACGAGCTGCCATCCATCAGAGTAATGAAAGAGCGGGCCCGTCACAATCCAGATTGCGATACAGATGACGGCGATACCAAAGGCGATGGGTGAGCCCGCGAAGCGCGTGACCACGCTTGCGAAGCTGTCGAACATCCGGGTGAGCGGATGGGGATTCGCATAGGCCGGACTTGATGTATCGGGAACGGTTTCAAGGGCGTCGGTCGGCGTCGGGTCATTGGTGCTCATGGCTGCCTCCTGTCCGGGTGAACTGTTAACCGAGCAATACGTGTGCCTCGCCTGACACACCGTCGCCATGCCCGCGCTCCGGTCCGGGTCTGTCCGGAGCGGGTCTTTCCCAAGCGGGTCTATCCCAATCGAGAGGGTACCGATCGTTGCGTAATAGTAGAGAGGCGGCCACTGCCATGGCCGCCGATGTTCAGACATGCTCTACCGGCCCACCGCCATGAATTCAGACAAGCCTGACCCCGCACGTGTGCGCCCCGCCACCACCGTGGCGCAGCGGCGCGTGCTGGTCGCCGACGACGATAGCGATCTTGCCCATTCGATGGTGACGATCCTGCGAGCCGAAGGCTTCGACGCGCAGTACGTTTATACTGGGCTCGACGCCGTGACGATGACGCGCCGCTGGCAGCCCCAGGTCGTGCTGCTCGACCTGACGATGTCTCAGGGCTCGGGTTGGGAAGTCGCGTCCACGCTGCGTTCGGGTCTCGCACCGGACTGCCTCCTGATCGCGCACTCGGCACTCGATGCACCGGAAGACATCGAACGATGCATTGAAGCGGGCTTCGATGCCCACTTCGCCAAGCCCTGCGACATTGATTCGCTGCTGCAGGTATTGCGCGGCTATTACAGCATCGGCGACGCATGGCGGCAGTCTGCAGCGCAGGAAGGTGGGAGGCTGAAGACGTTCCCCGCCACTCCCCGCTAGCGATTCCCCATTCCACGTCCCGAGTCCCACGACGCGCCGACGCCCTTTTCGAAGCCGGTCCTTCGGGCTGCAGCGCGTCGCGCGCTCGGGGACAATCCCCGTCACACACGACGGGCCTATGCCCGCGCCACCCTCTGACATTTCACCGATGAGTCGACTGATCCTGATTGCCGCGCTGATCCTCGCAGGCTGCGCGTCTCCCATCGTGTTCCGAGATCCCAAAACCGGTCATACCGCCGAATGCACGACGGCGAATCCCGCGCCCTTGCCGGCCGCGAAGCGCGACGTCGACAAATGCATCGCAATATTCGAACACCTGGGCTGGATCCGGCAGTAAGCTGCCACTGGGTTCGAACAGTGCAATCGGCCGGCCGCCTTTGTTCGCGAGCATGTGCCTCGTAGAATGTGTTTCATCTGCGCATCCCTTTCGGGACACTCAGTTTGGGTACCGAAACAACACCCAAACCGACTCCTTACCTCCCCGGCCTGAAGGCCGAGATTTCTCGGAGACACTGATGAACGGCAAAATCGCACTCGTGACCGGCGCCAGCCGCGGCCTCGGCAAGAACACCGCGCTCAAACTCGCAAACAGGGGCGTCGGCATCATCGCCACCTACAATCGCAACGCGGCCGAAGCCGACACCCTCGTCAAGGACATCGCCGCAGCGGGCGGCAAGGCATCCGCGCTGCAACTCGACGTCTCGCAAGCCGATACGTTTGCAGCCTTTGCGCAGCAAGTCTCGCAAGTCCTCGGGACGACCTTCGGCCGCGACCGTTTCGATTTCCTCGTCAACAATGCCGGCATCGGTTTCCGTGCTTCGTTCATGGAAACCACGACAGCGCAGTTCGACGAACTGGTCAATATCCAGCTCAAGGGACCGTTCTTCCTGACGCAGGCGCTGTTGCCCCTGATCGCCGACGGCGGGCGCATCGTCAATATCTCAACGGGACTCACACGCTTCGCGCTGCCCGGCTTTGCGGCCTATGCGACGATGAAGGGCGGTATCGAAGTGCTGACGCGCTACCTGGCAAAGGAACTCGGTGCCCGCCGCATCGCCGTCAACACGCTGGCACCCGGAGCGATCGAAACCGATTTCGGCGGCGGCGCGGTTCGCGACAATGAACAACTGAATCAATTCGTCGCGAGTGTCACGGCGCTTGGGCGCGTCGGCCTGCCCGACGATATCGGCGGTGCGATCACGAGCCTGTTGTCCGACGAAAGCGGCTGGGTCAACGCGCAACGCATCGAGGCATCGGGCGGCATGTTCCTGTGAATCGGCGGGTGGTATATGTCACGACCGTGGATACACAGAATCTTCAGCGCGTCGGGCGCTTGACCATCAGCGCACGCCGCGCATCCTTTCTCTCGATGTCATAGCCACGGTTTTGGGCAAGCTGAAGCGAAACCCGATCGGCGGTATCGACGAGCAGCGAGACTTTCTGGAAACCCTGGCTCGCCGCGTACTCTTCAAAAAAATTCAATGCCATGCTTCCCGCACCGCATCGGCGAAATGGCTTTGCAATGTAAAGATCGGTCAAGTGCATGGCGTCCGATCCACGTTCCCATCGCAGTACGCCGGCTTTCTGGTCACCGATATAGACCAGGTAGTTACTCGTGGCGTGCCACGACAGCAGAAAATCGTTCCAGCTCAGTGCATTTTCCGAAGCCATCTGGCCCTGGTTATTCGCGAGATTGTCGAGCGCACGCTCATAGATGTACTGGCGGTCATCATCCGTCGCGAGCCTGAACGATACGACTTCTTCCGTGGTCATCAGCCTGTTCCCGGCAAAGTCGGACGCCGCTTGGCCCATATCCTGACTGGACCCGATGGATCCATCCCCGTTCTTTTCCCGCCAGCCGGCACTCGGTGGCGAATGTGTGGTCTCGCATCTGGAACGATAGAGCACCGCGCGAGCCTTGGCACTTCTGGCTGACCCTGACTTTATTCTTCCGTACATACGGTGCCGCATACCTGCCTTTGAAAATCAATCAAATGCTTTAAACACCCTGTGTTTGTTCGGTAGCGTACTGACGCGAAAGCCATTTCGTTTTATCGCGAATCAGCGAATTGACGCTGGATTCCGGTTTTCGCCTGGGGTGTCGTGGCTTCGACCCTGGCGAGTAAAGGATTCGTGACCGACTCATTGGCCCAGAACGACCGAAGTGCAACCGGGTCAGGATCGTCGCCCTTTCCCGCTAAAGCACCTGCTTGTCCTCTATGACTGCCGTGGCGGGATCGAGTTCATGAGGGACGATGCATGAGATAACAATGTCTGAGACGATGTCGGTCGTGACACGACTATCAACCCAGGTAGCGGAGAGCATCATGTCTTTCGATTTCGACCTGTTCGTCATCGGCGCGGGTTCGGGCGGCGTACGCACGGCCCGTTTCGCGGCGGGCTTCGGCGCGCGCGTCGCCGTCGCAGAGAGTCGCTATCTTGGCGGCACCTGCGTGAACGTGGGCTGCGTGCCCAAGAAGATGCTCGTCTACGGCGCCCACTACAGCGAAGACCTCGAACAGGCGCAGGCCTACGGCTGGTCGGCGGGCGAGCCGGCATTCGACTGGCCGACGCTGATCACACACAAGAACGCAGCGATCACGCGGCTCAACGAAGTCTATCGCGACCTGCTGACCCAATGCGGCGTAAAACTGTTCGAGGGCCATGCAAGGCTCGTCGATCCGCACACCGTCGAGATCAACGGCGAGCGCTTCAGCGCCGAGCATCTCCTGCTGGCAACCGGAACCTGGCCGACCGTGCCCGACATTCCCGGCAAGGAACACGCGATCACGTCGAACGAAGCCTTCTTCCTCGAGGCCCTGCCACGCCGTGCCGCTGTGATCGGCGCCGGATATATCGCAGTCGAGTTTGCCTCGATCTTCAATGGCCTCGGCGTGCTGACCAGCGAGATCTGCCGCAGGGACCTGTTCCTGCGCGGCTTCGATCGCGGTATCCGCGAACACCTGCGCGAAGAACTCACCAAGAAGGGCGTCGACTTGCGCTTCAAGACCCAGGTCACGCGGATCGACAAGCAGGCCGATGGCAGCCTTGCGCTGACACTCGACGATGGCAGCACGCTCGAGACCGATCTGGTGATGTTTGCCACGGGCCGCGTGCCCAAGCTTGACGATCTCGGTCTCGAGAATACCCGCGTCGAACTCGACGAAAGGGGCTTCATCCGCGTCGACGAACATTACGTGACGACCGAACCCTCGATCCTCGCACTCGGCGACGTGATCGGCCGCGTGCAGCTCACCCCCGTCGCGACCGCCGAGGGCATGGCTGTCGCACGGCGCCTGTTCAAGCCGGAGCAATACCGGCCGGTCGACTACCGACGGATCCCGACCGCGGTCTTCAGCCTGCCCAGTATCGGCACCGTCGGCCTCACGGAAGACGAGGCCTTGCTCGACGGGCACAACATCACGGTCTATGAAAGCCGGTTCGGCACACTCAAGCTCGCGCTGACCGATTCGAACGAAAAAACCATGATGAGGCTGATCGTCGATGCGGACACCGACGAGGTGCTCGGCGTGCACATGGTGGGCGCCGACGCGGGCGAGATCATCCAGGGCATGGCCATCGCCCTCAAGGCCGGCGCGACCAAGCGCATGTTCGACGACACGATCGGCATCCATCCGACATCGGCCGAGGAATTCGTGACGATGCGCACACCCGTGTCGGCGTAGAGGGCAGTCCCGTCACTGCTTCAGTAACTGAACCAGATACGGTTTCCACACGTCCGGATGAGCGAGCGTCTGGTGGCCGTACGAATGTGCTGTTTCGGGTAGCTCGACAAAACGTCCGTGCGGCACCGCGACGATCTCGCGTTGCATAACGCCCATGTCAGCGGCATTGATCAGGTCGTCGGCGAAATTGACGGCCAACAGTTTTGCGCGAATGCGTGACAACTGCGGAGCGGGATTGTAATCCCACGACGATTCGAACCAGTAGAGCACGTCGTTGGGATCGCTCTTTTGCGCCGTGGCGACCAGCGAGTCATACATCCTTGTCGCGGAGTCGCGATCGGGTGCATCGGTCTGCATGCGCGCCGGATTGTTCGTGATCAGCGTGAAAATCGGCATCACACGCGTCCACTGCGCCGGGCGGGTCGTGTAGTCGCCATTCTGCCAGCCCGGATCGTTGCGGATCGCGCCGACGATCATCTGGCGCCACAGCCAGTTACGCCCCGCCATCGCGATCGGTTGGCTCGCGATCGGCATGAGCGCATCAGCCATCTCCGGATAACGCTCGCCCCACATCCATGTCTGCATCCCCCCCATCGACGTGCCGAGCACCAGCTTCAGGTGGTTCACGTGCAGCCCCTCGACCAGCAGGCGATGGTTGGCCTCGACCACATCGCCATAACCGTAGTGGGGAAACTTCGTGCGCAGCCCGTCGCTCGGCTTGCTCGAACCGCCGCGGCCGAGGCCGTCCGGAATCACGATGAAGTAGCGCTGGGTATCGAGCGGCTCGCCGGCGGCAAAAAGCTCGCGGCGCATCAAGGGCGTCAGGAACGCCTGGCCCGTACCCGTGGTTCCGTGCATCAGCAGCACCGCATTGTCCACCTCGCCGTGCGAGTCGCGATGGGGCGTGCCGAGCGTGACATAGTGGATGCGGATATCCGACATCGTGGTGCCGTCGGAGAAATGAAAATCGCGTGCAGTAAAGTCCGCTGCCTGCTCCTGCGCAGTATCGGCTGTCGCCGCCTGGACGGGCGCGACGCCTATCCATCCGCACATGCCTGCCAAGCTCAGCATGAACACTTGTCGAATCACTTATGGCCTCCTCGGGCGTACGTGGTATGAGAATTTTGAGCCCGGCCATATGGTAGGCCAGATAGACCATGCAGGCCAACCACGCAAGACCGGCACAATGCTGCCCTTGCCTTACGGATGTCATGCGGCAAACCTAGCATCGTGTGTTTGCTCGTCGACGAACCTGCATGTCCGATGATCGACCCCGCAGACCGCCCATGAAGCAGTCCACGCAGCCATCCATGACTTCGACGCAGAATTCGGAAGGCCGACTCCCTCCCCACCCCACTCCGCTTCCGGCGCGACCAGGACATGTCGAATTGAAAGCAGCCAGGCGCCGGACTCGCGCAAGCGGGTCTACCTTGAGCAGGCCAACCATGCGCCATGCGGCGACCCTGCTCGCATGCGTCGGCATCGGGCTCGCGATAGGCGCACCGTTCGCGTTGGGCGCGCATGCCTTGCTCGCCGGCCTGCGCAGCGTCCCGCTCCTGATTTTCCTGACACTGGCGGCAAGTGCGCTCGTCAGTGCGGCGGCCAAGGCCGGCAAGCTGCACCTGCTGCAAACGGCGCTCGACCTGCGACTACGCTTCCGGCGCACGCTTGCGATGACTGTCGTGACCGATTTCGCTTTTCTGGTCTCGCCGCTCGGCGCGGCCGGGTATGGCGTCAATATGGCGCTGCTCGAGCGCGCAGGCGCTTCGTGGGCGATTGCCGCGGCGATCGTCGGAGGCGATCAGGCACTCGACCTTGTGTTCTTCACGCTGGCCATTCCCATCGCGCTCGCGCTTGCGCCAGGACCGCTCGCCTTGATGGTCCCCAAGGCCAGCCTGCCTTTGATCGCGCTTGCAGCGCTCGGCGTGGCCTGTCTCGCCGGCATCCTCTGGCTGTGCCGCCATCATGCGGGAAACGCACTCGGCGCCGCCGGGCGTCGTATTCCCTGGCTGAAATCGCGGTGGGCACGCCTGCGGCGATTCCGTGCGAACGTCGGTAGGCAATTCGCATTGCTTGTCGCGGGACCGCCGCGGCGCTTTGTCGCGTTGTTGCTCTTGACGTCGCTGCAATGGCTGCTTCGCTACGGTGCGTTATGGTTCATCCTGCTCGAACTCGGGCACCGCATACCGCTGGGTTTTGTGCTCGCGGCGCAGGCCGTCGTCCTGCACCTCGCGCTCTGGACCGGGGTGCCCGCGGGCGGCGGCGGCGGCGACCTCGGACTCGCGGCCTCGTTTGCCGCCTGGGTGCCGGCTTCCATCATGGCGACAGCGCTCGTGCTCTGGCGCTTCGCCACGCTATATTGTCCTTTGGTCCTCGGCGCGCTTGGCTTTGCGGCACTCGCCTGGCGGCGGCATATGAAGCGCGAGGTGCTTCAGTCAGGCTTCGACGAAGCCTCAACATGACTGCCATGAGTTCAAAGTCATGCCGCGGCCCGGCTTCGATAAAACAGCAATCAGGCCGCCGTATCGCGTGGCTTCCTCATTCGGACGGAAAACTTGGCCCGTTCCGCATGATCCACGCGTAGCGCGAACAACTGCCAGGTCTGCGAAAACAAGGCCAGCGGATAAGTGACCTTCAGCAGGTCGGCAATCATGCGCCACTCCGCGCGTACGCCCTTCCAGTAGCCGAGCTTCTCCGTCTTGCGCGACTGCGTGACATAGGGCCAGTGCGTAACGGCAATTCGCAGCCGGCGCGCGACGATCAGGCGATTCATGAACACCTCGATGCCGAAGCGCGGCAGGCCATGAATCTCCTTGAGCGCCTCGTCCAGCAGCTCTTTCCTGACCACTCGTTCGCCGGATACGAAGTCGAGTCCGATCGCGCGGAAGATCAACAGGCTGTTCTGCCGCAGACTCAGGCTTACGTCAGCCTTGCCCGACAGTACCGGTGTTGCGAGCGCCGTAACGTGGTTCGGAGCGAGCCCCTTGAGGTCGGCATCGAGCAGCATCAGCAACTCGCTTTGCGCGGCGGCGATACCCGTGGCCATCGCGGCGCTCTTGCCCTGATTGATCTCGTGGGAGATCAATCGGGCCGACGAAAAGCGCCGGACGATGTCCGCGGTGCCGTCGGTCGAGCCATCGTCGACCACGATGACTTCGTCGAGCAGCGGATGCGCGCAGGCAACGGCAAGAACGGCACCGATACGGGGTGCCTCGTTGTACGCGCAGATGATGCAGGAGATCCGGACACGACGGTCCGTTGCTGAAGCAATAGGGCTGGTCATGGAGTAATGCGATTGCAAGGCGGAACGAAGCGATCTTCTCGCGCGAAGGACGATGCATTCTGACCGCGCTTTGTGATCCTGTCATGCCTTTCCCTTTGTCGCGTACTTGCGGCCCGCTGTGTTTTGCCGGCGGTACGTGGGCCATGCATCCGCCGGACCTTCGCGGAGGAGCCTCACGTCCGACGTTCGTGGGCCGCGTGCCAGCGCACGTCGCCTGATGCGGTAGTCCCACATAGTCGTTAGGGAAACTCCGGGGCATCGATCGATTGATCCCGAGTCGATCCATGACTAGGATACTAACTCGCGTTAGCCTGATTCCCAGCAAGTCGTTCGGAAGCCTGTCGCGCCTGTTAGAGCGGTTACCATCCGGGCGAATAGCGAACGGTAAACCTATCTCGATGCCGCAATCCCTCTTTCAACTAACTCGCGTTAGCTGAACAGACAAGGAGACAAGATGGCTCTGCTGCATGGCGTAGAAGAAGGGCGCGCTCCGGCTCGCTCAACCCCTCGCTTCGCGTGGCACCGTAACGCCGAGGCCATCACCGCACTTTTGCTGATACTGCCGGCCTTGATCGGCCTGGTGATCTTCTATCTGATCCCTGCCGTGCGCGCGATGGTCATCAGCGCGACGGACTGGAACCTGATGTCGGTGCCGCGCCCAGTTGGACTCGACAACTATCGGGCGATGCTTGCGGACGGCAAGTTCTGGCACGCGCTCAAACTGTCAGCCTACTACGTACTGTTCAATATTCCGCTGCAGACTGTGATCGGCCTGCTGCTCGCCTCGCTGATGGATCGCCTGATCCGCGCCGTATCGGTACGTGCAATCCTGCTGCTGCCCTATCTATTGTCGAACGTGCTCGTCGCGCTGATGTGGGTCTGGCTGCTCGATCCGGTGCTCGGCTGGGTCAATGCGCTGCTCCATGCGCTCGGCCTCGCGAACCATTCGTTCTTCGGCTCGCCGGTGGAGGCACTGGCAACGGTCGCGGCAGTCAATATCTGGCGTTACATGGGCATGGTCTCGCTGCTGTTCCTCGCGGGCATGCAAGGCATTCCGCGCAGCCTCTACGAAGCCGCCGCACTCGATGGCGCGAGCGAATGGCAGATGTTCAGGCGCATCACGCTGCCCCTGTTGCGACCGGTCATGGTGTTCGTGCTCGTGACAAGCATCACCGGCTCGTTCCAGATCTTCGACACCGTCGCCGTCACGACCGGGGGCGGCCCTGCCGAGTCGACGCGCGTGATCGTCTTTTACATCTACGAGAACGCATTCAAGTTCTACAAGATGGGCTATGCCTCGGCGATGTCGATGGCGCTGTTGCTGATCATGATCGTCTATACGACCTTGCAGATGCGGCTGTTCAAAGCCGGCGAATCGGACCTTGCCTGAGGACATACCATGCCACGCTCCACCCCGTTCGTCGCATCGAGCTTGGACTACGCGTTCACCCAGGCCCCTCGTCTGCGCTTGGGCCGCATGCTTGCCTGGCTTGCGCTCGGCGCGATGATCGCGATCACCGTGATACCGCTCTGGATCGTGTTGCGCACGGCGCTCACGCCGTCACGCGAGCTCTATTCGTCGGCTGCCTCGATCGTGCCGCCATCGATCACGCTCGACAATTTCCGCCGGGTGCTCGGTTTCGTCACGGGCGACGCGGCCCTGGCCGACGGCGGATCAGGCAGCGAGGTCAATTTCTCGCAGTCGCTGCTGAACTCGGTCATCTTCACCGGAGTCATCGTCGTCGGCCAGGTCATCTTCAGTGCGATGGCGGCCTATGCCTTCGCGCGCCTGCGGTTTCCTGGCCGGCGCCCCTTGTTCGCACTGTTCCTGCTTTCGATGATGCTGCCGAACATCGTACTGTTCATTCCGAACTTCATCCTGATCAAAGACCTGGGCTGGCTCAATACCTATGCGGGCATGGTCGCGCCCTTCTGTCTCGTCTCGGCCTTCTCGATCTTTTTTCTGCGCCAGTTCTTCCTGTCGATTCCCTATGAACTCGAGGAAGCCGCGCGGCTCGACGGTGCGTCTTACTTCGCGATCTTCTGGCGCATCGTGTTGCCGATCAGCATGACGCCGATCGCGACCGTCGCGATTTTGTCGAGCATCAATGCATGGAACGAATTCTTCTGGCCCTTCATCGTCGCGAACGGCGAAGACATGCAGGTGCTCACCGTCGCCCTGCAGGCATTCAAATCGCAGACTCCACAAGGCGCACCGGACTGGACAGGCCTGATGGCCGCCGCGTTCCTGACCGTTCTGCCGACGCTCGCCCTGCTGATCGCGTTCGGCCGACGCGTCGTCGAATCGGTGCAGTTCAGTGGCGGGAAATAACCCAACCGAAGCACAGCCGATACGCAACCGGGGCAGTCACACAAATGCATGTGCAAGCCGATGACTCAGCAGGCAATTAAGTAAGCGGCACGCTTACAGAACACCGATGCCCGGCACGATCCGGCATCGATCAATCAAAGGAGACACGACAATGAAGCGACAACAGCCGATCCGCACCGCATTTGCCATGTTGGCCGCGCTCGCGGGAGCGGCCGGCCTTGCGCTCGCAAGCGCCGGCACGGCGCAGGCGGGCCCGGTCGAGATCAAATACGTCCTCTGGGATTCGAATCAGCGACCCGCCTATCAAAGCTGCGCGACGCAGTTCGAAAAGGAGAACCCCGATATCCACGTGAAAATCTCCCAGATCGGCTGGTTCGACTACTGGACCGCGCTGGCCACGCAGTTCGTCTCCGGCACGGCACCCGATGTGATCACGAACCATCTGATGAAGTATCCGGAGATGGTCGCCAACCACCAGCTCGTCGACCTCACACCGTATATCCAGCGCGACAAGGTCGCCACGGACGGCTACTACCCGTCGCTGCTCGCGAACTGGAGCAAGGACGGTCATCAGTACGGCTTGCCGAAGGACTGGGACACGATCGTGCTGGTCTACAACAAGCAGATGCTCAAGGATGCGGGCATCGATCCGGCGGCGATACCTGGCTGGACCTGGAACGATCGAGACGGCGGCAGTTTCGAAGCAGCCATCGCGAAGCTCACGCTTGACGATAACGGCAAGCGGGGTGGCACGCCCGGTTTCGATGCCCAGCATGTCAAAGTGCGCGGCTACCAGGTCGCGACCACCGGCGGCATGATGGGTCAGACCGAATGGAGTCCCTTCGCGGTATCCGAGGGCTTCAAATTCAACGACGGTCCGTGGACCACGCACTACTACTACGACGATCCGCGTCTCGCCCGCACACTCCAGTGGCTCGCGAACCTCAGCAAGAAAGGCTATTCCGCGCGATACGACGAAGCCAGCAAGCTCGGCAAGCCGGCGCTGTTCGCGGCGGGCAAGACCGCGATGGTCGCCGACGGTTCGTGGATGGTGAACTGGTATGCCTCGAACGCGAAGTTCGGGGTCGGCTATGCCGTGCTCCCGCAGGGGCCCAACGGCCGCGCGACGATGTTCAACGGCCTCGCGGATTCGATCTACAGCGGCAGCAAGCACAAGGAAGAAGCGTGGAAATGGGTCAAGTACCTCGGCTCGGCGAGTTGCCAGTCGGTGATTGCCCAGCGCGGCGTGGTGTTCCCCGCGCTGCGGCAGCTCGACCAGATGACCGTCGACGCGCACGCGAAGCAAGGCATCGACACGAAGGCCTTTCTGGACATGACAAAAGCCACGACGTTCCAGCCGCCGATCGCCAACGGCGGCGCGCAGATCGACTCGATCATGGATTCGGCGATCGAAGCGATCCTGCTCGGCCAGGCCGAGGCGGCGCCCGCGCTCAAGGACGCCAACCAGAAAGTCAACGAGGTCACGCAGCACTAGCGTTGGCCCTGAACATTCAATCCACTTGCACCGGAGATTCAGATGGCATCGAAACGGCGAATCAAGATCGCTTTAATTGGCGCAGGCAGTACGGTATTCGCCCGCAATTTGCTCGGCGACATCCTGGCCTACCCGGAACTCGCGAACAGCGAGATCGCTTTGTACGATATCGACGAGAAGCGGCTCGGCCTGTCCGAACTCGTTGCGAAGCGTGTGGCGGCCCAGCTCGGCGTCGCGCCCCTGATCGTCGCGACGACCGACCGCGCCCGCGCGTTCGACGGCGCCGACTATGCGTTCAATATGATCCAGGTCGGCGGCTACAAGCCGAGTACGGTGATCGACTTCGAGATACCCAAGCGCTACGGCCTCGAACAGACCATCGGCGATACGCTCGGCATCGGTGGCATCATGCGCGGCCTGCGCACCGTGCCGGTCATGCTCGAAATGCTGCGCGACATGGAACGGCTGTGCCCCGGCGTGGTTCACCTCAACTATGTGAACCCGATGGCGATCGTCTGCTGGGCGCTCAACCGCGCGTCGACGATCCGCACGGTCGGCCTGTGTCACAGCGTACAGGGCACGGCGGCTGAACTCGCGCACGACATCGGCGTGCCGATCGGCGAGATCAACTACATCTCGGCCGGCATCAACCATATGGCCTTCTACCTGCGATTCGAACGCGAGGGCGAGGACCTGTATCCCCTGCTCCATCGCGTACGCGCCGAAGGCCGCGTGCCGGACACCAACCGCGTACGCTATGAGATGCTGCACCGGCTCGGCTATTTTCCGACCGAGTCGAGCGAGCATTTCAGCGAATACGTGCCCTGGTTCATCAAGCGTGGCCGCGAGGAACTGCTGGCGAAGTTCAATATCCCGCTCGATGAGTATCCGGGCCGCTGCCAGGTCTACGAGGCGTCGTGGGAATTCCTCGAGCGTGAACTGCGCGAGCCGGGTTCGCAGGATCCCGAGGCCCTGCGAGCCGCGCTGCTTGGCAGCGGCATCAAGGTGATGGACCGGCGCTACGACGATGCGGTCGCCAAGCTCGCCGGACTCTCGAGGGCCCAGCGATCGGTCGAATTCGGTGCGACGATCATTCACTCGATCGAGACAGGCACACCGAAGGTGATCTACGGCAATGTGCCGAATCGCGGCCTGATCGACAATCTGCCCGAAGGCTGCTGCGTCGAGGTGCCCTGCCTCGTCGACGCGAATGGTGTGCAGCCGACGCGCGTGGGCAAATTGCCGCCGCAGCTCGCGGCACTGATGCGCACCAATATCGGCGTACAGGAGCTCACGGTGGAAGCCGCCCTGACCGGACGGCGCGATCACGTCTATCATGCTGCGATGCTCGACCCGCATACGGCGGCCGAGCTCGACATCGAGCAGATCGTCGCACTCGTCGACGAATTGCTCGACGCCCACCGCGACCGCCTGCCCGCCGGGCTTGCGCCCCGTTCGAAAGTCGAGCTCGCCGCCTGAGGCGAATCGCTTTTGACCGGCGGTGTGCCGCCGCCCCATGACGGGTGCGGCGGCACACTCAATACCTGTTCGATCAACGGATGAACCGACCTAAAACCACCCCGAGGGTAACCAGCAGCCAAGTGGCAAAGCTTGCGGGCGTCTCTCGCACGACCGTGTCGTTCGTCCTCAACGACGTCCAGCAAATGGGCATCAGCGTCGAAACACGGGATCGCGTGCTGCTCGCCGCGCGCCAGCTCGGTTATGTGCCGAACGCGGCCGCGCGCTCGCTCGTCAGTGGCGCGACGGGCACCGTGGCGATGATCGTTCCGCATAACGAGCATCTGCAGGTCGACGCGTTCATTCCCCAGATGCTTGCGGGTGTCAACGAGACCTGTCATGCGCACGGCTATAAGGTATTGTTCGAGCCGCTCGTCGAAGCGAGCCGTCCAGGGGGATTTCTCGACCTGGTCGACAGTCGGCGCATCGACGGCATGATCGTGCTCAACGTGCCGCGCGCGGAAGACGTGCATCTCGCCCATCTCGCCGCCGAAGGTTTTCCGCTTGTCGTGCTCGGCTCCAATCTCGACCAGCACGCGGGCATCTACAGCATCGACGTCGAGACACGCGAAGCCGCGCGGACCGCGACGCGGCACCTGCTCGCACTCGGACACCGGCGCATCATGCACATCGGCTTCGCGTCCGATGAATTTCACGGCGTCAGCGAACGCCTGTACGGTTACCGGGATGCGCTGCGCGAGTATGGCGTCGAAGCGAATCCCGCGTGGATTGCCTATGCGAACTACAGCGCACGCAGCGGTTACGAAGCCATGCAGACCATGCTCGCGCGCGAGCGCGGCATGACCGCGCTCTTCGCGGGTAACGACACGATCGCCTTCGGTGCGATCGCCGCCCTGCGCGACGCGGGGCTGCGCGTGCCCGAGGACGTCGCCGTGGTCGGCTACGACGATATCCCGCTCGCCGCCTACGCCTCGCCTCCACTGACGACGATGCGCACCCTGCCGTTCGAGCAGGGCTGTGCCTCGGCTACCCTGCTGTTGCGCCTGATGGCCGGCGAACGTCCCGCGCAGTTGCACTCAACGGGCGCGGTGCCGCTGATCGTGCGCGCCTCGTGCGGTAAATCGCTCGAGGCGGTGCACGACTAGTGCAGGAATAGGGAAAGGACCCGGCGCGCGGCAATGGGCGCACGACGGGCACGCCCCTGCCGAGCCAGGCCGGTGCAGCGTTCGCTAAACGTTTAGGTCCACCCTTTTATTCCCGGCCCGGTTTTTGGGAAACCAGGTCCGCAAACTGGCGCAGTTTGGTGCTTGTTTTCACACCAATTCACGCTAACCTTAGCTAGACTTGCGTCATCGCAATGAGGAACCCCCGTCGATGACGCGCGACGATTTGCCCGCTTTGCTGCCTGACCTGCTACCCCGACTATGGGCTTTCGCGCTCCGTCTAGCTGCCGACCGCCATGATGCGGAAGACCTGGTCCAGCGCGCCTGCGTCCGCGCGCTCGAGCGGCGTCATCAGCTGCAGCCCGATACGTCCGCGCTCAGCTGGATGTTTTCGATCGTCCATTCGATCTGGATCGACGAGATCCGCGCACGCCAGATTCGCGGTCGTTCGCGCATCGAATGGAGCGAAGAACTCGTGGAGACGGTCGCCGACCCCAGCGCCGCCAATCCCGAAACCGGCATGCTGTATCGGCAGATACTGGATGCAGTCGAGTCGCTGCCCGATGCGCAGCGTGTGGTCATGTTGCTGGTCGCCGTCGAGGGCTTGAGCTACCGCGAGGCGGCGGAAATACTGGAGATTCCGATTGGCACAGTCATGAGCCGACTGTCACGTGCACGGCTAAGCATCGGTGCGCAATTCAGCGCGCAGCCCGTCAACGGGGCCCACGAGCCTACAGCCAGGAAGGATTCGGTCACATGAACTTCGACGATACCCTGCTCATCGCCTACGTGGATGGCGAATTGCCGCCATCCCGCCATACGGAGGTCGAACGCGCAGTCAAGGCCTCGGAAGAGCTCGCCGCCCGCGTGGCGAATCTGCGCGCGTCCGCGACACTTCCCTATCAGGCGGCGTTCGCACAGCAGCCGCTGCCGCCGGTGCCCGACAGCCTGGCGCGCTTCGTCGCCAACCTCGCGCGCGACGGCGTTGCCAAAGTCCATACAGAAAATATTGACTTGTCCGATGAAGTGATCGCCGAGGCCGCTCCGCCCCCTGCGGTGCAAGGCATTCCTCCGTTCACCGGACGTTCCGCGCGGGCGCGTTACTCCTCTGCATGGCTCGCCGCTGCCTTCATTGCCGGCGCGTTCTTCTGCGGTGCGGCGTTGAAGCTGGGACCGCGCGTGCTGCCCTTTGGGGAACGCGTCTCCCCTTGGGTCGAGGCCGCCGCAGGCTATCAGGAACTCTACACGCGCGAGACGCTGTCCGACACCCTCGACAACCCGTCGGTCGACGCCCGGCAGTTGGACGCGATTCGTCGCGAGGACGGCCTGCCGCTTGCGATTCCCGACCTTCAGAAGGCGGGGCTCACCTTCAAGCGTCTGCAGCGCCTGCGCTTCCGCGGCAAGCCGCTGGTCCAGATCGTCTATCTGCCCGAGCATGGCGCACCGGTCGCGCTCTGCGTGATCAAGAATCAGGCTGACGACCAGTCTGCGCAATCGCGGCGGGTCTATGGCATGGACGTGGTCACCTGGAATAAGGACAAGCTCGGCTACGCACTGATCGGCCAGCGCAGCGACGTCGATCTGCCCGCGCTCGCGCGGCAGATTGCGGAGAATCCCGACAGCTCGCTCTCCGACGACAATGCGGGAACCCCGGCCAAGGGGCGCGTCGCGGCCACCGATCCGCGTTCAGACGTGGGGCCGGGCGATCATACGCCCCGCACTTAGGGTATCGGCACGGACACGACAGCGGACACGAGCGCCAGCATCGCCCAGACGGTGAGCGGAACGTGAGCGGAACGTGTCCGGACGCATGCCGGAATAAAACCTTCCACCGCAGCGTTTCTCATACAAGCGCTGCACTCGTCTGCGTCACGCTGCCTCTATTGCGTCATGGCGACTCGCCACGCTGCACATCGCATAAACGGAGCCTCCCACTATGACTGCGCGACCCGACACGCCTTTGTATGCGGCCCAACGGCCAAGCACCGGATCGCGTTACACACGAACCGCGATGGCGCTGCACTGGCTGATTGCGCTCGGCATCATCGTCAACGTCGTGCTCGCCCTGAGCGCCGACTCTCTGCCTGACGATTGGGTTCGCCCCGTCATCAACACGCATAAATCGATCGGCATCACGGTGCTGGGTCTCGCGATCTTGCGCGTGCTCTGGCGCTTCTCGCACCGGCCACCGGCCTTGCCCGAAAGCATCCCGAAATGGGAGCGGGCAAGCGCGCATGTGGCGCACGGGCTTCTCTACCTGCTGATCTTCGCACTGCCGCTCTCGGGATGGCTGCACGATTCCGCATGGAAAGACGCACTCTCGCACCCGATGCAGCTTTTTGGTCTGGTGAGCTGGCCGCGAATCGGTTTCATCATGGACCAGCCGCCTGCATTCAAGGAATACCTGCACAACTTATTCGGCTCGCTCCACACGTGGTTCGGTTATGCGCTCTATGTGCTGCTTGCCCTGCATATCGGCGGTGCGCTCAAGCACGAATGGATCGACCGTCATTCCGTGATTCGTCGCATGTTGCCGTAAAAGTAAAACCGAGTAACCGACACCAGTCCTACCCCCTGGTTGCACCCTATGCGCATCAGAAGAACGATGAAAACCTCGCTCGAGGAAGCCCTGTTCCTCGCTTCACCCCGTCTATCCCCGCGCGCGACACCCCTGCTCAGCGTCTTGATCCATGGCAGCGTGATCGCCCTGTGGTTCGTGCTGTTTGGCCGCGCATTCTTCCTGCATGGCGTGCTCGCGTGGTCGGCCGGGATCGCCTACATCTTCTATGACACCGCGCTGCTCGCGTTCGTCACGGTCAAATCGTTCTCGATGCTGCGAGCGGTGGAAGCACCCGAGACGAAGGGACCCAAGGTGACTCTCGGGGTGATTGTCGCAGCGTACAACGAAGCGAACGTGCTGCCCGATACCTTGCAGGCACTGCTCGATCAGACCGACGGCCCTGATGAAATCATCATTGCCGACGACGGGTCGGTCGACAGCACGGGCGTGTTGCTTGCCGAGCGCTATCGCATCGCGCCCGCGCCCGATGGGCAGATCAGCCGCCCGAGTTTGATCTATCCGAATCTGCGCTGGCTGCGTGTCGTACACGGCGGCAAGGCGCGTGCGTTGAACGCGGCGATCACGTCGGTCAGCAGCGACGCGCTGATGACCGTCGATGCCGACACGCTGCTCGCCCCCGACGCCTGCCGTGCAATGCGCCGTGCGTTCGCAGCCGAACCCGAACTCGTCGCGGCGGCTGGCATCCTCACACCCCTATGTGGGAAAACGACCGAAGGCTGGTTTCTCCAATGGTTCCAGACCTATGAATACATCCGGAACTTCGTATCGCGCTACGCGTGGATGCGCGCCGAAAGCCTGCTGCTGGTCTCGGGGGCCTTCGCATGCTTCAGGCGCGAGCCCCTGCTTCAAGTTGGCGGTTTCGATCCCGAGTGCCTCGTCGAAGACTATGAGCTGATCCACCGGCTGCGCCGCTTCGCGGTCGATCATGGGCGCAAGTGGACCGTTCGCGTGATCGGGTCCGCACAGGCCTTCACCGATGCGCCGAGCACACTGGCCTCGTTCCTGCGCCAACGCCGTCGCTGGTTCGCAGGCTTCCTGCAGACGCAGTACTGGAACCGCGATATGACTGGCGATCGCCGCTACGGCAAGGTCGGCTGGCTGATGATGCCCATGAAGGCGATCGATACCGTACAGCCGATCTATGGGCTGACTGCCTTTGCGCTGCTGGTCGCCTTCCTGTTCACCGGGAACTTCAGGACCTTCGGACCTGCATTCGCCCTGACGGTCGGCAAGATCGCGATCGATCTTGCCTTCCATCTCTGGTCGATTCATCTGTATCGACGGTGGACACGCAATGCAATGACCTCGAGCTATGGCATGGCGATACTGGCTGCGTTCGCCGAACCATTCACCTTCCAGTTGCTGCGTCACACCGGTGCGGCGCTTGGCTGGGTGCAGTTCATCAGGGGCCGCCGTACATGGGGCATCCAGCATCGCGCCGGATTGCTCGGGCAACGACGCGCTACCCGACCGGTGGAATAGGCGGCAGGTCGCAGCCGGGTTTGTCAGCGCATCCTCAACAGGATGCAACCGCCGCTTGAACCGGACGTCGGCCCTTGTCGACCTATCGCGCGAGACCTCGCAAACCCGATGACGGTGCGTAGGTCAGCGCGCCGGTACCCACCCCCATAGCGACATCCTTCCCAGTTACCGACCCGGTACGCGCACTGCATGGTCGCGCGGTTGCTCGCGGTCGCTTCCAAGATCCGCGCTCACTTGGCAATTTTTGACCCTGAGGAAGGTTCTCAAATTGCGCTCACCTCATGGCCCGTAGCCGCTCTGCTTCTAGGGAAAACCCCTAAGTAGCACACCTCAAAAATCGCTTTGACCTTCTTTCGATTCGAAACTAAACTCTTTCGAAACAAAAGTTCTCACTTTCGAGATCCGGAGACATGCTGGCAAACAAGGGTTCCCTGAAACGGCGGCTGCAAATCGTCGAACTTGTCCGCAAGCGCGGAGAGGTTTCAGTCGAGGAGCTGAGTCAGGCGTTCGATGTTTCGAGTGTCACGATCCGCACCGACCTGACTTATCTGGAGCAGCAGCGTTACCTTGTCCGATCGTTCGGCAAGGCCCGGTATCTCGCACAGAAACCCGGGGAAAACGTGCTGGTGCCCATGGCGGATGGCGCAACCCGAAAGGCATCGGAAACGACGATCGCCCGTTTTGCCGCAGAGGCCGTTGACGATCACGAGTCGCTGATGTTGGGCACTGGCGAGATCGTTCACAAGATTCTGCCGTTCTTGTCCGACCGTTCGAATCTGGCCTTGCTCATGCAGGACATCGGGATGGCTCAGCCGGCACAGCGCTTTCTTCATTGCGAGTTGGTGCTCACGGGTGGGCAGTTGGAACAGGGGGCCACGGCCATGACGGGCCCCGATGCGGAAGCGTCGGTGACGCGGCGCTCAGTCGACCTCTGTTTTCTTGAGGCCTCGGGGCTCGACCGTGACGGCAATCTGCTATGCACAGATCCGGCAGTGGCTCGTGTGTTCGAAGCCGCCCGGCGGGCCGCCACCCGGACGATCGTCGTCGCATACCAGCCGCAGCTGAATGAGCGCGATGGTGAAGTTTTTGCAAACGTCGCGGAAATCGACGCGCTGTTGATTGATGACGGAATCGACCCACCAACAATGGAACTGATGCCACGCAAAGGCCTTCAGCTCTACAGAAGGGAAAGCGGAATCCTTGAATTCCGCAAATCCACTAACTAGCCCTATCAAACCCTGTCAGAGGAAGAGACAAATGAAGTTGACGCCCAAAAGCATTGCAGCAACCGTAGCAGCGACCGCCACTTTTGCCGCCGCTCCGTTCGCACACGCCGAGCAGATCGAGATCGGCGCCTCCCTGCTTACGCAGCAACATCCCTTCTATGTTGCCCTGGCTGATGCCATGAAACAGGAGGCGAAGAAGGACAACGCGAAGCTCGACATATCGATCGCGAATCAGGATCTGAGCAAGCAGATCGCCGACGTGCAGGACTTCGTGACACGCAAGGTCGATGTGATCGTGCTCTCGCCAGTGGATTCAAAGGGCGTCAAGGCGGCGGTCATGACCGCGCAGCGGGCTGGAATCCCCGTCATTACCGTGGACATTGGCGCGCAGGGCGTCGAGGTTGCCTCCCATATCGCGACCGATAACTACGCCGGCGGCCAGATGGCCGGACAGCTCATGTGCAAGGTGCTCGGCGGAAAGGGCACCGTCGGCGTGATCGACTATCCGACGGTGCAGTCTGTGATCGACCGCGTGACAGGCTTCAAGAAAGCCCTTGCTGCCTGCCCTGGTGTGCAGGTTGTTGCCGTCCAGCCAGGCATCACGCGAGCCGAAGCTCTGACGACAGCACAGAATATGCTCCAAGCCCACCCGGATCTGGACGGGATCTTTGGATTTGGCGATGACGCGGCGATGGCGGCAGCCGTCGCGGGCAAATCCGCGGGCAATCATGTCAAGGTGATCGGATTCGATGGGATGCCGGAAGCGCGCGCGGCCGTCGACAAGAATCCCAACTTCGTTGGCGTGATCCGTCAGTACCCCGAAAAAATGGGTGCCGTTGCCGTCGACACGGCCGTCAAGGTCGCCGAGAAGCAGCAAGTTGCGAAACTGATCCCTGTGACGCCCGGGGTCTACCTTCACGAAACCACAAAATGAATGCGAGCCCGAATAGCCTGGGCGCTCAGGCATCGGGCGCGAACTTTGGCGATCAAGCCGGCCTCCCTTTTGTGGAGTTGAGGTCGATCGCCAAATCGTTCGGCCCTGTCGAAGCGATCAAGAACGTTTCGCTAGCGTTGCGAAGCGGGCGGGTCCATACGATTCTGGGCGAAAACGGTGCCGGAAAGTCGACCCTGATGAAGATCCTGGCGGGCGTGCATGAACCGACCAAGGGTGAACTCCTCCTGCGCGGGCAGCATGTCGCATTTGCCAACCCGTCCGAATCTCAAGCGGCCGGCATTTCAATCATCTATCAGGAGCTGAGCCTCGCGACCAATCTGAGTGTGGCCGAGAACATCTTCGCTGGCCACGAACCGCGGCGGTTTGGAATCGTTGACTTCAAATCGCTGTACCGGCAAGCGCAGGCTCTGCTCGACGATCTCGCCATTGAGATCGATGCGCGTGCTCCCGTCGCGCGCCTGTCGATGGCACAACGGCAACTTGTCGAAATTGCGAAGGGACTGAGCCGCAATGCTGAACTCGTCATCATGGACGAACCTACGTCGTCATTGAGTGACCGGGAAGCCGAAGTGCTGTTCAACATCGTGACGAAACTCAAGGCGAGGGGAACGGCCGTCGTCTACATCTCCCACCGGATGGACGAGATCATGCGGATCTCGGATGACATCTCGGTGATGCGCGATGGGCAGTACATCTGCACGCATGACAAGAATGAGACGACGATTGGTGCGCTGATCAACCTCATGGTCGGACGCGAGATGAGCGATGTCTATCCTCCGCGTACCACGCCGCTGGATACGAGCCGGCCACCGTTGCTCGAGGTCAGGAACCTCACCATGGATGGCAAGTTCCACGACATCAGCTTCAGTGTCAGGCCGGGCGAGATCTTCGGCTTCTTTGGCCTCATCGGTGCAGGCCGTTCCGACGTGATGAACGCGCTGTTTGGCATCGGCCGCCCGACGGGACAGATCGTCATGGATGGCAGGACGCTGCGGCTGCGTTCGCCCGAAAGCGCGATCTCAGCAGGCATTGCGTTTGTCACCGAGGACAGAAAGCATCAGGGCCTCGTACTCATGCATTCGATTGCGCAAAACGTCACGATGGCCAGTTTCGAGAGAAAGGGTTCTCGATTTGGCATTGTCAGCAGCCGGTTCGAGCAACGCGAAACGCATGACGCCATCGCTCGCATGAAGATCAGAACAGCGGGTCCGCATCAGGCGGTGGGCGATCTGAGCGGGGGCAACCAGCAGAAAGTCGTCCTCTCGAAATGGCTCTCACTCAAGCCCAAAGTGCTCATCCTCGATGAGCCCACCCGTGGCGTTGATGTCGGTGCGAAGTTCGAGATCTATCGCGTCATGCGGGAACTCGCCGATGCGGGCACCGCCATCATTCTGGTCTCTTCGGAACTGCCCGAGGCGCTCGCCATGAGCGATCGTCTCGTGGTGATGCGCGAGAAGCGCCTTGTCAAGGAATTTGAAACGACGGGGCTGACTCAGGAGACCGTCATGTCGTATGCAACAGGAGCAGCACAAGCATGAAACCCTCTGATCTCACCGGAAATGCCAGCCTGGGCGAATCAGGCGAGCGCAGGCGCAGCGTGACCGCACTGTCCAAATGGATTCGTCATTACGGCGGGATCGTATGCGGGCTCGTTCTACTCTGCGTCTTGTTCGCGGTCCTGTCGTCAAACTTTCTGACGCTCGGCAACCTGCTGAACATCGTCCTGCAGGTATCGATTATCGCTATTCTCGGCTTCGGCATGACGTACGTCCTGCTGCTGGGCGACATCGACCTTTCTGTCGGCGCCGTGATGGCGCTCGTCGGGACCATCGCTGCCTTTTCGATGCAGCTCGGACTGCATCCCGCATTGGCCGTCGTTGTCGCGATGGCAGCGGGACTGGTCCTCGGCCTCGTCAACGGTGTCCTGACCGCGATGCTGACCATCCCCTCCTTCATTGTGACGGTCGCGACGATGGGTGTATTCCGGGGACTGGCCTATATCACGTCGGCAGGCGTCCCCATATCGATCGACGATGACCGTTTTGCCGCATTAGGCAACGCAACCGTCCTCGGCATTGCGATACCCATCTGGGTTCTGGTCATCCTTCTGGCCGTCAACCATTTTGTCCTGTCGAAAACGGTATTTGGCCGCAAGGCATACCTCGCTGGCGGGAACCGGGAAGCAGCACTGTATTCGGGCATCAATGTAAGACGCTTGCGCATTGGCATCTTCATGATATCCGGGCTGATGGCGAGCATCGGGGGCGTGCTGATGACATCGCGCCTGTATTCGGCCCAACCCAACGCCGGGATGGGTTATGAACTGGATGCGATCGCGGCAGCCGTGCTCGGTGGTACGAGTCTGAGTGGTGGCTACGGCACGATTGTCGGCACCTTGATCGGTGCGCTCATCATTGGCGTCATCAATAACGGCATGAATCTGCTGAGTGTTCCGTACTTTTATCAACTGATCGTAAAGGGCGTCGTCATCCTCGTTGCCGTTTGCATCGATGTTCAAACGAAGAAGCGTCATGGCTAACACTGAAATGCATCAAGGCGATAACACCGGCTACATCCTGACGATGGGCGAAATTCTGGTCGAAATCATGGCCACCAAGCGCGGGCAGTCGTTCCGCAAGCCCGGCACGCTGATCGGCCCCTACGCGAGCGGTGCGCCGGCCATCTTCATCGATCAGGTCGCGAAAGCAGGCAGCCCCTGCTCAATGATCGGTTGCGTCGGCGATGACGACTTTGGTGCACTCAACGTCGAGCGCCTGCGTGCAGACGGCGTCGATGTCTCAGGTATCTCCGTCATCAAGACTGCAACGACAGGCAGTGCGTTCGTCACCTATCGCGAAGATGGCGAGCGCGACTTTATCTACAACATTGCGAACAGCGCTTCAGGGCACCTCTCAGTCGGGAATATTCGGGACGATCTGTTGAAGCAATGTCGTCACTTTCACGTGATGGGCTCGTCGCTCTTTTCGTTCCGCATCATCGAAGCGATGAAAAAGGTCATCGAGGCCGTCAAGGGGCACGGCGGCACGGTGAGCTTCGACCCGAACATTCGAAAAGAGATGCTCCGCATTCCCGAAATGCGGGAGGCGCTCGACTTCATTCTGGACTACACCGATGTTTTCCTGCCGAGCGGCCACGAGGTGATGCTGCTCGCCACTGCGAGCAGCGAACAGGGTGCTATCGAAGAGCTTTTGAAGCGTGGCGTGCGCGAAGTCGTGGTCAAGCGCGGAAAGGACGGATGCAGTTACTACGATGGGGCGACCGAGCTGAACCTTCCGGCCTTGCCCGTTCAGGAGGTCGATCCGACAGGGGCCGGCGACTGCTTTGGAGGGACGTACATTGCCTGTCGCGCTCAAGGCTTCGGCATTGAGAAGGCGCTGAGCTATGCATGTGCGGCCGGCGCGCGGGCGGTGACAGTCCGTGGCCCGATGGAGGGCACGGCGACGTTGGCTCAACTCGACGAATTTATCGCGAACTCTTCGGAGCAATCTCATGGCTAATGTTGTATCCCGCCTCTCGGGTGATGAGGTCGCGGCGAAGAAGCTCAAGGGTATCTATTCGATCTGCTCGGCCCATCCATGGGTGCTGGGCGCAGCCATGGAACAGGCGCTTGACGACGACACGCCGCTGCTGATCGAGTCGACATCGAATCAGGTTGACCAGTTCGGTGGTTACACTGGGATGAAGCCGGCGGATTTCGTGCGCTTCGTCCATCTCATTGCCGATCGCGTCGGCCTGCCTCGTTCGAGGCTGATTCTGGGCGGTGATCATCTCGGACCCAATGCATGGCGCAGCCTACCCGCGGAGGAAGCCATGCAACGCGCGGAGGCGTTAATTGACGCCTACGTATCGGCGGGTTTCACGAAGATTCACCTCGACACCAGCATGAGTTGTGCTGGCGATCCGGCTCGTCTCTCGGACGATGTCGTTGCCGAAAGGGCCTCGCGCTTGTGTGCGATCGCCGAGCTCGCTGCTGAGCGCGAAGGCAGGAGCGAAAAACCTGTTTATATCATTGGCACTGAGGTTCCGGTTCCGGGTGGCGCCGCTGAAGAACTCGATACCGTTGAGGTAACCGCTTCCAATGCTGCGCTGGATACGGTCGCGGTTCACCGTATTGCGTGGCGTGGTCGAGGCCTTGATGATGCATGGCAACGCGTGATCGCGCTTGTTGTTCAGCCTGGCGTCGAGTTCGATCACACGAAGGTCGTGGAATACAAGCCTGAGCTAGCCACGGAGCTTTCCGGGGTTCTTGAACAGTTGCCCGGCATGGTCTTCGAAGCTCACTCCACTGACTATCAGAAACTGGAATCGCTCGCCGCGTTGGTGCGGGATGGGTTTGCGATTCTGAAGGTCGGTCCGGGCGTCACGTTTGCCTTGCGCGAAGTGCTCTATGCGCTTGCCGACATCGAGGCCGAACTCGTTGCCTCAGAGGCAAGGTCGAACCTGCGTGAAGTGGTCGAGAGGGTCATGCTCGCCAAGCCGGGTAACTGGGAGAAGTATTACCACGGTGACAAGCAGGAAAAACGGCTGCTGAGAACGTACAGCTATAGCGATCGCGTCAGATATTACTGGGCAGACCCGGAAGTTGACGCGGCAGCGCAAAAGCTCATCAGCAACTTGGCGGACATCACGATTTCCGAAAACCTGCTCAGTCGCTACCTGCCGGAACAATACTGGCAGTTCAGGCGCGGGCTGATCGATGCGTCGCCGATGAGTCTCGTGCAGAGCAAGATTCGTGAAGTGATTGGGGGGTATGCTGCTGCGTGCATGGCTTGAGGTGCATTTCGCTCGGACCGGGCCAAGAACTGCGATGAGACTCACCCGCCGGATTCGCTCATCCGGATGACGTTGGCGGTTGAAGCGGTCGAAAAATCTGAATCTGTCATGTGACCGAGCCCTCTAAGGCATGCGAATCCTGAGCATGGGCCTGACCGTCACACGGGTCGAGGCGACCAGAGGACGGATGAAGCCGGCTCAGTCGATGGCCGCTTCCAACCGGGGCGCTTGCGCGCCCGGCGCTCACACTTGCACCGTCGATCCCACGCGGGCCCAAGCTACCGTGGAAACGGGAAGGCTGGGATTGCCGGAAGTCCTAGATCAACAAACTCGCTAGCCTTTTTGCGATCCGGTCTGTATGAAGTTCATTCCCATCAAGCCCAATATGCTCGGATTCGATCCACCGAAGATGCCGGTAAAGCTTCTCCGTTGTTTGTCCCTCACGCAGCATCGTGCAAATTCCTAGCACATAGGAATCGTACTCATCCTGAGCGTCAGGCACATCCCGTATGCCAATAGGATCCCACTCCTGAAGCAGGATTCTTTGCACCGCAGCTTCGAGGGCGTTAGTCGGCGAATTCATTGTCCTGGTGCTCCCGGGATAACAGTAACTACGTGTCCCGTGGTCGAGTTCGTGATCACCCGAACATTGTTTGCCGAGTCGTCGTAGCTCGTTGTCCCTGCAACGTTCGGGTAGACCGACCCATTCGAAATCGTGTTCTGCGCCACCGATGACGGAATACCAGGCCCTTGCATTGAATCGATCGCGTGTGCAGAGTAGTCAACCCCCGTCAATAGTCGTCGAAACATTCGTGCCTCACGGTACCGTCATTGGACTTCCACTGGCGCCAGCGTGACTCCTGGCTCTGAGTTTGTGGCAACGCCATCACGAGCTAAACAAAACGCAAAATCTATCCGTTTCGCCGCGACACTGCGCATTGCCCCGAAGACCCAGCCGCACTGTCTGCGGCTTCGCGCGCAACGCCAATTTCATCGGCGGCTTTGCCCGCCGTGAGGGATGGATTCGGCACCAGAGTCCAAGCGCTTTTGGGACGATACCTACCCAACTTGCGCCCACTATTGCCGAAACTGAGCTAGCCTCCCGTCATCAATGCCTCGACACGAGCGCGATCATCCTCATCGAAGACCGCTTCCAGGCAGTGTGGTTCTTCTCCTTTCCAATCCATGACAGCATCGCCCAACATCTCTAGGTAAATCTTCATCTCAGGCGGTGGGAGTGCTGGGAAATCCTCATGCACAATGACTACTTTCCGTTGACTGACCCAATGAAAATCGCGGAGGCAATCGAACAACGCGTCCCAATTGAATCCGAAGTAACCCGGTAGCGTGAGCAACTGATACAAGAGTTCAAAAAGCTGCCTCGGCGTCTGGATTTCGCCTCCAACCCTCGCAACAAGTGCATCGTCTGCTGAAAATTCTCCGACGTCGGGAACGAAAGTGAATGCTCGAGATGTGTCCATGCACGCGATTCCCTCTATTGTCGCCCACGGGAATAGGCAACTGTGTGCCCCCGCCGGATTCGACATCGTCTGTTGAAGACCATGTTGTTCGTGCAGGTTGTTTGGGATTGACCGTCGGATTGAACCAAGGCCGAGAGGCATGTTTGTTGAAGCAACTCCTCCGCCGAATCATCAAGCTTGACTCGCGCAGTCAACAACGATCACTATTCGCGCCCAACTCGCAAATTGCCCCCAGATAGCTGGCACTTTGGAGGAAATGCTCGCAGCGATCCGGAGCGATCTCTATTGTGATCACATCGCCTTGCAAGATCGAATCCACCTGTCGCTTCCTTTCTGACAAAGAGAAGCCGCAACATTCTCGAAGTAGCGACCCGAACTGAACCTTGTTAAAGCCCGCTTTCCACCCTGTAATGCGAATCGTCGTCATTAGTTCACCTTGATCGTAATGCTGCGTGGGACTTTCCCAGGACTAGCCCCTGATGTTCGTGTGCCGCCGTTGATGATGACTTTGTCAACCCCATATTGTTGACCCAAAGCGCGGGCGATATTCCTCAGTTGACTAATGCTGCTCGATCCGGCTCCAGGGCCATCGATGTGCATTCCGCTCAATATGAGTTGATTTCCGCTCCGCGTCATTTCCGTCACGACTGAAAGATCTCCGCTCGCCCCAGGTATGTTGAACTGGTAGATGTTTCCATCTTGCTCTACGAGCTTAACGCTGTTTATGGCAGCAGCTTCGTTCGCCGCCTTTCCTCCCACAGTCGCTGCTCCAGCCACCGCCGCGCCAGTGCCCGCAGGCATCGCACCGCCCGCCGCGATCTCGCCGATGGCGATACCCGCGTGATTGGCACACAGCACTGGATTGATCACGCACGCTTCGATGGCGGCCGCCGTGCCCGCTACAACCGCAGGAGCGGCCGCGAGCCCGCCCGTGATCACGCCAGCCGTCACAAGTCCGACAGTCGGATTGGCCACCGCCCCCGGCAACGCCAGTTGCTCAGGTGTCAGCGACCCATTCGCGTTTCCATTGAGCAACGGATTTTTGTATTCCGCATGTGTCGCCGTGAAGAGGCTCCCGGCATATTGCGTGATGTACTGTGCCGCCGTCGCATCGTAGCCCGGGCCGCTCGCGGCCGCCTGGTCGACCCGGATGTAGCCGTTGGCCAGCAAGATCTGCTGGGCCTGATCCGACGTGATCGACCGGCCGGTCTTGCCCTCGTAGAACTGCGCAAACGTCTTGGCGTTGTCCTTCGCCCATTGCCGCTCATCCGGATGGAGCTGCCGGTTGAAGCGATCAACACTGTAGGCCGAGAACCCGCCCGCCTCACCGCCAACGGCTGCCCCCGCGCTCGTCGCAATTACGTTCGCCACGATGTTGCCGAGCGCCCGGTCGGTCGTGGCGTTGCCGGTCGGACTGGCGTCAGCGATCGCGCCGCTCAGCTCGTTCAGCTTGCCCGCTGCGAGCGACGCGATGCCCGCGCCTGCCGCTCCCGCTGCACCCTCCATTGCGCTGCCGCCGCCGAGCCCAGTCACCAGCGCCGCACCCGCTGCCTGCATCATGGCGCGATTTGCGCCGCCCTCCTTCCATGCGTCAGCGGTCGCCGTGTCGCCCGCGGCTATGGCTTCGTTCATCTTCGATTCGGCATAGTCGCCAACGCGACGTGACACGGCTTCACCCGCCGCGCTCGCGGCCGCCATCAGGTCGGCCTGATTGTTCAGCAGGGTATTGACGTCCGGCGTTTTCGCGACCGTCCCGTTCGCGTTCGACGTATCGCGGTTCAGGCTCGCCACGTCCTGCGTCTGGTGCGCCGTGTCCGTCACGTTGATCGTGCCAGTGCTGATGCCACTTTGCGTCATTGCGCTGGCGCGGCCGCTGTCGTTCTGGCTGAGCATCGGTGCAGCGCCGCCGGCATTCGTCCCGGACGACGCGCCGTGCGTGCTGTAATTTGCGCCACCATCGCCCGTTGTTGCGCCTGCGCTGAATCCACCTGAGTGCGCGTTGTAACTCGAACTGTTTGCAACATCGGAGAAGGACAGCGTGCCCGTCGAAAGCATGTTCTTCGACGCGTCCGCCTCGCTCGTGATCACCGAGCCCTTGAGATCCGTGTTGCCTGGACGTTGATGTTGAACCCGTTCGAACCGGCCTGAATGCCGGCCTGTTCATTGACGCCCGCATAGCGGCCGCTCGCGCTGCCACTGGTGTGGCTGAAGCTCGCACTGCCGCCGCCCTGGCTGATGCTGAAGCCTCCGCCCGAGCTTTCCTGATCGGCACGGCTGGTCGCCGTGTCCTGCACGCTCGCGATGGTCAGGTTGCCGCCGATGTCGGCCGTCACCTGCTTGCCGCTCACGTGCGCGCCGATGAGGTTCGTGTCGCCACCCGAGACAATCTGCACGCTGTTCGCGCCCTTGACGTGCGTGTCGTTTTGCATCGTCGCGTCGCTGTTGTCGTCGCCGTGCGCCTTCGACCTCGACGCCGATACACCCAAGCCCTGCGTGCCATACGACACCCCGACACTTGCGCTGCTCGACACGTTCGTGCTGCGCGTCGAATCGGTATCGGTCGTGTTAACGAGATTGACTTGATTGCTGGCCGCAAGCAGCACGTCGTTTGCCTTGACATTCGAGCCCGCAATCGTCACGTTGCCGCTGGCGGCGCTGTCGCGAGATGCGCCGTTAGTCGGCGCGCCGTGACCCGTTGCCACGAACGCGGCCGTGCCACCCGCGGTGACCGACGCACCCTTGTTCGTGGTCGAATCTTCGGCGAACGTGCTCTTGCTGTGGCTGCTGCCATAGCTCAGCTCGATCTTCGCTTCAGGTGTTTGTCCGTTCGCCAGGGCGCCAGCCGCGGCGCCGCCCGTACCGACCATATCGACCGCGCCGCTGGCTGCGGCCATCCCATGCAGTGCGGCCGCGCCGCTGTCCTGACTGCGGCTTGCCGCGTGCGCCTGGTCCACCGTGTTCGACAGCGCATCAAGGACAGGGGCTTTCAGCGCGAGCGTGAAGCCGCTTTGCTTCACCTCATGCGTCTCGTCGTGGTGCATCGTGTCGGCCGCCGCATCGATCGTCACGTTCGCGCCCGTGCCGCTCACGTCTTTCGCCGCGATCAGGTCGCTACCGCTCACGTGCAGCTCATCGCCCGCCGCGATGTTCAGGTTGCCGTTCAGCGAGCCGATCGTGCTGCCGATGTGCGTCACCCGCGAGGTGTTCGACCTGTCGGTTTGCGTCTTGCTACCCACTGAAATGCCGATCCCGCCGCTCGTACCCACACCCGATTCGTGTTTCTGATAGGCGCTCGACGTGGTTTGCGTATCCTGCGAGGTCGTGATCTTGACGTTGCCGTCTGCCGCGAGCTTCACGTCGTGGGTGCCGACGACCGTGGCGCCCCGGACCGTCAGATCCCGATCGGCGCGG
>NZ_CADIKM010000012.1 GCF_902859895.1 Pararobbsia alpina
CAGGCGCCGCGCGCCGGGGGTGACGGATACCGTGCTGCACTTCGCGACGATCATTACCCCGGATGCCGACCCGGTGAAACGGCGCGGCATGCTCGACGTCCTCGAACACTATTTTGCCGACAAGAACGCATCGCCGCTCGGCGCGACGCCGCCGCTACGAAGCTCGCGCAAGATGATGTTCATGGTCAATCGCCGTTGGGAGTTGCACGTATGGGAGCTTCACGGCCCGCCGGCGACCTGGCACGACCAACTCAGGCAACATCTCGCGCAGCAGCCTGTGTTCGCGGTGCTATCGGGACTTGGCGGCCGGAACTGGGCGCCCGTCCACGAGTTCTGCGAGCAGGAAGCTGTGCCATGTCTTTTCCCCAACGTGGATGTACCGGTCGAATCGGAGCGCGACTTTTACTCTCTGTACTTCTCGAAGGGTGTTCTGCTCGAGGCCGACATGATCGCGAAACGGATTATCGATACCCGTGCGGACTCGTCGGCCGGAGTGGTAAAAACGGCGCGACAGATCTATCGCACGGGCGATAGCGGCGAGGCCGGCGCGCAGGCGCTGAGTATCGCGCTCAAGGGGCATGGCATAGCGATATCAAACCACGCGCTGGCGCCAGGCGAGAGTGTCGCCGCCGCAATGCGAAGTGCCCAAGGCGCGGATGTACTGGTGCTGTGGTTGCGTCCGGCGGACATCGCCGCCATGGGCGACAAGCCCCCTGTGTCGACGAAGGTTTTTGTATCTGGACTGATGGGTGGCCTCGACCGCACGCCGCTACCGGCGAACTGGCGAGGGACGGCGCGTCTTGCTTATCCGGTCGACCTACCGGAGAAGCGACGCGTGCGCGTCGACTATGCGTTCGGATGGTTCGCGATCCGGCAGATTCCGATCGTCGACGAGCGCGTGCAGGCGGACACCTATCTTGCTTGCGGACTTCTCGCGGAGACGCTCAGTCACATGGTCGATGCCTTCGTCAGGGACTATCTCGTCGAGCGCATCGACGACATGCTCGAACACCGGATACTCACTGGCTACTATCCACGGCTGACGCTGGCGCCTGGTCAGCGATATGCATCGAAGGGCGGCTATATGGTCCGATTTGCACAACCCGATGGCATGAGGCTCGTTGCCGACGGCGAATGGATCGTGCCATAGACACCTCATCCTGACTGCTGGCTCAGCAATCGATGATAGAGATCGAGTACGCGTGGCACGTACTGGCGCGTCTCGGGTACGGGCGGAATGCGATAGCCGGCGCGAATCACGGCATTTTCTCCGGCGTTGTAGGCGGCTAGAGCGAGTTCCATATCATCCTTGAACAGGTCAAGCAGGAAGCGCAGATAGCGGGCGCCCGCCAGTACGTTGTCGCGCGGATTGAACATGTCGCCGTCTGAAAAGCGCCGCGCTGTCTCCGGCATCAGTTGCATGAGCCCAAGTGCCCCTTTGACGGATACCGCGTTGGGGTTGTAGCGCGATTCGATGTCGATCACAGCGCGCAATAGCTCAGGCTGCAGGCGAACGGTGCGGCTTGCTTCGTTGATCACATCCGCAAAGCGGGTGATATCGGTACGCGTTGAGAGCGCGACTTTCGCACGTTTGGCCGCAAGCGGGGCGGACGGATCGCCGGCCACGATGACGGCTAGTCCGGCTTTTCCAGGCGTGTTTGTCAGAACGATCGCGCCCTTGCTATCGACCGCGCCGAATATGTCCGCATGCACGATTCCAGCCGACGCCATCCCAAGGGTTATTAAGACAACCCGCATGGCGTTTATCGACAGCAAGGAAGGGCGTCGGCGCATGGGAAATTTCACTCCGCCTCGTCATTGTGAAGCGCAGAAAAGGACCGCTGCAATGGGGCACCTTCCTACTTTTCAATGGGCTACACAGGTGCTTTCATACTCCGTACAAAAGAGTTACATTCGTAATAAAGTAAAACGAAATGTCGATTTCGCCACCATTGAAACTGCAATCAGCGAAAGGGAGAAATCCTAAAAGAAGACGGTTTTCGCAATGATATTGATTCGCATTATTAGCAATCCGGATCTTGGCCGTCGATTTTCATTTTTGAAACGTTTTACCCCTGATTTCTTTATTTCCGTTTGTTTCGCGGAGTGCATTCGCATGCCGAAACGATCTTCGCGATGATGGCCTGATCCCTTGCCAGATGGGCTCACAGCGCGAGGATCAACTAAATGTATCAGCGTCAGCGCCAATTTTAGGATTAGAAAGAGTAAGAAACTCTTTAAAAGGGAATTGAAAGAATTAATTAAAAGAAAACTGAAAGCTAAATGAAAGACGTAGTGCGAGAAATTAGAAACAAAGGGCGTGTGAAACGTTCTGCGACGGCTGGTATCTATCCAGCCCCCCATCCGAACGAGGAGTGGCGATCGTGAATGTCAAATATCGCGTGTTGATTGCCGAGGATCATGATTTGCTGCGCAATGGTTTGTGTTCGATGCTCGCCGCACAAGGCGAGTTTGATGTCATTGGCGAGGCGCGAGATGGCAAGGAGGCTTGTCGGATCGCAATGACACTCGCTCCCGATCTGATCCTGATGGATCTGTCCATGCGCGGGATGAATGGAATCGATGCAAGCGCAGCCATCAAACGCCGCTCTCCGCCCGTTCGCATCGTGGCTCTGACCGTTCACCAGAACGAAGAGTATGTGCGCGAGGCGCTACGGGCAGGCGTCGATGGCTATGTGCTGAAAGACGTCTCGTTCGACGAACTGCTCGTTGCCATGCGATCCGTCATGCAGGGTAAGAAACATCTGAGTGCCAACATATACGGCTATATGGTCGACTCGTTCATCACAGGGCGCGAGGCGGCGGTACCCAAAAAGGCGTGGGACATCCTGACAGCTCGCGAGCGCAGCGTGCTCAAGCTGATTGCGGAAGGGCGGACCAACCGGCAGGTCGGGCAGTATCTGAATCTCAGTCCGAAGACGATCGAAAAGTACCGCGCCAGCGTGATGCACAAGCTCGCCATCGAGAATCTGACCGAGCTGGTGCTGGTGGCGATCAGCATGGGCTTGCTGACGTCACTGGCTTCGAAGTGCGCCGAGCCGGATGCAGACGAAAGGTATGCGCGTGTGCCGTTGGAGCACCTGGAACCGCCGACGTCCGAGCCCGGCCAAAGTCCTGCGTCGCCAATCTCCCGGCTGAGCGGAACGGCGGCGGGTTAAGCGATCACGCGTGGCCGCTGGATGGGTGCTTCACAGCACCCAACTCGCAGACACGACTGTTCCGCTGACTCCGGAAGAGTGGACAGAGAGAAGACCACCTTGCGATTCGACGCGCTGTTGCATGCCAACCAGACCGAGACCTGCCAGACTCATTTCGTCCGGCGGGAGTGGCCGCGTATCGTATCCGATGCCGTTATCCTGAATCGTCAGCAGCAGACTGGCATGGGTGCGCTGAAAGTCGAGTCTGACTTCGCTCGCTTGTGCATGCTTGACCGTGTTATTGAGCGCTTCCTGCGCCACCCGGAAGATGTCGGCTTTGAGATGCTCCGGCACGTCACGGTCGTCGACATCGAAATGGAAGGTCACGACGAGTTTTTCAGCGCTGCGCTCGACGCGCCGGCAGAGCGTGCTCAGCGCCGCAGGCAAACCTAGCCGCTCCAGTGCAAGTGGACGCAGTTCGTCGCAGATCTGCCGCATTTCTCCGATCGTGTCACGGATCTGCAGCACCGTGGCATCGAGCTGCTGCTCAACGTCCTCGGTTTTTCCGCGGCCCAGACGCATTCGCGCATCCTCGACCATCAGCTTGATCAGCGTCAGTGCTTGCCCTAGTCCGTCGTGCAAATCCGCTGCGAGGCGCTGGCGTTCTATTTGCTGACCCATCATCAGGTACGTGAGCCGATCGCGTGCGTCTGCACCGGCAACGGTGCTCCCGTTTGCAGGCGCGTCTGATTCAAGCGGTTCTTCGAAAAGCGTGAGTTGGGCACGGTCTTTCTCATGTTCCGCTGCGATCCGCTGCTGGTGCAGCGTGAGGCGCAGCGGCCGACCGGCCCGCCCCATCAGCATCGTGCTGAAAGAACGAAACTCGCTGGCGCTTTCCACGGACAACTGCATACCCAGGGCAACTCGATTGGCCTCGGGTGCCAAGGCCAGCAATTGCCGGCCTACCAGCTCACCACTGGCGTAGCCGAGCAGCGTCGCCGCGCTCCGGTTAACCGACAGAAACGATCCATCCGGGGAAACAATCGCCAACGCCGCGCCACGCGCATCGGGAACGCAGCCTGTTTGCGGTTCGTCAAGCCGGACCGCGATGCCCAACTTGCGCATCGCCTCGGTCAGATCACGCAGCTTCAGCTGCCGTCGCTCGGGCTGAGAGGCATCCATGGGACCTCCGGGCGAGTTGGCTCAAGCAGGCCTCAAGCCATTGGTCAATTGTAAGCCGCTGGAGCGGTCCGCGGCAACGGGGCATATACGGGCTGTGAGGGAGGTAGATCCTGGGTGTTGCCTGGCGGAGCTTCCCTCGGGTGGACATACCCTACCGCTGTTTGGGGGGCTTCATCCAATGACGCATCACGCCAGATTCATGAGACTGAGCTGACAGGCAGGAGGCATGCGACGACGCTCCTCCGGACGCGCTCTGTCCTTACTTCACGATTCTGGAGGTCGCAATGAAGATCACTCGCAGATTGATGGTCGGTGCCCTCTTGCTGGCAGGGGCAGGGGCAGGACCGGCCGGCGCCGAAACGGCAAGTGCGACGGACGCGGATGCGACTGGCAGCGCAGCAATGGAGGCGCACCATCACGACAAGATGGCGGGCATGCAGCCGGCAGCCGCCGGAGAGCCGGCCGACGACACCGCAATGGAAGCGCCCCAACATGCGACGATGGCCGCCATGCAGACTGAGCCCGCACCATCCGCCACCGAGGATGTCGCGATGCCTGCGCACCATCACGACATGACGGCGGGCACGATGCGTTCGACGGTGGACTACCCGCTTCCGCCGGTAACGTTGATCCGGGACGACGGCACGGAGGTCTCGCTTGTCGACGAGTTGAACGACGGTCGCCCAGTCGTTCTGACCTTTATCTATACGACGTGCACGACCATCTGCCCGATGATCAGCCAGACGTTCGAGGAACTTCAGGACAAGCTCGGCGGCGATCGAGACAGGGTGCATATGGTCTCAATCTCGATCGACCCCGAGCAGGACACGCCCGCCCGCTTGAGAGCGTACGCCGCGAGGTTCGATGCAGGCCCCGAGTGGCAGTACTACACCGGCACGGTCGAAGCCAGCATCGCCGCACAACGCGCGTTCAACGTCTATCGCGGCGACAAGATGAATCACACGGCGGTTGCGTTTTTCCGCTCCGCGCCGGGCAAGCCGTGGCTGCGCATCGACGGTCTCGCGACGCCCGCGGAACTGCTTGATGCCTATCACGAAGTGGTCGCATCGAACTAGTCGCGGGCGTTCCGGCGAGGAGCGAAAAATTGGAGAAGAAGCACCGTGTGCTCGTTGCCGAAGACCAGCATCTTCTGCGCAGCGGGCTCTGCAACATGGTTGCGTCCCTGCACGACTACACGATTTCCGGCGAGGCGAAGGACGGACTCGAGGTATGCCGCCTCGCCACGGCGCTGATGCCGGACCTGATACTGATGGATCTCTCGATGCCGGGCAGAAGCGGCATCGAGGCGATTGCTGTCATCAAACGGAATACGCCGCAGATCCGTATCATCGTCCTGACCATTCACTGCAGCGACCAGTACGTGAACGAGTCGCTCGCAGCGGGTGCGGACGGCTATGTCATCAAGGACGCGTCGTTCGACGAACTCGTCAGCGAGATGCGTCTTGTGATGCAAGGCAAAAGAAACGGCGCCTTCGATGGCAACCGCCACCGCAGCCACTCGCTGGACCTGCTCCCCGACCTCCCGCACCACACGCAGATCTGGAACACCTTGACCGGCCGCGAACGCACGGTGCTGCGGCTCGTCGCTGAAGGCCGCACGAATCGCCAGGTCGGTGAGCACCTGAGGCTCAGTCCAAAAACGATAGAAAAACACCGCTCGAACCTGATGCGCAAACTGGGCGTCACGAACGTGACCGGGCTCGTACGCCTGGCGGTCGACATGGGTGTGCTCGCGCTGCCGGACACAGCTGACCCATTGAACCGCCTTCCTTGAACGACCTCGTAACTGGGGGGGATCTACCCATCCCTTTGGACGGGTCTCCCTACTTATTGCCGTTGTCGACCTGAACAAGAATGCATCAAACGGCTTCGATCACACGGAGCCCTGAGTCGATAGACGGGGAGAAGACGTGCGCAACGAAGTGTCCTCGATCAGCTCTCTTGCCCGCGAGCGTACGAAGCGCACGGGGTCGGCTCGACACCGCCTTCGCCGCGATGCTGGGTTCACGCTGCTCGAACTGCTCGTGGTCATGGTCATCATCGGCCTGCTCGCCGGACTCGTCGCACCGAGATACTTCGAGCAGGTCGGCAAGTCGAACACGAAAATCGCGCGTGCGCAGATCGACTCGTTGAGCAAGGCGCTCGACCAGTACCGGCTCGATATGGGCGCGTATCCAACCACAGAGGAAAGTCTGCAGGCCCTGATGACCAAGCCGCAGGACGCGTCGCGCTGGAGCGGCCCGTATCTGCAGAAGGCGGTGCCGCCGGACCCGTGGAATCGACCGTATCAGTATCGCTCGCCCGGCGAGCACAGTGACTACGATCTGTACTCGCTCGGCAAGGATGGTCAGGTGGGTGGCACGGGTGAGAACACGGATGTCACGTCCTGGTAGTGCGCTGGCGTCAAGGAGAATCGATGTGAAGTACCTGGTGCGCGTCTTCGATATCAGCGGTGCGGTTCAAACGCTACGCGTCGACTGCGATTCTTCTGCAACGGCGACGGCGCTTGCGCGCGCCAGAGGACTTCGTGTGGTGTCGGTTCGCCCCGCTGGGCGCCAGCGGCGCCGCCATCTGAGCTGGGCCGCGATGCCCGCAGCGAGGTTCAACGTCGAGCTGTTCGCGCGTGAACTGGCCGCGCTGCTGGAGGCCGGCGTCGGCGTGGTCGACGCATTGCGTACGCTCGGAGGCAACGATCGCCGCGAATCATCGGCATGGGTCTATCGCGATCTGTTGCGGCATCTTGAAGAGGGCCGGTCGCTGTCGTCGGCGCTCGAGCAGGCGAGCCACGTATTTCCGCCGGTGCTGGTCGCGTGCGTCAAAGCCAGTGAGCAGACCGGCGGCCTCGCCGACAGCCTGACGCGCTATTCACGCAACAGCGCGTTGCTTCACGAACTCCGCTCACGCGTGGTGTCGGCCGCAATCTATCCTTCCGTGCTGCTGCTCGTGGGCGCAGCCGTTGTACTGTTCCTGCTGGGCTTCGTCGTGCCACGGTTTGCGACCTTACTCGAACACAGTGGTCGCGAGCTGCCCCTATTGTCGAAAATGCTGATCCTGTGGGGCGGCATGGTGCATGCCCACGGGACGGAACTCACTGTCAGCCTCGCCGTGCTGGTGGTGACGACCGCTATCGCGCTGCGCCGGCCCACGGTGCGGAACTGGATCGCGGACCGTCTGCTCGCGTTGCCAGGCATCGGTCAGCACTTTCGAGTCTTTCGGCAGTCGCAGTTCTTCCGCACGACGGCGATGCTGGTCGATGGAGGCATTCCCGCCGTTCGCGCTTTTGATCTTGCTCGCGAGCTGGTCGGCCGTGCCGATCAGGCTGCAGTCACATCGGCCATGCAACAGGTGCGCAATGGAACAAAGATGTCCGATGCGTTCCAGCAGACCGGCCTTGCCAACGCGATCACCTATCGCCTGCTCACGGTCGCAGAGAAGACGGGCGGACTCGGTCCCGTCCTCGACCGTATCGCAGCGTTTCAGGAAGCGCAGGTGTCGCGCACGATCGATCTGATTTCGCGACTCATCGAGCCCGCGATGATGATTTTCATCGGCGTGGTGATCGGCGGCATTGTCGTGTTGATGTATATGCCGATCTTCGAAATTGCATCGAGCATCGAGTAGTGAGGCGTTGGGGAATTGCATGGACACAATTAGCGCGATACCGGAAAGTCCAAGCGTCGAGCTGCGCGACGTGCTGCGCGCGCTTGGCGAACGGCATGGCTCAGGTATTCGCGCGCTGGAGGAATTGGCGGCGCAGGTCTCGTTGGATGCGAACGAGCTGGTCGCACGACTCGCCGTGCAGTTCCGCATGAAATCGATCGGCATGCAAGAGTTGAACCGGCTCGAAGCCGACTTCGACGTGCTTCCGTTCGTCGAAGCAACCACGCGGCTGTGCGCATGCTTTCATCAACCGGATGCAGACGGCGGATTGCTGTTCGTCATTGCGGATCCTCTCGACGTTCGCACGCGCGGCGCGGTCGAGCACCGGATGCGGTCGCGGCCGACCATACCGTATAGCTGGGCACTCGCGAGCGTCGGAGATCTCACTGCGTGGTTGGCGGTGCGCGAGAAAGACGTGCGGGCGATGGATTCGCTCGCGTTCGACGATCCCGTTCAGCATGCAGCGGACCCCTCTTCTCTCGCGCTGACGCTGCAGGGCATCAGCAGCGACGACAGCCCCGTGGTGCGGTTGCTCAATTCCACGATCTACGATGCGCTGAAGATGATGGCGAGCGACATTCACCTCGAATGCCGGGCGAACGGATTGATGATCAAGTGCCGCGTGGATGGCGTGCTGACCGTCGTGGGCCGCGCGGAAGGCCGCGACGTCGCAGACCAGGTGCTGTCGCGCGTGAAGGTCATTTCCGAACTCGATATCGCGGAGCGCCGCGTACCGCAGGATGGTCGCTTCAAGGCGGTGTACGCGGGCCGGGAGATCGACTTTCGCGTCTCTATCATGCCGAACCAGTTCGGCGAAGATGCGGTGCTGCGGATCCTCGATCGCTATCAGTTGTCGCAGGCCTCTGGCGGGTTGACGCTCGAGGCACTCGGTTTTCAGCACGACGATACCCGTTTCATGCGCTCGGTCGCATCGATGCCCTACGGGATGTTGCTGGTGACGGGGCCAACCGGCAGCGGCAAGACGACCACACTCTACGCCATCCTCACCGAGATCAACGACGGCCTCGAAAAAATCGTGACGATCGAGGACCCTGTCGAATACCAGTTGGGCGACATTCTGCAGATCCCTGTGAACGAAGCGAAGGGGCTTACGTTTGCCCGTGGGCTTCGATCCATCCTGCGGCACGACCCCGACAAAATCATGGTCGGCGAAATCCGCGATCCGGAAACCGCGCAAATTGCCGTTCAGGCCGCGCTGACAGGGCATCAGGTGTTCACGACCGTGCACGCGAACAACGTGTTCGACGTGATCGGCCGCTTCACGAATATGGAGGTCGATCCATACAGCTTTGTGTCTGCACTGAACGGAGTGATCGCGCAGCGGCTGGTGCGGCAGTGCTGTGTGGATTGCGTGATCGACGAACCCGTGGAGGCCGACGCTCTGGTCCGTTCCGGCATTGATCCCGACACAGCGGGCCGCTACCAATTTCGGCGTGGCGCCGGCTGCGCGGCATGCCGTGGCAGTGGATATCGCGGGCGGCGCGCGATCGCAGAAGCGCTGCGAATGAACGACGAACTGAGACAACTGCTTTCGGAGCGCGCGCCTCTCGGACATATCAAGGCAGCGGCGATGCGCTATGGCATGCAGACGCTGCGCGCCGCCGCACTGACGCTCGTGATGCGCGGCGAAACGACACTCGAGGAGATCAACCGTGTCACAATGGTTGAATAGTCCACTGGCGATCGGTGTCGGCACGCGTGAGCTGGTGATCGGCGCGACGACACCTCGATGGATGCGCCAGCGCAAGCTTCCAGCGCCTGCTGAGCCGCTGAGCGTCGTGATACCCGAAGCGCAGTGCTTCACGGAAGCCGGGTTGCTCGACGCGCTCAAGCTGGCTTTAGCCGGGTTCCCTGTCGACCCGGGGCACAAGCGTGCTCCAAAGCAACATGCATGCATCGTCCTGGACGATTTCTGGGCCAGTCACGCGATCCTGCGCGGTGACTTTCGCACGCTGCACGCGCCCGAAATCGAAGAAGTGGTGCTCGCGCACCTGAACGACATTTATGGAATCGAAGCGGGTTCGGTGCTGGTGCGTTTCTCGGTGCAGCGCGACGGCCGGGCAGTCTTCGCCAGTGCGATGTCCCGCACGCTGCATGAGGGCATCCACGACGCGAGCGCAGAGGCGAGGACCCGCATCCGGGGTCTAAGGCTGTGCCTCCCGGAAATGCTGAATCGTGCGAACAGCACGATCGGCGAGGGCGCGGCAATGTTGCTGTTCATCGCGGACACGCTGATGCAGGCGGTGCTGCTCGAACAGAACTGCTGGGTCGCATACGACGCGCAGCGTCTCTTCCACGGCGACACGAGCGATCCGGCGATCATCGCGGCGCGGGCCGAGCAAGCCTTCGAGCGTCTTGCGAGTCGAACCTCCGGGAAACGCGAGGACTGCGGAATCTATCTGTACGGCATCGAGATCGACCCCGCGCCGTTCGAAGGACGTTTTTCGACAACGGTGCGGCCAGCTCAGCCGACGCATGAACGCTCGGATGCCCACCGGCTCATGAAGGTGGCGCAGTGACGCCGCGTCTCGACATCGATTTCAGCCGAAGCCGTCCGCGCGCGGCGCCTGCCGGCGTGCTGCTTCTTTGCGCTGCCATGGTGTTGTTGGTCGCAAGCGGTGAGCGGCTCTGGGAGGCGTACGACGAGAACGACCGTGTGCAAGCCGAACAGGAGAGGCAATTGCAGCGGATGCACGCGAAATCGCATCGTGCGGCGACGCCGCAGACACCCGCGGCGAAGCTCGCGGAGAGTCAAAGTCTGGCGGTTCTGCGCGAGCTGACCGTGCCGTGGCAGGACCTGTTGTCGATCGTCGAGGACTATCCCGATCACGATGTCGCACTCATCGGCATCGATCAGAATCCTTCCCAAAGCCAGATTCGCATCACCGCGGAGGCGAAATCCTTCGACGCGATGATCGCTTACCTGAGGTATCTGCAGTCCAGCGAGCTGCTGCGCGAAGCCGTGCTCAACGAACATCTGATCGAGACCAATGTGCCCGGCACGCCGGTGCGCTTCCAGATCACTGCCGTCTGGAGCAAATCATGACCCGTGCCCAGATGCATGACCGGTGGCTCACGCTGCGTTTCGAACTGCGACGCTTGCTGGGTTTGCCGGGGCTGCTTGGCGCCCTGTTGCTGGCCGCGGCCGTTGTCATCTCGGTCGCCGCTCCACGCGTTGAATCGGGCGCGCAGGAAGGGGTGAGTTCAACTGCGCCGACGCGAACCGCCAGTGCGCGTCCTGCGGCGCCCGAACCGTCACCGGCTGTCGAAAAAGTCGCGCTCAATACCTTGCCTGACCTCTTTCCGACGTTCTCGCAAAGCGCGGACGATATCGCAACGATTCTCGCCCAGGCCCACGACAGCAATCTGACGCTCGGTTCGGCAGAGTATCTCGTGACCAACGATTCCAGTGCTCACTTCGTTCGCTACCAGATGCTGCTGCCGGTCAAGGATCAGTACGGGGCGATTCGACGCTTTCTTGCCTTGGTCCTCAATCACGTACCGAATGCGGCTTTACGCGAGATTCATGTCGAGCGTCCGGCAGTGGAGGGGAATGTGCTCGATGCGCGTGTTCGCTTCGAACTGATCTATCGGGTAAGCCGGCCATGAAGTCCTCTTTGGTCAAGTTCGCGCTCCTTGGGGTCTGCGTAATCGTCGCCGCGGGGCTGGGCGTTCGCGAGCGGATGGCTGGATTGCAGACGCCGCTCCCGATTGCGGCATCCCATAGTCCGTATCGTGCCGATGCGCACCCTCGGACGGTTGCGGTGCATCGCGAGACACCGCCGCATGCGCACGCGAGCGCTTCGCATGGCGCAAGCGCCGCGAGCGGGGCAATCGGAGCCAGTGCAGGGAAGAGCACACCGACCCCGCGCGAGAGGCTTGTCGCGCTCCGTGCGCCACTATCGTTGGAGTCAGCAAACAATCCGTTTGCGGCATCGTCATGGCTGCCGCCTCCGCCTCCACCCGTCGAGGTGCCGACGGCCCCACCAGAGAGCGCGGCGCCGCCCACTGCGCCACCCGTGCCATTTACCTTTCTGGGTGAACAGAACGCGAAAACAGCCACGCCAAAAGTATTCCTCAGCAGCGGGGACCAGTTGTTGATCGTTTCACCGGGTGAGGTGATCAACGGTCAGTATCGTGTCGACTCGATCTCGGATACCGACGTCTTGCTGACCTATTTGCCGCTCAATGTGAAGCAGGTGATTTCCATGCAAAGCGAAGGAAAATAAGATGAAAGGCGCACGCATCCGGGATGCAGGCCGCGACAGGGACCGTGGCCCATCGAAACGCCTGTCGCTGGAGTTTCGGTCCCGTTATGATCCACCTGCTGTCGGCTGGACTACCCGAAAGCGCGCGCTGCTGGCAATCGCCGTCGTGCTCGCCTTGAGCGGCTGCATGGTCCCTCCGACCCGATACGACGATCGGACCAATGCCGAGTTGCAGCTGAACAATCTGCGCGACCGCAATGAACAGGTCGATGCGCTGCTCGACCAGGCTGACGCGCTAAGACTCAACTCCCAGTTCGACGCGGCGGTCCAGAAGCTCTACGCGGCGAGCGCGATCGACCCGACCAGCGAACGCGGACGCAAGATCGGCGCTGCGCTCGATCAGGACCGCCGCGATCTTGCGGCTCTGCAGGAAGCGGACCGCATGATGCAACGCGGCTCGTACGCGCTTGCGTCGGAACGCGTCCATCGGGTGCTCACGCAGAATCCGACCAACGCGATGGCGTTGCGGATGCTGCAGGAACTCGACGACAAGCGCCGGCAGCAACGCGAGGCGAAAGAAGAAAGCATTGCCGCGTCGTCGATCATGCGCACGCCGGTGACGCTGCAGTTTCGCGATGCGAATGTCCGCATGGTGTTCGAGGCGCTGTCGCGAACGTCGGGCCTGAACGTCATCTTCGACCGAGACGTTCGTGCCGATCTGAAGACGACGATCTTCGTGACGAACGCATCGTTGCAGGACACAGTCGACATGATCCTGATGCAGAACCAGCTCGACAAAAAGCAGCTCAACGCGAACACGCTCTTCATCTATCCGGCGACCGCGGCCAAGGAGCTCGAATATCAGGAGCTCAAGGTGCGCACATTCCAGTTGTCGAACATCGACGCGAAGCAGGCCCAGTCGCTGCTGAAGAGCCTCCTGAAGATCAAGGAAGTCGTGATCGACGAGCATGCGAATACCGTGACGATCCGCGGCACGCCGGATACGGTGCGTGTTGCCGAACAAATGATCGCGGCGCAGGACCTGCCGGAACCGGAAGTGATGCTCGAGGTGGAGGTACTCGAGGTGTCGCATGAACGGTTAGCTGATCTCGGTATCGAGTGGCCGAATTCATTCACGATGTCGACACCCGCGACGGCAAACACCTGGGGGGAGTTGCATCATCTGCCGATCAACGCGCTGAATGTAAGTGGTCTGTCGGCGACGGCCAACTTCAGGCTGAGCGATACCGATGCGAACCTGCTGGCCAGCCCACGCATCCGTGCGCGCAACAAGGAGAAGGCGCGCATATTGATCGGCGACAAGGTGCCGGTGATTTCGAGTTCGAGCACGCCAAGCACGAGCGGCCCATCGTTCACACAGATGATCCAGTACATCGACGTCGGTATCAAACTCGAAGTCGAGCCGCAGGTCTACCGCGATGGGGATGTCGGTATCAAGCTCAACCTCGAAGTCAGCAACATCACGAAAACCATTCAAAGTGGCGACTCGCAGACGGGTCTCACCTCGCTCGCTTATCAGATCGGCACGCGCAGCGCATCGACAAGCCTGCGGCTAAGAGATGGCGAGAGCCAGATACTCGGTGGCCTGATTTCGGATCAGGACCGCACAACGGCCGACAAGGTGCCGGGGCTGGGGCAACTGCCGGTGCTCGGCCGCCTGTTCTCGGATCACAACGGCGATCATGTGAAGACGGAGATCGTGCTCCAGATCACGCCGCACATCGTGCGGCCTCAGCTTTCCGCCGACGCGGACACGCAGGAATTGTGGTCGGGCACCGACATGAACGTCCACGCCGACCAGCTGCGGCTCGATCCGGTGAGCGCCGACACCGCACAACCGGCACCCGTTCCGGCCGTGCGCACGCCTGGCAATGTCGGTGGTGGAAGAGTGGGTGGGGCGGCCGAGCCGCATTCAGACGCCCCCGCTCGAGGTACGACGGCACCGTCGACCAGTTCGTTCGGGCAATTGCCCCCGGCCCAGCGTACGACACCGCCGCCCGCGCCGTACGGAGGCCGATACTCGACGGTGCCGGCCGCTCCCGCGGCGCCGCCCGCGGCTGTGCCCGTCCCGGGCGCGGAGCAAAACGGAGCTGAGGGCGCACCTGCCGGCGAAGCCAATGTGGCGCCCGCGCCTGCGCAAGCGCCCGCGTTGCCGCAGGCGCCGCCTCCGCAGGCCCCTGCACCCGTGGCGTCGCCGCCGACCCTCGTGATGCCGCCAGGCGACATTCCAAACGACAACCCATTACGTTCGATCCAGAACGGCTACTGAGTCATGCGTACCCCACCAGACGCCGACCGTTCGCGTTGCCGCGTGCGACCCGATCAACGTGGTTTCACGCTGATCGAACTCGTCATTACGCTTGCGCTAGTGGGTATTCTCGCTCTCGCGATGATGCCGTTTTCAGAATTGATCGTGCAGCGTCAGAAGGAACAACAATTGAGCGCGGCCTTGCGGGAGATCCGGACCGCACTCGACGCCTACAAGGAAGCAAGCGACACGGGCCTCGTAGAAAGGGAGGCGGACGCGTCCGGTTATCCGCCGTCACTCGCCGTGCTCGTCACGGGTGTGAAGAACGCGAAGGATCCGAAAGGCGGTCTGCTGATGTTTCTTCGCCGCGTGCCCCGCGATCCGTTCTTCTCCGGGGAACCCCAGATTGTCCCCGAAGACACATGGAACGTGCGCGCATTCGGTCAGCCTCCGGATGAGCTCGGCGCCAGCGAGTCATCTGACAATTCCCGCGCCGGCAAGGATGTGTTCGACGTGTCGTCGAAAACCGATCGCGTCGGTATCAACGGCATTCCCTACAGCCAGTGGTGACCCGCATCATGAACTCCCGCACTGTGCTCAGAATCCGCGGCTTCACGCTGATCGAACTGGTCGTCGTGATGGCGATCATCGGACTGTTGCTGACGATTGCGCTGCCTCGGTATATGCACAGTATCGATCGCGGCAAGGAACAGGTTCGGCAGCAGAACGTCGCGGTGATGCGCGATGCCATCGACAAGTACTACGGCGATAACGCCCAGTACCCGGAGACGCTCGATGAACTGGTCACGAAGCACTATCTGCGCGCGATCCCTGTCGACCCCGTCAATGGCGACGACAAATGGACGGTGATTGCGTCGCCGGACGAAAGCAAAGCGGGTGTGTATGACATCGCGCCGGCCAGCAGCCCGGAGGGCTCGTCGCGAGACCAGGCAGGAGCGGGGCAATGAACGTTGCAGGCCGCACAAGTCATGCTGGTCAGCGACCCCGTTCATCGACGACGCGCGAGGACGGGCTTGTCATGCTGGCGCTCCTGATTGCGTTGATGCTCGTGTCGATTGCGCTTTTGGGCGCGCTCGACGTCTGGTCACTCGAACGACAACGTGAACGCGAGCGGCAACTGTTGTTCGCCGGCGATCAATACCGTCTCGCGATCCTTCGCTACTACCGCGCGGGTCGCGTTCTCCCAGCGTCGATCGACGATCTGCTGAACGACACACGCTTTCCGATGCCGATGCATCATCTGCGCCGCGCGTGGGTTGATCCGGTCACCGGGCAAAACGACTGGGTTCTCATGAGGCAGGGCGATCGCATCTATGGCGTGTATAGCAGTTCAACTGCGGCGCCGATCAAGCTGGCCGGATTTCCGCGGCAATATGAGGATTTTGATAAGCAGCCGACATACGGTGGCTGGCGTTTCTTTTACTTGCCGCCCGTCGTGAAGAATTACGTGAACTCCGATCCTTCGGCCACGCCCGCGAAACCGGCAACCACTTTCAACCCGATGAATAGTCAATTGCCCAGTTTCTCAGGGAGTGGTCTGGGCGGCTCGCGATGAGACGCGGTGCCGCGCGTCGGTCTTGCGCTACTGATCAACCGGCAGTTTCGCGGCCATCGTTCAGCCTGAACATCGAAACAGAGGCTTTCAGATCGTTCGCCTGTGACTTGAGCGAGCTGGCGGCGGCGGCCGCCTGTTCGACCAGCGCCGCGTTCTGCTGCGTGACTTCGTCCATCTGCGTGACGGCCTGGTTGACCTGGCGGATGCCCTTGCTCTGTTCCCGCGAGGCGGTGGTGATCTCACCCATGATGTCGGTCACGCGTCGGATCTCGTGGGTGATCTCATGCATCTTTGCACCCGCTTCCCGGACATGGCCGGCGCCCGCATGCACCCGCTGCACGGAATCGTGGATCAGTTCCTTGATTTCCCTGGACGCCGCCGAGGAGCGCTGTGCCAGCGAACGTACTTCCGAAGCCACCACCGCAAACCCTCGCCCCTGCTCGCCCGCCCGCGCTGCTTCGACGGCAGCGTTCAATGCGAGGATGTTGGTCTGGAAGGCGATGCCCTCGATGATGCCGACAATATTGGCGATCTTGTCCGAGCTGGCGTTGATGCCCTCCATGGTTTCGACCACGCGTGACACAACGGCTCCACCCTGTTCCGCCACCTGGGCGGCTTGGGCCGCAAGCTGGTCGGCCTGGCTGGCATTGTGGGCATTCTGGGTGACCGTAGAGGTCAGTTGCTCCATGCTCGACGCTGTTTCCTCGAGCGAGGCGGCCTGCTCTTCGGTGCGCTGTGAGAGGTCTTGGTTGCCCGCGGCAATCTGATGCGTGGCGGTCGCGATCGAGTCGGCCGATAGTTTGATCGTGCCGATCGTTTGCGTGAGCTGCTCCTGCATGCGCTTCATTGAAAACAGCAGGCTCGAGCGGTCGTCTGGTGCCGTCTTCACCACGGCAGTCAGATCGTTGCTGGCAATCTGGTTGGCAATCTCGGCAGCATAGGACGGCTCGCCGCCCAGCGAACGGAAGATGCCCCGGTTGAGCAGCCCGGCGATGACCGACAGGGCGCCAGCCAGTACCACCAGAATTCCGAGGCTCTGGTACAGAGTCGAGCGGAATGCCGCATTGATGTCGTCGACGTAAATCCCCGTCTGGAGGATCCAGTCCCACGGCTGATAGGCCACGCTGTAGGAGATTTTGGGAGTGGATTCTGTCGCACCGGGCTTCGGAAACGCATACGAGATAAAGCCCTGACCGTCGCGCTTGATGAGATCGACCGTGTCTTTGTAGAGGCGAACACCGTTCGAATCGGTGAAGTCGCTCACGTTCCTGCCATTCAGCTCCGGACGCGTGGGATGCATCAGGATCGTCGGCGAAGAATTGAAGATCGTGAAGTAACCGTATTCGCCGTACCGCATTTTCCGGATGCTGTCCATCGCCCGTTTTTGGGCTTCCGCTTCGGCCATGGACCCGGCGGCTACCTGGTCGCCGAAGGTCTTGACGACAATGAGTGCGATCTCCGACGCGTGTTTCAGGTCCGCCTTGCGCTCGTCCAGACGCATACCTCGAGTCTGGTAAGCGCTATTGATCGATATTCCGGCGAGACACAGCAGGCTCAGGACCAGTGGTAGCCAAAGCTTCTGGACGAAAGACAGTTTCATTAGTTTGCGAGCTTTTTAGATTGAGTAACCAGCAGGCGACATCCTTACCCGTTACATTTTTTTCGTGGCCGGTTTGAGCCACTTTGGTCCGATAGGGAGCCTGTCATGTATTTATTGGCGGACTTGACCATCCGTCTCAGTTTGCAAAGCGTTCCACGCCCATTTTTGAATTCGACGCGCCCCCCTCGCGACAGACCGGGCTTGATACGCGACGTACGGCGGAACAAGTCTGTCGAGCACTCCGCTGATCACGCCGATTTGCGTCTACCGGCGTGGGGGTTTTGCTGGCCGGCCCGGTGCGGGGCGGTGATCCATTTCGTTGTGGAAGTCATGAAAGAGAACGCCAGTCGAATCGCTGGCACGCTGCGTGAGGCGTGAGGCGTGAGGCGTGAGGCGTGAGGCGTGATTCGCGAAGCTATCTAAGCCCGTGCGGCGGGTGTACAGTAAGTACGCTGAAAGGTGCGGGCACTACGAAAATCCGTTATGACGGGCCGGTGAGGCACGAATAGACGAAGCCTCGTTTCAGATCCTGCCTCTGTGAAGCCTTTTTACAGAGCCTGAGGAAGAATCACGGTGATGACTTCGCAGCGACCATCCTCGCAGCCGGGCAGACGCGAACGCCTACTCGAACAGCAGGCGGCGCTGGCAGCACTGACGCGCATCGACGTGTACCAGAGCGAGAGCCTCGAGCAGACGCTGCAGTTCATCACGCAGACGGCGGCACAGTTGATGTGTGTCGAGCGTGTGAGCCTGTGGCGCTACACGGAGACGCGTTCGGCGATTCGCTGTCTCGACCTCTTTGAGTGTGGTCTCAACAGGCACAGCGTTGGCGCCGAGCTTGAGGCCGAACTTTACCCTGCCTATTTTCAGGCACTTGCGACGAGCGAAGCCATCGTCGCAGACGAAGCGTCCACCGACCCTCGCACCCAGGAATTTACCGGCAGCTATCTCACGCCACTGGGCGTCACGGCCATGCTGGACATCCCGATCCACCTGCACGGCCGCGTTGATGGCGTGCTGTGTCTCGAACAGGTCGGACCTGCATTGCCGTGGACGCCTGAGGACCGCCTGTTTGGCATCGTGCTTGCGAATCTGATCGCGCTTGCCGTCGAACGCCACGAACGCAGGCGTGCCGAAGAGGCGCTGCGTGAGAGCGAGCAGCGTCTCGCCACGCTCGTTGCCTACGCGCCTGACGCCATCCTTGTGTTCGACGTGGAGGCCGACCGCTATATTCAGGTGAACAAGCAGGCCGCGTTGCTTTTCGGGCGGGACTGCGATGCGCTCCTGCAGATCGATCCGACCCGACTCAGCCCGGAGCGGCAGCCGGACGGCCGCCTGTCGCGTGAGGCCCGGCGCGAGTACCTCGACGTTGCGCTCGAGGGCGGCACCCCGGTATTCGAGTGGGTGCATCAGAATGCCGCGGGCGCGCTCATACCCTGCGAGATCCGGCTGGTTCGCCTCCCTCACGCAAGTCGCAGGCTGGTGCGCGGCAGCATCATCGATATCGGGGAACGCTCGCGCACCGAGCAGGCCCTGCGCGCGAGCGAGCAGCGCTTCTCGACCATGCTGGCCTATTCGCCCGATGCGATCACGCTGCTGGACGTCGATACACTGCGCTTTGTCGACGCGAATGGGCAAGCCGCGCGCCTTTACGGATACGATCGCGACACCTTGCTGCGCCTGGGACCGGTCGAGTTGAGCCCCGAGCGCCAACCCGATGGCCGCCTTTCGAGCGAGGCGGCACGCGAGAAGGTGCTGGAGGCGCTTAGTGGTGGCGTGCCGGTATTCGAATGGACGCACGTGAGCCCGGCGGGCGATCTCTTTCCGTGCGAGGTCCGGCTGGTTCGACTGCCCGATGCCGCACGCCGGCTGGTGCGCGGCAGCATTATCGATATCAGCGAGCGTAAGCGCACGCAGGCAGAGTTGAACGAGGCCAAGGAGGCAGCGGAAACCGCCAGCCGCGCGAAGTCCGAATTTCTCGCCAGCATGAGCCACGAATTGCGCACGCCGCTCAACAACGTTCTCGGTTACGCGCAACTGTTGCAGCGCGAGGAGGAGCTGTCGGAGCGGCAATGCAAGGCGCTCACTGTCATCCGGCAATCCGGGGAGCACCTGCTCGGACTGATCGACGAGATCCTCGACATGGCCAAGATCGAAGCCGGCACGCTGGACATCGTTGCCGACCCCTTCGATCTGCACCGCTTGCTCGAAGGCATCGCGGAGATCATGCGCAGCCGTGCCCAGGCGAGAGGGCTCGCGTTCACCTGCGAGCAGTCGTCCGACGTTCCGTCCGTGGTCTGTACCGACGAACGCCGCCTGCGCCAGGTGTTGATGAATCTCCTCGATAACGCCATCAAGTACACGCGGCAAGGCGGGGTCGTCCTGCAAACGGGCATGCGCGAGCGGCGTGTCTGCTTTGCCGTGGAGGACACAGGCATTGGTATCCAGCCCGAGCACCTTTCCGAGATCTTCGACGTCTTTCACCAGGTGCGCGATCCAACCATGGTCGTAGACGGCACAGGTCTTGGGCTCGCGATCAGCAAACGGCTCGTGCACCTGCTGGGAGGCGAATTGCAGGTCGCCAGCCGGCCGCAGGAGGGCAGCCGCTTCTGGTTCGAACTGGAGCTACCGCCGCTTTCGACCCAGCCCCACTTGGCCGCAAGCCGGCCCGTCACGGGTGTCGCGGGCGAGAGGCGCCGCGTGCTGGTCGTGGACGATGAGGAGGACGGCCGCGCCCTGTTGCGCGACCTGCTGGCTCCGCTTGGCTTCGAGGTGTACGAGGCAGCGGACGGCCTCGCGGCGGTGCAGGAGGCAGTACGCCTGAGACCCGACGCGATCCTGATGGACATGCGGATGCCACGCCTCGACGGTCTCGCCGCAACCGCACGGATACGCGCGATGCCGGAGCTCGCGGGTACGGTCATCCTCGCGATCTCCGCGAGCGCATTCGAACATAACCGCGCGCGCTGCATCGAGTCCGGCGCCGACGAGTTTATCCCGAAGCCTTTCCGCCAGGAAAAGCTGCTCGACCTCCTGTGCGCGCATCTCGGACTCACGCAGCTTCATCGTTCCGGCGACGCGCGCAGCGAGCCTGAGCACCCGATGCCGCTGAGTGCACCGTCCTCACGACAACTGCGACGGCTCATCGACCTCGCTTCGCGGGGCGACGTCAGGCAATTACTGCGCGAGGTGAACGAACTGGAAGCGGGCGATCGGACCTACTCGCCCTTTGCCGCCCACATACGGACGCTGGGCGAGGCATACCAGATGAAGGAGCTGCGGCGGTGGCTCAAGGCTCTCGCGGGCGCGCCATGAGTCCGGCCGACACAGACAGACCGCTGATCCTCGTCGTGGAGGATGTACCGGCCAACCTCTCCATCCTGCTCGATCTGCTGAGCGGCGACCGTTTCGCGGTCTCGGTCGCCGAAGACGGCGAAAGCGCGCTGGAGCAGGTCAACTATGTGCGGCCGGATATCATTCTGCTCGACGTGATGATGCCGAGGCTGGACGGCTTCGCGACCTGCAGGCAACTCAAGGCGAATCCCGCGACCCGTGACATTCCCATCATCTTCATGACCGGCCTGACCGATACCGTTGACAAGGTGAGGGGCCTTGAACTCGGCGCCGTCGATTACATCACCAAGCCGTTCCAGCACGAAGAAGTACTCGCCCGTGTCAGCATCCACCTCGAGTTGAAGCAGCTTCGACAGCGGCTCCAGGAAAGCGAGGAGCGGCTGTCCCGGATCATCGAATCGGCGATGGACGCGATCGTCGCGCTCGACCACGAAGGCCGCGTCACGCTTTTCAACCGCGCTGCCGAGCGTGTGTTCCGCTGCCCGGCGAGCGCCGCCGTCGGCCGGTTCTGCAAACAGTTCCTTGCGGCGCGTCTGTGCCGTGTGCTCGGCGACTACATGCGCTGCGACGGACGGCCCGCGCCGATCTGGGTGCCGGAAGGGCATAGCGCTGTGCGCGCCGATGGCGAGGCATTCCGGATCGAAGCCAGCCTGTCGTGTGCGGAAGCCGGCGGCCAGACGATTTACATCCTCATCCTGCGCGATATCGAGGAGCGCAGGCAGGCCGAAGCCGAGGTTGGCCAGTTGCGCGGCTTGAATCGCTACCTCCAGGAGGAATTGCTCGAAGCCCAGGCGGGCGAAGAACTCGTTGGCGCTGCCGGACTGCACCACGTCCTGGAGCAGGTGCGTCAGGTCGCCGGCACCGACGCATCCGTGCTCGTGAGCGGTGAGACGGGCACGGGCAAGGAACTGATCGCGCAGGCGATCCACCGCAAGAGCGCGCGCGGGAACAAGCCGCTCGTCAAGCTCAACTGCGCGGCGCTGCCGGCCAACCTCATCGAGAGCGAACTGTTCGGGCACGAGAAGGGCGCCTTTACCGGAGCAGTGGCGCGCAAGGCGGGCCGCTTCGAACTGGCCGACGGCGGGACGCTGTTCCTCGACGAAATAGGCGAACTCGCGCTGGACCTGCAGGCGAAGCTTCTGCGTGTGCTGCAGGACGGCGAATTCGAACGCCTCGGCGGTACCCGTACCCAGAAGGTCGACGTGCGCATCATCGCCGCCACCAATCGGAGTCTGGCCGAGGAGGCCGCGGCGGGGCGGTTTCGCGCCGACCTTTACTATCGTCTCAACGTATTTCCCATCGCGCTGCCTCCACTGCGCGAGCGCACCGGGGACATCGCGCCCCTCGTCGCGTATTTCGTACGTCGTTATGCGGCGAAGTATGGCAAGCACATCGACGCCGTTCCCGAGGCGCGGTTAGGTGTGCTTCAGGGCTACCGGTGGCCGGGCAATGTCCGAGAATTGCAGCACGTCATCGAACGCGCGGTCATTCTCACGCAAGGCAGTCAGCTCGCACTCGGTGACTGGTTCAGGGATGTGACGCCCACCGCCCGCGATGCGCTGACGCTCGAGGATGCCGAGCGGGCTCATATTCTCAAGGCTCTCGAACAGACCGGCTGGCGTGTCAGCGGCAAGGCCGGTGCGGCCGAGCGCCTCGGACTCAGGCCCACGACGCTGGAGTCGCGCATGAAGCGGCTTGCCATCACGCGCAAGGCGTGACGTTCCCGAGATTTCGTGACAGTCACGAAATCCGTCGTTGGGGCGCGCGACCGCACGGCGCGTGCGCGGCACCTCGAGGCGGGGGTCGTTTACGGAAAAGTCTTTAATTTTCAATGGCCTGCGCTTCGGTATCCGCTGCGGGGTGGCACCTGGCATGGCTCTCGCACTCACACACGCTCTCAAGACGCGCTGCAATGCGGCAACAGCCGCCGAATGATTCCTGCATGGTCGCGGCTTGCATTCATCGTGAACCTTGACCCAGGAAGTCTGAAATGAAGGCCTCTTTACGTTTTTGCGCCGCGTTTGCCCGCTTCGCCTTGATCCATTCCAGCACCCTCGCGCACGAGCCTGCCGCCACTGCAAGCCCAATTGCTTCCGTCGCGTACATGGACGTGCCCGCCACCGGCAAGAGCACGTGCGGTGGCACGCGCTCGATTGCGTCGCAAACCTCGCCGGCGACGCACGCCTCACCCGGAAGCGCGTGCCCGATCGGCTCAAGCGCGCTGCACACACTCACCGCGACCAAGGTGTATCGCGGCGGCTACTAGAACGGGGCCTTGGCGTCGCTATCGTGAATCGCTCCCGACCGGCGCCGGCCCGAGCTAACCGTCACACTCTTTCATCCGACGCTCAAGCTCGGCAATATCCTTCGAAGCCGCGAGGTATTCATCACAGCGGGTCCGGCGGGCATCTTGTAGCCAGCGGTCGAGGCGTTCTAATAGGAGAGTGAAAAGCATACGTATACCCGGTTCGATTGATGGCCATCTGAGCTTTGCCATTTGACGGAAAAGCTTTGCCGTTGTGCACGCAGAAGCTTTTCTGGCACTGCACGATATTTCCTGATCGTGGCTAGCTATCCGACGGCGTTCGCTTGAGGTAAGTATGTGATGCGGGCGACTCATATCCAAGCGAGTTGATGCATCGCAGCATGCCAAACGTACGGCGTTTCATGCCACCCCGAACGGTGGGTTCCTGCCACTCAAGCCACTTGAGGCTCGAACGGAAACTGCTCGATTTCGCCGCCGCGCGCCACCATCACCGTGCTCTCCGGAATCTCCTGCCACCAGCCCGGCAAATCGGCGAGCGGCTCCGACAGAACCAGAAACGCATCCTGGCCGGCCATCGCGATGCGCGGATCGTCGGGATACAACTCGTGCAGATGACGGAATGACGTGTTGTGAAACAGCGAGCGTGACTGCCTTTCGCTCGAATAGCGCGCCGCGACGATCTGCTCGCCGTCGGTTGCGCAGACGGTCATGTTCAGCGGTTCATCGACGCCGTGGCGGCGGCCGGTTTCCTCGACGAACGCCACCATCCGTTCGAGCGCGGTGACCGGGGCCAACTCCAGGCCGAAGGTCAGTGCGAGGAAGAACAGCACTTCGGAATCGGTCGAGCCTTCGATCGACGGGAACAGTTCGGGGGCGATCGCGACCATCAGATCGCGGCGCACCGCCGGATAGTTGCGTACCAGGCCATTGTGCGCGAACAGCCAGCGGCCATGGCGGAACGGATGGCAGTTGGTTTCCTGCGACGGCGTGTCGGTCGCCGCGCGCACGTGCGCGACGAACATCGGCGCGTGGATCGCCCGCGCCGCTTCGCGCAGATTGCGGTCGCTCCATGCGGGCTGGATGCAGCGGTAGCGAAACGGAATATCGGTCGGATGGCCGTACCAGCCAATCCCGAAGCCGTCACCGTTGGTGGTCGTGTGGCCGAGCCGAGAATGCAGGCTCTGATCGATCAGCGAATGCTTCGCGTTGAACAACACCGTTTCGAGCTGAAGCGGATTGCCGGAATAGGCGAGCCAGCGGCACATGAGATGTCTCCTGTCGGATACGCTTCTATTTGGCGACCGACTTGCGGACTTTCAGACCAGTCGCTTTTCGAACCAGTGATGGGCATAGGGTTCTGCGTTGAACGCACCGACTTCAACGTACCCGGATTGCCGGTATAGAGAAACCGCCTCGGGTAGCGCTCGATTTGTTTCCAGGCGAATAATGCGCACGCTGCTCTGTCGAGCACGTTTCTCAGCCTCAACAATCAACCGGCGGCCTACACCCATACCGCGGGCAGAAGGGCTCACCCACATCCTTTTGAGCTCTGCCGGTGACTTCTTATGAAACTTCAGCGCGACGCATCCGATCGCGCTTCCATGGAGTCTCGCGAGGATCAACGCGCCCTCCGGCGCCGTTAGTTCATCGGCATCCGCTGACAGGCTTATGGACGGGTCGAATCCTGCTTCAAAGCGTTCATCGAGTTCGCCGAAATATTGTTCAAAGCACCACCGCGCGTCATCGCTGTCCGGATCTTCAAGCGCGAAATGCACCAGAGATGGCTGTAGCAAACGCTCAACTTCAGACATTGCTGCGACAAGTCTCCGGCGCTGCTCATCGCCTAGCGGTTCGAGTGCACGCGAAGCGACCGAGTCAGAGAGCCGTTCGAGTTCCGACCTCTCCTTGAGGCCGGTCTGCGTCAGGCAGGCCCGACGCACGCGCCGGTCGCCCGCATGAGTGAGGACAGCGACAAGTTTCTGTCGTTCAAGCGAGGCCAACGTACGGCTGAGATAGCCTGAATCAAGATTCAGCCGCGCGCGGAGAGTACGAACATCCGCACCGTCAACTCCGATCTCCCATAAGAGGCGTGATTCACCCATTGGGCGGCCCCGTCCGAGAAAATGATCATCGATAGCGCCAATGCTTTCGGCGACTATGCGATTGAAGCTACGAACCTGAAGAATGTCGGATGCGCTCATATCTCTGACTCTAGTCAGAGATATTGAACCCGTCAACGTCAATTCTCGAAATGCTGCGTCTCGTCCTGAGAGCTTCATCCTGATGCGGATAGTGTTCGGCCATCTGCCCGATCGCATCGGCGGCTACCGCGTAACGCTTTGGTCGCTTGCCATCGAAGCCATCGGCCAAGCGGAGTTGTGGGCCGCGCCGTACGAGATCGTGGCGCTCGGGGGGCGTTTGTCACCGGCCTTGGCTGCGCGCTGGTCTTTCCGGTGCTAGGTGTCGAGGCGCTCAAGCGCGTGCTGCCGGCGAATCGCGGCAGTGCGATGGACGCTTTCGTCGCCTTCCTCGACATTGCCTATGGCATTGCCGGGCCCGCGGCCGGCCTTGTTGCCGGCCAGTTCGGATACGCCGCGGTCTATTCTGCTCGGCGCGGCAAGCGCGGTTCTTGGCGCGGTCCTCGTCCTGATCAGCCGCCGCTCCGCACGCTGAGCATCTCATCCTCGGAACCGGCGACGCCTGTGTCGCCGGTTCTCCATCCAGTACAGGAGAATTCACATGGCACGCATATTCATTTCCGGCTCGTCCACGGGCCTCGGTTTCATGGCGGGCGAACTGCTTGTCGCGCAAGGGCACCAGGTTGTCCTGCATGCCAGGAACGCCGCCCGCGCAGAAGTTGCCCGGCGCGCGTTACCCAAGGCCGAGGCCGTGGTCGTGGGTGACCTTGAAACCATCGCCGGCGCCAAGGCGCTTGCTGCGCGCGTCAACGAACTCGGCCGCTTCCATACGGTGATCCACAATGCCGCGGTCGGCTATCGCGAAGGCGAGCGCCTCACCACGGAGGGTCTGCCGCATGTCTTCGCGATCAACACGCTGTCCGCCTACATCCTGACCGCGCTGATCGAGAAGCCGAAGCGGCTCGTCTATCTGAGCTCGGGCATGCACCGCCAGGCTGATGCCAATCTCGACGACATTCTCTGGCGCAAGCGTCGCTGGAACGGATCCGCGGCTTATGCCGAAAGCAAGCTGCATGATGCAATGATGGCATTCGCAATTGCCCGTCGCTGGCCCGAATTTTTTCCAACGCGCTTGAACCTGGCTGGGTACCTACCCGGATGGGTGGTCCCGGTGCGCCCGACGATATGGATCAGGCGCATCGCACCCAAGCCTGGCTCGCCGCCAGTGACGATCCGCAAGCTCAGGTGACGGGCCAGTACTTTTACCACCTGCGGCCGCTCGCTCCAAACCCGCAGGCAAAGGACGCTATTCTCCAGAACCGGCTCATTGCGCTTTGTGAAGAACTTTCCAAGGTCGATTTACTGGCATAAGCGCTCGCTTGCGTGGCCGGGTTATCGTGTTCGGTGGGGAACTTCGCTTGTCGACCCGATGCCGCCGGTCGGCAAATTTGCATCTGCCGGCGCTCTTCGCAAGATACCCGCATCTATCGGTAGACCTGTCGGCAACGGAGCGCACCGTGAATCTGGTCGAGGAAGGGTTCGACCTTTCGATCAAAAACGGTCAGCCTGCCGACTCCTCGGACGACTCGAGTTCAGAGAAGTCTCCAATGATCCGTAAGCCCGCTTCATAGACCGATTGACCGGCCTCGGTCAGCGTCATGCTGCGTGACGTTCGTCGGACGAGTTGAGCGCCCAGATACCGTTCGAGTGACGCAATCTGTTTGCTGACCGCAGGTTGGCCGACCCCGATCTCGCGCGCCGCGGCAGCGAAACTCCCGCCGTCGACGATGCGAATGAAAAGTTTGAGCGCGTCCAGCCGATCCATCTCCCCTCCAATACTTCCTGCCTGGAATCGATTGTATTCCTGGGAGCCTTCTTATAGATACTGCTGGGAAACGATATTGTCTCATCCACTGACGAAGTGCTAACGCCACAAAGGAGAGCAACGATGACCATCGAAAACCACAAGAGCCTGACCGAAGTCCGGCACGGCTTGCGTGAAGACGACCGTGAGGCCGAGATATCGGTTCTTGCCGGTACCAGAAGCATTTTTCGGGATTCAAAGGAACGATGCGTGAAGCGTACGACGCCATGACGGCACAGACGCCGACCGCCGATAACGTCGATCTTGAAAGTGTCGATAGCGAGGGCGTAAAAGGCTGGTGGATTCGCCCAGAATCCGCCCCCGCCGATCGCGCGATTCTATTTCTGCACGGCGGCGCCTTCATGCTCGGGTCCGCAGAGGCCTATCGCGGGTTTGCGAGTCAGATCGCGGTGCGCGCCAAGGTTGACACGTTTGTTCTCGACTATCCGCTCGCGCCCGAGCATCCATTTCCAGCCGCATACGATGCCACGGTCGCAGCGCTGCAATGGATGGCAAGGTCTGGTATTCGCGAGATCGCACTGGTCGGCGACTCGGCAGGTGGCGGTCTCGCGCTAACGGCCCTCGGGGCTGATGCGCGCGGGGCGTCGAACGTCCAATGCATCGCCGCCTTTTCGCCGTGGCTCGATCTTGCATTGACGGGTCCTTCGCTTCTCAGTGATGAGACGCACGATCCCATTTTCAAGCGACCGGTGCTCGCCAATGCCGCCGCCACCTACCTGGGACCGGCCGACCCCACCGACGGACGCGCGTCACCGCTATACAGCATTCCCGACCACTTGCCGCCGATCGCGTTTCAGGTAGGAACGAACGAACTGCTGCTCGACGACGCTCGCCGGTATGGCAGTAAGGCAGCAAAGCAGGGGACCACGGTCCAGCTTGAGATCTTCGAGGGACTCCACCACGTGTTCCAGCGATGCACGCAAGAGCTTGCAAGCGCTCGATACGCGTTGGACCAGATCGCAAGTTTCATATCGCGGCACTGGACCATCGCTTAGATCGATTTCCGGCTTCCGCATGAAAGGACGCTCGAGGGTGCGCGCAGTCAAGCGACTGATAGCGCGTATCACTCGGGCATCACAACCTCAACGATCCGACTGGCCGCTTCGAACCAGACTTCGGTCCGTCGAAGCGATACCGCGACCGTCGGTTCTTGGCCGGTTCTCGCCTGCCGGCGCCCGGCAGCAGGCGCGGAAATACCGACAATGCCGCATCTAGTCAAGAATTGTTTTGAGAAGATAGTTTTTCATCTTTTGCCCTGCGCTTGGTCCGGCCCAAGCCGATATCCGTATGAATAGTGAATGTAGCGCACCAAATGCGATTGGGCGGCACGAGATTTCGGTCTCACGTCGAAAGAATAGATAGCAAGTACTGGCCGCTCACTGCGGCAGCATCGAATCCCCTATAGCACCGACACCCCTGATCGGGCGTCAATTCGCTTGCTCTGGACATGTTCAACGGAAGGGGCGGATACCCGCCAAATATCACTCTGCATTGCTAACCGCACGAATGCGATTCTCGCCACTCCGGGTCAGAAATTGGCCAGGTGTCAATAGGGCTCCAGCCTCTCGGGCGTGTCGGATCCGAAGTGGAACCAGTCCAACCTGCTGTTGGACTACTCGCTGTCCGAGCGGACTGACCCGTACGTCGAGGGCCAGTTCCCAGCACGTGAGCAGCGGTGGCACCGGATTTACGGCTGATATTAACGGTTGGCACCGTCGGCCAACGACAAAGAAGTCGCGCTCACCGCAGGCTTGCGTGCCCGCCTTCTAAGCTGCATCGAAGCTCGGGAGAGCGACAAGTTGGTGGATAGCTGGGCGCACTCCTGAAACGACAGGGGCCCGCGTGCTTTGCTGAGCGGTCATACAGGCGGACGGCCCCGCGCGTTGTTTGATGCCGGGATAGCTGGAACCCGTCTCTTCCGACTGGGCTCACGGGACGCGTTTTTATTTGCCGCACCGAATCGACGTTACGAACCGTACTTGAAATGGACTGCAACATGTGTCAACCGGAAGAAATGGAATGAGTCTGACGAATATGAAAATTGGTGCTCGGCTAGGCGTTGGCTTCGGGCTTGTGATGGCGCTGATGGTGGCGTTGATTGCGGTCGGCCTGATCCGCTTAACCAGCATCAGCGACATCAACGACAGGATTGTCGGTAAGGATTGGGTTAAGACCGGTGCGGCGCAGACCATCAATGCCATGACGCGCGACAATGCGCGGCGGACCATGGAGCTGTTCACCACGAGCGACAAAAACAAGGTCAGCAGGATTTATCAATCGATCGACGGCAACAAGAAGACCATCGACGAGGCGCTTGAGACGCTCGACAAGCTGACTTACACATCCGAAGGAAAGACGTTACTAGCGAAGATCAAGGCATCACGCGCGGCGTATGTGACCTCCTTCGGCAAGGTCGCCAGTTTGCTGGCAAAGAAAAAGCGGGATGAGGCCGTCAGCACGATGAGTGGCGAAACGCTTCCCGCCCTGGATGTTCTCCAGGGAGATGTCACGGCCATGGTGGATCTGCAAAATAAGCTGGTGGATGCCGGTGGTACCGAAGCCAGGCAAAACATCGAGTCAGCCCGCAATATGATGATCGGTCTGGGACTGGCGGCCGTATTGATCAGTATCGGTTTAGCTTGTGTCATCACACGCTCGATAACACAACCCTTGCGTGAAGCAGTGAAGGTCGCGCAGACGGTCGCGTCCGGCAACTTGACCAGTCGCATCGTCGTACAGACCAGGGATGAGACTGGCCAGCTACTGCAAGCCCTCGAGAAGATGAATGAAAGTCTGAAAAGGACCGTGAGCGAAGTGCGTGTAGGCACGGAAACGATCGCGACTGCATCGAGCCAGATTGCGAGCGGCAATCAGGATCTGTCGTCCCGCACCGAAGAGCAGGCGAGTTCGCTCGAAGAGACCGTCGCCGCGATGGAAGAGCTGACCAGTGCCGTCAAACAGAATGCCGACAACGCCCGGCAGGCGAACCAGTTGGCGGTGTCGGCCTCCGAAGTGGCGCTCAAGGGGGGCGCAGTCGTCCTGCAAGTCGTCGACACGATGGGCTCGATCAACGCCTCAGCCACGAAGATTGTCGACATCATTGGCGTGATCGACGGCATCGCTTTCCAGACCAATATCCTCGCGTTGAACGCGGCAGTGGAAGCGGCCCGTGCGGGGGAAAATGGCAGGGGCTTTGCGGTGGTCGCAGCCGAAGTCAGAAACCTGGCACAACGCTCCGCGGCAGCGGCCAAGGAAGTCAAAACCTTGATTGACGACTCGGTGGACAAGGTCGGCGTGGGCAGCAAACTGGTGAGCGAGGCCGGGGCCACGATGAACGAGATCGTGACCAGCGTGCAGCGCGTCACCGACATCATGGGCGAGATCAGCGCCGCCAGCGAGGAGCAGAGCGCGGGGATTGAGCAGATCAACAAGGCCATGAGCCAGATGGATGAAGTGACGCAGCAAAACGCGGCGCTGGTGGAAGAAGCCGCGGCGGCAGCCGAGTCCCTCCAGGGCCAGGCCGGCAATCTGGCGCAGGTGGTCAGCGTGTTCAAGTTGGGCGGTACGCACGCCGCGGCGCCAGCACATGGCGCTTGACGTCGGGCCGTCCAGATCAAGTGTCGTGCAGCGTGTCAGGAAGGCCGCCCCTGCGACCACGACTACTCCCCGCTGCGAAAATCAGGGTGCTCGCCTCGGGCGTCGGAAGCGTTGTCTCAAACCCGTCGCGTCACGCAACATACGCAAGCGAAATGACCCGTCCGATTTTGATGGGGCTTCTTGCACGTATTCACTGTAGTGCCTGACGACGAGTCGAATGGGTGCAGTGAAAGCGCGCGTTTCATCGTTCGCAAAAACGCGCGCGACGACCTTTACATCTTCACGTCGATGCGTCCATAGGTGCCGTTCACCTCGTCGTTCGGTCCCGCAGCAAAGAACAACGTGTTCACAGGCTGATTGTCGAGCCCGTTGCCGAAGGCGATTCCCCATAGCCCTCCCTGCACGAACGCGGTTCCGTTCGACAGCATGACGGTGCCGAGGGATTTGCCGCTCGCCGGGTCGAATGCGTTTATCGCGCCGTCGCCGAAGTTGCCCACCAGAACGTCACCACTGAACTGGCCAAAGTTGGCCGGCGCTTGTGCAACGCCCCAAGGCGCATTCAGCGGACCAGCCGATGCGAATCGCTGCAACAGATTGCCTGCCGGATCGAACACATCGACGAACCCCAAGCCCGCGCCGTCGAGATTGTCGTGCGCCGCAGGATCCTGTTGGGCATAGGTCACGAAGAGCTTTGCCCCGATCGCCTGAATGCCGAATGGCGCGAAGCCCGCCGGCAGGTTCGGATCCTGGAACTTGCCGGGTACCACCACCTTTGCGAAGTTCGTGTCAAACACATCGACCTTGTTGTTGTGAAAATCGGTGGCGTAGAGGAAGTTCGCTCCGCCATTGCTCGCGAGTGCGAGCCCTTTGTAGACCGCGCCGCCGCTCCCGTCGTCGAACATGACGATGGCGGCCGTCGGACTGACCGTGGGTGACCATGCGGTGATGGTCCCGCCCTCGCCTGAAAAGATGAATGCGGCTACCCCGGACTTGCCACCCTGGCTAATGGTGAACTCCGTCGTGCCGTTGAAAACGATGCCGGTGGGATTCGCGGGACCGCTGCTGCCGTTCGGAATGCTGACGATGAGCGATTGCGGCACGCCGTTTCCATCGTAGAGCGTCGCCACCGAGGTTGCGTTGTCCGCGACCCAGACGAAACCCTGCGGATTGAAGGCAACGCCCCATGCGTTTTTCAGGTTCACGTCGGTGTGGGGAGCGGCGACGGCGCCATCTGACACCAGCGTGGTCGCGGTAAATGATTGCATGTTGTTTGAGTCGGAACCGCCACATGCGACAAGACTTGCCAATGCCGCACTGCTCGCGACGGCGCACAACGCTTTAAGGACTGAGTTCATAGCCGCACTCCTCTCCTGCCGTTGGTCATGGTAGTCACTGGACGTGTGAGATTGCGACTTTATTCCGTCGTCGGTGTGACCGGCCCGTGGTGGGGATGGGGTGTCGATTTGGGTCCTTAGCCTCAAGGGTGCGTTCTGGGGCGTAACTACGGATCAACGGCCCACATAAGCGATGCGCCATATCGTGCCGTTGCCGTCCTCAGACACGAGCAGCGCTCCGTCGCGAGCCACCGCCACGCCGACCGGTCGGCCCCAGACGCTCCGTTCATTCGTGACGAAGCCGGTGAGGAAGTCCTCGTATTCACCGGTGGGAACACCCTGCACGAGACGCACGCGCACCACCTTGTAGCCGGTGCGTGTGGCGCGATTCCATGAGCCGTGAAAAGCCGCGAAGATATCTCCGCGATACTCGGCAGGGAATGCCGCAGCGCCCTTCGTCGCGGTATAGAAGCACATCCCCAGCGAAGCCGAGTGCGCCTGCAACAGCACATCGGGAGCGATTGTCTGCCCCGCAAGATCGGGCCGCTCGCCTGCGTGGCGAGGATCTTCATGGTTGCCGAGGTAGTACCAGGGCCAGCCATAGAATCCGCCTTCCTTGACCCGGGTGATGTAGTCCGGAACCAGATCGTCTCCGAGCCCGTCGCGCTCGTTCGTCGAAGCCCAGAGATCGCCCGTACCCGGCTCCACTGCTATGCCGACGCCGTTGCGAATGCCTGTTGCGAAGGAACGCAGAGGTGCCCGGCCTTCAGGATCGGTCACGAGAATAACGGCGCGATTGGCTTCAGTGTCCCATGCCGCACCGCGCCCGTGTTCGGCCTCCCAGCGGGCAATGCCTTGGGGACTCTTCTTGCTCATGCTGTCGGCGACGTTCGACGCTGAACCTACCGAAATGAACATGCGCTTGCCATCGCGGGAAAACGCCACATCGCGCGTGCTGTGGCCGCCCCGGCTTTCCGTGAGGCTCGGTACGACAACCTCGGCCTTGCCGCTCGCCTTGAGTTCACCGCTGCGATAGGCGAAGCGCACGATCGAGTTGTTGTTCGCGACATAAACCCATTGCGGATCATTCCCCGGTGGATAGAACGCGATGCCGAAGGGCCGGTCGAGGCCGTCGGCGAAAACCTGGTTTTCGGAAGGCGCATCGGCCCCGTCGGCGGCTCGTAATACCCGTATCCGGTCCTCGGCTGTCTCAGCCACGAAAATGTCGCCGTTGGGCGCGACGCGCAGGATGCGCGGGTTCGACAGTCCGGACGCGAACAACCGGGCCGTGAAACCCGGTGGCACCGACAAAGAAGCGTTGGCGGGTGGCTTCGAAACCTGTGGGCCGTTGCCGGCCGACGCCGTGCTATAGGGTGCGGGCAAGTCCGCCAGCGTGATGTGATGTTTGACTCCGGGAGCATCAAGACGCCAGTCGCCGAGGCTGCTGCTGACCGAAGCGGATGGCGTGCGTGTCGACGCGGCAGCGGCCGTCGGCGAAGCCGTGGCCGGCATTTTGAGCGTGGATAAATAGGCGATCAGATTCCGGCGATCGCCGGCATCTGGCGTCGAAACCGGCATGGTGGTGCCGGGGACCGTCGCCGTCGGATTGGCAAGGAAGCGATCGAGGGTCGCCGTGTCCCACCTCAGGCCCGACTGGCCCAAGGCGTTTGAAAAGGTGAAGTTGGAAAGAGCGCCAGCGCGTCGACCTAGAACACCGACGAGGCTGGGGCCCTGCCGCGTGATCGCGATGTTTCCAGCCCCGAGACTGTCGGCATGGCACATCGCGCAGTTTTGCTGAAAGGAGATTCTTCCTTGCCCGACATTGCCCGGCGAAGGCGTGTCGTCTGCGGCCGCGTTGCCTGTGAAAGCCCCGGCAAGATAGAGGCTGAGTAGGATCATGCGGGTGATGGGCTGCATGGATAACTTTCCTCATCGGATTGTGTCCGCGCAAGGATACGACTGGTGGCTCGCGTCGTGGGTATCGTTCATGCGTTCTTGCGCTTGCCCCAACATGAGCTTCGGCCGCGCATTACCCTGGCTCGCCCATTCGGACCGGTCGGCGATGCCGGCTTCATGAGAATGAAGCTGAGGGTCTTTTCCACGTTCATGCTCTGACGCCCAATTTTTGGGAAGCATGCACCAAGGCTTTGAGAGGCATGCACCAAGGACGTCGGCGATCCATCTGGCGTGGACTGTCTTGCCGTGTGATCCCGCTCTCGCCGGAATCCTTCAAAGTCTTATCCCATAAGGCCAGGCGAAGCCCTGACTCAGCCAGGCATGACTCATGCTTTCTGAGGTTTCAACTTGTATTCAAGCCTGCACTCATGAACACCGACCTCCCATTCGATGCGAGCCTCGCGATGTCTTCTGGCTGGCTAACCGATCTCCATAGTCCCGACGCACACTCTCTATAACCGCAATCACAGGAGTCGATCACCATGACCAACCGCCGCGATTTCATCAAGGGCGCAGGGGCCCTTGCACTTGGCAGCGCCTTGCCGTTCCAGTCGGCGTTTGCCGCCAGCAATCTGACCGTCGGGGTGATCTACGTCGGCGCGCGCGGCGACTATGGTTATAACCAGGCGCAGGCACAGGCGGCCAATGTGATCAAGAAGCTGCCCAACGTGAAGGTGATCGAGGAAGAAAATGTGCCGGAGACGGTTGCGGTTCAGAAGACGATGGAAGCCATGATTGAGCAGGATGGGGCGACGCTGATCTTCGCGACCTCATTCGGCTACTTCGACCCGCATGTGCTCAAGGTGGCCGCGAAATACCCGAAGATCCGCTTTGCACACTGCGGCGGCCTGTGGAAGGCTGGCAATCCGCCGAATATCGCAAGCTACTTCGGCTATATCGACGAATGCCAGTACCTCAATGGCGTGGTCGCGGGCCATATGAGCAAGAGCAAGAAGCTCGGCTTCGTGGCTGCCAAGCCGATTCCGCAGGTCCTTCGCAATATCAACGCTTTCACACTCGGTGCGCAGTCGGTCGATCCGTCGATCACGACGCATGTGATCTTCACGGGCGACTGGTCGATGCCCGTCAAAGAGGCTGAGGCGACCAACAGCCTCGTCGATCAGGGGTGCGATGTCCTGACCTGTCACGTGGACGGTCCGAAGGTCGTGATCGAAACCGCCGAGAAACGCGGCGCGATGAGCTGCGGCTACCACGCAAGCCAGGCGGCACTCGCACCGAAGGGCTACTTGACGGGAGCCGAATGGGACTGGGCGACGCCGTTCAAGGAACTGGTCGTCGATGCGCAGACGGGCAAACCGCAGCCCAACATCATGCGCGGTGGACTGCGGGAAGGCTTCGTGAAGATGTCGCCGTACGGTGCGAGCGTCACGGCCGCCGCGAAGACGGACGCGGACGCGATCAAGGCAAAGATGGTCGCTGGACAGTTCGTCATCTTCAAGGGGCCGATGAAGGACAACAAGGGCGCCGATGCAATCGCGGCCGGTACGAGCCATTCGCAGACTGACATCACCCTCGAAAGCATGAACTACCTCGTGGCGGGCGTCGTCGGCCAGATCTGACGACGGCTGCTTCCGCCCATTTCCTCAAGGAGCCGCGATGCGCTCTACGGTCTCTTATGGCAGTCCCGCCGCCGCGCGGCTGATCCTCGCGGTGCTGCCCGCCCTGCCGACGCTGTGCGCGCTGGTCGGCACACTGTTGCTGTTTTCCTTGTTCCTACTGGTGCAGGGACAGCCAGTGCTCGATGCGATCGGCTACATCTTCGACGGCGCGTTCGGCTCGTCGTTCGCATGGCAAAGCACCCTGCTGCGTGCGTCGCCGCTGATGCTGACGGCGTTGTGCGTTGCGTTGCCGGCGCAGGTCGGGCTGATCGTCATCGGCGGCGAAGGTGCGCTCGCGCTCGGCGGGCTGGTCGCGGCCGTGATCGCCGTGCTCGTGCCGCAGGGTACGTCGTGGCTCATCGCGACGCCTTTGATGGCACTCGGGGGCATGCTCGCGGGCGCGGTATGGATCGGGGCGGTAGGGGCGCTGCGCCAGTGGCGCGGCGTGAACGAGACCATCAGCAGCCTGTTGATGTCGTACATCGCCATCGCACTCTTCAAGCATCTTGTCGAAGGGCCGCTGCGCGATCCCACGAGCCTCAACAAACCGTCGACGCGGGCCGTGCCCGACGCCCTGACGATCGGCTCGATGCCAGGGCTCGAAGTGCACTGGGGACTGCTCTGGGGCGTGCTCGCATGCGTGGCTGCGTGGGTGTTCGTCAAGCACAGCACCAAAGGCTTTGCGATGCGCGTCGCGGGTGGCAGCAATCGCGCGGCGCGGCTCGTGGGACTGCCGGTCAATCTGCTCGCGTTTTCCGCCTGCGCGCTCGGTGGGGCGGCGGCCGGACTCGCCGGCATGTTCGAAGTGGCAGCCGTGCAGGGCAGCGCGAACGCGTCGCTGCTCGCGGGCTATGGCTACGCGGGCATTCTTGTCGCATTTGCGGCGCGTCAGAATCCACTCGCCATCATCGTCTGCGCGCTCATGGTCGGCGGCATCGAGGCAAGCGGCAGCCTGTTGCAACGCCGGCTTGGTCTTCCCGACGCGACCACGCTCGTCCTGCAGGGTCTGCTGTTCGCGAACCTGCTCGCATGGGAAGCACTCGGCGGCCGCATCATGGCATGGCGGGTGAAGCTGCAAGCGGTGGCGCTCGCGGACGCCACCACCCAACTGGAGCAAACCCATGCCTGACATGCACTCGCCCCTGGTCGTTCTGCTGTTGTCGTTGTTCGCCGGTGCCATCCGCGTCAGCACACCCTACCTCTTCGTCAGTCTCGGCGAATGCCTGACGGAAAAGAGCGGTCGCGTGAACCTCGGACTCGAGGGCATCCTCGTGAGCGGGGCGATGAGCGGCTATGCGGCGGCGTATCTGTCCGGCTCGCCCTGGATCGGCGTGATCGTGGCGGGGGGAGCGGGTCTCGTGCTCGGCTGCCTGCACGGACTCGTCTGCTCGCTGCCGCGCGTGTCCGACATCGCATTCGGGATCGCACTGATGCTGCTCGGCACCGGGCTCGCATTCTATCTCGGCAAGCCCTTCATCGAACCGCAGGCACCCATGCTGCCGTCCATCGATCTCGGCCGCTGGGCCGCTTCGTCGCAGTTGCATAACGCGCTGCATATCAACCCTCTGTTTGTGATCGGTGTGGTGCTGTCGTTCCTGCTGCAATGGGGGCTGCGCAATACGCGCTGGGGCATGACACTTCGCCTTGTCGGCGAGAATGCGGAAAGCGCGCGGGCCATGGGTTATCCATTGACGCGCATTCGCGTCGCGGCCACTGCCGTGGGCGGCATTTTCGCGGGCGTGGGCGGCGCGTATCTTTCGCTGGTTTATCCGGGCAGCTGGAACGAAGGCCTCTCGAGCGGCCAGGGTCTGATGGCGGTGGCGCTCGTGATATATGCTCGCTGGCAGCCGTTGCGCTGCCTATGGGCCGCGCTCCTTTTCGGCGCAGCCGGCGCGCTGGGTCCCGCGCTCCAGTCGATCGGCGTGACGAGCGGCTACTACCTGTATAACGCCGCGCCTTATGTGCTGACGCTCATCATCATGATCATCAACTGCCGCCCCGACCGGACACTGGCCGGCGCACCCGGCGAACTCAGCCTCACGCGTTGAGATGCAGCTTGAAGACGCTCGAATCATGACCCGATACATGACAGCCTGCGCTGGCGAATCCTGTTCCCTTATCTGGCCACGTATTTGTCCACGCAGTCGCACGCCGCGTGCCGGCCATACCGCGCTGCTCACTACAGGACGTTCATCATGACAACGGCTCCTCATGGACTTGGCATCGAAGTGGTTGGCGCGAGCAAGAGCTTCGGCGCGTTCCGCGCGCTCGACGACGTAACGATCAAGGTCCATCCGGGCACGATCCACGCGCTGCTCGGTGAGAACGGCGCGGGCAAGAGCACGCTCGTCAAGGGGCTCGTGGGGTATGGCGTGCTCGATAGCGGCAACATCGTCGCGAACAACAGGGAAGTGCGGATCGCCTCGCCGCGCGATGCGCAGGCGCTCGGCATCGGCATGGTGTATCAGCATTTCACGCTGGCGGCGGGTTTGTCGGTCGAAGAGAATCTGCTGCTCGCGCGTGGCCGGTTGCCGTGGAAGGTCAACTGGAAAAGCGAACGCGCCGCGCTCGAGGCCTTCATGAAGCGCATGCCGTTTCGTTTGCCGCTCGACGCGCCCGTGGCGGGCCTCGCGGCGGGCGAGAAGCAGAAGCTGGAGATACTCAAGCAACTCTACCTGCGCCAACGCTTTCTCATCCTCGACGAGCCCACCTCCGTCCTCACGCCGCAGGAGGCCGACGAGGTGCTGGGGCTGATGCGCGACCTGACATCGCGCGGCGAGCTTACGGTGCTGATGATCACCCACAAGTTCAGGGAAGTGATGGCCTACGCGGACCATGTCACTGTCCTGCGCAAGGGCCGTCAGGTGGGAACGAGCGCCGTGGCGAATACCCATCGCGACCAGCTCGCAGGGTGGATGATGGGGACGGCCGCGGTACATGAAGGAAGCGCCGTAAGCGACGCGTCCGTGATCGCCGAGATGAAGGCCGAGCGGCCTGCGCGCCGCCCGCTCGACGCCGACGCGCCGGTGCGGCTGCAGCTGTCGAACATTTCCATCGTCGACGATCGCGGGCACACGGCCGTGCGCGACGCGTCGCTGGCCGTGCGTTCCGGCGAGATACTGGGGCTCGCCGGTGTCTCCGGCAATGGCCAGAAGGAGCTGATCGAGGCGCTCGTCGGCCAGCGTCGTGTGCATGAAGGGCAGATGCAGGTGCTGGGCGAAACCTATCATGCGACACGCGAAGAAATGACGCGCCTGCGCGTTTTCGCGCTTCCCGAAGAACCGTTACGCAATGCATGCGTGGCCAGCATGAGCGTCGCGGAAAATCTTGCGCTGCGCGACTTCGATCGTGCACCGCTTCGCCGTGGTGGCTGGTGGCTCGACCGCCGTGCGATGCACGATCGCGCAGCCCGGCTGATCGTCGATTTCAATGTCAGACCGCCACTTCCGGAGCGGGCCATCGGCACGCTGTCCGGCGGCAACGTGCAGCGCGCCGTGCTGGCGCGCGAACTGGGCCAGGAAGTGGATGTGCTGATCGTCGCGAACCCGGTGTTCGGCCTCGACTTCGCATCCGTCGCGGACATTCATGCACGCATTCTCGCGGCACGCGACGCCGGGGCCGCCGTGCTCCTCGTCAGTGAAGACCTCGACGAGCTGCTCGAGCTCGCGGACCGCATCGCGGTGATCGCCGAAGGCCGGCTCGTGTTCGAGACCTCGGCGGACGCCGCCGATCGCGCGCTGCTCGGCCGGCACATGGCCGGCCACACCGAAGAGATCGAAGTACAACCTCCAATTCTGGAACCTTTGCACGCAGGAGTCTGAAGGATGAGTTCAAGTGGATTTGGCGGACTGAACAAGTCGCCTAGCGGTATCGTGATAGGGCTTGTCCAGTTGCAGAACCCCGTTGTGGAGACGCCGGCGCAGCTCGCCGCGCAGACGCAGCGGATCGTCGAGCTGGTCGGCAAGGCGAGGCGCAACAATCCCGCGACGGACCTGGTGGTCTTTCCGGAATATGCATTGCACGGCCTGTCGATGTGTACCGACGACGCGATCATGTGCAGCCTCGATGGACCCGAAGTCGCGGCCTTCAAGGCCGCGTGCGTCGAGCATCGCATCTGGGGCTGCTTCTCGATCATGGAGCGCAATCCCGGGGGCAATCCGTACAACAGCGGTCTCATCATCGACGACAAGGGTGAGATCCAGCTCTTCTATCGCAAGCTGCACCCGTGGGTGCCGGTCGAACCGTGGGAGCCCGGTAATATCGGCGTGCCTGTCTGCACGGGGCCGAAGGGGGCCGTGCTGTCGCTGATCATCTGTCACGACGGCATGTTTCCCGAGATGGCGCGCGAAGCCGCATACAAGGGTGCGGAGATCATCATCCGCACGGCCGGTTACACCGCGCCGATCCGTCACGCTTGGCGCATCACGAATCAGTCGAATGCGTTTCAGAATCTCGCGCAGACCGCGAGTGTCTGTCTGTGCGGCAGCGACGGCACCTTCGATTCGATGGGCGAAGGCATGTTCTGCGACTTCGACGGGACCATCATGGTCGAGGGCAGTCATCGTCCGGATGAAATCATCACGTGCGAGATGCGTCCCGACCTGGTCCGGGAAGCACGGATTCACTGGGGCGTCGAGAACAACATCTACCAGTTCGGGCACCGCGGATATGTGGCGGTCAAGGGTGGTGCGATGGACTGCCCGTACACCTTCATGCAGGACATGGTGCGCGGTGCCTACCGGTTGCCATGGGAGAGCGAAGTACGCGTCACGGATGGGACCTCGTGCGGGTTTCCTGCGCCTGAACGGACCTATGAAGGCTGAGCGATGACGGGGCTACGCCGCGCGAAGCCGCCGGCGGATCCGGATACCGTCGCGAAGGCGACGAACGCCGCCAATCCGCTTGCGGAGCAGGTGTACCAGCGGCTCAAGCAGGACATCTTCAACTTTAGTCTTTTCCCAGGAGATCGCTTTTCGGAAAACGACATCGCCCAGCACTACGGTGTGTCGCGCACACCTATGCGCGATGGGCTGTTCCGTCTGCTGCGCGAAGGCTACCTCGAGGTGGGCTTCAGGCGCGGCTGGAAAGTCTCGGCCATCAACTTCGATCAGTTGGACCAGCTGTACGATCTGCGCATCGTGCTCGAGGTGGCGGCCATCGAACGGCTGGCCAGCAGTGCCGCGAAGCACGATGCCATCGATGCGCTGAAAGCCGTCTGGTGCGTGGCGCCCGAACTGCGGGAAAGCGATCCCCTGACGATGTTCGAGATGGACGAGGACTTTCACCGCTCGCTGGTGGCCGCAACGGGCAATGCCGAGATGCTGCGCGTGCATAACGAGGTGACTGAGCGCATCCGCATCGTACGCCGACTGGATTTTTTCAAGCCGCATCGCACCAGCGCGACCTATGATGAGCATTCCACCATGCTCAACCTGCTCGAGCAAGGCAAGCTTGCCAAAGCCACCATCCTGCTGCGCGCTCATGTCACCTGGAGCAAACAGGAAGTGCGCAAGATCACCGTTTCGGTGCTTGCGGCCGCACGCGACAGCAAGCTGCCGTTCGTCAACTGAATTCGGGCGCACTGGGTGACGAGGCGTAGGCGCGTCTCGTCACCCAGTGCGGCGAAAATCAGCGCGAAATTGTGCAGTGTCGAGATCCGTCGATGAGTTCATATGCAGCCCCCTGCTTGCATATTGAGAGGGGATGATCGAAACGCAACTGTCTCTGAAAAGCGAGCAATCCTACTTGACGGGCGTGGTGTTGCCGTTGCGGCCGAAACTGAAGATGTGATCGATCAGCATATCAACCAATCGGAAGAAGCCTTCGGAACCATACCCTGCAAGGAACGCGACACCAGAGGCTGTGATCGTGAGCGTACTCGCCGCGCCGGAGCTGATGCTCTGTGCCACCGAAGTCGGACTGAAGAACAGACCGACCGCGACACCAGCCATCAAACCCAGGGGAAGACGCACAAATGCGAGCGCTTCATCCCGCGGCGCCAAGACACAATCTCTAATCTTGTCTCCAACGGATCGAATCATGGATGCGGCCGTACCCACCAGGCCAAACAAGATCGGTAGCACATAGTTCGAGTAAGTAGACAAAACCAAAGTAATCGACTGAATATCCTCCTGCGCGGCATAGGCGTCCGGCTCCGCATCGTTGCTACGGTCCGACTGTCCACTTGAGGTTGCGCCCTCGGGTCTCCTTCGGCAACCCAGTCTTTCACGCCCGACCTCGGAAGGGAACGGAAGCATCAGCAGGCTTGATGGAAGGTGTGTAGCAAACGTGCAGGCATCAGCGATCGTTTTTGCGTACCGGGCCTGAACGTAGGACCACTCATTGCACAGGAGAGCCACTTCGTTGCTTTGCGCGGCGATCTCGTCTCGGCATCGTTTTTCCGCGCTCAACTGGCTCTGGGGGCGTGACTGCAACGCAGCGTCCTGCACGTTGACCTCTGCGTAGATCTTTGCTGTCACGTCGGCGTCACGCTTCCGATCATCCTCAAAACGCGCAGTAACCTGAACACCATATGCGACCATCCACAATAGCGCAGCGGCAATAAAAGTTAAAAAGACGCTGCCACCCGTCATGCGCTTGTGTAATGTCCGAAAACGTCTCGCGCTTAGATATAGCCCTGGATAGGCCTCTCGCGCAATCGAAATCCGAGTTTGACGTTTGCCATCCTCCGTTTTAAGTTCGCGTTTGCCTATGTTGGGAAACATCAAAGAGCCTGCGGGCTCGATGAAGCAATAGGTGTAAGCAATGGTCATGCCTCGCGCCGGATACGCAAGCGAACTGAGCTTGTCCTTGACTAATAGGAGAAGTGCTGCGTCAGCCGCTCGATTCAGAGGAAGGGGATCCGGAGGATATCCGAGCTTGCAGATGTGCAGGACTGCATCAAACGTGCTTAACACTTCGTCCGTTGATCCCTTGGATATCTTCAGATCCAAGCCACCAATATGCACCTCCGGTCGACCGGAGATGAAATCAAGCAGTAGGTAGACCTCGTTCAACTCCCGCTTATAAATAAGCTCGTCGAACGAATTTGAATCTTCAGTTTTGGTAGAAGTATCCATGGTTCGCTTACCTCTTCGTGAGAGTATTCACGTGCGGGCTCACGTGGCGTTCTCCGCTTAGGTCACGGAGACGTTGCTGTAAGCGTCAACATCGGCAACGACATCGAAGTCTTTGGATTCCTCTATACGGAGAAGCCGCTCGCACTCGACAAGTAGTCGAAGTTTCATTTCCCTCAGGTCCGATGCATCGTCCAGTGTTCTATCCGGCAATTCGCGGCGCATCGTTGCCATTCCGTCGGTCAGAATTGCGATCCGTACGGCTTGAGTTCGCAGCGCAGCATAACTTTGGACTGGCGGCGTTTTCCCCCGGTCCGTTGACGAAGGGAGCTATGCCTGACGGCGCCCGAGCAACGCTTAACTTGCCTTTTCGTGCATGGCAAGCGTGCTGCGACGAATCTTGGGGCACGCATGCATCGCGGCGCCGCTTGAAGCCGTGTCAGTGCAACTGCGCGTAGACCTTCTTGAAAAGCTCGAACCGATCCATAACGCCCATGGTGCCGCCGTTGATACGCCGAGTGATCTCAGTGAAATCCGTGAGATCGTTGTCGTCGGTGCGGTCATCCGCAAGCTCGTTCAAGCCGCGCGTCTGCCAGAACCAGGCGGCACTCATGGCTGCGGCTTGTGGCTGAAGCAGCAAATCGGGCTTATTTGTCAGATCGATTCCGATTGCGTTGGCCGCCGCCGAATAGTTGCTGCGCCCGGTTAGCTGAATGAGTCCCCTTCCGCGATAGCGGTAACCATCGCCGCTTTGCGCGTTACCGTTACCCATGCGATCTGCATAAACCAGATCGGCAAGCTTCTCGGGGTTGTTGACATAGGCGGACGCAACGTCCACGTTCGGAAAGCGCTTCGGCCACACCTTCACGAGTCTTGCAGCGGTCGAATACTGGAGATTTTCCTCCAGCTGATTGTATTGGCCGGACTCGTATCCTGTTTGCGCGAGGAAGCTCGCTACCCGGTCGACGGAGTTGATAGAGTACTTCTGCAATGCCGGGTTGAGCGCCGCCGCCCAGGCGTCCGGGTCCTTGCACTTGGGAAAGACGCTGTGGAGCAAGTCGGCGTTTAGCATGGTTCCCCACTCGATCAGGAGGTTTGTATAGTGCGCCACTCGATCGTCAGCATGTTTTCGTCGGTGGCGGGCCTTCGGCGATAAATCGCAGTGAGCCAAGTCCGCTTGTGGCGCGCGCTGTCGTGATAATGAAAATAGGCGCGTTGACTGCATAAAGCAAGATTGGCTCGAGCTCATTCACCGTTGATTTAGACGCAATCGAGTCGACGCGCTCGAATGGGAAATCCGCCGAACTGAGCCACTGCATGAAGAACTCAGGGAGGCATTCGAAAAATGAAAATGCTTGTTCTTTGCTGCCGCTGTCGCAGCTGATACGACCATGCCGGTGGAGACGAACATTCACCGCCAAGATGGGTTTCTTCGTAAGGCAGCGGTAAACATGCCGGGTGCGACACACTGCACTCTTATCGATACATGCCTGCCTGCCGTCGTCGACATCCAGCCTGCGCGCAATGCGCAGAGCGTGGAATGGTCCCGCCCAACCTTGTGACCTAGCGTAGCAAGAAGCACAAAGCTGTTTTATTTCTTGATGAAGATGTTATAACATAACAGTCCTGTAGTGCATTTCACAGCCTCCCGGTCAAAAGCTACCCATCCCTGCACGCGGTGACATAGAAGCAAGGTCGCCCTATGGCACCGCTTGGAACAAGGACAAGTGAGCGCGATTGCGCGCGAGATTGACCGCGTAGTGCGATGCAACCTATTCAATAACGACACAATCGATGAAACATCGCACACTCTTCTCTCAGGCCGCGCTCCTATTCTTCGCGCAAACAATGGCGAGCCATGTCTGGGCGGCACCGGGCAACGGCTCGGTCGGCGGCTTCGTCACGGATAGTCTCGGCAAGCCCGTAGCGGACGCCAGCGTGGTCCTTCAAACTGCCACCGGGGCGTCGGCAGAAACAACAAAAACCGACGCAGGCGGGCATTTTTCCATGCAGAACATTGCGCCGGGAACGTATGCCGTTGTTGTCACCGCAACGGGTTTTGCTAGCGGGAGCAGCGTGGCCACCACCAGCCCCGAAACGACAAGTTCCGTTACTGTCGCGCTCACGAAAAGCGACGCGATAGACGTGCAGGTCAGTGCCCAGCGCCTGGACCAGGCGCGCAACGGACTGTCGCCGGAAACCGGCAGCAGTGTGTACCGGATCACCGATACCGACATCCAAAACATGCCGCAAGGCGATGCGACGCCGCTTAACCAGGTCCTGCTGCAAGCGCCCGGCGTCGCGCAGGATTCATACGGCCAGGTTCATGTGCGCGGCGAACATGCGAACCTGCAGTACCGGATAAACGGCATCATGATTCCGGAGCCGATCACCGGCTTCGGCCAATCATTCGATACCCGCATCATCGACCAGGTGGACTTGCTGACCGGCGCACTCCCTGCAGAATACGGGCTACGGACCGCGGGCATCGTCGACATCACAACCAAGTCGGGCGATGCGGGCAATGGCGGAACGATAGACGTGTACGGTGGCAGCCACGGCACCGCACAGACGAGTGGCAACGTGTACGGCACCGAGGGTGCGCTGACTTACTTCTTCAGCGGTACGGCCGGCGTCAACGACCTCGGCATCGAAGCGCCGACGTCGGACGGCTCACCGCTGCACGACCACACTCGACAAGGCAATGCCTTCGGCTACATGTCGTACCTGATCAACCCGCTTACCCGGGTCAGCGTCGTCTTTGGCACCGCGAGCAACCAGTTCGAGATCCCGAATACACCGGGCCAGACGCCCAGCTTCATGCTCAGCGGCCAGCCCAATATCAATTCGGCGGACCTCAACGAAACCCAAAGCGAGCTCACCAACTTCGCGACCGTCGCGTTGCAGGGGACGGACGGCGACAAGCTCGACTACCAGCTCGCTTACTTCACGCGCTATACGCGCACGCAGTTCAACGGCGACCCGATTGGCGACCTGCTCTATAACGGCGTTGCCTCGCAAGACTTTCGCAGCAATTGGGCCAATGGATTGCAGGGCGATACCACCTACCGGCTGAACGGTTCACACACGCTGCGCGCCGGCGTGTATTTCGAACAGGACAGCGCGGTCGCCAACGACAGCGTGTCGGTCTTCCAGACGACCAACGGCGTCCAGAGTTCCTTCACGCCTGAGACGATCAACAGCGCCAGCACGACGATCGGCCGGCTCTTCGGCATCTATGTGCAGGACGAGTGGAAGCTGAGCGACAAGCTTATCCTCAACTATGGATTGCGCTTCGACATGATGAACGAGGTCGTCAACGCCAGCCAGTTGAGCCCGCGCATCGGCCTCGTGTACAAGGCGACACCGAGTACCACGCTGCACGCGGGCTATGCGCGGTACTTCACGCCCCCTCCGCTCGAACTGCTCGCACCGACCACGGTCGCGCAGTTCAACAACACGACCAACCAGTCTGCGAGTCCGCAAAACTCGCCGGTGGAGCCGGAGCGCAGCAACTACTACGACATCGGCGTAACCCAGCGCGTCAACTCCGCCATCACAGTAGGCGTCGATGCTTATTACAAGCAGTCGAACGATCTGCTCGACGAAGGACAGTTCGGCACCGCGCTGATCAATACGCCGTTTAACTATGCGAGCGGCCACGACTATGGCGTCGAATTGACCGGCAACTACAAGGACGACCATTTCTCCGCGTACGCGAACCTGGCGCTCAGCCACGCAACAGGCCAGAACATCATCTCAGGCCAGTTCAATTTCACACCCGACGAACTTGCATACATCGCCAGCCATCCCGTCAATCTCGACCACGACCAGTTGCTCACCGGTTCGGCGGGCATTGCGTACACCTATGCGCGCACCACCTACACCGCCGACGACGTCTTCGGCAGCGGTCTGCGCAGCGGCTTTGCGAATACTGACCATGTGCCGTTCTATACGGTGCTGGATCTCGCGGTCATTCATCACTTCGACACTTCCTACCTCGGCAAATTCGACGGACGCCTGGTCGTGGTCAATCTGCTCAATCGTACCTACGAATTGCGCGATGGTTCCGGAATTGGCGTGGGTGCCGCGCAGTTCGGACCGACACGCGCGTTTTATGCGGGCGTCACGAAATACTTTTAAACCGCTCACGCGGCGTACCGCCGCGTGAGCAGGAAGTCACGACACTATGAACGATTTTTCTGAACTGTTTCTCGCCGTGCGCCTGGGCGGATGGGTCATCTACCCCTTGACCTTTCTCGCGGTGGCCGGCCTTGCGATCATCCTCGACAAGGCCTATACGCTCCACCGCTTCGCGCGAATCCCAGCCCGCATCGACCAACTGATCGAAGCGCCCGCCGTCGATTTTGCGCAGACACGCGCACAGATCGCGGCGCTGTCCGAGCGCCATGCGCTGCGCAGCTTCGCCGCGCCGATTCTCGACGGCGGCAATGCACCGATCTGGTGGATCGAGTCACGTGCGGAGACTGCCGCGCAGCATATCGAGCGCGCGCTGAACCGCGGGCTGTGGTTGCTCGAAACCATCGTGACGGCCGCGCCGCTGCTGGGACTGCTCGGCACGATCATCGGCATGATGCACTCGTTCCGGCTGATCGGCGGGCAGGGCGTCGTGAACCCGACCGGCGTGACGGGCGGTGTTGCGCAAGCGCTGATCGCGACTGCGATCGGCCTGGTGATCGCTCTTGTCGCGCTCTTTGCGTTCAACTATTTTTCCCGGCGAGTCGGCGAGCTGCTCGATCACTTCGAGCGGGTCGGCACACGGCTGATCGGGCAGCTCCGACTTGATCAGGAAGATCCGGAAGAAGCGGCGCGACGCCGGTTTGACCGGGAGCGCGCGGAAGGGCCAGCGCCATTGCGGCTCGCTGAGCATGCGCAAGGGCCGCGCACGTGAAACTGAAACGCTCAAGACAGGCTCGGCGCGGGAAGATCGAAATCATCCCGATGATCGACGTAATGTTCTTTTTGCTTGCGACCTTCATGCTCGCATCGCTGTCGATGCAGCGGCTTGATTCGATGAAAATCGAACTGCCGGGCGGCCAGGCGCAACAGCTCAATCTGGACACACCGCTTACCCTTACCGTCACGCGCACCAATGCCATCTTCGTCAACCGGCAGCCGGTGCAACTCGCGGCGCTGGCGGGCGATCTGCGGCCGTTGCTGAAGCCCGACGGCAATCTGGTGGTTGCCGCCGACGACGCCGCGTCGCACGGCGTGGTGGTCAAGGCGATGCTCGAAGCACGGAAAGCTGGCGTACAGCACTTCCTGATCGCCGTTCACCATGAGTAACGTTGGCCGCCGCAGCAACGTCGCCTTGCTGGACGAACCGAGAACACGCATCGCCATTGCGACGGCCGTCGCATTCGGATTGTGGTGCGCAGCGCTCGTGGTCATCGGAGGTCTGCTCGTCACGCCTGAGATCACGCCGCCGCCCCCGCCCCTCGACGCGCAACTCGTTGAAATAGCGCCCGCGCCGCGCGCAAGCACGCCGGCACCGGCACCGGCATCGCCACCGGCACCGGCACCGGCACAGCTGGCGCATTCGACACCTGCGGCGAACGTCAAGCATGCCACACCGCCGGCGGTGCATCATTCAACTCCCGTGCACGAAGAACCGTCCCAGCACGCTGCCACCCCTGTGGCGCCGCCTGCAACACCTTCGCCCATTGCGGAGCCTTCCGCTGCGCCTTCGCCCGTGCCTACCGCGCCGCCTGTATCGGATACGTCATCGGCCAGCGCCACTAATCGCTCACCGGCCGCAACCGATCTCGCCGCCAACGGTAGCGGCCATACGGGCGCTCGTGCAATCACGCAGCCACTGCCGGAAATTCCGGACGACTTGCGCGAAGCCGCGTATCACGCCATTGCGCTTGCGCGCTTCACGATTCACCCGGACGGCTCCGTCGATGTCGAACTTCTGCAGCCGACGCAACAGCCGCGTCTGAATCAGTTGTTGCTCGCGTCGCTGCACAACTGGCGTTTTTTCCCCGCCACCGAGAACGGCAAACCGGTCGAGAGCCATCAAGACGTTCGTGTTCACCTCGTCGTCCAGTAGCGCACGCTTGGCGTGTGCCCTGGAAGTGAGCTGACACTTCATCGTTGTGCGTTCGGTGGGGAGAAAGGATCCTGCTAAGCGCATTCCGATCGTACTGATGATGTCTGCGCAAGCGGCGCGCGAGTGGGGAAACTCTCGATTGGTCTGGTGAAAATATGCATTGCTAAGCAGTCGAACGTGTCCACTCATCCGCTCATCCGTCTTGACGAACTCCGACAAAAAACCCGTTTGAAGCGAGTCGAAGCACACGGCTACTGGAATACAATGTCTCGATAAAGCAGGTCTGCCAGGTTCTCTTCCCAGCCACATTGAACCTGCGCGCAATTCGAGCGGACGTTATCGGAGACATGCAATGAGCCAGATATTTTCCTCTGATGAAACCGAGAACCTCAATCAAAGCACCGAAGCATCGGTAACGGCGTTGGCAGTACAAATCAACGCGTTTGTAGACGACGGTACACTCGATAGCCGCTGCGCTGCGAGGCTCATGAAACGATTAAAAAAAGAAGCCGGACTGATTGTCGACAACGGTGGCTCGACCCGGACCGGGCGCAAGGAACTCGAAGAGGCATTTCGCGCCGTGGACGCATCTCTTCGCGAGCACGACGCAAAGCTGCTGGTTGCCGCCATCGCCGCATTGCGAGTATCGGATAGCGCGGGAGGCAATGGCGCGTGAGGGGCCGCCAGCGCTCCCCAGGCCGGGAGCCCTTTCCTTTGGAGCGACTTCTACATGCCGGTCTTCAGAAGGGAAGCGATACGCGCGTTTAGCGTTGCCGCAGTTGCGGCGGTCCTGACAGCAGGATGTGCCAGTACGTCACCCTCCATTAGCGTGCTCGGTGCCTACTTCCCGGATTGGCTGTTCTGCATCGTGGCGGGCGTCGCTCTTACTATCGTCGCCTACATAGTTCTGGAGCGTACCCAATATAGCCACCGGTTGGGGCCATCTGTGGTGGTCTATCCCACGCTCACAACACTCTTTGCACTCGCTGTTTGGCTGATCCTCTTTCAACATTGAATCTCCAAGCCGCGATCGTTTGGTGCGGACCGCTGGCGGCGCCCCGATGCCCATCTTGGCAAGGGACACCGCAAGCGGCCCGCTTGTCTCACTATTTCGGAATCAGCCTTGTTGCGTCCACAGCGTACGACCCAGGAAGGTCAGCGTGCGGTCCCATGCCAGCTGCGACCAGGCCGGATCGAACTGGGTCCTGGAGATACGGCCGGGCCCCACTGCCGTTTCATTCGCGAATGCATGGTAGGCAAGGTAGCGGTGAAACTCGAGGTCGACATTCGCCCCGGTCAATTTGGCTTCCAGTGCGTCAACCGAGTCAGCCGTAAAGAACGCATCCTGCGTGGCCCAGTGACCGAGCACCGGAACCTTGATCTTCGATGCGTCAATGTACTCGAGCGGCGGAAGGCCGTACCACACGACTCCGGCCGATACCTCCGGGATGTTGCATAGCGCCAGCAACGTGAGCGCACCGCCCATGCAGAAGCCGGTCACGGCGACCCGCTCCGACTGCTGCTTCAGATACTGCACGGCGCCGCGAATATCCTGACCAGCCGCGTCGCCAAAGTCGAGCTCGTTCAGGAAATGGTTCGCTTCTGCCTCTTCGACCGTCGTTTTTCCGCGGAACAGATCGGGCACCAACGCCAGATAACCGGACTGCGCAAGCCGGTCCGCCACGCCGCGGATCTGGTCGTTCAACCCCCACCATTCCTGAATCACGACGATGGCGGGTGCGCCCTCGAGCTTCTCGGGTTTTGCCAGATAGCCCTGGACGTCCTGGCCGTCGGGGCGGCGAAAGGTGATGATGGATCCTGATGTTTGTTTCATGAGGGGGTCCTCGAGTCGACGAAACCCATAGCATAGCGTCAGTGGCGCGATCATGCCGGCGGGGGGGGGGCATGCCCACTTGAGTCAACGTACGTACAGCAACCCTGCGCCGACGGCGATGACGACGACTCCGATGGCTCGCGCGACGCGCTCACCGGCGGGTGCGAGACGTTCGACGGTGATGGCTGTCGTCACGACGGCCATCACGCGCAGGTCCATGACGCCGATGACGAGGAGGATCGCCGTCAGGCCGGCACAGGAGTAGCTGCAGTGAAGGCCGAGGCGCAAGCCGTGTCGCCAGGCCGTGCCGGCGTCCGCCGGCAAGGTACGGCCGCGCCCTGGTGCCTCCCTGCAACAGGCAAGGTGATGGGCCTTCCATGGAGTGAACTGGAGCGCGCCGGCGATCAGGACGACCCCACCGACCGCGATCGGAACGGCGCGCGCCAGCGTCGGCAATTGCATCTCGATCGCCGCCGTCGCGACACCCAGCGCAAAGGCGGCCATGCCGAACGCAGTCCACACCAAGAAGTACCCCAAACCAACCAGCGCGGTCAGCCGATCCAGACGCGTCTCGCCTGTCCTGCCGACGGACTGCCGGTATCGCCAAAGCATGGGCACCAGGGATGGCAGCATCATCGCTACCATCATCACGATCCACATGCCGAGGAATGACGCCGCAGCGCCGGGCCACGTCTGTCCAGGCATCCGCATCCACGTCATCGACATCGTCCAGCCGCCCGGCATCAGCATCTCGCTCATCGCCGACATCGACGCGCGCCAGACGATGGTCCCTGTCGTGCTGGCAACGAAGAGCAGCGCCGAGACGCCGACGAAGGCTCGGTGGGGTAGGTCCTCAGAGTCCATACGTGAGATCTCCCGTCGCCCGGGTTGCGCGAGCGTCACCCATGATCGGGCTCAGCGCTTGTCGTACTGATCGTGGCGGCGCCACCAGAGGCCCGTCTCGTTGCGCCCCCTGGGGGCGCGATCGAGCCATTGGTACATGCCCCAGAGGCCGTCCAGTCCGCGCGCATAGGTGGAATAGGTGTGGTGGACGACACCGTCCTCGAGCACGAACGCGCTCATGCCGGGTCTGTCGCGCGAGAAGGTGAGCGCGTCGGTTCCGCATTCGGCCGCGAACCGGGCGACGGCCTCCGGGACCTTTGTCGCGTCCATTGCGTGGCCGCCCCGCCGGTAGTTGTATTCGATGGCTGCCCCGCGTTGTTGCTCCTCGGTGAACGAGACGTTGAAGTCGAAGTTGAATTCGCCGCCGATCGAGGACGCCCAGGGAAACGTCCACCCCATTCGCTGCCTGTACGCCTGCAGCTTCGCGAACGGCGCTCGCGACACCGCCGAAAGCGTCACGTCGTGGTGTGCCAGGTGGACGACGAAGCCGTCGAAGCCGTCCGCAATGTTCGAGCACGACGGGCACCCCGCCACGTAGTCAGGCCCGAACATGAAGTGGTAGATGAGGAGTTGCGAACGCCCTCTGAAGAGGTCTGCCAGCGAAACATTCCCTTCATCAGTCTCGAATCGGTAGGCCTTGTCGACGCGGACCCACGGCAGCGCCTGACGTTGCCGTGCCAACTCGTCGCTGCGCCGCGTAAGCTCCTTCTCCGCCTCGAGCAGCTCGAGCCGAGCTGCCAACCACGCTTCACGGGACCCGGTCATGTGCGTCGTCGTCATTTTCCCCTCCGTTGTGTCTGTCGTCGTTCGTTAGCAGTCGTGTGCTAGATTAGTACCGGGCATCGAACGGTGGGAGTGACAAGTGTGGCGGGATTCAAATGGACTCGCTAATCACGGCGGCAGCGCGTGCGCTCGCGGCGGGTGATCCCCTCGGCGCGCTGAACCGGGTTGCCTTGCGCGACGATGCGCCTGCGCTGGCGCTTCGAGGCATTGCCATGGCGCAACTCGGCGATCTCGTTCGAGCGAAGGCGCTCGTGCGAAGTGCGGCTCGGGCCTTCGGTCCGAAAGAGGCAGTGGCTCGCGCGAGATGTGTCGTCGCCGAGGCCGAGATCGCGCTCGTCTCACGTGATCTGGGCTGGCCCGCGAAGGCGCTCGACGCAGCGCGGGCAACGCTCGAAGCGCACGGTGACCGGGTGAACGCCGCACATGCACGGCATCTCGAAGTCCGGCGCCTCCTTTTGATCGGGCGCCTCGACGAGGCCGAGCGTACGCTTTCCGAGCTCGTCCCCGTGCTCTTCCCTCCGGCGTCGAGGGTCGCCCACGAGTTGGTCGTTGCGGGGATCGCGATGCGACGCCTGCAAACGAAGACGGCGCACGCTGCGCTCGCCCGGGCCGGGCGTGCTGCGCGCCACGCAGGTATCCCGGCGCTGACGGCGGAGGTCGAAAGCGCATCTCTCGCTTTGAACACGCCCGCAGCCCGCCTGATTGCGCGTGGCGAGGAGCGGCTCCTCCTGCTCGAAGAGGTTGAAGCGTTACTGGCGTCGAGAGCGCTCGTCGTGGATGCGTGCCGATATGTCGTACGTGACGCGGGCACGGTGGTCTCGCTCTCGACGCGTCCGGTGTTATTCGCGCTCGCACGCGCGCTGGCCGAAGCGTGGCCCGCGGACGTGCCGAGGGACACCCTCGTCGCGCGGGCATTCCGGGCGAAGCTTGCCGATGAATCGCATCGCGCACGGTTGCGCGTCGAAGTCGGGAGGCTCCGCACGATGCTTCGGACGCTGGCCGGCGTGAGTGCGACGAAGCGAGGGTTCGTGCTCGTGCCGCGCCACGCACGCGAGGTCGTCGTGCTGGCACGGCCCGTCGAAGAGGCGCATGCGGCGGTGCTCGCCTTCCTCGCCGACGGCGAATCGTGGGCGAGCTCGGCCTTGGCGCTTGCGCTTGGAGCCAGCCAGCGCACCATGCAGCGGGCACTCGACTCGCTTGCCGCAGCAGGCAAGGTGCAGTCATTTGGTCGGGGGCGAGCTCGACGTTGGATGACCCCGTCCGCGTCGGGATTCACGACGACCTTGTTACTTTCCGCTCCTTTACCGACTGATTAGGATGCCAGCATGAATCGATCAGCTGCCAAAATCGTCCGTGAATATGGACCCTTTCCGGGTGTCGACCGCGTGAATGGGGTCACGTATGACGGCCAGCAAGTCTGGATTGCCGTTGGCGACAAGTTGAACGCCTTCGATCCGGCGAGTGGGAAGACGCTGCGCTCGATTGACGTCGCCGCGCATGCAGGAACGGCCTTCGACGGTCAGCACCTGTTTCAGATCGCCGAGGATCGCATCCAGAAGATCGATCCGAAGACCGGCCATGTGCTCGCCACGATCCCGGCACCCGGCGGCGGCGGCGGTGACTCGGGGCTCGCGTGGGCCGAAGGGACGCTCTGGGTGGGGCAGTATCGGGACCGGAAGATCCATCAAGTCGATCCCCAGACAGGGACGATTCTTCGCACCATCGAGTCCAACCGCTTCGTCACGGGAGTCACGTGGGTCGACGGAGAGCTCTGGCATGGCACCTGGGAGGACGACGAGAGCGAGTTGAGGCGAATCGAACCTCGAACGGGAGAGGTCCTGGAGAGGCTCGAGATGCCGCCTGGAGTAAGCGTGTCGGGGCTCGAGTCCGATGGTGGCGATCAGTTCTTCTGCGGAGGCGGAAGCAGCGGGAAGGTGAGAACCGTGCGCCGACCCGGCCGAGGCGCCACGGTCGACACGGATTCCGAAATCCCCGTCGATTCCACGAGCAGGTGATCGAAGCTCGACGACTACCGCAACCTCAAACCGGATCCTTCATCGATGCCACGACAAAGTCGACAAATACCCGCGTGCGAGGGGGCAGGTGCGTTCGCGTGGGATAGATTGCGTAGAGATTGATCACGTTGTGGGCAAAGGAAGGAAGCAACTCGATGAGACGACCTTGCTTCAGGTCGTCCTTGATATCCCACAGGGCCTTGAGTCCAACGCCTCGTCCCATGAGTGTCCATCCGTGCAAGACTTCCCCGTTGTTCGTCAGGAGCGTGCCCTTCACCTGGATCTCCCTTGGCTTGTTGTCCTCGGTGAACGACCAACGATCAAAAATATGGCGTCCTCGCACCAGACAGATGCAATCGTGCTGAAGCAGATCGTCCGGTACCGCCGGGACACCGTGTTGCGCGACATACTCGGGCGAGGCGCAGACCACGCGGCGACTTGAAATAAGCTGACGGCTGATCATGCTGCCATCCGTCGGCTGCTCGATGAGCAGGCCGACATCCAGTTCATTGCCCACGAGATCGACCTGGGAATCGCTGAGCACAAGTTCGACAGAAACGCGCGGGTATTGCTTTGAGAATTCGGCGATCAGCGGCCCGATGCGACGTCTCCCGATCTCGAGCGGCGCGCCGACCCGGATATGCCCTTGGGGCGCTGAGACATTGGCCGCGAGTTCCGCCTCCGCCGCGTCAAGGTCCGCAAGAATCGCAACCGCTCGCTCAAAGAACCGGCTGCCCTCGTCCGTCAGGGCGAAATGGCGAGTGTTGCGGTCGAACAGCCGCACGCCGAGCCGCGCCTCCATGGCCGAGAGACGCCGGCTCATCGCGGGTAACGAACTGTTGAGGCGCCGCGCAGTTTCAGACAGGCTGCCCGCGGTCGCCATGCGAACAAACAGTCGCAGGTCGCTGATCTCGTCACTCATGCTCGATCCATTCGGTTTTGTAAAGGATGCGCTCCTCTTCGCGTATCCACTTGCTTTCAGAAGCCGCTTTCATACGGTCGCTAACCGTATCACAAAGCGGAGTGAAGCCCCTCCATTGTAAGGGGGGCAGAGTCATGGCAATCGCCGAAAAAGCGCTAGAGGAGATTTCCACTGAATGCAATATGGGTGATCGCTCAACGCCAACCCTGATCGCCACATCGGACTGATCGCCCCGAACCTCAGATGCCGACCCTGTGAGCGGTGTAAATCAATCGGAGTCCAAGTGTCGCGATGGCTGTCGCCGCAACACGATCGATCCATTTTTTCATGCGCAGGTAGACTTCGCGCGGACGCCGGCTCGAAAAGCACAACGCGACGATCGAGTACCAACCCGCTTCGATCGAGAAAATCATCGGCGGCAGCGCGATATAACACCAGAGCGGCGGATGCTGCGGAAGCAAGGCCGCGAAGATGCTGCCATAGGCGACCGCGGTTTTCGGATTGCTGAGTTGCGTGGTGAGACCCGTCCAGAACGATTTCCTCACATTCCCCGCTTGCGCGATGCGACCGTCTTCGACGATCAAGGAGCTCGACGCCCCGCGCCAGATCTTCGATGCGAGATAGACAAGGTAGAGCCCGCCCGCAATCTTCAAGCCGGCATAGAGCCACCCGACCGCACTGAGCAGCGTATACAGTCCGGCGAGTGCCACTCCGCTGAAAAAGACACCGCCCAGCCCCATCGCAATGGCAGTCGCCAGCCCGTCGGCACGCGATACGCCGATGGACGTCCGGGCGACGAGCACAAAACTGGGTCCGGGGCTCATGGAGCCGATCAACAGGGCGGCAAGGAGGGCTAGCACAGCGGTTGAGGTGGTCATCGGCTTTCTCCTGGAAAGTGCGCGCAGCTGCAATGCGCGAACATAGCACGACATGGCATGGCGGAATCGAGCGTCGCATGGAGCGGATTTCCTGCCTCACACCCCCGCGCTCGCCCCCCGCGTACCCACCGGCACCCGTCCCGTCGCGCTCAGCGCAGCGGTACTCGCCCTGACGACGAGTTCGGTCGGCAAGGTCACGCGCGGCGACGCGACGTCGATCCCATTGATCTGCGCGAGCAGTGTGTTGACTGCCGAGCGCCCCATCCAGACCAGCGGCTGCCGGATCGTGGTCAGCGGCGGGTGGGTCTGTGCGGCCATCGGAATATCGTCGAAGCCGATCAGCGACACATCGTTCGGGACGCTGAGGCCCGCGTCCTTGATCGCGTCGAGTGCACCGAATGCCGCCATATCGTTGACCGCGAAGATCGCGGTTGGACGCTTCTTCAACCCCAGCAGCCGTCGTGCTGCTTCAAAACCGCCGCGCTGGGTATAGTCGCCGGCCGAGATCAGGTGCGGATCGACCCTCAACCCGTGTTGCGCGAGCACGTGCTGATAGGCCGTCAGGCGCTCGGTCGACGCACCGGGCTCATCAGGTCCCGTCAGAAAACCGATACGGGTATGCCCGAGTTCGAGCAGATGACGCATGGCCATCGAAGCGCCTTCGTAATGATTCGAGGCAATCGTCGGCAGCGCGGCCACTTCGCCACGATGATCGAGGATGACGATCGGCATGCTCGCCGCATAGAGCGCCTTCACATAGTCGGTGGCTCCGCGCGGCAGGATTGCGATCAGCCCGTCGGCGAATTGCTGGAGCAGTCGCAGCACTTCATCGTGACTGCGTCGCGTCTCGTCGAACAGGGTATACACCAGCATCTCATAGTCGACCTTGCGCGCGGCCTCACCGGCGCCGATCAGCAGCTCGCCGATAAACTGGTTCGTGAGATCCGGCGCGAGCACGGCGATGATCCGGCTGCGCCCGTTCGAAAGCTTGCGCGCGGCGACGTTGACGCGGTAGCCAATCTGCGTCGCGATGCGCACGACCTCGTGCCGCGTCTTGGCCGAAACACCGCTGCGGCCGTTCAGCGCACGCGATGCGGTCATCTGGGACACGCCCGCGCGTTGCGCAACATGCGCGAGCGTCACCGGTCCATCGCTCATCAGGGGCTTGTCCATTGCGCTCCGATCCTCTTGATTGCACCGGATCATAACGTTAGCGATAACGTTAAACAACGCGTCAAAAGCATCTCGAAAGCACTGCAGCGAGGCCGCAGAGCCATGATGCATAAGGGTTTTTCCGGTGTCCAATTGCGCACCTGCACAGTTAAGAAACACTACCTGTGCCACCAAATTTCATAATTGCGGCCGGCATCGGCGCAGCGGCATCATGTGTCACCCGAGCAATCGGCACTTCTCGCGCAACCGGACCGATCCGCAAATGAGTTATTTCGAAAAGATTCCCGCAGTCAAATACGAAGGCCCGCAATCGACCAATCCGCTGGCATTCCGCCACTACGACAAGTCGAAGAAAATCCTCGGTAAAACGCTCGAGCAGCATCTGCGTCTCGCGGTTTGCTACTGGCATACCTTCGTGTGGCAGGGCAATGACATTTTCGGCCAGCCGGTGTTCGACCGTCCGTGGCATCGTGCGGGCGATCCGATAGAACGCGCGCACCTGAAGGCCGACGCCGCGTTCGAGTTCTTCTCGAAGCTCGGCACGCCGTACTACACGTTCCACGACACCGACGTCGCGCCTGAAGGCGATTCGATCAAGGAATATGTCAACAACTTCAAACGTCTTACCGATGTGCTGCAGAAAAAGCAGTCGGAAACCGGCGTGAAGCTGCTGTGGGGCACGGCCAACCTGTTCTCGCACAAGCGTTATATGGGCGGTGCCGCGACCAACCCGAATCCTGAAGTGTTCGCTTATGCGGCGACACAGGTATTTCACGCGTTGAGCGCAACACACGAACTCGGCGGCGAGAACTATGTGCTGTGGGGCGGCCGCGAAGGTTACGAGACGCTGCTCAACACCGATCTGCGCCGCGAGCGCGAACAGATCGCGCGCTTCCTCAAGATGGTGGTCGATCACAAGCACAAGATCGGCTTCAAGGGTGCGCTGCTGATCGAGCCGAAGCCGCAGGAACCGACCAAGCATCAATACGACTACGACGTGGCGACAGTGCACGGTTTTCTCAAGCAGTTCGGCCTCGAGAAGGAAATCCAGGTCAATATCGAAGCGAACCACGCGACGCTGGCGGGCCATTCCTTCCATCACGAAATCGCGACAGCACTCGCGCTCGATGTGTTCGGTTCGATCGACGCGAACCGCGGCGATCCGCAGAACGGCTGGGATACCGACCAGTTTCCGAACAGCGCGGAAGAACTCACGCTGGTCATCTATGAACTGACCAAGGCGGGCGGCTTCAAGACGGGAGGCTTCAACTTCGATTCGAAGGTGCGTCGCCAGAGTATCGACCCCGAAGACCTGTTCTATGGCCATATCGGCGCGATCGACCTGCTCGCCGTCTCGGTCGAACGTGCGGCGAAGATGATCGAGAACGATCGCCTGCAAGCCTTCAAGGACGATCGCTACAAGGGCTGGAACGGTGATCTCGGCAAGAAGATCCTGTCGGGCGACCTGTCGCTCGAAGCGCTGCGCGACCTCGCGGTCGACAAGCAGATCAATCCGCCGCATGTGAGCGGCCGTCAGGAGTATCTGGAAGGCGTGGTCAACCAGGCTGTCCACGGTTGATCGTGTCCTGATTCAGCTTGTTGCCGGCGCCGCATGTTTCGATGTTGCGCCGGCAGGCAAGATTGCCTGACGAGGGCGGTTCATGGTCGATCGTTTGTGCGCATGCTGCCACACGTGCCCGACAGAATACCCGCTTGCGCAGTCCTGTATTGCGAGACGTATGTAGTGCAAACCATATCTAAAAAATTCAGGAGACGGCATGAAACAGTATTTGAAACCGATCGCCGCCGCGCTGGTGTTCGCCGCGCTTGCCGCGACGACCGGCGCTTCGTTCGCGGACGACAAGACCATCACCCAGTGGGACCTGAAGACCATCCCGGCCGAGCAGAAGGCTGTCGACGACGCGGTTGCGCGCTTCAAGGCCGCCAATCCGGGCACGGATGTCCAGTCGGTTCACACGCTCAACGATGCCTACAAGACCAAGCTGAAAATTGCGTTTGGCGCGGGCGATCCGCCCTGCGTGTTCGCAACTTGGGGTGGCGGGGTCCTGCACGAGTACGTGAAGGCGAACCAGGTCCTCGACCTGACGCCGTATCTCGATGCCAATCCGGCATTCCGCGACAAGTTCCTGAAGACGTCGTACCAGGTCGTCACCTTCGACAACAAGGTCTACGGCGTCGCCGCCGACAACACCGCGATCGCGACGATCTTCTACAACAAGGCGTTGTTCGCGAAGTACAACCTGCAACCGCCCAAGACTTGGGACGAGCTCGTCAACATCATCAAGGTGTTGAAGTCGCACGACATCGCACCGTTCTCGCTGGCCAACAAGAACAAGTGGACCGGTTCGATGTACTTCATGACGCTGGCCGACCGCATCGGCGGCCCGCAACCGTTCCTCGACGCAGTCTCGCGCAAGGGGAGCTTCGACAGCCCGACGTTCGTCGAAGCCGGCAAGCGATTGCAGGAGCTCGTCAAGATGGGTGCGTTCGCACCGGGCTTCAACGGCCTGGACTACGACACGGGTGCGTCGCGTCGCCTGCTGTATTCGGACAAGGCAGCGATGGAGCTGATCGGCAGTTGGGAAATCTCGGCCTTCAAGAGCGAGAATCCGGACTTCTACAAGAAGGTCGGCGCGTTCATGTTCCCGACGGTGCCGGGCGGCAAGGGTGACCCGAAGGACATCATCGGCACGGTCGGCGACAATTTCTGGAGCATCTCGAAGAGCTGCAAGAACCCGGACGGCGCGTTCAAGCTGATCATGACCCTCAATGACGAACAGTCCATGAAGGATCACGTCGCGACGGGCCGCGTGCCCCCGGTCAAGGGTCTGCGAGGCGACGAACCGCTCGTGAACACCCTGCTCGACGAAGTCGCACAGGCACCGAGCGTGCAGCTCTGGTACGACCAGATGCTGCCGCCGGCCCTCGGCGAACTGCACAAGGATACGACGCAGGCGCTGTTCGGCTTGTCGATGACGCCGGAGCAGGCAGCCCAGAAGATGGAAGCGTTGGCCAAGACTGAACTCAAGTAAGCGGTACGCAGCCGAAGTTGGCTGCGTTCGATGTACGCCTGACGGGGAACCCCGTCAGGCCCGTTCGTGAGACACCGATGAGCGTTTCGCAACAGACTCCTCTTCCGTACGTTCCCGGTCAGACGTCGGACGCGCCGCCCCGTCAATGGTTGACGACGACGCTGTTCCTGCTGCCCACCATCATTCTGTTGTCCGTGTTCCTGATCTATCCGCTGCTCTCCAGTTTCTGGCTGTCGCTGCTGAACTGGAACGGCCTCGGCCAGAACGCGAAATTCATCTGGCTGAACAACTGGATCACGATGGCCCAGGACCCCCTGTTCCTGCGCGCACTGGCGAACAACTGCATCCTCGCCGTGGTCTCGATCGCGGTGCAGATTCCGATCGGGCTCGGGCTCGCCGTGCTGCTCGACAAGGCTGGCAAGCGCTCGCGAATCCTCAAGATCATCTATTTCCTGCCGCTGCTGATGTCGTCGGTTGCAGTCGGCGTGTTGTTCAAGAATTTTTACGATCCGAATTTCGGACCCCTGAACACGGTACTGACCGCGATTGGCTTGGGCAGCTGGGCTGTCGACTGGCTCGGCGATCCGCGCTGGTCGCTGATTGCAACCGCGGCCGTGGTGTGCTGGCAGAGTATTCCGTTCTACATGATCCTGTTTCTCGCGGGGCTCGCCTCGATGCCCGGCGAATTGCGCGAGGCGGCCGTGCTCGACGGAGCCAATGAGTGGACCATCTTCTTTCGGATCACGCTGCCCTACCTGTCGGGCACCATCCGGACCGCGATTCTGCTCGTGATTATCGGGTCGCTGCGTTACTTCGACCTTGTGTTCGTGATGACCGGTGGCGGTCCCGACGGCTCGTCGGAACTCATGGCGACCTATATGTACCGGCAGGTGTTCAATTCCTTCCAGCTGGGCTATGGCAGCGCCGTCGCATCGGGGATGTTCGTGATCGTCGTGGTAGTCGCGGGCCTGGGCATGCGCATCACCCGCCGCTTTGAGACCGAGGTTTGAAATGTGTGCTTCCCCCGTAATCCGGCCCGCGGCTCCGGTCGATGCCATGGCCGCCGGCCGTCGTCTGACGGTGGGCAACGTCGTCATCGGCGTGCTCGCGCTGCTCTGGCTGTTCGTTACCGCAACGCCCTTTCTGTTCATGATTTTCACGAGCCTCAAGGACGCGCCCGAATACATGTCGAGCGAGTCGTGGGCTATGCCGAAGCATTGGGCGTTCGAAAACTATGGAATGTTGCTGACCAACGCGACCTTCTATCGCTACCTGTTCAACAGCGTGCTGGTGGTGATCGTCTCGGTCACGGTGATCGTGATCGTCGGTTCGATGGCAGCCTATGCATTCGCGCGCATCGAGTTCCGTTTCGCCAAGCCCTTGTTTGCCTTTGTCGTTGCCGCGCTGATCGTGCCGGTTCACGTGACGCTCGTGCCGATCTACCTGATGACCAAGCACATGGGACTCTACGATACGGCCGCCGCGCTGATGGGACCGTATATCGCATTCGCGCTGCCGGTATCGATCTTCATCCTGACGGAGTTCATGCGGCAGATCCCGAAGGAGCTCGAGGAAGCGGCTCAGCTCGACGGCTGTGGTCCGTTCAAGATCTTCTGGACGATCTTCTTTCCGCTGTCCGGGCCGGGCCTCGCGACGGTCGCGATCTTCAACGGCATCATGATGTGGAATGAGTTCATCTTCGCCTATGTACTGACTTCGACACCTCAGCATCGCACCTTGCCGCTCGCGATCTGGGACTTCCAAGGCCAGTACGCCTCGAATGTTCCGATGACGCTCTGTGTGGTCGCCTTGACCTCGTTCCCGCTCGTGATCGCTTACGCGTTCGGGCAGGAGCGGATCATCAAGGGCATGATGGCCGGCTCGGTGAAGGGGTAGGGATGCGAACCTCGGGACGGGCGCCTGTGCGATGCAGGCGGGGTCCCGCTGGTGCAGTCACGCAGCAAGTCATGAAACAACGACGCGACGAGGCCTCGATACGGAGACCGTCCAATCGCGTGAGCCCGCGTTGCCGGGAACTTTGATACGAGGGGTCCAATTCGCATGTCTGTCAGTTCGTCAGTCAACCCGCTTCCCTTGCGCGTGGCCGTCATCGGCTGCGGCAACATCAGTGATATCTATCTGAAGAACATGCCGCGCTTCGCGGCCCTGCGTGTGGTCGGCGTAGCCGATCTCGACTTTGCACGGGCCCAGGCTGCCGCCGCGAAGTACGGCATCGAGCGCGCGATTCCACTTGAGCGGGTATTCGACGATCCTGGTGTCGACCTGATCCTGAACCTCACGACGCCCGAGTCGCATGCGTCGATTGCCTTGCGCGCGCTCGAAGGCGGCAAGCATGTCTATGGCGAGAAGCCGCTCGCGCTCGAGCTCGAAGATGGCCGCAGGATCATCGAGACCGCGCAGGCGCGCGGCCTGCGCGTCGGCAGCGCGCCCGATACCGTGCTGGGTGCCGGCATCCAGACGTGCCGCGCGCTGATCGAAGCGGGCGCGATCGGCGAACCCATCGCCGCGAGCGCCTTCATGACCAACCGCGGCCATGAGCGCTGGCATCCGAACCCCGCGTTCTACTATCAGCTGGGCGCCGGTCCGATGTTCGACATGGGGCCGTACTATTTGAGCGCGCTGGTGAACCTGATCGGCCCGATCGCACAGGTATCCGGAATGGCACGTGCGACGTTTGCGCAACGGACGATAACGAGCGAGCCGAAGCGCGGCGAGAAGATCGAGGTCAACACGCCGACCCATATTGCCTCGCAGCTCGGCTTTGCCAACGGTGCGATCGGCACGATCGTGACGAGCTTCGATATCTGGGGTGCCGTGCTTCCGCGCATCGAGATCTACGGTACCGAAGGCAGCCTGAGCGTACCGGACCCGAACACTTTCGGCGGCCCGGTGCGGATCAAGCGCCGTGAGGCCGACTGGGAAGATGTCGCGCTCACGCATCCCTATGCGGAGAACACCCGCGGCCTCGGTGTGGCCGACCTCGCCGAGGCGGTCGCAAGCGGCCGCACCCACCGTGCCAACGGCGAGCTCGCACTGCATGTGCTCGAAGTCATGCAGGCGACGCTCGATGCCGCGACCGGCGGGCGCACGATCACGATTGAACGCAGCACTGACAAACCTTTGCCAATGACGAGCGAACCCTTCGCCGCGAACGTGGAGCACGTGAATGTCTGAGAATCGTCGCAAGGCCCTGATGGTTTCGGGTGGCTGGGCCGGCCATCAACCGACGGAAATCACCGCGCGGTTTGCCGCGCTGCTCGAAGCAAACGGCTTCGACACGACCGTGACCGAATCGCTCGATGCCTATCTCGACAAGGATCTGCTGGCGCGCCAGCACCTGATCGTGAACAACTACACAATGGGCGAGATCGGCAAACAACACGAAGAGAACCTGCTCGCGGCCATCGCCGGCGGCGTTGGCTTTGGCGGTTGGCATGGCGGCGCGGGCGATGCATTCCGCGCGAACCCGGGCTACCAGTTCATGGTCGGCGGCCAGTGGGTCGCGCATCCGGGCAATGTGATCGACTACAAGATTCAGATCACCGAGCCGGGCGATCCGATCGTGGCGGGCTTCGGCGAGTTTGCCGTGAAGTCGGAGCAGTACTACATGCATGTCGACCCGAGCAACGAAGTGCTGGCGACGACGACATTCGACGGTGCCTTTGTCAGCGAGAACGTGCCCTGGGTCAAGGGCGCCGTGATGCCGGTCGTCTGGAAGCGGCGTTGGGGGCAGGGGCGCGTGTTCTATTCGGCGCTCGGCCATGTGAACCCCGATTTCGAAGTCGAGCCGGTCAGGGAAATCACCCTGCGCGGCCTGCTGTGGGCGGCTCGACACAACGCTTGAGCGGAGAAGAAGCATCATGGCAAGTATTTCGCTGAGCAACGTCTACAAGGCCTATGGGACCAACCCGCCGGTCATTCGCGATGTGAACCTGCAGATCGAGAATTCGGAGTTCTGCGTGTTCCTCGGGCCGTCGGGCTGTGGCAAGTCGACGCTGCTCAGAATGGTCGCAGGGCTCGAGACGATCACCGCGGGCGAGCTTCGGATCGGCGGGCAGACGATGAATGCCGTGCCTCCAGCCAAGCGCAAGGTCGCGATGGTGTTTCAGAACTATGCGTTGTATCCGCATATGACGGTCTACGACAACCTCGCGTTCGGTTTGAAGCAGGCAAAGAAGTCGGCTGACTATATCGACCGGAAGATTCGCGAGGCCGCCCGCATTCTCGAGCTCGAGCCGCTGCTCGACCGCAGGCCGAAGGCACTGTCGGGCGGCCAGCGGCAGCGCGTCGCGATCGGCCGTGCAATCGTGCGTGAGCCGGGGGTGTTTCTGTTCGACGAGCCGCTGTCGAATCTCGATGCCTCGCTGCGCGTGCAGACCCGTACCGAGATCGCCCGGCTGCACAAGGCATTCGACCAGGCGAGCGCGATCTATGTGACGCACGACCAGATCGAAGCGATGGCGCTGGCCGACAAGATCGTGCTGCTCCATACCGGTAGTGATACCGAGAAGTTTGGCAGCATCGCGCAGGCCGGTGCCCCGCTCGAGCTCTATCATCGGCCGCGCAGCAAGTTTGTCGCGGGCTTTATCGGTTCGCCGAAGATGAACTTCATCGAAGCAACGGTGGCGTCGGTCGACGCGCAGGGCGTGGTGATCAAGTTACTCGGTGGCGAGACGATTCGCGCCGCCGTTGACGGAGCCGGGGTCGCGAGTGGTCAGGACGTCACGCTCGGGATCCGGCCCGAACACTTCGTGCCCGAAGCCGGGAGCGGCGCGGCGCCCGATGCGCGCCAGGGCATCACGCGCGGCATACGTCTGGTCGAGCGACTGGGCGAGCATTCGTATCTGCACCTCGAAGGCACACAAGGGGAGTCGATGATCGCCAAGCTGCCGGGCGATGCGGCGAATCATGCGGGCGATCGCGTGACGCTGGGCGTGCCGGCAAACCATTGTCATGTGTTCGATGCGAAGGGGCTGGCACTTCCTTTGCTCGATCGATGAGAAGTGGAACCGGCTCCCTGTGGTACGTCGACTCAGCTTGCCGGATCGTCCCCGCTTTCCGGCATCAGTCCCGGGGACGGTTCCGTTTCGAGTGTCATGATCTGGAAGATCGGCGTGGCGGCCAGGGAGCGCAGCGACGGATCTTCGGGGACCTCGAGCGTCAGCGGCATGATCACTGAGCCACCGACGATCGCGCGGCGTGTATTTTCGGCAGGCCGCATGCCCCAGATGTCCTGGTAGACCACGGGGATGGCTTGCCCGTCGAGTGTCGTATTGCCGAGGTAGAGCATCACATGGCCGCCGATATAGACGATCGAGCGTAGCGGTTCTCCATGATGCGCGAGATAGGCGATGCGTTCAGCCGGCGTGTCCGCCGAGATATCGATTTTCGTGCCCGCCGTCATCTGGTTCGACGAATGGCGCGGCAGCCAGATGCCGAACGGTGCGAACACGCTTTGCAGCTCGGATGAGCAATCGTTGTAGAAACCCGTGTTACCCCAGCCATAGGGGCGCCCGATCAAGGCCTTGAGAAGCGTCGCGATGTGATGCGGTGTCACTTGCCAGGGCATCGGGACGATGACTCCGTCGGCAGCAAGCCGGGCGGTGCGAATCTGCGCACGGCCATCGGCATCGATCACGGGCACGAGGACATCGTAGCCCTGCGCATCATGTCCGGCGATCGGCAGCATCGTGCCGGCAGGTGCCGCGAAACGAAAAGCGCCGCTTGCATCGCGTACCGGCACCGAAGCCCCGATGATCGCACCCAGACTCTGCCGGGCCGTCGTGCGCCAGCGTGACACGAATGCATCGTCGACGACGCCGATCGTCGAGCTTGCTATCCAGCCCTGCACATCCGGCGTCTGGACATAGCGCCATGCGCCATCGACCGACGTCCCGACGATATAGACCGGGGTACCCGGACGAATTGCCGAAATCTGCAGATTGTCGAACGGATAGCCTTCGCCCGCGATGCGGCTGTCGGAGAAAGAGGGATCGGCGGTCGGCAGTCCGCGAACGAGCGCATTGTCGATGGCGATTGCACGACGTTTGGGTTCATAGCGGGGACTGCGTTCGAACTGTGCGACATCGAGGTTCGCCGTGATTGCATCGATCCATTCGGCACTGTGCGGCCGCAGGTTCTGCCCATAGCCGAGATGTCGGGTCGACTGGAGCCGGTTGTCATAGCGACTGAGGCGCCGCCGCTGCAAGGCTGCGATATCCGTGCCGGCTTGGCGATAGACCGCCGTGTTGATAAAGGCTTGATTCCATGGAGACGAATCGCGCGCGGCCGTGCCGAAGTACCGTGCAAACAGTGCATCGAAATGCGCACGCTGAACGGCTTCCGGGAGCACCGGACGATCGTAACCGGGGGACGAGGGGGCGATCCAACGATCGACATTCTGGTCGTAGCGGTCGATCGCAAACAGGCTCGTGACTTCAACCGGCTTGTGCGGGGGATTGAACGGCATCCACCACGAACAGCCCGTCAGACTCACTGCGAGGCATGCGCAGAGCAATGCGCCCGAGCCCCGCACCGCCCGGCGGGTAAGTGCGGCGGGACGTGGGGGCAACGAAGCAGGCGCGGGAAGGGGAAACGTCATGCAGGGAGTCAGTCGGGAATCGGTGGGGGAGAACGGCATCATGATACGACGTGTCGCGTTGCCCTGAGATTCGTGGGGGCGAGGGCTGGTTCGAGGGGCACCGAGAAGGAAGTGCGCGACATTGCGAGGAAGTTCGAGTTCAAGGGCCAAGCGGGTCGTGCAGTCAGGCCGTGCGAGCTGCACGAACGTGGCTGCTTACGGGGCCGTCACTGCGCGCTCGACGACGCCCAGGGAGCGAGTCTTTCACTACAAACACGGGTTTCAGCATTTGCTGAAAGTAGTCATTCTAGTGAAATCAATTGCCTCAATTAAAATTTTACGACGGCTTTTCGGATCGACGATGCCCACTAACGTGTTCTCCCGCATTGCTGGAGAGAGTGAGCACATCTGCCACGGCGACCAGGCCCAATATCGCCACCAGTACAAACGCGACGCTGAAATCGGCTGGCGTCAGCGCGTGCGCATCGTGACCATGCCACCAAGCCGCGATTCGCAATGCAACAGCGCCCGCTGCGACGCCCATGCCCATCGACATCTGGCTGATCGTACTCGACAGGGTCGAGGCACCACTCATTTGCGGTTTGGGGACATCAGCGAAACTCACCGTGTTCAGTGCCGTGAATTGCACTGAGCGGGCGAGTCCGCTCAGGAACAGCGCCGCGACAATCCAGACGTAAGGCGTCGCAGGAGTCAGCAGGCTTATCAATGCCAGGGTCAATGCCGAGCAGGCTCCATTGACGATCAGTACAGAGCGAAAGCCGAAGCGCCTCATAAGGGGCGTCGTCACAAGCTTCATCGCCAGGTTGCCGGCGAACATGGCCAGCGTGAGCAGGCCCGATTCAAACGGATTCATGCCAAAGCCGATCTGGAACATGAGCGGTAACAGAAACGGCACCGCGCCAATCGACATCCGGAACAGGGAGCCCCCGCCCATGGCCACCGCAAATGTCCTGATGCGAAGCGCAGACAGATCGATGACCGGATGGGGTGTGCGCCGCAAATGAACCAGGGCCGCCGCGCTTGTCACAACGCCCGCCAGCAGAAACGCGGACGCCAGAGGCCAGGAAGTATCAGCGCTACCGAGCAGTTCCGCCGAGTACATCACCGTTGTGCCCGCAATGCCACACAGCGCGAAGCCGAGGCCGTCGAATGGTCGCGTTTGTCTCTCGTTATCCGGGCCCAGGAAGCGCCATGCCATCGCCATACCGGCGATGCCGAGCGGCACGTTCAGATAGAAGATCCAACGCCAGGTGAAATACGTGGTGATGATCCCGCCCAGCGGGGGACCGATGATCGGGGCAACGAGCGCCGGCCAGGTGATGATCGAGATGGCCCGCATCAAGCCCTCTTTGGGCGTCACGCGCAAGACGGCCAGTCTACCGACCGGCACCATCATGGCGCCCCCGATGCCTTGAAGGATCCGCGTTGCCGTGAATTCGACCAGACCGTGTGCCATACCGCACATCACCGATGCTGTCGTAAAAACGGCGAGGGCGGCGGTGAACACGTTGCGCGTACCAAACCGGTCCGCGATCCAGCCGCTGATCGGAATGAATACCGCGAGTGTCAACAAATAGGATGTGATGCCGATACTCAGATCCGCCGCGTGCATATTGAATGAGCGGGCCATCTGGGGTAGCGCGGTCGCGATGATCGTGCCATCGAGGTTTTCCATGAACATAGCAGCGGCTACCAACGACGTAATAAGCACCGGTGCACCGATGCGCGTTGGGGCGGACGATGAAACGGACATCGGATAAACACTCCTGAAAGGCAATTGCAGGGCGGCCCTTGGCGGTCGACGACCTGCTTGTTGTGTTGGTGTGTAGACGTCTCCTGCAAGGAGGATTTTCTCGCAAGTCAGTCGTCCATGTCGCAAAAATCTGCCTGAACACCATCGCCGTATTCAACATCACTGGCTGGCTCAAGTGCGAAAACATCCCTACCCAAAAGACATATACTCTCTGCGTTTGCTCGCTGACGATGGCGCAGGTATCGGATGCGCTTGTACAACGGGTCGAGCAGCACCGGTCCCGGCAGAAAAGGTCTAGGGACGCTGTCCTTACCCCGCGCCTCATCGGATACCAGGCAATTGAGTCATTGCTTCGCGTATGAGCTCATTGCCAAGCCGAAATACAGCGAAGTCCTTGGAACGCGGTCCAACTCACTTGCCTGCTTTCAAAGAAGCCATGCTGACAATAGACGACATTCGCGCAGTTCCGCTGTTTTCAACACTCCCTGATTCCGAACTCGACCATCTGGCGCAGACAGCAGCCGACCTGCATCTTGGAGCCGGTGAGTTCGCTGTCCATGAAGGTGGAGAACGCGCGCTCTACGCTGTTCTCACCGGCAAGTTGGAGGTCGTCAAGATGTTCGATGGCGTCGAGCGCACGCTCGGTTGGCGTCTGCCGGGAACCATCTTTGGCGAAGTGCCGCTCGCGCTGAGTTCGCCGTTCCCAGGCGGCTATCGAGCCGCGGAACCGTCGCGCGTCATGCGCGTGGACGCCCAGCGCTACTATGCAGTCACCGCCGTATCGCCGGAGGTCGCGACCAAGATGGGCGCCCTCGCGCGCGAGCGTCTTGGCGGCCTACAGGGACTCGCCGCCGAGCCACCCAAGCCGCGTGTGACGATGGTCGGCAGTCGCTGGGATGATGCCTGCACCGGGTTGCGCCAGTTCCTTGCGCGCAACCAGATCAGCTATGACTGGATGACACCCGATGCGCCTGAGCTGACAGCGCGGTGGCCCGGAAGCCGCCCGACGGAGAAGGATTGCCCCGCACTGCGGCTGGTCGATGGGACGCTGCTTAGCCGGCCCGCAACGCGCGAGCTCGCCGAACTTCTGGGTTTGCAGACGAAGCCCCGCTTCGCCGGATACGACACGATGATCATCGGCGCAGGCCCCGCCGGGCTTGCTGCTGCAGTCTATGGCGCGTCGGAAGGGTTGAGCACCGTAGTGGTCGAACGCGAGGCTCCAGGAGGGCAGGCCGGCACCTCGTCGCGCATTGAGAACTACCTCGGCTTTCCGAGCGGCGTGTCGGGTGACGAACTCGCGAGCCGCGCATTGCATCAGGCAAAGCGACTCGGTGCGGAGATTCTCGTGACGCGCTCGGTTGCCCGCATCGATGTCGAGTCGCGCTGCGTCCACCTCGACGGCGGCGATGTCATCCAGGTGCGCACACTCATCCTCGCGACCGGCGTAACGTGGCGCCGCCTTGCGATCGATGGCTTCGACCGCTTCATCGGCAAAGGCATCTACTATGGCGCCGCACGCAGCGAAGCGAGCGCGACTCATGGGCTCGATGTTCACCTGATCGGTGGCGGCAACTCGGCCGGCCAGGCCGCGCTGCACTTCGCCAACCATGCACGCGTGGTCACGCTCGTCATCCGGGGTGACTCGCTGGAAAAAAGCATGTCCCGCTACCTGATCGAGCAGCTTGCCGGGAAGCCGAATGTGGTGGTCAAGTTGCGCTCCGAAGTGGTTGCCGCGTACGGCGATATCCATCTGACCTCGATCGACATCGCCGATCGCGAGAGCGAGACAGTGAGCCGGCACGAGTGCGGGGGCCTCTTTGTGTTCATCGGTGCCGATGCGGAGACAGAATGGCTGCCTGCGGAAATCGCGTGCGACAAACGGGGCTATGTTCTGACCGGTGACGACGTCGTGAAGGCCGGGCGCTGGTCGTGCAGCCGGGACCCCTATCTGCTGGAATCGAGTGTCCCTGGGGTATTTGCCTGCGGGGATGTGAGATTGAGTCCGGTCAAGCGTGTCGCATCCGCAGTCGGCGAGGGGAGCATGGCAATCGCCTTCGCGCATAAGTATCTGCAGCACGACGCCCGATAGGGTTTGGCACTTTAGTCTTTCCGATCATCTGCGCTTTGAGTTCAGAATCGCGACTTGTTGGCGTACGGCGGGATCGTGTTTTTGAAACGGCATCGGATTCGCCGAGTGAACGCGTTTGTCGGCTGCGTGACGGTGCATATCGAGTCGGGGGCGTTGAACGCGTAGGAGGTGGCTGCCCGGTACCGCTGCTAAACTTGCTGCCATTCACAACTGAATGAGTCTTGCGCAGGTCAATCATGAAAAGTAGTTCGACAGGCGGCCTTGTCTACTCCACCGATGGCGGACGGATGTGTCCCGAGTGCCGGCGGGTGATCGCGGAATGTGTTTGCAAGGCCGGCGCCAGGGCGACGCCGGCCGGTGACGGCGTGGCGCGCGTGTCACGTCAGACCAAGGGTCGAGGCGGGAAGAGCGTGACGCTCGTCACAGGGTTGGCACTCGATCCGCTCGCCCTCGCCTCGTTGGGCAAACAGTTGCGCACCGCATGCGGTTCTGGGGGAACGGTCAAGGATGGTGTGATTGAAGTGCAGGGCGACCACTGCGAGCGGGTCGTCGACGTGCTAAAAAAATATGGGCATAACGCGAAGCGGGCCGGTGGCTGATGACTCCGACGTACGAACGCGTGACGGGGTTGCGGACAAGGTTAAATTGATCTCGAGTTCTCCAGGAACAACGAAGGGTAAGCGATGGCGTATCTAGATGTGTCAGCGGTCACCGGTTGGCATGCACATGTGTATTTCGATTCATCGAGCCGCGATGCTGCCTTTGCGTTTCGTGAGCAGGTGATGACCGTGCTTGGCCATATTGTGGAGATGGGGCGCTTCCATGAACGACCCGTCGGTCCCCATCCTCTTTGGAGTTATCAGATAGCGTTCACGCCAACGCATTTCGCGGAGGCTGTGGCGTGGCTGACACTCAATCACGGTGCGCTCGACGTCTTCCTGCATCCCAACACCGACGATGCGCTGCGCGACCACCGGGATTGCGCAGTCTGGCTTGGTCATAGCCATCAACTCAATTTGAAAGTACTCGGCGGCTGACACGAAGATCGGCAGACTGCGCGGTAAGCGCCACGGTGCGTACCCGTTAGTCCCTGTTGGAAAGCACCCATAGACAATAGGCCGTCAGTAGTGCGGGGAAGCCAATGACAATTGCGTAGAACATTTTCATTCCTCGAAAGAAATGGAGATACAGGTTGCTATCTGAAGGCTGCGGAAGATCGCGGTGATGATGAAAACTAGCCTTGCTGTATGGGTTCTATGGCCCCTCTATCATTGCATTGCCTAGTGCCAAAAGGGTGAGCGTTCCAAAAAGTAGACTGATTACGGCGAAGATATGTGCACCGGTCAGATTGAAGTGGTCGGCATATGCCAGCCCAGTGGCTCCAGTGATGCATGGCACCGCAAGCGCGTGCACGGTCCTACCCATTTGTTGGCACTGCTCCCGGTTGGGCTTCCTCAGGCCGTCTATCAACCGTCTGTGCCACCGCTTGCTCGAGCGACACCCTTGTTCAGCAATCTTCGCGTGGTATAAGCCATTCGCTTCCTCGCGAAGCCGGTAGTTCAACCCGTCTGCAGTCATCGCCACCTCCGGAAAACACTCCCCGTCTTGTGCTCGTTTCACCAATTCATGAAGGGTGCCGGGCACCCGCGCGACTCCGGCATGCGGGTTGAACGAGACGTTGCCGCTTATCGAAATCCCGTGTGTGAACGAGAAAGTGATGCGTCCAATGATCATGGCGTTCTAGCAAAGCGCTCCTCCGTAAGAGTCATTGACATGCTCCCCTACCTGAAAAAAGGGGATTCCCACTTCAAAGAATGCCACCCAACATCATCTCAAAGAGACAGGGGACTTACGCTTTCTCCATGGGCTGACACCGCCAGTCCGGCGGCCAAACCCTTTCGCGCAGCTGAAACAGCGGCGGTGACATGCGCTATGACCGCCGACATCCCCGCACCGACAGGTGCAACCCTTCGATGCTTGCATCGCGCGCGAATGATCAGGAAATAGAATCGCACACAGATCAAGGCGAAATAATGAGACGGGATCTCCGGGTGTGTAGGACGCAGCCGCAGTTTTTTCTGGCTGGTTTTCGACGGGGTCTTGGGGACGGGCAGGGAAGGGGATAGCCAGCGCAGGTGACACGCGTTGAACAATGAACCGGGGGGTGATCAAAGAAGGAACAGCGTAAGGAAACACATCGCGCAGCTCAAAAGCAAAAGAGTGCGAACGACGTTTGCAGTCATCCACACTCTCTGTTCAACGACCAACGACCAACGACCAACGACCAACGACCAACGACCGTCGGCCGTCGCTCAGTCAACCGTCTAAGCAACCGCGTACGCGGCCCCGAACACTTCCTCGCCGCTACCAAGCGGTACCGCTTCGGGCCGCTCGCAGCGGCTTTCGATCACGATATGCCGCCCTTCGTTCGACGAGCGTTCGAATGCCTCGAGCACTTCAAGCACATGCAAGGCCAGCGCCCCGCTTGCGCGATGCGCACGGCCCTGCTGGATCGCGCTCGCCATATCGAGCACACCCACGATCCGGTAATCGGCTACCGCTTCGCCCGATCCCTTGGTCCGGTTGTTCACACCGAACGGATGTGCGCTGATGTCAAGCGGCTGCCACGGCGCATCACGTTCGCTGATCATCGGCGTACCGCCGAAGAAGTTCGGGTCCGGCACCAGCATGCTGCCTTCGGTGCCATAGATCTCGATCGGCGCGCGCTGGTGGCGCCAGACGTCCCACGAAGCACTCAACGTCAAGTTCGCACCGCTCGCGAACTGGAGCAGACCATTGACCGTGGTCGGAACTTCGACATCGATCGACTGCCCCTTGAGCGGCTCGCTCGAAATCGTACGGGTCGCATTGCCGATTGTCGTCACGCCGGCAACACGAGCAACCGGCCCCAGCATGTTCACGAGCTGTGTGATGTAGTACGGCCCGAGATCGAGAATCGGGCCACCCCCCGCCTTGAAAAAGAACCCGGGGTTCGGGTGCCAGTGTTCCATGCCATGCGAGAGCACCGCGACCGTTCCGCCGACCGGCTGGCCGATACGGCCGCCGTCGATCGCATGCCGCGCCGCCTGATGCGAGGCGCCGAAGAAAGTATCGGGCGCGCAACCGACCCGCAATCCCTTGGCATCGGCCGACGCGACCACGGCACGCGCATCGGCGAGCTGTGCCGACAACGGCTTCTCGAGATACACGTGCTTGCCCGCATTGAGAATCTGCAGGCTGACCGACGCATGCGCCGCGGGGACGGTCAGGTTGATGACGATCTCGATCTCGGGGTCGGCGAGCAGGGCCTCGACCGACTTTGCCTCGATGCCGTAAAGCCGTGCCTTGGCTTGTGCGGCCTCTGGCCGCAAGTCCGCGCATGCCTTGACCTTGATGAGTTGCGAAGCGGCCGCGCCTTTCAGGTAGGCGTCGCTGATGTTGCCGCAGCCGATGATGCCAATAGTGGTGGTGCCCATGCTGCCTTTATCCGTTCAGGGAAGAGAGGAATTTGAAACTTGCGCGTGCAAAGCGGTCCGGATCGGACGGCTTGTCGTGTTCGGCGACGAGCCAGGTCGCCCCGGTTTCGCGGCAGGCCTGCGCGAGATCGTGCCAGTCGAGGACACCTGAACCGACATCGGCCCAGCCGTCTTCATCGAGCATCTCGCCGCTCGGCGCAAGGTCCTTTGCATGTACCGAGACGACCCGGTCGCGGTAGCGTTCGAGCCATTTCCTGGGATCGGCGCCGCCACGCACGAGCCAGGCGATGTCGGCCTGCCAGGTCAGGGGACTGTCGCCCGCCGCCTCGAACAGCAGCTCGAGTGCATTGCGTCCGCCCTCTTTGGGCTGCAGTTCCCAGTTATGGTTGTGGTAGCCGAGCTGGACGCCGCGGCCCGCGAGCTGCCTGGCCATACCGCCGAGTTCGCTGCCAAGCGCACTCCAGTACGGAGCTTCGCTATTGCGTTCGGGCACCGGTACGGAGGGCATGAACAACTGTGTGAAGCCGATGGTCTGGCAGGCATCGGCAATGCTGTCCACGCCGGCACGCAGGGCGTCGATGCTGACATGGCTCGACGAGGCCGTGAGGCCGCGCGCATCGAGCTTCGCCCGCGTGCCGGCGGCATCGTTCAGGTGGGCGCCGATCAGTTCGACGTGGCGGTATCCCGCCGCCGCGACCGTGTCGAGTTCACGCTCGAGATTGCCGATATTGCGCATGCTGTATATCTGAATCGAAAGCGGCCATGCGTGTGCATTTCCTGCGGTGGTGCTTGCTGCGGTTCCTGCTGAAGCTTCGACTGTAGACACGTCTGTCTCCTCCGTACGCGTAATCTGGGGTTGGACATCACCGACGAGCGGTTGAAATCACATAGAATGATTCCAGCCAGCGCACTTGCAAGACATAGCCGGAGCCGCAATCCATATGGCCAAAGGCGAGATTCCGACTCCGCACAAACCCTATGCATCCGAACCATCGCCCTTTGCTGAGTCTCGAGCCCAACGCTGCAACGACGCTCAGACAGCCGAACCTCGCCGCCAGCTTTCAGCTGACCGGCGCGCATTCGCGCGAGGTCCCCGCGGGCTGGGCCTATCCGCGGCATGATCATCCCTATTTCGAACTGTGCCTGCTCGAAGCGGGCCGGCAGGACACGCGGCTCACAGGCCGCACGCTGCGCCAGGCGCCCGACGACCTGTTGCTGCTTTGCCCCTTCGACGCGCACGCCAGCACGACACCGGTCGCTTCGGCCTTGTACTGCATCCATTTCGACGTCGACGAACTCGCACTGCGGCGCCTGCTGTGCCGCGGCGGCTCGCGCCTGTTCGAGGCGGATAGCACCGTCGGCCAGCACCTGCGGCCGGTGCTTCAGCAAATGCGCTCGATCGCGCATCACGACGGCCTGGTCTCCCGGCTCCAACTGGCCTCGGCGCTGTTTGCGTTGTTCGCAGTCATGGCGGGGGCCTACCAGCGTGAATACACTGCCTTGCCCGAACTGCCGCAGGCAACCTTGCAGACCGCGACGCGGCTTGCAGAGCGCATCGAACGTGAAGTTGACGCCGGCGGCACGACATCGATCGAATCGATGATCCGGCAACTCGGTTATCACCCCGACTACGGCAATGCGCTATTCCGCCAGGTCTTCGGCCTGTCGGTGCGGCAGTACGAGTCGACCTTGCGCCTGCGCCGCGCGAAGATGCTGCTGCTCGACGACGTGCTGTCGGTTGGCGAGATCGCCACGCGGCTTGGCTATGCCGACAGCAACGGCTTTTCGCGCCAGTTCAAGCGCTGGTCCGGGGTGTCGCCGCTCGCGTTCCGCGTGCGTGCGGAAGAGGCGCCCGCGCATGATGCCGATGCGCGCGCGGTGCCGCTCAACGTACATCCAGTCTGAACGGTTTTGCAACGCGGCCAGGCCGCTGACCGGCCATGACAGCGTAGATCCCGCGTCGGATCGCGCCTTGCGTATCGACAGTCGAGTCGGCACAACCCCGGTCTGCAAGCTTTCTGTGCCTCTCCTACACTCGGCGAGCGTTGTCCTGTTTGTCGATGCGCACATCATCGAGCGGTCCTGCGCCTGTCGCATGACCGGTGTTCCGCGCGGGGAGAACGCATCCACATCAATATGGAGCCCCTAGATGAATACCATCACGACAAAAGACGGCACGCAGATTTTCTACAAGGATTGGGGCAGCGGTCGCCCAATCGTCTTCTCGCACGGCTGGCCGCTCGACGCGGATGCATGGGATGCGCAGATGCTGTTCCTCGGTGCGCAGGGCTTTCGCGTCATCGCGCACGACCGCCGCAGCCACGGCCGCTCGAGCCAAACGTGGAGCGGCAACGACATGGATACCTATGCCGACGATCTCGCGACGCTGCTCGACACGCTCGACATCACGGAAGCGATGCTGGTCGGGCATTCGACCGGCGGCGGCGAGGTTGCCCATTACATTGGCCGTCACGGCACGCGGCGCGTATCGAAGGCCGTACTGATCGGCGCGGTCCCCCCGATCATGCTCAAGACCGCCGCGAATCCGGGCGGCTTGCCGATAGAAGTCTTCGAGCAGATTCGCGCAGGGGTCAAGGCAGATCGCTCGCAGTACTACAAGGACCTCGCAATGGCGTTCTACAGCTACAACCGGCCCAACGCAAAGATCTCGCAAGGTGTGATCGACGCGTTCTGGCTGCAGGGCATGCGCGGCGGCATCAAGGGGCAGTACGACTGCGTGAAGCAGTTTTCAGAAGTCGACTACACGGAAGATCTCAAGAAGTTCGATGTCCCCACCTTGATCCTCCATGGCGACGACGACCAGATCGTACCGATCGACGACGGCGGCCGCCTGTCGGCAAAGATCGTCAAGAATGCGACGCTCAAGGTCTATGAAGGTGCGCCGCATGGCATGTGCACGACGCTGGCGGATCGGGTCAACGCGGACCTGCTTGCGTTTGCGAAGTCCTGAGTGCGTCGACGCGCCGCGGTCCTGCAGCCTTGTCGATCCTCTGCTGTAATGTCGTCACGACGACTTCCATAGCAGGGGAACGGCCATGCCGATGAATACAATCTATACCGATGCGGAACCCGCGCGCGCTGAACTCGACGCGCTCGAAGGACCGACACTCGTCGAATTCGGTACCGGTTGGTGTGGTTATTGCCGCGCGGCTCAGCCGTTGCTTGCGTTGGCGATGCATGCGCACGACACGCTGCGGCATCTGAAGATCGAGGACGGCAAGGGGCGCCGCCTCGGCCGCTCGTTTCGCGTGACACTCTGGCCGACACTGGTCTTCATGAACAACGGCAAGGAAGTCGCGCGCCTGGTTCGCCCGACCGATGCGGGCGAGATCGGGCGCGCACTCGCGCAGATCCACGCAGGCTGAAGCCCTCGATACCCTCGCGACCGCGCGTGCTTCACTTCAAGTCGAACGCAAGGCGTTGAGCCCCGCAGCCACCGCGCTACGGAAAGTGACTTGCATCCACGTTTCGTCCTGGGCCATCGGTGATGTCGCGGGACGGCCAAGCAGGGCCTCGACGATCCGTTCACTCGCGCGGCCGTCACCGTAGGGATTGCTCGCGTGCGCCATCGCATCGTATTGGGAGCGGCTGTCGAGCAACGCGGCGACCTCGGCCACGATGCGTTCGGCATGCGTGCCGACGAGGCGGGCCGTGCCGGCTTGCACGGCTTCGGGACGTTCGGTCGTTTCACGCGTCACGAGAACCGGTTTGCCGAGCGCCGGCGCTTCCTCCTGGATGCCCCCCGAGTCCGTAATGATCAGGTAGGCGCGCGACATCAGGAAGACGAACGGCAGATAATCCTGCGGCGCGATCAGGTGCACGTTATCCACCCCGCCCAGGATCGCCTTGACCGGCGCTTGCACATTGGGATTCAGGTGAACCGGGTAGACCAGCTGGATATCGTCGTATCGCATCGCGAGTTCGCGCAGGGCCTGGCAGACGTGCCTGAACGGTTCGCCGAAACTCTCGCGCCGATGCCCGGTCACGAGGATCAAGCGGCGCGCGGGATCGAGAAACGGATAGCGCGATGCGATCCGCGCCACGAGCACGGGATCGTGGTCGAGCTTGCGCTTGACCTGTAGCAGCGCGTCGATGACCGTGTTGCCGGTCATCACGACACCGGCGGGCGGCACGCCTTCGCTGAACAGATTGTTCTTGGCCTGCTCGGTCGGAGCGAAATGCCATGAAGCGACGGCATCGGTCACGCGGCGGTTGAGTTCCTCCGGCCATGGCGAGCGGATGTTGCCGGTGCGCAGGCCCGCCTCGACGTGGCCCAGCGGAATATATCGATAGAACGCCGCAAGGCTCGTCGCCAGCGTCGTCGTCGTATCGCCATGCACGAGCACGGTATCGGGCTTCCACTCCCCGTAGACCGCGTCGATTCCCTGGAGAATGCCCGAGGTCAGATCGCTCAGGCTCTGATCCTTGCGCATCACGTTGAGATCGAAGTCCGGCACGATCTCGAACAGGCCGAGCACCTGATCGAGCATCTGGCGGTGCTGGGCGGTCACACAGACTTTCGCGTCGACATCGCTTCGCGCACTGAGCGCGCGTACCAACGGTGCCATCTTGATGGCTTCCGGCCGGGTGCCGAACACTGTCAGGATTTTCTTCATGGGGTCCTCGCCGATGGCATGCGGCTCGTTGGGCGCATGGCGGTTGATGTCCGATATAGGGACTGGCCACGCCGAGCAATATACGGACCACGCGAGATGCGGGGAATCCGCGATGCGAACAGTCGGAGCGGTCGCGCGAGGTGGATTGGGCGAGCTTCGAAAAGGGCTCGTCGCGAGTGACGGAACAGAGGTTTGCGCTCCTAAAACACAACTTTTAATAAGGTAATCAAGACCCGGTCGGCGGAGCGTCATGGGTCCAAGGATTATTGTTTTTTTTGACGGTACTTCGTCGAGTCGCGTATTCACTCAGTGAATTTGCCGCTCGGTAAATTTGGCGGTTGAAAAAAGGTTGCACTTGTGAAACTCTGCGACGGCCGTCGGGCGCCGCCGCAGGACCGATGAACTCCATAGGGGCGGCAATCGTGTGCCGCGAATCCGCGACCACCAGGCTGAGCCTTCCAAATGAAAGCTGACTGCAGGATGTAGCAGATGCGAAACGTATCGTGAATGTTTCGTATTGTGGCAAGAAAGTTATGATGTAAGCATTGATGTCAGCGTATCGAAAGGTTTTTCTTGCAGGCTAAGTAATAGTGCGTTATCGGTTCGCCCCGCGTGCGCGGCCGACTAAAATCTCCTTGCTGCTGCCCTAAATACTCTCGATGGGCCAATGAGCGTGCACCGTATATGAATGAGCGCCGGAAACGCGCGGATTTTATCGTTTCAAGCTTGAAACGATAAACGATGTTTCGGGATGCCAATCATGTCGCGAGCCGACTCGGCGTTCACGCGACGAGTCGCCGCGTACGGCATTCGCTCGTGTCTTTCCCCCTCCTCGACGTCTTTTCCCGCTCTGGTCCGAGTCTTGCGTTTTGCCTCCAATCTCCGGGCACGGCTTGAGGACCGGGCGTGTTCCCAAAAGAAGAGCGGATTGCCACCGTGGCTGCGGCGCGTTCACGTGTCGCACGCGGACTTAAGAGGAGCCAGCGTGAATCCCATCCCTCCGACATTTCAAGTCGTCAGGAGAACGGTCTTGCTGAGCGCGCTTGCATCGTTGCCATGGGTCATCTGGTGCCGATGTTTTGCAGGGACGGTATCACCGGTTACCGGCGCCGCGGCTGACTTGCGGGGCGCAGGGCAGCTCCTTTCCGCGGCGACGTCCGGCACGCGGGACATGACGTTCGTCGTTGGCTCGGCGAGCCTGCTCGAGCCGACGTTCCCCGACGGCGACGACGCCCCGCGGAAGGACCCGCGCCGCGATGCCGCGCAGCGACGCGTGCCGATCGCGATCGTCGACGAAGTCTCGTCCGCGATGCGCTGGTCAGGCCACGCGATGGTTGTCGCGATGCTCGCGTACATGCGCGACTTCATCGTGCTGATCTGCGTCTATGCGCCACGTCACTACGTGTTCAGCATTGGGCGCCTGTTCGCGCCGCAACGCACGCCGTATCGATCCATCGTGCATGCCGACTGGCCGACGCTGACCGTCTTCGCCGCCGCGCATACAGCACTTTTCTTGACGAGATCGCGGAGTTGCACCGCTTCGGCGAGCGCACGACGTTCGGCTCGATCGACTACATCAAGGACCTCGACGCGGACTGGTTCGGCGCCGCGAGGTTCGCGGGCACGACGCAGGGCACGATCCTGCCGAGTGCGCGGGTCGACCTGTCGATCAACCGGAAGGTGCTGCTCGATCGCAGCCTGGTGTTCTCGCTCGGTGCCGGATATGCATGGAACCGCTCCGGACACCGCACCCAGCTGTATCACGCGGGTCTCATCTGGTACGTGGTGCCGCAATGGATCCTGGAAGCGGGCTGGAACTACAGCGTCGATTCACCGGGGTCGATCAAGGCGCCGGCGTATTTGACCTGGAGCATCCACCCGCTGGCCATGGCTTACTGGATGGCGGTGTTGTCACGGAGTATTGAGTATATGGATCCGGCATTGAAGCTCGAGGTGATCGACTACCACGGCGACTGGGTGCATACGTCGCTGCTTAGCGCGAACATCGCCCCCCATGAGCCGGACCCCGTGCTGCTCGCGCTGACCTCGTGTGTGTGCATCGTGGGCGGCTTCGCGCGCAAGGAGCGGTGGCTGCCGTTCGCCTACCTGCTGCGCATCGCATGCGCGACGCATTGGAATGTGCTCGAAGAGACCTTGTATCTGGCCTTCGAGGATCGAATGGTTAACCCGTTGGAGCCCGTGCAGTGTTGTCCGTCCTAGTTGCCGCGGGATGGATGTCCGGGCGCAGCCAGCCCGGTGGACAAAAAGATCTGGAGTCGGACATCGACGACTCTGAATGCGAGGTTAACGCCATGCCGCGAATCAACCAGTACGGTGGGAGTGAGCGCAATCGCTGCAGGGTGACCTATAGCATGGAGGTTGCGCGACAGGCGGCGCATATCGAAAGCACGCTGCATGTGGAGGACATGAGTGCGCGCGTGCGCAACGTCGTCAGCGAATTCGAGGCGCAGTTCGGCGCCGATGACGTGAGGCCGTTTCTACAGCTGCTATGCCGCGCGCTCGAGGCGCGCGGCAGTTCCGAGGCCGAGCGCGTGGTGCGAAGGGAGCTCGGACGGTTTTGTCGCAGCAAGGAGCTCGGAGCGAACGTGATCAATATGCATCGTGCCGCTTATATTGCCAAGTCGTAGCATTGATCAGCGGCGCACGAGGGGTAGCAGCGAAATCAGATCTTCTCCAATGCCTGCTTGAGATCCAGGGTCAGGTCGTCGAGGTCCTCGACGCCAACGGACAGCCTGACGAGGCCGTCGCCGATCCCGAGCGCTGTGCGATTGTCCTCGGGAATGCTCGCATGCGTCATGATTGCCGGATGTTCGATGAGGCTCTCGACGCCGCCCAGGCTTTCGGCCAGCGAGAAGATCTGCACGGCTTCGAGAAAGCGCCTTGCGCCGTCGAGGTCGGTCGCGAGGTCGATCGAGATCATGCCGCCGAAGCCGTGCATCTGGCGCAGGGCCAGCGCGTGCTGAGGGTGCGACGCGAGACCTGGATAGTGGACGCGTTTGATCTTGGGCTGCGTCTCGAGCCACGTCGCGAGGGTCAACGCGTTGCTGCAGTGACGTTCCATGCGCAGGGCGAGCGTCTTGATGCCGCGCAGGGTCAGGAAGCTGTCGAACGGACCCGAGATCGCACCGACCGAATTCTGCAGGAAACCCAGGCGTTCGCGCAGTTCGTCGAGGTGTGCGCCGGCGCCGACGATCGCGATACCGCCGATGACATCGGAATGTCCGTTGAGGTATTTGGTCGTCGAATGCACGACGACATCGATGCCAAGCTCGAGCGGTCGCTGGACATAGGGGCTCGCAAAGGTATTGTCGGCGACGGTCACGATGCCGCGCGACCGCGCGAGCATGGCGATCGCCCGCAGGTCGGCAAGACGCAGCAGGGGATTGGTCGGTGTCTCGACCCAGATCATTTTCGTGCGCGGTGTCAGCGCGGCTTCAATCGCGGCGGGATCGGCCAGGTCGACGAAAGTGAATTCATGGCCGGCGCTGCGGCGGCGCACACGCTCGAACAGGCGGAAGGTGCCGCCGTACAGGTCGTTGCTCGCGACGATATGCGAGCCGCTATCGAGCAACTCCAGCACGGTTGAGATCGCCGCGAGTCCTGATGCGAAGGCAAAGGCTTTCGTGCCTCCCTCGAGATTGGCGACACAGCGTTCGAGTGCCCAGCGGGTCGGGTTGTGCGAACGCGCATAGTCGAGGCCCTTGTGCACGCCGGGACTGCTTTGCACATAGGTCGAGGTCGCGTAGATCGGCGGCATGATCGCGCCGGTCGAAGGGTCCGGCGACTGGCCCGCGTGGATCACACGGGTCGCGAACCCCAGGCCTGAATGCGTATCTTGCGTCATGCGAGCGTTCTCCTCAAATGGTTCAGCAGGTCGATGCGGGTGATCAGACCGTGAAAGCCCGATGCGTCCGCGATGATCGCGACAAGTCCACGGCTGAGCAGTGCGCCGAGTTCCGCGAGACTCGCCGAGGGGGCGAGGGTCTGCGGAGCATCGGTCATCGCCTTGGCAACGGGGGCGTGAAAGCCTTCAGCATCGGCCTGCACGAACAGCAACAGGTCCGACTCGTCGATCAGCCCGATCACGCGGTTGCCGTCGAGCACGGGCAGCTGCGAGACATCGAGCTGGCGCATGCGCTGGAACACGGTCAGCAAGGTATCGACGGGGCCGACGCTGAGCACGCTGCCTTCCTCGAAACGACGCGAGATCAGGTCGCGGAGGTCGCCATACTGGCGCCGAGCAAGCAGCCCGTGCTCGATCATCCAGTAGTCGTTGTAGACCTTCGAGAGATAGCGAGTACCGGTATCGCAGACGAAGCTGACGACCCGTTTGGGCACGCTCTGTCCACGGCAGTAGCGCAGTGCGGCCGCGAGCAGGGTGCCGGTCGACGAGCCGCCCATGATGCCCTCGCGCCTGAGCAGTTCGCGGGCGGTGCCGAAGCTCTCTTCATCGGAAATGGAATACGCGGCGTATATGCCGCTGAGATCTGCGATGCCCGGTACGAAGTCTTCGCCGATCCCCTCGACGGCCCACGATCCCGCTGTACCGACGATGCCGGTGCGCGTGTACTCGGCCAGCACCGAGCCGGCCGGGTCCGCGAGCACGAATTCGAGTCCGGGCCGCACGGTGCGGAAATAGCGGGTGAGGCCGGTCAGCGTTCCCGCCGAGCCGACACCGACAACGATCGCGTCCAGATCGTGACCGGTCTGTTCCCAGATCTCGGGCGCCGTGCCCTCTTCATGCGCGCGGGGGTTGTCGGGATTGTTGAACTGGTCGGCAAAAAACGCGCCTTCGATGCCGGCCGCGAGCCGCGCCGCGTAGTCCTGGTAATACTCGGGATGGCCCTTGCCGACATCGGAGCGCGTCATGTGCACCTCGGCACCGAGCGCCTTCAGATGCAGCACTTTTTCGGTCGACATCTTGTCCGGCACGACCAGCACGATCCGGTAGCCCTTGGCACGCGCGACGAGGGCAAGTCCGAGACCGGTATTGCCCGCGGTCGCCTCGACCACCGTGCCGCCGGGGCGCAGCCGGCCGTCGCGTTCGGCAGCCTCGATCATCGCGACGCCGATCCGGTCCTTGATCGAGCCGCCGGGATTTTGCGATTCGAGTTTCAAGAGCAGCGTGCAGGGACCCGTGTCGAAGCGCGTGAGCTCGACCAGCGGCGTGTTGCCGATCAGGTCGAGCACCGCGGGTCCGGAAGACTTCGTCATGCGCTCACCTCGGCGGGTCGGGTGAAAAAAGCATACACCAACCCCTCCGTATCATCCCGACCCTGCATGACAGGGGGGATACAGCCGGTGAGAAATCCATCGATGTTGCAATGCGAGAAAAATCCGGCTATCCAGAATTTTGATTTCGCTATGAGGCCAATAGCTGTACTGAATGACGAGCCTTTTGAGATCAATCGGAGATCTCCGGTATTCTCATTAATCCATTCATTTTCATGGAATTAGTATTGCGATCATCCTTCAGTTTGTAAGCAGATTGTCATTGTTCTCGCGGGCGCACCAGTGTTTTTTGCGAAGCAGCATTTATTTCTTTTGTTTTAAGGGCTAGCTTTGCACCATCGCAATGTGATGCATGTGCAGTGCCTGCCGCAAGGCGCGCCGATTGCCTGTTTGATGTTGCGATGGTTCGAATGCAGTCGACAGGATTGGCTTGAATAAAGGAGTTCGCAATGTCCGACTTTGCACCGCTGGGATCGTTTTCGCTGCTCGATGAGCTCGGGCCCACTGAAACAACGTGGCAGCCCAACGCGTTTCGCGCCAGCAGCATCGCGCCGCCGCAACCGCTGTCCTCATCTGTTCACGAGGCTGTGCCCCGGAGTGAGCTCGCCTGATACAGGCTTCTTGCGTGCCGTGAAGCTACCCGCCTCTTCGAGGCGCTTGGCATTGCGCGTCATGAATCGCCGCATAAAGCAAAGCTTTTGTAATGTAATGCAATAGAGCGTCGGTAAGGACAGCTTGCCTATATGGATTTTCCGGCTAGGATAGTGTGACGAGAAGCACCCATCCAGCCAAAATCAATCCGAAGTTCAGTCATATGAGTGGCAGGCGATGTTGTTGACGTCGGAGGACACCGCTTACCAGCTCGAGATGGCGGAAGCTACCCACCTGACCCGTCAGACCGAGTGTTACGCACGGCTTGCGGAAGATAGATCCAGCGTCGCGCTTCCGGTCGCCGGAGGCATTGCCGCGCTGACCCGCCCGGCGCTTGGGCGTCAGTTCAATCATGTGGCCGGTTTCGCCATGGGTGCATGCGCGTGTGCTGATGATTTGCGCGCACTCGAGCCACGTTATGCGCAGCGCGGCCTGCCGGTCGAGATTGAACTCTGCCCGCATGCCCATCCGAGCGCACTAGGTGCATTATCGGAGCGGCACTACGCTATCCAGGGCTTTACCAGTGTCTATGTGTGTGCGCTTACGAGTCTCGAGCCGTCCGTGCGCAATGAGCCAGACATCGAAGTGCGTACCGCGATTCCCGATAACGCCTCGCTCCCGTGCCCGTTGCTCAGTGGCATGAACGCTTTTCAGGCAAACGAGTTTGTCGCCCAGTCGGTCGCGGTCTGCGCGAACCCCGTCGAGGCGCGCTGTCCCATCCCTGTCGAATCGCTGGCCAAGATTGCAAGCGCGCGTTCCGACACTGTGCTGTTTTCGGCATGGATCGGCAACGAAGTCGCGGGAATCGCGACCCTCAGTCTGATCGACTCGCCCTATGGGCGCGTCGCCCAGTTTCGTCATGCACACACGCTGACTGCTTGTCGCGGGCGGGGCGTTTTCACGAGCCTGCTGGCCGCGCGCCTTGCCGTCGCAAGGGAGGCAGGATACGAAATTGCCTGTGTGACGGTCGATGCCGCACAAGCTTGCGCGCGGACGATCGAGCGCGTGGGGTTTCAACTTGCTTACACGCGATCCATATTCGTCCGGCATCCCGCGTAGCGGGAACGTCTACCAGCTTTCGTCGCCCGAATGCCGGAAAATGTCCGGCAAAAAAGCAATAGCTATACATTAGCCAAACAATAGCGCCGCAGGCAGCGGGAATCTCCCGCGCGTTGTACGATCCTGCGAGGGTTGCCGGCGTCCGGCGGCCTGGCTGCGCCGTGCGCGGCCTTCTCCAGCGTTCGAGGCTCCCTGTTGAGTACACCGACATCCCCTGCCGCCGCGCCGCCTCCCCCTCTCGCGGGTGGGCAGCTGATCCTGGCGACCTTCGCTGTCGCGCTCGCGACATTCATGGTCGTCCTCGACTCGTCGATCGCGAATGTCGCGATTCCGACCATCTCGGGCAATCTCGGTGTCTCGATCGATGAGGGTACCTGGGTCATCACGGTGTTTGCCGCGTCCAACGCGGTCGCGGTGCCGCTGACCGGCTGGCTGACCCAGCGCATCGGCCAGATCAAGCTGTTTGTCGGCGCGATCCTGCTGTTCGTGCTCGCCTCCTGGCTCTGCGGACTGGCACCTAGCCTCGGCATCCTGCTGTTCGCGCGCGTGCTCCAGGGCATCGTCGCGGGCCCGTTGATTCCGCTTTCGCAGGCAGTGCTGCTCGGCTCGTACCCGCGCGAGAAGTCATCGATGGCGTTGTCGCTCTGGGCGATGACGGCGGTGGTCGGTCCGATCGCGGGCCCGGCGCTCGGTGGCTGGATCACCGACAGCTATAGCTGGTCATGGATCTTCTATATCAACATTCCAATCGGGCTGTTCGCCGCGTTCACGGTCTGGGGCATTTACCGCCACCGCGAGACGGCGACGCGCAAGCTGCCGATCGATACAGTGGGCCTCACGCTGCTGGTCATCTGGGTCGCGGCGCTCCAGATCATGCTCGACAAGGGCCGCGATCTCGACTGGTTCAACTCGACGACGATCGTCGTGCTCGGCCTGGTGGCGATTGTCGGCTTTGCCGCGTTTTTCATCTGGGAGATCACCGATGCGCACCCGGTCATCGACCTGTCGCTGTTCAAGGGCCGCAACTTCACGGGCGGAACGATCGCGATCTCGATCGGTTATGGGGTGTTCTTCGGCAATCTCGTGCTGTTGCCGCAATGGATGCAGGAGTACCTGGGCTATCGCTCGGTCGATGCGGGCCTCGTGACGGCGCCCCTCGGTATCTTTGCGGTGATTCTTGCACCGATCATCGGGCGAATCATGCCGCGTTCCGACGCACGGATTATGGCAACCGTTGCCTTTGTGTTCTTCGCCTTCTGCTTCGTGCTGCGCTCGCACTACACGGTCTATGTCGATACATGGACGCTCGTGCTGCCGACCCTGCTGCAAGGCATTCCAATGGCCTTGTTCTTCACGCCGCTGACCATGATCATCCTGTCGGGGCTCCCGCCCGAGAAGATCCCGGCCGCGGCCGGCCTGTCGAACTTCGTGCGGATCTTTTGCGGTGCGATCGGGACCTCGATTGCGGGCACGGCCTGGAACAACCGGACCATTCTCCATCACGCGCAGCTCACCGAAGTCGCGAATCCCTATAACCCGACGTACGAGCAAAGCATCAGCGGCTTCCAGTCGATGTTCGGCGTCCCGGCGTCGACCGCGCGTGCGATGTTCGGCCTGAACGTCGACAACCAGGCTGCCATGCTGGGGCTCAACGATGTGTTCTGGGCGTCGGCGGTGATCTTCATCATGATCATCCCGCTCATCTGGATCACACAGCGCAGCAAGAGCGGTGCGGGGGGCGCGGCGGCCGCCGGCGCGCACTGAGACCGAGGCCTGCGTCTCGCGCGGGCCTGGTTCGTCAACCTTATTCGCCGTTTTCGTCGGCCATCGTCGCCAGCCTGTCGCCGGCCGTGGTCGCGGACCCTATGCGCCGGCCTTATTCGTTTTCGTCGAAGTAGTGGCCGAAGCGGACCTGCTTGGTCCTGATGTAGCGTTCGTTCTCTTCGCGTGCCGGAATGGCGAGCGCAACCCGCTCGCAGACCGGAATCCCATGGCGCAACAGGGTTTCGAACTTCGAAGGATTATTGCTCATGAGACGAACGGAGCTCACCCCGAGCGCGCGGAGGATGGCCGCGGCCGAATCGTACTCGCGCGAATCGTCAGGCAGACCGAGCTGCAGGTTGGCATCGACGGTGTCGAAACCCTGTTCCTGCAGCGAATACGCGCGGATCTTGTTGGCGAGGCCGATGCCACGGCCCTCGTGACCCCGCAGGTACAGCAGCACGCCGCGGCCTTCCGCGGCGATATACCGCAGGGCCATGTCGAGCTGTTCGCCGCAATCGCACCGGTACGAGCCGAACACATCGCCGGTCACGCATTCGGAGTGCAGGCGGGTCAGCACCGGCGATTCGTCCCCGACCTCGCCCATGACGAAGGCGATATGTTCGGCGCCGCTGGCCTTGACCCGGTACACATACGACATGAATGACCCATAGCGGGTCGGGACGGTCGCTTTCGCGACGAACTCGACACAGTCGTTCGGGGCGGTTTCGCCGATGACGCGCTGTGTTGCCGAAGATGTTTTCATATTCTTACTGCAGTTTTTCTAGTGAACCGGTACCGGCTCAGGCGGGTTTCCAGCATAGCCCAATCCTGTGTGCCAAGCATGTAAGGCTACCACGGGCTGCTTCTCATTACCCGTAAGTGCCCTGCGCGCATCCGGCGGGGCTCGTACGGACTCCGGGCGGACGCCATCTGAGCCGCGACGATGCCACCTCACAAAGTCGGTTCTCGACAACTGGAACCGCCAGATCGAGGTGCCCTGAGCGCTACGGGCTGTCTCGGTTTCAGACCGGTCTCACTGCGCGAAACGCGCCCGAAACCATGCTCCGATGTCCTGGATTTCCTCGAGGCTCACGGAGTGCGGCATCCGGTATGTGTGCCATTCGACCGGATAGTCGAGTCCGACCAGCGTATCGCGCGCGGCGACACCGAGTTGTAGCGGCACGACCGGGTCTTCCGTGCCATGGGCGGCGAACACCGGTGTGTGGCGATTCGCGTTTGATTTCTCGAGGGCGAGCAGTTCGGGTGACGGAATATAGGTCGACAGCGCGACGATGCCGGCAAGCGGCTCGGGATGGGTAACACCGGCGACATAGGCCATCGCGCCCCCCTGCGAGAATCCTGCGAGTACGATCCGGCTGGTCGGTACGCCGCGTTCGTTTTCACGTGTGATCAGACGGCGTATCGCTTCGCGCGACTCGCGAATGCCGGCTTCATCGGCATGGCGACGGCCCTCGTCGAGCGAATGGATGTCGTACCACGAGCGCATCACAAGACCGTTGTTCCAGGTGACCGGCATATGCGGTGCATGCGGAAACACGAAGCGAACCGCGGGTGAAGTGCCAAGGCCGAGTTCAGGGATGATCGGCGCGAAGTCGTTGCCGTCGGCGCCAAGTCCGTGGAGCCAGATGACTGAATAGTCGGGTTGCGGTCCGGTTTGCAGTTCGATCGCCGGCAGGAAGTCATTCATCGAGGGGTTCCGTGGTGTGTTCTGGGGGGCGGACGACACGATCGCGCCGCGATGATCGTGTCGACAGCGTCACCATGGTAAACGAGCAGGCGATGCCGCGCGATTCTTGCCTGACGCCCAAGGCCGGACGCCAGCGGCGTGCCTGCTCTCCAACCCTCGAACCCTTACCCCTGATAGATCAGGAACAGATAGGACGCGAAAAGCGTCAGATGCACCCCTCCCTGTAACACATTGGTCCGGCCGCTCGAGAAGTTGACCACGCACATGGTGAGCGTCAGGATGAAGAGCATCAGATCGGTGCGCTGGAGTCCGAGCTCGATCGGATGCTGTGTGAGGTGACTGATCACGATGATGGCGGGCACGGTCAGTCCGATCGTCGACAGTACGGAGCCCAGGAAGATATTGATCGAACGTTGCAGATTGTTCGCCGAGGCCGCGCGGACCGCACTGATGGCCTCGGGTGTCGCAACGAGAATCGCGATGGCGAGGCCGCCGAGCGGCACGGGGGCATGCATCGTTTCGATCAGATAGTCGACAGGCCGCGCGAGCCGGTTGGCGAGGTAGACGACCGGTGCCATGTAGGCGAGCAGCAGGGCGACATGCGCGTAGGGGCTCATGGTTCGTCCAGGCGAGGCGCGGTGGCGTTGGAGTTTTCTGCTGTGGTCGATGGTGCCGCTGTGCGTGAAGTAGCTGCGATGGCGTCGCGTCTGCAGGAACAGGAACGCGCCATAGAGGCTGGCCGACATCACGGCGAAGAAAATCTCCTGCGCGGGCGACAAGGTCGGCCCCGGAGTCGTGATCGTGAAATTGGGCAGCACCAGCACGATCACGCCGAGCGGGATGATGACGCCGAGATACGCGTTCGCGCCCTGCAGGTTGTACTGCTGCTCCCGGTAGCGCCAGCCGCCGAGCAGCAGCGACAGCCCGATCATCCCGTTGAGGATGATCATCGTCACCGCGAACAAGGTGTCGCGCGCGAGTGTCGGGTTGTTTTCGCCGTGCAGCATGACGGCCGCAATGCTCATGACCTCGATCGAGGTCACGGATAGCGTGAGAATCAGCGTGCCATAAGGTTCGCCGAGCCACTCGGCGAGCGCATCGGCATGCCGGACGACCGAGATGGCTGAACAGAGCACGGCCGCGAGCAGCCAGGCGAGCATGCCGACCAGCACCCACCGATTCGATAGCGTGCTGAAGATCGCCTCGCCCGATAGCCAGAACAACGCACACGTCAGCGCGCTCGCAGCAAGAAACCATTCGCTCTTGAGGCGCGACAGAAAGCGGCCTGATGCCATGGTTAGCGTGGAGTTCACGTGCGGGTCAGCCCAATGAAATGGGAATGTGTCGCAATGGTCTGCGTAATATGCCATGAACGCGCGCTCGAACCTACCTTCCCGATGACACGGGTGGATTCGTGCCCTCTCTTTTTATGCGTGCGCGCTCTTCGTTCCCTCGCTGAGGGCTCGGATCTGCTTGTATGATCGCCGCAAGAAACCGCTGTCATTGCACGGGAGGTGAATCATGCAGTCTCCGACCGGGTCGGTGGTCGCATTGAGTTCGGCCGCGTCGACCGTGTTTTCGATCGGCATGGTTTTTCTCGGCTACTGGGGCATCACCGAATCGACCGCCTGGCATGTCGGAGATGTCGTGGTGGCGGTGCTCGCGCTGGGCGGATTCGTCTGCCTGGGGCTCGTCCCGTGGTTCGCGACCAAGCCGACCGAGCAGGCCGACGATGAATCGTGGCTGCGAGTGGCACGGCGCGCCTTTCTGTTCGGCGTCGGTGCGATGTGGTTGGCGATCGTGGTGTCACTGCTGGTATGACTCGACGCCCCCGGTAGCGCGTCGAGTCTCCCGTCCTGCGCTGCAACAATGGGGAAGGGGTGCGCCCCACTATGCGCGTTCGGTCTCGGCTTCAGTGCGTCCCGGCGGACTCGCGCATCGCCTGCTCGTACTCCTCGGGCTTGACGTCGCGGATATGCGTCGCGACTGACCAGCGGTGGCCGAAAGGATCTTCGAGTTGGGCGTAGCGGTCGCCCCAGAACATATCCGCGGGCGCCATCTTGACAGTCGCGCCGGCAGCGGTGGCCTGTGCGACCATCGCATCGGTATTTTCGACATACATATGCAAGGTGACGGGCGAACCCTTGAGTGCCTTGGCCCCGACCATGCCGTGTTCGGGATACTCGTCATTGAGCATGAGGATCGAATCGCCGATCCGGACCATGGCATGCATGAGTTTGCCGTCCGGGCCCGGCAGACGTGACAGTTCGACCGCGTTGAACGCCTTCACATAGAACGCGATCGCGTCGGCGGCGCCGGCGCATACCAGATGTGGGGTCAGCGAATGCATTCCATCGGGGATAGGCTTGACTGCTGGCTGTGACATGTTGACGACTCCTCGTGAGAGTGAACGGATGGATGGGCGTACGGCGCAAGGCCGGTGGCTCCATCCACGACGACGAACGAGCCCGTGCCGAATCGACAGTCCAGTCAAAAAAATTTCCACGATGCCGTGAGGTGACCGGCATTGACTGAACGACCGGGATCAAGTGCGGCACCGCTTGCCGATGCTCGCCCCTTGCATCCTATTCCTTGGTGCCGCTCGAAGCCACCGATGCGGTGAAGTATCGTTGGAACGCCAGCAGAATCACGAGGGGCACGATGGACACGATGATCGTCGCGGCGAACAGGGCGCCGAAGTCCGTCGAGAACTGGCCGGCAAAATCGGCGGTGGCGACCGCCGCGACCTTGTAGTTCGGATCAGGTGCGATCAGCAGCGGCCAGAGAAATGCTTGCCATTGAAAGACAAACAGGATCAATCCCGCGGAGATCAGCGCGGGACCCGAAAGCGGCAAGTAGATTCGCAGGAACACGCCGAACCAGCCGAGCCCGTCTACCCGTGCGGCATCTGACAATTCGGGCGGGATGCCAAGAAAGAACTGCCTGAGCATGAACACGGCAAACCCGTTGCCGACGCCGGGCAGGATGATGCCGAGATAGGTGTTCTGCAAACCGAAGCTCCGAAACAGGGATAGCAGCGGCACGGCGATCGCGTCGAATGGAATCAGGAAGCTCACGATTACGATCGAAAAAATCGCTGCTTTGCCTGGAATACGGAGTTTTGCTAGCGCGAACGCGGCCATGGAGCACATGACAAGCCCGAGCACGATCGTCACGAGCGCGACGATCACACTGTTCATCATCGAACGGCCGAACGGTCCCGACCAGACGTTGACGAGGTTTTCGAGGGTCAGCCGGTTCGGGATGAAGGTCCAGATGCTCAGCGGCGACAAATACTTGAGAATGTCCGCGCCCGGCCGCAGCGACGAGACGAGTGCCCAGTAGAGCGGCGCCATCGACAGGGCGGCGACGATCACGGCGCCGACCAGCGCAAGCCGCTCGGCCGGGTGTGTGCTCTCGAGTTCGCCTTGCTGTTTCCGGGTCGTCCTCATTCGCTTCTCCCCCGCATCATCCGAAACTGGACCAGCACGACGGCCATCACGACCGAGACGAGAATCACCGTCGCCGCCGCGCCGCCCTTGTCGTCGCCATAGACGAAGGTGCGCGAAAAAATCTCGAGCATGACAAGATTGGTCGTCTCCTGCGGGCCGCCGCCCGTGAGTATTTGTACCGGTGCGAAGACAAGAAAATTGGCAACTGTATCGGCAACGAGTACGAACAGGAGCGGCCTGCGCAGCAGCGGCAGGGTGATGTGCCAGAAGCGCTGCCAGCCCTTGGCGCCGTCGAGTCCCGCGGCCTCGTAGAGGGAGACCGGAATATCCTTGAGACCTGCAAGCAGGAAGGTCATCCAGTAGCCGACGCCGACCCAGCTGACCACCACGATAATGACCGGCATCGCCTGATGCGTGGATGTCAGGAAACCCTGTGCGGGCAGGCCGAGCGCGACGAGCGTCGCGTTGATCGGCCCGTCGGGCCGGAACGCGACTCCCCAGATCAGCGAGGAAATGCTCTGCGGAATCACGACGGGCAGCAGTACGAGTGTGCGCCACAGCCCGCCGAGCGCGATCTTGCGATGCATGAGCAAGGCGAGAGCCAGGGCGATCGCGACCTGCAGGGGATTGACGATGATTGAGAACAGCGCTGTCCGGTACAGCGAGTTCAGGAAGGTCGGGTCCTGAAACAGATACGCGTACGCCGAGAAGTTGAACCCCTGCCCCGGCTTGTCCGAAGTGAGCGAATGACCAATCGCGATGAGCGCGGGCCAGAGTCTCAGCACGATCAACGCGACGAAGACAGGCGACAGCATTAGCAGGCCGACCGCCGTTTCGTGATTGCTCAAGCGGGCCCACCATCCATATCGCAGGGGTCTCATCGATCGCTTCCTGACCAGAGTTGTCCGGCTGTCCAATGCTATTTGAGCCGGCCGAACATCGCCTTCAATTGATTCTCCGCGCGATCGAGCGTGGATTTCGCATCGGCTCCGTTTCTGACGTCGCTGAACGCCTTGTTCATGATCTCTTCGAATGCGACATAGCCGATTGTTCGCGGACGGCTGACCGCCGTGTTCTTGAGTTCATAGGGCAGTAGCGTGGCGTACGGTGCTGTTGAATCCCCTCCGAGTTTCATTGTTTCGTTCACGTGATGCTCGAACGCAACCTTGTTGGCCGGTGGCAGCGGATTGGTGGCGGTCGACAGCAGTGCGCCCTCGTCGTCGATCGTCATAAACATCGCGAACTTGAGTGCTTCATTCGGATGCTTGCTATGCGGGCTGATGCCGACGGCCCACGAGTCCGTCGGTGTGACGGGCTTGCCACCGGCGAAATACGGATGCGGCGCGATGCTCCACTTGAGAGTGGCACCGGCTTTGGCGAAGTCGAAGAAATTCCACGGACCAGCAACAAAATAGGCGATCTGGCCATTCAAAAACAGAGACGACATCTGTTCAGGCGATACCCCGCGCGGCGACAGGCCGTTCTTGTAGAGATCGCCGTACCAGGTCATGGTCTTGACCCACTTGTCGGAATTTACCTCAGGCGTCAACAGGCCGTTACCCGTCAGTCCTGAGCCGGCACCGCTCGATTCGAACAAGGGCTGAAGCTGATAGTAGCGATCGACCTGTTCGAAGCCGATGCCGTATTTCGCCCCGCCGGCCTGGGCCTTTTGTGCACTGGCGAGCAATTCATCCCAGCTCATGCGTTTGGCCGGATCGGCCGACGGCGGCTGGATGCCTGCCTTCGCGAGCAGGTCCTTGTTGTAGAACAACAGTTGTGTCGATGTCCACTGCGGCAACGCATAGAGTTTGCCGTTGGCGCTCGTGGCCGCCACGGCTTCAGGCGTTGTCTTCGCGATGACGGTTGCACGCTCGGAGGACAAGTCCTTGAGTAGCCCGCGCATCGCGAGCGCGGGCACGCGGGGTTCATCGACGCCGTAGAGATCAATGCTATCGTCTCCCGCGCCGATTCGTGCCTGGACCTGTGCGTTCAGCTGATCGAAAGGAACACGTTGTTCGCGGACCTTGATGCCCGGATTGGCCTTTTCGAATGCCTGAATGACGGGGCCGTAGGTCCGATCGTTCTGGGCATGAAGGAAGTTGATGGTGACGTCCTCCGCCTGCGCGGCAGAGGACGAGATCGTGGAAAGCCCAATCAGGAACAGGCCGGCCGTCAGACGTAACGCGACGCGGTAACCGATCACAGCTGTCTCCTCAGATTCGCAAGTTATCGTTTGCCTACGATTTCAATCGTTTTGCGTAACTAACTACTCCATTAAGTGGACCGACACGGCCATGTGTCCGGGCTTTTCAGGTCCCGGCGGGCATGACGTTGTTCAGATCACCCGGCGAACGCCGCGAGCTTGACGAAGAAATCCCGGAAGATCGCATCGCGATCGACCTGCTGGGCGCACCGGATGAGGTGTCTCGAGCCATCGACGCTCCACGTCACATCGGCGTTGAGCACGGGGCTCGGCGTCAGGATCGAAGGCGTCCAGCGGTGATCGTTCAGATAGGCGACGGGCGCCATGTCCCAGATCGGCTTGGACCAGGCCATATGCTGGGGCTCATCGCGATAGCCGCGTACCCGGCCTGCCAGAAAGGAACCGAGTTTGCCCGCGGGTTCAACGTAGCGGTCGAGTTCGGGAATCGTCGTGCTGAGCGCCGAGACGACGCCATTGCAGGGCAGCATGACAAGCGGTACGCCGCAATCGAATACCACACGTGCGCCGGGCACATCCTGCTTCAAATTGAACTCGCGCGTATGCGGCCACGACAGCGCATGGCCGCCGAGCCAGACCAGCACGATGCGTTCGATGATGCGCGGCTCGATCAGGATCGCCGACGCGACATTGGTGATCGCGGCAAGCGCGATGACGTACAGGGGATCGTCGGGCGAGGAGGCCATCGCGCGGTCGATGAGATCGTTCACCGCGTCGTTGCGTTGGGGCTCAAGGCACTTGCCGACGTAGTCCTTCGAACCCCGATGCACGAAGCCCTCGTGCGGTTTTCCCATCAGCTCGAGCAGGCGGAGGATCTCTTCGTAGCTGAGTTCCATGCCGTTGGCGGGACCGGTCGAGCGTCGGTTGAAGTAAGGCGCCGCGTAGATCGCCTCGACCGTCATCCTGTCCCCCGACAGCAAGGCGTAGGCAATGGCGAACTGATCGTCGACCTCGTTGAAGGTGTCTGAGTCGATAACGACCCTTATTTTGCCCGGCCTCGGTTCAAGGCGGGCGATCCGATCGCTCTCGGCGATTTTCGGAAAATCCATGCTTATCTCCTCGTCCTTCCGAGCGCAACCGTTTGCGCGTTCTCATAACATACAGAATATCGAGGGAATGTACACTCAGGGATTGCCTTAAAGGACCGGCAGGACAGCTAGCGATCGAGAGCGAGTTTGGCGCCGAGTGAAACCAGGGCCACACCCATCAGAGCCTCGATCGGCCTGCGCAGCCGCGCATAGCCCTGCTGGACGCGCCCCGTCGAGAACAGCACGGCAATCGCGCAGAACCAGCAGGCGGAGACGCCGCCGACGATCAGGACAGTTGTGCAATGGACCCAGGTCGGCGCATGGGCCGGCAGCAAGGTCACGAATAGGCTGCCGAAGAATGCGGCGGCCTTCGGATTGGTCAGACCGACCAGCAGGCCCTTGCGATAGGAATGCGCAAGGCTGCGCGCCGGCGCGCGGCTGACGGGAGACGCACCGCCGTCCTTGCGCAGGCCCAGCAGTATCTTGCCGCCCAGATAAAGCAGGTAGGCCGCGCCGATCAGACGGATCGCTCCATAGAGCCAGGCCATCTCGGACACCACGATGCCGAGGCCGAACACGGCGAGCGTTGCCCAGACCAGATGCGAACTCGAGATACCCGCCGCGGCACCGAGGCCGGAGCGCCGACCTGCGAGTCCATGGGACGTGACGGCGACGAGGTCTGGGCCGGGGCTCACGCAGGCCAGGAACATGACGCCCGCGACGGCGGCGAGCTGGGGAAGATAAGTCATGGCGATGGTTCGGTAGAGGCGCAAATGTGAATCCGGCGGCGGGACTGGCGCTTGAATCTGTCAGCGAATCTTCACCGAATCCGCCGCCGGAGCGCTCAATTCTACGCGCTGCGCATCGCCCGGTACTCGCGCCGCACGATTTCCATCAGTTCGGTCACGGAAGTATTGGCGGTGTCCTGCTGATAGGTCACGCGCCCGCGCTGCATCAGAATGACACGGTCGGCGATGTCGAGCGTCTGCGCGTAGTTGTGCATGATCATCGCGATCGACAGATTCCCTTTCTCCTTGAGCCGCAGGATCAAGTCGATGATCAGGCCGGCCTCACGCGCGCCCATCGCGGCAAGCGGCTCGTCGAGCAGCAGGATGCGAGCATTCGAGTTGATCGCGCGCGCAACGGCGATCGCCTGCCGCTGTCCTCCGGATAACTGCTCGACCGGGAGGTCGACCGAGGGCACTTGAACGCCGATCTCCTCGAGCAGCTCGGCCGCCCGCGCCCGCATCGCGCGGTTGTTGAGCAGGCGGATCGGCCCGGGATAGACGATCTCCCGGTTCAGGAACATGTTGTGATAGATGCTCAGCGAGTTCGCGAGCGCGAGATCCTGATACACGCACTCGATACCGAGCGAGCGCGCATGGTCGACCGAACGCAGCAATATCTGTTGGCCGTCGATATAGAGGGTGCCGCTGTTCTGCTGGTGATAACCGGTCAGGATCTTCATCAGCGTCGACTTGCCCGCGCCGTTGTCGCCGAGGATGCCGAGAATCTCGCCGCGCCGCAGCGTCAGCGACACGCCCTCGAGCGCGGTGACCGCGCCGAAGCGTTTGACGAGGTCCTGGCCCCTCAGGGCTTCCTGCTGCTCTTGCGAGGATGTCTGCCCCGCTTCGGATAGCTCCCGCATCACGGGCCTCCCCGGCGTGCCAGACGAACCACATGGATATTGAAGATCATCGCCACCAGGATGGCCACGCCGAGAATGATGTTGAACGTGAACGCGTTGACGCCGATCAGCGTGAACCCGTCGGCGAGAATGCCAAGGACCGCGGCGCCGATCAGACCGCCGATGATGGTGCCCGAGCCGCCCGCGAGCGGGGTGCCGCCGATCACCCCCGCGGCGACCGCGAGGAACATGATCTGGTTGCCGCCCGCCTGCGGATCGTTCGAGCCGATCCGGAAGCCTTCGAGAATACCGGTGTAGCCCGCGAGCATGCCGACCACGATGAAGTTTCCGATCTTGATCCGGTTGACGTGGATGCCTGCCTCGCTCGCGCCGATCGGATTCGCACCCGCGGCGATCGTGTGCAGGCCCCAGCGCGTGTGGCGCAGCACGATATGCATGACTACGACGATCGCGAGCGCCCAGATGATCTCGCTATAGCCCCAGGCACCGAAATACGCCGTAAAGCGTTCGGTGCCCGGCGGCGCGACCGGCGTACCGCGCGAGATCACCAGGGTCACCCCATTGAGCAGAAACAGGGTACCCAGCGTCGTTACGAACGAGGGGATGCGCAGCACCACCGTGATCAGCCCGTTGAACAGTCCGACCAGCCCGGCGGCCACCACCCCGCAGAGCATCGCGAGGATGACGGGCAGGCCTGCCTCGCTCGCGAAGTGCATCACGAACGGCGCGAAGGCGAACACCATGCCGGCGGAGAGATCGATTTCCCCACCGATCATCAGCATGATTTCACCGCACGCGATGATCGCCACCGGCGCGATGAACTGCGAGAGATTCTCGAGACTCGCCCTCGTGAGCAGGAAGTCGTGATTCGCGATCTCGAAATAGATCATGAGGATCACGGCCACGAACAGGATGCTCAGTTCGCCCGATCGCCCGAGTGCGCGCGCGGCGAAGCCCGGCCGCGCGCGAGGTACCTTCGGATTGGCCATGTGCTGGCTCAGGAGCCGATGGGCCCGGAGCGCGGCACGATCTGCGGCTTGGTGCTCTTGCCTTCGTAGCGCGTCTCGGTGTTCAGGTAGGGTTCGACGGTCGACTTCGTGACGAACTTGAGGCCGGTGTTGATATTGCTGGGCCCGACGAGTCCCCCCGAGGACAGGAAGACGAACGCTTCGACCACGGTATAGAAACCCTGCACATACGGCTGCTGGTCGATCGTGAAATCAAGAAAGCCTTCGTGAATCAGCTGGACCGTGCGCGGCAGCAGGTCGAAGCCGCCGCCATGCACGCCCTTGGCTGGCAGATTCGATTCCTTCATGACCTGGGCCACGCCCTGCGTGCTGCCCGCGTCGACCGCGTACATGCCCTTGAGATCCTGGTGTCCGAGATAGAAGGACTTGATCTTCGACAGCTCTTCGTTGACGGTGGCGCCCGTTGCGATGGTCTGCACGTCGATCTTCTTGCCGGACTTCTTGATCGCGTCGGACGCGCCGTCGAGGCGCGGCTGGATGTTGAGCTGCCCGGGCGTCGCGATGAAAAGCGCGACGAGGCCGCTGTCGATCGCCTGGACAATGCGCTCGCCCATCTGATAGCCGGACAGATACAGATCCTGGCCGATATAGGCGAGGCGCGCATTGGCGCCGCCTGCCGGCGCATCGGCGTTGTACGAGAACACCGCGATGCCGGCGTCGAGCGCCTTGCGTACCGGCTTGTCGAATGCCTTCGGATCGACGATTGGCACTGCGATGGCATCGGCCTTGCCGGCGATCGCGGCGTTGAACGCATTGATCATTTCGCCGACGTCGGAGGTGACCGAACCTGTCCACTGATACTCGAAGCCGAGGAGTTCCGACGCGTCCTGGATACCATACTGGCAGGGCACGAAGAAGGGGTTGGTGGTCACGTGGTTGACGAATACGATCTTCCAGCGCTTGTGTGCGGGGAAAGGGCCGCCTTCGGCCGCCAGTGCCGGCGTGGTTATGCCACCCAGCATCGCCAGTGCGCCCGAGACGCCGGCCGCCTGCAGCAGCCCGCGGCGAGTGCGTTGCGCTTCGCCCAATTCGTCGTCTTGATTGTCTGCCATGTTGAACGCTCCTCCAGATGGACCAATGTGATTTCACGTCACACAGTGCGTCGTCGTCGGCATCGGTCTGGTTCGGCGCGGCTTTTGTCTCATCAAGCTGAACGGCTGCAATACCATTTCTCGCCGATCGGAACGCGAGGCAGGCTTGCAATGAGCGAAAGCATCGGGGTCGGGCGGCGACGTATTTGAACGCCTAATAATGGCAGGCGAGCGGTAATTGTCAAGATGAGGTTATTGCTCAGTCATCCATATAGGTGAAAGCACGCCCCGTCATGAGTCACGCCACACGCCATGAGGAATGGGCGAGCTGCTCGTACAAGTGGTAGTACCGCAAGGCTGATGCTTCCCAGCCGAAGTTCTGCTTCATCGCATGACGCTGGGTCGCGACCCACTCATCGGGCCGGTCGAACAAGGCGAACGCGCGCCGGATCGCGGCCGCGAGCGATGCGAGTTCGAAGCGATGGAAGGCAAAGCCTGTCGCGATCCCCTCGGCGAGGTTTTCGAGCGAAGCATCGACGACGGTGTCCGCGAGACCGCCAACGCAATGAACGAGTGGCAAGGTGCCGTATGCGAGGCCATAGAGCTGGGTGAGCCCGCATGGTTCGAAGCGTGACGGCACGGCGACCACGTCGCTCCCGGCGATGATCGCGTGGGCGAGCGTTTCGTCGAAGCCGAGTTCGATCGCGACCGCCTCCGGATGCGCCTCGGCGGCGCGCTTGAGACCTTGCTCGAGCTTGGGTTCACCGGTGCCGAGCACGACCAGCTGGCCGCCGCGTGCGACGATCTTGGGAACCGCCGCGAGCAGCACATCGATGCCCTTCTGCTCGGTGAGCCGGCTGACCACGCCGAACAGCGGCGTGTCGGTGCGCGGGAGAAGCCCGAAGCGCGCCTGCAGGGCGGCCTTGCACTTCGCCTTGCCGGCCATGTCGTCGGCCCGGTAGGGTGCCGCGATCGCGTGGTCGACCGAGGGATGCCAGACCGTATAGTCGACGCCGTTGAGAATCCCGCTGATATCGTGTGCCCGCTTGCGCAGCAGTCCGTCGAGACCGGCCCCTTGCTGCGGGGTCTGGATTTCACGCGCATAGGTGGGACTGACCGTCGTGATACGGTCCGAGAACGCGAGACCGGCCTTGAGGAACGAGACCTGGCCATAGAACTCGGCGCCTTCGATGCCATAGAACGAATCTGGCAAGCCGAGCTGGACGAACAGCGAGGCCGGAAACACGCCCTGATAGGCGAGGTTGTGCACGGTGATGATCGACGGCGGCATGCGCCGGCGTTGCGCGGCGGATGCCGCCTTCAGATAGGCGGGGGTGAGCGCCGCATGCCAATCGTGCGCATGCACGACCTGCGGCGTCCAGGCGGGGTCGGCACCTTGCGCCAGCAGCGAGGCGGCCCAGCCGAGCATCGCGAAGCGCTGTGCGTTGTCCGCAAACGGTTGATGGCCAGCGTTGAGGTAGGGGCTGCCGGGGCGGTCGTAGAACGCATCGGCGCGCACCACATAGACGCCCGTGCCGTTCGAGCGCATCGTGCCGAACTCGATCACGGGGTCGGCGATGCCGAAGCGCGGCCCCGTATGCGCGACCGGGTGCAGGTCGTCGAGCCCGGCCACGATCGCCGGGAAACCTGGCATCACGACGCGCGCGTCCGCGCCGAGCGGCTGGAGCGCGGGCGGCAGCGCGCCGACGACGTCCGCGAGGCCGCCGGTCTTCAGCAGGGGATACAGTTCGGCAGCGACATGCAGGACGCGCACCGTCACTGGCGATTCCCCTCGGCAGGATGGAAACGCCTGCCCTCGACCATCGCGTTCAGCGCGTCGCGCGTGACAAGCACGACACCGCTCGCAGTCCGGTAGAAACGCTCGGCATCGAGATCCGGGTCTTCACCGATCACCGTGCCTTCGGGGATCGTGCACCCCCGGTCGATCACGACTGTACGCAAGCGGCAGCTCCTTTCGACGGTAACCTGTGGGAGCAATACTGCCTCATTGATGTTACAGAAAGAATGCACGCGCACCGCCGAGGACAGCACCGAGCGCGAAATCTGCGAACCGGACACGACGCAGCCGCCGCAGGCGAGCAGATTGGTGCCGGTGCCCTGCAGGCCGTTGAGATCGCGCACGAACTTGGCCGGCGGCAATTGCTCCTGGTGAGTCCAGATCGGCCAGCGGCCGTCATAGAGGTCGAGCGCCGGGATCGTCGAGGCAAGGTCGAGGTTGGCCGACCAGTAGGCATCGATCGTACCGACATCGCGCCAGTAGGCGGGTGCTTCGGTGTCCGAGGTCACGCACGACATGCCGAACGGATGGGCGATCGCCTTGCCGGTCAGGACGACCTGCGGCACGATGTCCTTGCCGAAGTCATGCTCCGTCCCCGACTTCTCGATGTTTTCCTCGAGCAGCTGGTACAGGTAGTCGGCGCTGAACGCGTAGATCCCCATGCTCGCGAGCGCGATGTCGGGCTTGCCCGGCATCGCGGGCGGGTCGGCCGGTTTCTCGACGAACCCTGTTACACGCCGGTTCGCGTCGACGTGCATGACGCCGAACGCAACCGCCTCCTCGCGCGGCACTTCGATGCAGCCGACCGTGCAGTCGGCGCCGCTCTCGATATGATCGAGCAGCATGCGCGTGTAGTCCATCTTGTAGATATGGTCGCCCGCGAGCACGATGATGAAGCGCGGGCCGATCGAGCGGATGATGTCGAGGTTCTGGAATACCGCGTCGGCGGTGCCGCGATACCAGCTGTCGTCGACGCGCTGCTGCGCGGGCCAGAGATCGATGAACTCGTTGAACTCGCCGCGCAGGAAGCCCCAGCCACGCTGGAGGTGCCGCAGCAGCGAGTGAGCCTTGTACTGGGTGACGACCGCGATGCGTCGGATCCCGGAGTTCAGGCAGTTCGACAGGGCGAAGTCGATGATGCGGTACTTGCCGCCAAAATGAACGGCAGGCTTGACGCGCTTGTTGGTCAACGCCCCGAGCCGTGTGCCGCGACCGCCGGCAAGGACGATGGCCAGTGTGGACTTCTGTAGATCGTTGAGATTTGCCGGCGTCTCCATTCGAACCTCCATCTTGTGTTGACGTACACAGGGCGCGAGGGACGATCGGCTTCCCGCCGCGTGAGGCAAGGCAACTCGACGATGTGGCAGTGCAGCATGCGCTTCGGGAGCCCAGGGTCGAGGGTCGATTCGCAAGAACGATGCCGCGCCGACAGGTTAGGGCGCGCCGGAATACTGTAGTCGAAAAGAAGATTGCATTACGCGCCATCCCGCACATAAATTGACTAGGGCTGAACCCTATGTGCGTCAACCCGGGCGGGTGCGGGATGGGGAGGCTAGGTGGGGCGCAGCGAGCGGCGCATGACGACGGTCGGGCTGGCGAGCGCATCGATCACTGTCCAGCCGCGTTTCTCGTAGAACTTACGTTCGTCCGCCGTCATCAGCAGGAGGGCGGGCTCGCCGAGCTTGCGTGCGTGGGCGCAGCACGCATCGATGACGGCCGTGCCGACGCCCTTGCCGCGCTGGGCGTCGTCGACCCAGACGCCCGAGAGCCATGCGGATAGTGCTCGCAGGACGGTATCGTCAGGCTGCTGATTGACGACCACACTGCCCGTGCCGAGCAGCAGGTCCGTATCGTGCGCGACGATCGTGAACGGCAGCGCATCGGCATTCATGCGCAGGGAAAGGCGCTCACCCGCTCGCGCGACGGAGGCGGCGGGGTCGGTCAGCCAGAAGGTCTCATGGAGGGCGTGCGCAAGCGCGGGCAGGAATTGGGGGACATCGCACAGCAGGGAGAGCTGCATACGTATCCTCTTGGGGCAGGCACGGACGCCGCGGCTGCGGCGTCCGGCCCCTCGATGATACCGTCCCTCAATCGAGGCTGGATTACAGTTCGATGGTGAAGCGCTTGACGTTCGCGGCGATCCGCACGTGAGTGTGACGTGCGTCGGATTCGACCGTGAACGAGCCCGACGCGTTGGCCGAACCCATGCCTGATCCTGCGCCGGTGTCAGTCGCGAACACTTGCATGGTCGAGCTCGCGAGATTTTGCAAGGACAGCGTGCACGGCCGATCGTTGCCCTCGAGCTCGACATTCAGCCGCATGCCGGTACGGCTCGCGGCGGCGTACAGGCGGACTTCGCCGTCGAGATCGCGAACGGTCGCTCCGGCACGCGCGCCCTCGTCGAGCGCGTAGAGACGCAGTTCGACCTCGTTCGCGTAGTCATAGTCGGGCTTTGACGCATCGGCACCGATCGCGAGCAGCGTGTTCGGCCGGACATAGATCGGCACGCTCATGAAGTCGTGCCGTTCACGCCGCCAGCTGCCGCCCGCGACCTCGGTGTCGGTGAACAGGTGCGTCCATCGTCCGGCGGGCAGATAGAAGTCGACGTCGCCGGCTTCACTGAACACCGGCGCGACCAGCACCGATTCGCCGAGCATGTACTGGCGATCGAGATAGTCGCACGCGCGATCCTCCGCGAACTCGAGCAGCATCGCTCGCATCAGCGGTGTGCCGTGTTGCGCGGCGAGCGCGGCCTGGTCGTACAGATAAGGCATCAGGCGCGACTTCCATTGGGTGAAGTGCCGCAGCACATCGACAGCCTCTTCGTCGAACAGCCAGGGTACCCGGTACGACTTGCTGCCATGTAGCCGGCTATGGCTCGAGAGCAGGCCGAACGCACACCAGCGCTTGTAGATGTGCGCGGGCGCGGTGTTTTCGAAACCGCCGATGTCGTGGCTCCAGAAGCCGAAGCCCGAGAGTCCGAGCGACAGGCCGCCGCGCAGGCTTTCCGCCATCGATTCATAGGTCGAATTGGAGTCGCCGCCCCAATGCACCGGAAATTGCTGGCTGCCGGCCGCGGCCGCGCGGGCGAACAGCACCGCGTCCTTCGGACCGCGCACCTCGGCGAGCACGTCGTAGACGAGCTTGTTGTAGAGGAACGCATAGTAGTTGTGCATGCGTTCCGGGTCCGATCCGTCGTGATAGACGACATCGGTCGGGATGCGCTCGCCAAAGTCGGTCTTGAAGGAATCGACGCCCATCGCGAGCAGCCGGCGCAGATGAGCCGCGTACCACTCGCATGCCGCGGGGTTCGTGAAGTCGACGATGCCCTGGCCCGGCTGCCACTTGTCCCACTGCCAGACTTTCCCGTCGGCCTTCTTGAGCAAGTAGCCACGGGCCATGCCTTCGGCGAAAAGCGGCGACGGTTGCGCGATATACGGATTGATCCACACGCAGATGTGCAGGCCCTTGTCCTTGAGCCGGCGCAGCATGCCTTCGGGATCGGGGAAGGTCGCGGGGTTCCATTCGAAGTCGCACCAGTGAAAGGCGCGCATCCAGAAGCAGTCGAAGTGAAATACGTGCAGGGGCAGATTACGTTCGCGCATGCCGTCGATAAAGCGGTTGACGGTGCCTTCGTCGTAGTCGGTCGTGAAAGACGTCGTGAGCCAAAGCCCGAACGACCAGGCCGGCGGCAGGGCGGGGCGGCCGGTCAGGCGGGTGTAGCGGTCGAGCACCGCCTTGGGTGAGGGGCCGTCGATCACGAAATACTCGAGTCCTTCGCCCGGCACGCTGAACTGCACCTTCGCGACCTTCTCGGTGGCGACCTCGAACTCCACATGGCCCGGATGATTGACGAACACGCCGTACCCGCGGTTGGTCAGGTAGAAGGGAATGTTCTTGTAGGCCTGCTCCGTGCCGGTGCCACCGTCGCGATTCCAGATGTCGATGGTCTGGCCGTTCTTGACGAAGGCCGCGAAGCGCTCGCCGAGTCCGTAGACGGTCTCGCCCACACCGAGGTCGAGCCGTTCGAAGACATGTGTACCACCGCCGGTTTCAGTGACATGGCCCGCGGCGCGCACGCCGCTGCCGGTCAGGCGTTCGAAGACCGGTCCGCCCCCGGCGCCCGCGCCGCTCGCGTGAGTGTCGCGCAGGAAGTCGATCGCCCAGTCGCCGCGGCGTGCGATGCGCACGGTCAGCGAACCGCTCGTCAGGGTGGCTTCGTTGTCGTCGAGCCGGGTCTGGACGTCGAGATCCTCGTCGCAGTGGAGTTCGAAATTCGGCCCGACCGGATAGGCCCCTTGATAGCGCTCGATTCTGACTCCGATTACGCCCGCCTGCGGCGAGAAGATGCGCAGCGTCAGCAGTGCCGTATCGAGCTGGAAGGCACGCGAACTCACGTCGCGCGGCGCGGCGTGGACCCGCAGTTCCTTCCCCCTTAGCTGTACGTCGTGCACATGGACCGGATAGAGAACCTGCAAGCCTTCGTGGATCAGCCAGTTACCGTCGCTGATTTTCATATGGATTGTCTCGTTTCGATAAGCGATGTTGCGATGGCGATGGCGAGTCTTCCTTACTTGAGCGCGCCCGCGGTGAGTCCGCCGACGATGCGGCGTTGCAGCAGCATGAAGATGCCGAGGATCGGGGTCACGTAGATCGCGGAGTAGGTCATGATGCCGATCCAGTCGGTGTTGGTCGCGCCGACGAAGGCCGACAGGCCGACCGTCGCGGTCTGATAGCTGTCGTCGAGAATCAGCGAGCGCGCATAGACGTATTCGCCGAAGGACTGCAGGAACACGAGGATGCCGCTCACGAGGATGCCGTTGACCGCGAGTGGCAGTACGACGCGGAAGAACGCACCCGCGGGCGTAGCGCCGTCGACGAGTGCGGCATCGCGCAGATCGCGCGGCACCTGTACAAAGCTGGAGCGGCACAGCACGATGAAGAAGGGCAGGGTCTTGGCGATCTGTGCGAGCACCACGGCCACGCGGGGTGTCGCGAGCAGACCGAGGGACTTGAAGGCGGTGAACAACGGCGTGACCATCAGCGAGGAGGGCAGCGCCTGGAGCACGAGCACGGCGAAGATCGCGATGCCGGTGATGCGGTTCTGGGACTGGGCGAGCGCATAGGCAGCGCCGGTGCCGAGCACGATCGTGGCGAAGGTGGTGCCACACGCGATCGCGAAGGAGTTCCAGAGGTAGTTGGCCATCTGGCGGTCGACGAAGGTCGCGACGAAATGCGACTGAGGCGCGAGGGGCCAGAGCGTGGGCGGATAGCGGAACATCTCGGCCGCGCTCTTGAAGGCGGTGACGTACATCCAGTAGAGCGGGAACAGATAGAGCGCGGTGACGGCGAGGGCGATGACGAAAAGGATCGTTTTCTTCATGGCGCTCGCCCTCAGGCCAGTTGCTCGTGACGGATCGAGCGCACGTAGACGATGGCGACGACGAGCACGAGCAGGAGCATGACGGTGGCGACCGCGCTGCCCTGGGAGACTTCGAAGGTCTGGAAGGAGAGCTGCCAGGACCAGTACTGGGCGACCTCGGAGGCATTCGCGGGACCACCCTGCGTGAGCGCGGCGATCAGGTCGAACTGCTGCATCGTGAGGATCGCGCCGAGCGAGACGACCGCGCCGAGTGTCGAGCGCATCATCGGCAAGGTCATCGAGAAGAAGCGGCGAATCGGGCCTGCGCCATCCATTTTTGCGGCCTCGTAGATCTCGGCAGGAATGCCAAGCAGGCCGACCGAAAGCAGCAGCATATTGAAAGGCACCCCGAGCCATACGTTCGCGATAATCACCGCGAACAGCGCATAGTGAGTATCGGACAGCCAGAAGATCTTGCCGTGAACCAGGCCGATCGACATCAAGGCATGATTGAGCACGCCATAGTCGCCCGCGAACACGAGCTTCCAGATCGCGCCGACCACGAGTCCGGGCATGATCCATCCGGCAAGGAACAGGCCGCGCATGAACGATGCGGCCGGAAAGCGCTGCATGAAAAGCACGGCCAGGAGCAAGCCGATCACGATCTGAAACACCAGCGAGAGCCCGACGAACAGGATCGTATTGACGACCACCATGCGCGACTCCGGCCGCGCCATCACGTCGATGTAGTTGCTCAGGCCCGCGAAGGGTCGCACGAGAAACGCGGGGCTCATCAGGTCGACTTGCTGGAACGACAGCGCGAGGTTGTAGACCAGCGGGATGCCGGCGAACAGCAACAAATAGAGCAGGGCCAGCGAGGCCATCGCGATTTCAAAGCCGTTGCGGCCTTGAACGCGGCTGAGCAGCTTGTTCATCTTGCTTCCACGGGAATTCGTCCGGACAAACCGCGACATCGCGGCTTCGACCCATGGCGCGCAACAGCATCGTGGCCGCCATGAGTCGAAAACGCATCGTGCCCTGCCTACTTCTTCGTGACTTTGTCGATTTCAGTCGCGGCGGCCTTCATGGCCGTGGGCGCATCGGCCTGATGCGTGAGTACCTGCTGCATGGCCGTGTAGATCGCCTTCGAGATCTGCGGCCAGTTCGGGTTCGGACCACGGCCGCGCGCATACTGCATTTGCTCGTTGAAGACCGCATAACCCTCGGGCCACTTCGGGTCCTTCGTGACCGCGTCTTTTGACGGCGGCAGCATGCCGTACTCGTTCCAGTCGCGGCCGCCCTGGCTATACATGTACTCGAGGAATTCGAAGGCCAGTGCCGGGTTCTTGCTGGTCTTCAGAATCGCATGATTCTGTTCGCCCAGCGCCGAGGCACGCGGCAAACCGGCTTTCTCGACCGGCAGCAGCGCGACCGCCCACTTGAACTTCGCACCTTTCGAGACCGCGAGAAGTTCCCAGGGACCATCGATGTCCATTGCGGCGTTGCCGTTGATGAACGTCGCGGCAGCTTCGGATTGCGAATGCGAAAGCGTATCGGGCGAAGCGACCTTGTCGTCGAGCAGCTTTTGCCAGAACTGCGCCGCGCGGATCGCGCCGGCCGAGCCGAGCGAGGTCCAGTCGGCACCGGTGGTCTGGATGAACGGCAGGAACTGGAACGTGCCCTCTTCCGTGCCAATCGCCGAGAACGCGAGGCCATAGACGCCCCTGGATGCATCCGTGAGCTTCTTCGCGTCGGCGTAGAGCTCGTCCCACGTTTGCGGCGGCTTGCTCGGATCGAGGCCCGCGGCCTTGAAGGCATCCTGGTTGTAGTACAGCGCGAGCGTATTCGCGCCCCGCGGAATCGCGTAGACCTTATGGTCCCAGGTGGCGTTGGCAAGTGGGCCCGGGTAGATCTGCTTGGCGTCGATAACCTTCGATTTCGCGAGGTACGGGTTCAGATCGAGCAGCGCACCGCGTGCAGCGAACATCGCCGTGTTCGGATTGTCGACCGGCACGACATCGGGACCATTGCCCGACATGACCGCACGCATCGCTTCGTCGTTGAGCGCTGCGAAGCCCACGCGGCGGATCTGCACCTTGACTTCGGGATGCAGCTTGGCGAACTCGTTGGCCATGTGTTCCGTGAACGGATTCGGTTCGTCGACCGTCCACACGCTCAGCGTTTGCTGATCGGCCGCCTGAGCCGCGGTGGTCATCGAGAACATCGAGACGGCAACGCTGATCGCCGCGCAGGTCGCGGTGAGAGTTCGTTTCATGTGCTCCTCCAGGTTTTGTAGATAGGGGCGCTCGTTTGGCGCACTTCTTTTGACCCGGTCCAGGAAGCGTTCCGCGGGACTGGTGCCGGAACGGTTCCGGAAACGTTTCCGGGAACGCTGCGAATTCTTGTCCCGGTAAGGAGCGATGTCAAGCCTTGGCGCGATGAATCGCAAGCGCAAAACGGCGAAAACGTAAGAGGCGCATTGACGCAAACTCGGCGCGGGAGCCTTGCCCGACAAGGATTCCGGAGGGGGAGAGAAGCGCGCCCGCGTGCGCGGGTCGCGCGGGAGGCCGCGGGTAAACATCGATCCGTGCTGCCGGGTCACGGGCGCCAAGTCCATGCGGAAGTTGAACCACGACAAGCGCGGCGGTACGCGCGGACCTCCCTCTATATTCAAACGAGGTTCAAACGAGTCGGAATACGCAACGGGGTCAAGCGCCGCCCGTGCTACTTCTCCTCGCTCGCATCGCTCGACCGCGCCTTGAACTGCAGCGGCCAGACCTCCTGTACGAGCACGCGCTTGTCATGAGTGCGCGTGCCCGGGAGCCTGGCGAGGATCGCCTCGGCCATGCGCATGCCGAGTTCTCGGACCGGGATCGAGAAGCCCGTGAGCCGTGGCGACAGGTAGTCGGGCATCTCGCCGGTCAATACGCCGCCGCTGATCGCAATGTCCTTGCCGGGCCGCAGCCCGAGTTCGCTGAGCTTGCGGTACGCACCGATCGCCATGCAATCGCTCTGGAACAGGATCGCGGTGGGCGGCGTCGGCGAGGCGAGCAGCCTCTCCGTGATGCGATAGCCGCCGCGTTCGCTGAGCTCGTCATGCAACGCGAGCGAAGCGTCGAAGCGCAGTCCGAAATGCCTCAGCGCGCGTTTGTAGCCCTTGAGATAGACATGCGCCTGCATCGCATCCTGGCCCGGCATGCCGATGGCGATGCGTTGATGCCTGAAGCCCACCAGTCGCGCAATGGCCTCCTGCGCCGCTGCTTCGAAGTCGAGGTCGAGCCATGCATGGTCGCCGCCGGAGTCGCTGCGGCCGAACGCGACAAAGGGAAATTTCTGCTTCGCGAGATAGTCGAGACGCGCGTCGTGGCGGCGCGTGCCGGACACGATCAGCCCGTCGACCTGGCGGCGCTCGACGATCCGCCTGAGCCGGCCCAGCTCGTCTTCATCCGAATTGCTCTGATAGATCGCGAGGTCGAGCTGGTGCTGGGCCAGCACCGCCTGGATGCCGTCGGCCAGCGTGAGAAACAGAGACAGTGTGTAGTTTTCTTCGGGATTTCGCATCGGCAGCATCAGGCCGATCGTGTCGATGCGGCCCTTGCGAAGGCTCTCGGCGGCCTTGTTGGGTGAGTAGCCGAGTTCCGCGGCCGCCTCGAGTACGCGCTGGCGGGTCGCTGCGCTGACTTCGTCGCTCGCGTTCAACGCGCGTGAGACGGTCGCGATCGACAAGTTCAGATGGCTCGCCAGTTTCTTGATGCCCACGTCGTCTCCGGTTGTTCGGCGGGATTATAGGTCCTGACCTTCGCGATTGCCCCAGACGTCCTAGAATATCGCCGACCACGAACATGCAGGGAGAAGCAACGATGCGCAGAGGGCTCGAAGAACGTGTCGAGACGTATAACGTCCGCGTCCAGGGACGGGTGCAGGGAGTGGGCTACCGCAACTCGACGGTTCGCCGCGCGCATGAACTCGGCATCGGTGGCTGGGTGCAGAACATGGAAGATGGCACGGTCGAGGCCGTCGTCCAGGGACCGCCCGATCAGGTCGACCGGATGCTGGAGTTCATGCGGCGCGGGCCGCCCGCGGCCCGTGTGATGGCGCTCGAAAGCGAGCGCAGCTACGCGGAGCGCCGCTACGACCGGTTCGAGCAACGCTAGGACCGGTCCGCCGCCACGGTGGCTCGCCTCAGTCGTCCTTCGGTTCGTCGACGGACGGCACGAGCAGTGCCTCGACCACCGGATCGTCCGAGTGCTGCTGGGGCATGTCGTCAATCCACGCGCGCAGCAAGGTGTAGGTCACGGCCAGGATCACGGGACCCATGAAGAGCCCGACGATCCCGAACGCGAACATTCCGCCGAGCACCCCCGAGAGGATCAGCAGCATCGACAGGTCGACGCCGCGCCGGATCAGCATCGGCCGCAGCACATTGTCGAGCATCGCGACGAGCACCGTCCAGATGATCAGCAGCACGCCCCAGACATGCGCATCGTGCCAGAACAGCCAGATGATGCCGCCGAGCAGCGGGGGGAGCGGGCCGATCTGCGCGAGACAGAACATCAGCATCAGGGCGGTCAGGATGCCCGCGCCCGGTACGCCGGAGATCCACAGGCCGAGGCCGCCGAGCGCCGATTGCGTGATCGCGGTCACGATGATGCCGAGCGCGACCGCGCGGATCGCGAGACCGGTCAGGCGGATCGCAGCCGTTCCGCGCTCCTTCGCGACACGGCTCGCAAAGCGCATCACGATCCCGGCGGCAGCCTCGCCGTGCATATAGAGAATACCGCTGATGATCAGCGTGATGAACATATGGATCACGAAAGCGCCGACGACCGCCGCATGGCCGAGTAACCAGCGCGCCGCAACCGTGATGTAGGGCTCGAGGGTCGCGAGTATGCCGCCAGGGCCTGCATCCGACAGTCTCTGCCATTCTTGCGCGATCCGCATGCCGATCAGGGGGATGTCCGTGACCCAACTGGGCGGCGGCGGCAGCGAATAGCTCGGCAGTGCCTTGATCGAGTCCATGATGTCGCCGCCATGGAGCGCGAGCGTTGAAATCGCCTCGTACATCGGGAGCACGATGACCACCAGCAGCGCGATCAGCATGAGGGTGGTCGCGAGCCAGCGCCGGTTGCCGAGGCGGCGCTGGAGTCCCAGCATCAGCGGCCAGGTCGCGACGACGATCATCGTCGCCCAGATCAGCCCTGGGATAAACGGCCTCAGGATATAGAAACTGCCGGCCGCGAGGGCAGACAGAATCACAATGACCAGAAGGTTGCGGGCTAGATCGACGTGTTGCTCTCGGTTCAACAATATGGGCTCCAGGAGTGGCGGGCGCATTGTGCGGGTTCCAGCATCCCATAAATCGCTTCGTGGAGACCGCCGGCACGCGAGCGTGCGCTTTTCGACAACAAGGATAGGCGATCTCGGGGCCAACGGGTTCGATTCATCGGGGCCGAAGCTTTGGGCGCACGTGAGTTCATTTCAAACGGCCGACGCGAATCGCGGTTACGCTAACGATCGCACGACAACCCACAGGAGACAAATGTATGGCAAGGATCGTAGTGACAGGCGGCAGCGGCAAGCTCGGTCGGGCTTGCGTGGCTGACCTGCTCGAACATGGCTATGACGTCGTCAACGTCGACGCCGCGCTCCCGGCGCAGCGCAATTGCCCTTTCGTCAAGGTCGATCTCGAAGACCTCGGGCAGACCATCGAGGCCCTCTCGCAGGTCGATGACCGCTTCGACGGCGTCGATGGTGTCGTGCATCTGGCCGCGATTCCGGCGCCCGGCTTGCAGCCCAACGGCGTGCTGTTTCGCACGAATACGATGACGACCTACAACGTGTTCGAAGCGGCGCGGCGGCTGAAGATCCGCAACGTCGTATGGGCGTCGAGCGAAACCTTGCTCGGCCTGCCACTCGACATCCCGCCCCAGCGCATTCCGATCGACGAGGAATGCGAGCCGCGGCCCGAAACGGCGTATTCCCTGTCGAAGCTGGTCGGCGAGGAGATGGCCAAGCAGTTCTGTCGCTGGGACCCCGAGCTCAAGATTGTCGGGCTGCGATTCTCGAACGTTTTTGAGCCGTCCGAGTATGGTGCGTTTCCATTCGATGACAAGCCGGCCTCGCGCAAGTGGAACCTGTGGGGCTATATCGACGCGCGCGACGGTGCACAGGCCGTCCGGCGCGCGCTCGAAGCGCCGTTGAAAGGTGCCGACCATTTCATCATTGCGAATGCCGACACCGTGATGACGCGTTCGAATCGTGAACTGGTGGCCGAATTTTTCCCGACGGTACCGTTCACCGAACCGAAAGGACCCAACGACACGCTGCTGTCGATCGAAAAGGCTCGCCGCATCCTCGGCTACCAGCCGCAATTCAGCTGGCGCAAGACGTACTCGGCCTGACGCTCGAAGCGAACCTTTACAGGGGGAGGCGGCGGTGCGAGTGGTTCAACATCCATTCGTGCTGCCGCCGCGCAGGCCAGCAAACCTCACGTGCAGACGCTTTGAATCGGGATGGGGATGACTCGAAAACGAAGGACCTGAATATGCGTAGCGAGAAATTCTGGACGTGCCAAAGCGCGTCACACTCATTCAAACGGTGACGTTGGACAGTCGATCGGCGCGGGGACGAACTACCGGATGAAGCCTGAAGGGTGCACACACTTCAAATGCACCGCAGGTCACGTCCGGGAGACGAAATTCGCTGGCGCGAATTCGCATGATTCACCGGCACGTTCCTGCGATCCACAGCGGTTACAACGCAAGCACGCAAGCCGATGAACGCTGGCTCGCGTCGTGCATCGAAACGCTCAATACATCTTCTTCGGCAACTGATCGCGACGCAGGCGCTTGCGCAGACGGGCGACAGCAGCAGCCTTCTTGCGCTTGCGCTCGGTCGTCGGCTTTTCGTACGAGGTACGCGCACGCAGTTCGGTGATCAGGCCATTGCGCTCGATGGTACGGCGGAAACGGCGCAGCGCTACGTCAAACGGCTCATTTTCCTTGATATGAACGGTCGTCATGCAATCCTTCAGTTGAATGTCAGGGGGGTGCTCAAATTGCCGATCGCAATCGGCAGGGGTCATCCGCCAGTCTTTCATCGCGGAGACGAGAACGCGCAGTATACACGTCCTCGCGGTTTCCTCTGCCGTTTTGCGCCAATTCGGATAGCGTGAAACGCGTTTTTTTGGCCAATCACGCTATTTCGATGTGTCAGTTGGACTATCGGTATGCGGATTTGCTTAAGTTTTAAGCAGATTGCCGATTTTCCAGCAGACATCTCGCGTGGCCCGCGCGTTCATCCGAGACTTGAATTATCGCAGATTCAAGCGCGGCCGCAGGACTTCACTCCACGTCCCTGAACACACCACGGCCATGCGTGAGGTCGCGTAGTTCGTTGCGTGCACTGGCCTCGGTCGAAGCAGGCAAGCGCACGACCAGCCCGACTTTCATGCCGTAGGCACTGGCCGCGAGCGTATGGCCATGCTGGTCGAGCCAGTGGCGCACCCGCGTTTCGTCGGAGTAATCGATCTCGATCGCAAGCTCCGTATACGCGATGCGCTCGACACGTTGCGCACTCTGCATGGCGTTCGCAATCGCGTCCGTATAGGCACGCACGAGGCCGCCCGCGCGAGCTTGATGCCGCCGTAGTACCGCACCACGGCGGCGAGTACGCCGTCGAGATCGTGGTGCCGCAGGACTTCGAGAATGGGCCGTCCCGCGGTGCCTGAGGGCTCGCCGTCATCGGACATGCCCGACTGGCCGCCCGCGAGCAAGGCCCAGCACACATGGGTGGCGCCGGGGTGTTCGGCGCGCAGTTGCTCGAGCACGAGCATGGCCGCCGGGCGATCGGCAACCGGTGTCGCGATGCCGATAAAACGGCTCTTGCGAATCTCGAGTTCGACTGTGACGGTGGATTGCAGGGTGTAGGAGGGCAAGGCGCTCAGAGGGAATTGATGTCGGGATTCTCGAGCACGGGCTTCGGATAGCCACGGCGAGCGACCGCGATCATCGCGCGACCGACTTGTTCGGTCGTCGTGATGTGTTTCGGGGCGACGGCGCGCGCGAGGCTGAGGAGGGGCCCGAGTGCCGAATAAAAAAACTGATAGAGCCGCGTCTTCGAACGGATGCCGTGCAGCGGCTGGATGATCCCGGGCCTGAACATGAATGCGGCCTTGAATGGCAGCTTCAGCAAAGCATTTTCGGTCTTGCCTTTGACGCGTGCCCACATGGTGCGTCCATGTTCGGTGCTGTCTGTACCGGTGCCGGTTACATAAACGAAGGTCATCTGCGGGTTGAGCGGCGCCAGCGTCCGGGCTGCGGCCATGGTCAGGTCGTACGTCAGATGGGCGTAGTCGTGCTCGGTCATGCGCACTGACGAGACGCCCAGGCAGAAGAAGCAGGCATCGAAGCCGCTGAGCGCGTGGTCGAGACCCGTATAGTTGAATAAATTCGCATGAACCCGCTCGCGCAGTTTCGGATCGCGTGTTCCCGCCGCATTGCGGCCGACGCTCAGTACCTGGGCGACCTGGGCGTCGAGCAGGCATTCACGGAGCACACCTTGTCCAACCATTCCGGTCGCGCCGAAGATCATCACATTCATCAGTGTCTCCGAGAAGCCTCGGCCATCAGGCTCCTTCGATAGGGGAAGGATGTCAAAGAATGAGTTTGCTCACGCCGTGGGCGCAGGGGCAGTCGTTGGAAAGCTTGCGAATCGCACCAGGCTGAACGCATTGTTGTGCAAATGTCCGCAATTTGCAAAAGTGACGCTCTTGCCTGAAGGAGCCCGCATGTTCACCTATGTCACGCTTGGCAGCAATGATTTGTCGCGTTCGATACGGTTCTACGATCCCGTGATGGCCGCGCTCGGCCATCGCCGCTGCACGGAAGGAGGGGTGACCGAGTGGTTCGAGTGGGTCGGCTGGGGGACATATGAGGACGGCGGGAACGAGCAACTTGCCTTGTGGGTGTGCAAACCGTTCGACAAGCAGGCGGCGACGGCCGGTAACGGCACGATGATCGCGTTCGAGGCGCCCTCGCGTCTTGCGGTCGATGCGTTTCACCAGGCGGCGCTCGCTCATGGAGGGCTTTCCGAGGGGGTACCCGCCGTGAGATTGCACTATGGGCCGACCTTCTATGTGGCCTATGTGCGCGACCCGGATGGGAACAAGCTCGCCGCGGTGTGTCGCGCGGCAGATGCCTAGCCGTACCGGCCGGTTGCTGTATCAAGGCCGATGCGGTGCGGGTGTTGATGTCAAATCCCGGACTAGGGCCGAGGCGTCTCGTATTGAGTTGAAATAATGGCGGCTATCGTGCCCCGTTAAATTCCCTGCATCCTAAGACTGACTTAAGAATCCAAAAGCAAACTTGTTCCTGCAGCTTCCCCTGTGCTGCGAGTGTGCTTTCGGGGCCGCCTGTGCGGCCCCCTTTTTTTTGTCCGCGAGCAGGCGAGCGAGCACCTCCGCGCATGCCGCAAGGCTGTTTCGGGCCGATTCTTTCATCGGCTTTCCTTCAGGTGCTCAACGTTGGTCGGAGGCCGCAGTGTGCCTATACCCTCGCATCGAGGGTGCTTCCGGTCTGAACGTCAGGACTGCGAGGCTCTTTTAGTTCGGCTGGCCAGTGGTATTCGCCGGCGCGACCGAACTAGCCGCAGCGGTTGGGCTCGCTGATGCCGGCGTGTCTTGCGCAGCACCCGCACCCTTTGCGCCGTTCGCTTCGATTGCGCTTTCCGCGTGAGGCGAACTTCCACTCGTTCCGGCTACCGGGGTTTCTCCGGCCGGGGGCACCGCACCGACCGTCGCGCCTGCCGCAGGTGTGGCAGGCGCGGGCTCCCCGCTTGCCGGTGCCTTGATCGGCTTGACAGGTTCGGGCATCGGCGGCGGCGGAGGCGGTGGCTTCACGAGGGCCGGCTTTTCCGGTGCCGTCGCGATGTAGTACTTCACCAGATTGAAGAAGCGGTCATAGAACACGCCCGCCGGAATCGTCTCGCTCGCGATCTTGACCATCTGGTCATCGCTCGATCCGATTGGCAGCGAGATCGAACCGAGCACGCTCAGGCCCACGCTCGCCGATGTCGTGCTCTTCTTGAGCGTGTAGCGATCTTGCACGGCGCTTACATAGGCGGTGCTGGTCGGACTATCGGGATCCTCCGAAGTACAGACCACATGAAATTCGATCGTTACGTGCGTATCGGAAGTCGGTTGGAAATTCTTGCTGCCATCGACAAGGTCGAAGCGCGTCGACGTCGTCATATAGCCCTGGCTCAGCAATGCGCGGCGCGCGGCTTGGCAGGTGCCGGCGGCGCTCGAGTCGAAGTTGCGCGCGAAGGGGCTGGCCTTGCTGTCGAACTGCTCGGTCTGATAAATGGGCTTGGGCGTTGAGCAGCCGGCGAGCACCGCCAGCACACTGCTCGAGAGAACAAGAAAAGCAAACGACGACAGACCGACTTTGGTGTGCATAGGCGAATTCATTGGAACGGCTGCGCGATCGGCGACGCGTATGTGGTTCGGTTCATGGGCGGCGACGAACAGCCGCCAGGCCATCATCTGACCCTCTCGTGCCTGGACTGTTCGTACCCTCACAGGGTAGCGGGACTGGCTTTCATTGAGCCAACTCCAAGCCATCTCTACGGTCAGCAAGCGTTCTGCACTCAATCATGTCGCGTACTGCTGATCATGCAGCAAATTTTGCCGAGACTCACCGCGCACCGCCGAGACGACATCCTTCGTCATTCCATCGCGCGAGAAGTCCCCGCCGAGCCGCCGTATCGTGCCTTGCCGACGCTCGCACGATACCCCGCAGGAACAAGGCACGCCCGAAGCGGTATGTGCCAGTGCAGCAATTATAGTTTTTTCGCCCGCGTCGCGTCGCGTCTCATCGCGTCCCGTGACGCGGGCCTCGTTTCCTATCCCCCTGCCACGCCCTGCGTATTCACGTACAAGGCATACAGCCCGTGACTCGCGGCCATGAACAGGCGATTGCGATGGCGTCCCCCGAAGCACAGATTCGCACAACGCTCCGGCAGAGCGATATGGCCGATCGGCTCGCCTTGCGCGGTGAACACGCGCACTCCATCGAGTTCAGGGGTACCCATTCCCCAGCCGCACCAGAGATTGCCCTTCACATCGACCCGAAAACCATCTGGCGTACCGTCGCCCGCGTCAATGAGTACACGGCGATTGCTCAGTCAAATGCCATCGCTGGCGACGTCGAACGCAAGAATCTCGCGCGGCTTCTTGCGCGATTCGACGATATAGAGCGTGCGCTCGTCGGGTGAGAACGCGAGCCCATTCGGTCCCTCAATGCCATCTGCAACCATCATGAGCTCGCCTGAAACGGGATCGATCCGGTACACGGCCGGAGCGAGTTCAGATTCCGCCCATTCTCCTTCATAAAAGCCGCTGATGCCGAAGGTCGGATCGCTGAACCAGATCGACCCGTCCGACTTGACGATGACGTCGTTCGGCGAATTCAGGCGCCGCCCCTTGTAACGATCGGCCAGCACGGTGATGCTGCCGTCGTATTCCGTGCGCACGACCCGCCGCGTCAGATGTTCGCATCCGACGAGCCGCCCCTGCCGGTCGCGTGTATGGCCGTTCGCATTGTTCGAGGGCGTGCGCCATGGCGTGACCTGGCCGCTCGCTTCATCCCAGCGCAGGATGCGGTTGTTCGGGATGTCGCTCCACAACAGGCAGCGCGCATCGCCGAACCAGACCGGTCCTTCGGACCAGCGGCATCCGTCGAACAGATGCTCGACGGAGGCATTCGAAAGACGCAGGTCATCGAAGCGCGGGTCGAGTGAACGCACCGCGGGATCGCGATAACGACGATTGGGTTCAATGATCATGGCCGCTTCACCCTTGCACGAGCTTGCCATCGCGCAGGCGCCACAGCGATAGCGGATTGGCATCTTGCAGAGCCTCGGGCAGCAAGGCGGCAGGCAGGTCCTGGTAGCAGACCGGCCGCAGGAAGCGATCGATCGCGCTTGCGCCGACCGACGTCGAGCGGCTATCGGAAGTGGCCGGGAACGGGCCGCCATGGACCATCGCGTACGAGACTTCGACACCGGTCGGGAAACCGTTGACCAGTATTCGTCCCGCCTTGCGTTCGAGCGTCGGCAACAGGCGTTGCGCGATCTCGATGTCGGCTTCCTCGAGATGCAGGGTCGCGGTGAGTTGTCCTTCGACAAACTCGGCGACCGCCCGCATCTCGCTTTCGTCGCGGCAGCGGATCAGCAGCGTCGCCGGGCCAAAGATTTCCTGCTCGAGATCCTTGGCCGCGAGGAAGGCGCGTGCATCGGTTTCGAAGATCGCCGGCTGTCCCGCGCAGGCCGAAGGCGCAGCGGGTTGGCCGCGTCCGACCGGCGACACGCCGCGATGGATCGCGAGCCTTTCGATACCCCGTTCATATGCCTGGTGTATGCCTGGGGTCAGCATCGTACCCGCGGGTTTGGGCTCGACGGCATGCGCGAGTGCCTTGCGCAGGCGGTCAAATTCGTCGCCCTCGAGCGCGATGATCAGCCCCGGATTCGTGCAGAGTTGTCCGACACCCATCGTCAGCGACTCGACGAGCCGGACCGCGAAGTCTTCCGCCCGAGTCTTCAATGCCGCGGGCAGGACGAACACCGGGTTCACGCTGCTCATTTCCGCAAACACGGGAATCGGTTCGGGTCGCTGTGCAGCCAGGCGAACCAATGCCATGCCCCCCGCGCGCGAGCCCGTGAAGCCGACCGAGCGGATGGCCGGATGCGAGACGAGTGCCTCGCCGACCGCGTTGCCCTGCCCATAGATCAGGGAGAACACGCCTTCATGAAGGCCTGCATCCGTTACCGCCTTCTGGATGGCGCGGCCGACCAGTTCCGAAGTGCCGAGATGCGCGGGATGAGCCTTGACCACCACCGGGCAGCCGGCGGCCAGCGCAGAGGCCGTGTCGCCACCCGCGACCGAGAAGGCGAGCGGGAAGTTGCTCGCGCCGAATACCGCGACCGGGCCGACTGGAATATGCTGCTTGCGCAGATCCGGACGCGGCAGTGGCGTGCGGCCCGGCAATGCGGAATCGAGCGTGGCCTGACGCCAGCGCCCATCGCGAACCACCGATGCGAAGAGGTTCAGTTGGCCGACCGTACGCGCGCGTTCACCTTCAATGCGCGGTCGCGGCAGACCCGTTTCCGCCATGACGCGTTCGACCAGTGTGTCGCCGAGCGCGAGAATGTTCTTGCCGATGGCTTCGAGGAAGGCCGCGCGAACTTCCGGCGTGGCGTTGCGATACGAATCGAAGGCTTCGCCGGCGAGCTCGCAGGCCTGCGCAATGACCTTTTGCGCGGCGAGACCGAAGGCGGGCTCCATTTCCTGGTTCAGGGCCGGGTTCAGGGCCCGTTGTGTTCCTTCCGACCCGAGGACGGCCGATCGGCCGATCAACATTTCACCGGTGACTTGCAACTGTAACCTCGTCGTTCAATGAGTGATGTCTTGCAGCACGGCTGCGCGACCAAAGACCGATTGTAGGCGAGGAGTGTGCCGGGCGTTTCGCGAGCGGGTAGCGAGGGAGTGGTCAGGATCGGTCCGAATTGACGTTGCGACAACTTGTATGACAACATCAGCTTCAAAGAGAAGCTTTCGGGCGCCAGGCGGCCGGCCGACGTATGTCATCAGGGCGTGTTCGGCCGTTGCCGTCGCCCCATGCAGGGACCAGGAGACAAACCGCGATGTCCGAGCAGAAACCCAGAAAAACCCCCGAAGAACTTCGCAGCCATCGCTGGTATGGCGTCAAGGACCTGCGCTCGTTCGGTCATCGGTCGCGCACCGCGCAGATGGGCTTCGGCCGCGAAGAGTACGCAGGCAAGCCGGTGATCATGATCATCAACACCTGGAGCGACATCAATCCCTGCCATACGCATTTCAAGCAGCGTGTGGAGGAGGTCAAGCGCGGCGTCTGGCAGGCCGGCGGCTTTCCGGTCGAGATGCCGGCCATGACACTGTCCGAACCTTTTCAGAAGCCGACGACGATGCTCTATCGCAATCTGCTCGCGATGGAGACCGAGGAGATCCTGCGCGCCTATCCCGCCGACGGCTGTGTGCTGATGGGCGGCTGTGACAAGACCACGCCTGCGCTCGTGATGGGTGCCGTCTCGATGAACCTGCCGATGATCTACATGCCGGCCGGCCCGATGCTGCGCGGCAACTGGAACGGCGTGACGCTCGGCAGCGGCTCCGATACGTGGAAATACTGGGCCGAGCTTCGTGCGGGCAAGATCACCGAGGAAGACTGGCAGGAGATCGAAGGCGGCATTGCGCGCTCGCCGGGACATTGCATGACGATGGGCACGGCCTCGACGATGACGAGCGCGACCGAAGCGCTCGGCCTGATCATGCCGGGCTATTCGTCGATTCCCGCGCCGGATTCGCGCCATGCGCAGATGGCTTCGCTGACCGGCCGCCGTATCGTCGAGATGGTGTGGGAGGATCTGAAGCCGAGCGACCTGCTGACCCCTGCCTCGTTCGACAATGCGGTGACGACGGTGCTTGCGCTGTCGGGCTCGACCAACGCGGTCGTCCACCTGATTGCGATGGCTCGCCGCAGCGGCATCGACCTCGATCTCAAGCGCTTCGACGACCTGGCGCGCCGCACGCCGGTGCTCGCGAATCTTCGCCCGGCCGGCAAGTATCTGATGGAAGACTTCTACTATGCGGGCGGCCTGCGTGCGCTGCTCGTCCAGTTAGGCGATCTGATCGACGGCAGTGCATTGACCGTCAACGGCCGCACCCTGGGCGAGAACATCGCGGGAGCCGAAGTGTTCAACGACGATGTGATCCTGAGCAAGGACAAGGCGCTCATTGCGTCCGATGGTCTGGCCGTGCTCTATGGCAATCTCGCCCCGGGTGGTGCGGTGATCAAGCCTGCTGCCGCCGAGCCGCATCTGCTTGCGCATACGGGCAAGGCAGTCGTGTTCAAGGACTACAACGACATGGCTGCGCGCGTCGACGATCCGGCGCTCGATGTCGATGAGAACTCGGTGCTCGTCTTGCAAAGCGCGGGGCCGCTCGGAGCGCCGGGCATGCCCGAATGGGGCCAGCTCCCATTGCCGAAGAAACTGCTCGAGAAAGGCGTACGCGATATGGTGCGCATCTCCGATGCACGCATGAGCGGCACGAGCTATGGCGCCTGCGTGCTGCATGTGACGCCTGAGTCGCATGTCGGCGGTCCGCTCGCGCTGGTGCGCGAAGGCGATCTGATCGAACTCGATGTTGCGGCCCGCAAGCTGAACCTGCTCGTGTCCGAGGCGGAACTCGCGCAACGCCGGGCCGCGTGGGTGCAGCCGCCGAGCAAATTCACGCGGGGCTATGGCGTGCTCTACGCGGCCCATATCCAGCAAGCGGACGTTGGCTGTGACTTCGACTTCCTCGAGACGGACCACGTCGAGCCGGAGCGGCAGGCCGATGCGGCAAGTGCGGCGGCACGGCCGGCCGCGGGTTCCTCACAGTCAGGCCGCAAGGATGGCCGGGCGGATGTCCGCATGGATGTGAAGCGGGCCGCACCGAACGGCGAGCCGGAGATTCACTGAGCGCGGAGATTCCCCGGGACTGGAGACTCGACTGGAGACTCGCCCTTACTGCCCGAACATCCGGTCGCGTGCGTTCTCGAGGTGGGTGCGCATCGCCTCGCGCGCGCGGACCGGATCGCGCGCGTGAATCGCCTCGAGCACGGCCAGATGCTCCTGCTGGACCAGCCGCTGCCGCTCCGCGCTTTTGACGAGCGACAGATTGCGTGACAGGTTCATGCTGAATGTCGCCTGCTCCTCGATAAACGACAGCACCGTCACGAAGAAGGGATTCTTCGATGCCCGGGCGATCGCCAGATGGAACTGGAAGTCGTCCTTCGCACCGAGTTGCTGGACCTTCACGACTTCCTGCAGCGCTTCGTAGGCCGCGTCGATCCTTGTGAGATCCTCGTCATCGGCCTTGAGTGCGGCAAGCGCCGCGGCGCCGGCCTCGGTGACACTGCGGAATTCGTAGCAGCGCTGGATATCCGAGAGGGTCTCGAGGGGCGCAAAGCGTCGTACATTGGGATCGGGGCGTTTCGCGACCGTGGTGCCCGAGCCATGGCGCGTGACCACGATGCCGTCCGCGCGCAGGCGCGCGAGTGCCTCGCGGATGGTCGGGCGGGAGGTCGTGAACCGCTCCGCGAGTTCGTTCTCGGTGGGCAGGCGATCGCCTTCCTTGAACTCTCCCTCGATGATCCGGGTGAGGATGTCGGCATAGATGCGGTCCGGGAGAACCGTCGACGGACGTTCGGTCATGGCTCTGAAAGCTTTGTAGGTTTAATGCGCAAAGTGTAAGACAACCTTGCCCGCTTGAGCGTATCCGGCCAGGCTAAATTTTTGCAGGTAGACCGGGCTTATGGCCATAGTCCTTGCCATTTCGTACCCTATGCAAGATAGACAGGTTAATTAAAGTTGTATTACAAATAAAGGGAAATGGTTTGCCGAAGTTCAATTGGAACGATGTCGCGAACACATGCGCTATAGTTCGGCGCACATACAACTCAGACACGTCTGGGCTGCCTGGCGCACGCCTACCACATGCCGGGCGACGTGACCGGCTGGCCGTTGAAGACCCTGCGTCGAGGTGCCGACCATGACTCAATTTCGCGCAAGACCCGCCGTCGATCGCTATACGGGCCCTGCGATCACCTTGCATTGGCTGATCGCGATCCTGATCGCAGGCGCGTTCTGGATCGGTTTCGTGATGACGGATATTCCTGGCTTCACGCCGACCAAGCTCAAATATTTTTCATGGCATAAATGGATCGGCGTGACCGTGTTTGCGCTTGTCGTGCTGCGCACGATCTGGCGCCTCACACACCGTGCGCCTCCCTTGCCGGCCGGGATGGCGCGTTGGCAGCGCGGTGCTTCGCATGTCGTTCATTTCCTGCTCTATATCCTGATGGTCGCAGTTCCCGTGTCGGGCTATTTTTATACGTGTGCCGCGGGTGTGCCGGTGGTCTATCTTGGCCTCGTGGAGTTGCCGGTCGTCATCGCCAAAGACCCTGTACTGCGCGATGTGCTCAAGCAGGTCCACATCACACTCGACTGGATCCTGCTCGGCGCGATTTGCGTTCATCTGCTGGCCGTGCTCAAACACCTGGTGATCGATCGTGACGGCTTGCTTAGCCGGATGATGCCGTTCGGCCGCTAGAGGGACAAAGATCGGCCAGGGCATCGGGTATCGAGATTTGCTGCCCACGGTGACGGCCGCAGGCATGGAGGCCGGCCACGGCCGCAGGCGGTCACCGTCGTGTTACCCGCAAACGCGAGCACACGTACGATCAGCACCGATCGGGTGCCGGATACTTCCGCGCGTTCATTGCCAGCTTGGCCTCGACAGCCGCGTTGAGATCGATCTTCATCGCATTGCAGAGCTGGACGAGATAGATCGCGATGTCCGCAAGCTCCTGCCGAACATGATCAGCCTCGCCAGTCTCCATCACTGCTCGTGATTCGTCCTCGGTCGACCACTGGAAGATCTCGACGAGCTCGGCTACCTCGACGCTCAATGCCATCGAGAGATTCTTGGGCGAGTGATATGGGCCCCAGTCCCGCTCATGGGCGAACTGCGCGGCGGCGGCGGCCAGTCCGGTCGTATCGATCAGCTTCACTCGCTTACCTCGGGGATGTCACAGGTTGGGAATGCGGTATTGAATCAGGGAATCAGCCAGAGCGCCAATACGTAGATGACGAGCGATACCGCGAATGTGATGGCCGTATAGCCCATCACGCGCTGAATGCGGATGCCCGCGATCGCGACGACCGGCACGGCCCAGAACGGCTGGAGCATGTTCGAGACGTTCTCCGCCATGGCCACGCCCATTGCCGTGCGTGCGACCGGCGCATGGATTGCCAGTGCGGCGGGCAGCACGAACGGTCCCTGTACGGCCCAGTGACCGCCAGCGCTCGGGATCAGCAGCGTGATGATCAGCGAACTCAGGAAGCTCCAGACCGCGAGCGTCGCCGGGGTGGCGATCGCGACGAAGGCCTTGGCGATCACCGAGGCGAGCCCCGTGCCCGTCATGATGCCCATGATGCCGCCATACACCGGGTACTGGAGCAGCATCGGACCGGTCTGCGCGGCCGCACGCCGGATCGATTCCGCGTAGGCGATCGGTGTGCGCTGCAAGGCGAGGCCGATCAGCAGGAAGATCAGAATGGTTGCATTGATATCGAGTTCGAAGCCCTTGGTGCTCCACGTCATGCCGAGGTAGCCGACGCCGAGCGCGAGCAGCAGCAGAGTACCGATCACTGAATGTTCGATCCGCGAAGCGAACGAGTTCGGCGCGGAGTCGCGCGAATGCGAGTCGGCCTCGACCGTTTCGGGGCGATCGACGAACGGTGCGACATCGTCGTCCTTCGGATGAATCAGCACGAAGATCACACCCATCACTATAACGACCAGTACGGTCGGGATCAGCACGAACGGTGCGAAGATCGTTTCACTGAGCGGCACGACGTGGCCGGTGGCTTTCTCGACGAGGTTCAGCGCATTGCCGTGCGAGGCCTGCGAGAGGGCGATCGAGCTCGACAATCCGCTATTGCAGATCGACCACGCCGAATAACTGCCGGCGACCAGCCAAGCGAAGTCGATGCGCGAGCGCCGTGCGATTTCGCGCGACAGCAGCGCGCCCACGACCAGACCGAGGCCCCAGTTGAGCCAGGCTGCGATCGCGACGACCGGGAACACGAGCAAGGCGGCGCGCGCGGGCGTCTGCACGCCGGCGGCCAATGCTTTCAAGCCGCGCTGGACGACCGGTGCCGCGGCGATGGCATAGCCGGTTGCGAGAATCAGGATCATCTGCAACGCGAAGCCGAGGATCTTGAAGGTGCCTTCGTACCAGGAGTCGAGGATGGTCGCTGGCGAACCGTGCGGCGCGAAGAACGAAGAAAGCAGCACGACGACGAGCGTGAGGCCGATCGACAGCACGAAGGGGTCGGGCATGACCTGCTCGAACACATAGACCAGGCTCGCGACGATACCCCGTCGATGCGGCGCGTTTCCCCCAACTGCGGGCTGTTTGGATATTCCGTTCATGAGTCCAGCATGCTCCTTCTGTGCAGCGGCCTTGCACCGCTGCTTATGTAATGAATCTTCTCGCCGCGGTCTTCCGCGCTATCGCGGAGCAACGCATTTGTCATGACGCTGGACACCAGGTCATTTCGCGAGTCCGGCTTCAGCACCGCCAACGCAGGCATCGCGACGGCGGTGAGGCAAGTCTCCCGTTTGCTCGGCGCTTTTGAAAGCTTGTTGAAAACAAGGTGTCAGAACGCCGGCGAACACATTACAGCGTCTTCGGCGGCTGGGGTGCTGAAATTCACGCGGACGTTTTGTATCCCTTGAAAGGAGCAGCATGGGGCGTGTCAGCGGATGGGGCGCCGAAGCCCTTCGTTCAAGGCTTTCCAGCCTGTTTCGTCGCGTGGCAGGCCAAAGCGCAGGCTCGGGATGCGATCGAAATACCGTACCCAGATTCCGGTCTTCGCGAGCGCCTCATGGAGTTCGGCGGCATGCGGATGGGGCACCCATGCGAATAGCGCTGTTCGGAATACGCACAGATCGTGTGCTTCGAGGAGCCTTGCAAGTCGTTCGGCAGCGAGCGGGAGTTGCGCGCGCGTGGCCTGCTGCCAGGCGGTGTCGAGCAAGGCTGCGCGTACGACGGCACGCGCGGGGCCGGTCACGGTCCAGGGGCCGGAGAGCCTTCGTGCCGCATCGATCAGCGTGGATTGCGCCAGCAGGAAGCCGACGCGCGCACCCGCGAGCCCGAAGAACTTACCGACGGAGCGCAGCACCACGAGCCCCGCCCGCCCTGATGCGAATGCGATGCTGCTGGCGGGCGTGGCATCGGCGAACGCTTCGTCGACGATCAGGCAGCCGCCGCGCGCGGCGAGCTGACTGTGCCAGTCGAGCAGCGTCGCCGGATCGAAGACCTCGGCCGTCGGATTGTTCGGGTTGACGATGACGAGATAGCGCCAGTGTCCGGGCAGGCGTTGGCCGGCCATGAGATGAGTGGCTTCGCTCTGGGCCAATGACTTGCAGACGGTCGCATCGGCTAGCGGACCGCTCACGAATCGCTCGACCGGGAAGCCTGCATGCTCGAATGCAGGCGCATATTCGCCGTAGGTCAGCGTGCTGATTCCGACGGTGCCGCGCGCCAACAGCAGTGGAAGCATCCGGATTGCCGCCTGCGTGCCCGCTAGCGCCAGTGCGTTTTCGCAGCCATAGTGGGCAGCTGCCACGGCTTCGAGATCATCGTGATCGTCGGGTAGCCGCAGCCACGCCTGCGGATCGATCGGCGGCACCGGATAGCCGTTGGGATTGATGCCGGTCGAGAGATCGAGCCAGTGCTCGCGCGCGATGCCATGGCGCTGGATGGCCTCGTCGAGATTGCCGCCATGTGCGACATGCGGCGGCAGGGCGTCTGTGTGCGAGTGGCCGTTCATGTGATCTTGTGGTGCAGGGTATGAAGCAGCCATGAGCAGGTCTGCGAATGAAGTTGCGAACCACCCTGCAACCGCGCTAGCGACTGCGTCGACGCACGAGGTGGCGCAGAGACGGGGGGATGAGCGAACGAGTGAGCAGCCGCAAGAGCCGATGCCGCGATCAGCATCACCGCAAGCCATAGCCACATCGCATGACGGACCAGTCGAAGTGCCCGTCCGATATCGCTGGCTCGTGGCGCGCTGCCGATGCCGAGTACGGGACGGATTTCATCGACGCCGTGATAGCGCGCGGTTCCCCCACAGACCAGTTGAAGTCCACCTGCGCCGCTCGCCATCACCGGTCCCGCGTTCGGGCTATCCCAGGCCGCGGCCTGGGTCGACCAGCAATGGAGCGCGCTGCGCGTGTGGCTGCAAATGGCATAGCTGAGCGCCGTGAGCCGGGCGGGCAGGTAGTTTGCGACGTCGTCGAGGCGCGCGGCCGCCCAGCCGAAATAGAAGAAGCGGGGCGTACGATAGCCCCACATCGCGTCGAGTGTATTCGCGAGCCGGAACGCGAGCGCGCCGGGGCCTCCCGCGATCGCGAACCAGAACAGCGCGCCGAAGATCGCGTCGTTGCCGTTCTCGAGCGTCGATTCGATCGCCGCGCGTGAGAGCGCGGTTTCGTCGGCCTGTGTCGTGTCGCGCGTGACAATGCGCGCCGTCAGCGCCCTGGCCTGCTCGAGATTGCCGGCACCCAGAGCCTCGGCGATCGGCGCGATATGGTCGGACAGGCTGCGCGCGCCGAGCGCGAACCAGAGCAGCAGGGCGTGCACGAGCCAGTTGAACGGCCAGGGCAGCGCGACGACCACGAACACGGCTAGCGCGACCGGCGCGCCCACCACTGCGACCCATGCGAGCAGGCCGGCGGCACGCACAACAACGGTTCGACCCTGACGCCGCACACCTGCTTCACGATCGCGATTGAGCCGGTGTTCGAGCCATTGCGCGGCGCGTCCGAATCCGACCAGCGGATGTGCGCGGCGCGGCTCCCCGAGCCATTGATCGAGCAGCACTCCGGCGAGGGCCAGAAGGGGCATCGATTGCCACCACGAAAAAGAAGTCATTGAAAACCGGTCGACAGAAAGCGAAGGGAGCCACGAACACCCGCGATGGTGCCACGAGTTGGCCGCCTGCATAATGCAGTCCATGTCAGTCATTCAATCCAGTCCTTCCAGCCTCGTGCTGCCGCGCGGTACCCTGATGATCCAGGGTACGAGCTCCGACGCGGGCAAGAGCACCTTTGTCGCGAGCCTGTGCCGGCTCGCCGCGCGCGGCGGCCTGCGCGTCGCGCCGTTCAAGCCGCAGAACATGTCGCTCAACAGCGCGGTCACGCCAGAAGGGGGCGAGATCGGCCGTGCCCAGGCATGGCAGGCTTTTGCGGCCGGGCTCGCGCCGCACACCGACATGAATCCTGTCCTGCTCAAGCCGAACAGCGACACCGGCTCGCAGGTCATCATCCAGGGCAAGGTCTATGGCAACCTCGCCGCGCGCGCCTACCAGGACTTCAAGCGCATCGCGATGGAGGCCGTGCTCGATTCCTACGCGCGGCTGCGCGCCGGTGCCGACGCCGTGTTTGTCGAGGGGGCGGGCAGTCCCGCCGAGGTGAATCTGCGGCGGGGCGATATCGCGAACATGGGGTTCGCGGAGGCGGTTGATTGTCCGGTGGTGCTGCTTGCCGACATCGATCGGGGCGGCGTGTTCGCGCAGATCGTCGGGACGCTCGAATGCCTGTCCGAGACCGAGCGTGCGCGCATCAAGGGCTTTGTGATCAACAAGTTCCGTGGCGATGTGTCATTGCTCAAGCCGGGCCTCGACTGGATCGAGGCTCGCACGGGCAAGCCGGTATTCGGCGTGGTGCCCTATGTGCATGGACTCTGGCTCGATAGCGAAGACATGCTGCCGGCCGAGCGCCACGCGGCCGCGACGAGCGAGAAGCCGCTTGTCGTCGTCGTGCCGGCGTTGCCACATATCAGCAACCACACCGATTTCGATGCCCTGCGCGCACATCCGCAGGTCGATTTCCAGTATGTTAGCGCGGGGGCGACTTTGCCTCCGGCCGATCTCATCGTATTGCCCGGCAGCAAAAGCGTGCAGAGCGATCTGAATTGGCTGCGCGTCAACGGATGGGAGACCTACCTCCAGCGTCACTTGCGCTATGGCGGCAAGGTAATCGGCATCTGCGGCGGCATGCAGATGCTGGGGCGCACGCTGCACGATCCCGACGGCATTGAGAGCGATGTGCGTACGCAGCGCGGTTTCGGATTGCTCGACTTCGAAACGACACTGACGCCGCACAAGCACCTCGTCAACGTCGAGGGCATGCTGGCACTCGGCAGTGCGCCGGTGCGCGGCTATGAGATTCATATGGGTGAGACCCTGGGTCCTGCGCTCGATCATCCCGCACTCTGGCTCGACGGTCCTCATGGCATGCGCGCGGAAGGCGCGATGTCGGAAGACGGGCAATTGATCGCGAGCTACCTGCACGGTCTTTTCGACGCGCCCGCCGCCTGCGCGGCCTTGCTCGGCTGGGCGGGGCTCGATGACGCCGAGGTGGTCGACTACGACAGGCGCCGCCAGGAATCGCTCGATACGCTGGCCGACGTCGTCGCGGCGAATGTCGATCTCGATGCGTTGTGGCGTGTCGTGGCCTAGGGCAGGCATCGTTGCGGTGCCGCCAATGAGAGCCTCAAGGGAAGGCGCTGTCAGGCCGACCGTTAAAGCAGAAACCCGCCGAAGTGACTCAGGCTGCTAGCCTGGGCACCGGAGGAATCTCCGTTCTTCAGGACGGAGGGATGTCAATCGGCTACACTTCCGGACCGCCGAATCAGAGGACACCACCATGCCGAACGTCGATTTCACCCTGAACGGTGAGTATGTCGAAGTCAACCAGCTGCTCAAGCTCGTCGGACTGTGCGATAGCGGTGGCGCGGGCAAGATGCTGGTGGCCGAAGGCCTCGTCAAGGTTGATCGCAAGATCGAGACCCGCAAGACCGCGAAGATCCGCGCGGGCCAGGTCGTCATGTTCGGCGACGTGCGCATCACGGTCAAAGCATGAGTCGTCCCCGAGCGGGAACTCCGTCCGAGTCGCCGCGACGTTTCTACACCTTCCTGGCCGCGCGCGGCGCATCGTCGATGTCGTTCCAGATGCTGGCGGTCGCGGTCGGCTGGCAGATCTACCATTTGACCGGTAGCGCGTTCGATCTGGGGCTCATCGGCCTCGCACAGTTTCTCCCGATGGTCTGCCTGACCTTGTTTGTCGGGCAGGTCGCTGACCGTTTTGACCGGCCTCGCATCGTTGCAATCTGCATGGCAATCGAGAGCCTCGCCGCGCTCGGGCTGGCGGCCGGCGTGTTCGGCGGCTGGCTCACACGCGAGATGGTCTATGCATTGGTGATGGTCGGTGCGGCGGCTCGGGCGTTCGAATCGCCGACCAACGCGACTCTGCTGCCCGCTCTTGTGCCGCGCGATCAGTTGCAGCGCGCGACTGCCTTGTCCGCTTCGACCAATCAGACCGCGCAGATTCTCGGACCCGCCTGTGGCGGATTCATCTATGCATTCCATCCGGGTGCGGCGTTCCTGATCGTCGGCATCCTGTTCACGACCGGTGCGTTTCTCGTTGCGGGCTTGAGGCTCGCCGCACGGCCGCCGGCGCGCGAGCCCGTGACGCTGGCGTCGGTGTTCTCGGGCATCCATTTCATCCGCAGCAAGCCGGTGATGCTCGGCACCATTTCGCTCGACCTGTTTGCCGTGTTGCTCGGCGGCGCGACCGCGCTGCTGCCGATCTACGCGCATGACATCCTGCAAACCGGCCCCTGGGGTCTTGGGATATTGCGTTCCGCACCCGCTGTCGGGGCCGTGGCGATGTCGCTCATGCTTGCACACCGACCGATGACGGGGCCGATCGGCAAGATCCTGTTCGGTGCGCTGCTGTGCTTTGGGGCGGCGACCGTGGTTTTCGCCGTCTCGACCTGGTTGCCCTTGTCCTTGCTTGCGCTCGTGGTGCTCGGCGCATCAGATTCAGTCAGTGTCGTCGTGCGCTCGACCCTTGTCCAGTTGATGACACCCGATGAGATGCTCGGCCGCGTGAGTGCGGTCAGTACGCTGTTCATCGGTACCTCGAATCAACTGGGGGAGTTCGAGTCGGGTACGACGGCAGCGTGGTTCGGCGTGGTTCCCTCGGCGGTGATCGGCGGTATTGGAACGATGCTGGTGAGCCTGCTCTGGATGCGCTTGTTTCCGACACTCCGCGGTATTCGCTCGCTCGACGGGGCGGAACCGGGGGCGGCGGTCAAGGCTTGAAACTGGAGCGATCCCGGACCGAGAGGCTGTTCAATCGATATTCATCGCTTTGAATTCGGGCCGGGAGGCTCCTTCTTGCTGTGAGCTCCTTGAAGGTCTCGTCCGAAAAGCGACTGCACATCATCCGTCGTCTGAACAAATTTCGATGAAGGTACTTACTAGCATTCAAGTGATTGTCGGGCCGGACGGTCAGCCGGCCTTTGTGGCAATTCCCTACCTCGACTATCTTGCGATTCGCACGGACGATAGCGGCACGGTGCCGCATGACGTGGTGAGCCACACCGTGGACGGTGCCACACCCGCGCGTGCTTGGCGCGAACATCTCGGCTTGACCCAAGCGGACGTTGCCGCACGGCTCGGCATCAGCCAGTCCGCCTATGCACAACAAGAAGCCCGTGAGCGGCTGCGCAAGTCCTCGCGCGAAAAGATTGCGGGTGCGCTTGCAATCAAACCGGAACAGCTGGACTTTTAGTGGGCCCAGACGCGGCTCGGTAACGGCGATTGACATACAAGCGTGATTGGCAATTTCACCACTGTTCGTCAGCTGTGATGGGCCAGGTCGTCAGAAACGCGCGGCGCCTTTGTTCCGATTCCTCACGGCGGGCATCCAGGCCTGATCGCCCGTCGCGTGGAAGCGGCCTATTGGATGCTGATGGCGCATCGCGGCTACGTGCGTTCAGTGCCCAAAGGTTTCTCGAGCATCTGGTGCTGGCGGCCGGCCGTCCTGTTTTGCTGATCCCGTATGCGGGCGTTTTTCCAACCATCGGAAAGCACATCATGATTGCGTGGGACGACACCCTACGCAGCGGTAGAGCGGTGTCCGGGCCCGGCGCTACCCGCGCGGCGGCCCGCGGCGCTGCGCCCGCAATGCGTCGATCTGCTCCAGCAGGTCGAGCGCCAGCGCGACGCCAGGCGCATTGATCTGCAGGTCATGCGCAAGCCGCTGCGCGGTGCGCACGCGGTGCAGAGACGCGCCGCTAAAGCGCCAGTCCCCCGGTCCGGTGCCGTCCGGGTCGAAGGCGCCTTCGGCGACCCAAAGCGTCAACTCGTCTTCTGATGCACCGGTTACCCGGCACAGCTCGACGAGTGTGAACTCGACCTGTTCATTGATGATCTGCCCTTCAAGACGGGGCGTCGCAGAGTCTTTCATGATGAGCTACCCGTAAAACCGCGCGCGCGGATCGAAGTCGAACGCCTGCCGCATCGCTTCGTATGCGGCTCTCGCCGGCTCGCTGTCGACCGCAGGCAACACGATGTTCAATACGACGTATAGATCCCCCGGCGGGTTACCGGGAATCCCCATCCCCTTGAGCCGCAGGCGCCTGCCGCCGGCGGAATTCCTCGGCACTGTCATTTCCACCGCACCGTCCGGTGTCGGGACCGTCACCTGGGCACCGAGCACTGCTTCCCACGGGGCGACGGGGAGGTCGATCGAGACATCGCGTCCAGCCACGTGAAAACGCGCGTCCTCATTAAAAGCGATTTCCAGGTAGAGATCGCCGGCGGGTGCGCCCGCTCGCCCGGCTCCGCCCTGCCCCGCAAGACGCAGGTGCTGTCCGGCGCGTACGCCCTTCGGAATGGCCACATTCAGCGTGCGTGACTGCAGCGTCACATGGCCTTGCTCGTCGACGACCGGCAACTTCAGCACGATCGAACGCTCCGCGCCGCGCCACGCATCGCGTAGATCGATGACGATCTTCGCATGGTGGTCCTGTCCCCTCACAGGTGACGGCCCCGCCTGCGGATGCCCCCGCCGCGCGCCGCCGAACATCGCCTCGAAGAAATCGTCCAGATTGCCCCGCGCGTAAGCCTCATTGCCCGGACCGCTGAACTCGAACCCTTCGTCCCAGTTCGGCGGCGGCTGGAAGTCCTGGCCGTTTTGCCAGTTGCTGCCCAGACGGTCGTAAGCGACGCGTTTTTCCGGCTCCTTGAGTACCTCGTAGGCCTCGCCCAGCTCCTTGAAGCGATCCTCCGCGTCTGAATGCTTGCTGACGTCCGGGTGATACTCGCGTGCGAGCTTCCGGTACGAGCGTTTGATGTCCTCCTGAGTCGCGCTGCGCTCCAGACCGAGAATCTCGTAATAGTCCTTGTATTTCATCTGAAAGTCCCGGCTCTCGCCAGTTCCGCGATTTCGGCGGTGATTTCATCCTGACGAACCCGGCCAGGCTCTGGCGCAAATTGCGGACGGGAGCAAAAAACGGCGTATTTGCCGTTACATCATCGTGCTGAAAGGACTGCCTTCCAAACAGCAGGCGCAGCGGTATCTTTGAGGCACAGCTTTGTGAGGTTGAACGGAGCTTTTCGAATGCGATGCATCAGCTCGATGTCGGTGATCGTCACGGCTGCGTTCCCGAAGCGTTTGAAGCCGAGCATTAGGTTCACCCTCGATTTTGTGTGGCGATGATCCTGCTCGATCAGGTTGTTCAGATACTTCGACGATCGCAACGTCGTGTCGTCCGGCAGCAACTCATCATTCTTCATTTTGCGCACCGCGCGGTGAGACGTCGCGTAGTCGTCCAGCGTGATGGTTTTCGAAGCGAACCCTTGATTCTTGATCGCCTTCGCGAAGAAGGCCTTGGCCGCAGCGAAATCGCGCCTGGCGCTGAGCTGGAAGTCGACCGAATGACCACTGGATTCCTCGCAAACCGGTCCCAGCACTTGACGAACTCCGGCGTGAAACGTTTCACCCCGCGCATGATCGTCGTGTGCGCAACCGAAAGGCTGCGCTCGGCCATCATTTCAACGAGATCTCCAAAACTGAGCTTATCACGCAGGTACCAACGCACGCGCAGGACGATGATTTCGCGGTCAAAGTGGCGGCCGTTGAACAACCAGTCGATGTCTCCAAGCTTACTCATTGCGTGCTCGCGCTCGTGAAAAGCCGAGCGTAACCCATCGGCCCCTTCAATTTGCACCAGAGCCCACCCCAATGAGATGCGGGATCTCATTCCGGTTTATCGAAGACGCCGGCTTCGAGATCCTGTCTGAAATGCTGCACCCACCCGGTTTCGAAGCCGATGGGGTATTCCCTCACAATTTGTGTTGATAGTCTGGTTACGGTGACATATCCCTGCAGGCCGACGTTCTCGTCGCCCTTGGGGTCAGTCGTATCCGTTTCCAGCAGTTCGAATTCACCTTCCGCCAGTCTCTTGCGCTGCAAGATCGCCAGGAAAGCCTGGCGTTCATCCGGTTCGATCAGTTGCATCTCCCGCCCTCCCGTCTGTCCGACACCGATATTCGTGGTCCCCTTCGCGACGTCGCCATGACCCCAGAACGTTACGCAGTGCTCGAGTGCGTCGCAGGCAGCTGAGGTTGTGAAAGCCGAATGCCATGCGCTCATCTGGGTCCGATCCGGTCGCAGTCGGGAACCACCAGCGTACAGCTTTTGCGCACGCGCTCAATGCAAAACTGTCCGGACAGTTTTGTCATAGTTCCTGCCATCCTTCATGACCCGTCGCAATTTGCATCGGTGCTCGCATCGTCATGAGCGGTCGAAACCGCCTGCAGGTGCCGAAAAAGACGCAAAGCCACGCTCGAGGTATGTCCCTTCTGCGTAAGGCCGCTGCGCTGAATTATGCGATCGCGTGACGTTGTCCCGTCCGGGATTGTTTGCACGGTGCCGCTATCAGCGCAATTGCGCAAAACGCCCGAGCTCGTATCTGTGCCGACGGCAACGTCCGCTCGCTGGACGAGCCGATGCGAATGGACGGATCAGTCCATGCGCAGACCGATAGTTGAGGCTCGCTGGCCACAACAGAACTACACTCAAAACGGGATAAATTCCGGAGCAATACCATGAGCGACGCTACCCCCCAAAGCACATTTCGCGGTCTTCCCCTGACGCCGGAGCAGGACGCAGAAGTCAGGCACTACATAAAGAAGAAAGCGCAGCATGGCGCGCCGTGGGACACGCCGGAGTTGGAGGCCATGCTTCGAGACATGCTGGAGCCCCCGAGTGATGACGACGGAGGACTCGGTTCCACCGTCGACGAAACGAAGGCCGCCACAGAACGCGCGACAGCTTCCATCGACGAGACCATGGAACCCATCGAAGCCTGCGAAGAGCGCAATGCTGCGATGGAAACCGAGGGTATGAGGGGACCGAAGCGTTGAATCCCAGGCAGCGCTCGCGACGGGTCTTGAAATTCAGCCAACGCGTTCGGACCGTGGCATGAGCCTGTCGGGAACCTGGAATCACATCGATTGCGGCGCCTCCGGTCAGCTCTGCAATCGGCGCCCCCACCGTCGAGAAGACGGGGCTCGCCGTGCACTTCGATGCCTGCCCCCCAAAGACTCCTTTGGGAGGACAATGAAACACGTTCTACCCCTTTCGATATATGTCCTATCCGCGACCGGAGGAGATCGTGAAACGCGATATGAATCTGGCACTCGCAATACTGAAGACTCTCGAGGAAAACAAATCCCCGCACCTCAGCGGATTTGACATTGAAAGCGCGCTCAAGGAGGCGTTCGATGTTTCGAACCGGGGTGTGTGGTATCAGTTGAACCTGCTGGCCGACGCAAATCTCGTCCGCTCGATGGGTAGCGACTGGCGGCTAACCTGGGATGGCCACGAGTTTTTGAAGTCGGCGGTCCCAATACCTTCGAAGAGACCTGAAGGGTGACCTAAGCGCTGGAAACATCCCCCGGCTTTCGTGAAGACAACCCGATTGCCGGGGCATCGCACAGGAGGCACCGAACGCGATAACAGTTTGCCGAAGCGCGTTCGATTCCACGACTTGATGACGACCGCGCTCCAACGTCCCGCCAGCCGGTTTTGTACAGCCGCATGTGGGGATATGCCTGGTCTGAGAGAGAACATGGACTGCTTAAAGCGAGCGCGTACAACAATCCGCCATCTCGTATTTTTTCGCATAGGTCGGCCACACCCATTCCCGGCCAACGTGAGGTTCGAGTGACTGCCCTTGGTCGCCTTTCGGCGAAGTTGTTAAGGGCCGCACTCGCCTGCAAGGTGATAGATGAAAGGAGATCCAGCCATGAAGGGTTCATTCAAGAGGTTTTCTTCCGACGTATTTCCGGACTTCGAGTGGCTCCAGGAGCAGATGGACGCCGCCGTTCGAAACTTTGGCGTTTCGTCCGGCATCCGTGCCGGCGCTCGGGGTACATTTCCGCCAATCAATATCGGGAGTACGACGGACGCCATCGAAGTGGTCGCATTTGTAGCAGGCGTCGACCCGCAGGCCCTGGAGGTATCCATCGACAAGGGCCTGCTTATCCTGAGCGGAGAGAGGCCGGCCGCCGTTGCGGACGCCGGCGCGCACAAAACCGTCTATGCGGACGAACGGTTTGCCGGCAAGTTTCGCCGCGTCGTCAACCTGCCTGACGATGCGGACCCGGCTCGCGTCGAGGCAAAATATGCGGACGGTTGTCTGCGCGTCACCGTGATGAAGCGCGAGTCGTCCAAGCCTCGCCTGATTAAAGTCCAGTAAAAGGAGACTGCCATGAGCGAAGAAACCCAACTCGCCACGCGTGAACCGCAAAACTTGTCGACCAGAAGCGCGGTCGCGGCCTTGATCCCGCCCGTGGACATCGTCGAAGATGAGACGGGAATTACCATCACGGCCGACCTACCGGGCGCCTCGAGGGACCGTCTCGAAATCAAGATGGAAGGTGAACACCTGCTGATTGAAGCAGAGGCTGCCGTCGCGGTGTCGGAAGGTCTGCAACTGCTCCACGCCGAAATTCTTGAGCCGCGCTACCGCCGAGCCTTTAGATTGAGTCGCGAACTGGATGGCTCGAAGATCGAAGCAAGCTTGAAAGACGGCGTTCTAACGCTACGCATTCCACGAATCGAACAGGCGCAGCCGCGACGCATCGAGGTGCAGGTAGAGTAATAACGATGAGCAGTACCGGGGGCGGCTTCACACGGCCCCTAAAAAAGCTGAGAAAGGGGTCGCGGTATAGACGATGGTTACCCATCGCTCCTACCGCGATCCTCAGTCCCACGCCAGTGCTCGGTCTCCTACCGTCACTTAGTGCAGGGAAAAAGAGAGGACCCCAAAAAAGCATCTCGACCGTCAAAGACGGATATGGCCGCGCAGCCAGTCATAGCCGACAGCGGCGACGGGCATGCAAGGCTTCGCCGGTGACGTCCAGGCATCCCATCCGCGCATCGACCAGTCGCTGATCGACTGCATCAAGCCACGCTGCTCTTCAAGCCACGCATACCACATGCTGTCTTCTGCGTCTCGTTCCTTTCCCCCATCGAGGCCGGGGAGCCATCGGATAAGTGGGAACGAACTGCGCTTAAGCCAGTCCCTCACGGGATGCGTGTCCAGCCAGCGGAATTGCTGATTCCTGTGCTGTGCGCGTCTGTAGTGCTCTGCTACCAATATTGCAGCCATGATCAGCACAATCACCCCAAACAGGACTCCGTCATCGACTCGGCCAGGCAGCCTCCTTCCCAGGTCGCGGGCATGCTTGCATTTTAGGCGATGCGCTCGCGGAAACCGGCGTTTTGCGTTGCCCCTTCATTTCGGAAGACGTGGCGTTACCCGTCGATTGGTACGTCGAACTGTGTCCGACAACCTGGGCATTTAAATGGCTCGACATTACCTTGCGCCGGCAATGCGGCGAGCGGCTGCTCCTCGCCGGCGAGGTAGCAGACCGGGCACGGAAACGCCTCGTGCGATCGACGTCGGTGCCACCGGTCGACGAACCGCTGAATGTCGATAGGCTGGGTGCCGTTCGCCTCGAGGTGGTCGAGAAGCACGTGGAACAGAGCGGGGCTTTGCATTGAGACCTCCGCAGCGATTTCCAGCCATCGTAGCATCTGCCACCAATGCGCGGCGGGTGATCCTGCGGTTCCGCGCGCAAGCCACGCCGGATGTTCAGTGCTAGTGTTGTGGTGGGGATTTTCCTTTGGGCACACACCGCTGTCATTGGCGGAGGACATACCCCGGAAATGCAGGCGGCTGGTGATTGGTACCGGGACCGGGGCGTTACCGGTAATGGAAGAGGTGAAGCTCGAGGCCCGGCGTCGGCAAGTCGAACTGGTCATCCTGCCAACAGCAGAGGCCGTCGCCAATCTGAAGGAGCACCCTGACCAGGCCAATGCCATCCTGCATGTCACGTGCTAGGCCATTGGCGTGGTATGAATTTACATTGAAACTGAGCAGCATTTAGCATATCAGGCGAGCGCGTCCATCACGGGTCACGCGGTCAGCCGTTTCGAAATCTGATCAGTCGACATTGGGCCAGTCCTCAACGATACGAGGTGCCAAAAACTGCTCGCATTCCATCGCCAATTCACGTACGCGACGCACCAGCGCTCGCTGATGGGGATCAGCCTCGAGCGGAAAGTGGAGTCGCTTCAGTGCGCCCCGGGTGGCTCTCACCGTTTTGCCGACAGCCCGACTGAAACGCGACAGATCGCCAGAACGCCTTGTCGCGAAGCGCTTGGCGGGCGACCTTGTCTCGGCGCTTTTTGCAACGGGGTGGCGGGCAACCCCGTTATAGTGTCGCGATAAATTCGTCCCACGCGGTCCCTTGCAAGGTCTCGGTGGTGGCGTGTCCACAGGCGCGGATGATCAACGCCGCTCTCTCGAGCTGTTTCAAATCGTCAGACATCGACGATGTCCACCCCATCGAAGCGCCCGAGTATCAGATAGCTGTCTTTCCAGGTGACCGCAGGACAGCGTGCAGTCAGCATCAGTCAAGTGATGCTGACTGCGAGTTGCCAAACCAACGTCGCCAGAAGACGTGGGGCGGCTGCTCAAGGGTTCGACGCGCGATGCCCATCCTTCTAAACTTCGCGTTGGCTCCATTTTGAATATGGAAGCGCGACAGTGAATAGTCGAACGTCGACTGTCTCATATCGAGGTCAGAGGAGACGATTGTAAATCTTGGCCAAGAGTCTCTAACGGGTCGACAACTGCCGACATGGATACCGGCAAGAACCGATATCTCGGCTTCACGGTCGTCTTCACGCAAGCCGTGCCGGACTTCGGTCCGGCTCTTGTGGTTTTCAATGGTCATCGTTGCTCTCCTTTGTGGCGTTAGCACTTCGTCGGTGGATGAGACAATATCGTTTCCCAGCAGCATCTATAAGAAGGCTCCACGGAATACACTCGATTCCAGGCAGGAAGTATTGGAGGGGATATGGATCGGCTGGACGCGCTCAAACTTTTCATTCGCATCGTCGACGGTGGGAGTTTCGCTGCCGCGGCACGCGAGATCGGGGTCGGCCAACCTGCGGTCAGCACAGATTGCGTCACTCGAACGGTATCCGGGCGCTCAACTCGTCCGACGAACGTCACGCAGCATGACGCTGACCGAGGCCGGTCAATCGGTCTATGAAGCGGGCTTACGGATCATTGAAGACTTCTCTGAACTCGAGTCGTCCGTCGGGCGCGGACAGGCTTCTCCGAGCGGTCTCATCCGAATCAGCGTGGCGCCGGTATTCGGCCGGCTGTACATCGTGCCGCATCCGCCGGGGCTCATCGCAAGATACCCGCATCTATCGGTAGACCTGTCGGCAACGGAGCGCACCGTGAATCTCTGGCTCTTTGCTCAGGAGATTGCGAGCGGTGCGGTCATCACCGTGTTGTCGGATTTCGCGCCGGCGCCGTTACCCATCCACGCCGTTCATCCTTCAGGAAGGCAATTGCCGAACAAGACCCGGGTATTCATCGACTTCGTTTTGGAAACCCTTGCCGCCGACCAGGGACCAGCCTTTGTCTCGATCGGTGTCTAAATGGGCCTAGGCCGATGCCCGATCACCCCAAGCAGCGTGGTGACCGTCCGTTTCAGGCCGCACTTTAGACGATGCCGCAAATTTACCGACCGGCGGCATCGGGTCAGGAGGGTGAGTTCGCTTATCGAGAAAGCTGTCTTTCGGCTGCTCAATACTACCTGCGTCAGCAATCAGCCACATTGCAGACGCAGAGGCCACTCGGTCCCAATGGCAGCAATGGCCGAAAATGCGACAAACAAAATCATCGACAGAACGTCACTTAACTGGGTGAAGTGGCCGGTCTTTTTGCGCATCATCCGGCAGATCGTCGGCCGTCTGAGGCGTTCACCCTCTCGCTAAAGTAGTCTTTCGCAACGATCGCCTGCGAGCACGCTCGGATGCCATGCGATTGAGACGCTACGTTTTCCGGCGGCATCATGCGCGCACCAGCGGGATGAACTGCGCCTCGGCGCATATATGCTTCGGATGCATTATTCTATCTTCAAATGAAATTTGTTTCATGTTGCGAAGCGGCATAGGATGGTTCCCTCAATGCCAGCCAAGTCCACGCGCCATGTTAATCAAGTCAATCACTTCAGAGCTTGTGCGCCGCGAGCGGACTCCGCTGGCGATATTGACCGCAGTCACGCTCCTGACGGGTCTCGGCGCCGGTCTCGGCGGCATGCTGCTCGCGTTGCTGCTTCACTGCATTCAGCA